>NZ_JBHTIF010000036.1:0-517 GCF_042677005.1 Lysobacter brunescens | reverse complement strand
CGGGCGGCAACCTGCCGAGCGTGCTGGGCAACGACACGCTGAATGGCGGTGCGGTGACGGTGGGCGTGGGCGGCAACGTGACGCTGACCCCGGGTGCTGCGCCGACGCCTGCGTCGGGCAGCATCGTGATGAATGCGGACGGCACGATCACGGTGGCGGCTGGCACGACGGCGGGCGTGTACACGTACACGTACACGATCTGCGAAGTGCTGAACGGGACGACGAACTGCGACACGGCGACGGCGACGATCGTGGTGGCTGCACCGGTGATCGACGCGGTGGACGACACGGGCGGCCCGGTGAACGGTGCGAGCGGCGGCGTTGGCGTGGCGAACGTGCTGGTGAACGACACGCTGGACGGTGCGCCGGCGACGCTGTCGACGGTGTTGCTGTCGCAGGTGTCGACGACGAACCCGAACGTGACGCTGGATCCGCTGACGGGCGCGGTGAATGTCGCGCCTGGCACGCCTGCGGGCACGTACGTGGTGACGTACGAGATCTGCGACGTGATCAATGG
>NZ_JBHTIF010000035.1:0-526 GCF_042677005.1 Lysobacter brunescens | reverse complement strand
CGCGTCGCCAGGAGTGAGTGCCCGCCGAGCTGGAAGAAGTTCGCGGTCGCGCCGACCGAAGGCAGACCCAGCAATTCGCACCAGATCCGCGCCAGCGCTTCTTCCACCTCGCCTTCCGCGGCGACCTCCTCGGCCAGGCCCGACTGCTGCGGCGCAGGCAGCGCCTTGCGGTCGATCTTCCCGCTCGCCGTCAACGGCATCGCTTCCAGCACCGTCAGGGTCGACGGATGCATGTAGGCCGGCAGCTGCGAATGCAGCTGCGCACGCCACACTGCGTCTTCGGGCGCTGCCTGTCCCTGTGCCAGCACCGCGTATGCGGCCAGCTGCGGCTCGCCGCCATCGGTCGGCACGTGGACATCGACGACGATGTCGGCGATCTCGGGCATGGCCTGCAGGCACTGCTCGATCTCGCCCAGTTCGATGCGATGTCCGCGCAGCTTGACCTGGTGGTCGATGCGGCCGAGGTAGCGCAGTTCGCCATCGTGGCGCTGCTGCACCCAGTCGCCGGTGCGGTACCAGCGCTGCA
>NZ_JBHTIF010000034.1:0-529 GCF_042677005.1 Lysobacter brunescens | reverse complement strand
TGCAGCACGTTGCCGTGGCTGACCATCACCCCCTTGGGCTGGCCGGTCGAACCCGACGTGTAGAACAGATACGCCACGCTGGCATGCGTCGGCACCGTCGCCGGCAACGCCACCTCCGGTGCCGCGCCGCGTTCGTCCCAGTACAGCACCCGATCGCACAGCGAAGCGGCCCGCTCGCGCTGCGCGGCATGCGCGACCACCAGCGCTGCGCCGCTGTCTTCCACCATGTGCCGCAGGCGCTGCTGCGGGTACTCCGGATCCAGCGGCACGTACACCGCGCCGAGCCTGAACAGCGCGAGCGTGACCACCACCAGGTCCGCGGAGGACGCCAAGTGCACGCCGACGTGGTCGCCCGGGCCGATGCCGGCCGCGACCAGCGTGCGGCAGGCGGCCTCCACCGCTTCGTGCAGTCCGGCGTAGGACAGCGTGCGCCCGCCCTCGACCAGCGCCGGCCGATCGGGATGGCTGCGCACGATACGCGCGAAGGCATCGCCCAGGTGCGCCGGCAGGCTCGCAGCCACGTCCGGCA
>NZ_JBHTIF010000033.1:0-529 GCF_042677005.1 Lysobacter brunescens | reverse complement strand
TGCAGCACGTTGCCGTGGCTGACCATCACCCCCTTGGGCTGGCCGGTCGAACCCGACGTGTAGAACAGATACGCCACGCTGGCATGCGTCGGCACCGACGCCGGCAACGCCACCTCCGGTGCCGCGCCGCGTTCGTCCCAGTACAGCACCCGATCGCACAGCGAGGCGGCCCGCTCGCACTGCGCCGCATGCGCGACCACCAGCGCCGCGCCGCTGTCTTCCACCATGTGCCGCAGGCGCTGCTGCGGATACTCCGGATCCAGCGGCACGTACACCGCGCCGAGCCTGAACAGCGCGAGCGTGACCACCACCAGGTCCGCGGAGGACGCCAGGTGCACGCCGACGTGATCGCCCGGACCGATGCCGGCCTCGACCAGCGTGCGGCAGGCGGCCTCCACCGCTTCGTGCAGTTCGGCGTAGGACAGCGTGCGACCGCCCTCGACCAGCGCCGGCCGATCGGGATGGCTGCGCACGATACGCGCGAAGGCATCGCCCAGGTGCGCCGGCAGGCTCGCAGCCACGTCCGGCA
>NZ_JBHTIF010000032.1:0-547 GCF_042677005.1 Lysobacter brunescens | reverse complement strand
GCATCGAAGATGTTGTAGCTGCCATGCGTCGGCGCCACCTGTTCGATGTACCACAGCTGCTTCTGCGCGAACGAGGCCGGCGCCGTGCCCGTGGGCGTGGTCCCGCGCACGATCGCGTCATCGCCCGCCGGCGCCATCGCCTCGATCCGCTCCGCGAACTCCGACAGCAGCGGCGACTCGAAGACCTGGCGAACGCCGAACTGCCGGCCGAAGACACGGCGGATGTCGCTGAGCAGGCGCACCGCCAGCAGCGAGTGGCCGCCGATCTCGAAGAAACTGGTGTTGCGCCCGATCGAGGCCGGGTCGATCCCCAGCCGTTCGGCCCACAGCGCCGCCAGCGCCTGCTCGGTCCTGGTCGACGGCGGCTGCGAAGCCAGCGACGATGCGACCCGGAACTCCCCGGCGAGCAGCTGCGCGCGGGCTACCTTGCCGTTCGCGGTCAGCGGCAGTGCCGCGACCACGGTGTAGGCCGACGGCCACATGTAGTACGGCAGCATCGCCTTCAGGTGCTGGTGCACGCGATCGATCACCGCGTCGGCGTCGTCAT
>NZ_JBHTIF010000031.1:0-547 GCF_042677005.1 Lysobacter brunescens | reverse complement strand
ATGACGACGCCGACGCGGTGATCGATCGCGTGCACCAGCACCTGAAGGCGATGCTGCCGTACTACATGTGGCCGTCGGCCTACACCGTGGTCGCGGCGCTGCCGCTGACCGCGAACGGCAAGGTGGCCCGCGCGCAGCTGCTCGCCGGTGAGTTCCGGGTCGCATCGTCGCTGGCTTCGCAGCCGCCGTCGACCAGGACCGAGCAGGCGCTGGCGACGCTGTGGGCCGAACGTCTGGGGATCGACCCGGCCTCGATCGGGCGCAACACCAGCTTCTTCGAGATCGGCGGCCACTCGCTGCTGGCGGTGCGCCTGCTCAGCGACATCCGCCGTGTCTTCGGCCGGCAGTTCGGTGTTCGCCAGGTCTTCGAGTCGCCGCTGCTGTCGGAGTTCGCGGAGCGGATCGAGGCGATGGCGCCGGCGGGCGAGGACGCGATCTTGCGCGGGACCGCGCCCACGGGCACGGCGCCGGCCTCGTTCGCGCAGAAGCAGCTGTGGTACATCGAACAGGTGGCGCCGACGCATGGCAGCTACAACATCTTCGATGC
>NZ_JBHTIF010000030.1:0-554 GCF_042677005.1 Lysobacter brunescens | reverse complement strand
ACCAGCTCGACGCCAGCGGGCTCTACAACGTCGGCGGCAACTTCTCGGTGCGCGGCCACCTGGACGTGGCCGCGCTCGAACAGGCGCTCGACCTCATCGTGTCGCGCCACGCGGTCCTGCGCACCGTCTACGGTCAGCGCAACGGCGAACCCTTCCAGACGGTGCGCACCGACGCCCGTCTCGTCCTCGACCGCTTCGACGTCGACGGCGATTCCGCTGACAGGGAGGCGCAGTGGCAGCGCATCAGCGCCGAGTACGCATCGCGCCCGTTCGATCTCGCCAGCGACCTGATGATCCGCGCGGGTCTGGTCGCGTACGCCGAGGACGAGATGCGGCTGATGATCCACATGCATCACATCGCCTCGGACGGCTGGTCGCTGTCGGTGTTCATCCGCGAGCTCAACCAGTTGTACAACGGTTTGCGCGAGGGCCGGGCAGTGTCGCTTGCGCCGCTGCCGATGCAGTACCACGACTACGCCCGCTGGCAGCACGCGACGTGCCGGCGTGGCGACGAGTTCGTCGGCTGGGAGTTCTGGCGCGATTATCTGGCCGAC
>NZ_JBHTIF010000029.1:0-595 GCF_042677005.1 Lysobacter brunescens | reverse complement strand
GCACCCGGGGTCAGCGTCACGTTGCCGCCCACGCCCACCGTCACCGCACCGCCATTCAGCGTGTCGTTGCCCAGCACGCTCGGCAGGTTGCCGCCCGAGCCGCCGTTCACCGGCGTGCCCGTGTAGTCGTCGTCCACCGCGTCGATCGGCGCAGCTCCCACCGTCACCGTCACCGTCGTCGTGCTGCAGTTGCCGGGGTTGAGCTGCTCGCAGATCTGGTACGTCACCGTGTACGTGCCCGCTGGCGTGCCAGGCGCCACGTTCACCGCGCCCGTCGCAGGGTTCAGCGTCACGTTCGGGTTCGTCGTCGCCGTCTGCGTCAGCACCACTGTCGCCAGCGTCGCAGGCGCACCGTTGAGCGTGTCGTTCACCAGCACGTTCGGCACCGCAACGCCGCCAGTGGCGCCGTTCGCCACCGTGCCGCTGTCCGGGTTCGCCACGATCGGCGCCGCTGCCACCGTCACCGTCGCCGTCGCCGTATCGCAGTTCACGCCCGGACCATTGATCACGTCGCAGATCTCGTACGTCACCACGTACGTGCCCGCAGGCGTGCCAGGCGCGACATTCACCGCGCCCGTCAGCGGATCCAGCGTCA
>NZ_JBHTIF010000028.1:0-621 GCF_042677005.1 Lysobacter brunescens | reverse complement strand
GGACCTACGACGCCCGAGGTCAGTCGACCGGCATGACCCAGAGCGGCGGCGGCCTCAGCCGCAGCACCTCGACGACCTACGACGCCTTCGGTCGCGCCATCACGCGCACCGACGCACGCGGCACCACCACGAGCATCGGCTACGACCGCCTGGGTCGGGTGATCAGCCAGTCGACCACGGTCAGCGGCCGGGTCGAGGCCAGCAGCCTGTCCTACGACGCCTACGGCCGGATCCTCACCCAGACCGATGCGCTGGGCAATGTCACGACCTACGCCTACGACGACACCAGCCGCTCAATGACGGTGACCTCGCAAGAGGGCGTGTCGATCACCACCACGCGCAATCGCCATGGCGAGACGGTGACGGTGAGCCAGGCGCTGCCGGGCGGCGGCACGTCGACCACGACCACGGCCTATGACAAGGACGGCAACGTCACCAGCGTGACCGACGCGCTGGGCAAGATCACGAACAACGAGTACGACACCCGTGGCCTGCTCGCGGCGACGGTGGATGCCAGCGGACGTCGCGTGGAGTACCGCTACGACGCGGCGGGTCGCATGCTGCAGCGGATCGAGGATCCGGGTGCGGGCAAGCTCAACCTGACCACGACCACCGCCTACG
>NZ_JBHTIF010000027.1:0-621 GCF_042677005.1 Lysobacter brunescens | reverse complement strand
GGACCTACGACGCCCGAGGTCAGTCGACCGGCATGACCCAGAGCGGCGGCGGCCTCAGCCGCAGCACCTCGACGACCTACGACGCCTTCGGTCGCGCGCTCACGCGCACCGACGCGCGCGGCACCACCACGAGCATCGGCTACGACCGCCTGGGTCGGGTGATCAGCCAATCGGCCACGGTCAGCGGCCGGGTCGAGGCCAGCAGCCTGTCCTACGACGCCTACGGCCGGATCGTCACCCAGACCGATGCGCTGGGCAATGTCACGACCTACGCCTACAACGACACCAGCCGCTCGATGACGGTGACCTCGCAAGAGGGCGTGTCGGTCACCACCACGCGCAACCGCCATGGCGAGACCGTGATGGTGAGCCAGGCGCTGCCCGGTGGCGGCACGGCGACCACGACCACGGCCTACGACAAGGACGGCAACGTCACCAGCGTGACCGACGCGCTGGGCAAGATCACGAACAACGAGTACGACACCCGCGGCCTGCTCGCGGCGACGGTGGACGCCAGCGGACGCCGCGTGGAGTACCGCTACGACGCGGCGGGTCGCATGCTGCAGCGGATCGAGGATCCGGGTGCGGGCAAGCTCAACCTGACCACGACCACCGCCTACG
>NZ_JBHTIF010000026.1:0-689 GCF_042677005.1 Lysobacter brunescens | reverse complement strand
GAGGCCATGCGCCTGCTCGATCTGGAAGCCGACCTGCGCCGCGCGATCATGCACGACGCCTTCGAGCCGCATTTCCAGCCGATCCTGCGGCTCGCCGACCGCCAGCAGGTCGGCTACGAAGCTTTGGTGCGCTGGAACCACGAGCAGCGCGGCCTGCTCACGCCCGCAGAATTCATCGGCGTCGGCGAGGACAGCGCGCTGATCGAACAGGTCGACTGGCTGATGTACGGCCACGTCGTCGCATCGATGGGCGAGTACCCGAAGGATTACGTCTCGATCAACGTGTCGCCACGGCATTTCCTGTCCGACAACTTCTCCGATCGCCTGCTGCGCATGCTCGACGAGGCCGGTCAGGACCCGCGCCGGCTGCGCATCGAGATCACCGAGGTGGCGCTGATCGAGGACGCGAGCCGGGCCCTCAAGGTGCTGCGCGACCTGCGCGGCCACGGCATCGAGGCCCTGCTCGACGACTTCGGCACCGGCTTCTCCGCGCTGTCGTACCTGCACCGCTTCCCGATCCAGGGCCTGAAGATCGACCGCAGCTTCGTCTCGGGACTGGAGGGCGAGACCCGGACCGAGAGCCTGGCGCTGGTCCGCGCGATCCTGGCGATGGCCCTGACCCTGGGCATCGACACGATCGCCGAAGGCATCGAGACCGAGGCCCAGCGCGAGATCCTCGTCGAGCAGGG
>NZ_JBHTIF010000025.1:0-761 GCF_042677005.1 Lysobacter brunescens | reverse complement strand
CGCGTGCCGCTGTCGGCCACCATGTAACGCAGCCGCTCCGCAGGATAGCCCGGGTCCAGCGGCAGATACCCCGCGCCCGCCTTCAGCACGCCCAGCAGCGCCGCTACAAGGTCGCCGTGACGCTCGCAGCACACGCCCACCATCGCGCCTCGCGACACGCCCTCGGCACGCAGACGCGACGCCACCTGCTCCGCACGCGCGTTCAACGCCGCATACGACCAGCGACGATCCCCGCTCACCAGCGCCACGGCATCCGGCGTCGACGCCGCCTGCCGCTCGATCCGCCTCGGCAGGCTCTCCAGCGACTGCTGCTCCGCAACCGGCGCATGCCATCCCAGCACCTGCGCACGCTCCGCATCGCCCAGCACAGGCAACCGGCCCAGCCGCGACTGCGGCTCCGCCACCGCCGCTTCCAGCAGGCATTCGAAACTCCGTGCCCAACCTCGCACGCTCGTCTCCGTGAACAGGTCCGTCGCATAGCGCCAGTACAACGACAGCCCGTCCGCGTCCTCGTTCACCGTCAGCGTCAGGTCGAACTTGCTCACCGCTCGATCCAGCGCGTACTCGCCGAAACGCAGGCCCTCGCCCAGCGACAGCTCCGCGCGCTCGTTGTTCTGCCACAGCAGCATGATCTGGAACAGCGGGTTGTAGCTCAGCTGGCGCACCGGATTGATCGCTTCCACCAGCAGCTCGAACGGCATGTGCTGGTGCGCGAAGTCCGCCAGCAGGTCGCGACGCGACGCCTCCAGCAGCTCGGCGAA
>NZ_JBHTIF010000024.1:0-845 GCF_042677005.1 Lysobacter brunescens | reverse complement strand
CGCAGCGCGGACTCCACCTCGCCCAGCTCGATCCGGTAGCCGCGCACCTTCACCTGGTGGTCCGCGCGTCCCACGAACACCAGCTGGCCGCCCTCGCTCCAGCGCACGCGGTCTCCCGTCCGGTACACGCGCTCGCGATGGCCCGGCCGCACCTCCAGCGTCACGAACCGCTCCGACGTCTGCGCCTCACGGCCCCAGTAACCCGTCGCAAGGCACGGACCGCCGATGCACAGCTCGCCCACCGCACCGCGCGGCAACAGGCCGCCTCGCTCGTCCAGCACCCAGTACCGCACGTTCGACAGCGGACGGCCGATGCCCACTTCCGCCTCGTCGCCGCGCAGCCGGTACACGCTGCTGGTGATCGCCGCTTCCGTCGGACCGTACGAGTTGTGCAGCTCGATCCCCGCACGCTCGGGCGTGAACCACGCCGACCGCAGGCCCGCGTCCAGCACGTCGCCGCCGCTGGTCACGCGACGCAGCGATGTCCCCGACCAGCCCGGCACTTCCAGCAGCTGACGCAGGTACGCGGGCACCACGTGCATCCACGTCACACCCTGCGACGACACGTACGACAGCAGCGCCGACGGCTCGGTCACGCCATCCGGACGCAGCGACACGCTCCCGCCCACCGACAGCGGCACCAGCAGCTGGCTCAGCGACGCATCGAAGCTCATCGACGCGAACAGCAGGCCGCGATCGCTCGATTCCAGCCCGTAGTGCTGCGCCAGCGCCGGCAACTTCGCCGCCAGCGCGCCGTGCGGCACGCACACGCCCTTGGGCTGGCCCGTCGAACCGGACGTGTAGATCATGTACGCCACCGTCTCGGCCGTCACCGGACTGGCGTA
>NZ_JBHTIF010000023.1:0-942 GCF_042677005.1 Lysobacter brunescens | reverse complement strand
GATGCAGTACCACGACTACGCCCGCTGGCAGCACGCGACGTGCCGGCGTGGCGACGAGTTCGTCGGCTGGGAGTTCTGGCGTGATTATCTGGCCGACCTGCCGGAAGTGCATGCGCTGCCGTTGGACGCGCCGCGTCCGGCGGAGCAGACGCACCGGGGCGCGGTGGTCCACACCCATGTGCCGGGACCGATCGCAAAGCGGCTGTCCGCGCTGGGGCAGGCGCAGGGCGCGACGCTGTTCATCACGCTGCACGCCGCATTCAGCCTGCTGCTGTCGCGCTGCAGCGGCGAGGCGGACATCGTGATCGGCACGCCGATCGCGGGCCGGGATGGTCACGAGGTGGAGTCGCTGATCGGCTGCTTCGTCAACACCCTGGTGCTGCGTGCGCGAGTGGACGGGGATCGCTCGTTCGAGGGATTCCTGCAGCAGTGCCGAGGCGAACTGCTGGATGCCTACCAGCACCAGCACGTGCCCTTCGAGTATCTGGTCGAGGCGCTCAAGCCCAATCGCAGCCTGCAGCACAATCCGCTGTTCCAGATCATGTTCGCGCTGCACAACCAGGAACGCACCTCGTTCGCGCTCGACGGCGCGCAGTTCACCCGTCTGAAACAGGACAGCGGCACGAGCAAGTTCGATCTTTCGCTCGACGCCATCGAGGGCAAAGACGGGATCGAACTGATCTGGCGGTACGCGACCGACCTGTTCCGTGAGGAGAGCGTACGCCGGATGGGCGAAGCCTTCCAGACGCTGCTGGCCTCGATCGTCGAAGCGCCCGGGCGGCCGATGCGCGAGCTGTCGCTGCTCTCGCCAGCGGTGCGCCGCGAGCTGCTCGACTTCGCCGCGCTGCCGGACGTGGCTGCGAGCCTGCCGGCGCACCTGGGCGATGCCTTCGCGCGTATCGTGCGCAGCCATCCCGATCGGCCGGCGCTGGTCGAGGGCGG
>NZ_JBHTIF010000022.1:0-1022 GCF_042677005.1 Lysobacter brunescens | reverse complement strand
CGCGCACGCAGCGCCTTCCGGTCGATCTTGCCGTTCGCGCTCAGCGGCATCGCCTCCACCGCGATCCACTCCTGCGGCAGCATGAAACCCGGCAGGCATTCGCGCAGGTGGGCCTTCGCGCGACGTTCCCGTTCGGCCGGCGCATCCTCTCCATCGGCCAGATACTCGACGAACGCGACCAGGCGCTGCGGCCCCGCCTCGTCGATCTTCAGCACGCCGCTGCTCCTGACTTCGCCGCTGGCCGACAGCGCCGTTTCGATCTCGCCCAGCTCGATCCGGAACCCGTTGAGCTTGACCTGCTGGTCGATGCGACCGATGAACTCGAGCCGGCCCTTCTCGTTCCAGCGGACCAGATCGCCCGTGCGGTACATCCGCGCGACCGGCAGCCCGAGGCTCGCGCCGTCGACGAATTTCTCCGCGGTCAGCTCGGGACGGTTCCAGTACCCGCGCGACAGGCCGGTACCGCCGATCCACAGTTCACCCGCCACGCCCTGCGGCACGGGCAGCCCCTGGCGATCGACGATGCGGACCTCGCAGCCGCGGGTCGGCACGCCGATGTCCGGCACCGCACCCGACTCACGCACGCACCGCGAGACCGTCGAATACGTTGTGTCTTCGGATGGACCGTAGAGGTTGTAGACCGCTTCGATCCCGGGCTGCGCATGCACGCGCTCCACCACGTGTCCCAGCAGGGCCTCGCCGGCCAGGTTGACCACGCGCACCGAAGGCGGCAGCGGGCCGTGTTCGAGCAGCTGCATGATCGCCGACGGCACCGTGTTGACCAGCGTGACGCCCTGGACGCAGGACTCCGGCTCTTGCAGGGCCAGGATATGGTCGACCAGCAGGCAGGTGCCGCCGCAGGTCAGCGGCGCGAACATCTCGAACACCGACAGGTCGAAGCACATCGAGGTCGCGGCGAGCACGACCGCCAGGTGCTCCCGCGTGTAGACGCGATGGGCCCAGGCCAGGAACGCGACCGCGTTGCGGTGCTCGATCATCACGCCCTTGGGCTGGCCGGTGGT
>NZ_JBHTIF010000021.1:0-1030 GCF_042677005.1 Lysobacter brunescens | reverse complement strand
CCGCGCAGCTTGACCTGGTGGTCGATGCGGCCGAGGTAGCGCAGTTCGCCATCGTGGCGCTGCTGCACCCAGTCGCCGGTGCGGTACCAGCGCTGCATGCCGCCGAGCAGGTCGCGTTCGACGAACTTCTCGTCGGTCAGCGCCTCGCGCTGCCAGTAGCCGCGGGCGAGTTGCGCGCCGCCCAGCCACAGTTCACCGACGCCGCCGATCGGCGCGAGCTCGCCGTCCAGGTCGACCACGCGCTGATCCGCATGACACAGGCGCCCGCCGAGGTCCGAAACAGACTCGACGCACAGGCGCCCAGCTCGGGCGAACGGCTTCATATGCGTCCACACCGTCGCTTCGGTCGGACCATAGCAGTTCCACGCGCCCTGCCCCGCACCGGCGAGCCATTCGCCGAGCGTATCCGACACATATTCTCCGCCGACGAGCACGCGCAGGCCCGCCTGCCCGGTCCAGCCGGTTTCGCGCAGCAGCTTCCACGTCATCGGCGTGGCCTGCAGCACATTGGCCTGCGTGCCGGCCATCAGCGATGCGAGCGCGACACCATCCTGGCTGGTCTCGCGATCGGCCAGCACCACCGTGCCGCCATGGCACAGCGGCAGGAACAGCTCGAGCACCGAGATGTCGAACGAGACCGGCGTCACCGCCAGCCAGCGATAGGTTTCGTCCGCCTGCATCTGCAGCGCGGCATGCGCGCCTTCGAGGAAACGCGCCAGCGCACGATGATCGATCAGCACGCCCTTGGGACGCCCGGTCGAACCCGAGGTGTAGATCATGTAGGCGATGTCGTCCGCGCCAGGCGCGAAATCAGGAGCAGACAAAGCCGATCCCGTGCCCTCGCCTGCATCCGCGACCAGATCCTCCAGCACCACACTGCGTGCGCCCGTGTTCGACCAGCCCGACAGCGACATCCGGTCGCCCACCAGCCAACGCGTGCCGCTGTCGGCCACCATGTAACGCAGCCGCTCCGCAGGATAGCCCGGGTCCAGCGGCAGATACCCCGCGCCCGCCTTCAGCACGCCCAGCA
>NZ_JBHTIF010000020.1:0-1030 GCF_042677005.1 Lysobacter brunescens | reverse complement strand
CCGCGCAGCTTGACCTGGTGGTCGATGCGGCCGAGGTAGCGCAGTTCGCCATCGTGGCGCTGCTGCACCCAGTCGCCGGTGCGGTACCAGCGCTGCACGCCGCCGAGCAGGTCGCGTTCGACGAACTTCTCGTCGGTCAGCGCCTCGCGCTGCCAGTAGCCGAGTGCGAGCGCCGGACCGCCGATCCACAGCTCGCCGACGCCGCCGATCGGGGCGAGTTCGCCATCGCGGTCGACCACGCGCTGCTGCACGTGCCGCAGCCGTCCGCCAAGATCGGACACTGTCTCGCAAAGCACGCGGCCGTCCCTCGCGAAAGGCTTGAGATGCGTATAGACCGTCGCCTCGGTCGGGCCATAGCCGTTCCATGCGATGCGGCCAACGCTGGCGAGCCAGTGGCCGAGCGCATCGGGAACGTACTCGCCGCCGACGATCACACGCAGGCCCGCCTGTCCGGTCCAGCCCGTCTCGCGCAGCAATTTCCAGGTCACGGGGGTGGCCTGCAGCACATTGATGTCGTGCTGCGGAAGCAGTGCCGACAATGCCGCACCATCGCGGATCGTCTCGCGATCGGCGAGCACCACCGTGCCGCCATGGCACAGCGGCAGGAACAGCTCGAGCACCGAGATGTCGAACGAGATCGGGGCGACCGCAAGGCAGCGGTACGTCTCGCCCGGGCGCATCTCCAGAGCTTCATGGGTGCCGTCGAGGAAGTGCGCGACCGCGCCATGGGCCACCTGCACGCCCTTGGGGCGCCCGGTCGAACCCGAGGTGTAGATCATGTAGGCGATGTCGTCCGCGCCAGGCGCGACATCAGGAGCAGACGAAGCCGATTCCGTGCCCTCGCCTGCATCCGCGACCAGATCCTCCAGCACCACACTGCGTGCGCCCGTGTTCGACCAACCCGACAGCGACATCCGGTCGCCCACCAGCCAGCGCGTGCCGCTGTCGGCCACCATGTAACGCAGCCGCTCCGCAGGATAGCCCGGGTCCAGCGGCAGATACCCCGCGCCCGCCTTCAGCACGCCCAGCA
>NZ_JBHTIF010000019.1:0-1031 GCF_042677005.1 Lysobacter brunescens | reverse complement strand
GCCTGCCGGGTTTCATGCTGCCGCAGGAGTGGATCGCGGTGGAGGCGATGCCGCTGAGCGCGAACGGCAAGATCGACCGGAAGGCGCTGCGTGCGCGCTATCTGGACGAATGGCGGCATCGTGGGGTGGGGCAATCGTCGGCGTCTTCGGCGGAGGAGGTCTTGTCGCCGCAGGCGCAGTGGGTGGCGGCGCTGTGGATGCGCCTGCTGAAGGCGAGCCGCGTGGGTCTGGACGACAACTTCTTCGCGCTTGGCGGCAAGTCGCTGCTGGCGCTGCAGGTGGTGAACGCGATCAACAGGCAGTTCGGCTGCCGGCTGTCGATGGTCGATCTGTTCAAGCATCCCACCATCCGCGAACTCATCGCCAGGATCGATGCGCTCTCGCAAGCGATCGTGGTGGAAACCGACAAGATCGAGTCGAAGCCTGCGGAAGCGGAGATGCCGCTGTCGTTCGCGCAGAAGCGGCTGTGGTTCCTGAACCAGCTCGACGCCAGCGGGCTCTACAACGTCGGCGGCAACTTCTCGGTGCGCGGCCACCTGGACGTGGCCGCGCTCGAACAGGCGCTCGACCTCATTGTGTCGCGCCACGCGGTCCTGCGCACCGTCTACGGTCAGCGCAACGGCGAACCCTTCCAGACAGTGCGCACCGACGCCCGTCTCGTCCTCGACCGCTTCGACGTCGACGGCGATGCCGCGGACAGGGAGACGCAGTGGCAGCGCATCAGCGCCGAGTACGCATCGCGCCCGTTCGATCTCGCCAGCGACCTGATGATCCGCGCGGGCCTGGTCGCGTACGCCGAAGACGAGATGCGGCTAATGATCCACATGCATCACATCGCCTCGGACGGCTGGTCGCTGTCGGTGTTCATCCGCGAGCTCAACCAGTTGTACAACGGTCTTCGCGAGGGCCGGGCAGTGTCGCTTGCGCCGCTGCAGATGCAGTACCACGACTACGCCCGCTGGCAGCACGCGACGTGCCGGCGTGGCGACGAGTTCGTCGGCTGGGAGTTCTGGCGTGATTATCTGGCCGAC
>NZ_JBHTIF010000018.1:0-1042 GCF_042677005.1 Lysobacter brunescens | reverse complement strand
GCCGCGACCACGGTGTAGGCCGACGGCCACATGTAGTACGGCAGCATCGCCTTCAGGTGCTGGTGCACGCGATCGATCACCGCGTCGGCGTCGTCATCGCTGGCCAGCGCCGCGAGCAGGCGACCGGACTGCTCGCCCGGCCGCGGCTCCGCGTAGAGCACCGCCGCCATGGTCACGCCCGGCACCGTCATCATCTGCCGCTCGATCTCGCCGGTGGTGATGCGGAAGCCGGAGATCTTGATCTGGTCGTCGCGCCGGCCCATGTACAGCAGTTGGCCGTCACTGCCGAGCCGGGCCATGTCGCCGGTGCGGTAGGCACGATGGCGCAGGCCGCTGGCATCGACGATGTCGACGAAGGCGTCGGCGGTCTGCCCGGGCTTGCCGTGGTAGCCCAGGGCGACCATGGGGCCGGCGATGACCAGTTCGCCGACCGCGCCGGGCGGCACCGGCTCGCCGGCGGCATCGAGGATGGCGCAGGCGCAATGGCGCAACGGCCTGCCGATGGGAATCTCGCCGCGCCCGGGCGCATGCGCGCCCGCGTCGCTGGCGGTGGCGACGACCGTGGTCTCGGTCGGACCATAGGTATTGAACAGCCGGATGCCTTCGAGCGCCAGCGTCCGCTGCCACAGGGCCAGCATGTCCAGCGACATCTTCTCGCCGCCCACCACGAGCATTCGCAGGGACGTTGTGTCCAGCGCCGACAGATCGGAACACAGCAGGTGCCAGTAGGCGGTGGGCAGCGAGGCGATCGTGATCTCCAGCGCCTGCAGCTCTTCCCAGAAGTTGCGCGTGGCCTGCGCCGCGCGGTCGCGGATCACCAGCGTCGCACCGCACAGCAGCGAGATCGACAGCTCCTCGATGTAGATGTCGAACGACGGCGACGAGAACTGCAGCACGCGGTCGTCCGCCGAGATCCCGTACAGCGCCTGCGCCGAGTCCAGGTAATGCAGCACGTTGCCGTGGCTGACCATCACCCCCTTGGGCTGGCCGGTCGAACCCGACGTGTAGAACAGATACGCCACGCTGGCATGCGTCGGCACCG
>NZ_JBHTIF010000017.1:0-1096 GCF_042677005.1 Lysobacter brunescens | reverse complement strand
TCCGCCAGCGGGATGCCGGCATCCTGCTGCACCGTCAGCAGGATCTGCACCAGCGGGTTGTACGCCGTGCTGCGCGCAGGATTGAGCGCCTCGACCAGGTACTGGAACGGAATCTCCTGGTGTTCCTGCGCCTCCATCACCGCCGTCTTCACCGCCTCCAGCAGCGACAGGAACGACATCCCCGGCGCCACGCGCGTCCGCAGCATCACCACGTTCGCCAGGAAACCGATCGCATCGCTCGTGTCCGCACGGTCGCGGTTCGCCGCAGGCGTCCCGACCACCACATCCTCGCTCCCCGCCCGACGCGCCAACAGCACCGAGAACGCCGCGTGGATCAGCATGAACATCGATACGTTGCCACGCGCACCCAGCGCCACGATCCGCGAGCGCAGCGACTCCGGCAAGCGCCACGCATACGTCTCGCCCTCGAAGCTCTGCAGCTCCGGACGCGGATGATCCGTCGGCAGACCATGCAGTTCCGGCATGCCCTGCAGCCGCGTCTTCCAGTAGCCGACCGAAGCGTCCCACGCACCACCGTCGAGCTGCCGACGCTGCCATACCGCGTAGTCGATGTACTGCAGCGGATCGGCCGCGCTGCGCCGTGAAGCCCCCTCGACGATCGCGGCGTACTCGGACTCGAAATCACGCCAGAACACATCGATCGACCATCCGTCGGCCGCGATGTGGTGGATGCACAGCAGCAGCACCGTCTCCTGCGGGCGCGCCACCGCATCCATGCGCAGCAGCAGGCCCGACGACAGGTCGAAGGCGTGCGACGCGCAGGCGCGTGTCGCCTGGTCCATCCACGCCTTGCGTGCGTCCCCGTCCAGCGCACCGGCATCGAGCACGCCCAGGCGGAACGCGACGTCCTCGCGCACCGTCTGGAACAGTTCGTCGTCCTTCAGCTCGAACATCGTCCGCAGCGCACCGTGCCGCTCGATCACCGCCGCGACGGCGCGTTCGACCGCGTCCAGGTCCAGGGCTCGGTCGAAACGCCGGGCATCGAAGATGTTGTAGCTGCCATGCGTCGGCGCCACCTGTTCGATGTACCACAGCTGCTTCTGCGCGAACGAGGCCGGCGCCGTGCCCGTGGGCG
>NZ_JBHTIF010000016.1:0-1293 GCF_042677005.1 Lysobacter brunescens | reverse complement strand
GATAGCTCGGCTGCGCGGGACGCGGCCTGTCCAGCGGCAGCTGGTGCACCTGCGGCATGCCGTCCAGGCGCGACAGCCAGTAGCCGCGTGCCGCTTCAAGCACCTCGCCCTGCAGCCACTGACGCTGCCAGTGCGCATAGTCGCGATACTGCACCGGCAAGGCCGGCCGGCTGTCCGCGGCACCGACCGCGCAGGCGCGGTACAGGGCGTTGAGTTCGCGGGTGAGCACGGCCATCGACCAGCCATCGCAGGCGATGTGGTGCAGGGTCAGTACCAGCACGTGCGCGCGTTCGGCACGACGGACCAGGCAGGCACGCAGCATCAGATCGCGACCCAGGTCGAACGGCCGGGCCGCGCTGTCGCGTGCCAACGCGGCGATGGCCTCGTCCTGGGCCTCCGGCGCGAGCACAGCGACATCGTTGACGTCCAGCGCGAATACCGGCTCGGGCAGGACCTCCTGCATCGGCTCGCCGTCGTGCATCCGCACCACCGTGCGCAGCACCGCATGGCGATCGATCAGGCCCGACAGCGCACGCTCCAGCGCACGCACGTCCAGTTCGCCATCGATGGTGATGGCGATCGAAGAGTTGTAGGCAGAGCTGAAATTCTCCAGCTCGGACAGTATCCAGAGGCGATTCTGCGCGAAGGACAATCCGACCGGCCCGTCATGGCCGACCGGCATGATCGGCGACAGCCGCGACGACGACGACACATCGGACGACTCCGAGTCCGACTTCTGCGCATGGATCAGGCGCGCCTGCTCCTCGATGCTCGGCAGCTCGAACAGGCTCTTGAGCGTGAAATCCACCTCGAAACGCTTGCGGATCTGGCTCGCCAGACGCGTCGCCAGCAACGAGTGACCCCCGCGCTGGAAGAAATTGTCCGTCACGCCGATCTCATCGCTCTTCAACAACGTCGACCAGATCTCCAGCAGCGCCGTCTCCACCTCGTTCGACGGACCCCGGCGCTTCGCCGCCGCCGCATGTCCACGACGCAGTGCGCCACGATCCACCTTCCCGCTCCGCGTCAGCGGCCACTCCTCCACCACCTCGTAGCCCGAGGGCAGCAGGTAACCCGGCAGGCGATCCGACAACCACGCCTCCACCTCAGACACACTTGTGCCCGACAGCGACACGTACGCATGCAGGCTCTCGTCCTCCACCTTCACCACCGCGCCGGTCACGCCCTCGCAGCCGCGCAGCGCGGACTCCACCTCGCCCAGCTCGATCCGGTAGCCGCGCACCTTCACCTGGTGGTCCGCGCGTCCCACGAACACCAGCTGGCCGCCCTCGC
>NZ_JBHTIF010000015.1:0-1611 GCF_042677005.1 Lysobacter brunescens | reverse complement strand
CCGCCAGGTGCTCCCGCGTGTAGACGCGATGGGCCCAGGCCAGGAACGCGACCGCGTTGCGGTGCTCGATCATCACGCCCTTGGGCTGGCCGGTGGTACCCGAGGTGTAGATCAGGTAGGCCAGCGCGGCGTTGTCCATCGCGACCGCGACACCGCTGTCGGGCTGGGCCTCGAACCGTGCGAGGTCGGTGACATCGATCAGTTCGAGCGGCAGTCCATCGACGCAGTGGCGGGTCGCCGGGGCGCCGAGCACGCAGTCGAGGGCGGCATCGGTGGCGATGTAGCGCAGGCGTTCGACCGGGTAGTCTGGATCCATCGGGACATAGGCCGCACCGCTCTTGAGGATGGCGAGGATGGCGACGACCAGATCGATGCCGCGCGGCAGGCAGACGCCGACGAGGGTGCCCGGCCTGGCACCACGCGCACGGAGGGCGGCGGCGATGCGGTTGGCGCGGGCGTCGAGCTGCGCATAGGTGAGAACGGCTTGGCCATGGCGCAGCGCGATCCGATCCGGGGTGCGTGCCGCCTGCTGTTCGAACAGCTCGTGCAGGCAGGCGTCCTCGGCAATGGACTGCGGATCGGCCACGCTGACCTGTTCGATCTGCGCCATCGTATCGGGGGCATGACACGTCAATTCGATCCCCGCCAGTGACGCGCATGCATCTCGGCCAAGCTGCACGAGAATCGAACCGAGGTCGTCCGCCATCCTGGCGATGAGTCCCTGCGCAAAGCATGTCTCGCGGAAGGCCAGGCGCAGATGCACGTCGTCGGCCAGGCAGCGCGCCTGAAGCCCGAGCTCCACACCCGCCATGGCGCCTGGCGCGGGCCAGTCTTCCGTTCCGACGGAGAACGCCAGCTGGAACAGCGAAGCCGTGTTCGGGCTTCGCGGTGGATCCAGCAAGCCGGCCAGCTGATCCAGCGGCATGTCGCGATGGATCTGCGCACCGGAAATCGCATCGCGGACCTGCCGCAGGAAATCGCCGATCGATTGCGTGGCCTCGCAATCGATGCGCAGCACGCTGGGAATATGCGCAGACGCGCACAGTGCATGCAGCTCTGCCGGACAACGCATGTCGGCGAAGGCACCGACGACCACGTCGCGCTCGCAGCCGTAGCGCGAGAGCAGGATCGCGAAGCCGCCATGCAGCAGCATCGGCAAGGTCATGCCGTGCCGCGCAGCCAGAGCCTTCAGGTTGGCGACGTCCGACGACGAGCAACGCACGGGGAGCGTGGCGAAGGCCTCGCTCGCAACTGCCGAAGTCTCGATGGACGGCAAGCCATGGCGCAACGGCAATCCTGCAAGCCTCGATCGCCAGTACCGCACGGATCCATCCCGCGCAGGCACGAGTCGTCCCGCATGGTCGTAACGTACGCGCCGACCGGTGCGCAGCACCGCGCATCCCCCGTCCAGCGTGGACAGGACGATCGCCTCGTACGCGCCCGAGCGGGCGGCACGCTCGACACGCGGACCGCCGATGTACAGCTCGCCTTCGACGCCGAGCGGCGACAGCTGCAGACGTTCATCGAGCACGTACAGCCGATCGTCCTCGGTCGAACCGGGCCATCCGCCGCCACCGGCCCGGGCCAGCAGCCACTCGCGTTCGCCCTCGC
>NZ_JBHTIF010000014.1:0-1920 GCF_042677005.1 Lysobacter brunescens | reverse complement strand
CCGCCAGGTGCTCCCGCGTGTAGACGCGATGGGCCCAGGCCAGGAACGCGACCGCGTTGCGGTGCTCGATCATCACGCCCTTGGGCTGGCCGGTGGTGCCCGAGGTGTAGATCAGGTAGGCCAGCGCGGCGTTGTCCATCGAGACCGCGACACTGCTGTCGGGCTGGGCCTCGAACCGTGCGAGGTCGGTGACATCGATCAGTTCGAGCGGCAGTCCATCGACGCAGTGGCGGGTCGCCGGGGCACCGAGCACGCAGTCGAGGGCGGCATCGGTGGCGATGTAGCGCAGGCGTTCGACCGGGTAGTCCGGATCCATCGGGACATAGGCCGCACCGCTCTTGAGGATGGCGAGGATCGCGACGACAAGATCGATGCCGCGCGGCAGGCAGACGCCGACGAGGGTGCCCGGCCCGGCGCCACGCGCACGCAGGGCGGCGGCGATGCGGTTGGCGCGGGCGTCGAGCTGCGCATAGGTGAGAACGGCTTGGCCGTGGCGCAGCGCGATCCGATCCGGGGTGCGTGCCGCCTGCTGTTCGAACAGCTCGTGCAGGCAGGCGTCCTCGGCAATGGACTGCGGATCGACCACGCTGACCTGTTCGATCTGCGGCGCCCGGGACGGTAAAACATGCATCAGGGCGAAATCGCGCAACGCCCCACAGGCATCGCGTACAAGCTGGTCGATGATCGCGACAAGATCGTCGGCCATCCTGCGCATCAGCGCAGGAGCGAAGCTCGACTCCCGGAACACGAAGCGCAACCGCATCGCATCAGCGGTGAGACAGGCCTGCAGACCGAGGTCCAGGCCGGTCATCGAAATCTGATCGGGCCATGCACCTTCGCCGAAGGCCAGCGCGATCTGGAACAGCGCGCCATCGCCCGGCGACCGTGGCGGATCGCACAAGGTCGCCAGCGCATCCGGCGACATGTCGCGATGCGTCCGCGCATCGAGCAGTGCCTGTCCGGCCTGCAGCAGAAGCGAGTGTGTCGAACGCATCGCATCGCAGTCGATCCGCAATGGCAGAAGCACGGTTTCCGGAACGCAGAGCGACCGCAGCTCGGACGGAACAGGACGCGAATCGGCGAAGCCCACGACCACGTCGCGTTCGCAGCCATAGCGCGAGAGCAGGATCGAGAAGCCGGCAAGCAGCGCTGCCGACAGTGGCACATCGTGCCGGGAGGCCAGTTGCCGCAGGCCGCGGAAGTCGAGCCGGTCAGCCTGCACTTCCAGGGTCGCGACAGGATCGGTCGCCGGCGACCGCGTTTCCGACATCGGCAGACCATGGCGCACAGGCAGGCCGGCCAGCGTCGAAATCCAGTAGCGCCGCGAACATTCCGCAGAAGCGACCAGCCGTCCCGCATGGTCGTAACGCACGCGCCGACCGGTGCGCAGCACCACGCGTTCGCCGTCCAGCGTGGACAGGACGATCGCATCGTACGCGCCCGAGCGGGCGGCACGTTCGACACGCGAACCGCCGATGCACAGCTCGCCTTCGACGCCGAGCGGCGACAGCTGAAGACGTTCATCGAGCACGTACAGCCGATCGTCCTCGGTCGAACCGGGCCATCCGCCGCCACCGGCCCGGGCCAGCAGCCACTCGCGTTCGCCCTCGCCGACCAGATCGAGCGACGCGATCGGCAGATCGGGCTGCGCGGACACCGCATCGAGCAAGGTCGTCAGTTGATCCGCAAACGCAACGATCGTGCGCTGCCCGAACAGTGCCTTGCAGTAGTTGAGAGCAAGAACCAGGCCATCCGGAGACGCGAAGGCATTGAGTGCAAGGTCGAACTTCGCCGTGCGTCCGCCGATGAAGCGCGTCTCGCCTTCCGCCAGCGGGATGCCGGCATCCTGCTGCACCGTCAGCAGGATCTGCACCAGCGGGTTGTACGCCGTGCTGCGCGCAGGATTGAGCGCCTCGACCA
>NZ_JBHTIF010000013.1:0-1978 GCF_042677005.1 Lysobacter brunescens | reverse complement strand
GTCGCTGTTCGGCGCGGAGTCGCTCGGCGATCTGCTCGCGCAGCTCGCGGTTGGCGTCGGCGAGTTCGCGTGTGCGGGTCTGGACGCGGGTTTCGAGTTCGGCGTGCGCAGCGACGAGGGTGTCCTGCGCGCGCTTGCGGGCGAGGGCGGCGTCGATGTGGTGTGCGACGAAGGTGAGCAGCTCCTGGTCGCGGTCGGTGAAGTCGATGCCGGCGGTGTAGCTCTGCACGCCGATGACGCCGATGGCCTTGCCCTCGCGGGTCAGCGGTACGCCAAGCCAGCGATGGGCGTGGCGTCCCATGCTGCGCACCAGGCCGCGCGCTTCCAGATCGTCGATCATCGGACGGTCGGCCAGCAGCGGCTCGCCGGTGTCGATCACGTATTCGGTCAATCCCTTGGCGCGAGGTCGCGTGCGCGTGCGGCGGGTGTCGTATTCGTCGGCGACGTAGGCGAATTCGATGGTGCCGCCGTCGGCCGAGAGGAGGGCGATGTAGAAATTGCCGGCGTAGAGCAGTTCGCCGATCACCCCGTGCAGCGCTGCATAGAACTCGTCGAGGCCGGTGGCGCTGACTGACAGCTCGGTGATGCGGAACAGCGCCTGCTGCAGCTTCTCGGCGCGTTCCCGCTCCAGTACTTCGTTCTGCAGTTCGAGATTCGCGCGCTCCAGTGCGCGGGTGCGTTCGCGCACGCGGCGCTCCAGCTCGACCTGCGCGGTCTTGCGGTCGAGCGCGGTGAGGATGTGCTGGCCGACGTACTCCAGCAGCGCCTGTTCCTCGCTGCCGTAGCGGTTCGGCCGTTCGTAGTCCTGGACCACGATCGCGCCGCAGACCCGGCCGTCGCGCAGCAGGGGCACGCCCAGCCAGTCCTCGCTCTGCGGGCCGTTGATGATTTCTTCGTCGGGAATGCCGAACTCCGCGATGATCGCCTGCGACGGACCGATCAGGGGACGGCCGTGGCGCAGCAGGGTCGCGGTGAGGAAGCTCTCGGAGAGCGGGAAATCCTCGTCGGGATCCGGATCGAAGCGGTCGCGGCTGTCTGCGAAATACAGGAAACGCAGGGTGTCCTGGCCGGGGTTGTACTGGACGATGAAGAAATTGTCCGCCGGCATGAGTTCGCCGACGACGTGGTGGATGCGCGCGAGCATCTCGCGCATTTCCAGGTTCGAGCCGGCGAGGTCGGAGATCTCGTAGAGGGCCTGCTGCAGCCGCTTGGATTTCTCCAGCGTGTGGACGCGGGCATCGGCCTCGCCCAGCCGCAGGCCGGCAACGAGCAGGTCTGCGACCAGTCCGTACCAGGTCGCGTCGGGCGCGGCCGCCCCGGCATCGCCCTGGTCGCCGACGGCATGGGCGATCGCGATGTCGGTGGAGGCTTCGTCCTGGCGGAGCCGTATCACGCGCACGTCGGCGCCAACAGACGGTTCGTGCGGCGTGTGGGCGGGGGCGTCCAGCGCGCGTCGCGCGGCATCCTGCAGTGCCTCGTCTGCATCGGTGCTGCCGATGCAGCCATGGCCGAGCGTGGGATGCCGCCATGCGATGGCGAAACGGCTTCCGGCGGGCAGGGTGCGCCGCAGCGCATCGACCGTGCCGGCGAGGGCGGCCGGTGCCGATGGATTCGCGTTCGTCCCGCCTGTCCCTGCGCCCACGTCGTCCCCGCTTGGAATCAAGTGGTCAGCTTAGAGCGTGCGATCCGGTTTTTCACGTACTGCGTTTGCGCCATGTCGCTGTCCCGTGTTGTCCTGCCTGTCATCGCCGCCTGGCGATGGCAGGGATGGCTCAGTGCAGCGGCCGGTGTCCGGTGCCGTAACGCACGGCGGCCACGCGGTGGCTGTCGCGCCCGATCATCCTCGGCGCACCGAACAGATAGCCCTGCCCGAACTGGCAACCCTGCTCGACGAGGATCTCGCGCTGGGCCTCGGTCTCGATGCCTTCGGCGATCGTGTCGATGCCCAGGGTCAGGGCCATCGCCAGGATCGCGCGGA
>NZ_JBHTIF010000012.1:0-2007 GCF_042677005.1 Lysobacter brunescens | reverse complement strand
GCGAGGGCGGCCAGCTGGTGTTCGTGGGACGCGCGGACCACCAGGTGAAGGTGCGCGGCTACCGGATCGAGCTGGGCGAGGTGGAGTCCGCGCTGCGTAGCTGTGCGGGCGTGACCGGCGCGGTGGTGAAGGTGGAGGACGAGAGCCTGCACGCGTACGTGTCCCTGTCTGGCACGGGTGTGTCGGAGGTGGAGGCATGGTTGTCGGAGCGTCTGCCGGGTTACCTGCTGCCCTCTGGCTACGAGGTGGTGGAGGAATGGCCGCTGACGCGGAGCGGGAAGGTGGATCGTGGCGCACTGCGTCGTGGACATGCGTCGGCGTCGAAGCGCCGGGGTCCGTCGAACGAGGTGGAGACGGCGTTGCTGGAGATCTGGTCGACGTTGTTGAAGAGCGACGAGATCGGCGTGACGGACAATTTCTTCCAGCGCGGCGGCCACTCGTTGCTGGCGACGCGTCTGGCGAGCCAGATCCGCAAGCGTTTCGAGGTGGATTTCACGCTCAAGAGCCTGTTCGAGCTGCCGAGCATCGAGGAGCAGGCGCGCCTGATCCATGCGCAGAAGTCGGACGCGGAGTCGTCGGATGCGTCGCCGTCGCGGCTGTCGCCGATCATGCCGGTCGGCCATGACGGGCCGGTCGCGCTGTCGCATGCGCAGAACAGCCTCTGGCTTCTCGATCAGATGGAGAACGCCAGCGCCAGCTACATCACCGGCACCTCGCTGAGCATCACCGGCGAGATCGACCGGAACGCGCTGGACCAGGCATTCCGCAGCATCGTTTCTCGCCACCAGATCCTGCGTACCGTCATCCGCGAGCACCACGGCGTCGCAAGCCAGGAAGTCCTGCACGACCATGGGTTCCGCGTGGAGTACGTCGACTTCAGTCACCTCGCTCCGGCCGACGCCGACGCTGCGCTGCTGCGCGTCCGGCGCGAAGCGAAGACACGCCGTTTCGACCTGTCGAAGGACGTGATGCTGCGCGTGCATCTCGTCAGGCTGGACGAAGGGCGGCACGTGCTGCTGATCCACATGCATCACATCGTCTGCGATGGCTGGTCCGTCGGCGTGCTGATGCGCGATTTCAACGCCCTGTACCGCGCCTATTCGGAAGGCGTGGATAAGGCGACGGCGGAAGCGGCATTGCCTGCATTGCAGATCCAGTACCGGGATTACGCCCAGTGGCAGCGCGGCCGACTGTCCGGCGAGAACCTCGACCAGCTCGTCGACTACTGGAAGACGCGCCTCGACGGCATTCCGACCCTGCATCAGTTGTCCACGGACCACGAGCGTCCGGACCAGCAGTCCTATCGTGGCGATGTCTATCGGCATCGCGTTGGTGCCGGGGTCGCGCAAGCGCTCAAGCGCGTGTGCGGGCAGCATGGCGCGACCTTCTTCATGGGCATGCATGCGGCATTCGCCACATGGCTGTCGCGGCATTCGGGTGCGTCCGACATCGTGCTCGGAACGGCTGTAGCCAACCGCGAACAGAGCGAGGTCGCCAATCTCATCGGCTTCTTCTCCAACTCCATCGTGCTGCGCAGCACGATCGAGGCGGAAGATTCGTTCCACGCCCTCCTGGCGCGGACGAAGGTGCAGGACATCGCGGATTTCGACTGCCAGCAGCTGCCCTTCGAACTCCTGACCGAAAAGCTCAATCCCGAACGCAGCCTCAGCCACAATCCGATCTTCCAGATCGTGCTCAACGTGGACAACAACGACGTTGATCGCATTGATCTGAACGGTTCGGGCGTCGCAGGCAACAGCCAGCTGGGGTTCGAAAGCAATTTCGACCTCACCCTCTACGCTGCCGAGCAGGCCGACGGCATTCGTCTGGTATGGCGATACGCCACCGACCTGTTCCGTCCCGAGACGATCGCGCGGATGGCGAACAGCTTCGAGACGCTGCTGTCGGCGGTGGTCGCCGATCCGCAGCGGCCGCTGCATGCGCTGCCGCTGGTGGACGAGGACGAACGCGCGGCGCTGGTGGCGCTGTCGGAAGGCCCGGCGCCCG
>NZ_JBHTIF010000011.1:0-2150 GCF_042677005.1 Lysobacter brunescens | reverse complement strand
ACCAGCACCACACGCTGGCCCGACAGCGGCAGCTGCGGCGCCAGCCAGGCTTCGGTCAGCACGTGGCTGATGCCCGCATCCGACAGCAGGTAGGCCAAGCGTTCGTCCGGATAGCCCGGGTCCAGCGGCACGTAGACCGCGCCGGCCTTCATCGTGCCGATCACGCTGGCGACCATGTCCAGGGTCCGTTCCTGGCACACGCCGACGCGGTCGCCGACCTGCACGCCGGCGGCGACGAGCGCACGCGCGATGCGGTTGGAACGCGACTCCAGTTCGGCGTGGTCGAGGGCCTCGTCCTCCAGCTGCACCGCCACCGCATCGCCGCGCTGCTGCGCGTTGGCGCGGAACAGCGCCGGCAACAGCACCGCCGCGCGCTCGGGCGCCGGGCCTTCCGACAGCGCCACCAGCGCCGCGCGTTCGTCCTCGTCCACCAGCGGCAGCGCATGCAGCGGGCGCTGAGGATCGGCGACCACCGCCGACAGCAGCGTCTCGAAGCTGTTCGCCATCCGCGCGATCGTCTCGGGACGGAACAGGTCGAGCGAATAGCCCCAGCTGATCTCGATTCCGTCTTCCACGGGCAAGGCATGAAGCGACAGGTCGAACTTGCTGACTTCGTATTCGAGCTCATGCCGTTCGAACGGCAGCGCAGCCGCGCTCGCACCCGAGTAATCGTTGTTCTCGTAGCCGAACATGATCTGCACCAGCGGATGGAACGCCAGCGATCTTTCGGGATTGATCTGTTCGACCAGCAGCTCGAAGGGCACGTGCTGGTGCTCGAAGTCGCCGATGAAGGCGCGCTGCTGGCGCCTCAGGAACTCCGAGACCGTCAGGTCCTGCTGGGAAAGATCGGTCCGCAGCACGAGATTGTTGAGGAAGCATCCCAGAAGGGGCTGCACCGCGCCTTCGATGCGATTCGCGTTCGCGGACCCCATCACGACATCGCGCGATCCGCTGCAACGGGACATCAGCAGGGCGAACATCGACTGCAGCGCGACGAACATCGTCACACCGAGCGATGAAGACAAGCGCTCCAGCCCCCGGGCCAAGGCGGGCTCGATGCGCTGGTCGAGGTGACGCCCCTGGTGCGACTGCACCGACTTCCGCTCGAAATCGAGCGGAAGATCGTGCAGCGTCTGGATGCCGTCGAGTCGATCGCGCCAGTAGTCCAGCAGGCGTTCCAGGGATGCGCCCGAGAGACGGGCGCGCTGCCAGACGGCGTAGTCGACGTACTGGATGGGGAGGTCCGGCAGGCCATGCGCCCCGCCCCGGATGCATGCGCCGTAGGCGGCATCGAGTTCGCGCATCAACAGGCCGGTCGACCAGCCGTCGGTGGCGATGTGATGGATGGTGAGCACGAGATCATGATGGCCTTCCGAGTGCTGCACGATGTGCGCACGGATCGGAAGATCGCGGGCCAGGTCGAAATCGTGGAGCATCTCGCGGTCGACCAGCGCACGCATGAACGTCTCGCGCCCCGCTTCATCGAGGCTGGCGCATTCGTGCCGGAACAGCGCGAAGTCGTAGTGCTGCAGTACCCGCTGCAAGGGTTCGCCATCGTCGTCGATATAGACAGTCCTCAGGACCGCATGACGGTCGATGACGATGCGCAGGGCGGCTTCGAGGGCTGCGACATCGAGCGGGCCGCGAATGGTGCCCGCCAGGCGCGTGTTGTAGATCGCCTTGTCTTCCGACAGCGTGGATTCCAGCCATATGCGCCGCTGCGCGAACGAAACGACCTGTGGCGTTTCGAGATGGCGAGGATCGGCCACGATCTCTTCTTCCCGGTAGGACGCATCGCCACCGCCGCCCAGCATCGAGATCAGGAGGAGCTTGTTGGACTTGAGGATTTCCCGGATCTCGTCCGACACCCGGTTCCGGGTGGACACGACGCGCAGCGCGCCGTCCTTGACAGAGAGTTCGATCCCTTCTTTCTCGCACAACGCCAGGATGTCAGAAAACTTCACAGCGAAAACTCCTCTACGGCTTCCTTGTCGCCACCTTCGTTCAGCGCTTCGTCCGCCCTGAGCTTCTTGCGCAGCACTTCGATGAACAACGCCTGCTCCTCGATGCTCGGCAGCTCGAACAGGCTCTTGAGCGTGAAATCCACCTCGAAACGCTTGCGGATCTGGCTCGCCAGACGCGTCGCCAGC
>NZ_JBHTIF010000010.1:0-4473 GCF_042677005.1 Lysobacter brunescens | reverse complement strand
CCGGATTGATCGCTTCCACCAGCAGCTCGAACGGCATGTGCTGGTGCGCGAAGTCCGCCAGCAGGTCGCGACGCGACGCCTCCAGCAGCTCGGCGAAGCTCCACTCCGGCGACCACTGCGTCCTCAGCACCAGCGTGTTGGCGAACAGGCCGATCAGCTCCGCCACCTCCGGCTGCTCGCGGTTGGCGATCGCCGTTCCCATCACGATGTCGCGCTCGCCGCTGAAACGCCCCAGCAGCAGCGCGAACGCCGCCTGCACGGTCATGAACAGCGTCGTCTGGCTCCGCTGCGACAACGCCTCGAGCGACTGCCTGAGCGATGCCGGCAACTGCTGGCGGTACATCGCACCGCGATAGCTCGGCTGCGCGGGACGCGGCCTGTCCAGCGGCAGCTGGTGCACCTGCGGCATGCCGTCCAGGCGCGACAGCCAGTAGCCGCGTGCCGCTTCGAGCACCTCGCCCTGCAGCCACTGACGCTGCCAGTGCGCATAGTCGCGATACTGCACCGGCAAGGCCGGCCGGCTGTCCGCAGCGCCGACCGCGCAGGCGCGGTACAGGGCGTTGAGTTCGCGGGTGAGCACGGCCATCGACCAGCCATCGCAGGCGATGTGGTGCAGGGTCAGCACCAGCACGTGCGCGCGTTCGGCGCGACGGACCAGGCAGGCACGCAGCATCAGATCGCGGCCCAGGTCGAACGGCCGGGCCGCGCTGTCGCGGGCCAACGCAGCGATGGCCTCGTCCTGGGCCTCCGGCGCCAGCGCGGCGACATCGTTGAAGTCCAGCGCGAACACCGGCTCGGGCAGGACCTCCTGCATCGGCTCGCCGTCGTGCATCCGCACCACCGTGCGCAGCACCGCATGGCGATCGATCAGGCCCGACAGCGCACGCTCCAGCGCACGCACGTCCAGTTCCCCATCGATGGTCAGGCTCCAGCTGGCGTTGTACGCAGCCTTGTTGCCATCCACTTCCGACAGGAACCAGATGCGCTGCTGCTCGTACGACAGCGGGCCGTGCAACACCGCAGCCTCGATCGGCCGGATGGGCGGACGCTTCGTGAATGCCTCGGAGTGGCGCATCCTGTCGATCTGCTGCGACAGGGCGCGCACGTCTTCGGCGTCGAACAGGGCCGACAGCGGCAGGGACACGCCGAATGCGGCATTCAGCCTGACATTGAGCTTCATCGCCAGGATCGAATTCCCGCCGAGCAGGAAGAAATTGTCGGAAAGACCGACGTCTTCGCAGCCGATTACCTCCGACAGCAGCGCGCAAAGCGCGACTTCGGTGTCGGTCACCGGCTTGTCGGCAGCGCCGCGCGTGCTGGCCGCGCTCATCACCGGCCTGGGCAGCGCCCCGCGATCGACCTTGCCGTTCGCGAGCGTCGGCAGCGCGGGCAGCTGCAGGTAATCCGCAGGCAGCATGTACGCGGGCAGGTCGCGGGTGAGCTGCTGCCTGATCGTGGCGACGACATCGCCCCAACGCTCCTCGGCGACCGGCGATTGCGCGACGATGTAGGCCACGAGCACCTTTTCGCCGGACGCAAGCGGCTGCGCATGCACCACTGCGGTCTGAACGCCCGGCACCCTGCAGATCGCGGTCGCGACTTCTTCGGTCTCGATGCGATAGCCGCGGATCTTCACCTGGTTGTCGACGCGTCCGAGGAATTCGATCCGACCGTCGGCCAGGCGACGAACGAGGTCACCCGTGCGATAGAGCCGCATCGCGATCCCGTTCTCGAACCGATGTTCGATGAAGCGCGATGCCTCGAGTCCAGCCTGCCCCAGGTAGCCGCGGGCCAGCCCGACGCCAGCGAGGTAGAGTTCGCCCGGGACCTGGCGCGGAACCAGCATGCGGTGCGCATCGAGGATATACGCCTTCATGTTGTCGATCGGATGCCCGATGGCGACGCCCTTGCCTGCGTACTCTTCCGAAAGCGCACAGATCGTCGCCTCCGACGGGCCGTAGGCATTGAAGACCCGGTGACGCGCGGACCAGAAGTCGGCCTGCTCGGTGGAGATGGTTTCGCCGCCGACGATGATCGATTCGACGCTGGCCATCCGCTCCGGCGCCAGCAGCGCAAGCACCGAGGGAATCAGCATCATGTGGGTCAGGCGCTCCCGTTCGATCAGGCGCGACAGCGCCTCGGGCTGCTTCTTCATCGCGTCATCGATGACGTGAAGCTGCGCACCGTTGCACAGCGCGACGAAGATCTCGCATGTGGCCACGTCGAAACTGAGCGCTGCGTACTGCATCATCCGGCTGACCGGCGTCACGCCGAACAACCGGCCCTGCGAGAGGACATGGTTGACGAGGCCGCGATGGTGCAGTGCGACGCCCTTCGGCAGGCCGGTGGAGCCCGAGGTGTAGATCGCGTAGGCCAGTCCATCCTGCATCGCGCCGTTGCGCGAACGCGGGATATCGGAAAGCGACAGGTCCGGCGAGAGGCCGGCCTCGACCTGCAGCACCGAGACATCCGCACCCGCGACCAGGGCTTCTGCCAGGACTGCGGTGCTGTCCTGGACGAGGACGAGCGTCGTGCCTGCATCCTCCAGCATGTGCCGGATACGTGCTTCGGGATAGGACGGATCCAGCGGCAGGTAAGCGGCTCCAGCCTTCAACGCGGCCAGCAGTGCGACCACCATCTCGATCGATGGCCCCATGAATACGCCGACCAGCGCCTGGGCACCGACACCCGCATCGAGCAGCCTGGCGGCGAGCGCATTGGCATGGGCATTGAGCTCACGATAGGTAAGACGCTGCGAGCCGTACACGACCGCGATGCCATCCGGCGTGCGTGCTGCCCAGCGTTCGATCAGTTCGTGAACGAGTGCGTCGGCCTCGGCGAAAGTGCAGTCGGTGTCGTTGAAGGCTTCGAACCCGCGCACGATCTCGGCGTCGTCGAGGATCGGCAATGCGTGCACGTTGGACCGGGGCGCATCGACCGCAGCTTCGACCAGACGGACGAAGGAAGAGGCCATCCCTGCGATCGTGCCTTCATCGAACAGATCGGTCGCATAGCGCCAGGCGAAGACGAGCGCATCGTCCTCCTCGCGCACCGCGAGCGTGATGTCGAACTGGCTGTTGCCGCGCTCCTGGTCCTGCGGCTCGAAGACGCTGGCGACCTCGCCCTCCCCGGCAGTCGCATCCACGTTCTGCAGGACGAACATGATCTGGAACAGCGGATTCATCGCCGCGTGCCGCTCGGGCCTGATGGCGTCGACCAGCATCTCGAACGGCAGGTGCTGGTGCGCATGGTCCGAGAGGAAGGCGTCGCGGGCATCGTCCACGAGTTCGTGCAGGCTCTGGCGCTCGGACATGGTCTGACGCAGGGCCACCGTGTTCGCGAAGTAGCCGAACACGCCTTCCAGCGCCTTGTGCTGGCGGTTGGCGACGGCCGTGCCGATGACGATGTCCTGTTCGCCGCTGTACCGGCCCAGCAGGGCGCAGAACAGCGCCTTCAGACCGACGAACAGCGAGGCGTTCCTGCCGGCGAGCAGGGATTTCAGGCGGGCGGTAGCCTGCGCATCGAGACGTTCGCGATGGATCCCGCCACGGAAGCTCGGCCGCGATGGGCGCGGACGGTCCAGCGGAACGCCGTGCTCGGCCGGCGCATCGCGCAGGCGCTCTGTCCAGTAGCCGAGCAGCGCATCGAGTTCGGCCCCTTGCAGCCACTCGCGCTGCCAGCGGCTGTAATCCTGGTAAGTGGCCTGGAGCGCGGGAAGCTCGATGCGCGTCCGCGCCTTGTGGGCGGCATACAGTTGCTCGAGTTCGCCGAGGAAGACATCGACCGACCAACCGTCGCAGACGATGTGGTGGAAGGTCAGGAACACGTAATGGCACTGCGGCGTGGTGCGGATGACCCGGACGTTGAAGGGATTGTCCCAGCCCAGGTCGATCTGGCCGTACTTCTGTTCGTCGCACAGCGACGCCAGCTCCGCGCCTGCCTCGGCTGCAGGCAGCCTGGCCAGGTCGAAGAACGGGATGTCCAGCACGCAGTGCGGCCGCACCACCTGGTACAGCTCGTCGTTCTCGAATTCGAAACGGGTACGCAGGGCCGGGTGTCGGGCGACGAGCCGGGACATCGCTTCGTTGAAGCCCTGGCGATCGAACGCCGACTCGACCTTGAGCAGGCAATTGATGTGATAGGCGCCAGGCGTCGGATTGAGCTGCTCCAGGAACCAGAGCCGCGCCTGCGCGTGCGAAGCCAGCGAACGCAGGTCCGTGTCGCCTGCCGACGCCGTGGTTCCGCCGATCAGCGGCGGAGGCGTCGCGACATCCGTCTGTGCGGCAAGCGCCTTGCCCAGTGCGCGGATGGTCGGGTGCAGGAAGATCTGCCTGAGCGCAAGGCGCAGCCCCTGTTCGGCCAGGCGATTGATCATGCGCGTCGCCAGGAGTGAGTGCCCGCCGAGCTGGAAGAAGTTCGCGGTCGCGCCGACCGAAGGCAGACCCAGCAATTCGCACCAGATCCGCGCCAGCG
>NZ_JBHTIF010000009.1:4046-5368 GCF_042677005.1 Lysobacter brunescens | reverse complement strand
CCTGCGCCGTCGCCGGATTCGCGGCGACGAACGCGGCGAGGTCGGACTCCACGCCGTTGCCGCCGGCGATCTTGCCCGCCGTGGTCAGATCCAGCATCAGCGAGGCCACGTAGGTCTGCGTCAGCAGCACGCGGCCCGCTGCGTCGTAGCGCGTCTCCGTCACGCTCTGCGAGGCCGGATAGGTGCCCGCATCGCCGTTCGCGCGCAGCGCGTAACGCTGGCGACCCGCGCCGTCGTACACGTACAGCATCACCGCATCGCTCGCGGCACCTGCACCCACCGCGCCTTCGATCTGCCCCTGGGTGATGCCGTCGGTCACCAGCGCCAGGCTGATCCGCTGCGCGTGCTGGCGCGTCGCCACCACGCGGCCCGCCGCGTCGTACCACGTCCCGCTCACCGCACCGGTCGCGTCCACGCTGTAGCGCCGCTGGCCGGCGGCGTCGTACACGTGGCGCACCACCATGTCGTTGGCGCTGGCCAAGTTGCCGAGATCAAGGCTGGCGACCGTCGTCGTGCCCGCCTTCAGGCCGTCGTGCTGCGCCGCCGACATCGACAGCGTCTTCACGTAAGCCACTTCGCGCAGCACACGGCCCGCGCTGTCGTACACGGTCTCGCGTACGCCCCCCGTACCATCGATGCTCAGGCGCACCCGCCCGTCGCGGTCGTACACGCGGTACGTCACCTCGTCCAGCGCATCGTTGCGGTAGCCCTGGCTCTGCACATGCGTCGCGAAGTCCGCCTCGCTCGGCGTCGCCGGCAGGCCGCCCACGCCCACCTTGGCGTAGCGACGGGTCATCGTCGCCCGACCCGCCGCGTCGTAGGCCACCTCCGTGATCCCGTTCAGCCCGTCCACCGTGAACCGCAGCCGGTTCGCCGCGTCGTAGGCGTAGCGCGTGACCCGACCACTGCCATCCATCTTCGATACGACGTTGTCGTTCGCGTCGTAGGCGTAGGTCGTCGTCAGGTTCAGGCTGCCCGAACCGCGGATCTCCTTCGTCCGCCGGCCCAGCGCGTCGTACTCGTAGGCCGTGGTCATCGCCGCCGGGCTGTCCGCGCCTTCGGTCACCGTCAGCTGGCGACCGTCGCGGTCCCAGGTGTAGGTCGTGCGCAGGTTCAGGCCGCCCGGATCCCGCACCGTCTCGGTCAGGTTGCCCTTGCGGTCGTAGGCCATCGTCGTCACGCGGCCGCTGGCGTCGGTCACCCGCACCTGCCGGCCCTGCGCGTCGTAGGCGGTGGTCGTGGTCAGGTTGAGCTTGCCCGCACCCGGATCCTCGATCCGCTGCAGCATGCGACCCGCCGCGTCGTAGCGGTACTCCACGCGA
>NZ_JBHTIF010000009.1:0-3949 GCF_042677005.1 Lysobacter brunescens | reverse complement strand
TCGCGCGACCGAAGGCGTCGTAGGTCGTCGAGGTGCTGCGGCTGAGGCCGCCGCCGCTCTGGGTCATGCCGGTCGACTGACCTCGGGCGTCGTAGGTCCAGCTCATGGTCCGGCGCGCGGTGAAGGTGTCGGCTTCCATGTCCTGCTGCGTGACCAGTTCGCCGAACGCGTTGTAGCCGTAGCGGGTCACGTCGCGCGCGTCGCCGTCACCCCAGACCTTGCGTTCGGTCAGCAGGCCGCGGCGGTCGTAGCTCAGCTCGATCCGGCTGTTGGTCGCGCCCACCGCCACCAGCGTCGTCAGCACCGACTGCACGCTGGCGCGCGAGCCCGGCACCGGCACCGTCAGTGCACCGCCGTAGGCGATCGTGTCGATCACCCGACCCAGCGCGTCGTAGCGCGTCTCGGTGATCTCGGCCCTGGCGTTGAGGACGTTCGCCTCGTCGCGCTGGCCGCGCACCACGAAGGTCACCCGACCCTCGCTGTCGTGGAAGGTCCAGGTCTTGTTGCCCTGTGCGTCGGTGCTCTCGATCCGGCGACCCAGCAGGTCGTAGCTGTGGCGCACGCCGTACTGCGCGTACACCGCGTCCAGCGTCGCCGAAGACAACGAAGCGTGATCCAGCGGAAGCCCGCCGGTCAGCAGCTCCATCGCCTTGCGCACGCCCTCGCCGTCGATCTCGCCGATCACGTTGCCGAACACGTCGTAGCGCAGGTTGTTCGTGCGCACCTCGCTCGCACCGAACGCAGACTCGGTGCGCACCAGGCGGCCGGCTTCGTCGTAGGTATAGCGCGTGACCGTGCCTTCGTGGTTCAGCTCGGTCTCCAGCTGGCCCAGCGCGTTGAACTGGCGCTGGGTCTTGCGGAAGCCGGTCTCAGGCGCGTAGCCGGCCGTGGCCGACGCGCGCAGCGTCGACAGCGACTCGTTGCCGGCCAGGCCAGTCAGCTTGCGCTCGTACGCCTTCACCGCGCGCTGGTTCAGCGCCTCGTCGTAGACGAACTCGGTCAGGTAGCCCTCGGCGTCCAGCGAACCGACCAGGTTGCCGAGGCCGTCGTAGAACATGCGGGTGATCTGATCATTGGCATCAGCCTCGATCGACTGCTTGAGGTCCGCCAGCGTCGTGGCTGCAGGATTGGTCGTCGTATCGGCATAGCGGATCGTCTTCACCACCCGGCCGGCCAGGTCGTACACGAACTCGGTGACGTAGCCCTGCTCGTCGGCACGAAGATCGACCTGCGCGATCCTGCGGTCTGCCTTGTCATACAGGTAACGCGTGGTCCGCGCCGTCGCCGTCGTGCCCGCGCCGTCGGTCACGCTCACCTGCAGCAGGCGATCGGCAGCATCGTAGGTGTACGTCGTCTTCCGCGTCTGCGACGCATCCGCGCCCACCACCGTCTCGGCCGACACGCGGCCAGCTGCGTCGTAGGTCTTCTGCGTGACCATGTCGCGGGTGGCGTCCACCGCCACCACCAGATCGGTCGACAGCGGCGTGCCGGCAGTGTCGCTGCGCCACAGGCGGGTCGGCGGCGTTCCGGTCCACCAGTCGGACAGCGGCGTCACACGATTCGCGTACGCACGCACCTCGACCACGCGATCGGCGCCGTCGTACAGCGTCTGGGTCACCGCACCCGTCGCGTCGATCGTCGCGCTCAGGCGGCCCTTCTCGTCGTAGATGAAGTAACGGCGACCACCGCCGGCATCCTGCTCGGCGACCAGGCGGCCCGCCGTGTCGTACTTGCGCTCTGTCGTGCGCGTGGCCATCGGACTGCTCGGCGCATCGGCCTCGGTCACCGCCACCAGCATCCCGGCGGCATTGCGCACCTCGGTCCGGGTCATGCCGGTATCGGACACCACCTTGATGCTGTTGCCCGAGTCCAGGTAGGTCCAGGTGGTCAGGACCGTCGTCGCTTCATTGGCTGCCAGCCAGTCCGCATAAGCGGTCTGATTCGCCGGCGTCATGTCCCTTGGATCGGGCATCTCCGCTGTCGCTCCGCTGCGCTTGAGCGAGCTGAGCAGTCGACCCATGCCGTCGTACACGTAGTCGACGATCTCGCTCGTCGCCTCGGGCGTGCCCGCGCCCAACGCGCGACCGGTGCCACGCTGGGTGATCTGCTGACGCAGCAAGCCTTGTGCGTCGTAGGTGTAGCGGGTGATGTTCGTCGACGCATCCAGCACGCCGTCGCCCGTCATCAAACCCGAACCGAAAGTCTGCGCGACCTGCGCGTACTCGCGCTTTTCCTGCAGGCGACCCATGGCGTCGTAGCGATAATCGGTACGCTCGGTCTGGGCGAGCTTGCCGTTCGTCCAGGATTGCAACTGCCAGTGCTCAAGTCGCGTCGTCGCTGAAAGCGCGCTCACATTGTAGGTCGCACCGATAAAGCGACGTGTCGACGCAAGCAAACCGATGCCCGCGCCCGAAGAAAAATTGCCGTACAGATACTGGGTGACTTCACCAAGGGCATTGACCGAGAACGTCAGTCGCCCCAAACCATCGTATGTATAGCGCGTGACCTGCGCCGTCGACATGTCGGGATCAAGCCCCCCGGATGCTCCGTCGGGATCCGTCCCGGTGTATCGCACTTCGATCGCCAGATCGCCTCCCACATACTCACGATCGATACGATTCCCATGCAGATCCCATTCGCGCACGACATTGCCATACGAATCGTGGGCATAATCGGTTTGCGACACGACAGCCGCCCCCCGCGTCGTGCGAACCTGGGTGACGTTGCCCTGAGTGTCGTAGGCATAACTGGTCACATCCGACAGACCATCGACCTGCGGCGATTCGATCCAGGACAATTGATTCGTATGGATATTGAACACATACGTCCAATTCCTGTCGACGCGCCCCTGATCCCTGACGATGACGGACTGATAGTCCCCGGACACGGCACCATACGCATATTCGATCGCATGACCCTGGCCGTTGCCATCACCCACGACGACACGACTCACCTTGTCATTGTCATATTCGATCGACAATCGGCTGCCATCGCTGTGCTTCACTTGCGCGATACGCAGGCTCTCCTCGCCCGGGATATCCTGGTACGTGTACACCGTCCTGAACAACAGGCCGTCATTGTTCGACGCCGACGTTTCATTCCAGATGTTGTCGTTGACGGCGGTCGGCAATGTCACCCGCATCGTCGTCAGATTGATATCAGTCGGGGAGGCGTCCGGCCGAAGATCGGTCGTCACCGAACTCAAACGCCCGTGGGCATCATAGCCGTACCACACCTGCCCCTTCGCCACGCCGTTCTCGCGAGACACCACTCCCAGCAACCGCTGCGTATCTCCCTCATAGGCAAAGAACAGGCCATCACCGTCGGCCGCGCCCCCCATCGCAATGTCCGACACCACACCAAACAGACGGTCGTGTTCATCGTAGAGCAACGAATAGCTTGCTCCGCTCTTCGCATCGCGAATCGTCGTCAGGCGACCTGTCGCGTCATACGTATCGATATGCTGTGTGTTGCCGTCCTGCCAGCTCCACGGGCCATTGGCGCCGGACGCTGTGATGATGTCGTGCATACCATCGCCAACCGAAGACACGTATGCATAACGAGTCTCGTCCCACGCATACACCACCTCACTCCCATCCCCCAGATACCGCGTCACCGTACTGCCTGCGGTGTTGACCGTCCCGCTGAGATTCCCCACCCGCCGATCGAACGCGCTCATCCAGCCGTCCTGGCCCTGCCCGGCCACCGTGCCCTGGCTGTTGTAGGTGCGCAGCATCGAGACCGGCAGGCCCCGGGTCAGGATCGTCTCGTCGATGTCCTGCAGCACCAGGTTGCCGGTGGCGAGGTTGACGTAGTACCGGCTGTTGCTCTGCCCCAGTCGACCGGAACCGCCCGAGGCGCCCCCGAGCTGGGTGAAGGAGGAGTTGAACAGCCCGAGACCGGTTCCGGTGAAGACAGCAGCCATGGAGTAACCCTTTGATCCGTATGG
>NZ_JBHTIF010000008.1:0-7534 GCF_042677005.1 Lysobacter brunescens | reverse complement strand
GCTGCGCGTTGGCGCGGAACAGCGCCGGCAGCAGCACCGCCGCACGCTCGGGCGCCGGGCCTTCCGACAGCGCCACCAGCGCCGCGCGTTCGTCCTCACCGAGCATGTCGAGATCGGCGACCAAGCGATCGTCCTCGGCCACCATGCTGCGCAGGATCCGACCGACCTGGTCGCACATCCGCTCCATCGCCGAACGCTCGAACAACGAGGCATCGTAGGTCAGGGTCAGATGCAGGCCTGCGTGCGGCGAAACCCCGAGCACCAGCGGGTAATGCGTTTCGTCGTGCCCGACGCCACCCTTGGTGCCGCGCTTCTGCATTTCGCCTGCGGCGCGCTCGACGGGCTGGCTGTGGAAACCGAGCACGGTATTGAAGATCGACTGGCCCTCGTCGAGCGTCTTGAGCTTGACGATCTCGGACAGCGGCATGAAGCCGTACTGTTCGCGTTTGGCGTGCTGTTCGTGAAGCGCCTGCAGCCATGCCACCACGGTCTGCTCGCGTGGAATCCGGATCGCGGCCGGCACGGTGTTCACCATCAGGCCCACCATGGCTTCGACACCGGGCAGGTCGGCGGGGCGTCCCGACAGGGTGATGCCGGTGACGATCGTGTCCGTGTCGCCGCTACGCGCCAGCCAGTAGGCCCAGGCCGCCTGAACGAGCGTGTTCACCGTGATCCGGTGGCGTGCCGCGAAACGCTTCATCGCCTCCAGATCGCCGGCCGGCAGTGCGCGCTTGATCGCCGATTTGCCCGTGCCCTGCGGCAGCGCGGGCGACTCGAGGCCGATGCGTTCGCGAGGCGCGGCCCCTTCCATTTCCTGCGACCAGAAATCGCGCGCATCGTCGGCGTTGCGCCCCATCGTCCAGCGGATGTAACTGGCATAGCTGGGCGCGGAAGGCAGTGACGCTTCGCGACCTTCACGACAGGCGTCGTACAGCGCGAACAGTTCCTCGTAGACGATGCCGAGGCTCCAACCATCGAGGATGGCGTGCGAACAGGTCCAGACGAACAGATGGCGCCCGCCGTCGCGCTTGAACAGCGTATAACGGGTCAGCGGCGCGCGTCGGCTGTCGAATGGCGTGCGCTTGTCCTGCACGAGGTGATCCGCGATGCGCGCGTCCTGCGCCTCCGGAGACAGCGACGAGATGTCGTGCTCGATCCATTGCGGCTCGTGATGCGGGAGCACCAGCTGCAGTCCCTGCTCCAGATCCGGGCCGACGAAGACGGTGCGGAGTACTGCATGACGCGCGATCAGCGCGGACCATGCGCGCTTGAACGCGCCCGGATCGAAGTCCTCGGGGAAATGCAGCAGGTTCTGCGGCGCATAGCTGGAATGGCCATCCAGCTGCGCGTGATAGAGCATGCCCAACTGGTTGCCGGAGGCTGGATACAGGTCCTCGATCTCGCCGAATTCATGCTGCCAGAGGTCGAGATCGCGACGGGAGACGTCGCAGAGCGGGAAATCGGAAGGCGACGCCCAGGCGCGCGTCCGGCTCGTGCAATGCGCCAGCAGGTCGCGCAGCGCGCTCTCGAAATGCGAAGCCAGCGATGCGATGCGCTCCGGGTGGAACAGATGGCGATTGAAATCGATGCCGAAAACCAGGCGGCCATCCGCGATACGGCCGTTGAAGCCGATCAGATGCTCGCGACGACGACGGCGGTCCACATCGTGGCCCGTCGCCTCGGAGGCGCGCCCGAACTGGCTGGCGCTGCCGAGCTGCTGATCGAACTGGCCGAGGTAGTTGAAGACGATGCCCATGGCATCGCGGTGGCGCCCGGACGCCAGATACGACAGCCCCATATGGCGCACGCGGCGAAGCGCATCCTTGGCGCCGAGGATTGCCGTCTGTTCCGGTGTCTCCGGACCCGCGCAGGCAGGCAGGCGGATCGGATACAGGCTCGTGAACCAGCCGAGGCAGTGGCTCAGATCCACGCCGTCGAACAGGTCCTCGTCGCGACCATGGCTTTCCATGAAGACATCGGGCGAAACGATGCCCTGCCAGCGATCGAGTGCCAGGGCAAGTGCGGCCAGCAGCAGATCGTTGATCTGCGTGCGATAGGCCTTGTGGCAGTCCTGCAAGAGGATGCGGGTTTCGGACGGGTCGAGCACGGCCTGCACGGTCGCCGTGTCGGCCAGGGTGTCGCCCACCTCTGCGGGCGTGGCGTCCGCGACGGCGAGCAGGCACTCGCAGGTGGCGGAAGCGGTGCCGGCAGCTTCCTCGCCCCCATCGCGTCCCCATGCATTGATCATCCGGCTCCATTGCTGGTAACCGGTCCCCTTCTGCGGCAGGACGATCCGCTGACCGGCACGATGCTGGTCGAAGGCGAGCTTGAGGTCATCCAGCAGGATGCGCCAGCTGACGCCGTCGATGATCAGGTGATGGAAGATCACCAGCAGGCGACTGTCGGCAGCGGTTTCGGCCTTGAAGAACACGAACGCGAACAGCCGACCATCCTCGATGTCGATGGCGGACTTGTGGGCTTCGCCACGTGACTGCAGGAAATGGTCGCGGGCCTCCGCATCCATGCCGGTCATGTCCTCGACATGCAAGGCGGTCATCGCATCGGTCTCGGTAGACGCGAAGAATGCGTTCGCCGTACCGTCGCCCTCAACGGCGAAACGGGCGCGCAGCATGTCATGGCGCTGGACGATCGCCGACACGAACGCTGCGAAGAACGCCTCGTCCGCGAATTCGGGTACGAACAGCAGCGCGGACTGCAGATAGCGCGATTCGAATCCTGCCTGCAGGTCGAAGAAACGACGCTGGATCGGAAGCAGTTCGAGCGTGCCTTCGCTGGGCGACTGCGGGAACGCGACGCGCTCGCCAGCTCCGCTTTCGAGCAGGTCGGCGATGGCTTCCACGGTCCTGGCATCGAAGAACTGCCGCGAAGTCAGGTTGTGGCCGAGCGCATTGATCCGGGCGACGGCGCGGATCGACAGGATCGAATCGCCGCCGAGTTCGAAGAAATTGTCGCGTATGCCCACGCGCGTCGAAGACAGGAGGTCTTCCAGCACGCTGCAGATCAAGCGCTGCAGGTCGGTGACCGGCGGCACGTAGTCGCGGCGCGCGAAGTCGGCTTCCGTCGGCGCGGGCAACCGGGCGACATCCACCTTGCCGTGGATCGTCATCGGAATCGCATCTAGCGGCACGTAGGCTGCGGGCACCATGTATTCGGGCAGGCGCTGGTCCAGGAACTGCCGCAGGGAGATGCGGTCGACCGATGCGACGGGATCCGTGAAGGTGTAGTAGACCGTCAGCGGCTGCTCGGCCGTCGATGCCGCGGTCGAAGGCAAGCAGGCCACGCCGGCTGCGATCGCGGGATGCGAGACCAGCATCGATTCGATTTCGCCCAGCTCGACGCGGAACCCGCGGATCTTGACCTGGTTATCGGTGCGTCCGACGTACTCGAGATTGCCATCGGCGAGCCAGCGCACGAGGTCGCCACTGCGATACCAGCGTTCGGGCGTACCGCCGTCCACGCCCATGTGCACGAAGCGCGCCTGGGTCAGCTCAGGGTTGTTGAGGTAGCCGCGGGCCAGGCCGATGCCGCCGATATGGAGTTCGCCGAGCGCGCCGACCGGCACGCGGCGGCCGTTGCGGTCAAGCACTGCGCAGCGATGGTTGGAAATCGGCCGCCCGATATGGATCCTGCCGCCGAGATAGCGTCCGATCGTCGAACAGATCGTCGTCTCGGTCGGCCCGTAGGCGTTGTGGAAGGCGCGTCCGCGCGACCATCTGGCGGCTTCGGACTGGCGTACGGCTTCGCCGCCGGCGATCAGATGCCGGATGCTCGACAGGTCGCCATCGTCGAATTCCGCAAGGTAGACCGGCGGGAACAACGCATGGGTCACGCCATGACGTGCCACGAGGCGCGCCATCGCGGCAGGATCGCGCCTGCTTTCGGCATCCGGCACGACCAGGCAGGCGCCATTGCACAGGCTCATCAGCCATTCCCAGGTCGCGGCGTCGAAACTGATCGACGAGAACTGGAGCACGAAAGACCGCGCATCGCCTTCGGCCTGGACATCGAACTGGTCGCGCTGCGCCTGCACGATGCTGACCGCCCCCTTGTGCTCCAGCATCGTGCCTTTGGGCAGGCCCGTGGAACCGGAGGTGTAGATGACATACGCGAGGTCGTCGCCGGATACCTCCACAGAGGGCGGAAGACGTTGCGCATCGTCGCCGCTCGAGATCGCCCGGGCGACGTCGAGCGTGCGCGCATCGTGCGGCGCCAGCAGTTCGGCGGTTTCGTCGGACAACCACAGCACGGCGCCGCTGTCGCGCACGATGTGCGCGATGCGCTGGGTCGGATAATCCGGGTCCATCGGCAGGTATGCCGCACCGGCCTTCAGCACGCCCAGCACGGCGACCGGGAAGCCGGAGGCATGACGCAGGCAGAGGCCGACGATGTCGCCCTTGCGGACCCCCTGCCCGATCAGCGCCCAGGCCAGTCGATTCGCGCGTTCGTCGAGTTCGCGATAGCTCAGGCGCATGTCGCCATGGACGACAGCCGTCGCTTCGGGAGTGCGTTCCGCCCAGCGTTCGAACAGGCGATGGGCACCGATGTGCTCGACGTCCACGCGCGGACCGGTGCCGACCGTATCGAAAAACGCCTTCTCCTCATCGGAGAGCAGTTCCAGATCATCGACGCACCGTTGCGGATCGGCGGCGATCGAGCGCAGCAGTCGCAGGAAATTGGCCGCGAACCGGCGGACGCTCGACGCGTCGAACAGATCGTGGCTGTACTCCCATGCGAAGCTCAGGCCATCGGACGTGTTCCGTGCGATCAGCGTGAGGTCGAACTTGCTGCCCGTGCCGCGACGCTCCCGCCCTGAACGGCGCAGCGTGCGCCGGGCACCGCCCGTGCCGCCCGCGGTCGCGGTCGCGTCCTCGTACGAGAACATCATCTGGAACAGCGGGTTGTAGCTCGCGTTCCGGCTGATCTTCAGCGAGTCGATCAGCATTTCCAGCGGAATCTCGTGACGCGAGATGTCTGCGACGGTATCGGCGTGGACCTGTGACAGCAGGTCCGCGAAGCTCTGGCCTTCGGACAGGGTCGTCCGCATCGGGACCACGTTGGCGAAGAAACCGATCAGCCCCGCGACCTCGTGCTGCGTGCGGTTCGCGACCGGCGTACCGAAGACGACGTCGCGCGTATCGCTGTAACGCGCGACGAAAACCGCATACGCCGCCTGCAGCAGGGCGAACAGCGTGCAACCCCGATCGCGGGCGAGCGACTGCAGGCGCCTGCTGGTGGGCTCGTCCAGCTCGAAACGATGGCGATCGCCACGGAATTCGGGCGAGGCCGGTCGCGGCTTGTCGGTCGGGAACTGGTGGATCTCCGGCGCATGGGCCAGGCGGCGCGTCCAGTAGGCCAGCTGCGCATCCAGCTGCGTGCCCTGCAGCCGGTCCGACTGCCATGCGGCGTAATCGCTGAAGCGGATCGGCAATGGCTCGGCGGCTGGCGCCTGTCCTTCGCACGCAGCCTCGTAGGCCCGGTTCAGTTCGTCGACGAAGATGTCGAGCGACCAGCCATCCGCAGCGACATGGTGGATCGTGATGAACAGCTGGGAACCCTGCCCGTCGCACTGCAGAAGATCGGCGCGGAGCATGAAATCGTTGGCGAGATCGAAGGCGCGGTGCGTCTGCTGCCGGATCAGGTCCGCAGCGATGCCATCTTCGCGGCCATCGTCATGGTGCACGGCGATCTCGAAGATCGAAGGATCGAGCAGGCCCGCTTCGGCGACGCCGTTCCGGTTGCGGATCGTCGTGCGCAGCGGTTCGTGGCGCTCGATCAGCCAGCGCAGGCTCCTGCGCAGCCGGTCTTCGTCCAGTCGGGCATCGCTCTCGAGGACGAGCGGAATGTTGTAGACGGCGCTCTGCTCGTCGTACATCTGCTGGAACCACAGGCGCAATTGCGCGTAGGACAGCACCGTCCTTCCACCTGCGCCGGCGGGGACCGGACCGTCCGGGGCGCGATCGGCCGCGAGCAGTTCGATCATCGCCTGCTTGTGCTCGCGCAGCAGCGCCTTGATCGATTCGGGGATCCTGCCTTCCGACGTCGTGACGCGGAGATTCTCCCCGTCGACGGCCAGTTCGACGCCGGCTTGCCTGCAGAGTTTGTAGAGTTCGAGAGCGTTCATCCTGCGTTGCTTCCTTGTGTTCCTGCTGGGGCCCGAAGCCGCATCCCTCCCGGATGCGCTTCGGCTCGCGGTGTCGGCGCCAAGGCCGACCGCCGCTGGCGACGACGACCGGGAGTCCGGTCGTCGCGCCGTCGCAGCCATCCCGGGCTGCGTTTCCTGGTGGCGTCGACTAGGCCATGAAGTCGCTTCTGGCGCGCGAGAGCTTCAGCAGGCTGCGGTCGTATTCCTCCGTCATGTCGTGGAAGAACTCGTCCTTGAACCCTGTGGTCTTGCGCACGACGGTCAGGCTGCGCTGGGTGAACTTGTGCGGCTCCAGGAACGTCAGCAACTCGGCTTTCCTGGACAACAGGTTCGGGCGGATCGCCTCGAAGACCTTGTCGAGGTCTTCCTTGTGATCCTTCTCGCTGCTGGTCGTGTTGTGGAAGGCCATGATGCCGCCGTCTTCGCGGATGCTGTCGTACGTTTCGTCGTAGAAGCGCTTCTTGTTGCCGAAGTCGTTCCAGGCGAAGTCGATGGGCCTGCGCTCGGCCGGCACCATCTGCACGTAGTCGGTCACACGGCAACCCGCCGAGAGCGTGAAGTAGCCATCGAGCTTCAGCTCGCCGACGAGCCGGCTCAACTTCCTGACATACATGTCGTCTTCGGGCAGCACCTCGAACGTGAACAGCCTCGGCTTGTACGGCCTGGCGTAGAACGAGGGGATCGGCACGACGGGCTCCTGCCCGTAGACCTCCTGCGTCGTCTCGTCGAGCAGCCAGTCGTCCGGCAGCATCGCCTTGCGCGCGGGATCCGACAGCTTCGCGTAGTTCTTCGCGACCCGGCTCTTGAGGATCTTCAGGTTGAAATTGAAATCGTCCTCGTTGTCCTTCAGCGCCTGGAGGATGTACGGCGTGGTGTAGCCGCTGCCGAACTCCACGACCGTCTGCGGCTTCAGCATCCGGATCAGCGAGTACAGCAGCGGGGCCACATGCTCGGTTCCGGACAGATGCTGGAACGGTGTGATTTCGGAGATGACCTTGAGGGCGAACTCCTCGGAAAAACCCAGTTTCATTCGTTCATGCCTTCCATAATGCGTGGTTTCCGTGCGGAATCATGGATTCCTTCGTGTATTGCGGCGGACCGGTTGCCGCTAGATCAGCGCCTCGTCGGCCGCAGTCGTCGTCGCTGCGGCATCCGATGCGTTCGCCATCAGGCCGACTTCAAGCCAGTCGCCCAGATCCCGGATGGTGGGGTAGTCGAACACGACCTTGATCGGCAGACGGACACCGAGCCGGGTGCCGACCATCGATACCATCCGCGTCGCCAGGAGTGAGTGCCCGCCGAGCTGGAAGAAGTTCGCGGTCGCGCCGACCGAAGGCAGACCCAGCAATTCGCACCAGATCCGCGCCAGCG
>NZ_JBHTIF010000007.1:0-68807 GCF_042677005.1 Lysobacter brunescens | reverse complement strand
CCCGCGCCCCGCTGGCGCGAAGCCCGGCGGCGCCCGTCCGGGTGGTCCGCGCCCGGCAGGCCCGCGTCCCGGCGGCAACCGCGGCCCACGCGGCGGCGGTGGCGGCGGGTTCAATCGCTGATCGTTCGATTCGATGTTACGGCCGGGTCTTCGCGACTCGGCGCATGATCCCGGGTACGCGCTGCGCGCGGACCCGGGCTACGACACCATCGTAGAGCGGGTCGAAGACCCGCTGCCCCGCTTCCGTCAGCCGACCCTCCCTCACCGCAGCGGATCTTCCGATCCGCTCCACACGATGCCTGTCATCGGTGCGCGCCTCTATGCCCGCCCCCGATGCACCCAGCGGTACAGCACCGGCAGCACGAACAGGGTCAGCAGGGTCGACGAGAGAATGCCGCCGATCACCACCGTGGCGAGCGGGCGCTGCACTTCCGAGCCGGCGCCGACGTTGAGCGCCATCGGCAGGAAACCCAGCGAGGCGACCAGTGCGGTCATCAGCACCGGGCGCAGGCGTCCGAGCGCGCCATCGACCACCGCGTCGTCGAGGCGCACGCCCTGCTCGCGCAGCCTGCGGATGAAGGAAATCATCACCAGGCCGTTGAGCACCGCCACGCCGGACAGCGCGATGAAGCCGACCGCCGCCGAGATCGAGAACGGCAGGTCGCGCAGCGTCAGCGCGACCACGCCGCCGGTCAGCGCGAGCGGTACGCCGCTGAACACGATCGCGGCATCCTTCGCCGAGCCGAAGGCCCAGAACAGCATCGCGAAGATCAGCATCAGCGTGACCGGCACCACGACCGACAGGCGCTGGCTCGCCGAAATCAGCTGCTCGAAGCTGCCGCCGTAATCGATCCAGTAGCCGGTGGGCACGTCCACGCCCGCATCAATCTTTCGCTGCAGCTCGCCGACGAAACCGCCCAGGTCGCGACCGCGCACGTTGGCGGTGACCACCACGCGGCGCTTGCCGTCCTCGCGGTTGATCTGGTTCGGACCGAGCGAGGTCTCGATCGTCGCCACCTCGCGCAGCGGCACGGTGCGCGGTGCGCCCCAGGCGGCATCGCGACTGGATTCGTCGCGGTTGTCGTCGTCGCCGGGCGCGGTCGCCGCGAGCGGGATGGGCAGGTCGGCAAGCGCGGCAGGATCCTGGCGGAGGCGTTCCGGCAGGCGCACCACGATGTCGAAGCGACGATCGCCTTCGAACAGCTGGCTCGCGACCTCGCCGCCGACTGCCGTCGCCACGGTGTCCTGCACCACGCCCGGGTTCAGGCCGTAGCGCACCAGCGCCTGCCGGTCCGCGCTGATGGTCAGCAGCGGCAGGCCGGTGGCCTGTTCCAGCTTCACATCGGCCGCGCCGGGCACGGTCTTCGCCACGGCCTCGATGCGTTCGCCGACCTCGGCGAGCGTGTCGAGGTCGTCGCCGTAGAGCTTGATCGCCACGTCGGCACGCACGCCCGAGATCAGCTCGTTCATGCGCATCTGGATCGGCTGGGTGAACTCGTAGTTGTTGCCGGGCAGCTGCTTCACCGCCGCCTCGATCTCGGCGACGACCTGCGCCTTCGGCTTGCGCGGATCCGGCCACTGCGCGCGCGGCCTGAGCATGATGAAGGTGTCCGCGACCGAGGGCGGCATCGGATCGGTGGCCACTTCCGCCGTGCCGAGCTTGCTGAAGACGTCCTTCACTTCCGGGAACCGGGCGATGCGCGCTTCCAGCGACACCTGCATGCGGATCGCCTGCTCCAGGCTGGTGCCGGGGATGCGCAGCGCGTGCATCGCGATGTCGCCTTCGTCGAGGCTCGGGATGAACTCCGAACCCAGCCGGGTCGCCAGCCAGCCACTCGACGCCAGCAGCGCCAGCGCGCCCGCGACGACGGCCTTGCGATGCGACAGCGACCACGACAGCAGCGGCGCATACGCGCGCCGCGCCCACTGCATCAGCCTGGTGTCCTTCTCCTCGACCTTGCCGCGCAAGAACAGCGCCACCGATGCGGGCACGAAGGTCAGCGACAGCAGCATCGCGCCGGTCAGCGCCAGCACCACGGTGATCGCCATCGGATGGAACATCCTGCCTTCGACGCCGGTGAGGGCGAAGATCGGCAGGTAGACCGCGGTGATGATGCCGAGGCCGAACAGACTGGGACGGATCACTTCGGCGGTGGCGCTCGCGGCGGTTTCCAGCCGCTCCTCGTCGTTCAGCGCACGGCCCAGCGCGTGCTGCAGCTCACCGAAGCGGCGCAGGCAGTTCTCGATGATGATCACCGCGCCATCGACGATCAGGCCGAAATCCAGCGCGCCCAGGCTCATGAGATTGCCGGACACGCCGCCACGGACCATGCCGGTGACGGTGAACAGCATCGACAGCGGGATGACGGCGGCGGTGATCAGCGCCGCGCGGAAATTGCCGAGCAGCAGGAACAGCACCACGATCACCAGCAGCGCGCCCTCGACCAGGTTCTTGGTCACGGTGGCGATGGTGCGGTCGACCAGCGAAGTGCGGTCGTACATCGGCGTCGCGGTGACTCCGGGCGGGAGGCTCCTGCCGGCCTGTTCGAGCTTCGCGGCAGCAGCCTGCGACACCTCGCGGCTGTTCGCGCCGATCAGCATGAACACCGTGCCGAGCACGGCCTCGCGACCATCGTGCGTGGCCGCGCCGCTGCGCAGTTCGCGGCCTTCGTCCACGGCCGCCACATCGCGCACCCGGATCGGCACGCCGTCACGGCGATCCAGGACGATGTCGCGGATCGCGTCGAGATCGGCCACCTGCCCCGGCGCGCGCACCAGGAACTGCTGCCCGTTGCGCTCGATGTAACCGGCGCCCACGTTCTGGTTGTTCGCGGCGATGGCGCGCACCACGTCATGCAGGGTGAAGCCCAGCGCGACCAGTCGCGCGGGATCGGGCGTGACGTGGATCTGCCGCGCGAAGCCGCCGATCGTGTTGACCTCGGTCACGCCGGGCGTGTTGCGCAGTTGCGGGCGGATCACCCAGTCCTGCAGCGTGCGCAGGTCGGTGGCCGTCCACGCGCTGCCGTCGGGCTTGCGCGCCTTCGGGTCGGCGTCGACCGTGTACATGAAGATCTCGCCCATGCCCGTGGCGATCGGCCCCAGCTCGGGTTCGAGTCCCTCCGGAAGCTGCGATGTCACCTGCTGCACGCGTTCGGCGACCTGCTGGCGCGCGAAATACAGGTCGGTGCCGTCCTTGAACACCACCGTGACCTGCGAAAGGCCGTAGCGCGAGATCGAGCGCGTGTAGTCCAGACCGGGCAACCCGGCCATCACGGTCTCGACCGGAAAGGTCACGCGCTGTTCGGTTTCCAGCGGCGAAAAGCCGTCGGCGCGCGTGTTGATCTGCACCTGGACGTTGGTGATGTCGGGCACCGCATCGATCGGCAGGCGCAGCGCGCTCCACGTGCCGATGGCGATCAGCGCCACGGTCAGCGCCAGCATCACCCAGCGATGCGCGATCGCGAAGCGGATGGTGCGCTCGAGCGGACCGATCCCAGCGCCGTCGTGTCGGTCAGTGGTCATGGCTCGCCCCCGATTTCTCGATGTCCGCCTTGACCAGGTAGCTCTGCTCGACCACGACCTGGTCGCCCGCCTTCAGACCGGATCGCACTTCCACGCGCTCGGCATCGCGGTCACCCAGTTCGACCGGACGCACCTCGTAGGTGTCGCCGACGCGGATGAACACCACGTCCCAGTCGCGGAAGGTCTGCAGCGCCGACAGCGGCACCACCAGCGCCGCAGGCTTGCGCGCCACGGTGATCCGCGCCTTCACCGCCGATCCGGGACGCCATAGGCCGTCGGCGTTCGGGATCGTCGCGCGCGCGACCGTGCTCTGGCTGGCGGTCGCGGTGCCGGGCAGCACGCGCTCGAGCGTCGTGACCGCCTTGGCGCCATCGCTGAGTCGCGTGACTTCGATCGGCACGCCCGGCTGGATGTGCTGCGCGTCAGCGCCGAATACGTGCACGTCGACCCACAGCGAGGACAGGTCGGCGATTTCGAACAGCGACGTGCCCTCGCCCGCCACGCCGCCGACGGTGGCGTCGCGCGACATGACGACGCCGGAGATCGGCGCGGTCACGGTGTAATCCGTGAGGCTGAGGTTGCTTTCCACCGTCGCCAGCGGCTGGCCGACGCGCACGCGGTCGCCGACGTTGGCGCGCAGCGCGCGGATCGGCCCGGGGAAGCGCGCCATGACCCTTGCGGCACGCCCTTCGACCGTGGTCAGCAGGCCCTGCAGTTCGTGCTGGTCGGCGATCTCGCCCGGCCCGGCCGCAGCCACGCGGATGCCCGAGTCCATCGCGATCTGCGCAGGGATCACGGTGCGTCCCTCGTAGCTCTCGTAAGCCCAGCGCAGCGACTTGCCGCCGATCTTCGCGATCACCTCGACATCGAAGGAATGCGGCTCGCCGACGACGGTCGCAGCCATCAGGCTGCCGTCCGCCTGCGGCTTCAGGACATGGCTCTCCGCGATGTCGCCGAGACGCTTCAGGCGGACTTCGACGCTGCCGGCCTGCGGGGGCAAGGGCTTGCCGTCGCGGTACAGCCAGGCCTGGTAGGTCGGCGGGCGCCCGGTCTCGGCGATGGCCAGTTCGACCGTGTGGCCCTCGGCTTCGAGCAGGCGACCGCCGTGCTCGCCCTTCTTCGGCGCTTCGCCTTCGTCATGGCTTGCGTGTCCATGTCCATGATCGTCATCGGCATGGGTCTCATCGGCATGTCCGCCGGTTTCGCCACCGCAGGCGGCCAGCATCAGCGCCAGCGCGACCGCAGCCATCAGGGGTCGTATCGTCATGGAGAAATTCCTTGTGCGTTGGCATTCGGGGCGACGACGAGCGTCTGCCCGGTCAAGCGCTGCAGTTCGATCAGCGCGCGCTGTGCTTCGAGTGCGGCGTCAAGCTGCTGCCTGCGCGCCTGTGTGCGCTCGGACTGCAGCTGCGCCCATTCGAGGTAGCTGATCGCACCTGCACGGTAGGCGCGTTCGGCGGCGGATTCGGCCTGCGCGAGCTTCGGCAGCACCTCGTCGCGCAGGCGGCGCACTTCGACTTGCGCCAGGGCATAGCGACCGCGCGCATCCGCCAGGGTGGAATACAGGGACATGCCGCGCGCTTCGCGCTCGATCTCCAGCGACGCGAGTTCGGCCTCGGCCGCGCGGATGCTTGGTTCGGCGCGACCGCGCGTGCCGAGCGCCATCGAGACGCCGCCGACCAGGCCGATGTCGCCATCCGTCTGCAACCGGCGCACGCCGACCTGCCAGTCGAGATCCGGCGTCGCCTCGCTGCGCGCCAGTTGCAGGCGGGCCTCGCGGATGCGCTGTTCATCAATGAACTGCACCAGCTCCGGCGTGCCGTCGAGCATCGTCGCCAGCGCGGACGCAGGTTCGATCGTCGGCAGCGACAGCGGATCGCCGCCCGAGACGACGAAACGCGGATCGCGTTCGCCCCACAGCGCGGCGAGATGCTGGCGCGCACCGATGCCGCGCTGCACGGCGCGGTCGCGTTCGAGTTCGGCGCGCGCCAGAGCGGCCTGCGCGGTGAACACCACCGACTCCGGCGACGCACCGGCCTGCAGCCGCTGTCGCGCGGCGGCGACGGTGCGCCTGCGCTGGGTGATGTCCTGCTCGGCGATCCGGCGCTGGTGCTCGGCGGCGACGGCCGCGAGATGCCGGCGCGCGACCTCGGCCAGCAGGTCGAGTCGCGTGGTCTCGCGTTCGACGGCGAGCGCATCGATGCGGCTCTGCGCCAGCGTGCGGCGCGCGTCGAGCTTGCCGCCGCGCTCCAGCACGGAGGCCAGGCTCAGGGTCAGCTCCGCGCCGCCCAGGCCGGCGGAATCGCCGCTGCCCAAGGCGTTCTCCAGCGTGGCGCCGGCGACGAAAGCCGGACGCTGCAACGCACGGTCGCGCTCCGCCTGCAGCAGGTCGCGACGTGTGTCGAACAGGCGCAGCTCGGGATGGGTCTTGTTGCGATGACTGGCGACGCGAGCGAACGCGTCGTCCAGGGTCAATGTTCCGGGGGACTGGTCGTCCAGTCGCCCTTTTTCAGGAGTCGGGCGCTCGCTGGCATGGACAGGCCACGCCAGCGCGCACGCCACGACCCACGCGGCGAGCGCCGCGAGTCGCATATGCATGGAAATGCTCCGATGTCGTCGTGAAGTGAAGCGCCGGCATCCCGCCGGCTGAACTCACGCGTCGATCGGGGGACGGAACGGGGTGTCAGCGGGCGACTCGGGAGGCGCGTCATAGCCGGAACTCGGCGGACGCGAGGCGGAGACGAGCCTCAGGGGCAGCGGCAGGCCATCCGGCGCGAGCCATTGCGGCTGCGCGCAGCAGTGCGCATGGTGCGACAGCGCATGCAGGACACTGGTGTCGTGACCGCCTTCGCCCGGCGATGGCGGCACATCGTCATGTGCGTGGTCATGTGCATCGTCGTGTACATCACCCTCGACATGCGCGATGCCCTCGCCGAGGTGACCCAGGCTCTCGTGCAGCTGGCCGTAGGCGGCCATCACCGGCTGCAGGACGAAGCCCAGCACCAGCATCATCACCAGGAGGATGCGTCGGGAGGCGGATCTGCGGCGGCGGGCAGGTCTGGTCACGGTCGGCAAGGGTAAGCGCGGCACATGCGGTTACACAATTCCAGCGCTGCGCGCGTCGATGAAGTCGGACTTCACACAAGCGCCATACGCAGCCCGCCCGACCCGGCGAGAGTGCGCCCGTCCCCATCGACGGAATCGCCATGGCCGCAGCTCCCGAACGCGACTACGACCTCGTCATCGTCGGCGCCAGCTTCGCCGGTGCGGCCTGCGCGCTGGCTGCCGCGCAGTACGGCCTGCGCGTCTGCGTGCTGGAGCGCAAGCGCGACCCGGGCCTGAAGCTGCACACCACTGGGATCATCGTGAAGGAGGCCGCCGAACGCACCTGGCTGAACCAGATGCCGGCCGGCCTGGTGCGCCGCGTCGACAAGGTCCGTCTGTACGCGCCGAACCTGCGCGATGTCGCGCTGCAGGTGCCGGACTACTACTTCCTGACCACCGACACGCCGAACCTGATGCGCTGGCTCGCCGACGAGATGCGCGGCCAGGGCGTCGACCTGCGGCTGGCGCATTCCTTCACCGACGCCACGCACAGCGTGCAACCGCATCGCGGGCGCTGGCACCTGCCCGGCGTCGGTCACGCGCACTGGCTGGTCGGTGCCGACGGCGCGAAGTCGCGGGTCGCACAGCGTTTCGGACTCGGCGCGGTGCGCGATTTCCTCTACGGCGTCGAATACGAATTCGCAGACCTCGAACTGCACGAACCCGACGTATTGCACTGCTTCATCGACAAGCGCCTGGCACCGGGCTACATCGGCTGGGCCACGCAGAACCCCACGGGCGTGCAGTTCGGCCTGGCCTTTCGCCACGACGTGGGCCGCGCCGGCACGCCGGACGTGACCGCGCTGCGCGAACGTGTCGGCGCCCGGCTCGGCATCCCGAAGGACCTGCCGCCCTCGGCCATTCGCGCCGGGCTGATTCCCTGCGGCGGCCCGGTCTCGCCGATCGCCAAGCCAGGCGTGATCCTCACCGGCGACGCAGCCGGCATCGTCTCGCCGGTCACCGCCGGCGGCATCCACTCGGCCTGGCAGCACGGCTGGGCCGTCGGCGAAGGCGTCGCGCGGCATCTGCGCGACGGCGGCCCGGCCCCCGAGCGCGTCGCTGCCGACGCCGCGCCGCCCTACCGCTTCAAGCGCGCACTGCGCTGGATCTTCGACCACGCCCAGTATGACTGGCCCTTCGACCTGCTGATCGGCAGCGCGCCGATGCGCTGGGCCGCGGAGCGGGTGTACTTCGGCGGGAGAGCGGTGCGATGAGCAGCGTCGAGACGACGGATGCGGCCACGGTCGCGGAGACACGCTTCGGTGCAGGATCGCTGCTGATGCTGCACCTGTTCGTCGTCTGGCAGGTGTGGATGGCACTGGACGGCTGGTTCGCGCTGATGCATGCCTTCCTGCCGCCAGTCCTGCCGACACGGGCAGCGGGCCTGATCGTGCGCGCACCGGGCTTCGCCGCGCTGAGCCTGACGCTGTCGGCGATGATGCTCGCGTTGGCCTTCGTTTCCCTGCGACGTGCAATGCGATCGCGTGGACGCTGGACACGCATCCTGGCGACGACCGCTGCGATCTTCTGGATGCCCCTGCTGTGCGGCGAAGCGATCCGCAGCGCGCTGGTCGAACCCACGCTGGCCTCGGCGCCGGCGGACTGCCGCGGATCGATCCTGCTGATCGAATCGATCCGATCGCACCTGGGCGGAGAACGTCCGCGCAGTCCGCATGCATGGATCGTCCATGGCCGCACCGTGAGGCTGTGGAGCTACCGAACCCTGCGCTTCGAATCAGACCCGTACTGGACCGGGGCAGCGACCGCCATCGAACGCTGCACGTCCGCCGCTGCACGGAGAACCTCGCCATGAACATCCGCCTGCCCATGCAATGCCTGCGATACGCCAGCGTGGCCGCGCTCACCACGGCAGCCTGGTGGTTCCATGCCGACCTGTCTGCGCCCGACGCCTGCCTCGACATGGGCGGCGCGTTCGACTACGCGCGCTGGCTCTGCGACATCGAGGGCATCGAGGCGCATGCCTACATCGACACGCCGATCACCGCCCTGCCCTCGTTCCCGGTGTTCGCCACATGCCTGGTCGCGTATGTCGCGATGCGGATGCGGCCCGTACGTGCCCGGCGCGGGGCGCCTGGTCGCTGAGCCTCAACGCAGCTCGAACGCGTCGCCGTCCAGCATCGCCGGGAAGCGCTCGCGATGCGCTGCGAGTTCCTTCGCCTGCAGGGTGGTGGTGACGACCACCGGCTCATCGGTACATTCGCTGACCGGCTGACCAAGGAAATCGATCACCGCGCTGTCGCCGGAATAGTGGAGATGGTTGCCATCGGTGCCGACGCGATTGAGGCCGGCGACGTAGCACAGGTTCTCGATCGCACGGGCACGCAGCAGCGTCTTCCACGGATAGGCGCGCGCCGACGGCCAGTTGGCGACGAACAGCAGCAGGTCGTAGTCGAGCTGACCGGGGCGCTCCACGTCGTAACGGTTGCGCGCGAACACCGGGAAGCGCAGGTCGTAGCAGACCAGCGGACAGATGCGCCAGCCGCGCCATTCCACGGTGAGGCGTTCGCGGCCGGCGGTGTAGCGCTCATGCTCGCGGCCGTAGCGGAACAGGTGGCGCTTGTCGTAAGTGCGCACGTCGCCATCGGGCGTGGCGAACAGCATGCGATTGAAGACTGCATCGCCGTCACGCAGCTGCACGCTGCCGCAAACCGCCGCGTCGAGCGCCGCCGCCTGTTCGCGCAACCAGGCGACGGTCGGGCCGTCCATGGTCTCGGCCTGGGCGATGGCCTCGTTCGAGAAGCCGCTGGTGAAGGTTTCCGGCAGCACGACCAGATCGGTCTGGCCGCGCAGGCCGCCGATCAGGTCGCCGTAGTAGTCGCGGTTGCCGGCCGGATCGTGCCAGCGGGTGTCGCCCTGCACGAGGGTGATGCGCAAGTCGTCCATGTCAAAGCCTCATCAAGCGTTCGATCGCCGCGTCCATCGTGGCATCGTTCTTGGCGAAGCACAGGCGCGCCAGGCGCTGGCCGGCCGGCGGGGTTTCGTAGAACGGCGACAGCGGGATCGCGGTGACGCCCTTCTCGATGGTCAGCCAGCGACAGAATTCGACGTCGTCCAGGTCGCTCACGGCCGAATAGTCGACCAGCTGGAAATAGCCGCCCGGCACGGGCAGCGGCTTGAGCTTCGTCTGCAGGAGCTGTTCGCGGAAGCGGTCGCGCTTGGCGGCGTAGAACGCGCCGAGCTGCTCGTAGTGCTCGGGCTCGGCGTCGATCATCGCGGCGAAGGCGTGCTGCGCCGGGTGGAAGGTGCAGAACACGTTGTACTGGTGCACCTTGCGGAACTCGGCGCTCAGGGCCGGCGGCGCGATACAGTAGCCGACCTTCCAGCCGGTGCAGTGGTAGGTCTTGCCGAAGCTGGAGATCACGAAGGCGCGCTCGCGCAGCTCCGGGTAGCGCAGCGCCGACTCGTGGCGGGCGCCGTCGAAGACGATGTGCTCGTAGACCTCGTCCGACAGCAGCCAGATGCCGGTATCGCGGAGGATGTCGGCGACGGTGTTCATGTCGTCGACGCCGAGCATCGCGCCGGACGGGTTGTGCGGGCTGTTGATCATCAGCATGCGCGTCTTCGGCGTGATCGCCGCGCGCACCTGGTTCCAGTCCGGCGCGAAGGTCACCGGGTCCAGCGGGATGTGCACCGCGCGCGCGCCGGCCAGGTCGATGGCCGGCTCGTAGCAGTCGTAGCAGGGGTCGAGGACGATCACTTCCTCGCCCTCGCGCACCACGGCGTGGATCGCATTGAAGATCGCCTCGGTGGCGCCGCTGGTCACCGTGATCTCGGCGTTCTCGTCCGGGCGCACGCCGTAAACGCGCTCGGTCTTGTCGGCGATGGCCCGGCGCAGGGCCGGGATGCCGGTCATCATCGAATACTGGTTGTGCCCGGCGCGCATGGCCTTGTCCAGCTCGTCGACGAGGCGCTGCGGCACGGGGAAGTCCGGGAAGCCCTGGCCTAGGTTGATCGCGCCGTGCTCGGCGGCGAGCTGCGACATCACGGTGAAGATGGTCGTGCCCACCTTGGGCAACTTGGTCTGCGGCATGCTCGATTCCTGCAGGGAATGTGGGGGAGGCCCGTTCATCTCCGTGACCGGACGACCGGCTGGCACAGGCCGGCTAACACAGGCCGGACGGGGGCGCCAGAGTTTACGGTCCGGCGCGCCTGGGTTAAACCTATGGAATGCCGTCCTTCCCCCCACGCGCAGACCAGGCACGGATCGCCGAGCTCGTCCGGGCGTACCTGGCCGCCGACTATCGCTGGGAACTGGCCGGCGACTGGCGCAACCTGCGCATCGGCGAACCCGCGCCGGAGCTGGAGCGGGAGTTTCCAGACGTCCGCCATTTCGGCCTGCTCTCGGCCTGGGACCCCTACTCGATCCCGCGGCCCGAACCGGTCAACCGCAAGGCCGACGACCTGCTGGAGAAGGACATCCTGGACAGCGGGCTGCGCTTCCGCGCGGCGTTCTCGTCGGCCACCAACCGCACTTGGCGCGAGCCGAGCTGGCTGGTGATGGACATGCCGGTGGCGGAGTTCGATGCCCTGTCGCGGCGCTACGGCCAGCTGGCCACGCTGTACTGGGCGGCCGGCGAGCGGGTGCGGCTGCGCGTCGACGCGGCGAAACCCGCCGGCTTCGGGTCGGACGACGCCATCGACTGGCTGCCCCCCGACGCGCGGGATTGATCGGCGGCCGGTCGGGGCTCACCATAACCGGCCGTGGCGACCCTTCCCCCCGTATCGACATGCCGCACGGCGCTTCCCCTGATCGCATCGCACAGCTCATCGCCAGCTACCTGGCGGCGGATTACCGCTGGGAGCACGACGGCGTCTGGCATCGGCTGGTAATCGGCGAACCGGCACCGGAGCTCGATGCCGCCTTCCCGGATGCGCACCGCTTCGGACTGCTGACGGCAGCCAACCCCGGCCAACAGATGCGTGCGGACATCGACAACCGCAGCGCGGACCATGCATTGCAGCGACGCATGGATGCCTTGGGTCTGCGCTACCGCCCGGCGTTCGTGGCGGCCCGGAACCGGGTCTGGCGCGCCTACAACTGGCTGCTGGTCGGTCCCGAGATCGAGGCCTTCGATGCCCTGGCCCGCGACTTCGGCCAGGTCGGCACCCTGCTGTGGTCCCGGGGCATGCCGGTCCGTCTGCGGATGCGGGCATCGGCGCCTGCAGCCTGCGCGGGCCATCCCTGGGTGGACTGGGTGGACACCGGCGTCGCCGGCCCGATGTCTTCCCCGGCCGATATCGCCAAGGCAAAAACGGCGCACTCGCCGTAAAATCCGTGACCGTGGCCGGACCTTCTCCGGCCGATGTCACGCAATGACCGCATCCGATGGCTCCGCCCCGCCGCTGCTCACTGCACGCGGCCTCTGCTTCGCGCGCAACGACGAGCCGGTGTTCGGCCCGCTCGACTTCGCGGTGGATGCCGGCGAAGCACTGCTGGTGCGCGGCGACAACGGGGCCGGCAAGACCACCCTGCTGCGCGTCCTCGCCGGGCTGCTGCGCGCCGAGGCCGGCACCATCGAGATCGACGGCCGCGCGACGGCGACGCCCGAACGCACCCGCGCCCTCGCCTACCTCGGCCATCTGCCCGCGCTGAAGGCGGACCTGGGCGCCCTGGAGAACCTCGACTTCCTGTGCGGACTGCACGGCCGGTCCGGCACGCTGTCGCCCGACGCGGCGATGCGCATGGTCGGCCTGGACGGTTACCAGGACACGCTGGCCCGGCAGCTCTCGGCCGGGCAGAAGAAGCGGCTCTCGCTGGCCCGGGTCTGGCTGTCGCCGGCGCCGGTCTGGCTGCTCGACGAGCCCTACGCGAACCTCGATCTGGACGGCATCGCCCTGGTGAACCGCATGGTCGAAGCCCATCTGCGCGAGGGCGGTGCCGCCCTGGTCACCACCCACGGCGCCTATGCCGCGCCGCCGGTGCGCACCCGCGAGCTGGTGCTGAGGAAGGCCGCATGACGACGCCCCGCATGCCCGTGCCAGCCGACGCGCCGTCGCTGATGCGCGCCGCCGCCGCGCTTGTGCTGCGCGACCTGCGCCTGGTCTGGCGCCGTCGCGGCGACGCCTTCCAGCCTGCCTTGTTCGCGCTCATCGTGGTCGTGCTGTTCGCCCTCGCCCTGGGCAGCGACGCGAAACTGCAGGCGCGGGTCGCGGCCGGCGTGCTCTGGGTCGCCGCCCTGCTCGCCGGCCTGCTGGCACTCGACAGCCTGTTCCGCAGCGATGCCGAGGACGGTTCGCTGGAGCAGTGGATGCTGGCGCCGGTGCCGCTGGCCTGGCTGGTGGCGGTGCGCACCGGCCTGCACTGGGCCACGACCGCCCTGCCGCTGCTGCTGGCCACGCCGCTGCTGGCCGAATTGCTGCACCTGCCGCGCGCGCAGCTGCCGGTGCTGATGGCCGGCCTGGCGCTGGGCACGCCGCTGCTGAGCCTGATCGGCGCGGTCATCGCGGCGCTGACGATCGGCATGCGCCGCTCCGGTATCCTTGTTGGCCTGCTGGCGTTGCCGCTCTACGTGCCGGTGCTGGTGTTCGGTGCGGGCAGCGTCGCCGCCAGCGCGCAGGGCATGGACCCGGTCGGCGCGCTGCTGCTGCTCGCGGCGGGCCTGGTCGTCGCCCTGGTGCTGGCGCCGCTGACCGCGGCGGCGGCGATCCGGATCGCGGTGAACTGAGGATGCGCGGGCCTGCTCGCGATCGACTGCGTTTGAGACGACTCAAGTCGTCGCCTCGCGGATCCGTCCAGACTGCCGCAGCCGCATCGTCCGACCGCACTTCCCCCTTTCCGAGTTCGATCCCGTCTCCATGAACCCCGTCCTCCGCTGGTTCCACCAACTCAGTTCGCCTCCCTACTTCGATCGCTTCGCCGCGCGCTGGGTGCCGTGGTGCTTCGGCATCGGCCTGCTGATCATGGGCGTGGGCCTGTGGCAGGCGCTGTTCGCCGTCCCCGCCGACTACCAGCAGGGCGACAGCTTCCGCATCCTCTACATCCACGTGCCCTCGGCCTGGATGAGCATGCTCGTGTTCGCGCTGATGGCCGTGTACTCGGCGATCGCGCTGATCTGGCGGATCAAGCTGTGCGAGATCCTGGCGATGGCCTGCGCGCCGGTCGGCGCCGCGTTCACGGTGATCACCCTCGCCACCGGTTCGATCTGGGGTCGGCCGATGTGGGGCACCTGGTGGGAATGGGACCCGCGCCTGACCAGCGAACTGGTCCTGCTGTTCCTCTACCTCGGCGTGATCGGCCTGTATCACGCCGTCGAGGACCGTCGCAACGCTGCGCGCGCCGCCGGACTGCTGGCCATCGTCGGCGTGGTCCTGCTGCCGATCATCCGCTACTCGGTGGAGTGGTGGAATTCGCTGCACCAGGGCCAGACCATCCGCGTGTTCGGCGAATCGAGCATGGATCCAAGCATGCTGCCGCCGCTGATCCTGATGGTGATCGGCACCAAGTTCTGGTTCGCCGGCTCGCTGCTGCAGCGTGCCCGCGCCGACAACCTCGACCGCGAAGCCGGCAAGGACTGGGTCCGCCAGCGCGCGGGCCTCGACGGAGACACCACGCCATGACCTACCTCGGCTACGTCGTCGGCGCCTACGCCGTGTTCCTCGTCGTGATGCTCTGGGACATGCTCGCACCGGCCCTGCGCATCCGTCGCACCCTGCGCGACGTCCTCCAGCGCGCGCGCCGCGCCGCCGCGAAGACCGCCCCGACTTCCACGGACCTGCATCGATGAATCCCTCCCGCAAACGCCGCCTCTGGTTCGTGCTCGCGGTGCTCGCCGCCGCATCCATCGCCGCCGTGCTGGTGACCATGGCCCTGCAGCGCAACGTCGCCTACCTCTACACGCCGGCCGAAGTGCTGCGCGGCGCCGCCGGCGACAAGGTCGCGTCGGGCGACACCGTGTTCCGCCTCGGCGGCATGGTCGCGGCCGGTTCGTTCAAGCGCGCGGAAGGCTCGATGGAAGCGCATTTCCGCGTCACCGACGGCGATGCGGAAATGCCGGTGCGCTACACCGGCATCCTGCCCGACCTGTTCCGCGAGAAGCAGGCCGTGGTCGCCACCGGGCGCATGCAGGGCGACACCTTCGTCGCGGAGCAGGTGCTGGCCAAGCACGACGAAACCTACGTGCCGAAGGAAGTGGCCGACAAGATGGGCCTGGCGCACAAGAAGCACGGCGTGGCCGAGCCTGACGCGTCCGTAGATGGCAAGGCGCCCGCCGCCGCACCGGCCGACGCGCCGACGAAGGGGTACTGAGCCCGTGCATCTGCTTCCGGAACTGGGCCAGGTCGCCCTCGTCCTCGCGCTGCTGGTCGCGGTGCTGCAGGCGGCGCTGCCGCTGATCGGTGCGCAGCGCGGCATCAAGCCGTGGATGGCCGTCGCGCGCCCCGCTGCCTGGGCGCAGCTGGCGACGGTCGGCGTCGCCTTCGCCATCCTCACCTGGGCTTTCGTCCGCCAGGACTTCTCGCTGCGCTACGTCGCCGAGAATTCGAATTCGCTGCTGCCGATGATGTACCGCTATTCGGCGGTCTGGGGCGCGCACGAGGGTTCGCTGTTGCTGTGGGCGCTGATCCTCGCGGCCTGGACGGCGGCGGTGGCGATGTTCTCGCGCGCGCTGCCGGAGGTCGTCGTCGCGCGCGTGCTCGGCACGATGGGCGTGGTCAGCATCGGCTTCCTCGCCTTCATGATCTTCACCAGCAATCCGTTCGAGCGCATCCTCCCGGCCGCCGCCGAAGGCCGCGACCTGAACCCGCTGCTGCAGGACTTCGGCCTGATCGTGCATCCGCCGATGCTGTACATGGGCTACGTCGGCTTCGCGGTGCCGTTCGCGTTCGCGATCGCGGCCCTGCTCGACCGCAATGCGTCCAAACCGGAGATGGTCGCCGGCTGGCTGCGCTGGACCCGGCCGTGGACCAATGTCGCCTGGGCCTTCCTGACCCTCGGCATCGCGCTGGGCAGCTGGTGGGCGTACTACGAACTCGGCTGGGGCGGCTGGTGGTTCTGGGATCCGGTCGAGAACGCCAGCTTCATGCCGTGGCTCGCGGGCGCAGCGCTGCTGCATTCGCAGGCGATCACCGAGAAGCGCGGCAGTTTCCGCAGCTGGACCCTGCTGCTGGCGATCGCCACGTTCTCGCTGTCGCTGCTGGGCACCTTCCTGGTGCGTTCCGGCGTGCTGACCAGCGTGCATGCCTTTGCCTCCGACCCGGGGCGCGGCATGTTCATCCTCATCTTCCTCGGCCTGGTCGTCGGTGCCTCGCTGCTGCTCTACGCGCTGCGCGCCGACGATGCGCCCGGCAAGCCGTTCGCCGGCCAGTCGCGCGAGACGCTGCTGCTGCTCAACAACATCTTCCTCACCGCCGCCTGCGCGATGGTGCTGATCGGCACGCTCTATCCGCTGCTGCTCGACGCGATCGGCAGCGACGACAAGATCTCGGTCGGTCCGCCTTACTTCTCGCTGCTGTTCATCGTGCTGATGCTGCCGATCGTGCTGCTGGTGCCGCTCGGCCCGCTGGTGAAGTGGCAGCGCGACCAGGTGGGGAAACCGCTGCGCCTGCTGCTGCCGTGGCTCGGGCTGGCGCTGGTCTGCGGCGTGATCGCGTACGTCCAGGCACCGCAGGGCCCGCTGAAGACCGCCGCCGGCGTCGCCGGTGCGCTGTGGGTGGGCCTGGGCACCCTGCATTTCGTCTGGCAGCGACTGCGCAGCGCGGGCGGGCGACTCACCGCCGAGATGGCCGGCATGGCGCTGGCGCATTTCGGCATCGCGGTGTTCCTGGTCGGCGCGCTGCTGGTCGAAGCGCAGGTGCAGCAGCGCGAGATCGCGATGAAGCCCGGCGAGACCCTCACCCTCGGCCGGGACAGCTTCCGCTTCGACGGCGTGCAGCAGTTGCAGGGCCCGAACTACATGGCCAGTCGCGGCACCGTCGAAGTGTTCCGCGACGATCGCCGCGTGACCACCCTGCATCCGGAGAAGCGCGAATACGCCAGCGGCGGCCAGGTGATGACCGAAGCCGGCATCCGCCCCGGCGTGACCCGAGACCTGTTCGTCGCCCTCGGCGAGCCGCTGGGCGGCGGCGCCTGGGCGGTGCGCGTGCATGTGAAACCGTATATCCGCTGGGTGTGGATCGGCGCGCTGCTGATGGCGCTGGGTGCATTCGTGACGGCGGTGGATCGGCGGTTCCGACGGCTTCGACCCGACGACCACGCACAGGTCCTTGGCGCGCTGAAGACCGCAGCGCCTGCCGCTGCAGGTGTTGGCCTTGCGTCCGAGCACGGGGATTTCGCCCGTGATGCCGATACCTGCTTCGCCGGCAGCGACGGAGGAAGCGACTGATGGCCGCCAAACGCTGGCTCCCCTTCGTCGCCTTCCTGCTGATCGCCGCGCTCATGGCTGCGGGCGTGTGGATGAGCCGTCGCAGCGACCGCGACGCGCTGCCGTCGCCGCTGATTGACAAGCCGGCGCCGGAATTCGCGCTGCCGGTGCTGCACGAACCCGGCCGCATCGTCACCTCGAAGGAACTGCGCGGGCAGCCCTACCTGCTCAACGTCTGGGGCAGCTGGTGCCCCGAGTGCGTGACCGAGCACCCGGTGATCACCCGTTTCGCCGAGACCAAGCGCGTGCGCGTGATCGGCTACAACTGGAAGGACGAGCGCGCCGACGCGCTGGCCTGGCTGGAGCGCTTCAACAACCCGTACTGGCTGGTGCTCGCCGACGAGGAAGGCCAGGTCGCGATCGACTTCGGCATCTACGGTGCGCCCGAGACCTTCCTGGTCGACGGCAAGGGCATCGTGCGCTGGAAGCACGTTGGCGCGATGACCGACGCGATCGTTCGCGACGAACTGCTGCCGGCGCTGGACGCCGTGGAGAAGGGGCGATGAGCATCGATGTCGTGGTGAAAGGCAAATCCCCCCTGCCCCCCTTTTGCAAAGGGGGGGACCGCGTCGGAAAGAACGACACGTCGTCCCGCTTGTCTTCCCCCTTTGCCAAAGGGGGATCGAGGGGAATTTGCGTTTCCCTCATCCTCGGCCTGCTGATCGCCCTGCTCGCGTCGACCGCCGCGTTCGCGCAGAAGGCGACCGATCCCGCGCCGCTGCAGTTCACCAATTCGGCGGAGGAAAAGCGCTTCCACGCGCTGGTCGCCGAGCTGCGCTGCGTGATGTGCCAGAACCAGTCGCTGGCCGATTCCAATGCGCAGATCGCCGTCGACCTGCGCCGCGAAGTGCTCGAACTGATGCGCGAGGGCCGCAGCGACCAGGAGGTCCGCGACTTCCTCGTCGCGCGCTACGGCGAATTCGTGCTCTATCGTCCGCAGGTGGAAGCCAAGACCTGGCTGCTGTGGTTCGGGCCGCTGCTGTTCGCGCTGCTCGGCGGCGTGGTGGTCTGGCGCTTGCTGCGCCGCAATGCCGGCGCGGCGCCTCCGCCCGCCGACGATTCCCAGGAGTGGTGATGTCCGGTTCGTTCCCGTCCCCGGCCCTCGTGTTTTCGCTGATCGTCGCCGCGGCGACGCTGCTGGTCTTCGCCACCGTGCTGCGCCCGCTGTGGCGCGACCGGCCGCGCACCGCGCTGGTGTTGATCGCGATGCTGACCCTCGGATCGGCCGCGCTCTATCGCGTCGTCGGCACGCCCGCCGCGCTGGATGCCGCTGCCGTCGAACGCCCGGACACCATCGAGGAAGCCGTCGCCCAGCTCGAAAGGAACAGCGACCGTTTCGCCGACCACCAGGGCTGGGTGATGCTGGCCAACGCCTACACACGCATGGGCGATGCGACCAAGGCACGCGACGCCTGGGAAAAGGCGGTCGCGATGGCGCCCGACGACGCCGACCTGCGCGCCGCCACCGCCGAGGCCCGCGCCCGCGCGCATCCGCAGCAGCGCTTCGACGCACGGGCGGTCGAACACCTGCGCCACGCCCTGAAGCTCAATCCGAAGCACCAGCGCGCACGCCTGTTCCTCGGCGTGTCCCTGCGCCAGCAGGGCAAGCCGGCCGAAGCGGCCGAGGCCTGGATGCCGCTGCTCGCGAGCACCGAGGGCGATGCCCGCAACACGCTGCGCAGCGAAATCGACGCCGCGCGCGCGGATGCCGGCCTGGCGCCGCTGCCCGAGGATGCCGCCGCATCGACGCAGGACGCGCCGTCGAAGGACGCGCTCGTCGTGAAAGTCGCGCTCGATCCCGACTTCGCCGCGCGCGTTCGCCTGCGCGGCGATGCCACCGTCTTCGTCATCGCCCGCGCCGTGGGCGGGCCGCCGATGCCGGTCGCGGTCGAGAAGCACCCGCTGTCGTCGCTGCCGCTCACCGTCAACCTCGACGACGCCGACGGCCCGATGCCGACCGCGAAGCTGTCCGCGCTGCAGGAGGTCGAAGTGATCGCGCGCATTTCTGCCACCGGCAACGCCATGCGCGAGGACGGCGACATCGAATCCGCGCCGCAGCGCGTGCGCCTGCCGTCGACCGCGCCGGTGACGCTGACCCTCGGCACGCCCTGAGCCCAGTGCCATGATCGTCCAGCCCACCGCATCCGGAGACCGGCGGCGCCAGCGCCTGCGTCGCCTCCGCCTGGCGCGGCTGCTCGCGCTCGGCTGCGTCGCCGTGCTCGCGTTGCCGCTGCTGTTCCGGGTGCTGCCGGAGACCGGGGACAGCACGGAATCCACCGCCGTCTCGGCCCTGCTGTGGCTGCTCGACCTCGCCGCGCACTGGCAATGGCTGTTCGCGATCCTGCTGGTGGTGCTGTGCGCAGTCATCGGCCTGGCCGCGCATCGCGATCGGCGCTGGTGGGCGCTGATCCCGCTCGCAGCGTTGCCGCTGTGGACCGCCAGTCCGGTGCTGCCGGACGCCAGCGACAAGGCCACGCCCGAGCTGACCGTCGTCGTCGCGAATGTCCATGCCGGCAATCGCGATCCACGCCCGCTGCTCGACTGGCTGGCCACGGCGCCGGCCGATGTCGTCGTCCTGCTCGAACTCTCGCCGGCCTATGCCGACGCACTCGCCAGGGCCGCACCCGACTATCCCCACCGCGAACTGCTGCCGGACGACTCGCCGTTCGGCATCGGCCTGCTCTCGCGCCGCCCGCTGGCGGGGTTCGAGACCCATGCCAGCGCCGACGACATCCCCTTCCTGCTCGCGATGCTGGACACGCCACAGGGCCAGACACGGCTGATCGCGGTCCATCCGATGCCGCCGCTGCAGCCGCACTGGCGACATGAACGCGACCTGCTGCTGGAGGTCGCCGCGCGCGACAGCCGCGAACTGCCGACCCTGGTCGTCGGCGATCTCAACGCCACGCCGTGGTCGACCGCGCTGCTCTCGCCGCGCACGCGCGACCTGCGCCGCAGCACCGGCTTCGCGCCGACCTGGCGCCCCTTCGGCGGCCGCGTGTTCGGCCTGCCCATCGACCATGTGCTCGCCTCGCCTCACTGGCAGCGCGTGCACGCCGAGCGCGGACCCGACATCGGCTCCGACCATCTCCCCATCCGCGTCGCACTGCGCGGCAGCCAGTAGGCACATCGACATGACATGGACGTCACACGATAAGGAAACAACCATCGGGCATGGTCGCGTGTCCCGTGACGACACGCCCGGCCGTTACACTGCGCCGATGACCGAATTCATTCCCGCCGGCAGCCGCTTCGTCGACCTGCCCTCGCCCTTCGCGATGAAACGCGGCGGCGCCCTCCACGGCGCCCGGATGGCCTATGAAACCTGGGGCGAGCTCAATGCCGACGGCGACAACGCGATCCTGATCCTCACCGGACTCTCGCCAGACGCCCATGCCGCCAGCAACGCCGGCAATCCCGAGCCCGGCTGGTGGGAAGCCATGCTCGGCCCGGGCAAGCCGATCGACACCGACCGCTGGTTCGTGCTCTGCGTGAACACGCTCGGCAGCTGCAAGGGCTCCACCGGCCCGGCGTCGATCGACCCGGCCACCGGCACGCCGTACAGGCTGCGCTTCCCCGACCTGTCGGTCGAGGACTGCGCGGTCGCCGCCGCCCACGTCCTGCGCAGCCTCGGCCTCGAGCGCCTGGCCTGCGTGATCGGCAACTCGATGGGCGGCATGGTCGCCCTGTCGTTCCTGCAGCAGTTCCCGGGCATCGCCCATGCCCACATCAACATCTCCGGCGCCGCGCGCGCGCTGCCGTTCTCGATCGCGATCCGCTCGCTGCAGCGCGAGGCGATCCGCCTCGACCCGAACTGGAACAACGGCGAATACAGCGACGAGGCCTATCCCGAGGCCGGCATGCGCATGGCGCGCAAGCTCGGCGTGATCACCTATCGCTCCGCGCTGGAATGGGACGGCCGCTTCGGCCGCGTGCGCCTGGATTCGGACCGCCGCATCGGCGAAGACCCGTTCGGCCTGGAATTCGAGGTCGAGAGCTACCTCGAAGGCCACGCACGCCGCTTCGTGCGCCGCTTCGATCCGAACTGCTACCTCTACCTCAGCCGCTCGATGGACTGGTTCGATCTCGGCGAATCCTGCCACGGCACCTGCGAGGCCGGCCTGGCGAAGCTGCGCGTCAACCGCGCGCTTGCCATCGGCGTGCATACCGACATCCTGTTCCCGCTGCAGCAGCAGCAGGAGATCGCCGACGGCCTGCTCGCTGGCGGCACCGATGCCCGGTGCCTGCAACTGCCCTCGCCGCAGGGTCACGACGCCTTCCTCGTCGACATCGCCCGCTTCGGGCCGGCCGTCCGGGATTTCCTCGACGCGCTCTGAGCCTCGCACTGCAAGCGCCGCCGAGACACAAGCCCCGGTTCGCACCGGGGCTTTTTCACGTGAATCAACCGCTTGGGCACATGACGAAGGCGGGGTGACTTCCGGCACGTTCAGCTTTTGAATTGGTGTTGTACTTTACCAGCACACCAAGACGCAGAAACCCGGAACACACCATGAACATCTTCCCGACCACGCACACCGCCCCGGCCCGCAACACGGTCGTCCCGCCGGCCACGACGCGCCGCTACAACGAACGCACCACCGGCACCGGCTACGGCCGCTCCAGCGGTTATGCCGCCAGCCGCCGCTACACCTCGGACTGGGGCCAGGTGCGCTTCCGCTGCCGCTGAAAGACCTCGCGACAAGCGCCCTGCCACGCGGCCTGCATACGCCGCGGCATCGTTGCAATGCAGCAACGATGATCGGGTTCGTCACGCCAGCGATGCCTGTTTCGACTGCTAAACTGCCTCATAACCCGGCAGAATGCCGAAATAGGATTTCGTCATGCCCATGCACGCTCCCGTTCCGGACGCTCCCCTCGATTTCCACGGTCGACAGATCCTGATCGACGCCATCGACGCCGCTGTCGCACTCAAGGACGATGCCGCGACCGTGCAGGCGCTGCGCAGCGCGCTTTGCCGGATGATGCGCGAACAGTCCGTGCGCCTGCCCGACTGCGTGCTGCAGACCGTCGAAGGCCACTACGCGCGCCGCGAGCTGTACGTGAGCCCCGAACACGGTTACGGCGTCATCGCCATGACCTGGGCGCCCAACCAGGGCACGCCCATCCATGATCATTCCGGGCTGTGGTGCGTCGAAGGCGTCTGGCACGGCCAGCTCGAGATCACCCAGTACGACCTCGGCCAGCGCGACGGCGACCGCTACCGCTTCGTCGAAGTCGGCAGCCTGATCGCCGGCACCGGTTCTGCCGGCAGCCTGATCCCGCCGCACGAGTACCACGTCATCCGCAACGCCAGCGACACCGACATCGCGGTCTCGCTGCACATCTACCAGCAGACGATGACCCGCTGCGGCATCTTCAACGACCTCGGCGACGGCTGGCATGTCTACGCCTGCAAGCAGCTGAGCCTCGACAAGGCTGCCTGAGCGCCTCCGCAAGCTGCCCTCGGCGGGAAGCTCCGCCTCGGCTATACTTCGCCTCCGCGCCGGAATGGCGGAATCGGTAGACGCAGCGGACTCAAAATCCGCCGCCCTTAAAAGCGTGTGGGTTCGAGTCCCACTTCCGGCACCAGTCGAAAAGCCAGGCCATGCGGCCTGGCTTTTTTGCTTTCGCGATCCGCCATGCCGCTGCCGGACGTGTTGCTACACTCCAGCCGGGCACCGCAAGAGGCACTCCATGAAAAGCGCAGGCATCACCGTGATCCTCGTCGGCATCGCCGTGGCGGGATTCTCCGGATACGAAGGTCTGAAATGGCTGGAGAAGCGGAACCAGCCCACGTCTGCCGATGTCACGCAGCAGGTCGACAACGTGCGCGCCGAAGCGACGCAGAAACATCCGGGCCTGTCGCAGACCGATGCGATGAAGCGGGTCGCTGCGGCCAAGGCTGCGGACACCATGCGCGAGACCGCGCCAGGGCAGCGCTCCCGGGTCGCCGCCGAGGCGGTGTTCGGCGCCTATTTCATGAATACCCGCGTGCGACCGGCGCATTGCAGACAGCTCGGCGTCGAGATCACCGGTTTCGGCGCCGCCTACGAGCGCATCCATGCCGAAGAGTTCGCGAAGGCAAAGGCGATCTATGCCGAGCAGGGACGTTCGCCGGAGGAATTCGCCACGCTGCTCGGCCCCGCGATGCAGCGGATGGTCGAACAGGACATGCGCGACATCGCCCAGGTGCGCGGCATGAGCCCCGCGAAGACCTGCAGCGCCTTCAACGACAATGCCGACGCCTTCGCCCGCGCGATCCAGCTGCCGGCGGCGATCCGCGAAGCGCTGATGGCGTCCTGACACGGCCCGATCGGGCGCAAGCCGCATGAACAGGGAGACGGCGGTGGCGCCTGCCGGCAGTTCCGGGGTTGCCCACGGGCTGCGATGATAACCCTCCCCCGTCCGCTGGCCGCTCCGTTCGCATGACCTCGCTGCGCTGCTTCGCCCTCGCCTTCTCGCTCACCCTGCTCGCAGGCTGCGGCCAGGACAACACCCGCCCGACGCCTCCCGCACCGGTCGCGAGCCCGACGCCCGCACCGCAACCAGTGAAGGTGCGCATCGGCCTCGCCCTCGGCGGCGGCGCGGCCAAGGGCTTCGCGCACATCGGCGTGATCAAGATGCTCGAAGCCAATGGCTTCAAACCCGAAGTGGTGTCCGGCACCAGCGCCGGCAGCGTGGTCGGCGCGCTCTACGCCAGCGGCATGGACGCCTTCCAGATGCAGCAGCACGCAGTTGCGCTGGACGAAGCCAGCATCCGCGACCTCAGCCTGTTCTCCGGCGGCGTGCTCAAGGGCCAGGCGCTGCAGGACTACGTCAACCGCACGATCGGGCAGCGCCCGTTCGACAGGATGAAAAAACCGTTCGCGGCCGTCGCTACCCAGCTCGCCACCGGGCAGCGCACGATCTTCGTGCGCGGCAATGTCGGCCAGGCCGTGCGCGCCTCGTGCAGTATTCCCGGCGTGTTCGAGCCGGTGAAGATCGGCGATGCGCTCTATGTCGATGGCGGCCTGGTCAGCCCGGTTCCCGTGGACGCCGCGCGCCAGCTCGGCGCGGACTTCGTCATCGCGGTGGACATCTCCACCCGCGTCACCGGCAAGACGCCGGACAGCATGCTCGGCGTGGTCAACCAGACCATCACGATCATGGGCCAGAAGCTCGGCGAGCAGGAACTGTCGCGCGCCGACATCGTGATCCGCCCGCGCGTGAACGACATCGGCCCGGCGGATTTCGAACAGCGCGCTCGCGCGATCGTCGAAGGCGAGAAGGCCGCGCTGGCGATGCTGCCGCAACTGCGCGCGAAGTACGCTCAGGCCCGGCAGGCGAAGCAGGCGGCGCTCGCGCGGCGCGCGCCACCGCCGCAGCCGAAGAAACCGCCCTGCGAGGACAAGGGCTTCCTCGGTGGATTGTTCGGTCGCGACGAGCAGGCCGATTGCGAACCCAGGCGCTGATCGACTCCGAACGATCCGGACTGGACGATCGGCTATAGTCCGGGACGGGGAATCGCACGTCCGGACCAGGTGGAATGAGCCAGCACAACCAATCCGCGCCGCACATCGGTGCTGCGTGCGCCAATTGCGGCACCACGGCCGCAGGCGCCTACTGCCACGCCTGCGGACAGCGCATCGAGACCCATCGGCTGACCCTGCCGCACCTGCTGCATGAGATCCCGCACGCGGTGTTCCATGTCGATCGCGGCTTCCTGGTGACGATCTTCGCGCTCGCCACACGCCCCGGCCGGACGATGAACGCCTATCTCGACGGCCACCGCGTCCGCTATTTCAACCCGCTCACGCTGCTGATGATCCTCGCGGGCCTGTGCGCGCTGGCCTACGCGAAGTTCGACTTCGATTTCACGCCGATGACCGCCGGCATGACGCCCGAGCAGACCAAAGGCGCCACGGCGACGATGAAGGCGCTGCTGCAGAACTACTCGCTGGGGCTGGTCGCGCAGTTGCCACTGATCGCGTTGATGAGCTGGCTGATCATGGGACGGCATCGCAGCTACGGCGAGCATCTCGCGATCAATGCCTTCATCTTCGCCTTCATGTGCGTCATCAACCTCGTGCTCATTCCCGTGCACATGCTGGTCAACGGCGGCCCGCTGTTCGGACCGCTGATGCTGGCGATGACCCTCTTCTTCCTCGTCTACCAGGTGTTCGCGCTGTGGGACGCGTTCCGCACGCCGGGACACTGGATCGGCCCGCTGCTGCGCGCGCTGGCCACTTCCATCGGCTATTTCGTCGTCATCGGCATCCTGAGCCTCGCCATCGGGATCGTCATCGCACTGGCGGGCGAGATCCTCGCTTGAGGCGCCTCCAATGCAGAACGGCCACCCGAAGGTGGCCGTTCCGTTTCGATATTCGTTGGCGTGGCCGCCAATACCAAGCCTGTTACTGGGCCTTGGTCTTGGTGTGCATCGACAGGTCTTCCTTGATGCGGGCCTTCTTGCCGGTGAGGTTGCGCAGGTAGTACAGCTTGCCCGCACGCACATCACCGCGGCGCTTCACTTCGACCGAGTCGATGGCGGCGCTGTGGGTCTGGAACACACGCTCGACGCCGTAGCCGTGCGAGATCTTGCGGACGGTGAACGAGGAGTTGAGGCCTGCGTTCTTCTTGCCGATCACAACGCCTTCGTAGGCCTGGACGCGTTCGCGATTGCCTTCCTTGACCTTGACGTTGACGATGACGGTGTCGCCCGGACCGAAGTTCGGGAGCTGGCGCTGGATCTGTTCGGATTCGAACTGCTGCAGCAGCGTGTGGATCGAGGGCTTGTTCATGGTGGGCCTGTTGTTGGTGCCTTCGAGAGGCATGTTGTTGCGCGAGTGCACGTGGACCCGCGTCATGGCATCGGGATGGATCTGCCTGCAAACGCAAGCCGGCCATTATAGGCAGAAAAAGCCTTGTGGCGCTAGGGCTTAGCCCTGTTCGCCGGGACCACCCGGACCCGGCTCCGGGGACGATGCGGGCGCGGCCTGCTCGGTCAGGAAGGCCTCCAGCAGCGCCCGGTCGGCCTTGGACAGTTGGTCGCGATCGATCAGTTCCGGCCGGCGCAGCCAGGTCCGGCCCAGCGACTGCTTGCGGCGCCATTTCGCGATCTCGGCATGGTTGCCGGACAGCAGCACCGGGGGCACCGCCCCGAACGGGTGCTCCAGCGGCCGGGTGTAGTGCGGGCAGTCCAGCAGGCCGCCCTCGCCCTCGAAACTGTCCTGGGCGGCGGACTCGGCGTCGTTCAGGGCGCCGGGCAGGAGTCGCGCGGTCGCATCGATGACCACCGCCGCCGCCAGCTCGCCGCCGGACAGCACGTAGTCGCCGATCGACAGCTCCTCGTCGACCTCGGCCTGGAGGAAGCGCTCGTCCACACCCTCGTAGCGGCCGCACAGCAGGACCAGCCGCTCCAGCCCGGCCAGCTCGCGGGCCTTGGCCTGGGTCAGCGGCGCGCCCTGCGGGCTCATGTAGATGACCCGAGTCGGCCTCGGATCGACCGCGCGCACGGCCGCCAGCGCAGTGCGCAGCGGCTCGATCATCATCACCATGCCGGGACCGCCACCGAACGGTCGGTCGTCGACCCGGCGATAGTTGCCCTCGGCGTAGTCGCGCGGGTTCCAGCCATGGATCGACAGCAGCCCGCGCTCCTGCGCGCGCCCGACCACGCCGTGGCTGGCGACCTGGGAGACGAATTCAGGGAACAGGCTGAGAACGTCGATGCGCATGGAGGACGGCGGCGTCAGAAGTCCGCCTCCCAATCGACCAGGATGCGGCCGGCGCCGAAGTCCAGTTCGCGGACGAAGTCGGGGCGGAGCCAGGGAATCATGCGCTCGCGGTCGCCGCGGACCACCAGCACGTCGTTGGCGCCGTTCGAGAAGACGAAGGCGGCTTTGCCGAAGTCCACGCCGTCGAGGTTCTCGACGCGCAGGCCTTCGAGGTCGATCCAGTAGAACTCGCCATCCTTCGGTGGCGGCAGCGCGCTGCGCGGAACGAAGAGTTCGGCGCCACGCAGGGCCTCGGCAGCATCACGATCCTCGATGCCGGGCAGCGTGCCGATCAGGCCCTTGCCGCCGGGTCGCGCCTTCGCGCCGGAGACCTCGCGCTCGCGGCCGGCCGCATCGCGGAGGATCCACGGCTGGTAGCGCACCAGGTTGCCCTGGGGCTCGGTCATGGATTCGAGTTTCACTTCCCCACGAACGCCAAACGCGCCGTGGATCCTGCCTATCAGGATGCGGCGCGTCGGGTCGGTCATGCGGGAATCGGGTATTCGGAAGTCGGCCGCGCGATCCGCGCGGCCGGGGTGCCTCAGGCCGGGGCCTGGGCGGCAGCAGCTTTCTGGGCCTGCTTGAACAGATCGGCGACCTTGTCGGTCATCTGAGCGCCGTGGCCGACCCAGTGCTTGGTGCGATCGAGATCGAGCTCAACGCGCTTCTCGTTGCCGGTGGCGATCGGGTTGTAGTAACCCAGACGCTCGATGTTGCGACCGTCACGCGAGCTGCGGCTGTCGGTGACGATGATGTGGTAGAACGGGCGCTTCTTGGCGCCGCCACGGGTAAGGCGAATCTTGACCATGAGGTTCTCGGTGTTGCCCAGCTGCCGGGATGGCAGGGTAAGCCGGCGATTATAGCGGGCCGATCCGGGCAGGGAAACCCTGCCCATCAATGGCGAACCGCTCACGACAGTAATCGAGGGGCAGCCAAGCGACCCTGGAAGCCCCCAAGCCCCTAAGTTAGGGGCGATTCGTGCCGAAGGCACGAATGGGGTGTGGAGGCGCACCGACTGGGGCCCAAAGTTTTGCGAAGCAAACTTTGGGGTGATCGGGCGCAGCCCGATCACCGAAACGGCATCCCGCCCCGGCCCATGCCGCCGCCCATCATGCCGCGCATGCCCCGCATCAGGCCCTTCATGCCGCCGGCGCTGAGCTTGCTCATCATCTTTTCCATCTGCTGGTACTGCTTCATCAGCTTGTTGACGTCCGCCGGGGTCATGCCGGCGCCACGGGCGATGCGGGCGCGGCGAGAGCCGTTGAGGATGTCCGGATGCCGGCGCTCCTTCTTCGTCATCGAATTGATGATCGCGATCATGCGCGGCACTTCCTTGCCGGTGACCTGGTTCTTCACCGCGTCGGGGATCTGGCCCATGCCCGGCAGCTTGTCCATCAGGCCGCCGATGCCGCCCATGTTCTGCATCTGTTCGAGCTGGTCGCGCATGTCGTTGAGGTCGAACTTCTTGCCCTTGGCGACTTTCTCGGCAAGCTTCTGCGCCTTGTCCTTGTCGACCTGCTGCTCGACCTGCTCGACCAGCGACAGCACGTCGCCCATGTCGAGGATGCGGCTGGCGACGCGGTCGGGGTGGAACACGTCGAGGCCGTCGGGCTTCTCGCCCACGCCGATGAACTTGATCGGACGGCCGGTGATGTAGCGCACGCTGAGCGCCGCGCCGCCGCGCGCGTCGCCGTCGGTCTTGGTCAGCACGACGCCGGTGAGCGGCAGGGCCTCGCTGAAAGCCTTGGCGGTGGTCGCGGCGTCCTGGCCGGTCATCGAGTCGACCACGAACAGGGTCTCGACCGGATTCACCGCCGCGTGCAGGACCTTGATCTCGGCCATCATCGCTTCGTCGATGGCGAGTCGGCCGGCGGTGTCGACGATCAGCACGTCGACGTAGGACTTCTTCGCGTCGTCGATCGCGGCCTTCACGATCGCTTCGGGCTTCTGCGACGGGTCCGACGGGAAGAACAGCACGTCGACCTGCTGCGCGAGCGTCTTCAGCTGTTCGATCGCGGCCGGACGGTACACGTCGGCGGACACCACCATCACCTTCTTCTTCCGCTTTTCCTTCAGGTGCTTGGCGAGCTTGCCGACCGTGGTGGTCTTGCCCGCGCCCTGCAGGCCGGCCATGAGGATGACGGCGGGCGCCGGGACATTGAGATTGAGGTCGGACGCGGCCGAGCCCATGACGGCGGTGAGTTCGTCGCGGACGATCTTGATCAGGGCCTGGCCCGGTGTCAGCGACTTCAGCACTTCCTGGCCGACCGCACGCACCTTGATGCGCTCGATCAGCGCCTGCACCACCGGCAGCGCGACGTCGGCTTCGAGCAGTGCGATGCGCACTTCGCGCGTGGCCTCGCGGATGTTCTCCTCGGTCAACCGGCCGCGGCCACGGAGGCGCTCGATGGTGCCGGACAGACGCTGGGTGAGGGATTCGAACATGGGGAGCCGCCGCAGGTGGAAAAGCGCGATTATAGGCCCTGCGCCGGGCGACCGGCCTGTGCGACACTGCCCGGATGACATTCGTTCTCATCGCCGCCGCCCTCTACCTGACCGCGACCGGGCTGCTGTTCCGTCGCCTGGCGACCCTCGGTCCCTCGGTGCCGACACCGCTGTGGCTGACGCCGCTCGCGGCCGTGATGGTGCATGGCACCGCGCACCTGCGCGCCTGGCACGAGGCCGGCGGCGCGAATCTCCACTTCTTCTCGGCGCTGTCCCTGGTCGGCCTGGGCATGGCCCTGCTGACCGTGCTGGTCGGGGTGCGCGGGCGAATGGCGGCGCTGGGCGTGATCGTCTTTCCGATCGCGGCGGTCGTCGCCATCGGTTACGGCCTCGTCGGCCGTCAGGATCCGCAGCAGATGGACTGGCGCCTGCAGCTGCATGCCTGGTGCGCCCTGCTCGCCTACGCCACGCTCGCCCTGGCCTCGGTGCTGGCCATCCTGTCGCTGCTGCAGGAGCGCGCACTGCGCCAGCGCCGGCTGCGCGGCTGGCTGCGCGCGCTGCCGCCGCTGGTGGAGCTGGAAACCCTGCTGTTCCGCACGATCGCGGTCGGCTTCGCGCTGCTGACGGCGACCCTGCTGACCGGCGTGTTGTTCGTCGAGGACCTGCTGGCCCAGCACCTGGCGCACAAGACCGTGTTCAGCGTGCTGTCCTGGCTGGCCTTCGGCGCCCTGCTGCTGGGACGCCGCCTGCAGGGCTGGCGCGGCGCGAAGGCGGTGCGCTGGACCCTGGGCGCGATGATCCTGCTGGTCCTGGCCTACTTCGGCAGCAACCTGGTACTGGAATTGATCCTGGGGCGGCGCTGAGCCAGGCCCCCGGCGGCGTCGGCGCCGCCTGGGCCGGCTGCGGACAACGAAATTTCCCGGAACGACTGGTCACGCGGGCCGGGGTGGCTTATGGTCGGGAGTGGAGGACCGCCCACGCGCAGGGACGCAATTTCGTTCGCCACCATGGAGACCCCGTAGTGAATTCGATGGCACCGATCCTGAGGACACCGGCCTGTCTGCTGCTGTTGGCCGGCTTCTGGGCAGGCAATGCGCAGGCCCAGTCCGCCCCCTGGACCAATTTCGAGGAATGCCCCGGCTTTCCGCCCGCGACCGCCGAGGCGCTCCGCTGGGAAGCGATGCGGCTTCCCGACCTCGTGGTCTGCCGCGCGATCATGCAGGAAGGCGGCGCCGAGGCGTTCGCACTGACGATCAGTCGCGAATCGCCGTTCAAGCCGCGCCGGGCCGACCGCGCCGAGGAATCGATGCTCAACGGCCGCGAGCTGTACTGGTACAGCAGCGAATTGCCGAGCCAACCGAATGTGCTGATCCGCGAAACCCTCATCCCGGTCGCCGAGGACCGCGTCGTGCACGTCTCGCTGCGCGCGAACGACGCCGCGACCCTCGCGAAGTACCAGGAGTACGTGGTGACCCTGCCGTTCCCGGACTACGAGGACTGACCGATCCGGCGCCGGCACCGGCAGGCGATCCGCACCGCAATTCGCCGCCCATCCCGGGCGGTCTTGCACCACCCGACAGGAGGATCGACATGCTGAAGCGATTGAGCGCCGAGTTCCTCGGCACGTTCTGGCTTGTGTTCGGCGGTTGCGGCAGCGCGGTGCTGGCCGCGAACTTCGGTGGAGACGGCAATCCCCTGGGCATCGGCCTGCTCGGCGTGTCGCTGGCCTTCGGCCTGACCGTGCTGACCGGCGCCTATGCATTGGGACACATCTCCGGCGGGCACTTCAATCCTGCGGTGAGCTTCGGGCTGTGGGCCGGCGGCCGTTTCGCGGCGAAGGACCTGCCGGCCTACATCGGGGCGCAGGTGGCGGGCGCCATCGCGGCCGGCTTCGTCCTGTTCCAGATCGCCAGCGGGCAGCCGGATTTCGTCATCGACTCCGCGTCGCCCGGCGCATTCGCCACCAACGGCTACGACGCGCTGTCCCCGGGCGGCTATGCGGCAGCGGCGGCATTCCTCTGCGAGGTCGTGCTGACCGCGTTCTTCCTGATCGTCATCCTCGGCGCCACCCACAAGCGCGCACCGGCGGGCTTCGCGCCGATCGCCATCGGCCTGGCGCTCACCCTCATCCATCTGATCAGCATCCCGGTGACGAACACCTCGGTGAACCCGGCCCGCTCCACCGGCGTCGCGGTCTTCGTCGGCGGCGGCGCGCTGCAGCAGCTGTGGCTGTTCTGGCTGGCCCCGATCCTCGGCGGACTGATCGGCGGCTACCTGTACCGCTGGCTGGGCAACGACGGCGACTGAGCCGAAAGCGATCCCCTGACCTTCAGGCGCCGCACCGAAAGGTGCGGCGTCGTGCCATCCGGTCTCAACATGGAAGCAGCAGCTCGGAAACCGTTGCAGATGCAACGATCCAGTCCGAAAAATTGGCATGCAATCTGCTTGGACTTATGGTAAGCCGGCACGACATCGGCCGGCATCTCCCCCGTAAGTTCAGTGAGGGTCGCCATGAAAACCAAGTTTTCCTTGTGTTTGTCGTTGGTCGCAGCGTTCTGGGCCTGTGGCGCGAATGCGCAGAATGCTGCCCCTGAGTGTCCGAATCTGCCGAAAGAGGCCGCGGACAGCCTCTCCTGGCAGGTCCTCCGAACCCCCGACATGCTGCTGTGCCGCGCGATGCGCAGCGACGACGGCAAGGAAGCGTTCGCCGTGACCATCGGCCGCAGCTCGCCCTTCAAACCGAACAGCGCCCTGCGCGACGGCGAAAGCGTCATCGACGGGCAGAAAACCTACTGGTACCGCAGCGAGATCGCCGCCCGGCCGAACGAGCTGATCCGCGAGACCCTGGTGAAGGTCGCACCGAACAACGTCGCGCACGTGTTCATCCGGACCGACAACGCCGAAAACCTCGGCCGCTACAAGGACATGGTGCAGGGCCTGCAGTTCAATCCGGCGCTGGCGGGGAACTGATCCCGTCGCTCCCTACACCGATCCGGTACTTCCCGACGACGGCGCCCTGTGGCGCCGTCGTCGTTTCAGAAAGCGGCGCTCAGAACCGGCCTTCCTGGTAGTCCACGAACGCCTGCATCAGTTCCTCCTTGGTGTTCATCACGAACGGCCCGTATTTGGCGACCGGTTCGCGCAGCGGCCTGCCGCCGACCAGGATCGCGCGGGCACCCGAAGCGCCCGCCGTCAGCGTCAGCCGCTCGCCGCCACCGAGCACCCCGAGGGTGTGCAGCGCCAGCGGTCGCGCTTCAGCGCCCTCGCCCACCGACAGCGCGCCCTCGAAGACGAAGACGAAGGCGTTGTGACCTTCCGGCAGCGCCGTCGACCAAGTCCGGCCGGGCGCGAGGTCGATGTCCAGGTACAGCGGATCCGTGGCCGGCTGCACGATCGGGCCGACGACATCGCCGCCCCCGGCATCGGCGACACGGCCGGCGATCACCTTGATCGAGACGCCCTCGGCCGGATGCGCCACCGGGATGCGGTCGGGCGCGAATTCCTGGTAGGCGGGCTCGCTCATCTTCAGCCGCGCCGGCAGGTTCACCCACAGCTGGAAACCGCGCATGCGGCCCTCCTGCTGCTCGGGCATTTCCGAATGCACCACGCCGCGCCCGGCGGTCATCCACTGCACCGCACCCGGCACAAGCAGGCCTTCGTTGCCGCGGTTGTCGCGATGGCGCATGCGGCCGTCGAGCATGTAGGTGACGGTCTCGAACCCGCGATGCGGATGCTCCGGGAAGCCGGCGATGTAGTCCTCGGCGCGGTCGGTGCCGAACTCGTCCAGCATCAGGAACGGGTCGAGGTCCGGCAGCTGCGGCGTGCCGATCACGCGACGCAGCTTCACGCCGGCGCCATCGGACGTGGGCATGCCCTGGACAGTGCGGATGACGCGGGCTGCAGGCGCGGTGGCGGGATGGGACATGGGACGCTCCTCGGAATGGGACTGCCGCAAGATGCGGGGCCGCCCTCCGCCATCCCAGCCGCACGACTGGGATGGACCGTTGCGAGCGATGCGTCCGACCGGACGGCCCGGTCAGGCGTCCGGTTTCTTCGGTTTCAGCAGCATCTCCAGCGCCTTGCCGGCAGCCGCGAAGGCGAAGGCACCGGTGATGTGGGTCGCGGCGCCGAGGCCGACGCCGCAGTCGAGCTTGAGCGCGGCGTCCGCACCAAGCTTCGGGCGCAGGCCGCAGACCGTACCGTCGGCCTGCGGGTACTGCACGTTCTCAAGCGAATAGATCGCGGGCACGCCGAAATAGCGCTGGTGGTTCTTCGGGAAATTGAATTCGGCGCGCAGCTTCTTGCGGATCAGCGCGAGCATGGCGTCGTGCTCGGTGCGCGAGAGATCGCGCACGCGGACGAGGGTGGGATCGAGCCTGCCGCCGGCCGCGCCGACGGTGAGGATCGGCAGCTTGCGGCGCCGGCACCAGGCGATCGCCTCGACCTTGGTGCGGAAACTGTCGCAGGCATCGATGACCAGGTCGTAGCCGCGCCCGAGGATCTCTTCGAGGTTGGATGGCGTGAGGAAGCTGGCGATCTCGTCGACCTGCATCGCCGGGTTGATCGCGCGGCAGCGCTCGGCCATCGCCTGCGCCTTGCCGCGCCCGTACTGGCCGGCGAGCGCGGGCAGCTGCCGATTGGTGTTGGACACGCAGAGGTCGTCCGCATCGACCAGGGTCAACCGCCCCACCCCGCTGCGCGCCAGCGCCTCGACCACCCAGGAACCGACGCCACCGAGGCCGACGACGGCGACATGGCAGCGCGAGAAGCGCGCCAGTGCGCCGGCGCCGTAGAGCCGGTCGATGCCGGCGAAGCGTTCGGTCCAGGTGTCGTCGAGGGCTGGGGTCGTCATGCCGGGGATTTTACCGCGTCGAACGGCGCGGACCGGTCCTGTCCGCCGGGCATGGTATGTTTTCCGCCATCCAGAAAGGAGCCTCAGGCATGTCGACCACCCCGGAAACCACCACCGCGCCTTCCGCCTTCAAGCGCTATTTCTTCATGCTGCTGATCGGCATCGTGGTCGGCGCGATCGCCACCGTGATGGTGCTCAACGCGCTCAATGCCCGGAAGGATCACTTCCACGAGAGCGTGATGTACGTGCAGGAGTGGCACATGAAGCAGCTCGGCGGCAAGGCCGCGCAGAACCGCTGCAACGCCACCGACGTCATCCCGCACCTCAAGGCGCTGCGCACGATGGCAGACGACCTGGAACGCGCGTTCCCGGATCTCGCCGACGACGAGCGCTTCGTCAAGCAGGCCAGCGGCATGCGCGCCACGCTCGACGCCGCGCTGAGTTCTCCGCCGCTCAACTGCGAAGGCGTGAACGCGGTGACCGCGAAGATCGGCGAGAGCTGCAAGGGCTGCCACCAGGATTTCAAGTGAGCGACGTTCGAGTCGCTCGCAGCGATACAAGATAACGCGACACGACATAACGTATACATCCAGCACGGATACGCATCGATCAATGGCCCCGCATCGCGGGGCCATTGCATTTTCAGCCTTCCGAACGATCGCGACTGCTGCATCGCAGCGTGCGCGATCGGCATCCGGCGCCCATGATCGGCCGTCCGCAGATGGCGGACGTTCCGATCACTTCAACTTTCCGGGGGCAACTGGATGAAGTTCAACGTACTCACCACCATCGGCGCGACCACCGTGCTCGCCGCCGCCGTTTCCAGCGTGTTCGCATCGACGGACGCGGCATCGCGCTTCGAGCGCAACAACCCGCTGCGCGTCAGCGTGATGGCGCTAGGCGGCGGCCAGGTCGAGGTCACCGTCACCAACACCAGCCGCAAGACCGCGCGCATCCCGAACTGGCAGCTGCCGTCGGCCGCTGCGGAATCGAACCTGTTCGCGGTGAGCCGCGATGGCGAGGCGCTGCGCTTCGAAGGCCGGATGATCAAGCGCGGCGTACCGAGCGCGACCGACTACACGATCCTGCGGCCGGGCCGCAGCCATCGCGCCGTCGTCGATCTCGGCGCGATGTACGACCTGTCGCAGACCGGCGACTACACCGTGACTTTCGCGGCGCCGCTGCAGTGGGCCTCGATGTCCGACGGCAAGCAGCTGCGTCATGCCAACGGCCGGGCGATGGTCGCGCAGGGCGCACCGATCCGCCTGTGGGTGGACGGTTCGTCGGCGAAGATCGCGGGCGCGCAGGCGATCAATCGCGCCAAGCCGAGCGCCGGCGGCAGCGTGGTGGGCGGCGTGACCTACAAGGGCTGCAGCAGCACCCAGATCAGCGGCGCCGGCAACGCGGTCACCGCCGCGCGCAACTATTCCGAGAACGCCAAGGGTTACCTCACCGCCGGCACGGCCGGCCCGCGCTACACCACCTGGTTCGGCGCCTACACCTCGTCGCGCTATTCCACCGCGAAGCAGCACTTCGCGAACATCGATACCGCGATGGACCAGAGCGGCGGCCAGATCACGATCAACTGCGGCTGCAACCAGAACTACTACGCCTACGTGTATCCGACCCGCCCGTACGAGATCTTCGTCTGCAAGGCGTTCTGGAGCGCGAACAACACTGGTACCGATTCGCGCGCAGGCACGCTGATCCACGAGATGAGCCATTTCAACGTGGTGGCCGGGACCGACGACCACGCTTATGGCCAGTCCGCGGCGAAGAACCTGGCGCTGACCGATCCGGCCCGCGCCCTGGACAACGCCGACAACCACGAGTACTTCGCGGAAAACACCCCGTCGCAGAACTGATCGCGTACAAGCCGACCACGACGGCCCGCTCCGGCGGGCCGTCGTCGTTCCGGGGCAGCCTTCCCGATACGCCTGTCCCCGCAGTCACAGGGCAGGCATAGGCGTACGCCCCCGGTCGCGCTTATCATCTGGATCGACGCCGACCTGGCGCGCACTCCGGATCCGCACATGCGCTTTTCGTCCAAATCCCTCCTCGGCGGCAGCCTCGCCATCGCCGTCGTCGCCGCAGGCACCCTCGCTTCGGTCACCGCCGCGCCGCCGCGGCTGGCCGCCAACCCGGTACGCGTGAGCGTCCAGGCCCTGGGCCAGGACCGGGTGGAGGTCGTGGTGACCAACACCAGCCGCAAGACCCTGCGCATCCCGAAGTGGCAATTGCCGTCGGCCGCCTTCGATTCCAACCTGTTCCGGATCAGCCGCGAGGGCGAGGAAGTCCGCTTCCACGGCCGCATGATCAAGCGCACGACGCCGACGGTTTCCGACTTCACCGTGCTGCGCCCGGGCCATTCGCAGCGCAGCGTGGTCGAGCTGGGCAAGATGTACGACCTTTCGAAGCCCGGCCTGTACACCGTCACCTACGCGACTTCGCTGCAGTACGCCTCGCTGTCCGGCGGGCCGCAGCTGCGCGCCGGCAACGGCGCACCTCTGGTCGCGCAGGCCGCGCCGATCCGCATTTCGCTGGACCGCGCCATCGCCGCCGGCAGCCGGGTGAAGCCGGTCCTGCCAGCCAATCCGACGCTGTCGGACGTGGTGGGCATCAGCACCGTCAGCTGCAGCAGCTCGCAGATCAGCCAGATCAACCAGGCCGTGCTCTCGGCACGCAGCTATTCCGAGAATTCGAAGGGCTATCTCAACGGCGGCGCCACCGGCGCGCGCTACACGACCTGGTTCGGTGCCTATTCGGCCACCCGCTATGGCGATGCCAAGCAGCACTTCGTGAACATCGACAATGCGCTCGACCAGACCGGCGGCCAGGTCACCATCAACTGCGGCTGCAACGAAGGCTATTTCGCCTACGTCTACAAGAACCAGCCCTACCAGATCTGGGTCTGCAACGCGTTCTGGAGCGCGCCGCTCATCGGTACCGACTCGAAGGCCGGCACGTTGATCCACGAGATGAGCCACTTCACCGTGGTCGCCGACACCGACGACCACGCCTATGGTCATACGGCGGCGAAGAACCTCGCCAACACCAATCCGACCAATGCCGTGGACAACGCCGACAACCACGAGTATTTCGCGGAAAACACGCCGTTCCAGAACTGAATCCGCATGACCCGAGCCCGGCACCGGGCGATCGCGACGGCCCGCTCCGGCGGGCCGTCGTCGTTCCGGGGGCGGCATGCCCGAAGCGCGGGCGGGCATGGTCCCGGTCGACGGCTTTTCAAGCCCTGCCTCAACGCACATGCGGGGCTCAGGCAGGCCGTGCCATGATCCGCGCCGTCTCTCACAGCAACGGATCACGCGTTCCATGGATCTTTCGACACTGTGGTACGTCCTCGCCGGCGTCCTGATCGTCGTCGGCCTGCTCGGCATCGTGCTGCCCGCCCTGCCCGGCCTGCCGCTGGTCTACGCCGGCATGCTGATCGCAGCCTGGAACAACGGATTCGAGGCCATCGGCGTCTGGACCCTCGTCGCCCTGGGCGTGATGACGCTGTTCTCGTTCGCCATCGACATCTTCAGCACCGCGATCGGCGCCAAGCGGGTCGGCGCCAGCCGCAAGGCGATCGTCGGCGCCGTGCTCGGCACGCTGGGTGGCCTGTTCTTCATGCCCATCGGCCTGTTCGTCGGCCCCTTCATCGGCGCCCTGGCCGGTGAACTGATCCACCTGCGCCGCCTTGACCGCGACGGCTTCGGCCAGGCGACGAAGGTCGGCGTGGCGACGTGGATGGGCATCGTGCTCGGCGTGGCGTTGAAGATGGCGCTGGCCTTCGCCATGCTGGCCCTGTTCGTCCTTGCCTGGTATTTCTGATCGATGCATCGCTTCGCGTTCCCGTTCCGTCGTCTCGGCTTCGTCGCGCTGTTCGCGCTGCTGCTGTTCGCCATCGCCGTGCCAATGGCCAACGCCTCGGGCGATGCCTGGACGCAGCTGCTGACCGGCAAGGTCGCGTCGACCAAGCCGGCGGCCGCGCCGCAACCGGCAGCGGCGGCCCTGCGCTGCGACGTGCGCCACCTCGGCGACTGCGTCGAAACCCTGGTCGACACCGCCAACCTCGCACTGGCGCGGCTGTTCCAGAAACTGCCGCTGCTCGTGCTGGGCGCGCTGGTCATCCTGCTGACCCACTGGCTGTCGCGTTTCGTCGGCAACCGCCTGCACTTGCTGCGCATCCGCTCGCAGAACCCGTACATGAGCGGCCTGGTGCGCATGGTCGTGCGCACCGCGATCATGCTGGTCGGCATCCTGATCGCGCTGGACGTGGTCGGGCTGACCACGGTGGTCGGCGCGGTCCTCGGTTCCGCCGGCGTGGTCGGCCTGGTCCTGGGCTTCGCGTTCCGCGACATCGCCGAGAACTACATCGCCGGCATCCTGCTCAGCGTGCGCCGTCCGTTCGAGCCGGGCGACCACGTGATGATCGAGAACCGCGAAGGCAAGGTCATCGCGGTCAATTCGCGCGCGACCGTGCTGATGACCATGGACGGCAACCACCTGCAGCTGCCGAACAGCCTGGTCTTCAAGTCGGTGGTGCTGAACTACAGCAAGAACCCGAATCGCCGCTTCGATTTCACGATGCTGATCGACGGCAGCCAGTCGATCCGCGAGGCGCAGACGCTCGCGATCGAAGCGCTCTCGAAGATCGAAGGCGTCCTCGAGGACCCGGCGCCCGCCTGGACCGTGGTCGAGTTCGGCGCGAACGGCATCCAGCTGAAGTTCTTCGGCTGGGTCGACCAGCGCGCAGCGGACCTGGGCAAGGTGCGCAGCGAAGCGATCCGCCAGGTCAAGGCCGCCTACCAGCGCGCGGACATCGAAAGCCCGCGCACCACCTACCACATCGTCGCCACGCGCAACCGCGATGCGGATGCGCTGGACGCGACCATCGAGCCCGCGCACAACGGCGTCGACACCTCGGTGAACCACGAACTCGACGTGCAGGTCGCGAACGCGATCCGCAACGACACCAACACCAACCTGCTCGACCCGGAATCGACGCCGCCATGACGCGCTTCGCCATGAACACCGTCGCCATGAGCGCCTGCGTCGTCCTCGCACTGTCGGGCCTGCTCGGCGTCTCGATGCCCGTGTCCGCAGGATCAGCGGCTGCAACATCCGCGCAGAAGACCGCGAACGGCCTCGACGCAGCCGCCCGCGCACGCCTGGTGGGCGAGCACATGCTGACCCTGCAGTGGCTCGGCTGGGGCGACCTCTCCGGCGCCGGCAAGGTCGTGGTCGAGGAGGCCGGCGACACGCTGCCGATGCGCGGCGAACAGCGCGGCAGCGGCGAAAACGCCGACGACTACGTGCGCATCGACGGTCGGATCGTCGCCGCCAGCCGCGACGGTTTCGTGTTCGAGGGCGAGATCTTCACCCGTGTGCACCACATCGCGAACGGCAACGAATGCAGGCGCAGCGGCACCTTCACCTTCAAGGCCACCGGCAAGCGACGGTACTGGCGCCTGCAGGAAATGGACAACCCCTGCGACAGCGCCACGGATTACGTGGACGTCTATTTCCGCGGGATCTGACCGGGCCGCCCACGGGTGCGACGACGGGCCGGCGGCGAACCACGAGGCATCGCAGCCCGGCGTGACCTTCGACACCCGCCGGGAACGGCGGGCGGGAGTACAGTCGGGGGTCGCCTGCCTTCGTGCATGCCTCGCACCGCCATCGTTCCGACTTTCCGGAGACCGTTCGTGAAATCCATCGCCCCGTCCCTCAAACCGCGCCTGCTGCTGTTGACGCTGTCGATCGCCACCGCCCTGACCGCCTGCAACAAGGACGCCCCGGCCCCCGAGGCCGCCGCCCCGGCGCCCAAGTCCGCCCCGTCCCTGACCCTCGACGAGAGCAAGCTGCCGGGCGTCAACCGCTTCATGGCCAGCGACCTCGACGCCACCAAGAACGCCTGCGTCGACTTCGGCGGCTTCGTCAACGGCAAGTGGCTGGCCGCGAACCCGATCCCGGGCGACCGCACCTCCTGGGGTGCGTTCGAGATGCTCGACGAGCGCTCCACCGGCGTGCAGCGTCAGCTGGCCGAGCAGGCAGCGGCGATGCAGGGCGCGACCGGCGTGCAGAAGATCGTCGGCGACTTCTGGGCCACCGGCATGGACGAGGCGAAGATCAACGCGCAGGGCATCGCGCCGCTCAAGGGCCGTCTCGACGCGATCGATGCCCTGACCGACGGTGCCTCGGTCGCCGAGCACCTGCGCAAGAGCTTCTCGCGTGGCGAGCAGGCGCTGTTCGGCTTCGGCCCCAGCGCGGATTTCAAGGACTCGTCGATGAACATCGCCTACGTCGCCCAGGGCGGCCTGGGCCTGCCCGACAAGGCCTACTACTTCGACGCCGACAAGAAAAAGGACCTGCAGGCCTACGAGGCGCACATCGCGAAGGTGTTGACGCTGTCCGGCGTCGCTGCCGAAGAGGCCGCGAAGCAGGCCAAGGACGTGATCGCGTTCGAGACCCGCCTCGCCAAGGTCTCGAAGTCGAGCGAGGAACTCTCGCGCGACGTGTCGCTGTACTACAACCCGGTGACGATCGAAGCCGCCGACAAGGCCACGCCGAACTTCCCGTGGAGCAAGTTCTTCGAAGCGCAGGGCATCGCCGCACCGAAGATGTTCTCGATGGCGATCCCGGCGTTCCACGCCGAGTTCGACAAGATGCTGGTCGACACCCCGGTCGCGGCATGGAAGAGCTACCTGCGCTTCCATACCGTCGACGGCGCCTCACCCTACCTCGCCGACGCCTTCGCGAACGAACACTTCAACTTCTACCGCGCCACCCTGCGCGGCCAGAAGGAGCAGCAGCCGCGCTGGAAGCGCGTGCTGGAAACCATCGAGGGCCAGAGCGGCGAAGCCCTGGGCCAGATGTACGTGCAGGTCGCGTTCCCGCCGGAATCGAAGGCGCGCATGGAACTGCTCGTGAAGAACCTGCGCGAAGCGCTGAAGGGACGCCTGGAAGGGCTGTCCTGGATGAGCCCGGACACCAAGAAGAAGGCGCTGGAGAAGTGGGCCACGTTCACGCCGAAGATCGGCTATCCGGACAAGTGGCGCGACTGGACCGGCCTCGACACCTCGCGCGACAGCTACATCGAGAACGTGCTGGCCGCGAACGAGTTCAACTACAAGTGGAACCTCGGCAAGATCGGCAAGCCGGTCGACCGCACCGAATGGGGCATGAGCCCGCAGACGGTCAACGCCTACTACAACCCGCAGCTCAACGAGATCGTGTTCCCGGCCGCCATCCTGCAGCCGCCGTTCTTCGACGCCAAGGCCGACGACGCGCTGAACTACGGCGGCATCGGCGCGGTGATCGGCCATGAAATGATCCACGGCTTCGACGACCAGGGCAGCCGCTTCGGGCCGACCGGCAACTTCGAGAACTGGTGGACCGAGGCCGACATGAAGGGCTTCATGGGCCTGACCGGCAAGCTCATCGCGCAGTTCGACGCCTACGAGGCCGCACCGGGCAAGCGCGTCAACGGCAAGCTGACGCTGGGCGAGAACATCGCCGACCTCGGGGGCCTGGCCGTGGCCTACGACGCCTTCAAGCGCGCAAGCGAAGGCCAGAAGGACGCGATGGTCGAAGGCCTGCCGCGCGACCAGCGCTTCTTCCTGAACTGGGGCACCGTGTGGCGCCGCAACTTCACCGAGAAGGAGCTGGCCACGCGCCTGGTCACCGATCCGCACGCGCCGGCGAACTTCCGCGCGATCGGCGCACCGTCGAACCACCCGGCGTTCGCGGCTGCGTTCTCGTGCAAGGCGGGCGATCCGATGGTGCGCGACGGCGAGAACCGCATCGCGATCTGGTAAGCAAGCGTCGCCGGACCCGTCCACGACGGGTCCATGGCGCCATACCGACGAAGGCCCGGAGCGACCCGGGCCTTTGTCGCATGCGTGCTTGGCCTCGCCGTCCTGCATCCGCACGGACGGGCGGGCCGTAGCACTGGCCATGAACGACACCCTCGAACGACCGCGTCAGTGGCATGCCTCCGGAGACGGCCCGTCGGCCGGGAATCCGCACGTTTCGCGCCCTGCCAGCCGGCACCCCAACCCGCGCCCCGGTCACGGAACCCATGATGACGGGTTGCCGCCCGGCGCATTCTCCGCGAACATCGGTCCGCGCTCGTCCAGGGCGCGCCTCGCCTCCCCCCACCAAGGACCCCGGATGCCCGAAATCCGCCCGAGCCCCGACCTGCAGGACGACCTTCAGGACATCCGAGGACTCGACTCGCTGCTCCGCGACATCGCCAGCGGCAGTCGCAACGCGTTTGAAAGCCTCTACCGTGCCACCTCCTCCCGCCTGTTCGGCATCTGCCTGCGGGTGCTCGGCGACCGTGCCGAGGCCGAGGACGTGGTCCAGGAGGTCTACACGACCATCTGGCACAAGGCGCACCAGTTCGACGCCGAACGCGCCAGCGCGATGGCCTGGCTGTCGATGATCGCGCGCAACCGCGCCATCGACCGCCTGCGTGCCGCGCCCGCGCGCGGGACCCTGGCGCCGATGGAATGGGCGGACGACGTGCCCGACGCCGGCGCCACGCCGCTGCAGAGTGCGATGTCCGACGACGACCGCTCGCGCCTGGAAGCGTGCATGCGCCAGCTCGACGCCCGTCGCCAGGCGCTCATCCGCGCCGCGTTCTTCGAAGGCTCCACCTACGAGGAGTTGGCGAACCGGATCTCGTCTCCGCTGGGCTCGGTGAAAAGCTGGATCCGCCGCGGCCTCCTGCAACTGCGTGGGTGCCTGGAAGCATGAACATCGAACACATCGAAGACCGCGATTTCGAGGGCGCACAGCCGCCATCGGCCGATCTCTTCGCCGGCGAGTACGTGCTGGGCGTGCTCGATGCCGAACAGCGCCGCGAGGCCGAAACACGGGTCGCACAGGACCCCGCCTTCGCGCGTCTCGTCGCCGAATGGGAGCAGCGGCTTGCGCCCCTGCTGGCCGAGTTCGAAGGCGCCGAGATCCCGTCGCACGTCTGGCCGCGCATCCGCAGCCGTCTCGGCTGGCCATCGGTAGGCGATGTCGCCGCACCGGTCGCACAGGCCACCGTGCCCAAGGCCGGACTGTGGCAGAGCGCCGGTTTCTGGCAGGGCGTCGCCGGCCTCGCCGTCGCGGCAGCACTGGCCGCCGTGGCGATCGGTCCGCTCGGCCTGCTCAAGCCCGAGACGCCCGATACCCGGGTCGTCGTGCAGCCCCCCACACCGCCGACACCCGACACCACGCCGCCGGTGGAAGACCCTGACGCGCCCAAGCCGGTCAGTACCCTGCTGCGCGACGACGGCAGCACCGGTTGGCTGGCCTCGGTCGATCCGACGGAAGGCACCGTGCTCATGGTTCCCGTGCCGGCTGCCGCCGATGCAGAGGGCCGCGAGCCGGAACTGTGGATCATCCCGCCGGGCGGCAAGGCGCAGTCGCTGGGCATCGTGTCGATCAACCGTTCGCACACGGTGAAGGTGCCCGACACGCTGCGCAACGCGCTCGACCAGGGCGCGGTCCTCGCGATCACGCTCGAGCCCAAGGGCGGTGCGCCGCAGGGCGTGGCGACCGGCCCGATCATCGCGAAGGGCGACATCGTGGTGCTCTGACCGGCACGCCGGGCCCGAGGCCCGATCGCACGACAACGGAAGGCGCGTCCGCAGGGACGCGCCTTTCTTCTTGGGCTCGTGGGCGCGGCTGCGCAGGACGCGTGCATCCGCAGCGCCGGGATGCACGTATCGGGTGACGACTTCCAGGAGACGTGCATGTCGGATTCGCCCACCCTGCCGCCCACCCCAGCGGGGCCCACCGCCACGAATCGCCTGTTCGCGACCCTCGCCCGCTGGTTCGACACCAGCGCGGTGCCTGCGGACGAGGGCACCGACGGCGACGGCGTGGATTGGCTGCGCGCGATTCCCTTCCTGGGCATGCACCTGGCGTGCCTTGCGGTGTTCGTGGTCGGTGTGTCGTGGACGGCGGTCGGCGTCGCGGTCGCGCTGTACGCGGTGCGGATGTTCGCGATCACCGGCTTCTACCACCGCTATTTCTCCCATCGCACCTTCCGCACCTCGCGCGCGGTGCAGTTCCTGTTCGCGCTGATCGGCGCGTCCTGCGTGCAGCGCGGCCCGCTGTGGTGGGCCGCGCACCATCGCAACCATCATCGCCATGCCGACACCGAGCGCGACGTGCATTCGCCGACCGTGCACGGCTTCTGGCGCAGCCACGTCGGCTGGTTCCTGACCCGGCACGGCTTCCGCACCGACTGGTCGCGCATCCCCGACCTCGTCCGCTACCCCGAACTGCGCTGGCTCGACCGCTTCGACATCGTGGTCCCGGTGCTGCTCGCCGTCGCGCTGTACGCCATCGGCGCCTGGCTCGAAACCGCTGCGCCCGGGCTGGGCACCGATGGCCCGCAGCTGCTGGTCTGGGGCTTCTTCGTGTCCACGATCGTCCTGTTCCACGCCACCGTGACCATCAACTCGCTCGCGCACCGCTTCGGCAAGCGCCGCTTCGAGACTCGCGACGACAGCCGCAACAACCTCTGGCTGGCGCTGCTGACCTTCGGCGAGGGCTGGCACAACAACCATCATTTCTTCCCGGGCAGCGCGCGGCAGGGCTTCCGCTGGTGGGAAATCGACCTGACCTATTACGGCCTGCGCACGCTCGCGCTGTTCGGGCTGGTCCGCGACCTCAAGCCGGTGCCGGTCTGGGTCTTCGCCAAGGCAAGGAGCTGAGCATGCGCATCGCCGTCATCGGATCGGGCATCGCCGGGCTGGCCTCGGCCTGGCTGCTGTCGAAACAGCACGACGTGACCCTGTACGAAGCCGCGGACCGGCTCGGCGGGCATACGCATACCCATCGCATCGAACTGGGCGGACGCAGCTACGAGGTCGACACCGGCTTCATCGTCCACAACCCGCAGCACTACCCGCTGCTGACCGCGCTGTTCGACGAACTGGGCGTGGCATCGCAGCCGACGACGATGAGCTTCTCGGTGCGCAGCGAGGCCACCGGACTGGAGTACAACGCCACCGACTTCGATTCGCTGTTCTGCCAGCGCCGCAACCTGCTGTCGCCGCGCTTCTGGAACATGCTGCGCGACCTGACGCGCTTCTATCGCGAAGCGCCAGCACTGCTTGAGGTGTCCGGCGAGGGCCCGACGCTGGGCGAGTACCTCGATGCGCACGGCTACGGCGCGATGTTCCGCGACGAACACCTGGTGCCGATGGCATCCGCGCTGTGGTCGTCGCCATCGACGCGCATCCTCGCCTTCCCGGCGAAATACCTTGTGCAGTTCATGGCCAACCACCAGATGCTGCAGGTCACCGACCGCCCGCAGTGGCGCGTGGTGCGCGGCGGATCGAGTCGCTACATCGATGCGATGCGCGCCCGCTGGCGCGTGCGCGAGCGCCTGTCCACGCCGGTGCGCATGCTGCTGCGCAGCGGCGCGGGCGCGACGGTGATGACCGATGACGGCGCCGAGCACTTCGACCAGGTCATCGTCGCCTGCCACAGCGACCAGGCGCTGCAGCTGCTCGGCGATGCCAGCGATGCCGAGCGCTCGGTGCTCGGCGCGATCGCCTATCAGGACAACGACACCGTCCTCCACACCGATGCGCGCCTGCTGCCGCGCCATCCCAAGGCCTGGGCGGCATGGAACGCGCTGGTGCCGCGCGAACGCAGCGACGTCTGCACCGTCAGCTACTGCATGAACCTGCTGCAGGGGCTCGACGCGCCGGAGCCGCTGATCGTCACCCTGAACCGCACCGACCAGATCGACCCCGCGCGCATCGTGCGCCGCATGCGCTACCAGCATCCGGTCTACAGCCACGCTTCGGTCGCCGCGCAGGCGCGTCGTGCCGAGATCCAGGGCCAGCGCCACACCTGGTTCGCCGGCGCCTACTGGGGCTGGGGCTTCCACGAAGACGGCATGCGCAGCGCGGTCGATGTGGCCAACGCGCTGGGCGCGAACTGGACGCCGCGCGCATCGAAGCGCGACGCCGCCACGCCGGTGGAACTGCGCGCATGACCGCACCGGCGCTGCGCAGCGCGGTCTACGAAGGCGTGGTGCGCCATCGCCGCCACGCGCCGCGCGCACACGCCTTCCGCTATCGCATGGCGCAGCTCTACCTCGACCTCGACGAACTGCCGCAGCTGTTCCGTGACCGGCCGCTGTGGTCGGTGGACCGCCGCAACGTGGCCGAATTCAGGCGCAGCGACTACCTCGGCGATTACCTCGGCGACCCCGCGCTGCCGCTGGCCGATGCGGTGCGCCGGCAGGCTGCCCGCGTGCTCGGACGCGAACCCACCGGACCGATCCGCCTGCTCACGCATCTGCGCTACTTCGGCTACGTCTTCAACCCGGTGAGCTTCTACTACTGCTTCCGGCCCGATGGCGAGACGCTGGACGCGATCGTCGCCGAGATCACCAACACCCCCTGGGCCGAACGCCACGCCTATGTGCTGCCGGTCGATGGCGCGCAGGCCAGCGGCCGCGCGCTGCGCTGGACCTTCGCCAAGCGTTTCCACGTCTCGCCGTTCATGGCGATGGACCACGACTACGACTGGCGCTTCACCGTGCCCGGCGACGACCTGCGCGTGCACATGGACGTGATGCGCGACGGCGAGCGCAGCTTCGACGCCACCCTCGGTCTGCAGCGTCGCCCGCTCGATGCCACGTCGCTGCGCCGCGTGCTGTGGCGCTATCCGCTGATGACCGCGCAGGTCATGGGCGCGATCCACTGGCACGCGCTGCGCCTGTGGCTCAAGCGCGTGCCGGTGCACGACCACCCTTCCCTGTCTTCCCGGAGCCCCTCATGAACGAGATCGCCCGAACCGCCCCCGCCACCGAAGCGATCCACGCCGAGTACAGCGCGCTCGACCGCTTCCTGCGCCGGCGCCTGATCGATCGCATGGCGGGCCTGCGCCACGGCCGGCTCACCCTCCACGACACGCTCGGCACCGTCGTCCTCGGCGAGCCTCCGCAGGCCGCGACCGATCTGGACATCCGCATCGATATCGATTCCCCCGGCTTTTACCGCGCCATCGCCGGCAACGGCAGCGTCGGCGCCGGCGAAGCCTGGATGGACGGTCACTGGCGCTGCAGCGACCTCGTCGCGCTGGTGCGCCTGCTGGTGCGCAACCGCGACCTGCTCGACGGCATGGAAACCGGCGCCGCGCGCCTCGGCGGCCTGGCCATGCGCGCCTGGCATGCCCTGCGCCGCAACACCCGCGACGGCAGCCGCCGCAACATCGCCGCGCACTACGACCTCGGCAACGATTTCTTCCGGCTGTTCCTCTCGCCCGACCTGATGTATTCCTCGGGCATCTGGGCGGGCGACGAGGACAGCCTGGAGGATGCGTCCACGCGCAAGCTCGACCGCATCTGCCGCAAACTGGACCTGAAGCCGGGCGACCACGTGATCGAGATCGGCACCGGCTGGGGCGGTTTCGCGGTGCACGCCGCGAAGCATTACGGCTGCCGCGTGACCACGACGACCATCTCGAAGGAACAGCACGCGCTCGCCGCGCAGCGCGTCGCCGAAGCCGGGCTGGAAGATCGCGTCACACTGCTGCTGCAGGATTACCGCGACCTGCAGGGCCAGTACGACAAGCTGGTGTCGATCGAGATGATCGAGGCGATCGGCGCCGAGTATCTGGACACCTATTTCGCCACGCTCGGCCGGCTGCTCAAGCCCGACGGCCTGGCGCTGGTGCAGGCCATCACCATCGAGGACCACCGCTACGAGCAGGCACTGCGCTCGGTCGACTTCATCAAGCGCCACGTGTTCCCGGGCAGCTTCATCCCGTCGATCGCGGCCATGGTGCAGGCCAAGTCGCGCGCCAGCGATCTCGCGCTGATCCAGCTGGAGGATTTCGGACTGTCTTACGCACGCACGCTCGAAGCCTGGCGCCATCGCTTCCTCGCCGCACTGCCCGAAGTGCGCGCACAGGGCTTCGACGACCGCTTCATCGCGATGTGGCAGTTCTATCTTGCTTATTGCGAAGGCGGCTTCCGCGAGCGTTCGATCGGCGTCGCGCAGTTGCTCATGGCGCGCCCCGGCCATCGCGGCAGCGCGCCGATGCCCGAGCTGGCGCATCCCGCGCAGCTGCAGGCCTGAGCCCATTCGGGACACACACCGTCATGAGCGACCGCGCCGACTTCTGGACCAACGCCATCGCCTACCAGACGGTGTGGTTCGCGGCCGTGATCGGCGCGGGCAGCGGCGCGTGGTGGCCCGGCGCCGCAGCGGCGACGGTCTTCGTCACCGTGCAGCTCTGGGTCTCGCGCGAACGCGATGTCGACCTGCGCCTGCTGGTCGCTGCACTGGTTTGCGGCGTGGTCGTCGATGGCGCGATGGCGAGCAGCGGGCTGGCGCAGTACGCCGCTTCCGCACCGGCGTTGCCCGGCGGCGCGCCGCTGTGGCTGCTTGCGATCTGGGCCTGCTTCGCGCTCACCCTGCGTCGCTCGATGCGCTTCCTGCTCGGCCGGCCGTTCGCCGCGCTGGCGCTGGGCGCGATCGGCGGCCCGCTGGCCTACCTCGGCGCCGCGCGCGGCTGGCAGTCGATCGCATTCGCCGAACCACGCTGGCAAGGCCTGGCCCTGCTCGCACTGGCCTGGAGTCTCGCCCTGCCCCTGCTCGTGCTGCTCGCGACGCGACTGCAGCCACGCGCTTCACTCTCCGCACCGCTTCCGACCCAAGGAACATCGCCATGACCCGGACCACCGCCATGTCTTCGAACGACGCCGCCGAACTGCCGCAGGACCGGCCCGGCCCCGGTCTGATCGGCCTGGCCGAGCGCGGCCTGCTGCCAGATGCGCTGCTGCGCCTGGGCATCCGCCGCCAGTGCGAAGCACGGCTCCGCTCGGAATCGGTCGGTGGCGCACAGGCGCTGGCCGAACGCTACCGCAGCCGCATCGAACAGTTGCGCACCAGCCCGGTCGCGATCCACACCGAGGCCGCGAACACGCAGCATTACGAACTGCCGCCGGCCTTCTTCCAGCTGTGCCTCGGCAAGCGCCTGAAGTATTCCTGTGCCTACTACCCGCGTGGCGACGAAACCCTGGACCAGGCCGAGGAGGCGATGCTCGCGCTCTACGGCGAACGCGCCGAACTCGCCGACGGCCAGCGCATCCTCGAGCTGGGCTGCGGCTGGGGATCGCTCACGCTGTGGATGGCCGAACGCTTCCCGAACGCGCGCATCACCGCCGTGTCCAACTCGCGTCCGCAGCGCGAGCACATCCTCGGCCAGTGCCGCGAACGCGGCCTCGCCAACGTCGAAGTGTTGACCTGCGACGTCAACCGCCTGCAGCTGCCGGCCGGCGAATTCGACCGCTGCGTGTCGATCGAGATGTTCGAGCACATGCGCAACTACGAGATCCTGCTGGGCAACATCGCCGGCTGGCTGAAGCCCGGCGGCAAGATGTTCGTGCACATCTTCGCGCACCTGAACCTGATGTACCCGTTCGAGACCGCCGGCGAGGACAACTGGATGGGTCGGCATTTCTTCACCGGCGGCCTGATGCCGGCGACCGACACCCTGCTGTGGTTCCAGCGCGACCTGCGCATCGAACAGCGCTGGCATGTCGACGGGACGCACTACGAGAAGACCTCGAACCACTGGCTGCAGAACCAGGATGCGAACCGCGACGCGGTCATGGCCGTGCTGCGCGAGGCCTACGGTGCACACGCCGGCCTGTGGTTCCAGCGCTGGCGCATGTTCTGGATGGCCTGCGCCGAACTGTTCGGCTACGCCGACGGCCGCGAATGGCTGGTCGCGCACTACCGTTTCGTGAAACCGTGAGGACGACGCCATGAAGACCGGACTGTTCGCCATCGCGCTCGGCGCGGTATCCCTCGGCGCGCTGGCCGCCGGCGCGGTCTACGCCTTCGGCGGCCGCGACGCGCCCACCATTCCGCCGGTCGTGCAGGTCGACCTGCCACGCTTCATGGGCGACTGGTACGTCATCGCGCATATCCCGACCTTCATCGAGAAGGACGCCTACGACGCCATCGAAACCTATGCGATGCGCGAGGACGGCAAGGTGCAGACCACCTACCGCCAGCGCAAGGGCAGCTTCGACGCCCCGGTGAAGACCATGCATCCGGTCGGCACCGTGCGCCCCGGCACCGGCAACGCGGTCTGGGGCATGCAGTTCGTCTGGCCGATCAAGGCCGAGTACGTGATCGTGTACATCGACGAGGCCTACCAGCAGACGATCATCGGCCGCAGCGCCCGCGACTACGTCTGGGTGATGGCCCGCACGCCCACGATCTCCGACGCCGACTACGACCTCCACGTCGCCCGCCTGCGCGACCTCGGCTACGACGTCTCGAAGCTGCGCAAGGTGCCGCAGCGCGCAGTGGCGCCTTGACGCAACAAGGCATCTGCTGAAAAACACCCGTCATCCTCGCGCAAGCGAGGACCCAGGTATCACCTGCGATCAAGCGTGGGTCCTCGCTTGCGCGAGGATGACGTTGATTTCCTGACCGCGATCAAGCGGAAAGCAGGTCCCTAGCCTGCGGCTCGGGATGACAGCGTCGAATCGTCCCCAAGTTAGGCTCAGCCAATCCCCCGCAAGCGCCACGCCCGGTGGATGCGCGGATTCCGCGCGAAATCCTGCGGGATCGTCTGCGGCGAGATCTCCTCCACCTCGGCGAACGCGGCGATCGCGGCCTCGTCGAAGCGGAAGCGACGGTAGTTGTTCGAGAAGTACAGCGTGCCGCCGAACGAGAGCCGCGCCATCGCCGCCTGCAGCAGGCGGACATGGTCGCGCTGCACGTCGAAATCCTCTGCACGCGCCGAGTTGGAGAACGTCGGCGGGTCGCAGAACACCAGGTCGTACTCGCCGCGATCGGCGAGCAGCCACTGCAGCACGTCGGCCTGCACCAGCCGATGACGTTCACCGCCAAAGCCGTTGAGACGCAGGTTGTCCGAGCACCACTGCAGGTAGGTCGCGGAGAGGTCGACCGTGGTCGTGCGCGCCGCGCCGCCCACGGCCGCATGCACGGTCGCCGCGCCGGTGTAGGCGAAGAGATTGAGGAAGCGCGCATCCTTCGCCTCCGCAGCGAGGCGCAGGCGCATCGGGCGATGGTCCAGGAACAGGCCGGTGTCGAGATAGTCGAAGAGATTGACCTTCAGCTTCGCCGCGCCTTCGCGCACCACAAGCGTCTCGCCGCGCTTGAACACACCGCTGTCGGCGTACTTGCTGCCGCCCTTGCCCTTCGCGCGGGTCTTCACCGCGACGCGCTCGCGCGGCACGTCGAAGGCTTCGCGCGCGCCGGCCAGCAGGTCCTGCAGGCGCTTGCGCGTGGTCGCCTCGGGAATCTCGGCCGGCGCGGCGTATTCCTGCACGTGCAGCCAGCGTTCGCCGGTGTCGTCGGCTCCGCTTTCGAGAGCGGTGTAAACGTCGATCGCGGCCGCGTATTCCGGAATGTCCGCGTCGTAGGCGCGCCAGCAGTGGATGCCTTCGCGCTCGCGCCACGACTTCGAGGCCTTGAGGTTCTTGCGCAGACGGTTCGCGACCATCTGCGCACCCTCGCTGAGTGGCTGCGGCGCCGCATCGACCGGACGCTCGCGCTGCGGCGGCAGCACCGGGTCGCAGACGATCAGCGCGCATTCGATCGCGCCGTTGAACACCTGGTATTTCTTCGCCGCGCGCAGTCCGGTGGCGCGCGCCAGCTCGGCGTCGCCGCACAGCAGGCTGGCCTTCCAGCCCGGCACTGCGCGCTTCAGCGCATCGCCGAGCGCGCGGTACAGCATCGGATCGGCGGCGAGGCGCGCGTCGTACGGCGGATTGCAGACCGCGAGCCCTCGCGGCGCGTCGAGCACAGACAACTGCGCGACATCCTGCACCTCGAAGCGCAGCCGGTCGGCGACGCCCGCACGTTCCGCGTTCTCGCGCGCGGCACGGACCGCATGCGGATCGAGGTCGCTGCCGTGGAAGGCATCGCGCAGCGCGGCCAGGCCGGCCTGCGCGCGCGCCTCGGCGTCCTCGACCAGTGCGCGCCAGGCGAGCACGTCGAACTGGCGCCAGCGCGACGGTGTCTGCAGCGGCAGGCCCTCGCGCGCGAGACCCGGCGCCACGTCGGCGGCCATCAGCGCACCTTCGATCAGCAGCGTGCCGCTGCCGCACATCGGATCGAGCAGCGCGCCGCCTTCGTGGTACAGCGCCGGCCAGCCACCGCGCATCAGCACGGCTGCGGCGAGGTTTTCCTTGAGCGGCGCTTCGCCCTGCATCTGCCGCCAGCCACGCCGGTGCAGCGGGCCACCGCCCAGATCGACCGACAGCAGCGCCTTCGAGGCGCCGGCCTTGTTGGTCTTCACCACCAGGTTCAGGCGCAGGTCGGGCTGTTCGAGATCGACGCTCGGCCGCTCGCCGTCCGGGCCGCGCAGGGTGTCGACAACGGCGTCCTTGATCCGCTGCGCGGCGTAACGCGCATGGGTGATGACGTCGCCGGACACGTGCGCATCGACGGCGAGGCTCATGCCCACGCGCAGGTGCTGCGACCAGTCGATCGCGGCGGCACCGGCGTACAGCGCGCGCTCGTCGGGGCAGTCGTATTCGGCGATCGGCCACAGCACGCGGCTGGCGAGGCGCGACCACAGCACGGCGCGCTGCGCGTCGGCAAGCGAGCCTTCGACGTTGGCGCCGGCGCGCGCAGCGGTGGCGTGCGCGCAGCCGAGCGCGACCAGTTCGTCGGCCAGCAGGTATTCCAGGCCCTTGGCGCAGCTGACGAAGAATTTCATCCTGCCCGCCGTCATGCCGCCACCTCCGCCAGCAGCGCAGCGAAGGCATCGGCCGAGGCCTGCACGTGCGAGGAAAGACGGTGCTGGTCATCGACCAGCAGCAAGCGCGCTCGGCGCAACTGCGCCCACTGTGCGACCGCCATCGCCGGGATCAGTTCATCATCCCAGCCGTGGATCACCGAAACCGGCACGGCGGGCGCATCCAGCGCCGGCAGCGGGCCCATGGTCAGCGGCGGTGCCATGAGGAACAGCGCGCGCACCGGGACCTCGAAGGCGATCTGCGCCGAGATGTAGGCACCGAGGCTGGAGCCGGCCAGCACCAGCGGGCCGCGCGCGGCCGCCGCATGGGCCAGCCCGCGCAGGCGTTCGAGCCGGGCCACCACGTCGCCCACCGGGCTGACCTCGTGCTTCGCGTCCAGGTCGGTGTAATCGGGGCGCTCGTGGGTCCAGCCGAAACGCTCGGCGACCTCGGCCAGCGCGGTCACCTTGGTGGCGTCCGGGCCGCTCTCGAAGCCATGGGAAAGAATGCAGTGTCCGGGCACGCGGGAAGCCTCTGGGAAAGTGATGCAGCGTGAAAAAGGAAAAGAAAGGCGAGCGATCAGGTCTCGACCCAGGTCACCGCATCGCCGATGCGCAGGGTGCCGCCTTCGAGAATCTTCGCGCAGAGGCCGCCATGGCCGCGCATCGCGTTGTAGCCGCCGGGCCCGAGCGCGGCTTCCATCCGCGAGCAGGGATCGCAGGGCTGGGTGCCTTCCAGCAGCACCTCGCCGATCCGGAAGCGCCGGCCCTTCAGGGCGATCAGCGGCAGGCCGGAGACCACCAGGTTGCGACGGAGGGTCGCCGGCGCGATGCCGTCCAGCCCGGCCAGGGCCGCGATCACCGGCAGGTGTTCAGCCTGGATCAGGGTGATGCCGCGCTTGCCGCTGCCACTGCCGTAGCGGTCGCCGCGCAGGCCCTTGCCGGCGATGGCCTCGGCGCTGTCGACCTCGCGCATGGGCACGTCGCGGGCCGGACGCAGGCCGATCCAGCGCACGGTGCCGGCGCGGGGGAATTGCGTCATCAGGGCGTGGAGTTCGGAACCGGGGAGCGGGAGCGACATGCGCAGATGCTAGCATCCGGCCCATGCTGCCCGACCTGCCGCCGATGCCGCCCGTCGAAATCGATCCCCTGCCCTACGAGCAGAAACTCGACGCCCGCCCGCTGTCGCAGATCGACCTCGTGGTCGTCCACTGCACCGAAACGCCGACGCTGGCGTCCGCCCGCGAGTTCGGCGAGCGCGTGCTCTACGAGGGCAGCGGCACCGGCAACAGCGGCCACTACTACATCGACCGCGACGGCCGCGTGCTGCTGTACGTGCGCCCGGACCGCATCGCCCACCACGTGCGCGGTTACAACCCGCGCTCGATCGGCATCGAACTGGTCAACACCGGCCGCTACCCGCACTGGCGCGACTCGAAGCACCAGGCGATGGACGAGCCCTATCCCGAGGCGCAGATCGCCGCGCTGATCGCGCTGCTAGCCCACCTGCAGGCGCAGTTCCCCTCGGTGAAATTCATCGCCGGCCACGAGGACCTCGACCGCGAGATGGAACAGGCCCTCGACGACCCGACCGTGCAGGTGCCGCGCAAGCGCGACCCCGGGCCGCTGTTCCCATGGGAACGCATCATGCAGGGCGTGCGATGGGAGCGGTTGACGCCGTAAGGCGGCGCTGGAAATTCCGGGTTTTGCAGGAAAGACGCAAAGAAGAGGGAGGGATTTGGTGGGAGCGACGCAAGTCGCGACAGCCCGCCGGAAGAGCATCGCGACTTGCGTCGCTCCCACAAGAGCAGACTTCGATGTCGACTCAGCGGACCGGCAGCGGAATGAACTCCGTCTCGCCGGGCACGTGGCCGAAATTGCCGAGGATCCAGTCGCGCTTGGCCTGTTCGATGCGGTCCTTCGACGTAGACACGAAGTTCCACCAGAGATGACGCGGGCCGTCGAGCGGTTCGCCGCCGAGCAGCATCGCCTTGACCGGCGTCTTCGCGCGCAGGCGGTGGCGCGCGCCGCGATCGAGCACGACCAGGTGCATCGGCGGGATGTCCGTGCCATCGAGCTGGGTCTCGCCTTCGAGCACGTACAGCGCACGCTCCGGATGCGTGGCGTCCAGCTCGACCTCGGCGCCGGGGTCGAGGTCGATGGCGACGTACAGGGTGTCGGCGAAGACCTGCACCGGCGACTCCTCGCCATGGGCGCGGCCGGCGACCACGCGCAGCAGCGCACCTGGGGTCTCCGCGCGCGGCAGGGTGTCGGCGGGATGATGATGGAAGGCCGGCTCGACCTCCTCGTACGCCTTCGGCAGCGCCACCCAGGTCTGCAGGCCGTGCAGGGCGTGGCCGGACGGACGCAGCGTGGCCGGCGTGCGCTCGGAGTGGGCGATACCGCGCCCGGCGGTCATCCAGTTCACATCGCCCGGGCCGATGTCCTGGCGGGTGCCGAGGCTGTCGCGATGGTGGATCCGCCCCGACCACAGGAAGGTCACCGTGGCCAGGCCGATGTGCGGGTGCGGGCGCACGTCCATGCCGGTCTCGGGGGCGAACACCGCCGGGCCGATGTGGTCGGCGAACACGAACGGGCCGACGCTGCGGGCCTGGATCGAGGGCACGGCGCGGCGGACGTCGAAACCGCCGATGTCGTGGACGCGCGGGGCGATGAGGGTGGTCATGGCAGGAACCTGTCGCGGGAACGGTGCCAGCGTCGCACGCAGCACCCGGGGGCGGAGAACGCATCCGGGCAACGATGCGTCTTGCCGCCTCGCAGGCCCGCGTTCACGGGCGGTCCGCACCGGGCCGGCCTATAATCGCGGCACGTCCCCACCGGCTTTCCCATGACCTCGCCCGTCTCCGAACTCATCGAACTGCTGTCGCTGGAGCGGCTGGAAAACAATCTGTTCCGCGGGCAGAGCCGCGACATCGGCACGAAATATGTCTTCGGCGGCCAGGTGCTGGGCCAGGCACTCTCCGCCGCGCAGGCGACGCTGGATTTGACGAAGGATGATCCGGCCAAGGGCGCGCGCGACGCGCATTCGCTGCATGCCTACTTCCTGCGCGCCGGCGACATCGAACACCCGATCGTCTACGACGTCGACCGCACCCGCGACGGCGGCAGCTTTTCGGTGCGCCGCGTCACCGCGATCCAGCACGGCCAGCCGATCTTCGTCTGCGCTGCCTCGTTCCAGGTCCACGAAGTCGGCGCCGAGCACCAGTTGCCGATGCCGCAGGTGCCGATGCCCGAGGACGTGGAGCCCACCGCGCCGCTGCCGCCGGACAAGCTGGCGCAGCTGCCGACCAAGATCCAGCGCTGGCTCAACCGCATGGGTCCGTTCGAATTCCGTCCGATCTATCCGCGCGACGAACTCAATCCGCCGAAGCGCCCGCCTTTCCAGCAGGTGTGGTTCAAGCTGTCCGAGCCGGTCGGCGACGCGCCGGAGCTGCATCGCGCCCTGCTCGCCTACGCCAGTGATTTCCACCTGCTCGGCACCACCACCTTCCCGCATGGCATCAGCTACTACCAGCCGAACGTGCAGATGGCCTCGCTCGACCACACGATGTGGTTCCATCGCCCGTTCCGCGCCGACGACTGGCTGCTGTATTCGATCGACAGCCCCAGCGCGCAGAACGCGCGCGGCCTGGCCCGCGGGCAGATCTTCGATCGCGCCGGCCATCTGATCGCCAGCACCTCGCAGGAAGGCATGATTCGCGTCCTCGACAACGACAAGGCAGGGCACTGATCCCATGCGCCAGGTATTCAGCAGTCCCCGCCTCGAAAACGTCGAGCGCGTCGCCGCCCTGCTCAACGAGCACGGCATCGAGACCCGCGTGACCAACGGCCGCTCGTATCGCGGCAGCCGGCGCGGCAGCTTCAGCTATCGCGAAAGCCCCGAAGGCGACGTCCGCCCTGCGGTCTGGGTGGTCACCTCCGACGACCAGCCGAAGGCGCGCGAGATCCTGCGCGAGATGGGCCTGCTCGACTCCGGCCGCTCGCCGACCAGCTACCTGCCGACGCCGCACGACGCGCGCGGCGAGGACGAGATCGCGGCGCGCAAGCGCAAGGCCTTCCGCATCAAGAGCGGGCTGCTGCTGGCGATCGCCGTGGCGATGGGCATCGGTTTCCTGTCGTCGCGAAAGGCACCGCCCACCGCCACGCCCGCGCCGGCCGCTGCGGCACCGGCCCCGAAAGCCAACACCCACGTCGTCGACACGCCCAGCGCGCTGGCGGCGATGCTGATCGATGTCGAACTGCGCGCCCACGACGGCGCGGAAGCCTGTCTGTCGGTGGACGGCAAGGATCCGCCGGAACGCGTCCTGGAGCAGCTGAAGGCCGACCGCAAGCGTCTGCGCCCGGCCTCGACCTGCGGCGGCGCGGATGCCATGTCGCTGCTGTCGATCGACGTGTCGGACTACCGCACCGACGGCTGGGGCACCGGCACCGTGCGCCTGGTCATCGCCGACCAGGGGCCCGACGGCACGCGCCGCGAGGACGTGCGCACGCTGGAAGTGCAACGCGACGACACCGTGTGGAAAGTGAAGCGGATCGTGCTCTGAGCGGAGGCTTGATCGTTTCGTCTTCCCGAGTGCATGTACGGGCTGAGCTACGCAGCTCAGCCTCTTTGACATCCGCCCTGCCGGTTCGCCCGCGCATGCCGGTTCGCCCCCTTTGAAAAAGGGGGCCGACGCGCACCGCGCGGCGGGGGGATTTGCTCTTGCGGGAGAGACACAAGTCGCGGCCCCGTCATGCCTGCAAAGCAAATCCCCCGCTGACGCCGCCCCCTTTTCCAAAGGGGGCTTGGGCTTCGAACGCATCCGCCGCCTGCGAAGGCATCCGCTTACGGCTTGGCGGGCCCCTGCGGGCGCTTGCCGTGCTCGCGGCGGTAGGCCTGCATTTCATCGCGGCTGAGGTAGCCATCGCTGTTGCCGTCGATCGCGGCGAACTTCTCGCTCAGCTGCGGCCGCTGCGCGGCTTCCTGGCGACTCACGCGCTGGTCGCCGTCGGTGTCGAGCTTCGCACGGCCCCCCTTCCCGCCCATGCCACCGTGACGACCGCGCTGCGGACGCTCCTCGGCGGAAATGCGACCGTCCTTGTTGGCGTCCATCCGGTCGAAGTGTTCCAGCAGCTTCGGCGCCTTGGCCGCTTCGCTGCGGTCGATCGCGCCGTCCTTGTTGGCGTCGAGCTGGGCCATGCGCTCGCCGCCCCGGCCGCCGTGACGGCCGCGCTGCGGGCGCTCCTCAGCGGAAATGCGCCCGTCCTTGTTGGCGTCCATCCGGTCGAAATGTTCCAGCAGTTTCGGTGCCTTGGCCGCTTCGCTGCGGTCGATCGCGCCGTCCTTGTTGGCGTCGAGCTGGGCCATGCGATCGCCGCCCCGGCCGCCCTGGCGACCACCCTGGCGCCCGCGCTGCGGGCGTTCCTCGGCGGAAATGCGACCGTCCTTGTTCGCGTCCATCCGGTCGAAGTGTTCCAGCAGCTTCGGTGCCTTGGCCGCTTCGCTGCGGTCGATCGCGCCGTCCTTGTTGGTGTCGAGCTGGGCCATGCGCTCGCCGCGCTGGCCGGCCGGGCCGGTCTGGGCAATGACGGACATGCCGGTCGTCGCGACGATCAGCGCTGTGCCGAGCAGTACGATGGGTTTCATGAGGGTTCCTGTGTAGGAGTCGGGAGTGAATGTCTGGATGCTGCATGCATGCGCACATCCGGATCAACGCGTGCCGGGCGCCCGGGTTGACCGGCGGCAGGTCGCGATCTGCGCCCTGGTCACATCCGCCGCGCTGCCGCGTCATGGGTTGAACCTGCTGCACGACGACTGAGACCATTCCGACCATGAGCGCCGCCGCCCTCACCTTCGACGAACTCATCCAGCGCGACCTGCCCGCCGCCCGGGGCGGCGACGCCGTGGCCTACGGCCGCATCGTCTCGGCCTGCCAGAACACGGTGACCGCCGTGGCGCTGGCGATCACCCGCGACGTGGCCGCCAGCGAGGACATCGCCCAGGAGGCCTTCCTCAACGCCTGGCAGCGGCTGGACAGCCTGCACAGCCCGGACAGCTTCCTGCCTTGGCTGCGCCAGATCGCGCGCAACCTGGCCCGCGACCACCTGCGCCGCTACCGCGACCAGCCGCTGGACGGCGCGAATGCCGAACTGGTGCTGGCGGTCGCCGCCGACCCCGGCCCGCAGCCGATGGACCACGTGCTCGACGGCGAACGCGAGGCCGCCGCCGCCGAGCTGATCGCCGCCCTGCCCGAGGACAGCCGCGAAACCCTGCTGCTGTTCTATCGCGAGGGCCAGAGTTCGCAGCAGGTAGCGACGCTGCTGGGCATCACCGACGCCGCCGTGCGCAAGCGCCTGTCGCGGGCACGCCAGCAGATCCGCGACGACCTGCTCGCACGCTTCGGCGAATTCGCGCGCAATTCCGCGCCCTCGGCCGCGTTCACGGCGGCGGTCATCACCGGGCTGGGCATCGCGACCAAGCCGGCGGCGGCCGTGGCCGCGACCACCCTCGGCGCGGGCGCGGTCGGCAGCGGCGTCGCCGGCAAGAGCCTGGCCGGCATGCTCGGCGTGGGCAGCGTGATCGGCGGCAGCATCGCCGGCGGCTGGCTGGCGGCGCACCTCACCCGGCGGTTCATCCTGGCCTATGCCGAAACCCTGGAAGAACGCGACGCGATCCTCGCGGCGTACCACCGCTACCTGCGCTGGACGCTGCTGTGGATGACGATCGTGTTCGCGGTCGCGATCTGGGGCTACAGCCTCGCCCTGACCACGCTGCTGACCATCGTGGCCGAAGCCGTCTCGCTGCGCACCCTGCTGGCGATCCGGCGCACGCTGCTGCCGCTGATCGCACGCGACAGGGGCCGCGACCCGGACGGCGCAGCCAAGCGCTACAAGGCCTACGACTACAGCTACGGGCCGACCGCGATCGTGTGGACCGGCATTTTCTACGTGCTGTCGATGCCGCTGTTCCACATCGCCCTGCACTACGGCGGATCGGGCATGGCGACCACCGTGCAGGCCCTGTGGCGCGTGTTCTCCTGAGGTGGCCGCCATGCAGAACGACACCGGCATCGCCATGACCGACCTCACCGCCATCGATGCCCTGATCGGCCGCGAACTGCCGGCCGCCCGCGCAGGCGACCGCGTCGCCTACGGTCGCATCGTCGCCGCCTGCCAGAACACCGTCACCGCCGTCGCGCTGGCGATCACCCGCGACGTGCCGGCCAGCGAGGACATCGCCCAGAATGCCTTCCTCAGCGCCTGGCAGCACATCAAGCGCCTGCAGAATCCCGCCAGCTTCCTGCCCTGGCTGCGGCAGATCACCCGCAACCTCGCCCGCGACCACCTGCGCGCCGGACGGCATCGCCCGCTGGACGGCGAAGGCGCCGAACTGGCGATCGAACTGGCCGCAGATCCGTCGCCGACACCGTCGGAGTGGCTGGAAGCGGACGAGCGCGAGCGCGCGGCGGCCGATCTGATCTCCAGCCTGCCCGAGGACAGCCGCGAGGTGTTGCTGCTGTACTACCGCGAAGGCCAGAGTTCGCAGCAGGTGGCGATGCTGCTGGGCCTGTCCGATGCCGCCGTGCGCAAGCGCCTGTCGCGCGCGCGACAGAGCCTGCGCGACGACCTGCTGCGGCGCTTCGGCGACTTCGCCGCGTCCAGCGCACCGGGCGCGGCTTTCACCGCCGTGGTCGCGACCGCCCTGGCGACCGCCGCGCCGCCGGTGGCCGCGAAAGCGATCCTCACCGCCGGCGCGGTCGGCGGCGCCAACAGCCTGTCGAAGATCGCGCTCGGCGCGGCAGGCAGCATCGGCATCGGCATGCTGGCCGCATTCGCCGGCATCTGGCTGGGCACGCGCAAGCAGCTCAAGGGCGCGATCGACGAGGAGGAGCGTCGCGGCCTGATCCGCAGCGCGGTGGTCAACTCGCTGGCCACCGTGGGCTTCCTCGTCTCGATCCTGCTGCTCACCCGCTTCGACGACGGCTGGCTGCTGCCGGTGCTGGCGACGCTGGTGTTCATGGCCGTGGTCTTCCACCAGTCGATGGTCGTGCAGCCGCGCGTGCTGGCGCGCCGGCATGCGCTGGAAGCGCAGCGCGACCCCGTCGGCGCCGCGCGACAGCGGCGGAAGGAGCGCATCCAGTGCTGGCTCGGCGCCGGCATCGGCCTGATCTGCGGCCTGGGCGGACTGATCGCCGGGCTCGTGGCCTCGGGACGGCTGTAACGACAGACGGCGTCCTGCACGGCATGCGCGGCGGCAGCGGGGATCGGCGTGTTCGGTTCCCGGCCTGGCGGGTATCCTGCACGCATGCCGCGATCCGCCCCGATGCTCCGCCTCCTGTTGTCCAACTGCGCCACCTGCGGAGGCACCGCAGCGTGACGAACTCCGGCGCCGACCTCGACGAACCGCTGCGTCTGTTCCACACCTCGGAACATCCCTGCGGCTACTGGCCCGAGCGCAAGGCCCGCGACCTGGTGTTCGACCCGGGCGATCCCCGCCTCGCACGCAAGTACGCGATGGCCCTGCAGTGGGGTTTCCGCCGCTCCGGCAACCTGATCTACCGGCCGCACTGCCGCGCCTGCCAGGCCTGCGTCGCGGTGCGGATCCCGGTCGCGGACTTCAAGCCCAGCCGCAGCCAGCGACGCTGCCTGGAACGCAACGCCGACCTCGACGCCCGCGTGCTGCCGGCCATGCGCAGCGACGAACACTTCACGCTCTACCAGCGCTACCTGGGCGCGCGGCATCCGAACGGCGGCATGGACGGCCACGGCGAGGCCGAGTTCGACCAGTTCCTGGTCAGCACCTGGGCGGAATCGCGCTTCCTCGAAATCCGCGCGCACCGCGACCACGGCCAGGGCCCGCTGCTCGCCACGGCGGTCACCGATGTCGTCGAGGACGGCCTGTCCGCCGTCTACACCTTCTACGACCCCGATGCGACCGATCGCGGCCTCGGCACCTTCGCGATCCTGCAGCAGATCGCCTGGGCGCGACGCGAAGGCAAGCGTCATCTCTATCTCGGATACTGGATCGACGGCCACGACAAGATGGCCTACAAGCGCCGCTACAGGCCGCTCGAAGCCTTCGACGGCCAGCGCTGGCGGCTCGACCTCCACGACGCCCCGCCCCTGCCCGCAGACGACCGATGACCGCACGCCACGCCAGCCTCGCCGCACTTCCCATCGCCGCCATCCTTGCCACCGCCTGCGCGACGTCCGGGCGCACGCTGGCGCAGGCGGCAGACACACCGCTGCGCGTGGCCACGTACAACGTCTCGCTCTACGACGATGCCGACGGCGGCGTGATCCGCCGCCTGGAAGCCGGCGACGAGGGCGCGCGCAAGGTCGCGGCGGTGCTGCAGCGCCTGCGCCCGGACCTGGTGCTGCTCAACGAATTCGACCACGACGCGGAAGGCTGTGCGGCCGACCTGTTCCAGCAGCGCTACCTCGAAGTGCCGCAGACCGGCGGCGGCGATGCCCTGCACTATCCGCATCGCTACTTCGCGCCGGTCAACACCGGCGAGCCGAGCGGCCTCGACCTGGACGGCAACGGCAGCAGCGGCGGCGCGGGGCGCGACCGCGGCAACGATGCCTGGGGCTACGGCCTGCACCCGGGCCAGTACGGCATGCTGGTGCTGTCGCGCTATCCGATCGAACGCGATGCCGTGCGCAGCTTCCGACTGCTGCGCTGGAGCGCGATGCCAGATGCGATCCGGCCCTACCATCCGACGCAGCGCGGCTATTTCCACCGCGACGAGATCTGGCAGCAGCTGCGGCTGTCGTCGAAATCGCACTGGGACGTGCCGGTGCGCACGCCGCTGGGACGGCTGCATTTCCTCGTCTCGCACCCGACGCCGCCGGTGTTCGACGGCCCCGAGGACCGCAACGGCGCGCGCAACGCCGACGAACTGCGTCTGTGGCGCGAATACCTCGACAACGATCCGGCCGACCACAGTTGGCTCTGCGACGACCAGGGACGCTGCGGCGGCCTGGCCGAAGGCGAACGCTTCGTGATCGCCGGTGACCTCAACAACGATCCGAACGACGGCGACGGCCGCCACGACGCGATCCGCGCCCTGATCGACCACCCGCGCGTGCTGCGCCACCCAGCGCCGCGCAGCGAAGGCGCGGCGATCGCCGCAGGCCGCGCCGGCGGCGCCAATACCCAACACGTCGGCGACCCGGCCGAGGACACCGGCGACTTCGGCCCGAGGGTCGGCAACCTGCGCCTAGATTACGTGCTGCCCTCGACCGGGCTGCGCTGGCGCAGCGGCGGTGTGTTCTGGCCCGCGCCGGACAGCGCGGACGCCGCGATCGCACATGCCTCCGACCATCATGCGGTGTGGGTCGACCTGCTCTTCGATGACTGAAGCGGGAGGCTGAAACCGCATCGCGGCCAGGTCCACGACAGCGTCCACGGGACTGTCCCGGGACACGGCCCATCCTGTCGCAGACGCGATTCGCGGCACCGCCCGGCCATCTCCGACGGTCGCGGAAAAAAGTGACCGGCATCCGTTGCGAAGCGCTTCCAACGCCCGGTTTTGGGTATATGCTCAGGCCATGATCCTTGGCAAACACGATGTGGATGCAGGGACGGGGGGAAGGGTCGGGGGGACTCTGACAGCCGAAGCCGCCGCTCGCACGGTGGTCGATGCGCTGCAGCGCGCACTGCCCGCGGGGACCCGGATCGCCATCGCCTGGCATCATGCCCAGCTCGGCCTCGGCAGCCATCGCTGCCCGGGCGCGGACGACGCTTTGCAGCGCGCAGTGGTCGCCCATCTCGATGCCGCTCCCGGCGACGGCGACACCGCTCTTCGTGAAGGAACCTGGCTCGGCCGCTCCGATCGCGGCGCCGAACGCGTTGCTGTCGGAGTAGCCTTCGACGATGCGCCGCCGGAAGGCTGGACGGAACAGGCCGGCGGGGAACGGGCCGGGGTGAAGCGGACCTGGTTCGCGCTCGCCGGCGACCTGGTCTGGGCGATGCTGCGACTGGCCGATGCCGACACCCGGATCGAAGCCCTCGAGAAATCCAAGCGCCTGCAGCAGGCCCTGTACGAGATCTCCGACCTCGCCGGCTGGGGCCTGGAAATGCGCGAGATGCTCGCGCGCATCCACCGCGTCGTCGGTCACCTGATGCCGGCCGAGAACTTCTACATCGTCCACTACGACGACGAAGACGACAGCATTCGATACCTGTATTTCGCGGACAGCCGCGACCGGTTCGACCCCGATCCCGACACGGTGTATCCGCTCGGCGAAGGCCTGCACAGCATGACCGCCGCGCTGCTGCGCCACGGCCGGCCGCTGGTGGGCTCGGCACGCGACATCATCGAATCGCTCGGCATCCCGCACGAGGAGTACGCCGGCGGTCCGCTCAGCGAAGACTGGCTCGGCGTGCCGCTGCTGCGCGACGGCCGCGTCTGCGGAGCGATCGTGGTCCAGGACTACGATCGCATCCACTGCTACGGCAGCGAAGAACAGGCCCTGCTCGAATACGTCGGCCAGCACATCCTCACCTCGCTCGATCGCAAGACCGCGCAGGTCGAGCTGGAACGCCGCGTGCGCGAACGCACCCATGCGCTGGAGCGCGCGAACCAGGAACTGCAGAATGAAGTGCTGGAACGCCAGCACGCCGAGAAGCTGCAGCAGGCCCTGTTCCGCATCACCGAACTGTCGGTCAGCGCCACCGGCCTCGAACATTTCTACGCCGACCTGCATTCGATCATCGGCGAACTGCTGTACGCCCGGAACTTCTACGTCGCGCTCCTTTCGACCGATGGCGACTACGTCGAATTCCCCTACGCTGCCGACGAAATCGAGACCAAGACCCTGACCCGCCGCAAGCGCGCGCGCGGTCTGAGCGAATACGTGATCGACACCGGCAAGCCGCTGCTGGCGATGCGCGAAGGCATCCAGGCGCTGGAGGCGCAGGGACTGGTGCGCAGCATCGGGCCGCTGGCCTGGTGCTGGCTGGGCGTGCCGCTGACCCGCGACGGTGTCGTCGAGGGCCTGATCGGTGTGCAGAGCTATACCGAAGGCGTGGCCTTCACCGACCGCGACCAGGAGCTGCTCACCTTCGTCGCCCACCACATCGACGCCGCCCTCGCCCGCAAGCGTGCGCAGGACACCCTCGTCGCCGCGCACGCCGAGCTCGAAACCCGCGTCCAGACCCGCACACGCGAACTCGCCGACGCCAACCGCGAGCTGCGCGAGCAGATCGCCGAGCGACTCCGCGCCGAGCAGCGACTGCGCCACCAGGCACGCCACGATTCGCTCACCGGACTGCCCAACCGCGCCCAGCTCCAGGAACGCCTCGACGACGCGATCATGCGTGTCACGAGTGCCGATGCCCGCCCCTTCGCCGTCCTCTTCCTCGACATCGACCGCTTCAAGCTCATCAACGATTCGGTCGGACATGTCGCAGGCGACGAACTGCTCGTGGAATGCAGCCGGCGCATCTCCCAGCTCATCCTCCGCGACGATCTCGTCGCACGACTCGGCGGCGACGAGTTCGCCCTCCTCGTCGAGAACGTCGAGAGCGCGGACCAGGCCCGGCACTACGCCAGCAGCATCCTCCGCGCCATCGGACAGCCGCTGTGGATCGAAGGCCGCGAGATCTTTCCCTCCGCCAGCATCGGCATCGCCCTGTGGCATCCGCGCTACCGCAAGAGCGAGGAACTCCTGCGCGACGCCGACGCCGCGATGTATCGCGCCAAGCGCCTCGGCCGCAACCGCAGCGAGGTCTTCGGCGAGGAGATGCGCGCCGAGGCCATGCGCCTGCTCGACCTCGAAGCCGACCTGCGCCGCGCGATCATGCACGACGCCTTCGAGCCGCATTTCCAGCCGATCCTGCGCCTGGCCGACCGCCAGCAGGTCGGCTACGAAGCGCTCGTGCGCTGGAACCACGAGCAACGAGGCCTGCTCACGCCCGCCGAGTTCATCGGTGTCGGCGAGGACAGCGCCCTGATCGAACAGGTCGACTGGCTGATGTATGGCCACGTCGTCGCATCGATGGGCGAGTACCCGAAGGATTACGTCTCGATCAACGTGTCGCCGCGGCATTTCCTCTCCGACAACTTCTCCGATCGGCTGCTGCGCATGCTCGACGAAGCCGGCCAGGACCCGCGCCGGCTGCGCATCGAGATCACCGAGGTGGCGCTGATCGAGGACGCGAGCCGGGCGCTGAAGGTGCTGCGCGACCTGCGCGGCCACGGCATCGAGGCGCTGCTCGACGACTTCGGCACCGGCTTCTCGGCGCTGTCGTACCTGCACCGCTTCCCGATCCAGGGCCTGAAGATCGACCGCAGCTTCGTCTCGGGGCTGGAGGGCGAGACCCGGACCGAGAGCCTGGCGCTGGTGCGCGCGATCCTGGCGATGGCCCTGACCCTGGGCATCGACACGATCGCCGAAGGCATCGAGACCGAGGCCCAGCGCGAGATCCTCGTCGAGCAGGGCTGCCAGTTCGGACAGGGCTATCTGTTCGGCAAGCCGCGGATGCTCGACCGGAACCCATCGTCCTTCCGCCATCGCCAGGGGCTGCACTGAGCGGAGTCCGGTCTTGCGGGACGCGGTGTCGGCAGGGATGCCATCAGGAATGGCATGGATGATGCTTGCGTGTCAGGGGCGCGCGACAGGGACGGCGCCAGGCGACTGTCAGGGAGCGACCTTGGCGGTATTTGGGCTTTTTCCCGACATTCTGCGTTCGCAGGTCGACATGGCAGCCGTACGGGCACATCACCATGATCCTGAGCAGGAATGAAACGGTTGACACCACGGTGGACGCGATCGAGGTCCCGCCGCCGACCGTCGGCGGCGGCCTCAAAGCGGCACTCGCACCGCTGCTGCGCGCGGCGCCACCGGATGCACGCGTGGCGATCGCATGGCGGCACCGGGTCCTGGGCGAAGGCGGACTGGACGAAGGCGGCGACGATGTCCTGCGCGATCGCACGCGCGCCGCGCTCGACGGCAACGCCCACGCGGTGGAAGGCGATCTGCAGGTCGAGCGCTTCGAACGCGCGAACGGGATCGTCTGCATCGGCCTGCGCCGACGCCCCGATGCCGACAGCGACTGGATCGATCGCCACTGGACGCCGCTCGCCGCCGACCTCGTCGCCGCTTGCCTGCGCCTGGCCGATGCCGATACACGGATCGAGGCGCTGGAGAAGTCCAAGCGCCTGCAGCACGCGTTGTACGAGATCTCCGACCTCGCCGGCTCGAACCTGGAAATGCGCGAGATGCTCGCGCGCATCCATGGCGTGGTCGGCGAGCTGATGCCTGCGGACAACTTCTTCATCGTCCAGTACGTCGAAGCCCACGATCGCATCCGCTTCCTCTATTTCGCCGATCATCGGCATGAATTCATCGCCAATCCCGAGGTCGAATATCCCCTGTCGTTCACGCCGCTGACGTCGGTGCTGATCCGCCACGGCAAACCGCTGATCGGGCGACCGCTGAAGATCCTCGAATCGCTGGGTATCCCCTACCAGGAAGGCACCGGCGGCCCGGTCAGCGAAGACTGGCTGGGCGTGCCACTGCTGCGCGACGCCAGCGTCTGCGGCGCGATCGTGGTCCAGGACTACCTGCGTCCCAACTGCTACGGCAGCGAGGAGCAGGCCCTGCTCGAATACGTCGGCCAGCACATCCTCACCGCGCTCGACCGCAAGACCGCCCAGGTCGAACTCGAACGCCGCGTGCGCGAACGCACCCTCGCGCTGGAACAGGCGAACCAGGAACTGCAGAACGAAGTGCTGGAGCGCGAACGCGCAGAGAAGCTGCAGAAGGCCCTGTTCCGCATCACCGAACTGTCGGTCGGCACGACCAGCCTCGAGGATTTCTACGCGGCGCTGCACGGCGTCATCGGCGAACTGCTCTACGCGAAGAACCTGTACATCGCGCTGCAGAGCGCGGACGGCAAGCGCATCGAATTTCCCTACGTCGCCGACGAGATCGACACGAGCACCGTCCACGATCGCCCGCGCGGCAAGGGTCTCACGGAGTACGTGATCGACACCGGCAAGCCGCTGCTCGCGCGACGCGAGGACATCCTCACGCTCGAAGCCCGTGGACTGGTGCACAACCTCGGCCCCGGTCCGATGGCCTGCTGCTGGCTCGGCGTACCGCTGACACGAGACAGCGTCGTCAGCGGCGTGATCGGCGTGCAGAGCTACACGGAGAGCATCGGCTTCATCGACCGCGACCAGGAACTGCTCACTTTCGTCGCCCACCACATCGACGCCGCCCTCGCCCGCAAGCGTGCGCAGGACACCCTCGTCGCCGCGCACGCCGAGCTCGAAACCCGCGTCCAGACCCGCACACGCGAACTCGCCGACGCCAACCGCGAGCTGCGCGAGCAGATCGCCGAGCGACTCCGCGCCGAACAGCGACTGCGCCACCAGGCCCGCCACGACTCGCTCACCGGCCTGCCCAACCGCGCCCAGCTCCAGGAACGCCTCGACGACGCGATCATGCGCGTCACGAGTGCGGATGCCCGACCCTTCGCCGTCCTCTTCCTCGACATCGACCGGTTCAAGCTCATCAACGATTCGGTCGGACACGTCGCAGGCGACGAACTGCTGGTCGAGTGCAGCCGGCGCATCTCCCAGCTCATCCTCCGCGACGATCTCGTCGCACGACTCGGCGGCGACGAGTTCGCCCTCCTCGTCGAGAACGTCGAGAGCGCGGACCAGGCCCGGCACTACGCGAGCAGCATCCTCCGCGCCATCGGACAGCCGCTGTGGATCGAAGGCCGCGAGATCTTTCCCTCCGCCAGCATCGGCATCGCCCTGTGGCATCCGCGCTACCGCAAGAGCGAGGAACTCCTGCGCGATGCCGACGCGGCGATGTATCGCGCCAAGCGCCTCGGCCGCAACCGCAGCGAGGTCTTCGGCGAGGAGATGCGCGCTGAGGCCATGCGCCTGCTCGATCTGGAAGCCGACCTGCGCCGCGCGATCATGCACGACGCCTTCGAGCCGCATTTCCAGCCGATCCTGCGGCTCGCCG
>NZ_JBHTIF010000006.1:0-121069 GCF_042677005.1 Lysobacter brunescens | reverse complement strand
GGAGCGACGCGAGTCGCGACGCACCTCCGTTGGTCTGTCGCGACTCGCGTCGCTCCCACGAGTGGGGTGGCATTCGGCCCTTGAGCCGATGTCATCGGCCGAGTCCCCCATTTGTCTTTCCGCAACGCCCCGTCGGCCCGTCCGGCGGGGCGTTCTGCTTTCCGGGGCAGGGCTTTCGCTTGGTAGGAGGGCCTTCAGGCCCGAACTCTTGCCTTTGCTTTTCCCCAAGAGCGAAGAGCTCGGGCCTGAAGGCCCTCCTACAAGGCAAAGCAAGGCAAGGCCTCCTGCGAACGGGGCGAAATCGGGCTTGACCCGACCGGGTTGAGCGGGTTAATGTGTTAACGCGTTAATACATTCAAGCCGCCCCGTACCCCGTCTCCCCATGAAGCAGCGCATCCAGCCCGTTCCCGACAGCGACGCCGAGGCCAGCCTCGACGCGCTGGCGGCCGTGCTCGCGGCGCTGCCGTCGGCGGCGGACGTGCGCGCCTTCCTCGAAGACCTGTGCACGCCGGCCGAGCTGGAAGCCATGTCCGATCGCTGGAAGGTCGTGCCGCTGATCGCCGAGGGCGTGCCTTACCGCGAAATCCACGACCGCACCCTGGTCAGCGTGACCACCATCGGCCGTGTCGCCCGCACGCTCGAACGCGGTACCGGCGGCTATGGCCGCGCACTCGACACCCTGACGCGTCCCGTCGACGCGCACTGAGGATCCACACCATGCAACGAAACGCTGCCGCGAGTGCTCGCGACCAGTTGCGCGACCGCCTGCGCATCGCCATCCAGAAAAGCGGACGCCTCAGCGAGCCCGCGCTCGCGCTGCTCGCCGCTGCCGGCCTGAGCTGGCAGGAAAGCCGCGACAAGCTGTTCTACTACGGCGAATCGCTGCCGATCGATCTGCTGCTGGTGCGCGACGACGACATCCCCGGTCTCATCGCCGATGGCGTCTGCGACCTCGGTTTCGTCGGCCGCAACGTACTGGTCGAGCAGGACTACGAGCGCCAGTCGCGCGGCGAAGCGCCTGCCTTCCGCGAGCTGCGCGGCCTCGGCTTCGGTCGCTGCAAGCTGATGTTCGGCATTCCCGACGACTGGGAGTGGGATCCTCAGGCGCAGCTGCCCGGCACGCGCATCGCGACCAGCTATCCGGCGCTGCTCTCGCGCTGGCTGGCCGAGCGCAACATCGAGGCCAGCGTGGTGACGATGTCCGGCTCGGTCGAACTCGCGCCGCGTCTCGGCCAGGCCGAACTGGTCTGCGACCTGGTGTCGAGCGGCGCGACGCTTGCGTCGAACCGCCTCAAGCCGGTGGAAGTGGTGCTCGACAGCGAAGCGGTGCTGGCCGGTCCCGCCGGCGCGATCGCCGATGCACGCGCCGGCATCGCCGAACTGCTGATGCGCCGCCTCGACGGCGTGCTGAAGCTGCGCGACAGCAAGCTGCTGATGTTCCAGGCGCCGCGCGCGATCCTGCCGCACCTGATGCAGCTGCTGCCCGATGCCGAGCCGCCGACGGTGATGTCGCTGGACGGCGGCACCCAGACGCGTACCGACGGCGATGTCGCGCTGCAGGCGCTGTGCCATGGCGCGATGACCTGGCAACGCCTCGAAGAACTCAAGCGGGCCGGTGCCCGCGGCCTGATGGTCCTGCCCGTGGAGAGATTGCTCGCATGAACGCTTCGCTCGCGAACCGCATCGATCTGAACCTGTTGAACTGGAACACCCTGGACGCCGACGGACAGCGCGCCGCGCTGCGTCGCGCGACCCAGGATTCCGCCGCCGCCGTGCGCCTCGGCGTGGGCAAGATCATCGCCCGCGTGCGCATCGAAGGCGATGCCGCATTGCGCAAGTACTCGCGGCTGCTCGATCGCGCCGCGCTGGATGTCTTCGCGGTCGGCGAAGCCGAATTCGCGGCGGCCGAGGCCTCCCTGGATCCGTCGCTGAAGGCGGCGATCCTCGATGCGGCCGAACGCATCGAAGCCTTCCACCGCGACAGCGGCATGCGCGAGTACGCGGTCGAGACCGCCGAAGGCGTCGAATGCCGGCGCATCGTGCGTCCGATCGAGCGCGTGGGCCTCTACATCCCGGCCGGCAGCGCGCCGCTGCCGTCGACGATGCTCATGCTCGGCGTGCCCGCGCGCATCGCCGGCTGCCGCGAAGTGGTGGTCTGCACGCCGCCGCGCGCCGACGGCACCGCCGACCCGACCGTGCTGTTCGCGGCACGCCGCTGCGGCGCGACCCGCGTGTTCAAGCTCGGCGGCGCGCAGGCGATCGCGGCGATGGCGCTGGGCACCGAGAGCGTGCCGGCCTGCGACAAGCTGTTCGGCCCGGGCAACGCCTGGGTCACCGAGGCCAAGCGCCAGGTGTCCACGGTCGAAGGCGGTCCCGCCATCGACATGCCCGCCGGCCCGTCGGAAGTCCTGGTGATCGCCGACAGCGGCGCGAACCCGGCCTTCGTCGCCGCCGACCTGCTGTCGCAGGCCGAACACGGCCCGGATTCGCAGGTCATCCTGCTCAGCGACTGCCCGACCCTGATCGCGCGCACTGCCGCCGAACTGGCCACGCAGCTCGCGCGCCTGCCGCGCGAGGCGATCGCGCGCGAGGCGCTGTCGCGTTCGCGCCTGATCCGCGTCGAATCGATCGAACAGGCGTTCGAGGTGAGCAACCGCTACGCGCCGGAGCACCTGATCCTCGCGCTGCGCGAACCGGAGGCCTGGCTAGACCGCGTGCAGGCTGCGGGTTCGGTGTTCCTCGGCGATTACGCCGCCGAGGCGCTCGGCGACTACTGCAGCGGCACCAACCACGTGCTGCCGACCGGCGGCGCATCGCGCGCGTGGAGCGGGCTGTCGGTGTCGAGCTTCCAGACCGCGATCAGCGTGCAGAGCGTGTCGCGCGCCGGCCTGCACAGGATCGGCCCGAGTGCCGTGCGTATCGCCGAGGCCGAAGGCCTGCAGGCGCACGCCAGTGCGGTGAGCCTGCGCATCGCCTCGCTGCAGGCGGACGCCACGCCATGACCTCGCCCTTCGCCACGCTGCCCAAGCCGGGCGTGCTCGACCTCGTGCGCGAGGACCTGCGCGCGTTCGCCGGCTATTCTTCGGCGCGCAGCCACAAGGTCGACGGCTCGATCTGGCTCAACGCCAACGAATCCCCCTGGAACAATCCCGTCGATGACGACGGCGACGTGCGTCGCTACCCGCAGCCGCAGCCGGAAGCCCTGCGCACGGCGCTGGCCGGGCTGTACGGCGTGAAACCGGAGCAGCTGCTGATCGGTCGCGGCAGCGACGAGGCCATCGACTTGCTGGTCCGCGCGCTGTGCCGCGCCGAGCGCGATGCGGTGGTGATCGCGCCGCCGGTGTTCGGCATGTACGCGGTATGCGCGCGGCTGCAGAACGCGCCGCTGGTCGAAGCGCCGCTGATCGATCGCAACGACGCCTGGGTGACCGATCTCGCCGCGATCCGCGATCTGGCCCTCGCGCGTCGCGCGAAGCTGGTGTTCCTGTGTTCGCCGGGCAATCCGACCGGCGAGCTGATCACGCTCTCGGCGGTGCGTGCGCTGGCGCAGGCGCTGGCCGGCCGCGCGCTGGTGGTGGTCGACGAGGCCTACATCGAGTACGCCGACGCGCCGTCGGCGGCGACGCTGATCGACGAATATCCGAATGTCGCCGTGCTGCGCACGCTGTCCAAGCTGCACGCGCTGGCCGGTGCGCGCATCGGCTGCCTGCTTGCCGATCCGGCGCTGATCGAGGTGCTGCGCCGCTGCCAGGCGCCGTATCCGGTGCCAGCGCCCTGCGCCGAGCTGGCGCTGCGCGCATTGACGCCCGAGGCCGTCGCCGAGGCCGGGCGTCGCGCCGCCGTCGTCCGCGAGGAGCGCGAGCGCATGTTCGCCGCGCTGCAGGCGCTGTCTGGCGTGCGTCGCGTGTACCGCAGCGCCGGCAACTTCCTGCTCGCACGCTTCGACAACGCCGAAGCGGCGTATCGCAGCCTGCTCGCTGCGGGCGTGGTCGTGCGCGACATGCGCGCGACCCAGGGCCTGGGCGATGCGCTGCGCATCACCGTCGGCCAGCCGGAGGAGAACGACGCGGTGTTCGCTGCACTTGCCCCCGCACAGCAGGCATCCACGCAGGCATCGACTGGGGCCGCTGCATGAGCGCTGGGACGCCCATCCTCTTCGTCGATCGCGACGGGACGCTGATCCGCGAGCCCGAAGATTTCCAGATCGACAGCTACGCCAAGCTGGCGTTCGTCGATGACGTGATCCCGGCGATGCTGCGATTGCGCGATGCCGGCTACCAGTTCGTGATGGTGACCAACCAGGACGGCCTGGGTACCGAGGCCTATCCGCAGGAGACCTTCGACGGGCCGCACGCGCTGATGATGCAGGTGTTCGAGAGCCAGGGCATCCGCTTCCGCGATGTGTTGATCGACAAGAGCTTCCCGCACGAGAACGCACCGACGCGCAAGCCGCAGCTCGGACTGGTCCAGCCGATGCTCCGCGACCGCAGCATCGACTGGTCGCGTTCGGCGATGGTCGGCGACCGCGAGACCGACGTGCAGTTCGCCGAGAACCTCGGCATCCGTGCGTTCAAGCTGAAGTCGCCGCAGTTCGGCGACGGCGTCGTCTGGTCGGATATCGCGCATGCCCTGGTCGACGTGCCGCGCACCGCCAGTGTCGTGCGCAAGACGAAGGAAACGAATATCCGCGTCGAGGTCGACCTCGACCGCGAAGCCGACCCGGTGGTGAAGACCGGCCTGGGCTTCTTCGACCACATGCTGGAGCAGATCGGCAAGCACGGCGGCTTCGCGCTGCGCCTGGACTGCGATGGCGACCTGCACATCGACGAACACCACACCGTCGAGGACTGCGCGCTGGCCCTGGGCCAGGCACTGCGCCAGGCGCTGGGCGACAAGCGCGGCATCGGCCGCTACGGCTTCACGCTGCCGATGGACGAGACGCAGGCCAGCGCCGCGCTGGACTGGTCCGGCCGGCCGTATTTCGTGTTCGAAGGCGAATTCAAGCGCGAATCCGTCGGCCAGCTGGCGACCGAACTGGTGCCGCACTTCTTCCGTTCGCTGTGCGAAACCGCCGGCCTCAACCTGCACCTCAGCGTGCGCGGCGACAACGACCACCACAAGGTCGAAGCCTGCTTCAAGGTCGTCGCCCGTGCGCTGCGCCAGTCGATGAAGCGCGAAGGTGATGCGCTGCCGAGCACCAAGGGGGCGCTGTGACTGCTGCGCTTCGCCTGGATGACGACCTCGCGCTGATCGATGCCGGCGGCGCCAATCTCGGTTCGGTGCGCTATGCGCTGGCCCGTCTCGGCGTGCAGCCGCGTCTGGTGCGCGATGCCGACGAACTCGGCATGCCGACCCGCGTGATCCTGCCCGGCGTCGGTGCGGCCGGTGCGGCGATGCGCCTGCTCCGCGCGCGCGGCCTCGACACGGCCCTGCGCGCCAGCGAGGCGCCGCTGCTTGGTATCTGCCTGGGCATGCAGCTGCTGTTCGAGTCCTCGGAAGAGGGCGAGGTCGACTGCCTCGGCCTGATTCCCGGTCGGGTGATGCGCATGGCCGGCGGCCCCGGCCTGCGCGTGCCGCACATGGGCTGGAATCGACTGACGTTCCGTGTGCGTGCGGATGACGTGTCGCCGCTGCTCGACGGCATCGACGATGGCGCGCACGCCTATTTCGTGCATGGCTACGCGGTGCCGGTGCTCGACTGCACCATCGCGGCCTGCACGCACGGCCAGCCGTTCTCGGCGGTGGTCGCGCAGGGGCGCCGCTACGGCATGCAATTCCATCCTGAACGCTCGTCGCAGGTCGGCCTGCGCCTGCTCGAAAACTTCCTCAAGGTGCCGGCATGAGTTCCGCAGTGTCCACTTCGCCGACATCGACCGTGTCGGTTCCGGCCGACGACGCCTTCGTCTCCTATCCCGCCATCGACGTGCGTGGCGGTCGCGTGGTGCGCCTGCGCCAGGGCGACTACGCGCAGGAAACCACCTACGCCGATGATCCGTTCGCGGTCGCGATGCGCTATGCCGATGCGGGCGCGCGCTGGCTGCATCTGGTCGATCTCGATGCCGCGCGCGATGGCGGCTACACGCTGGCGCCGCTGCTGCGCCGCATCGCCGCCGATGGCCGACTGCGCGTGCAGACCGGCGGCGGCGTGCGCAACGAGGCTGCCGTCGAGGCGATGCTGTCGCAGGGTGCGGCGCGCGTGGTCGTCGGTTCGCTGGCGGTGCGCGAACCCGCGCTCGTCGCCGGTTGGCTGCAGCGCTACGGCGTGGAACGCATCACCATCGCGCTCGACACCCGCCAGGACGCCGACGGCGTTTGGCAGCTGCCCGTGCACGGCTGGACCGAGAACGCCGGTCTGGATCTCGGCGCTTGTCTCGATCTGTATCGCGATGCCGGTGCGCGCCACCTGCTGTGCACCGACATCGCCCGCGACGGCATGCTGCAGGGGCCGAACCTCGACCTGTATCGCCTGCTGGTCGCGCGCAACGACGGCTTCCTCGTTCAGGCCAGCGGCGGCGTGCGCGACATCGCCGATATCGTGGCGTCGCGCGAGGCCGGCTGCGCCGGTGCGGTGCTCGGCCGCGCGCTGCTCGAAGGCCGCTTCGACCTGGCGGAGGCGCTGGCATGCTGAGCGTGCGCATCGTGCCCTGCCTGGACGTGCGCGATGGCCGCGTGGTGAAGGGCGTGCGCTTCCGCGACCACGTCGACATGGGCGACATCGTCGAACTGGCCGGCCGCTACCGCGACCAGGGCGCGGACGAACTGGTGTTCTACGACATCGGCGCCAGCCCCGACGGGCGCGCCGTGGACGTGGGCTGGGTCGAGCGCGTGGCCTCGGAGATCGACATTCCGTTCTGCGTCGCCGGCGGCATCCGCAGCGTCGAAGTGGCGCGCGCGGTGCTGCTGGCCGGCGCCGACAAGGTGTCGATCAACACGCCCGCGCTGGAGCGTCCGGCGCTGATCGCCGAGATCGCCGAGGCCTACGGCAGCCAATGCGTGGTGGTCGGCATCGATTCGGTGCGCGACGCCGACGGCGTCTGGCGCGTGCGCAGCCACACCGGCGACCCGAATCGCACGAAGGCACCGGGCAAGGCCACGCTGGACTGGGTGCGCGAGGCGCAGGACCTTGGTGCGGGCGAGTTCGTGCTCAATTGCATGGACAGCGACGGCGTGCGCAAGGGCTACGACATCGAACAGCTCAAGGCGGTACGCGCGATCTGCAACGTGCCGCTGGTCGCCTCCGGCGGCGCGGGCACCGTGCAGCATTTCATCGATGCCTTCCGCGAGGCCGACGTCGACGCGGCGCTGGCCGCGAGCGTCTTCCACTCCGGGGCGATCGCCATTCCCGAACTCAAGCGCGACCTGCGCGAAGCCGGCATCGAGGTACGACTGTGAGCGGACACAAGGACGGCATCAGGATCGACATGGCACTGGATGCCGACACCCTGGCCTGGGACAAGCAGGACGGCCTGCTGCCGGTCGTGGTGCAGGACGCCGACACGCGCCGCGTGCTGATGGTCGGCTACATGAACCGCGAAGCGCTGCAGGTCACGCTCGACACCGGCAAGGTCACGTTCTTCAGCCGCAGCAAGCAGCGCCTGTGGACCAAGGGCGAGAGCAGCGGTCACGTGCTGGCGATGCAGGCGATCGAGGCCGACTGCGATCGCGACACCCTGCTGGTGCAGGCGCGCCCGCACGGGCCGACCTGCCATCTCGGGACGACCAGTTGCTTCCCGTCCGCGCCCGGCGACGTACTGGGCGCGCTGCAGGCGCTGATCCGCACCCGCGACGCCGAGCGTCCGCCGGGCAGCTACACGACGAAGCTGTTCGAGGCCGGCATCAAGCGCATCGCGCAGAAGGTGGGCGAGGAGGGGCTGGAAACCGCCCTGGCGGCAGTGGCCGAGGAGGATGGTCCGCTGCTCGGCGAGGCCGCCGACCTGCTGTACCACCTGGTGGTGCTGCTGCAGGCGCGCGGGCTGTCGCTGGCCGATGCCCTGAAGGTGCTGGAGCAGCGCCAGCGCTGACCCGGCGCCGGGCTTGCCCGGCAGTGCCGGGCGGGACTGTGCGGACTCTGCCGTGTTCGGTGGACGACCAATGCCGGGAAGTGGGGACGGAAGGACGCAACCCAATAGGTCGTCGGTCATGGCGGCGGGCGTCACCGGACTTTGCTAGATTGCGGCTCGCCCGCCGCATCGCCGGCATTCGTCCCCCTTCAAGGAGTTCCGCGTGTTCAAGAAACTCGCCGCCGAGGCCCTCGGCATCAGCGACATCGGCGTCATCATCTCCCCGGCCGATTACGACAAGGTCGACGCCGACGATTACCTGTTCCACGAAGACGGCGAAAAGATCTTCTTCCTCATCAAGTCGAAGAAGGACGAGTACTGCTTCACCAACCTGGCGCTGATCCACGTCGACGGCGATTCGGCGGTGTCCAGCAAGCGCATGATCAAGCGCTACGAGTACGCCAACCAGCGCGTCGGCTACGTCGCCATCGAAACCGCAGGCACCCTGGACATGGACGTCGAGCTGAAGTTCTCGCTCGGCGAATCCGCTTTCAGCATCGACATCAAGAAGAGCTTCATCGAGCAGCTGAAGGACATCTACAAGGCGCTGATCGCGATCGGCCGCCAGCAGGTCCGCGACAACATCTCGCGCGAGAACGCGGTGCGCACGCTCGACGCGATGGGCGGCATGCTCAAGCTCAACAACCTCGCCGGCGAAGCCGCCGTGGTCGGTCATTTCAACGCGGTGCTCGACAACCTCAATGCCGCCGTTCTGGATCGCCACACCACCCGCGACTACACCCGCGTGTTCGAGCGCTACATCCACAACATCACCACGAACACCGCACCGCCGCCGCTGCCGGGCGCGTAATGCGCTGAGTGCATGTTGCGTGACTGCAGGCCGGTGCGATGTTCTCGCACCGGCCTTCTTCTTTGGGGTTTCCGGAAATCGATCGCGACTTGCGTCGCTCCCACAGGAGGGACCAGTTTCCTGTGGGAGCGACGCAAGTCGCGACACCCTTCACGCCGCCGTGATCGAGGTCCTCACGCAGTCGCGGCCGTTGGCCTTGGCGCTGTACAGCGCCTGGTCGGCGACCGACAGCGCGGTGTCCGAGTCCACGTGCTTGCCGGCGTCGATGGTGTGCACGCCGATGCTGGCGGACACGCGCAGCTTGTAGGCGCCGCTGACGCAGGGTTCCTCGACGAGCCTGCGCCGCAGCGCTTCGGCGACATTCACCGCCGCGCGCAGGTCGTGGTCGGGCAGGACGACGACGAACTCCTCGCCGCCGAAGCGCGCCAGCAGCGAGGCTTCCTGTGCGCGCAGGCTCTGGCCGATGCGCTGCGCGGCCCAGCGCAGGCAGTCGTCGCCGACGAGGTGGCCGTACTTGTCGTTGATCGACTTGAAGTGGTCGAGATCGATCATCAGCAGCGACACCGGGCGGCGGTCGTTGCGGCCTTCCTCGAGCAGGCGCTCGAAGGTCTCGTGGAAATGCGTGCGGTTGTAGAGGCCGGTCAGGCCGTCGCGACGGCTGGAATCGCGCAGCCGGCGGTGCGCGTCCTCCAGCTGCAGCAGCGCGCTGCGCACTTCCTGCGTGCGCTGCGCGACCTTGCGTTCGAGCTGCATGTTGGCCTCGGCCGCGATCCGCTCGTTCTCGTTGCGCAGCGAGGCGTAGCGGTAGCTCAGCGCGATCGACAGCAGCAGCATTTCGAGCGCCGAACCGATCTGCACGCCGTATTCGGTGACCATGTTCTTCGGCACCAGGCCGAACGCGAGCGCGGCGATCGCGGCGGTGCCCGCCAGGAACAGCGACCAGGCCAGCAGGAACAGCCGCGCCGGGCCGTAGCCGGTGCGCAGCACGGCGATGCTGGAGATCGCCACCCACAGCACGCTCAGGATCACCGCGCTGGTCGCCCAGGGCGTGACGACACGATAGGGCAGCACCAGCGAGGCGATGCCAAGCGCGGAGAAGATCGCGATCAGCACCAGGCTGCCGCGATTGCCCAGCGGGAAGCGCCGGGGCAGTTCCAGGAAGATGCGCGTGAACTGCTGCATCGCGATCAGCGCCAGACAGATGGTCAGCGGCACCGCGACGTTCGCCATCCAGGTCCAGTTGGGCCAGAGGTATTCGAACGCGAAGCCGTTCATCGTGAACAGCACTAGGCCGAACGCGGTGATGTGCATCAGGTACCACGAATAGCTGGCGTCGCGCAGGCTCAGCCACAGCACGAGGTTGTAGACGAACAGCGCCAGCAGGATGCCGTAGTACACGCCCATCACGAACTGGTTGTCGCGCGACAGCGAGGTGAAGGCGGCCGGCGTGTACAGGTCCAGCGGCACCTGCATCGAACTCTGGCTCTGCACGCGGACCAGCAGGTCCACGGACTGGTCCACCGGCAGTTCCAGGCGGAAGTTCGGATGCCGGTAGGGAATGCTGCGCGAGGAGAAGGGCAGGTAGTCGCCGCTGGCCTGGTGCACGATGCGGCCGTCGGGATAGCGCGCGTAGACATCGATGCGATCGCTCAGCGCATAGCGCTGCACCAGCATCCAGCGCGGCTCCTCGCGGTTTTCGTTGAGCAGGCGGACATGGAACCAGTAGGCGCCGCGCTCGAAGCCGAAGTTCGACTTGCCGCCGGGCAAGGGCGCGAACTGGCCGTCCTGCACGCGGCGGAAGGCATCCTGCGGCGTGTCGCTGCCGGTGCTGTCGTTGCGATAGCGGGTATGCGCTGCGAGCGAGGTTTCGGACAGCCCCGGTGCGAGGAGCACCGTGTCCCGGGCCAGCGCGACGGGCGCGATCAGGGCGCCCAGCAGCCAGGCAACGGCGCACAGCCAGATGCATCGGAACTGCATGCGTCTCCCCTGACCCCGAATCTCGGCCGATGGTAGTCCCTGCCATGGGATTTAGCATCATCCGTGCCATGCCGGGCGTCGGATTCCGTGTCGTCGTCACCGTTCCGGCATGCGCATGGGCCCTGCGACGGCTCGGCATACTATGGTCCGGTCGTCGGACGGGTAGAGGAGATCGCATGAGGGGTGTCGCAGGCTGGAAGCGGTCGGTGCTGTCGGTGGGCATGCCCGCCTGCCTGTTCGCTGCGGCCCTGTTCGCTGCGGTCGCCGTGGCGGCCCCGCCGACAGGGCCGGAGGCAGGCGGTTTCGTGGCCGGCATGGTCTACGAGGACCGCGACGGCGACGGCCGCCGGGATCGCGGCGAACCCGGCCTCCCCGGCGTCGCGGTGTCGAACGGCCGGGCGCTGGTCCTCAGCAGGCCCGACGGCGGCTACCGGATCGCCGTCGAGCCCGGGCAGACGGTCTTCGCGATCAAGCCCGCCGGCTGGGGCCACGCGACGGGCGACCCGGCCGCGCCGGGCGCGTGGCGGCATGTACCGCAGGCCGCCGCACCGGCGTTGCGCTACGGCGGTATCCGTTCCGCGGCCGACGGCCCGTTCGACATCGGCCTGCGCCGCGAGCCGCGCGGCGATGGGCGGCTGGAAGTCCGGGTCTTCGCAGATCCGCAGGTCAAATCCCGCGCCGACGTGGGCTACTACGCGCGCGACATCGTCGACAGCGTGCTGGCCGAGCCGGCGCGGATGCCGCACCCTGAGCTGGGCCTGAGCCTAGGCGACATCGCCGACGACGCGCTCGACCTGTATCCCGCGCTCAACGCCGAGACCCGGCGCATCGGCATTCCCTGGCTACACGTCGCCGGCAACCACGACATGGACCTCGATGCCGCGCACGACGACGATGCGCTGCGCAGCTTCCGCGAGGTCTACGGCCCGGACACCTTCGCCTGGGAAGAGGACGAAGCCGTCTTCATCGGCCTCGACGACGTGATCCATCAACCCGGGAGCAAGTCGCCTTACATCGGCGGCTTCCGCGAGGACCAGTTCGCCTTCCTCGAAGCCTACCTGCCGCGCGTGCCGAAGGATCGCCTGCTGGTGATTGCGGTGCATATCCCGCTGTTCGAGCCCGAAGACAAGGACACCTTCCGCGATGCCGATCGCGCGCGCCTGTTCGCGCTGCTCCGCGATTTCCCGCACGTGCTGCTGCTCAGCGGCCACAACCACGGCCAGCGCCACTGGCGACACGAGGCGCGCACCGGCTGGCAGGGCGCGACGCCGCTGCACGAATACAACGTCGGCGCGGCCTGCGGCGCGTTCTGGACCGGCGCGCCCGACGCCGCCGGCATTCCCGACAGCACCATGGCCGACGGCACGCCCAACGGCTACGCCAGCCTGCGCATCGAACGCGGAGGCCGGTACGCGCTGGCCTGGCATGTCGCGCGCGCGCCCGACGACACCGGCATCGGCCTGTCCGCGCCGAAGGTGCTCCGGCGCGGCGCCTATCCGGCGTTCGGCGTGTTCGCGAACGTCTACATGGGCCAGGCCGACAGCCGCGTCGAGTTCCGCATCGACGACGGCGATTGGAAGCCGATGCGCCGGGTGAGCGCACCCGACCCGCGCCTGCTGCGCGAGAACGTGCTCGATGCCGAGGCCGAATCGCTGCGCGGCTACGATCGATCGCCGGAAGCGAAGCCCTCGCCACACCTGTGGCGCGCGGACTTGCCGACGGACCTCGCCGCCGGCACGCATCGCATCGAGGTACGCGCGTTCGATCCCTGGCGAGGCGAACTGCGCGCGCAGGGCGAATATCGCCTGCAGGAATGGACGGACGAATGAGTACGACCGATCTCCCCGACGATCTCCCGGTCATCGCCTTCGACGACGCCGAGGCCTGGGAAGGCTGGCTGGTCGCGCATGCCGACGCGAAGGGACTGTGGCTGAAGATCGCGAAGAAAGGCGCGGGCGTGACCACCGTGAACTACGCCGAGGCGCTGGATGTCGCGCTGTGCCACGGCTGGATCGACGGGCAGAAGCGCAGCTTCGACGACCGCTTCTTTCTCCAGCGCTTCACCCCGCGCCGCCCGAAAGGACTGTGGTCGAAGATCAACATCGGCCATGTCGAACGCCTGATCGCCGCCGGCCGCATGCGCGACGGCGGCCTGCGCGAGGTCGAAGCCGCGAAGGCCGATGGTCGCTGGGACGCCGCCTACGACGGCGCCCGCGCCATGGAAGTCCCGCCCGAACTCGCCGCCGCCCTTGCGAAGAACCGCAAGGCGAAGGCCTTCTTCGACACCTTGAATTCGACCAACCGCTACGCCGTGTGCTGGCGCGTGCAGACCGCGAAGAAACCAGAGACCAAGGCGAAGCGCGTCGAGACCCTGGTCGCGATGCTGGCACGGGGCGAAAAGTTGCATTGATGCAGGTGCGTGTTGCTTGCTGCATGTCATCCCGAGTGCAGCGAGGGACCTGTTTTTGCTCTTGCCGACAATCCCGACAGCAGGTCCCTCGCTGCGCTCGGGATGACAGGAAAGATCAGCGCTTCTCTTTCGGGTTCGCGATCGAGGCCGCTTCCGCCGGCACGCTGTTCGCGGCATCAACGGGCGCATTGAACGCATACGGTACCTTCGGCCCGGGCTGCAGCTGCGCCTGCCAGGCCTGCAGCACCGGCAGGATCTCCTCGCCGACCGCGATCTGCGGTTTCGACGGGCGATAGCCCTCGGCTTTCTCGCGTGCGGCGATGCTGCGCTTTGCCCTTTCGAAGGCTTCGACGAAATCGGTGGTCTCGTTCAGCGCGTCGATCATCCAGGCGCGGCCGAAGAAGGTCGCGTCGGAATCCGGGCCGCAGCCGAACGAGGGGCGGCTGCGGTGCGCGGCGGTGATGACCACGGTGCGCGGGCTTTCCAGCGCCGGGACGAAGCCACCGGAATAGCAGGCGGAGATCGCCAGCACGCGATTGCGAATGCCGGCGTCGTCCAGTGCCTCGCGCAGCTCGCGCGGATCGATCATGTCGAGAAAGGCGGGCGGCATCAGCGCGACCAGCCGGTGCTCCGGCGTGCCGTGCATGGTCATGAACAGCAGCAGCACGTCCTCGTCGCCCATCCTCGCCGCGACCCCGCGCAATGCCGCGCGCAGGCTTTCCAGGTTCGCCAGCGGGCGCGGCGTGCCGATCAGGCTGTCGCTGTGGTTGACCAGGGTCAGCACGCGGCCGCGCGCGCCGAAGCGCTGGGTCATCAGGCTGTCGAGATGCACGACTTCGTTGCGGAACACGTCCTCGGTGCTGTCGCCGCCGAAGCCGACCACGTACAGGTCCGGCACGCCCGGGCGGTGCGGCAGCAGCGCCTTCACCGCTTCGTCGAGCAGTCGCGCTTCGCGTGCGCGCAGCGCGGGATCGGTGATGACCTGGCGCTCCGTGCCCACGGCGCCGGCCGCGCCGCAGAGCAGCAGGCCGATCAGCAGCGAGAGGGCGTGGAGGGCGCGCATGGCTCGGTTCAGTCCAGTGCGACCTGATCGAAGCGCTCGACGCGCGCATGGCCGTGCGCGGCATCGCCGAGACGCGGCTGCGGATAGTCGTCCAGGCGATCGATCAGCACGGTGCGCAGCCCGGCCTCGCGCGCGGCGTCGAGTTCCTCGACCACGTCGGACAGGAACAGGATGTCGTCCGGCAGGCGGCCGAGGCGGCGCGCGATCTCGGTATAGCTGCCGGCCTCGCGCTTGTGCCCGACCTCGGTATCGAACCAGCCCTCGAACAGGCCGGTCAGGTCGCCGGCATCGGTGTGGCCGAAGAACAGCTTCTGCGCCGGCACCGAGCCCGAGGAATACACCGCCAGCGGCAGCCCCGCCGCGTGCCAGTCGCGCAGCTGCGCGGCGGCATCGGGATAGATGTGCGCGGTGAAGTCCGCGCCGCGATAGCCGTCGCTCCAGATCATGCCCTGCAGCGCCTTCAGTGCCGTGTGCTTGCGGTCCTCGTCGATCCAGCCCTGCAGGATCTCGACGATGGTGTCGTCGCTGCAGACGGCCCCGTGCTCGGTCGCGACGACATCCAGCCAGCGCCGCACCTCCGGCTCCTCTGCGTGCGCGCGCACGAACCCGGGCAGCGCGCGCCGCGCGTACGGGAACAGCACGTCCTTCACGAACGAGATGGAGGAGGTGGTGCCTTCGATGTCGGTGAGGATGAGGGGCATCTCTTTTTCCAGGTGAATAGAACTTTATGGACTTCCAGATTGGATTCCAATTCGCGCTTTCTCTGCTTCTACTGCTTTCTGAGCGGCAGAAAGTTGCTCTGGCGTGGCCCCGGCGATGCGTTCGGCGCCGATGAGTATCTGGTTTGCCAGAAAGTAGTCATAGTTCTCATAAGCCCTTAGGGCTCTCACTAAAGTTTTCTCAATGCCGTCGCGCTGTGCGCGAATATTGATGGATATTTGCTTTTCTTCAATGCGGAATTCAGAGGCGACGCTGATCGCTTCTTGTTCCGTTAGTCCGGCTGACATCCAAAACGTCTTGAGTCTTTCGCGTGCAGAATTTTCCATTCGCATAATTTCTGCTCGGGCTTGAGCTTGCATTACATTCGAAATTGCATTTTCTCGCTCAGCCGCTTGTCTTGCGCCTTCGTTGTATGCGTTACGTGCTCTCTCTTTTGATCCCGCGAGCGCCGCGCCCAGCTGATTCCAGCCGTCATTGTTGCTTTGCGCGAAACCGAATGCTGGGATCGTGAGTGCTGCGACAAACATCAGAAGGCGAATCATTTTGCTTTCCTTTGTTTGATGATTTTGTCTGAGGCTGTGAATGAAAATGCTTTTAGCCCGCAGGCTGGGTCATCGACCCAGCGTTTGCATGCATTCGGCTGGGTCGATGACCCAGCCTGCGAATTCGGCAAGCATCAAGCCGCCTGCCCGACCTCGTACCGCGGAAACCGCTGTGCGATGTCGGTGCCGGTGAAATGGCCGACCCAGCCGTCGGCCTGCTGGAAGAAGCGGATGGCGACGAAGCTCGGTTCCGGGCCCATGTCGAACCAGTGCGTGGTCTTGTCGGGCACCGAGATCAAGTCGCCGGCTTCGCACAGCACTTCGTAGACCTTGCCGTCGACGTGCAGGCTGAACAGGCCGGAGCCGGCGACGAAGAAGCGGACTTCGTCTTCGACGTGGTAGTGCTCGTCGAGGAACTTGGTGCGCATCGCCTCGCGGTTCGGGTTGTCCGGCGCGATGCTGACCACGTCGATCGTGGTGAAGCCGCGCGCGGCGCTGATGCGGTCGATGTCGGCCTGGTAGGCGGCGATGATGGTCTCCGGCGCGTCGCCGGGCTGGACCGGCTGCGCGGCCTGCCACTGCTCGAAGTCGACGCCGATGGTCTTCAGGCTGGCGGCGATGTCGGCATGGTCGTGGCTGACCGACAGCGGGGCGTCGGGGCGGTCGTCGGCGAAGATGCGCAGGCGGCTCATGGGCGGGCGTTCCGGAGTGACGTGGGCCTGCCGATCATGGGGCAGGGCAGGGGGTGGTTCAATGAATGAAACGCAGGGTTTCGCATTGTAGGAGGGCCTTCAGGCCCGAGCTCTTGATCTGGCTTTTTCCAACAATCAAAGAGCTCGGGCCTGAAGGCCCTTCTACGAAAAAGCCTGAAACGTGAGTTCAGCCCCGCAGCCGGCGCATTTCCAGCTCGCAGCCGAGCATGAATTCGAAGGCGTCGAGGTGACGGCGGGCTTCCGAGATGTCCTTGCCCCAGGCGTACAGGCCGTGGCCGGCGATCAGGTAGCCCCAGGTGTTCGGCTCGCTCAGCACGGCGTCGACGCTGGCGGTCAGCTCGTCCATGTCCTGCGAGTTCGGTACCACCGGCAGGTCGAAGGTCTTCTCGTGCGTGGTGTGGCCGCGCAGGGCCTTGAACAGCTCGTAGCCCTTCAGGCGCACCCGGCCCTCGGGCGCGTACAGCAGGCCGGCGATGGTCTGGGTGGGCGAGTGGGTGTGCAGGACGGCGCCGACGTCCGGGTAGCGGCGGTAAAGATGGGTGTGCAGGGCGGTTTCGGCCGAGGGCCGGTGGTGCGTGGCGACCGGTCGGTTGTCCATGTCGACGACCATGATGTCGGCTTCGCTGAGGCGACCCTTGTCCTTGCCGGAGATGGTGATCGCGGCCAGGTCGGCGCTCATCCGGATCGAGAAATTGCCGGCGGTGGCCGGCGTCCAGCCCTTGGCGGCGAGCTCGCGGGTGTGCGAGACGATCTGGGCGGCACAACCGGCGTACAGGTTGTGGTCGAAGGCGGGTGCGGAGGTGGGGGCGTTCATGGCGCGCAGTGTAGCGGACCCGTTCCCGGCGCAATATGGACCCTCGGGCGTGCCTTATTCCGCAATGGAATAAGGTGAATTGTTCAGTCGTCCGAGCGCTGCTGCCCGTAGGACCTGAACTTCTCGACCACCCTGGCCATTTCCTCGGCCGGCAGGTTGCGGGTCGGGCCGAGGCTGCGCGCGAGCATGTACTGGCGGGCGAGGTTCTCGACCTCCTGGGCCAGCGCGTAGGCATCGGCGAGGGTCTTGCCGATCGCGACCTGGCCGTGGTTCGCCATCAGGCAGGCCTTGAACTCGCCGTGGAGCACGCGCAGCACGTTGTCTGACAGCTCGGCGCTGCCGAAGGTGGCGTAGTCCGCGCAGGGGATTTCCGCGCCACCGGCCACCGCGACCATGTAGTGGAAGGCCGGGATGCCTTCGCCCAGGCAGGCGAGGGCGGTCGCGTAGGTCGAGTGGACATGGACGACCGCGTTCGCAGTCGGGTAGGCACGCAGGATGTCGCAGTGGAAGCGCCACTCGCTGGACGGGATCAGCTGGCCCGGGGCGCAGCCGCCATCGGCGTCGAGGAAGACGATGTCTTCGGGCTGCAGGCGGTCGTAGGCGCGGCCGGTGGGCGTGATCAGCAGGCCGTCGCCCCAGCGCAGGCTGGCGTTGCCGGACTTGCCGAGCGACAGGCCGCTGGCGTTCATCGCGCAGCAGTGGTCGATGAGGGATTGGCGGGCGGCCCGTTCGTGGTCCTGCATGCGGACTGCACCTGGTGTCGTTGCGAGGGGCGCAAGGATACCGCGCCCGGGTTTGATCAGGCTCAAGGTGGGGATGGGCGCCTCGGCTCAGACTGACCACAGTCTCCCCACAGGATCCCAGCCAGATGCGCCACGATGCCTCCCGCCGCCGTTTCCTGACCATCGCCCTGGTCACCGCCGCCACTGCCCCGATCGCGTTGCGCGCGGCCTCCGCCGAAGCCGCCGCCCCGGCCGCGCTGCCCAAGCTGCCGGCCACCGACGCGGCCGCCAAGGCGCTGGCCTACACCGAGAATGCCGCGGCCGTGAAGCACGCCGCGTTCAAGGCCGGCAGCAGCTGCACCAACTGCAACTTCTTCAAGGGCGCGAAGGGCCAGGCCTACGGTCCCTGCACCCTGTTCCCGAAGAACACCGTCGCCGCCAAGGGCTGGTGCAGTGCCTGGGCGAAGAAGCTCTGACCTCGCTTCGTCGCAGCGGATCGCACAAAGAAAAACGGCGCGGGTGACCGCGCCGTTTTCGTTGCTGCAGGCGTTGGTACGGCGATCAGGTGCCGTTCGCCAGATGGCTGCGGCGATAGCCGTAGGAGACGTACACGACCGCACCGATCGCAGCCCAGCCGAAGAACATGCCGATGGTGTACATCGACAGGTTCAGGAACAGCAGCAGGCAGCCAGCGATGGCGAGCGGGCAGACGACCCACACCATCGGTGTCTTGAACGGACGACGACGGTCCGGATCCTTCACGCGCAGGATCATCACCGCAGCGGCCACCGCGATGAAGGCGAACAGGGTGCCCGAGTTCGAGATATCGGCCAGGATGCCCACCGGGAACATCGCAGCGAACAGCGAGACGAACACGCCGGTGATCATGGTGATCACGTGCGGGGTGTGGAACTTCGGGTGCACCTTCGACAGCGATTCCGGCAGCAGGCCGTCACGCGACATGGTGAAGAAGATGCGGGTCTGGCCGTAGATCATCATCAGCACGACCGACGGCAGCGCCAGCGCAGCGGCCAGGCCGATCGCATTGCCCCAGCCGGCGAAGCCGAGCATCTTCAGCACGTGGGCCAGCGGTTCCTTGCTGCACACCAGGGCCTCGCTGCCGGCACAGGCCGCAGCCAGCTCAGGGGTACCCGGATGGAAGGCCACGCCATTGGCGTCGAACATCGGCTGCGCGCCGATCGAGCCGACCGCGCCGTAGCCGACCAGCATGTAGAAGATGGTGCAGACCGCGAGCGAGCCGATCAGGCCGATCGGGATGTTGCGGTTCGGGTTCTCGGTTTCCTCGGCGGCGGTGGAGACCGCGTCGAAGCCGACGTAGGCGAAGAAGATCGACGCCGCCGCACCCAGCACGCCGATGCCGCCGAGCGGGCTGCCCCAGCCGGTCGGGAAGAACGGTTCGAAGTTCACGTCCTTCGCTGCCGGCACCGCGATCACGATGAACGCGGCCAGCGCGACGACCTTGATCAGCACGAGGATGGCGTTGACCTTGGCCGACTTCGACGTGCCGATGACCAGCAGGGCGGTGACGGTCAGCGCGATGAGGAAAGCGAGCAGGTTGAAGGCGCCGCCATCCATCGGGCCTGTTCTCAGTGCAAGGGGCAATTCCATGCCCGCACTCGCGAGCAGGCCGTTCATGTACCCCGACCAGCCAACGGACACCGCGCCTGCGGCGACCGCGTACTCGAGCACGAGCGCCCAGCCGACGGTCCAGGCCATCGCCTCGCCCATCACGCCATAGGTATAGGTGTAGGCCGAGCCCGACACCGGCACCATCGATGCCAGTTCGGAGTAGGCCAGTGCGGCCAGCGCGCAGACGACGGCGGCGATCACGAATGCGATCATCATCGCGGGACCGGCCTTCTGCCCGGCTTCCGCGGTCAGCACGAAGATACCCGTGCCGATGATTGCACCGATGCCAAGCATGGTGAGCTGGAAAGCGCCGAGCTGGCGCTTGAGAGCTTTCTTTTCTGCCGTCTCGATAATCTTGTCGAGCGGTTTGACGCGCCAAAAGAGCATTGACCATCCCCTAGCAATGTTGAAGGCCGACGCACGTGGCGCCGGAACCCGGCGAACATACCCGGCCCGTGCACCGTGCACAAGAGCGCGGTTTTGGCGTGAAGCGGGTGCGCAAGGCGATAATGCAAGGCCGTTTTTGCTTATGGTGCACTGCAGCATGACCTCTCCGTTTATCGATCGCGCATCGCTTGTTGCAGATCTTGAACGCTACGCCGCCGTATGGCCGATGGAGGCCGATGTCGTCGCGCAGTTCCTCGCGCTGGCTGCCGATCCCGCGGATCCCTACGTTCGCGAACGTCTCGATGGACACTTCACCGGCTCCGCGTGGCTGGTGAACGCAGCGGGCACGCATCTGCTGATGACGCATCACCGCAAGCTGGATCGCTGGCTGCAGCTCGGCGGACATGCCGATGGCGATCGCGATCTCGCTGCGGTCGCGCTGAAGGAAGCGGAAGAAGAGTCAGGGTTGACCGACCTCGTCGTCGAGGGCGCGATCTTCGACCTGGATCGCCACTGGATTCCCGAGCGCAATGATGTGCCGGGTCACTGGCATTACGACGTGCGCTATGTGGTGCGCGCGACCGGCAGCGAGGATTTCGCGATCAGCGACGAATCGCACGCATTGGCCTGGCGCGAGATCGCGCCGATGCTGGACGATCCGCCGACCGATCCTTCGATCCTCCGCATGGCAGTGAAGTGGGTGAGCAAACACGCTTAGCCGATGCCCTATCGGCATCGACTGTGTCTGCGAATGCCAGAACCTGGTCGGCATGAACGCCTGCGGCTTTGCCGGATCTGGCCGCAGCGCGTGCGCGTCGCGTGTCCGCGACTTCGCCGGCTGCTAGGCTCGACCTGCGGCCAATCGGGCCGCCTCTTCAGGGAATGAAGCATGAAACTCCCCGCTGTCGCCGCACTCCTGCTCGCCGGCCTCGCCGCGTTCCCGGGCCAGGCCTATACGCCGGGCGTCTCGCTGGACTGTTCGGGCCAGAACTACTGCATGGTCTCGATCAGCGGTCTGTCGTACACCGGTATCTCATGGAGCATCGATTCCGGGTACACCGACGCGATCTACCCGATCAACTGCACCAACCTCGACTATTGCATCTTCCGCTGCCAGAACCAGCCCGGCTACGTCCAGGCCACCGTCTACGTGTGGAACGGCCAGACGCTGGTCGGATACGACAGCAAGCCCGCGCTCTGTTCGGAAATGTGAGGCGCCGAACATCCCGCGCCTTCCCGACACGCAGGGAAGGCGCGGGGGCTTGCGAGCTTTCGCGGGTTTATTCCGCACGGCCGGCGAACTCGCCGGTGACGGTGTTCACCCACACCTTCTCGCCGTTGCCGATGTATTCCGGCACCTGGATCTCGATGCCGGTGTTGAGCTTGGCCGGCTTCGGGCGCTTGGTCGCGGTGCCGCCCTTCAGTTCCGGCGGGGTCTCGATCACTTCGAGGATCACGCTCTGCGGCAGCTGCAGGCCGACCGGGGCGTCATCGATCACCTGCACGTAGCAGCCGGCCAGGCCGTCGGTGATGTAGCCGGCGGCATCGCCGATCGCGGCGGGGTCGAGCGTGTACGGCGTGAAATCCTCGTCGTCCATGAACACGAACGCGTCGCCGTCCTTGTACGAGAACGTCGCCTGGCGACGCGCCAGATCGACTTCCTTCAGGTCGTCGTCGCCGCCGACGCTGATGTCGAGCTTGGTGCCGCCGGGCACGCTGTACATGGTGAAGCGGTACTTCACGTTGCCGCCGCGACCCTGCGGCGAGCTGCGCTCGATGTCGCGGATCTGGTACGCGCCGCCGTTGTATTCGACGACGTTGCCTTTCTTGATGTCGTAAGCCTTCATGTCTTCAATCCGGGAGGACGGTGTGGGTATGTGTGTCGTTCGGTTATGCCGTTGAAATCAGGCGTCGCGCGAACCGTGCATGGTGCGGTAGAGGCGTTCGTTGATCCACCAGGTCGCCGCGCCCCAGAGCATGCCGCCGAAGGCGCAGAGCGCGGCGGCGATGCCGATCAGCATCGGCAGGCGCGGATGATCGGTGCCGAGCTTGTACGTGACCATGATCGTCATGGCCACGAACATCAGTCCGCCCCAGGTCGCGAGTCCGCGCAGCAGCAGGAAGCGGCTGAAGCCCTGTGCGCGGATCGCGGGCCAGCGCTGGAGGATCCAGCGCTGGGTGCGTTGCGAGTGTTCGAGGCTCACTTCGGCGCCAGGCGCGTCGCGCCGTCGAGGCGGATGGTTTCGCCGTTGAGGTAGGTGTTGCCGAGGATGTAGGCGACGAGGTCGGCGAACTCCTCCGGCTTGCCCAGGCGCGACGGGAACGGGATCGAGGCCGACAGCGACTGCTGCACGGATTCGGGCATGCCGTCGACCATCGGGGTCCAGAAGATGCCGGGGGCGATCGTCATCACGCGGATGCCGAAGCGGGCCAGTTCGCGCGCCATCGGCAGGGTCATGCCGACCACGCCGCCCTTCGAGGCAGAGTAGGCGGCCTGGCCGATCTGGCCTTCGTAGGCCGCGACCGAGGCGGTGTTGACGATCACGCCGCGCTCGCCGTCAACGCCGGCCTCGTTGGCCTGCATCAGCTGCGCGGCGGCCTTGGCGACGTTGAAGCTGCCGACCAGGTTGACCATGACCGTGGTCTGGAACTGCGACAGCGGCATCGGGCCGTCCTTGCCCAGCACGCGGCCGGCGCCGAGGATGCCTGCGCAGTTGATCGCGGCGTTGAGGCCGCCGAGGAAGTCCTTCGCGGCGGCGACATTGGCGGTGACGCCGGCTTCGTCGCTGACGTCGGTGCGGAAGTAGCGGGCGTTGGCCTCGCCCAGTTCGGCGACGGCGGCGGCGCCCTTGTCGTCGTTCACATCGAAGAGCGCGACCTTGCCGCCGTGGGCCACGAGGTGCCTGGCGACGGCGAAGCCGAGGCCGGAGACGCCGCCGGTGACGATGGCGCGAGCCGAAGAAAGTTGCATGGGGCTGTCCTGAGCGCGGAAAACGGCCATTTTAGCCCAGCCGGCGACGGGTCTCGGTCGGTGGGACGCCGCCCCGGCATGATGACCGTCCGTCCGGTGGCGCTCACGGCGGCCATGGACGCGTGGTATACAGCCCCATGCCGGTCGGCCTGCCGTCGGCATCACAATCCGAATACCCCAGTCGTATCCAATTCCAGGAACAGCGTTGTGGCTGATACGAGACTGACGGCAGTGGCCACTGCCGACATCGCCCACGGGCGGGCATGCCTTGCCCGCGCCGTGCGGCTCCTTCGACCTGCCGGGTTCTCCGGCAGGCGTTCCGCCCGTGATCTCGGGCGGATTCCCCATTCCATGCGTACTCCGGGCGCCTGACCATGGCCGACCCGCGCCAGCAGGCGGCCGCCGTCGCCCGTGCCTACGACCAGGGCGATATCGCCAGCCTCGACGACGCCACGACCCGCCGGCTGGTCGCTTCGACCGTGCTCACTGCGGGCGTGGGCGGCGATGCCGGGGCGATCGGCCGGTTCGGCCATGTCGGTCGTTACCAGGTCGGCGCGGTCTGGCTCGCCGAGGCGGGCTGCATCGATGGCGAACGCATGCGCGCGGCCATGACCGCCGACGGCGCGCCGGGCGAGAAGGCCTGGGCGCGGGCCGGCGGCATGCGTGCCTTCCTCCAGGAGTCCTCGAACTGGTCCGCCGGGCTCGACCTGCAGACGTTCCGCGACGCGCCTGCGCTGCAGGATCGCGCCTTCCGCGCGCAGAGCGAACGTTTCCACCAGCGCGCCGTCGACGAGCGCGTGCTGGGGAACGAAGACAGCCCGCTGCGCGTCGCCGGCTTCCTCAAGGCCTGCCATTTCTCAGGGTTCGGCCAGGCGCGTGCCGCCGCGACCGGCGGACGCGTGCATCGCGACGGCAACGGCCCGAGCAACTACGACCTGATGCACGACATCACCCGCAACCGTGATGGCCTGAACGCCGTGCTGGCGATCGCACCGGAGACACGGACGGTCGCGCCCTCGGCACGCGATGCCGCGCATCCCGACCATGCCTTGTTCCGCCAGGCCTTGGGTCATCTCGACAAGGCCGGTGCGTATCCCGATATGGCCGTGCGCGAACGCGCCGCCGTTGCGATGGCCGCGCATGCCCGCGCCTCCGGCCTGGACGAGATCGCCTATCTCGGCCGCAGCACTGCGCCGGATGGCCGCGTGTTCCTGGTCGCGGTGCAGGGCGATCCGGCCAATCCCGCATCGAAAAGCGCCTATCTGCCGGAAACGCATGCCGTCGATCCGGCGCGTGCGCCGGTCGCCGCGCCCACCGTGCCGGTGGCTGCCGACACGCAGGACCCGACCCAGACCCGCCAGGACCCGGCCCGTCCCCCATCGCCAGGCCGCTGATCCAGGCGTTTTCATTCCACCGGATTTCCATTCCACCAAGGACATCGCACCATGCGTCAACCGCTCCTCCCCTTGATGATCGCCGCCCTGCTCGCCACCGCGTGCAGTCCGCAGGATTCGGCCGCCGTCGCGCAGGCACCGGCCGCGCAGGCGCCGGGCGCCAGCGGGTCTGCGGCAACGCCCGCGCCCGAAGCGAAGCCGGCCATCGAAGCCGCGTTCCGCGAGGGCATGCCGTTCGCCGAACTGCGCAAGCAACTGCTCGCCGCCGGCTGGCTGCCGCTGCGCGATCCGATGTGCCGCGAGAACGTCGGCGGCACCGCCGAGGTCTGCTTCGCATTGCCCGAGGTCGAGAGCTGCAGCGGCGACGGCTACTGCAAGATGCATTACGCCAACGCTGCCGAAAACCGCCGCATTTCGGTGACGACCTATGGCCCGTACGGCAAGTGGAACGTCCCCGGCGAAGAGTCCGCGCTCGCGGTGCGCTCCTGGAAGGCGTCCGCGCTGCCCGCGCCCGAAGCCGCGGCGCCGGCCTGCCCATCGCCCGATTTCGACGCCTTCCTGAAAGCATTCGCATCGGACGAGAAGATCGAACGTGCGTTCACGGCGCCGCTGGTGAAGGTGGCGGACCTCGGTGGTGGCGTCGATGGCACGGACAGCGTGCTGCTCTATGCCGCCGGCAGCGACTACGCGGGCTTCAACGTCGCCTGGCGCGATGGTGCCTTCCACTTCGCCGGGCCGGACGGCCAGGTCGATCCGGCGCCGCTGCAGCTGCAGGTCGAGCCGCAGGGCGATGCCGCGCGGATCGTGCGTTACGGCTACGGGATGTCGGAAGGCAATTCGTATCGATTCGAACAGCGGAACGGCTGCTGGGCCCTCACCGAAGACCCGGAACCGCCGAGCCCGTGATGCAGGGCGCGGCCATGGGGCCGCGCCGATGATTCAACAGGGGGAGGCGTGCGGACGATGCAGGTCCGCCGCCTTCTGGAAACCGCAAGGAAATGCCAACAACGGAGCGTGTCGTCATGCCCAAGATCACCATCTACGAAAGCGTCGGCAGCAACAGCCAGCTCGTCACCAACTACCGCGACCTGGAAAACCACCATCCGAGCCAGCGCCTGCAGGAAAGCGGACGCGTCTATGCCCGCGTCGGCGGCGAAAGCGAGGAAATCCTCGGCAACTATCGCGGCACGGCCGTGCTCACGCCGGGCGGCAACTACATGGTCAGCAAGGACATGGTGCTCACTGCGCCGGGCCTGGCGAACAACCAGGTGACGATCCCGTCGCCGGCGGCGGGCGTGATCGGTCGCATCGATCGCGCCGACGGGGTGATCACGATCAACGACCCGACGACCGGCGACACGATGTTCCAGATCCGCCATGCCAACATCGACGCGAATCTCCAGCCCGGGCAGCGCGTCGAATACGGCCAGCCGCTCGGCCGCCAGGACGGCTACAACAACGGCAATCCGAACGCGTTCCCGGACCATGTGCACTTCGACGTCAACACGCGTTACATCGCGCAGGCCGACAAGTGGATACGCGACATGCACAGCGGCGCGCTGACCACCGATACCCGCCCGACGCAGGCGCAGAACACGGTCACCGACCGTCCGAGCTTCGTGCCGATCTCCGGCAACTTCCCGAGGCCGGCCGATCCGCCGCTGGCGGACGGCAAGCTCAGCTACGGCGAGAACGGGCCGGAGGTCGAACGCCTGCAGCGCGCGCTGAACGCCGCGAACGTCCGCGATGCGGCCGGGCAGCCGCTCAATCCCGATCAGGACTACGGGCGTCGCACCCGCGAAGCGGTCGAGAACTACCAGCGCCAGAACAACCTGCCGGTGACCGGTGAAGCCGACCGCCAGATGCTGACCGCGCTGGGTGTCATCCAGCCGACGCAGCAGCAGCCCGCGCCCCAGCAACCGGCGCAGCAGCAGCCCACGCCGCAGCAACCCGCTCCGCAGCAACCCACGCCGCAGCAGCCCGCACAGACCAATCCCTATGGCTTCGGGCCGAGCAACGAACTCGGCCGGCTGATCGGCAGCGGCGAGGGCGGTTACAACTCGTACAACCGTGGCGTGGCTGGCGATGCGCGCGGCGCGCAGATCGATTTCTCGCAGATGACCGTGGCCGAGATCATGCGTCGCCAGGATCTGCCTGCCGGCGATCCCAACCGCCTGTTCGCGGTCGGCAAGTACCAGTTCACGCCGGATACGCTGGAGGCCGCGATCAACCAGACCGGCGTCGACCGCAACGCGCGCTTCACCCCGCAGTTGCAGGAGAAACTGTTCGCCGATTACCTGATCGACGAGAAGCGGCCGTCGGTGCGCGCCTACATCACTGGCGAAGCCACCGGTCCGCAGGGCCTGGAGCGCGCGCAGCACGCGCTGGCGCTGGAGTTCGCCAGCGTCGGCACGCCGCGCAACGGTGGGCGTGGCGCCTACGACGGCGATTCCGCCGGCAACATGGCGTCGATCACCCCTGCGGAGACCGCGACCGCACTCAACAACATGCGTGAGCAGTACCAGCGCAACGTCCAGTCCGGCATGCCGGCGGAGCAGGCCTATCGCGCGCTCAGCGGCGACCCCAACAACTTCTCGCGCGATGCAGGCGCGGTCGCGCCGGGCCAGACCCAGGCGCAGAACGGGGGGCTCGACGATCGCCTGCTGATCCACGGCGAACGCGGCGAAGGCGTGCGTCGCCTGCAGGAAGCGCTGAACGCGGCCGGCATCCGCGACGCCGCGGGCCAGCCGCTGCCGACCACCGGCTATTTCGGCGACAAGACCGAAGCGGCGGTGCGGCAGTACCAGGAACGCCAGGGCCTGGAAGTCGATGGCAAGGCGGGTCGCGACACCCTGACGGCATTGGGCATCCATCCGGACCAGCGCCAGGCTCAGCAGGCTCCGACGCAACAGGCTCCGACGCAGCAGGCTCCGGCGCAGCAGGCTCCGACACAGCAGGCTCCGACGCAGCAAGCCCCCACGGAGCAAGCCCCGACACAGCAGGCCCCGACACAGCAGGCCCCGACGCAGCAGGCTCCGACGCAGCAGGCTCCGACGCAGCAAGCTCCGACGCAGCAAGCTCCGACGCAGCAGGCCCCCGCGCAGCCAAGTCAAACCGATCGGCCGCTGATCTCCAATCCGAACCATCCGGATCACCGGCTGTACCAGCAGGCGGTGTCGAACCTGGAGCAGCTCGGCCCGAGCGGCGGCTTCGCCTCCCGCGAAACGCTCGAAAAAGCCGCAGCGGCGTTGGCGGCCGATGCCAAGGCGTCCGGCCTCAGCGACATCACCCATGTCAGCCGCACGCAGGGACCGAACGGCCAGGGCTTCCTCGTGGCGGTGCAGGGCGATCCGACCAACCCGGCGTCGAAGAATTCGTACATCGACTACAACCAGGCGGTGAACCAGACCGTCGAGCAGAGCAGTCGCATGGCCGAAACCAACCGCCCGGTGCAGGAACAGCCGTCGCCAGCGCAGCAGCAGGAACAGAACCGCGTGGCGATGGGCGGTCGCTGACCGCTGCCGTCATCGAAGGAAACAGAAAAGGGCCGTCGCAAGACGGCCCTTTTTCGTGGTGTCGCGGCGCGAACCGATTACTTGAGCAACTGCTGGATCATCTCGTGGTGGCGCTGGATCTGCTGGTTCCGGCGCAGGCGGCTGGCGGTGAAGATCGCGCACATTTCGTCGACGGCGGTGTCGAACACTTCGTTGACGATGACGTAGTCGAATTCGCCGAAGTGCGACATCTCCTCGCGCGCTGCGGCGAGGCGACGCGCGATCACGTCCTCGCTGTCCTGGCCGCGCTTGCGCATGCGCTCCTCCAGCGCTTCGCGCGAGGGCGGCAGGATGAAGATGCCGACCGCGTCGGGCACCTTCGACCGCACCTGCTGCGCGCCCTGCCAGTCGATCTCCAGCAGCACGTCGCGCCCGGCGGCGAGCTGCGGCTCCACCGACTGCCGTGCGGTGCCCTTGAGGTCGCCGTGGACGTTCGCCCATTCGAAGAAGTCGCCGGCGTCGATCATCCGCTGGAATTCGTCTGCACCGACGAAGTGGTAGTGCTGCGCATGGCGCTCGCCCGGGCGCGGCGCGCGCGAGGTGAACGAGATCGACAGGGCGATGTTCGGGTCGCGCGCCAGGCAGGCGTTGACGATGCTGGATTTGCCTGCGCCGGAGGGCGCCGCGACGATGAAGAGGGTTCCGCGCATGGGCTGGGGTTCGGTTCGTGTGGCGTGAAGTGGCGGTTCGACGTCGATCGTGTTCGCGTCGGCCTTACTCGATGTTCTGCGCCTGTTCGCGGATCTGGTCGATCAGTACCTTCAGTTCTACGGCCAGTGCGGAGGTGCGCGCATCGACCGACTTCGAGCCGAAGGTATTGGCTTCGCGGTTGAACTCCTGCAGCAGGAAGTCCAAGCGACGGCCCACGGCGTCCTTCTGCTTGAGCACGCGGCGCAGCTCGGCGATGTGGCTGTCGAGGCGGTCCAGTTCCTCGTCCACGTCGAGCTTCTGCAGCGCGATCACCAGTTCCTGCTCGAACCGGCCCGGATCCAGCGGCTGCGGCAGGTCGGCAAGACGGTTCTCCAGCTTCTGCTTCTGCCCGGCGCGGATCGCCGGCATCAGCGCGCGCGCGTCTGCAGCGTGGCGGGCGATGGCGTCGACGCGTTCGAGGATGACCGCTGCGAGCTTGCCGCCTTCGCGCTCGCGGGCTTCGACGAATTGCGTCAGCACCTCGTCCAGCAGCGACAGCGCTTCGGCGTGAAGTGCGGCAGGATCGCCGGCCTGGCTCTGCAGCACGCCGGGGAACTGCAGCAGGTCGGTCATTTCCACGCGCATCGCCGGGAAGTGCTCCTGCAGGTTGCGGCCGATCGCCGCGAGCTGGGCGACGCGGGCCGGGTTGAGCTGCAGGCCGTTCTCGTCGCCGCCATGGCGCAGGCGCAGGTTCAGTTCGAGCTTGCCGCGCGAGATGCGGTTGGCGACCTTCTCGCGCAGCGCGGGCTCCACCGCGCGCAGGTCGTCGGCCAGGCGCACGCCCAGCTCCAGGAACCGGTGATTCACCGCGCGCAGTTCGCAGCCGAGGGTGCCCCAGGGGGTGTTGCGCTCGCCTGCGGCGAAAGCGGTCATGCTGCGGATCATGGGTGGTCCTCGAAGGCGCCGCCGGGAAGGCGGGGGGGCGGCCATTCTCCGGCATCCGGCCGGGTACGGCCAGCCAGCGCGGCGCGGCCGGCTCTGTGACAGGGTAAACTGCCGCGCTTTCCGACAGGCAGGCACCCGCATGAGCATCGTCCGACCCAGTGGCCGCGTGGCCGACCAGATGCGGCCGGTCCGCATCGAGCGCGGTTACACCCGCCATGCCGAGGGTTCGGTCCTCGTCAGCTTCGGCGAGACCCGGGTGCTGTGCACCGCCAGCGTCGACAACAAGGTGCCGGCCTTCCTGCGCGGCAAGGGCGAGGGCTGGGTCACCGCCGAATACGGCATGCTGCCGCGCGCCACCCATTCCCGCAGCGACCGCGAAGCCGCGCGCGGCAAGCAGGGCGGTCGCACCCTGGAGATCCAGCGCCTGATCGGCCGCGCCCTGCGCGCCTGTGTCGACCGCAACGCGCTGGGCGAACGCACCATCACCCTCGACTGCGACGTCCTGCAGGCCGACGGCGGCACGCGCACCGCCGCGATCACCGGCGCCTACGTCGCCCTGGTCGACGCCGTGCGCTGGCTGCAGGCGCGCAAGGAACTCACCCGCGATCCGATCCACGGTGCTGTCGCGGCGGTCTCGGTCGGCGTGTATCGCGGGGTGCCGGTGCTCGACCTCGACTACCCGGAAGACAGCGACTGCGACACCGACATGAACGTCGTCATGAACGACGGCGGCGGCTTCATCGAGCTGCAGGGCACCGCCGAAGGCCATGCGTTCCGTCGCGACGAGCTGGATGCACTGCTCGGCCTGGCAGAGAAGGGCATCCGCGAACTGTTCGACGCGCAGCGCGCGGCGCTGGGCGGTTGATCGCCCCTGTCATGCGTGCCCGTCGCATCGCCTTGTTCACCCTGGTGGTCGACGACTACGACGCCGCGATCGCGTTCTACGTCGGCACCCTCGGTTTCGAACTGCGCGAGGACGCCCCCCGTGGCGCAGGCAAACGTTGGGTGGTGGTCGCGCCGCCGGGCGCCGAAACCGGCATCCTGCTCGCGCGTGCCGATGGCGAGTCGCAGTGCGCCCGGATCGGCGACCAGGCCGGCGGGCGCGTCGGTTTCTTCCTGCAGACCGACGATTTCCATCGCGATCATGTCGCGATGACCGCCGCCGGCGTGCATTTCCTCGAATCTCCGCGCACGGAGGCCTACGGCATCGTCGCCGTGTTCGAGGACCCGTACGGCAACAAGTGGGACCTGCTGGAGCCAGCCGCGCCATGAAACTCGTCCTCGCCAGCAGCAACGCCGGCAAGCTCGCCGAACTGCGCGACCTGCTCGGCGACGCCGGCATCGACCTGCATGCGCAGTCGGAATTCGGTGTCGAGGATGTCGAGGAGACGGGTCTGACCTTCGTCGAGAACGCCATCCTCAAGGCCCGTCATGCGGCGCGCGCGACCGGGCTGCCGGCGCTCGCCGACGACTCCGGCCTGTGCGTCGACGCGCTCGGCGGTGCGCCGGGCCTGTACAGCGCGCGCTATGCCGGCGTGCACGGCGACAACGCGGCGAACATCGCCAAGCTGCTCGGCGCCATCCATGACGTGCCCGACGAACGCCGCACCGCGCGCTTCGTCAGCGTGCTCGCGCTGTTGCGCCACGCCGATGATCCGCAGCCGCTGGTCGCCGAAGGCACGTGGGAAGGCCGCATCCTGCACGCCCCGCGCGGCACCGGCGGTTTCGGCTACGACCCGGTGTTCTTCGATCCGTCGCGCAACATGGGCGCCGCCGAACTCGAGCCCGCGCTGAAGAACCGCCTCAGCCATCGTGGTGTCGCCCTCGCGCAGCTGCGCGCGCGGCTGCATGAAGTGCTGCGCTGACGTCATGGTGGATCGTGGCGTTCAAATCCCCCCCAGCCCCCCTTTTGCAAAGGGGGGGGCGTGTCGTCTTGGCATCGAGCTTCGTCGCCTTCTGACACGACATGAACGTGTGGTCGTTATCGCGATGCCGGATGGGCCCCGGCAGGCTGCTGCCGAAGTCGTCCAGCCCCCTTTGCAAAAGGGGGCGGCATGCGCGAAGCGGATGCGGGGGATTTTCGCGACCAGATCCGAGTGCGGGCCATGCTGAGCCTCCCGCCTTTGTCGCTGTACGTCCACATGCCCTGGTGCGTGCGCAAATGCCCGTACTGCGACTTCAACTCGCACGAGCATCGCGGCGGTCCGCCGCCGTTCGCGGCCTATGTCGACGCGCTGCTCGCGGATCTCGACCACGACCTGCCGCTGGTCTGGGGACGCACCGTGCACAGCGTGTTCTTCGGCGGCGGCACGCCCAGCCTGTTCCCGGCCGAGGCCATCGATCGCTTCCTGCAGGGCGCGGCTGCACGACTGCGCTTCGCGCCGGGCTGCGAGATCACCCTGGAAACCAACCCGGGTACCGCCGAGCACGGCCGTTTCGAGGACTACCGAAAGGCCGGGGTGAACCGCATCTCGTTCGGCATCCAGACCTTCGACGACGAGGTGCTCAAGCGCCTCGGCCGCATCCATGACAGCGGCCAGGCAGACGCGGCGGTGAAGCTGGCGCAGGACGCCGGCCTCGACAACCTCAACCTCGACCTGATGTACGCCCTGCCCGGGCAGACGCTGGCCATGGCCGAGCACGACCTGCAGCGCGCGTTCGCGCTGTCGCCCGCGCACATCAGCCATTACCAGCTCACGCTGGAGCCCAACACCGTGTTCGCCGCCCGCCCGCCGCAGGGCCTGCCCGACGAGGACGCGGCCTGGGACATCCAGGAGCGCGGCCAGGCCCTGCTGGCCGATGCCGGCTACGCGCAGTACGAGATCAGCGCCTATGCGCGACCGGGCCGGCAGTGCGCGCACAACCTCAACTACTGGCGCTTCGGCGACTACCTCGGCATCGGCGCGGGCGCGCACGGCAAGATCAGCCTGCCGCGCAGCGATGAGGCCGAGCTCGGCAGCCCGCATGCGTCCGATCGCATCCTGCGCCGCTGGAAGCTGAAACATCCGGCGGCGTATCTGGCCCAGGCCGGCACCCCGGCCGCGATCGGCGGCGACGAGGTGATCCCCGCAGCGCAGCTGCCGTTCGAGTTCATGCTGAACCAGCTGCGCCTGCGTGAAGCCTTCCCGCTGGACCGCTTCGAGGCGCGCACCGGCTTGTCCCGCGCGGCCATCGTGGCGCCGCTGGCCGAGGCCGAAGCGCGTGGCTGGCTGCGGATCGACGGCGCGCGGGTGTCCCCGACCGATGCCGGCCAACGTTTCGCCAATGACGCGATCTCGTTGTTCCTTCCCACCGACGATGCCTGATTTCCCGCATGCCGGATCCGTTGCCCGATCCACCGTTCCGCTGCGAACGGTTGGCGCGCGCGGCCCGGCATGTTAAGAAATGCGGATAACGTCGCACTTCGACAGGCCCCGATGGCTTCGCCCAACGATCCCCAGGATTTCGTCGTGCCAAGGACTCTGGCCTCCGCCGGGTTGCCGCGCCGCGTGCGCCGCATCCTCGAGCGCACGCTCGCGCTGTACAGCGAAGAGCTGGAGCGCAACCTCGTCGCGACGGTGACCGAATTCGAGGAAGAACTCTTTCGCCTCGCCGAACGCTCCGGCACCACCCGTGGCGGTTCGATGTTCGACCACATGCAGACGCTGCGCGTGGTCCGCCTGAACCGCCACGACCTGGTGCCGCGTTTCATGCTGGCGCTGGAAAGCGGCCTGGCGTCGATCCGCACGCCGCAGCACCTGATGCCGGTGCGCACGGTGGTGCCGACCGCCACGCCGCTGAATTTCCGCAACCTCAGCCTCGTCGACGAGTCGGTGATGGACGAGGGCGCGGTGCTGCACGCCATCGCCTCGCGCCAGGAATCGCGCACCAACCTCACCCTGCACCTGCTCGGCCAGCGCTTCGGCGTGCTCGGCGCGATGCCGGCGTTCGACAGCGAACGCAACCCGGTCGGACCGCAGGCGCTGTGTCGCGCCATCCGTCACGCCGCCGAGGTCTTGCAACTCGAACACGACGCGCGCCTGTTGTTCTACCGGACCTTCGACCGCCGGGTGATGGGCCATTGCCAGACCCTGTTCGAGAAGCTCGAAGCCCTGCTGATCGGCGAAGGCGTGTTGCCGGGCCTCAGTTACGTGCCGATGCGCACGCGCGCGACCAGCGGCACCGACGCCGAACCATCGGGGGCCACGAGCGAAGCGAGGCCTGCGGATGCGATGCGCGCGCCCCGTGCGGAAGCCCTCGCGGGTGCGGGCGCACCGGTCGGGCGCGATGCCCCGGCCCTCAGCGCCGCCGGCGGGCAGGGCGGCGATGGCCAGGGTGCGACCTGGAGTACGCCGGGCGGCATGTCGGGAGGCATGGGGGCGATCGATGCCGGTCGCGCGAGCGGTTCCGGCAGCGGTCCAGGCCGTGCCGGACAGGGAGTCGGCGGGCAGTCCCACGGTCGCCGTGACCCGGGCCGTCCCGATCACGGTGCTGCGGCAGGCGGGCTCATCGGCGCCTGGGGCGATGAAGCCGCCGATCCGGCGACGGCCTTTGGCGAGGACGCCAGCCACGAACATGCCGCGCACGATCCCCACCGGCCGCACACCGCCTGGATCGGCCAGCCGATGGGCGCCGTCCCGGTCGACGAGCAGAAGTCCTTCAACGAACTTCAGAAGCTGCTGACCCAGCGCCGTGCCGAGCAGCAGCGTCTCGATCCCGTGCCGCCGGGTCAGCGCAGCGAACAGCCGATGCCCACGGCCGACCTGCTGCAGGGGCTGGGCAGGCTGGACGCCGAAACCGCCGCCGGCGGTGCGTCGATGTCGGTCGCCGATCTGAAGAATTCCCTGCTGGCCCAGGCGCGGCAGCGCTACGGCAAGGCGGTTTCGCTCAGCCCCGCCGACAACGACACCTTCGACCTGCTCGGCCTGCTCTACAACCACCTGCAGCAGGAAATGCGCGCCGACGCGCCGGCTGCGGCGCTGATCAAACGCATGCAGGTCACCCTGCTGCGCGTCGCCCTGCAGGACCGCGCGTTCTTCGTCCGCCCGAACCACCCGGCCCGGCAACTGCTGAGCAACGTCTCAGACACCGCCGCGAAGTGGCTGGCCGACGACGACTTCGATCCCGCGCTGCTCAAGCCGCTGCAGGAGGCGGTGACCCACGCGGTCAAGCAGTACGACGGCGCGAAGCTCGATGCCTTCGAGCAGAGCAACAAGCAGTTGCAGGCGCACATCGACGCGCAGGTACGCCGCGCCGAAACCCTCGAACGCCGCCACGTCGAAGCCGCGCGCGGCAAGGAAAAGCTCGAAGCCGCCAAGCTCCGCGTCGAACAGACGCTGGCCGCGCAGATCGGCGAACGCCCCCTGCCCAAGTTCAGTCGCGCCCTGCTCAACCAGGCCTGGGCCGACGTGCTCACGCTCACCTGCCTGCGTCATGGCGAAGGCTCGGAGGAGTGGAACCGCCAGCTCGATGCCACGCGGCAGATCGTCGAAGCCTGCACCGGGCAGACTGCCGCCGGCGAGAACGCCGCGCTCAAGACCCATGTCGAAGCCGCGCTCAAGCAGGTCGGTTACCACGACGAGGAAGCCGACGCCATCGCGCAGCGGCTGTCGAGCAGCGTGCGCGAGGACGAAGACGGCGAGTCGCGCACCGAACTGACGATGAAGCTGCGCGCGCGCGTGCGCCTGGGCGAGGATGCACAGAAGACCCGCAAGCCCGACCTGCCGCCGCGCACGCCGCACGAGGAAGCCTGCCACGAGCAGCTGCGCCTGCTGCCGTTCGGCACCTGGATCGAATTCGTCACCAACCAGCAGGGCGATGTGGTCCGCCGCCGCATGTCCTGGCACAGCTCGGTCACCGGCAATGCGCTGTTCGTCAACCAGCGCGGCCAGCGCGTCGGCGAACACTCGCTCGACAGCCTGGCGCGGATGATGGCGCGCGACCAGATCCGCGTGGTCACCGCGCAGCGCGCGCGCCTGCTCGATCGCGCCTGGAACGCCGCGCTCAGCGCGCTGCGCAGCCTGGCCGGGCGCCGCGACGACAGCGAAGACCATGACGACATCGCGGTGCGCTCCGCGCCCGCCGCGCCGCTCGACGACGCCGGCCACGACGATACCGCCATCCGTTCCACGCCTGCTTCCAGGGATCCCGCTGCATGAGCACGCGCGAACACCGGCGCTCTCCCCGCCGCAAGGTCACCGACACCATCCTGGTCAGCGACACCATGACCGAGGACGTGGTCGGCCGCATCGGTAACCTCTCCGACGGCGGCATGCTGCTCATGGCGAACATGTCGCTCAACGACGACGCGCTGTACCAGTTCCGCTTCCGTCTGCCCGGCATCGAGGGCGCCGAACTGGAAGTCGGCGCGCACCTGCTGTGGTGCGATCGCGCCAGCACGCCCGGCCAGTTCTGGGCCGGTTTCCGCTTCATTTCGATGACCGATGAGCATCGCGACCGTCTGCACGACTGGGTCGACGCCCCCGGCGCCGCCTACGACTGACGACGCGTCGACGGTCTTTCCCATGGTCCGCCGCGAGGCGGCCATCTCCTCGACACACACGACACAAGCACGCCACCCCTATGTCCGCCGACCATTCCAGCCGCCTGTACGCCGCCCATCTCGACACCGTGCGCGCGCGCGCCGACGCCGCGCTCGCACGCGGCGGTTTCGACCACCTCGTCGTGCCCAGCGGCACCCTGCATTACCAGGTCTTCGACGACCGCGATTACCCCTACGCAGTCAACCCGCACTTCAAGGCCTGGCTGCCGCTGACCAACACGCCGGGCAGCTGGCTGGTCTACACGCCGGGCGAGCGCCCGAAGCTCATCTTCCTGCAGCCGCACGACTACTGGCACGTGGTGCCGGAAGCGCCGAACGGCGACTGGGTCGAACACTTCGACATCCAGATCATCCGCAACGCCGACGACGCCAAGCAGCACCTGCCGCGCAACGCCGCGCGCTGCGCCATCCTCGGCGAAGCGCAGAGCGCACTGGGCCAGTACGGCGCGTTCGCACCGAACAACCCGCAGGCGGTGCTCGATTACCTGCACTACCACCGCGCCTTCAAGACGCCGTACGAACTCGCGATGATGCGCGAAGCCACGCGCGTCGCCGTGCGCGGCCATCGCGCCGCCGAGCGCGCCTTCCGCGCCGGCGCCAGCGAATTCGGCATCCACCTGGCCTACTGCCAGGCCGCGCGCCAGGACGCCAACGACCTGCCGTACAACAACATCGTCTGCCTCAATGAACACGGCGCGGTGCTGCACTACACCGACCGTGACCGTCGCCCGCCCGCGCAGTCGCGCAGCTTCCTCATCGATGCCGGCGGCAGCCATCGCGGCTACGCCGCCGACATCACCCGCACCTACGCCGCCGCCGGCCACGACGAATTCCAGTCGATGATCGACGCCGTCGACGCCGCGCAGCTGCGCATGTGCGACCAGGTCCGCGACGGCACCGACTACAAGCAGATCCACCTCGACGCGCATCTCGCGCTCGCCGGCATCCTCCGCGATTTCGGCGTCATCACCGTCTCGCCCGAAGCCGCCGTCGCCACCGGCGTCAGCAGCGCCTTCTTCCCGCACGGCATCGGCCACGGCATCGGCCTGCAGGTCCACGACGTCGCCGGCTTCGCTGCCTCCGACGCAGGCGGCACCATCGCCAAGCCCGACGGCCACCCCTACCTCCGCCTCACCCGCGTCCTCGCCCCCGGCATGGTCGTCACCATCGAGCCGGGCATCTACTTCATCGACATGCTGCTCGACGAACTCAATGCGAAGGGGCAGGGCGACAGCGTCAACTGGGACGCCGTCGCACGCTTCAAGCCCTATGGCGGGATTCGCATCGAGGATGATGTGGTGTGCACGGAGCGTGCGCCGGAGAATCTGACGCGGGATGGGTTTGCGGGGTGAGTTGTAGGGTGGGGTGAGCGGAGTGAACCCCGCTTGTGGGGCTGTCTTGGCTCTGATCGTGTTGACGAGTGATTGGGGCAACCCCATGCCTGGGCTGCGCACCGATGTAGGCGTGGCGATCTAACCCATACAAGGAGGCCGAGCGTGAGCGAACGGTTCGACGATGTTGTACGGAATGCGTTCGATTTCCTTGGGCGTTCCATCGATGAGCTGGAACAGCATCCCAAGTATTCAGTGATCCATTTCTACAGCGCAATCGAATTGTTCGTTAAAGCGCGGCTGTTGAAGGAACACTGGGCCTTGACCGTCGCTAAGCCCGAACAGGCTGACAGGACGAAGTTCCAACGCGGTGACTTTCAGTCAGTCGGATTGAGAGAGGCCAACGAGCGGCTTGCAAAGATTGCGGCGGATGGTCTGTTAGAAGAGGAGTTGAAGTGCTTCGACGGGTTGCGCCAAGAGCGCAACCAGATGGTGCACTTTGCCCATGCTTCCCAAGGCGATGGCGCAGTAGCAGCCAAAGAACTTGATCGGATCGTCTCGGATCATGCTAAGGGGTGGCTTTACTTGCGCCGACTGTTGTCTGGGCGATGGAAGGATCACTTCGACGCTCACGCCGAAAAAATCAGCGAGTTGGATCTTCGGATGCGCGAGCAGACGAAATCCCTCGAGCGAAAATTTATGCTGCTCACCGATGACATCTCAGCTGCACGGGGGGCTGGGCGTCACTTCATGGGCTGTCCATCGTGCGGGTTTGAATCATTCGAGGTGAGTGAGCTCGTTTGGATTGGTCTAGCTAAGTGCTTGACTTGTGGCTATGCGTCGGTAGTTGTCACGCTTAATTGCGTGAATGAAGAGTGCGGAAAATCTATCCTTATCGACGATGCCTACGAGTGCTGCCGACTTTGCGATCATGTATATTCGCCGGCCGTAGTTGAAGCGCTAATTGAAAATGAGAGCCTGATCGAGTTCCAGCGCCCGCATGATGTCGATCGGTCTGCCTGGGCTAATTGCGGCGAATGTGAAGGTTACGAATCTGCCGCACATTTAAAAACCGGAGAGTGGTTCTGCACCGAGTGCTTCTCGTTGTTCGATGAGGACGAAATTGATGCTTGTGAATGGTGCGGCTCGCTTACCAGCGCATTGCCAGAAGAGTCAATGATAAGCGGTTGTTATCAGTGTGGCGGCTATATGGGCCATGTGGGCGATAAGGATTGATTACCCCCATTCTGAACTCGTAAGGCGGGCTTGAGTATGAGGTATCCCCACATTTTCTCACGATGAATCATCGAGTTGGCTCAGAAATCCTTCCCTGTCATCCCGAGCTGAAGGCGAGGGGCCTGCATGTCGCTTCGCTAAGCAAGGCGTAAATATATTAATCCCGGCCTGTGTTTCGCTCGCTGCCGCGAGCGAGTCACTTTTCTTTGCTTGTGCAAAGAAAAGGTAACCAAAAGAAAGCACACCCCGTCGGTTACGCCCGGCGCTGCGCGCCGGGTCCACGGGCTTGGCGGGGTTTTTCGACAGCACATCCATGTGCTGGTCGAAAAACGCGCGGCGTCCTGCCGCGCGCCCTGCGGGCCAGATCCGCGAAGCCCGTCGTAACCAGGGGCCCCAATAGATCAAGATCAAAGGCGTGGGCGCGGAAGGTTTATCGATATGTGCTCCGTTGTCGTCCCACGGTCGCACCGTGCTCGGCGCGTCAAGGTCGAGGTGAATTGCTGCGCAAACCTTGACGCGCCTGCGCGCGATGCGGATTGGACTCGCCAACGGCGCCCACTCCGGGCGTCGGGCGAAACGGAGTGCCGTCATGTCCAAGCCCAAGCAGCAGTTGATGACTTCCAACGTTCTTCTGGTCGAAGTCCCGCCCCAGTTCATCGCGCTCTGTGAAGCCAGCGGAGCCAGCCCGCAGGCCGCGCTGCGCGGCATGGCCGCGATGGTCTGCGGCCTGCAATACGACAGCGACAACAGGCTGGTGCCGCTGGAAGACGCCGCTGCGTGATGCTTCCCCGGGCGCGGGCCATCCCCGCGCCCGGATTGCGCCACAGGGTGTGCCTCGGCGCACCGCTTTGATCGATACGGTACGAAAAGCCGGTGCGGTGAACCGCACTCTATTCGAGGGTCGATGCATCTTCGCGTGATGCACGACAAATTCGCCTCGCCCGCGCGCTTTCATCGTCGTCCCGGCGCAGGCCGGGACCCAGCCTTGAAGGCTTTGAAAGCGGGATCCCGGCCTGCGCCGGGATGACGAGGATTGCATCGCCATACCCGCGTCCTCGGATCGCGCAGTCCAGCCTGCATCGACGCGGCGGTATGCAGTGGCGCGCGCTGCAGGCCATCTGGCATGCTGCCGTGGTCCAATGCCTGCATCGACTGGGAGCTCATGAATGACAGATCTTTCATCCCCTCCTGACGATCTGACGCCGGGCCAGAGGAAGTTCTGGAAGGCCCTCTATGCCATCAGCGCCAGCGTGCTCGTTTGTTGCGTGATCGTGATCGTCGCGGGATACACATTCGGATCCGTCCCGTCGTGGACCTATTGGCTTGCGCTCGGGTCGGGCTTCCTGGCCATGGTGTCCGCGTTCCAGCTGAAAAGTGACGAGCGCGACGAAGCGGCGGAAGAAGGCACTCACCTGTCGAGGACGGGGGTTCGCAGTTCGAGCAGCCGTTGGGACGATCGGGTGGATTTCGATGACTAGCGCGTTGTGCCGGCATTCCGTTCAATCGCGTTCGTCTTCGCAATTCGACATGGCGTTGAGGCGCGACACAATTCGGGTATTGGATCATGGGCGTGAGCGCTGACGTCGACCCGATCGTCATTGATGCTTGGCGGAAGACTTGTCAGCCGCATCAAAGGCTGCGCTGCGTCCTCCGGATGACCCATCGGGTGGCCGGTCTCTGCTTCATTGCCATCTGCTTCGCGGCTATCGGGTCTGACACCATCAAGAATAGCGGCTGGTTGGTGCATGCCATTGGTGTCAGCCTGGTTCTGATCGTGTTGGCCATGATCTGGAACAACATCCTTGTCGGGCGACCTCGCTGTCCCAAGTGCAACGAAGTGGTCACAGGCTGGCTTGGGCCGCATGGCTTCACGATTGCGCATCCGGAAGCGGAGCAATCATGCGGATCCTGCCACGCGTGGCTCATGCAGCCGAAGTAGCAAGCAATTCGCAAGGCGGGCTTGATTTCGCCCTGCAAAAGCAAAAGCCGGTGCGGTCAACCGCACCCTATTGCACGGCTTTTCCGTTTGGGCGCGACGTGCGAACAATGCATCGCCATCCGTACTCAGTCACCGTCATCCTGGCGCAGATTCGTGGCGACGCGCATGTGGCTGCGCTAAGCTTGCACGATGGCATCGCCATTCCCGGTGAAGCCGGTTCGCGTATCGGGTCGAGAGCATGTCCATGCAGACGGTCAAAGGGTCCTGCCATTGCGGTGCGGTAGAGTTTGAAGTGGACCTGATCGATGTTCACGAGAACATCCGCCGTTGCAATTGCTCCATCTGCAGTCGCAAGGGCGCGATCATGGCCGGAGTGACGCTGGACCGCCTTCGCGTCGTCCGGGGCGCGGACAAGCTGAGCCTGTACCAGTGGAACACCCGGATCGCCAAGCACTATTTCTGCAGCATCTGCGGCATCTACACGCACCATCAGCGCCGCAGCGTTCCGACCGAGTACGGCTACAACCTCGCCTGCATCGAAGGCATCGACCTGACGGCCATCGGCCCGATCGGCGCCAGCAACGGGGCCTCGCAGTCGCTGGTCGAGCCCTGATCCGTCGTTCGACGTGCCTTCGCTTTCAGCTTTTTGAAATGCCACGCTCTGTGGCGCCGCTTCCATCAGACGACACGTGTCATATCGTATGATCGATCAGTTTTTGAACGCTTGGCAATTCAATGTCTGGCTCGGCCTGGCCAGCCTCGGCGCAGGCCTGGTGGTCGTGGCGCCGTGTCTGCTGGTTCCGTCCTGGCGTCGCAGGATTCTTCGGTCGGACGTGGACATCGAGGGCGTCGACCTCATCGCCTTGACGGTCCTCATCGTCGCCATCGGGTGCTACAACTACTTCAGTGGCCGCTGATCGCGGTGGACATATCGGCCGAGCATTGCGCGCATGACCGAAACACCCCACTACCTCCACCTCCCACCCGGCAGCCCGCTGCCCGACATCGGCCACCTGTCGCCGTTCCGCGCGTTGGTCATCATCGAGGCGCAGGTCGAGAGCGGCTGGCAAGGGAAGGTCAGCGACTGGCTGGTGCAGTCGGGCTGTCTCTACATGATGGCCTGGGGGCACGACTGCACGACCTGGGACGATTCGGTGGACATCGCGAATCTCGAAGCGTTCGACTATGGTGACATTCCGGATGAATGCGATGTGTTCACCACATGGCACGCGGATGAGTCGCTGGGCGAAGTCTTCGATTTCTGCAAGCGGCATGCGAGGCATCCGGTGGTGGACTTGCCTCGCGTCGTGCTCGTGCACGTCGCACTGCACAGTGACGCGACGTGCATGATCGAGGCGTACGCTGCTGCCTGAGATTGAATGGTGGGCTTTCGGTTTGCGCTAGTCGCGGGCTTGGTGTTGTGCGATTCCGGTCATGACCCTGGACTGGCTTCTCACTTGGTCACAAATACGTAATGCGGGGCTGAGCCCGCCCTGCAAAGGCAAAAACCGGTGCGTGAACCGCCCCTGTTCGAGGATTGATGCGTCTGCGCGCGATGCTCGACAGATTCGCCTCGCCGGTAATCATTGATCGTCATCCCGGCGCAGGCCGTAATCCGTTCTGATCGGCATTGCCTGCATGAGTCCTCACGCGATGCGCCCCGCTTTGCAGGATCGATCGTGACGGGAGTAGCATCCGTGATGGCGGACTCGGGTGGATGCGAGTCCATGTCAGCATTCAAGCCGAAGTCGTCTTGCGGAGCGGCCTGACACTGTGGGAGTTTCATGCCGAACGCATCTGACTTGAACCTGCCCGCGCGCGTGTCGATCGCGGCGCTTTTCTTTCTTGGTCTTCTCGGTGGCACCTTGATCGTTGCCTATTCGGGCTATGAGACTTCGCCCCGCCGCGGCGGGACGTCGGTTTTCGTCCCGGCACCGGAGGCCTATTTCATCGCGGCCATCATGTACGCCATGTCCTGCCTGGCGATGCTCGCGCTGCTGCGCAACCGAAGCAAGTCGCTGGCGTGGTCGGCGGCGGCCGTCTTTGCCTATCCCGTGCTTGCCTGGATCTTCGTGCAGGCTGTCGGCGCGCTCCGGTGACGCTCGCTTGTCGCTCATCCGCCGGAATCGAATCTGTTCTGCGCCCGGCAGCGGACTTGCACGCTTTGATGCCATGCATGATCCCTGATCGGTGACATCCTTCTCGAATCCGGGGCACTTCTGCCGCATCGGTCCGGAAAGCCTGAGGATCGCCCAAAAGAAAACCCGCGACTCTCGTCGCGGGTTTTCCGGAAGATGGCGCCCGAAGTTGGACTCGAACCAACGACCCCCTGATTAACAGTCAAGTGCTCTAACCGGCTGAGCTATTCGGGCGGGGAGGCGTATCTTAATGGGCTGCGTCGGCGCGATCAAGCGTCCGGAGACACGGAAATGATCCGGTGTCGTCACAGCCCCGCGACGCAGGCGACGGCGGGGGCGGCTTCGGCGCGATCCCGGCGCAGGCGGCCGCCATTGGCGAGGATCAGGCGCTCGGCGTCCTGCGGGCCGCGCCGGTCGCAGAGGGTGAACGTGGTGTTCGACCCGGTATTGCTGCCGTTGGCCAGGTAGATCACGCGGCTGCGGCCGAGGGTGCCGTGCAGGCCGACGCCCCGGGGCAGCGCGGGTTCCTGGCGGACCAGGCGCTCGCCCGGCCCCCGCTGGCGGTCGCGGTTCTCGTCGATGAACACGATCCAGCCGTCGCTCCAGTCGATGCCGCCGCTGCAGCCGCCGGCATCCCCTGCGCAGACGACCACCTGGCGGCCCAGTACGGTGGCGTTGCGCTGGGCATCGAACAAGGCGGCGGTCAGGGCCGAGCGTGCGGACACCGACTGGACCCGGGCAACGGCGTGGGTCACGCCCGGGATGGCGATGCCGAGGACCAGGGCGAGGATGGTCACGGCGATGAGCAGGTCGAGCAGGGTGAAGCCGCGCTGGGTGCGGCGGGGCAGGTCGAGGCGGGGCAGGGCGGACATCGGGCGGCTCCGTGTGGGTGTGGAATGCCGGCAGTCTCGCGTCGCCGGGCCGCCACGGGGATCGGTCCGCAGCCTGCCTGAGCGTAGGAAAACCCCGCATCCGCTGCTGACAGGTCCTGCCATGGCGGGCTGTTATCCTCTCGGATTGCCTTGTCGCCTGCTGCCGAATCCCCCCGATGACCGACGCGAAATCCGCCCCGAAGCCCGATGCGACGACCGACGGCGCGACCGAGGCAGTGATGGGCCGCCCCCGCACGATGTCCGACGCCCCGTTCCAGCTCGTCGCGCCGTACGAACCGGCCGGCGACCAGCCGCAGGCGATCGCGGCCCTGATTGACGGCTTCGAGGGCGGCCTGGCGCGGCAGACGCTGCTGGGCGTGACCGGCTCGGGCAAGACCTACACCATCGCCAACGTGATCCAGGCCGTGCAGAAGCCGACCCTGGTGATGGCCCACAACAAGACCCTGGCGGCGCAGCTGTACGGCGAGTTCAAGGCGTTCTTCCCGCACAACGCGGTCGAATACTTCGTCAGCTACTACGACTACTACCAGCCGGAGGCGTACATCCCCTCCAGCGACACCTTCATCGAGAAGGACAGCTCGATCAACGAGCACATCGAGCAGATGCGCCTGTCCGCGACCAAGGCGCTGCTGGAGCGCCGCGACGCGATCATCGTCTGCACGGTCTCGGCGATCTACGGCCTGGGCGATCCGAACGAATACTTCCGCATGGTCCTGCACATGGTGCGCGGCGAGCGCATCGACCAGCGCGAGTTGATCCGCCGGCTCACCGAGATGCAGTACAGCCGCAACGACACCGAGCTGCGACGTGGTACATACCGCGTGCGCGGCGAGGTGATCGACGTGCACCCTGCCGAATCCGACAGCGAGGCGCTGCGCATCGAACTGTTCGATGGCGAGATCGAGCAGTTGACCCAGTTCGACCCGCTGACCGGCGAGAGCGTGCGCAAGCTGCAGCGCTACACGATCTACCCGAAGTCGCATTACGTGACCACGCGGCGCACCGTGCTGGAGGCGATCGAGGCGATCAAGGTCGAGTTCCGCGAGCGCAGCGAACAGCTCTACGCCGCCAACAAGCTGGTCGAGGCGCAGCGGCTTGGCCAGCGCACGCAGTTCGACCTGGAGATGATGGCCGAGGTCGGCTTCTGCACCGGTATCGAGAACTACTCGCGGCACCTCACCGGGCGCATGCCGGGCGAGGCGCCGCCCTGTCTGTTCGACTACCTGCCGCCCGATGCGTTGCTGGTGGTCGACGAATCGCATGTCACCGTTCCGCAGATCGGCGCGATGTTCAAGGGCGACCGCTCGCGCAAGGAAACCCTGGTGGAGTTCGGTTTCCGACTGCCGTCCGCGCTCGACAACCGCCCGCTGCGCTTTGAGGAGTGGGAAGGCCGTGCGCCGCGCACGATCTTCGTCTCGGCGACGCCCGGCAAGTACGAGCTGGAGAAGTCGGAAGGGCAGGTGGTCGAGCTGGTCGTGCGTCCGACGGGCCTGGTCGATCCCGAGGTCGAGATCCGTCCGGTGGGCACGCAGGTCGACGATCTGCTCGGCGAGATCCACGAGCGCGTGGCGATGGGCGATCGCGTGCTGGTGACCACGCTGACCAAGCGCATGTCCGAGAACCTGACCGAATACCTCGGCGACCACGGCGTGAAGGTGCGCTACCTGCACTCCGACATCGAGACCGTGGAGCGCGTGGAGATCATCCGCGACCTGCGCCTGGGCGTGTTCGACGTGCTGGTGGGCATCAACCTGCTGCGCGAAGGCCTGGACATGCCCGAAGTGTCGCTGGTCGCGATCCTCGATGCGGACAAGGAAGGCTTCCTGCGTTCCGCCGGTTCGCTGATCCAGACCATCGGCCGTGCCGCGCGCAACGTGCGAGGCAAGGCGATCCTGTACGCGGACAGCATCACCCGCTCGATGCAGGCCGCGCTGGACGAAACCGGGCGCCGTCGCGAGAAGCAGCTCGAATACAACGCGGAGCACGGCATCGTGCCGACTTCGATCCGGCGCCAGATCATGGACGTGATGGAGGGCGCGCGCGCCGAGCCCGCGCCGGGCGAGAAGAAGGGGCGCGGCAGGACGCAGCGCGTGGCCGAGCCGGTCGAGGATTACGCCGCGATGTCGCCGTCGCAGGTGGCGGCGAAGATCGCGGCGCTGGAGCAGACCATGTACCAGCACGCGCGCGACCTGGAGTTCGAGGACGCCGCGCGCGTGCGCGACCAGATCCGCCAGCTGAAGGAAGCGAGCCTGGGATGAGCCCGGCTGCGCGCCCGGGCGAGATGCCGCGCTGGGGCTGGCTCGGCGCGCTGTGGCTGCTGGTCTACCTGCCGATCTACCAGTCCGCCTACGGCGTGCTGAACTTCCTGTTCCTGTGCAACATCGGCGTGATCCTGACCGCGCTGGCGCTGATCGTGCGCAGCCGCCTGCTGGTCTCCAGCCAGGCCGTCGCCGCGCCTGTGATCGCCCTGGCCTGGCTGGTCGACGTCGCCTGGAAGCTGCTGACCGGCGAATTCCTCTACGGCGGCACCAGCTACATGTGGGACCCGCAGTACCCGCTGCCCGCGCGGCTGCTGTCGCTGTATCACGTCGCCTGGCCGCTGCTGCTGTGGGCGGTCCTCCGCCGCAGCGGCTACGACCCGCGCGGCTGGCCGCTGCAGGCGGTGATCGCCGCGCTGGCGATGCTGGCCGGCCGCTGGCTGGCCCCCGCCGCCGACAACGTCAACTTCGCCTGGACCGATCCCTTCTTCGGCCAACAGCTCGGCCCGCCCGCCCTGCACCTGCTGGTCTGCTGGGCGGTGCTGGCCGGCGTGGCCTACGGCGCCACCCACTGGGCCCTCGTCAGGCGGTTCTCTGCCGGGGGTGGTTCCGTTACGCAAAGACCGGTGCTATGATTGCCGCCCTTCCGGGACGCGGCACTGACGCACCCCAGAATGGGCGGTTAGCTCAGCGGTAGAGCACTACCTTGACATGGTAGGGGTCACAGGTTCGAACCCTGTACCGCCCACCAATTGAATCGATGGTTCGAGCATTGTTTCAGGCCATCGTTTGATTGCAGTCTTCCGGACCTCCGGAAGTACACGAAAAAAGCCATCCTCCTGCGAGGGTGGCTTTTTTGTTTCCGGTGATCGCTCGCGCCCTGCATCATCACGAACCTCGGTGACCGATATCCGCTTCGGCAGGCTCGAAAGCCAAGGGGGAGCGGGTCCCCGTCCCTTGCGAAGCGGTGATGCAGGGCGACCTCCGCGCGATCCGTACTGCAATCGATCAACTCGTGAGCGACTTGATCGCCGACTTCACCTGCGTCTTGCCTTTCTCGCCGGCGATGACCAGCGAGGCCGCGCTGGAGTTTTTCCATTCCTCGTACTGCTCGTCGAACGCAGCGAGTTCTTCGGAGGTGAACAGCTTCCGCGCCATCTTGAAGAGGGTGGATTCCTCCTCCTTCGCATGATGGTCGATCAATTCGCCGAAGACCTTGACCCGGCCGGCGAATTCCGGGGTGTTCGTCGCTGCGGCATGCACTTCGGGCATCACCACGTCCTCGACCGCATGATGCTCGAGCACCGCCTCGGCATGGGCCTTCAGGCCGTCGCGGTTCGCGCGTTCGGCGAATGCCGGATAGAACACGGCTTCCTCCCACTTCGCGTGCGGCAGCAGGTTGGCTTCGATCGATTCCAGCAACTGCGCGCGTCCCTTGGCGGCGCGGTCGGTGGTGTCGTTGATCTCGGCGAACAGCTCGCGCAGCGCGTCGTGTTCGTTCTGCAGGGTCTTCAGGATGTTGCGTGGCATGGTGGATCTCCGGAGTGGGGGGGGCGTGCGCGATGCGCGCATGGAAGGGATGTCGGGCGGGGTGTCGAGGATGGAATGGCTGCGGGGGCGTGTGGTCGCGCGGGCTTCAGCGCAGGTCGAGGTGCGCGACCTTGTCCTCGTAGCTGCGCTTGGGGTCGATGCCGAGCAGCAGTTTCACGCCGGCAAGGAAACTCGAATCGTTTTCCCAGACCTGTGCGTGAGCGGGCTCGAAGCGCAGCAGTCGCAGCGTGGGGTCGTCCTTGCCGTGCTCGTACCATGCGGCGACGAAGGGATTCCAGAGCCTGTCGACGATGGCGGGGTCGGTGTCGACCCGCAGTCGTCCATGCAGGGTGGCGAAGATGCCGTGATCCTTGGCCGTGAACGTGGCGACGCCTTCCGCGCCGGAGTCAGGCAGAAGTTCGACCAGATGGTTGTCGGCGGAGGTGAAGAACCAGATGTCGGATCCCGGTGCTTCGAACTGAGCGGTCATCGGGCGCATGTGGCCGTCGTCCGCCCCGTGGATGCCGAGCATGACGGTGCGATCGGACTTGATGCTTTTCCACAGTGCCTGTTCCAGAGCTGCTTGCGACATGGTGTTCTCCATTGCGGGGGATGTCGAAGCGGAGCGTGTCTCCGTCTTCGACATGGTCGACGCAAGATGCATGCCTGTGCGGAGCGCAGGCGGATCCGTGCCCGGAGCGTCGATCTGTCATGCGCCTTGCAAGATGCGCACCGTGATCTGCAATGCGGAGGCCATGGCGACATGTCCAGGGGGAGAAAGCACACCATGGCTGGCAAGCACGAGCGCCGGTGGCGCACATCGAACGCGCGCGCGGGATGAGTGCGGCAGCACGGATGGCGAGTGCAAGGTCGGAAGTGCAACCGATCAGGGTGCGTTGGCAGCGGATAAGCCCCGGAGCCGTCGGCGCGTTCCGTACGTAGATGGATGGACTCCAATGGCCATCCCGTTCATGCCATGTCGGTCTTCCGCCGTGAGGCGCATCTGAAAGACCGGCATGCCTGCGTTCGCAGACGCTGAGATCACAGTCGCTGAACCTCATGAATCGAGTCGCGCTGCATCAAGTACAAGGAGCCGTTTGCATGCCATTGGTCGCATGTCATCGATTTCATGGCCGAAGATCGATGCCTGATGCGTTTCGGGGTGGTGGTGCATGCAGGATGTGTGATCGTGCGAGATGAAATGTGAGACGAGCACACATGTCATATGTGCGTTGGATGATGGCGAGGGCATTCGATCCTGTTGCATCGAATGGATACGCGTAGGTATGTAACAGTTTGTGTCGTCGAACATCACAACATGTGTGTGCGCGCTTGCGCATACACAGATGTAGTGAGGTCGAACCGGCTGTCGGGCGCATGCCGTTCGATGTGGTATTTGAAATATTGCTCTGATAGAGTGCGCCGCTCATCAAATTTGCTTGGAAGCAATTGGATGCAATGGAAATGCGTGAAGGGCGCTGCGAAGCCAGCGTTCCCCGATGAAATCAAGAGTGCAGAGCTGTTGCGTGCGGACGTTTTCGTCGTTCGTGCGGATGCGCAGCACATGCCCTGGCGTGGCCTGCATCGATGTGATGCGGATCTCATGATCGAGCGTCGTTGACATGGCGGCGATCAGGGAAGAAGAAGTCCGCAGCGTCCATCACTGGAACGAGAGTCTGTTCAGCTTCACCACGACGCGATCCCCGACGTTCCGTTTCGAGAACGGACACTTCGTGATGATCGGGCTCGAAACGGAAGGTCGTCCGTTGTTGCGGGCCTACAGTCTGGTGAGTCCGAATCATGAGGAACACCTCGAATTCTTCAGCATCAAGGTGCCCGGTGGCCCACTGACATCGCGCCTGCAGCACCTGCAGCCGGGCGATCGCATCCTCGTCAGCAACAAGCCCACAGGTACGCTGGTGTTGTCCGATCTGCGGCCGGGGCGCGTGCTTTACCTGCTGTCTACCGGGACGGGGCTGGCGCCTTTCATGAGCCTCATCCGCGAGCCGGAGACGTATGCGGCCTTCGAGAAGGTGGTGCTGGTGCACGGCGTGCGCAGGATCAGTGATCTGGCCTACCGGGATTACATCGAGAACGAGTTGCCGCAGCACGAATTCTTCGGCGAAGACGTGCGCAACAAGCTGTTGTACTACCCCGCCGTCACGCGCGAGCCGTTCGTCCACCAGGGACGGATCACGCAGCTGATCGAAAGCGGAAAGTTGTTCGAAGACCTCGGCTTGCCGCCGCTTTCCCCGGACACCGATCGCGCCATGATCTGTGGTGGTCCCGAAATGCTTTCGGACCTGCGGGCTCTGCTCGATGCCCGCGGGTTCTCGATCTCGCCGGGACTCGGCCAGCTCGGCGACTATGTCGTCGAGCGCGCATTCGCGGAGAAGTGACCGATTCCGGAACAACGATTGCCGGAACGGTTGCCCGATGATTCATCGGGCCGGTGTCCAGACGCATTGCCTGTGTCGCATTGAACGCAGCGGATGATCTTGCTCCGCGCCGTCATCGCGGCCGCCCCGGACTCGCTGCCGGGTTGTTCTATCGCTGAGCCGAGAGGTCGGCAAGGCCATTCATTCATGTCGCCCGGATCGTTCCGGCGTGACGCAACGCTGGATCGCAGGACAGGAAGATCAAGGAAGACCATGGACATGCCCGTTTCCAACTCGCCCCGCCGCGTCGTCGTGACGGGCTACGGTGCGATCAGCTCGCTCGGACAGAACGCCGACGCCATCTGGGATGGCATCATGAATTACCGCGTCGGCTACCGGAAATACGATTTCGACGACGCCAGCATCCATGCGCGGTATTTCGGATTCATCGACGACTTCGGTCGTGATGCGATGCGCCCGTTCTCGAAGAAGATCTCGAAGATGCTGCCGCTGTTCGCCAAGTACAGCCTGGTGGCGGCGGACGAAGCGATCCGGATGGCATTCGGCGACACGCGACTCGACGATGTCGTTTCCCCGTTCGATCGCGGGGTGATCCTCGGTACCGGCTGGGGCGGCCTCGACACCGCGAACAGCAACAACAACGAGTACCGCGAGCACGGCATCACCACTTCGTTCGCGACCGTCATGTCGATGTGCAACGCGGCCACGGCCGGCATCACCATGAACTGGAATTTCCGTGGCGTGCAGAACAGTCCGGTGGCTGCCTGCGCCACCGGGACGATCGCGATCGGCGAGGCGTACGAGGCGATCCGCAGCGGCCGCGCGAAGATCATGCTCGCAGGCGGCAGCGAGTCGCTCAAGGAGCAGTTCAACGTCTGGTCGGTGGATGTGATGCAGGCGCTGAGCAAGGAGCAGGACGAGGTGCGCCGGGCCTGCTGTCCCTTCAGCAAGGGGCGCAGCGGATTCGTGCTGTCGGAAGGCGCAGCCGTCCTCTGCCTGGAGGACTATGAAGTGGCCCGCGCGCGAGGCGCGCGGATCCTCGGCGAGATCACCGGCTACGCCAACTATTCCGACGCCTACGACATGACGGCTCCGGCGGACGACATGCAGGCGCGCGTGCGCGTGATCCGCGAGGTCTGCAGCCAGGCCGACGTGGCGGCGGAGAACATCGACTACATCAACCTGCACGGCACCTCGACGCCGCTCAACGACGTCAACGAGACCAATGCCGTGAAGGAAGCCCTGGGCGATGCCGCCTACGGCATCCCGATGTCCAGCACGAAGTCCTACACCGGGCACCTCATCGGCGCCGCCGGTTCGCTTGAGGCGGTGTTCTGCCTGAAGGCGATCGAGCATGGCGTGGTGCCGGCCACCATCCACATGGACGAGGCCGACCCCGATTGCGACCTGAACTACGTGCCGAACGTGCATCTCCAGGACCAGCGCCTCGACAATGTGCTGAACCTGAGCTTCGGCTTCGGCGGCGCGAATGCGGGCGTGATGATCCGCCGGGCGAACTGACCATGCAGATGCAGTTCGACGCCGACGACATCGAGGCCTGGGCTGTCCTGTCCGGAGACCGCAACCCGATCCATTTCGACCGCGACGCTGCGCGCCGGATGGATGCGGCCGATGTCGTCGTGCACGGCATGCTGGCCCTGCTGCCGATCAAGCAGCGCCTCGGCCGCAGCGCCTCGGGCGAGGGCTGGGTGCAGTTCAAGGCGCTGCTGAAGGCGCCGGTGCTGCGCGACGCTCCGGTGGCGCTGTCGGTCAGCGATCGCAATGGGCGCGTGACCTTCAAGCTGGTGCCGGAAACCGGCGCCGCGGACCACGTCATCGGCAATGTGCGCCGCGTCGATCCTCCGGACTGGTCGTCGGATGCGGAACGTCATGCGCTTCCGGCCGAAGAGGTCGATGCCTGGCTGCAGGGTTTCCGCAGCGGGCTGGGCGAAGGCTACGACGACTGGGTCGCTCTCGATGCGATGGTGTTCGGCGACTTCATCCGCAACCGGATCGGCGAAGTCTTCGATCGGCTGGGACCCGAGCTTCGTCTGGAGCAGCGACTGGAGCGCATCGAGTCGCTGACTTCGCACCTGCTGGTCCAGACCAGCCACCAGATCGCCTTCTGCGGCTCGCTGCACGCCCTGGGCGACCTGCCGCCATCGATCCATTACCAGGTCGACAACATCGACCTGATCGAAAGTCCCGGCGAAGCCGTCGGCACGCTGGACCTCGGCGTCCACGTGCAGGATCGCCATGTCATGACCATCACCCTCGGGCTGATGGTGAAGAAACTCCAAACCATTGAGGACGACAAGCCATGAGTAATGTTGAGAATGTGTTCCAGGTGGTCAGCGACCTGATCCTCGAACTGAAGGACGTCGACGAGGATGGCGTGACCCTGGACACCACGATCGAGTCGCTGGCGCTGGACAGCCTGGACTTCGTCGAGCTGCAGCTGGTGGTCAAGAAGAAGGTCGGCGTCGCGCTGGATCCGCAGGCCTTCGCGAACCGCGCGATCGCGACCCTGCGCCAGCTCTGCGAATACGTCGTCGAAATCAAGGAAGCGGACGCGGTGCCGGCCTGATCGCGCCGCGTCGACTGCCATCCCACGAACCGCAACGCAAGGAAGAAATGTCATGCAGGCCACGAGCGTGCTCACCATTGCTGAATCGAGGGTCGAGAAGGTCAGGAACCTGAGCCAGACTTCGCATCAGCGCACGATGGACCATGCCACGGTGCTGCCGTGGGATCAGGACATCGACCGCAGCCTTTTCCCCAAGGATCCCGAGCACATCTGGATCAAGGGCACCCCGTACTTCGACGCGCTCACCGCAGACCAGCAGCGGGAACTGGCGTGGATCGAGACCGCGCGCGACATCTCGATGTTCATCTGGCTGGAACAGACGATCCCGCCGCTGTACATGGGCTACGTCACGAAGTTTCACGACCGGATTTCGCCGGAACTGCAGGAATACCTGATGGTCTTCTCGAAGGAGGAGATCGTGCACACGCTCACGTTCAAGCGCTTCATGGACAAGGCCGGCCTGAAGATGTTCGCGCCGCCCGTCGGGCTGTACGAACTGTTGACCGAGACCCTCCCGAAGATGCCGCCGGCCGTGGGCGTGCTGTTCACGCTGCTGATCGAGTGGGTGGCGGAGATGAGCGCGATGCATACCTCGCAGGGCGAGGGCGTCGAGCCGATGACCCGCACCATGTTCCGCGAGCATCACTACGACGAGGCGCGTCATATCGCCTTCGGTCGATGGATCAGCGAATCCTTCTTCGAGAACGCCAGCGAGGAGGAGGCCGAGCAGGTGCGCGCGATGTCGCGCCGTATCTTCCCGCGCCTGATCGACATGTTCACCTACAACCCTGAAGTCGCGCTGCACACCTCGTTCGCCTTCCCGATCCAGCCGAACGAGATGGACAAGATCGAGCAGGTGTGGCGTTCCGAGCACAATGCCCGGCTCAACGAAAAGCGCTTCGCCGAAATCTACGCCTGGGTCGACAAGCTGAAGCTGCGCTGATGAGCGAGGAGCGCTGGGACGCCATTTTCGTCGGCGCCGGGATCACCAGCCTGGCCTGTGCGGCCATGCTGGTGCAACGGCATCCGGGCCTGCGGCTGTTGCTGATCGACAAGCACATCGTCGCGGGCGGATACGCCACGACGTTCGCCCGTGCGCGCGTCGATGCGACGTTCGACTGTAGCCTGCACAAGCTCAGCGGCATGAACGAAGGTGGCAATCTCATCCGCATCCTCCGCGACCTCGGGCTGGGGGAATCCCTGGGCCTGGTCTATCCGGACGACTACTTCTGCGCGTACCACGCTGGCGAAGCGATGGCCCTGCCGAACGATGCCGACGAAGCCGAAGCTCTGTTGCTGTCGCGCTTCCCGCACCAGGCCGAGGGGATCGCGACCTTCTTCGAACAGGTGCGCACCCATGGGCGCAACGGCTACTACCAGTTCCAGATGCTCGACGGCAGTTTCGAGCCGGACATGGCGCAGCTGCGCTACGCGCATCGAAACTTCAAGCACAAGACCGTGCGCGAGGCCCTGCGCGAACTCTTCGACGATCCGTACCTGATCGAGATCCTGGCGGCGCCCGGGATCTATGTCGGCGGCTATCCGGAAGACCTCGGCTACCTCTACTACCTGCACGTGGTCTACGCCACGCTCAACCGGGGCAATGCCTATGTGACCGGTGCGTCGCAGCGGCTGTCCAACCTGCTGGCGCAGCGGGTGGTGGATGCCGGCGGCAGGCTGATGCTCGGCACGCGCGTCGAGGCGGTGCTCACCGGCGAGGATGGTCGCACGCGCGGCGTGCGCACCAATCGCGGCACGTTCCATGCCGATCAGGTCTACATCAATGCGTCGCCGCATTATGCGGTGCGCAACCTCTTCGCCGAGGATGTCGACCTCGGCCAGACCGTCGAGAAGCTCGCCGCGCTCAAGCCGGCGCGTTCGACGACGACCGTGTATCTGGTCACCGACCGCGCACCGGGCGAACTGGGCTTGCCGCATACCGAGTCCATGCTGTTCGCGGACATGCCCGGCGATTCAAGCGACCTGCGCATCGCCGCCGAGCGCGCGGGTTTCCCGGATGCCGAGTCCGAACAGGCCTTCTGGCGCTGCTCGCCGATGGAAGTGACCAACTACCATGCGCTGGATCCGGACGGCGGACATGTGGTCTGCCTGAACGTGCTGGACAGCATCGCGCATTGGCCGCAGCGCCGGACGCCGGCGTACCGGGCGAAGAAGGTGCGCGCCTGCGATGCGCTCGTCGAGCGCCTGCTGTCGCACGTGCCGGACCTGCGTGGTCACGTGGTGCACACCGAAGTGGCGACGCCGCATACGTACGTTCGATTCACCAACAACACCGATGGATCGGGGTACGGCGCCATGGTGGGCACCGATCTCAGGGGCCACGTCTTCCACCACGGATTTCCGGTGGCTGGCGTGCACTTTCTCAGCGCATGGGTCGCTGGACCCAGCTACGAAGCGGCCTTCGGCTATGCCGAGATGAAGGCCAGGCAATGGAAACGGGCATGAGCACTCCAGACCACTCGACTTCGGCGCTCGGCGTCGCCATCTCCAAGCTCTTCATCCGGGTGATGTTCCGCCATGTCCAGGGCTGGAAGCAGGACCTGCCGCCGCATGCGGACGCCTTCGTCGAGCAGGGGACGGACGGGAGCCGGCTTGAGGGCGCGATCCTGCGGACCTCGGCGCAGAAGCCGCGCGGTGTCGTGATGCTGTGCCATCCGTTCCTGAAGTACGGGATGCACTATTTCTTCGAGAACCGGATCGACAGCGAGCTGCTCGCCCACGGCTACCACGTGGTGGTCTTCAACTTCAAGGGATTCGGGCGAAGCACCATCGATGGCCATGCCTTCGCCGACGACGTGCTGTCGATCGCGCGACGCGTGAGTCGTGATTTCCAGGGACTTCCGATCCATCTTCTCGGCTGCTCCTTCGGTGGTTATCACTTGTCGCATGCGCTTGCGCGCGACGCCAGTCCGTTCGCATCGGCCGTACTCGACAGCGTGCCGGTGACGGTGCGCAGCTATTTCACCCGGGGCATGCTGCGTCACGCCATGCACTGGATCAGCGGCAGCCGACTGGCGGTGCCGACCGGCACGTGCGCGATCGATGCGTCGCTGCGCCATGTGCGCGGCCTGCCGATCGCCTACCTCCACGGTCTCGACGACCGCTATATCCCGGTCGACAGCGTGCAGTCGCTCGCGCGGCAGTGCCAGAACATGCAGACGTTCGCGTTCGAGGGATGCAGGCACCTGGAAGGCCACAAGAAGCATCGCGGCCGCTATTTCGAGACGATCCTCGATTTCTACGCGCGGGTCGAGCAGGACAGGCGCAGCGCGACGGCAGTGGCGTAACGGCAATGGCGTAATGGCAGTGGCTTAACGGCGCGCCAGAAGGCCCATCAGGACAGAACGATCAGGACATCGGCAATGGAAGCATCGGCAATGGAAGCAGGCAACGCAATGGCGAACAAATGGGTGCTGGTGACGGGCGGCAGCCGTGGCATCGGCAAGGGGCTGGTGACGGCGCTGGCCGAGGAAGGCTACACGGTTGCCTTCACCTACCAGTCTTCGGCGGAAGCGGCGGGTCGGCTGGAAGCGGAGATCGCTGCAGCTGGCGGCAAGGCGCAGGGTTTCGCCTGCGACGGCCGCGACCACGCCTCCGTGGAGCGCGCATGCGCACAGATGGTCGACACGTTCGGCGAGCCACACGCGCTGGTCAACAACATGGGCATCACGGGCGACCAGCTCATGTTCAACTTCGACGTCGACCGCTATCGCGACGTGATCTCGACCAATCTCGATTCGGCGATCTACTTCAGCACCTGCCTGACGCCGGTGATGGCTTCTACGCGCGCGGGCAGGATCCTGCACATGTCGTCGGTGACCGGCCTCAAGGGCAACAAGGGGCAGGTCAGCTACGCCGCGACCAAGGCGGCGATGATCGGCATCACGCGGACCATGGCGGTCGAGCTCGCGCGGTTCAAGATCACAGTGAATGCCATCGCGCCCGGATTCATCGCGACCGAGATGGTCGACCAGATCGATCCGGCGATCCGCAAGTCGATCACCGACGGCATTCCGCTGAAGCGTCTCGGCCAGGTGCGCGAAGTCGCGGCCCTCGCCAGCTTCCTGCTGTCGCCGAATGCCGGTTACATCACCGGTCAGACCTTCGTCATCGACGGCGGCCTGACGGCCTGAGCTGTGCGATCGGCGACCACGCGCGCAGGAGCGATGCGATGAGCGAACAATACGATGCGGTCTTCATCGGCGCCGGTCTGGGTGCGCTGTCGGCCGCGAGCATCCTGGCCCAACGCGGGCGCAGGGTACTGGTGGTGGACAAGCACAATGTCCCCGGCGGATACGCCACGAATTTCAAGCGCAAGGATTTCACCTTCGACGTGTCGCTTCACTCGTTCGACGGTGTCGTGCGCGGCGCGGAGTCCTTCAAGGTCATCGAACAGTGCGGTGTCGCGGACAAGGTGGAATTCCTCCATCACCCCACGCTCTACCGCTATCGGTCGCAGGATGTCGACATCACCGTCGGTCACCGCGACCTGGAGGGCTACAAGCGCGAGCTGTATCGCTGTTTCCCGGACGAGGTGGAGAACATCGATCGCCTGTTCGCCGAGTCCCAGCGCAACTACCGCGACCTCTGCGGCTTCCTCTACCACGAGCGCCCGTTCTGGCTGCGGTTCCTGTCGACGCCGTTCATCTATCCGCGCGTGCTCAAGTACGGGCACGAGACCGTGGACCACTACTTCTCGCGGTTCACGAGCAACGAGCGGCTCAAGGAAGTGCTCTCGGCGCAGTGGAGCTATTACGGCCTGCCGGCGAAGGATCTCGCGTTCGGTTACTTCTCCTATCCCTTCATTGATTACCTGCAGAACGGCGGCTATTCGATCAAGGGCGGCTCGCAGGCCCTGTCCGATGCGCTGGTCGAGGTGATCGAACAGAACGGCGGGCGCGTGGAGCTGGCGTCGGACGTGAAGCAGATCCTGGTCGAGCGCGGCCGTGTCGGAGGCGTGGTCACGCGCAGGTCCGGGATGGTCCGCGCGAAGAACGTGATCGCCAACATCAGCCCGCACGCGGTGGTCGCGCTCGCCGGCGAAGGACATTTCCGACAGAAGTACCTGGCCAAGCTGCGAGAACTCAAGCTCTCGATCTCTGGCTTCCAGGTCTACCTGGGCCTGAACTGCCCGCTGTCCGAGCTGGGTGTCGGCCCGGAGGAATACATCCATTTCTTCGCGCCGCCCAAGAGCCAGCGCGAACAGTTCGCCCACATCCAGGCGGGCGAACTGCATGCCGACAACACCAGCTGGTCGATCAACTACTTCTCCAACGTCGATCCCACTCTGGTGCCGCAGGGGAAATCGAGCCTGGGCCTGTTCACCCTCACCGGTGCGAGCGACTGGCATGCGTTGCAGAAGCTGGACTATCGCAGGAAGAAGCGGGCGCTGACCGACCTGCTCATCGACAACGCGTCCAGCGTGCTGCCCGGTCTGCGCGACCGCATCGAGATCTGCGAAGCGGGTTCGCCGCGCACCCTGACCAAGTTCACGCACAACCCGGCGGGCGCGATCTACGGCTTCGAGCAGAACACGAAGCAGTCCGGCCTGTTCAACCGCTTCCCGCAGAAGTATCCGGTCAAGGGCCTGTACCAGGTCGGCGCATGGACGTTCCCCGGTGCCGGCTTCATCGGGACGATGCTCTCCGCGCGCCTGCTCGCGGACCGGTATTTCTGAGCGACACCCTCCAGTCAACGCCTTCCAGCCAACATCGAATCCAGCAAGAGAATCGCCATGACCTACGTCGTGACAGAACACTGCATCCAGTGCCGCCACACCAACTGCGTCGACATCTGCCCTGCCGACGCCTTCCACCTGGGCCCGAACTTCATCGCGATCAACCCGCAGGAATGCGTCGATTGCGGGCTGTGCGTGCCGGAATGCCCGGAGGAGGCGATCCTGCCGGAGAACGAACTGGATGACGGCAACCGTCATTTCCTCGCGCTCAATGCCGAACTGGCCGAGCAGTGGCCGGTGATCCTGCAGCGCATCCCGGCCTTGCCCGATCACGAAGCCTGGCGCGGGCGCAGCGGAAAGCTGGCCTTCCTGCAGCGGGACGCCAACGCGCCGGCCGGCGAAGACGCCGTCCACGCCTGAGCACCGCACGCGGCACGCCATCCACCGCATCCTCATTCACGGAATCGAAGACCCATGCAGACCCCTGATCGTTTCAAGACCCTCGACCGCGACCGGTTCGACGTCATCGTCGTCGGCGCCGGCATCGGCGGTCTCACCGCTGCCGCCACGCTCGCCAATCGCGGCAAGCAGGTGCTGGTGCTGGACATGCACTACGAGATGGGCGGCTGCGCGACGGTCTTCCATCGCAAGGGCAAGGACTACGAGTTCGACGTGGGCCTGCACTACATCGGCGACTGCGGCCGCGAAGGCCTCATTCCGCGCATCCTCAAGGGGGCGGGGATCGACTACGACGAGATCGATTTCCTGGAGCAGGATCCGGAAGGCTTCGACACGCTCTGCTTCCCGGACTTCCAGTTCGGCATCCCGCGCGGCTATGCGAGGTTCCGCGAGAAGCTGCTCGCGGAATTCCCGCAGGAGCGCAAGGGCATCGACCGCTACTTCCGCATGCTCCAGCAGGTGTGGGATTTCATGGGCATCCATTCGCGGCCGATCTCCGCCCTGTGGGTGCTGCCGCGTTCGTGGATGCTGATGCGCCACGCCAAGTCCACCGTCGAGCAGTTCCTCGACACCTGCACCCGCAACGAGAAGCTGCGCGCGATCCTGACCGGCCAGCTCGGCGTGTACCACCAGCCGCCGAGCCGCGCGACGATGGCCGGCCATGCGGCGGTCGTGAACCACTTCCTGCAGGGCTCGTATTACCCGTCCGGCGGCGGCCAGCTGTTCTCGGACAAGCTCGGTGCCGTGGTCGAGCGCAACGGCGGCAAGATCCTGCTGCGCACGAAGGCCGAGCGCATCGTGGTCGAGAACGGCCGTGCCGTGGGCGTGGAGTTCACCAACAAGCACCTGGGCCGACGCGTGGTGAAGGCCCCGGCGATCATCTGCAACGCCGACCTCAAGCACACCCTGCTGGGCCTGATCGGGCGCGAGCACCTGAAGCCGGAAACCGTGCGCCGTGCCGAGACGTTCGAGATGTCGCCGGCCATGGGTGTGGTCTACCTCGGCGTGGACATGGACCTGAAGGCCATGGGCCTGAAGAACACCAATTACCGCATCTATCCGGGCTACGACTACGAGAAGGGCTACAGCGACATCTTCGCCGGCCGCTTCCCGGAGCATCCGCACCTGTTCATCGGCAACGCGACGATGAAGGATCCGCACAATCCGGCGATCGCGCCGCCCGGCATCTACAACCTGCAGTTGATGTCGGCGGTGCCTTCTGACCCGGCGAGCTGGGGCCTGACCGCAGCCGAGGTGAAGGACGGCAGCTATCGCGACAATCCGGTCTACCTCGCGAAGAAGGACTGGTACGCGAAGCAGTTGATCGAGATGGCGGAGCGGGTGATTCCCGGGATGTCGAAGCACATCGTCTACCAGGAAGTATCGACGCCGTTCTCGGTGACCCGCTTCATCGGTTCCGAAGGCGGCACGTCCTATGGCCTCGCGTTCACGCCGGAGTATTTCCTGCACAACCGTCCGGGCACGAAGACCGATGTGAAGGGGCTGTATCTGTGCGGTGCGTCGACGCGCACCGGACACGGCATCTTCGGCGCGATGACCGGCGGCGTGGAGGCTGCGGCTGCGGTCGCCGGCAGCAAGCTCCGCTACGAAGTGATGGACGGGGTGAAGCGCGCCGAAGCGGCGCAGCCGGTCGCGGCATGAACGGCGCGATGAATCCCGCCTTGATGATCGGAGCGGGATTGACCGCCGCAGCGGCGCTGATGCACCTGGTCATCATTCTGGTCGGACCGCGCGCCTACCACTTGTTCGGCGCGGGCAACCGCGTCGTGCGTGCCGCCGAGGCCGGCAGCCTGTACCCGGCTGTCGTCACTGCGTGCATCGGCATGGTGCTGCTGGGCTGGGCGGCCTACGCGCTCTCGGGTGCGGGTGCCATCGCGCCACTGCCGTTCCTGCGCCCGGTGCTGACGGCGATCACCGCCGTCTACCTGCTGCGCGCCGTGCTCGGCCCGTTCACGCTCATCAACAACGGCCGCACCGCGCGCTTCGTCTGGATCAGTTCTGCGGTGTGCCTGGTCTACGGGCTGGCGCACCTGCTCGGGCTCGTCCAGCGCTGGGATGCGCTGGGCGTGCCGTAATCGATGCTGTTTCGAGATTGGATGCCTGATGTCCGAGACCGCCAGCCGGCGCTTCAGCTCTTGAAGTTGCGCGCGCGGTTGATGCCCAGCGCAGCGAGCGTGCCGATGGCGCCGGAGAGCAGGTAGGCGCCGAGCCAGGCGAGGCCGAAGTAGGCGCACAGGCCGAGCGCGACCAGCGGTGCGAAGGCGGCGCCGATCAGCCAGGCGAGGTCGGAGGTCAGCGCGGCACCGGTGTAGCGGTAGCGGCGGCCGAAGTTCGCGGTGACCGCGCCGGCGGCCTGGCCATAGGACAGGCCGAGCAGGGCGAAGCCGATCAGGATGAAGGCGTCCTGGCCGATCTTGCCGCCTTCCATCAGCGTCGGCGCGAAGCCGCTGAACATCGCGATGACGATCGCCAGCCCGCCGAGCGTGCGCGCGCGGCCGACGCGGTCGGCGATCAGGCCGGACGCGACGATGCCGCCCGCGGCGACGAAGCCGCCCAGGATCTGCACCAGCAGGAAGTCGACGATCGACTGCTCGGAGAACAGCAGGATCCACGACAGCGGGAAGATCGTGACGATGTGGAACAGCGCGTAGCTGGCCAGCGCCGCGAACGCACCGATCACCACGTGCTGGCCCTTGGCGCGGAACAATTCACCGACCGGCGTCGGTTCCAGCTCCAGTTCGCCCATGCGGCCCTGGTATTCCTCGGCGACGACGATGCGCAGGCGCGCGAACAGCGCGACCACGTTGATCGCGAACGCCACGTAGAACGGATAGCGCCAGCCCCAGGCGAGGAAGTCGCGCTCTTCAAGGCTGGCGTAGAGGAAGGCGAACACGCTGGCCGCGACGATGAAGCCGACCGGCGCGCCGAGCTGGCCGAGCATCGCGTACCAGCCGCGGCGTTCCTTCGGTGCATGCAGCGCGAGCAGGGACGGCAGTCCATCCCACGAACCGCCCAGCGCGATGCCCTGCAGCACGCGGAACAGCGCGAGCAGCACGATGGCAGTGGTGCCGAGCGTGGCGTAGCCGGGCAGGAAGGCCATGCCGGCGGTGGCGGTGCCGAGCAGGAACAGCGCCGATGTCAGCTTCGCGCCGCGTCCCCAGCGCGCATGCACCGACATGAACAGGATCGTGCCCAGCGGGCGCGCGACGAAGGCCAGCGCGAAGATCGCGAACGAATAGAGCGTGCCTTCGAGCCTGTCCATGAACGGAAAGAAAACGGCAGGGAACACCAGCGCCGACGCGATGCCGTACACGAAGAAGTCGAAGTATTCCGAGGCGCGTCCAACGACGACGCCGACGGCGATTTCGCCCGGTGCGACGTCGGGATGGGCGCGCGTGCCGTGGTCGTGCGTGGAGGCGGTGGGGCCGGTGACGGTGGACATCGGAGGCGGCTCTCGGGTGTGGGTCGGGGTCTTTCCGGATGAAAGCCTGACAGAACCGGGGCGCGCAGGGGATAGGACAAAACGTCCAATACTCGGGCCAACGGTGCGGGACTACATTGACGTCGATCAAAAACGACTGCGATCCATGTCCGCCATGACTTCCCTGCCCAAAATCCTGCGCGCCTTGCGCATGCCGACCGTCCTGCTGGCGGCGACCATGCTGCTGTCGGGCTGCGACCTGGTGGTGCTGAACCCGGCCGGCGACATCGCCAGCCGCCAGGGCGACCTGATCGTGGTCGCCACGCTGCTGATGCTGATCGTGATCGTGCCGGTGATCGCGCTGACGCTGTGGTTCGCCTGGCGCTACCGCGCATCCAACCGCAGCGCGACCTACGCGCCGGACTGGGATCACTCCACGCAGCTCGAACTGGTGATCTGGGGCGTGCCGCTGCTGATCATCATCGCCTTGGGCGCGGTGACCTGGATCAGCACGCATCTGCTCGATCCGTATCGTCCGCTGGATCGCATCGCCGAAGGCCGGCCGGTGCCGGCGCACGTCGAACCCCTGGAAATCCAGGTCGTCGCACTCGACTGGAAGTGGCTGTTCATCTATCCGGAGCAGGGCGTCGCGGCGGTGAACGAGGTCGCCGTGCCTGTCGACCGCCCGGTGCTGTTCAAGATCACCTCGTCCTCGGTGATGAACACCTTCTACGTGCCTGCGCTGGCCGGGATGATCTACGGCATGCCTGGCATGGAGACGAAGCTCAACGCGGTGATCAATGCACCTGGTGAGTACGAGGGTTTCTCCGCGAACTACAGCGGTGCGGGCTTCTCGCACATGCGCTTCCGATTCCATGGCTTGCAGGAGACCGATTTCCAGCGCTGGGTTGCGGATGCGAAATCCGGCGAGGGCGCGCTGACCCGCGCGGCCTACCTGGAGCTTGAAAAGCCGAGCAAGCGCGAGCCCGTGCGCCGCTTCGCGCGCGTCGACGACGGCCTGTACAAGGCGATCCTCAATCGCTGCGTCGACACCGACCGCCTGTGCATGGACCAGATGATGGCGATCGATGCCGGTGGTGGCCTGGGCATGGACGGCCTCGGCACGTTGGGGACGCCGCGTCGCGGCGATCCGCGCCTCGGCGCCTACGTCTCCGCCGAGGTCTGCACGCCCGAGACCGCGCGCCGCGCCGCGATGTCGCCCGTGCTCGGTGGCCTGATGGCGCCCTGACGCGCCTGTCTTCGCACGATCCGCTCCAGATTCTTCCGTCACCGATCCGCTTCCGGAACATCACGATGTTCACCCAGATGTCCACCCCGATGTCCATCGACAGCGCCGCCGTCCAACACTCGCCGATCTTCGGACGCATGTCGTTCGATGCGATCCCCATGCTGCACGATCCCATCGTCATGGCGACCTTCATCGGCTCCATGCTGGTCGGCATCGCCCTGCTCGCCGTGATCACGAAACAGCGGCTGTGGGGCTACCTGTGGAAGGAGTGGTTCACCAGCATCGACCACAAGAAGATCGGCATCATGTACATGGTGCTCGGCCTGGTGATGCTGCTGCGTGGTTTCGCCGACGCGCTGATGATGCGCCTGCAGCAGGCGATCGCCTTCGGCGACAACCTCGGCTACCTGCCGCCGCACCACTACGACCAGATCTTCACCGCGCACGGCGTGATCATGATCTTCTTCGTGGCGATGCCGCTGGTCACCGGCCTGATGAACTACCTGGTGCCGCTGCAGATCGGCGCGCGCGACGTGGCGTTCCCCTTCCTCAACAACTTCAGCTTCTGGATGACCGCCAGCGGCGCCGGCCTGGTGATGATGTCGCTGTTCTTCGGCGAGTTCGCCGCCACCGGCTGGCTGGCGATGCCGCCGCTGTCGGGCAAGGCCTTCAGTCCATCGACCGGCGTGGACTACTACATCTGGTCGTTGCAGATCGCGGGTGTCGGGACATTGCTATCGGGCGTGAACCTGCTGGTGACCATCATCAAGATGCGCGCGCCGGGCATGACCCTGATGAAGATGCCGGTGTTCACCTGGACCTCGCTGTGCACCAACGTGCTGATCGTGGTTTCGTTCCCGGTGCTGACCGCCGTGCTCGCGCTGCTGACGATGGATCGCTACCTGGCCACCAACTTCTTCACCAGCGATCTCGGCGGCAACGCCATGATGTACGTGAACCTGATCTGGATCTGGGGTCATCCGGAGGTCTACATCCTGATCCTGCCGCTGTTCGGCGTGTTCTCCGAGATCGTGTCGACCTATTCGGGCAAGCGCCTGTTCGGCTATTCGTCGATGGTCTACGCGACCGTGTGCATCACCGTGCTCTCGTACCTGGTGTGGTTGCACCACTTCTTCACGATGGGCTCGGGCGCCAGCGTCAACTCGTTCTTCGGCATCACCACGATGATCATCTCGATCCCGACGGGCGCGAAGATCTTCAACTGGCTGTTCACGATGTACCGCGGCCGCATCCGCTTCGAAGTGCCGATGCTGTGGACGATGGGCTTCATGATCACCTTCGTCGTCGGCGGCATGACCGGCGTCCTGCTCGCGGTGCCCCCGGCGGACTTCGTGCTGCACAACAGCCTGTTCCTGGTCGCGCACTTCCACAACGTGATCATCGGCGGCGTGGTGTTCGGCCTGTTCGCGGCGATGACCCACTGGTTCCCGAAGGCCTTCGGCTTCAAGCTCGACGACTTCTGGGGCAAGGTCTCGTTCTGGTTCTGGCTGGCCGGCTACTGGTTCGCGTTCACGCCGCTGTACGTGCTCGGCCTGATGGGCGTCACCCGCCGCATGAGCCACTTCGAGGATCCGTCGCTGCAGATCTGGTTCCAGATCGCCGCGTTCGGCGCCGTGCTCATCGCGATCGGCATCGCTGCTTTCCTGTTCTGCATCTACATCAGCTTCCGCCGCCGCGAGCAGCTGCGCGACCACACCGGCGACCCGTGGGATGGCCGCACGCTGGAATGGTCGACCTCGTCGCCGCCGCCGGCCTACAACTTCGCGTTCACGCCGGTGGTGCACGACAGCGACGCCTGGTGGGACATGAAGCGTCGCGGTTTCGAGCGTCCGACCAGCGGTTTCCTGCCGGTGCACATGCCGAGGAACACGGGCTCGGGTGTGATCCTGTCGCTGCTCGCCACCACCTGCGGTTTCGCCCTGATCTGGTACCTCTGGTGGCTGGCCGCTGCATCCCTGATCGCGCTGGTCGCGTATGCCATCTGGCACAGCTTCGACTACGACCGCGACTATCACATTCCTGCCGAGGAAGTTGCGGCCACGGAGCAGGCACGCACCGAGCAGCTGAGGGCTTCCCATGTCTGAGTCCATCGCCCTGAACCGCCCCGACGGCACCCCGGTCTTCCTGGACACGGAGGGTCGCCATCATCCCGAGAACGGCACGTTGCTCGGGTTCTGGATATACCTGCTCAGCGACCTGATGATCTTCGCCTGCCTGTTCGCGACCTACGGCGTGCTGGGGCGCAACTATGCGGCGGGCCCCTCCGGCGCGGACCTGTTCGAGCTGCCGCTGATCGCGGTCAACACGGCGGTGCTGCTGGTGTCGTCGATCACCTACGGCTTCGCGATGATCGCGATGCAGGGCCGCCGGGTGCGCGGCGTGATCGGCTGGCTGCTCGCGACCGGCCTGCTCGGTGTCGCGTTCCTCGCGATCGAGATCTACGAGTTCGCGCACCTCATCCACCTCGGTGCCGGTCCGCAGCGCAGCGCCTTCCTGTCGGCGTTCTTCGCCTTGGTCGGCACCCACGGCCTGCACGTGCTGTTCGGCGTGGTCTGGCTGGTGGTGCTGTGCGTCCAAGTCCGCAAGCATGGCCTGACCCGCGCCAACATGCGGCGCATCGCCTGCCTCTCGATGTTCTGGCATTTCCTCGACGTCGTCTGGATCGGCGTCTTCACCTTCGTCTATCTGATGGGCACGCTCCCATGAACAACGCTTCCGCGAACAGCGACGCCATGCGCGACCTTCACGCGCACCACGAAGACGATGCGCACCACGACGACGGCATTCCGCATGTATCGCTGCGCGAGTACATCAACGGTTTCGTGCTGTCGGTGGTACTCACCGCCATCCCGTTCGCGCTGGTGATGACCGGCAGTTTTTCCGACTCGCGCGTCGCGGCGGTGGTCCTGCTGTTGTTCGCGGCGGTGCAGGTGGTCGTGCACATGGTCTATTTCCTGCACATGAACACCAAGTCCGAGGGCGGCTGGAACCTGCTGGCCCTGGTCTTCACCGCCGTGCTGGTGATCATCGTGCTCGCCGGGTCGCTGTGGGTCATGCACCACCTCAACAGCAACATGATGCCGGGCGAGCACGACATGCAAGAGATGATCAAGGCCGCGCAATGACCGTCGACCGCGCCACCGAAGGCACCGCCACCGATCGCCGCGACCGCGCGCGTTCGCCGTGGTCGGTCGTCCTCGGTACAGCCCTCGCGGTGGCGTTCGTCGGGTTCATCGCGCTGGGTGTCTGGCAGCTGCAGCGCATGACCTGGAAGCAGGCGCTGATCGAACGGGTCGATGCACGCCTCGCGGCCGAACCCGTGGCGCCGCCGCCGCGCACGGCCTGGGCCGGCGTGAGCGAAGAGGGCGACGCCTATCGGCGCGTCATCCTGTCCGGGCGTTTCGTCGAGGTGCCCGAAGTGCGCACGCAGGCGGTCACCGCGCTCGGGGCCGGCCACTGGCTGCTGGCGCCGCTGCGCACGGACGGCGGCGACATCGTGCTGGTCAATCGCGGCTTCGTCCCGCAGGGCGTTGAGGCCGCACCGCCGCCGGCCGGATCGGTCACGATCACCGGCCTGCTGCGGATCAGCGAGCCCGTGGGCGGCTTCCTGCGCCGCAACGATCCGGCTTCGGATCGCTGGTATTCCCGCGACGTGGCGGAGATCGCCCGCGCACGCACGCTGCCGGCGGCCGAGGTCGCACCGTACTTCGTCGATGCCTTCTCCACGGCCGGGCCCGGGGTCGCCACGGATGCCCGCTGGCCGCGCGCCGGGATGACCGTGGTGCGTTTCCGCGATCCCCACCTGTCCTATGCGCTGACCTGGTTCGGCATGGCCTTGCTCACCGCGTTCGCGACCTGGCGACTGGTCGTGTCCGGGCGGCGTTTCCGGCAAGATCGGGGCCCGCGAGGAGATTTCCACCATGCAGGCGCCATCCCGCACCGCTGAGCCATCCGACGAGCTCGCCATCGCAGGCCTGCGGGGTCTGCCCGAGGCGTGGCCGCAGGACCGCACCGGCCTGCGCAACATGCAGCAGCTGATCCAGCTGCGCTGGATCGCGGTGGTCGGGCAGGTGGTCACCATCCTCGTCGTGCACTACGGCATCGGCATCGACCTGCCGCTGCCCGCGATGTTCGCGGTGCTGGGCACGCTCGTGGCGTTCAACCTCGCCAGCCAGCTGCGCTGGTGGCGAGATGGCCCGGTGTCGAATGCGGCGCTGCTCATCGCGCTGATGGTGGACGTGGTCACGCTGGCGGTGCAGCTGCACCTCAGCGGCGGCATCGCCAACCCCTTCGTCTTCCTGTTCCTGCTGCAGGTCGCACTCGGCACCGTGCTGCTGCGTCCGCCGGCGAGCTGGGTGCTGGCGCTGGCGACCGTGCTGTGCGTGGTCGGGCTGATCGCGGTGCCCGCGCCGGTGCACATCGACGTCGACCCTGCGCGCGGCTTCGCCGATCACTACGTGCAGGGCCTGCTGATCTGCTTCGTGCTGGTGGTCTCGCTATTTGTGGTGTTCATCGCCCGCATCGCGCGCATCCTCAGCGACCGCGACGCGCGCCTGGCCGAGCTGCGCCAGCGCGCCGCCGAGGAGGAGCACATCGTGCGCATGGGCCTGCTCGCCTCGGGCGCGGCGCATGAACTGGGCACGCCGCTGTCGACGCTCTCGGTCATCCTCGGCGACTGGCACCACCTGCCGACCTTCGCCTCCGATCCGGAGCTGTCGCAGGACGTGTCGGAGATGCAGGCCCAGGTGATGCGTTGCAAGTCCATCGTCACCAACATCCTGCTGTCGGCGGGCGAAACGCGTGGCGAAGCGCCGGTCGAAACGTGCCTGCACGACCTGTTCGACGACCTGGCCGACGAGTGGCGGACCTCCCGCAGCGTCGGCCATTTCCACTACCGGATGAAATGCGCCGAGAACCCGCGCATCGTGTCGGATGCGGGCCTGCGCCAGATGGTGTTCAACGTGCTCGACAACGCCGTGGAGGTCTCGCCGGACTGGGTGGCCTTCGATGTCGACTGCCGCGATGGCGCGCTGCGCATCGAGGTTGCCGATGCCGGCCCCGGCTTCGCGCCCGAAGTGCTGGAGCGCCTGGGCGCGCCCTACAACTCGACCAAGGCCCGTCCGGGTGGCGGGCTGGGACTCTTCCTTTCGGTCAACGTGGCCCGTACGCTGGGCGGGCGCCTGTCGGCGCAGAACCGCCCGCAGGGTGGCGCCCTGGTGACAGTGACCCTGCCGATGTCCGCGATCGCCATCGAGGAGCGCGACCATGACGACTGAACGCCGCCTGCTGCTGGTCGAGGACGATGCATCCTTCGCCCGCACCCTCGCGCGCTCGTTCGAGCGACGCGGCTACGCGGTGCGCACCGCCACCGGCGAAGAGGCCCTGCCTGCGCTGCTCGCGGACTTCTCGCCGACGCACGCCGTGGTCGATCTCAAGCTGGCCGGGCAGTCGTCCGGGCTGACCTGCGTGCAGCACCTGCACGAGCACGATCCCGACATCGTCATCGTCGTGCTCACCGGCTACGCCAGCATCGCCACCGCCGTCGAGGCGATCAAGCTCGGCGCGCGCCACTACCTCGCCAAGCCGTCCAACACCGACGACATCGAGGCCGCGTTCAAGCGCACGGCCGGCGATGCGGGCGTCGAGCTGACCGCGCGCACCACCTCGATCAAGACGCTGGAGTGGGAGCACATCCACGAGACCCTGGCGCAGAGCGACTTCAACATTTCCGAAGCCGCGCGCCGCCTCGGCCTGCACCGGCGCACGCTGGCGCGCAAGCTGGAGAAGCAGCGGATCAAGTAGGGCTTGTCGCATCGTGCAGGCGATGCGTTGCCGAAACGACGCGGGCCGGCGAATGCCGGCCCGCGTGCGTTCCGATGCGGGGGCTGCGCCCCGTGATCAGAGGTTGAACAGGTAGGTCAGCTTCATGAAGATCTGCTTGCCGGTTTTCAGGTTCAGGCCCTCCGTCGGCTGGATCACCGGCGGGCTGCCGACCAGGCGCAGGTTCTGCTCCTGCTCGGTGTAGCCCACGTACAGCGCGGTGCCCGGGCTGAGCACGTAGCTGACCAGGAAGTCGGTGGTCAGGCGCTTGGTGCGCGGCGCCGCGAACAGCGTGTTGTTCGGATCGAGCGCGGCGTAGTCGAAGATCACGCGTGCGTCGAGGAACTTGCTGAACTGGTAGCGGATCTTGGTGCGCGACTGCGTGCTGCGATAGGCGCGGCTGCCGGCGTCGTTGCCGTTGATCGCGCGCTGCGTGCGCAGGTCGGTCCAGATGAACTGCTGGTTGATCAGGAACTGCGGGGTGATCTTGAAGTCCGCCGAGGTCACCAGCTGGCGCGAGTCGCCGAGGAACGGGTCGACGCCCGGCGCGGGGAAGAAGTTCACCGCGTCGCCATGGTTGTAGCTGACCGAGGCGCTGAGCCACTTGAACCAGTCGGAGCTGGCCGCGAGGCTGATGTTGCGCTTGCGGAAATCGAAGCCCTGGTACAGCTCGTAGGACTCGATCAGGCGCGCCTCGAACGAGGTCAGGCGGCGGCCGTTGATGCGGTAGCCGGCTTCGGCGCTCCAGTCCTGCAGGTCGCCGTCCTGGTCCCAGGTGCGCGAGGTCGCGAACACCGGGCCGGCGCTGACCAGCCACGGGCGTTCGCTGAACTGGTGCAGGTAGGACAGCGAATGCGTGGTCTGGCGGATGTCGGTGCGCGGGATGAAGCCGAGGTCGGCGCGGAAATCCTCGCCGATGTCCAGGTACTCGCCTTCGTAGCTCCATTCGCGGCTCGACCGGCTGGCGGCTGCGTACAGGAGCCGGTCGTCGCCGCTGATGCCGGCGCCGTTGTCGAAGCGGCTGCCCACGACCTGGCCAGTGAGCGCCCAGTTGTCGTTCAGGCGCACGCGGCTGTCGAGGCTGTAGACGCGGTTCTCGACATCGCCGACGCGCCGGTCGCTGAGGAACAGGCCGACGTTCGACTGCTTCGCGAAGTCGCGCTGCACGCGCAGCACGCCGATGTGACCGGTGTCGTCGGTGCCCAGCGGCAGGCCTGCGGCTTCGTCGTTGATCGCCAGCGCGCCGACCGCCCAGCGGCCGAAACGGCCGGTGGCGCGTGCGCCGTATTCCGGATCGACGATGCGGCGCGAGAAGAACAGCGACTGCGGGGTGCCGAAGAAACCCGAGTTTTCGAGGAAGAACGGGCGCTTTTCCGGGAAGCGCACTTCGAAGCGCTGGTTGACAATGACCTGCGGCGCATCCGATTCGACTTCGCCGAAATCCGGGTTCACGGTCAGGTCGACCGCGAGCGCGTCGCGGATCACGAACTTGGCGTCGAGGCCGACTTCCGTCTCGGTCTCGCGGCGGATGCCGGGCACGCCGAAGCGGTCTCGGCCCAGCAGTTCCTGGTTGCGGTAGGTCAGGGTGGGGGTGAGGCTGATGTTGCGGCCCGGGGAGATGCTGCTGTCGATCTCCATCGGCGCGAACTGCTGCACGAAGCCCTGCTTGCGCTGGGTGATGTAGGGCCAGTACGAGAACTCGCTGAAGCGCGGGATGATGCGGCCGATCGCCACGCCCCAGTTCTGCTTCTCGCCCGGGCGGAAGCGCAGGCTCTTGAACGGAATCTCGAAGACCGTGACGTAGCCGTCCTTGGTGATCGTGCCGTTCGACTTCCACTGCGTGTCGAAGTTGTAGTCGTAGCCCTGGCCCTCGGTGAGCTTGCTGTCGAGCTGCACGCCGTAGGGATTGGCCGCGAACACGAAGGCGCGCTGGTCGTCGTCGAAGGTGTCGAGCAGGATCTGCACGCCTTCGTCGCCGAAGATGTTCTCGCGCCGGGCGATGCGCGCACGCACCAGTTCGGGGTCGTCCTTGCACACGAACACCACATAGAGGTGGTCTTCGTCGTAGGACAGATAGGCCCGGGTCTCCAGCGAGACCGGGTTGCCGTCGCCGGGCGACTGCTGCTTGAACTCGGAGATCTCGATGCCGCGGTCCGCCGGCAGGCCGGCGACGTAGTCGTCCAGCTTCGGCGGCGCCGAGGCGCGCGGGATCTTCAGCGTGTCCTGCGCGCGGACGTCGGCGGCGCCGAGGCTGCCCAGCGCGAGCAGGGCGGCGAGGCAGTACGAGAGGCGGCAGTAGGAGAGACGCTTGCGTTGCATCGGAGAATCCTTTCGATGGGTGGTGCGGTCGTGCGGACTGCGTGGCCGGATCGCGGTCGCGACCCGGATTGGGGTGGGGAATTCATGGGTGCGGTGCCGGATGCCATCCGGTCCGCGGCGTTGCTGCTTGCATGCGTCCGTCCCTGGGCGCCCGGATCTAGGGGGCGAGGGGGCGTGGCGCCGATGCGGCGCTCCCCGGGACGCGCTCGTGCGTCGTCCGCTGACTGGGGTGCGGGGGCCGTGTCTGGCCTGCGCGGGGGAGCCTTGCCGTTTTCATCAATCGCCTGTCCTTGACGGGTGTCGTGGTGCAATCGGGTCTCGATCCCTGATACGGCACTGTGTCACTGATTCGTGACATGCGGCCGTGCCCGGACCTCCCGGGTATGTCCGGATGCATACGCTCGGGAATGGGTCAATCCGCCGATATGTGATCGCGGCTTGCAGAATAAGGCGGGTGTGGTAGCTTGTGAAGCGGGGATGCAGGAGCACGCCCGGCTGTCAATGTCCCGCCACAGCCGGTGTCACAGGGAAGTCAGGTAGATGAACGATTTGCAACAGCGCTTCGCGGGGTTGTCGCCTGAAAAGCGAGCGCTACTGGAACAGTCTGCTGCACGCGGCCGCACCGCGCGGTCCCGCATCCGCCGCGAACCCCGCCCCGAACGCATCCCGCTCAGCGCCGGCCAACGCCGCCTCTGGCTGCTCGACCGTTTCTCGCCCGGGCTCGTGGCCTACAACATGGCCCAGGGCCTGTGGCTCGAAGGCCCGCTGGACATCGAATGTCTGCGGGTCGCCGCGCAATCCCTGATCGACCGCCACGAGGTGCTGCGCACGATCTACCGCAGCGATGCCGGGCTGGCCTGGCAGGAGATCCTGACCGATTGCCCCGTGCCCTGGCACGAGGTGGATGTTCCGGGCATCGATACCGATGCGAGGCGCGCCGAGGCCCTCTGTCTGGCCCGCGAGGCGGTGGCGAAGCCCTTCGCGCTCGATCGCGAACCGCCAATCCGTGCACATCTTTTCCGCCTCGAATCCGAGCGCCACCTGCTGGTCCTGGCCTTCCACCACATCGCCATCGACGGCTGGTCGCTGAGCACCCTGGTCGACGAGTTGGCCGAGCGCTACACCCGCCTGCGCGCGGGCGATGCGACCCCGCTGGCCGAGCCCGAGCTGCAGATCGCCGACGTGGCCCTGTGGCAGGCGCGCAGCCACGATGGCGAAGGCCTCGACCGGTCGCTTGACTTCTGGCGCGGCCATCTCGCCGATGCGCCCGCCATGCTGGACCTCCCCGGCGATCGTCCGCGTCCGGCGGTGCAGCGTTTCCGCGGCGATGTCCTCACCACCGTCATGCCGCAGGCGCTGCGCGATCGCGTCGACGCCTTCGCGCGATCGCGCAACGTCACCCCGTCGACCGTGCTGTTCGTCGTGCTGCAGATGCTGCTGGCGCGATACAGCGGCCAGGATCGCGTAGTGGCCGCGATGGGCCATGCCGGCCGCACCCGGTTCGAGCTGGAGCCGATGGTCGGCTTCTTCATCAACCTGCTGCCGCTGGTGGCGGACGTCGCCGACGAGCCGACGTTCGATGCCCTGCTCGCACGCGCGCAGGCGAAGCTGCTCGAAGCCCTGGAGCATGCCGACGCGCCGCTCGACCGCATCCTCGAAACCCTGCGCGTCGCGCGCTCGGCGAGCTACACGCCATTCGCGCAGGTCATGTACTTCTTCCAGAACTATCCCGCGCACGCCCTGCGCCTGCCTGACCTGCGCGTCGACGCAGTGCACTGGTCCGACCTGCGCCCGCCGACCGCGCAGGCCGACCTGTCGCTATTCGTGAACCAGCACGCGCCGGGCGAGCTGATGGTCGAATTCAGCACCGATCTGTACGACGCCGACACCATCCGGCGCATGGTCGGGCATTTCCTCGCTCTGCTGGAGGCCGCGCTCGACGCGCCGCAGCGGCCGGTGTCGCAGCTGTCGATGATGACTGCCGAGGAAGTCGCGGCGCAGGCGCGCTGGAACGACACCGTGCGCGCGTTGCCGGACGATCCGACCATCGCCGCCCAGATCGCGGCGCAGGTCGCGCGCACCCCGGACGCAACGGCGCTGGTGTTCGGCGATCGTGCGATCAGCTACCGCGAACTGGACCTGCGCGCGAACGCGGTCGCCCAAGCGCTGCGTGCGGCCGGGGTCGGTGCGGGTGCGCTGGTCGGCTTGTACGTCGAGCGTTCGCCGGCGATGGTCATCGGCCTGCTCGGCATCCTCAAGGCCGGCGGTGCCTACGTGCCGCTCGATCCGGCCTATCCGCAGGATCGCCTCGCCTACATGGTCGAACTGTCCGCCGCGCAGGTGATCGTCACCCAGCCGGAGCTGCGCGACTGCCTGCCGCTGGCGGTGCCGTCCGTGGTCGAGGTAGACGACGCCGCGCCGCACGACGGTCTGCCGTCCGCGCCGCCCGACGGTGGCGCCGGCCCCGACGATCCGGCCTACGTGATCTTCACTTCCGGCTCCACCGGGAAGCCCAAGGGCGTGGAGATCCGCCAGCGCTCCGCGGTGAACCTGATCCGTTCGATCGCGCGCGAACCGGGCATGACCGCCGACGACACGATCTGCGCGATCAGCACGCTGTCGTTCGACATCGCGCTGACCGAACTGGTCGTGCCGTTGACCGTGGGCGCGCGCATCCTGCTGCTCGACCGCGACACCGTGCGCGACGGCCTGCGCCTGCGCCGTTTCATCGAAACCGCGCGGCCCACGCTGATGCAGGCCACGCCCGCGACCTGGCGCATGCTGCTGGACGTGGGTTGGCCGGGCGATGTGGCGATGCGCATCATCTCCACCGGCGAGGCCCTGCCGCGCGAGCTGGCCGAGCGCCTGCTGCCGATGGCGCGCGAGCTGTGGAATCTCTACGGTCCGACCGAAACCACGGTCTATTCCGCGCTGTGCCGCGTCGAGCCGTGCGAGGGACCGATCCTCGTCGGGCGTCCGGTCGACAACACGGTCATCCACATCGTCGACCGACGCATGCAGCGCCAGCCGGTCGGCCTGCCGGGCGAACTGCTGATCGGCGGCGAAGGCCTGGCCGCGGGCTATCGCGGTCGCCCGGACCTGACCGCCGAGAAATTCATCGCCGATCCCTTCTCGTCGCAGCCCGGCGCGCGCCTCTACCGCACCGGCGACCTCGCGTTCTGGCGTGCCGACGGCACGCTGCAGGTGATCGGGCGCATCGACCACCAGATCAAGCTGCGTGGGTTCCGCATCGAACTGGGCGAGATCGAAAGCGTGCTCGCGCAGTGGCCGGGCATGCGCCAGGTCGTGGTGCATTGCCGTGAGGACGTGCCCGGCGACCGTCGCCTGGTGGCGTACTTCGTCTGCGAGGCTGAAGGCGATGCGCCCGACACCGCAGCGCTGCGCGAACACCTGGGCCGCGCGCTGCCCGAGTACATGGTGCCGTCGGCGTTCGTGGCGCTGGACGCCTTCCCGCTCACGCCGAACGGCAAGATCGACCGCAACGCGCTGCCGCCGCCGGGCCTCGCGGCCGGGCAGGGCGAGACGCTCGCACCGCGCACTGCGGAAGAAGCCTTCCTGGCTTCTCTGTGGAAGGAGCTGCTCGCGCTGCCTGCCGTGGACGTGCGCGCGGGCTTCTTCGACCTCGGCGGGCACTCGGTGCTGGCCACGCGGATGCTGTCGCGGGTGGTGCACGAATACGGCATCGAATTGCCGCTGCGCGCGCTGTTCGAGTCGCCGACCCTGGAAGGGTTCGCTCGGCGCATCGTCGAAGCGTGCGAGGAAGACGACCGCAGGCACATGGAAGCCCTGCTCATCGAACTCGAAGGCCTCAGCGAGGATGAGGTCGCTCGGAGGTTGTCGGAACGAGAGGGAGCAGGAAACGCATGAGCGAACTTGATCGGCGCCTGTCCGGCCTGTCGGCCGAGAAGCGCGCGCTGCTGATGCAGCAACTGGCGCGGCGCAGCGGCGCACCGGCGCAGCAGGACATCGGCCGCAGGCCCAGGCCCGAACGGCTGCCGCTGTCGTCGGCCCAGCAGCGCCTGTGGATCCTCGATCGCCTCGATCCGGGCAACAGCGTCTACAACGTCACTGCGGTGACGCGCCTGATCGGGCAACTCGATGTCGATGCGCTGACGCGCACGCTCGGCGAGATCATGCGTCGCCACGAAAGCCTGCGCACGGTCTTCGTGCAGGATGCCGAAGGCCCGATGCAGCGCATCCTGCCGCCGGTGCCGATGCCGCTGGACCGCCATGACCTCACCGATCTGCCCGCCGAGGCGCGCGCGGACCGCGCGCGGGCGATGGCGAAGCAGGATGCGGTCGCGCCGTTCGACCTGGAGCGCGGGCCGATGCTGCGCGCGCAGCTGCTGCACCTCGACGACGACCAGTGGCAACTCGCGATCAGCGCGCATCACATCGCCATCGATGGCTGGTCGATGGGCGTGATCTTCCGCGAACTGGCCGCGCTGTATCCCGCGTTCCTGGCTGGCGAGCCCTCGCCGCTGCCGGAACTGCCGCTGCAGTACGTCGACTACACCCTGTGGCAGCGCGACGAAGCCGAGGGTTCGGCGATGCGCGCGCACCTCGATTACTGGACCGGGCGCTTCCAGTCCCTGCCGCCCGTGCTGGACATCCCGGGCGACCGGCCGCGCCCGGCCGTGCAGAGCTATCGCGGCGACGTCTTCATGCACGTCCTGCCGCTGCCGCTGCTGGAAGGCATGCGCCAGCTGTCGCGCCAGGAAGGCGCCACGCCGTTCATGGTGTTCCTCGCCGCCTTCCAGACCCTGCTGTACCGCTATTCGGGGCAGGACGACATCGTCGTCGGCGTCGGCAACGCCAACCGCCCGCGTCGCGAACTCGAAGCCCTGGTCGGCTTCTTCATCAACACCCTGCCGATGCGCACGGACCTGTCGGGCAATCCGACGTTCCGCGAACTGCTCGCGCAGGTGCGCGCCACCACGCTGGACAGCTACGCCCACCAGGACCTGCCGTTCGAGCGCCTGCTGGAATCGGTCAACGTCGAACGCAGCCTGAGCCACAACCCGCTGTTCCAGACGATGGTGTTCTACCAGAACTTCCCGGATCCGGGACTGCAGCTGCCCGGGCTCAGGCTGGAGAACGTGCCGATCGAGAACGCGCATTCGGGCACCGCGCGCGCCGACCTGACGATCTTCGCCAGCGAGCACGAGAGCGGCCTGCGTCTGCTGATGGAGTACGCGACCGACCTGTTCGATGCGGACACCGTGCAGGCGTTCGCGCGTCATCTGCAGACGCTGCTCGCCGCCGCGGTCGCCGATCCGGCGTGCCGGATCGACCAGATCGCGATCCTGCCCGACGACGAGCGCCAGCGCATGCTCGTCGAATGGAACCGGACCACGCGTGCGTTGCCGCCGCAGGCCACGCTGCACGGGCTGTTCGAGGCCCAGGCGGCGCGTACCCCGCAGGCCGTGGCGGTGGTGCAGGGCGATGCCGTCGTCTCCTATGCCGAGCTGGACGCGCAGGCGGGCGCCGTCGCTGCGCGGCTGCGCGCCCATGGCGTCGGCCCGGGCGCGATGGTCGGCCTCTACCTCGAACGCACGCCGCGCATGCTGGCGGCGCTACTGGGCGTGCTCAAGGCGGGCGCGGCCTACGTGCCGCTGGATCCGGGATTCCCGCGCGAGCGCATCGCCTGCATGCTCGAGGACGCCGCCGCGCCCGTGGTCATCGCCGATGCCGCGATCGCATCGCAGCTGCCGCCGGGCGCGCATGCGCTGCTGCATGCCGGCGAGATTCTCGATGGTGCTGCGCTCGGCGGTGCAGCGCTCGATGCGGCGGTCGTGGCAGATGCCGACGAGACCGCCTACGTGCTGTTCACCTCGGGATCGACCGGCCGTCCGAAAGGCGTGCGCGTGCCGCACCGCGCGACGGTCAATTTCCTCGCGTCCATGGCCCGCGCGCCCGGACTCGGACCGGACGACACCCTCTGCGCGATCACGACACTGTCGTTCGACATCGCGTTGCTTGAACTGATGCTGCCGCTCACCGTCGGTGCGCGCGTCGCGCTGGCCGACCGCGCCACCGCCAGCGAGGGCGAAGCGCTCGCGCGCCTGCTCGATGCCGTCGATGCGACGGTGATGCAGGCCACCCCGGCGACCTGGCGCATGCTCCTCGATGCCGGCTGGCGTGGACGTCCGGGCATGCGCCTGCTCTGCGGCGGCGAGGCGCTGCCGCGCGAGCTGGCCGATCGCCTGCTCGGCTGCGGCAGCGAACTGTGGAACGTCTACGGCCCGACCGAAACCACGGTGTGGTCGACGATCGAGCGCGTGCAGCCCGGCGAGGGCGCGGTGAGCATCGGTCGGCCGATCGACAACACGGAGGTCTACGTCGTCGATGCGCGCATGCAGCCCGTGCCGGCGGGCGTGCCCGGCGAACTGCTGATCGGCGGCCTGGGCGTGGCGCAGGGCTACCTCGATCGCCCCGAGCTGACCCGCGAGAAGTTCATCGCCGATCCCTTCGGCCCGCGCGCCGGCGGCCGGCTCTATCGCACCGGCGATCTGGCCCGCTGGCGCCGCGACGGCACGCTCGACGTGATCGGCCGCATCGACCACCAGGTCAAGCTGCGCGGCTTCCGCATCGAACTCGGCGAGATCGAGTCCGTCCTGCTGGCGCGCGACGATGTGGCCGAGGCGGTGGTGGTCTGCCGCGAGGATCGTCCGGGCGACAAGCGACTGGTGGCCTACGTGGTGCCGGCCGCAGGCGCTGCGCTCGACATCGCCGCGCTGCGCGCCACTGCGCGCGACCGCCTGCCGGACTACATGGTGCCCTCCGCGTGGATGGCGCTGGAGCGGATGCCGCTGACGCCGAACGGCAAGGTCGATCGCCGCGCGTTGCCGCCGCCGGAAGCCAGCGAGGCGGAGGAACATGCCTACGTCGCGCCGCGCACGCCGGAGGAAAGCGACCTGGCCGCGATCTGGGCCGAAGTGCTGGGCAAGCCGCGCGTCGGCGTGCACGACAACTTCTTCGAACTCGGCGGGCATTCGCTGCTCGCCAACCAGCTGGTCTCGCGCATGCAGAAGCGCTTCGGTACCGACATCGGCCTGCGCATGGTGTTCGAAGCGCCGACCGTGGCCGAGTTCGCCGAGAAGCTGCTGCAGATGCGCCTGGGCGCGATCGACGAGAGTGCGCTCGCCGGCATGCTCGACCAGCTCGAAGGGCTGTCCGAAGCCGAAATCCTCGAACTGCTCGGCAGCTGAGGCCGACGGCCCGCCTGCGACAGCCGCGACGCCACCCCATACGACACACACGACACAACAGACATGCTCCAGGAGACCCGCACGACATGACGTCGACCACCGACACCCCGGCCGCAGGCATGAGCGCAGCGCTCGCCGAGCGCATGGCCAAGCTCAGCCCGCAGCAGCGCGAGCTGCTCGTGCGCAGCCTGGCCCGTCGCAGCGGCGGCGCGCCCGAGCCCGAGGCTCCGTGGCCGCGCGCGGTGCCGGGCCAGGCCCTGCCGCTGAGTTCCGCACAGCGGCAGATCTGGGTGTTCGAACGCCTCCAGCCCGACAGCGGTGCGTACCTGATCTACGAGAGCCGGCTGCTCGAAGGCGTGCTGGATGTCGATGCGCTGTCCCGCGCGTGCGAACGCATCGTCGCGCGCCACGACGCGCTGCGCATGCAGTTCCGCGAAGAGGCCGGCGAACCGGTGCAGGTGGTGGTGGACGACTGCGGTTTCGCGCTCGCGCACCTGGACCTGAGCCATCTGCCCGAGGACGAACGCGAGCGGGCGATGCGCGATGCCGTGGATCGCCTGGCGATCGAACCGATCGACCTGTCCCGCGCGCCGCTGCTGCGCATGCAGCTGATCCGCCTGGCGCCGGACCGTCACGTGCTGACCGCGACCACCCACCACATCATCGCCGACGGCTTGTCGCTGGGCGTGATCTGGTCGGAGCTGTCCAGCGACTACAACGCGCTCTGCGCCGGCGACGATGGCGGCGTGGCGGTGCCGCTGCGCTACGCCGATTACCTGCTGTGGCAGCGCGAGCCCGCCGCGCGCGAGCGGCTCGAGCGCCAGCTCGCGTTCTGGCACGAGGCCCTGCGCGGTACCAGCGGCCTGCTCGACCTGCCTACCGATCGTCCGCGCGGCGCGGTCTTTTCCGCGCGCGGCGGGCGCCATGTCTTCACGCTGCCCGACGGGCTGCATGCGCGCCTGGGCGCGCTGGCCCGGCGCGAGAACACCACGCTGTTCGTGCTGATGCTGACCGCCTGGCAGACGCTGCTGTCGCGCTACTCGGGCGATCACGACATCGTCGTCGGTTCGCCGGTCGCCAATCGCAACAGCGACGGCCTGCAGCGCATGGTCGGCCTGTTCATCAACACCATCGCCCTGCGTGGCGACCTGTCCGGCGATCCGGGCTTCCGCGATCTGCTCGCGCGCAATCGCGACCACGTGCTGCGCGCGCTCGAGAACGCCGATGCGCCGCTGGAGCGTGTGATCGAAGGCGTGCGCATCGAGCGCGCACCGGGGCGCACGCCGCTGTTCCAGACCATGTTCGTGCTGCAGCCGAAGGCGGCCGGCAGCGGCGAATCGATGACCGGCCTGCGTTCCACCGGCCTGCTCCCGGCCACGCAGAGCGCGCGCTTCGAGATGACGCTGTCGCTCACGGAATGGTCGGGCGGCTTCGAGGGCCTGATCGACTACGGCGCCGACCTGTTCGAGCCGGAGACCATCGCGCGCATGGCGCGTCATTACGTGACCCTGATGCAGGGCATCTGCGATGCGCCCGAGCTGCCGGTGTCGCGCCTCCCGCTGCTGGAGGCCGACGAGCGTGCGGCGGAGATCGCGCTGGGCGACGGCGGCCCCGCACTGGCCGGCGATGGCGAGACCCTGCACGCACTGTTCGCCGCGCAGACCGCGCGCACGCCGGATGCCGATGCGCTGGTGGTGCCGACCGCCGACGGTCCGAAGACCTGGTCGTACGCGCAGGCGGCGGCGCAGGCCAATGGCATCGCCGCATGGCTGCACGCGCAGAACATCGGCCGCGAGGCCGTGGTCGCCGTGCTCGCGGACCGCTCCGCAGAAGCGGTGCTTGCGGTGCTCGGCACGCTGGTCGCCGGTGCCGCCTACCTGCCGCTGGACCCGGGCAGCCCCGACGAGCGGCTTGCCTTCCTGCTCGCCGACTCCGGCGCGCGCGCGCTGCTCGTGCCGCCGGCCCTGTCGGCGCGTGCCGAAGCGCTGCCGCAGAGCCTGCCTGTCGCGCGGGTGGCCGACCTCGCGCCGGCCGATGCGCCGCCCGCCGTTGCGTCGACGGCCTCGGATGCGGCGTATCTCATCTACACCTCCGGCTCGACCGGCACGCCCAAGGGCGTGGTCGTCGAGCATGCCGGCGCGGTCAACCTGGTGCGCGGCTTCCTGGCGCGGCATCGCTTCGAAGGCCAGCGCCTGCTGATGATCCCGCCGCTGATCTTCGATGCCTCGGTCGGCGACGTGTTTCCCGCGCTGGCCTGCGGTTCGGCGCTGGTGCTGCATCCGGCGCCGACCGAACTCGGCTCGGTCGAGCTGGAACGCTTCTGCCGCGACTTCGGCGTCACCGCCATCGACGCGCCTGCTGCGCTGTGGCGGCGCTGGAGCGAAGGCTGGGCGCTCGCATCGCGCAGCGGCCCGCTGCTGCCCTCGCTGCAGCTGATGATGATCGGCGGCGAGAGCGTGCCGATCGAACAGGTGCGCCGCTTCGCCTCGATCACCGACGGCCGCGTCGTGCTGTGCAACCACTACGGCCCGACCGAGGCCTCGGTCTGCGCGACCCTGCTGCCGACCACGCACGCCGCCGAGGTGATCGCCGCGGACCTGCCGATCGGCCGTCCGCTGCCGGGCGTGCGCGTCTACCTGCTTGATGCGCACGGCGAGCCCGTGCCGCGCGGCGTCGCAGGCGAGCTGTGCATCGGCGGCATCGGCGTGGCGCGCGGCTATCTCGGCGCGCCCGAGCTGAGCGCCGATCGCTTCGTCGCCGATCCCTTCGCCGGCGGCGACGCGCGCATGTACCGCACCGGCGACCTCGCGCGCTGGACCCTGCATGGCGATGGCGCCCCGGTGCTGCAGTTCATCGGTCGCCGCGACCATCAGGTCAAGCTGCGCGGCGTGCGCATCGAGCTGGGCGAGATCGACAACGCGCTGGCCTCGCTGCCCGGCGTGCGCGCGGCGGCGACGCTGCTGCGCGAGGATCGTCCGGGCGACAAGCGACTGGTGGCCTACGTGGTCGCCGACGCGGGCATCGACGCCGCCGCGCTGCGTGCCGGCCTCGCGCGCCGACTGCCCGAGGCGATGCTGCCGTCGGCCTGGGTGCTGCTCGCGAGCATGCCGCTCAACGCCAACGGCAAGATCGATCGCCGCGCACTGCCCGCGCCGACCGCGGACATGGCGGCCGAGCGCGTGATCCGCGCGCCGGCCACCGCGACCGAGGACGCCGTGCTCGCTGTCTGGCGCGACGTGCTCGGCCGCGACGACCTGAGCACCGACGACGATTTCTTCTCCTGCGGCGGCGATTCCCTGTCGACGCTGCCGCTGGCGTTCAAGCTCAATGCCGCGTTCGGCATCGAGGTGCCGCTGTCGTCGATCTTCGCCACGCCGACGATCGTCGGCCTGGCCGAGACCATCGATCGCATCCGCAGCGGCGACGCGCCCGATGCGCTTGACCTCGACGCCAAGGTCGTGCTAACCGAAACCATCGACGCCGCGCGCGTCGCGCCGCCGCGCGCGCCTCGCGACAGGCCGCGCTCTGTGCTGCTCACCGGTGCGACCGGCTTCCTCGGCGCCTACGTGCTGCGTGACCTCATCGACTTCAGCGACGCCGAAGTCGTCTGCCTGGTGCGCGCCGATACGCCGGAGGACGGCATCCGCCGCATCCGTCGCAATCTCGAAAGCTACCGGCTCTGGCGCGACGGCGACGAACGCCGCCTCGTGCCGGTGCTCGGCGACCTGGGCAGCTCGCGCCTGGGCCTGGACGAGGCCGGTTTCGCCGCGCTCGCCGATCGCGTCGACGCGATCGTGCACAACGGCGGCCAGGTCAACTTCATCGCGCCCTACGAAACCCTGGAAGCCGCGAACGTCGGCGGCACCCGCGAAGTGCTCGCGCTGGCCACCCTGGGCCATCTCAAGCCGGTGCAGCTGGTGTCCACGCTCGGCGTCTACCTCACGCGCCGCCATGTCGGCGTGGTCGTCGCCGAAAACCACGCGCCGCCGGACGGCGCCGGCCAGTACAGCGGCTACAACCAGAGCAAGTGGGTGGGCGAGCAGCTGGCGCTGGTCGCGCGCGCGCGCGGCGTGCCGGTGGCGATCCATCGTCCGGCGCGCATCACCGGCGACGTGCAGCACGGCATCAGCAACCCGGGCGACTACTTCAACGCCTGGATCCGCGGCTGCGCCCAGCTGGGCCTGGCGCCGCACCTGCCGGGCGACTTCTTCGACATGACCCCGGTCGACTACGTCGCGCGCACCGTGGTCAAGGTGCTGCTCGGCGCGGGCGACGCCAGCGGCAACTACCACTACTTCAATCCGCGCACCCTGCCGGCCACCGAGGCGGTCGCGGTGATGCGCGAGCGCATCGGCGGCATCGACGAAGTGCCGTACGCGCAGTGGCGTCGCGCGCTGCTCGATGCGGTGGCCGCCGGCGCCGACAACGCGCTCAAGCCCTTCGCCGGTCTGTTCCCCGAAGAAAGCGGCGAGCCGCGCGAACCCGGCGCCGACATGCCGGTGTTCGACTGCAGCGCCACCGAAGCGGTCGCCGCGTCCTTCGGCGCCGTGTGTCCGCCCGCCGATCGCGCGCTGTTCGAGCGCTACGTCCGCTTCCTCCAATCCAGCGGCGCCCTGCCGTGCAATTCCACGGTGACCGCATGAACGACCAGACCCTCGCCGCTGCAGCGCCGACCGACGGCTCCTACTTCTCGCGCTTCCGCGGCATGCGCGATTTCCTGCTGGTCTGGACCGGCCAGCTGATCTCGGGCATCGGCACGCGCTTCAGCGCCTTCGCGCTGGGCATCTGGGTGCTGGAGAAGACCAAGTCGACCCTCGACTTCGCGATGATCTTCGTCGCGATGTCGATTCCCGCGCTGATCCTGCTGCCGTTCGCGGGCGCGCTGGTCGACCGCTGGAACCGGCGACGGGTGATGATCGCCTGCGAACTCGGTTCGGCATCCGCGATCGCCGTGCTTGCCACGCTCAATGCCTTCGAACTGCTGCAGGTCTGGCACATCTACGTCGGTGTCGGTGTTTCGGCGATCTGCAACGCCTTCATGCAGCCGGCCTACGGCGCCAGCGTGCCGCTGCTGGCGACCCGCGAGCACCTCAGCCGGGCCAACGGCCTGATCCAGACCGGCAACGCCATCGCGCTGCTCGGCGGCCCGCTGCTGGCCGGCATCCTCTACAAGATCATCGGCATCGACGGCATCCTCTTCGTCGATGCCGCGACCTTCCTCGCCGGCGCGGTCTGCCTGTTCCTCGCGCGCGTGCCGCAGCCGCCGCACGACCCGGCGGCTGCGAAGCCGAACATCCTGCGCGAAGCGCACGAAGGCTGGCGCTACATCGCCGAGCGTCGCGGCCTGTTCGGCCTGCTGACGGTGTTCGGCATCACCAACTTCTTCTTCGGCATCGCCAGCATCGCGATCTACCCGCTGGTGCTGTCGATGGGCACGCCGGAAATGGTGAGCTACCAGATGGTCGCCGGTGGCTTGGGCCTGCTGCTGGGCGGTGCCATCGTCACGTTCCTGGGCTGGCCGAAGCACAAGGCCGCCGGCATCCTCGCCTGCACGATGCTCGGCGGCGTGGCCATGGCCGCGCACGGCGTCTACCCGTCGCTCTGGCTGATCATGGCCTGCGGCTTCTCGCTGTTCGTGACAATCCCGATCGTCAACGCCGCGATCGCCACGCTGTGGCAGACCAAGGTGCCGTCGCAGTTGCTGGGACGCTGTTTCGCCATCCTGCGCGTGATGACGGAAGCGGCGATGCCGGTCGGCTTCCTGCTCGCCGGCCCGCTGGCGGACTTCGTGTTCGAGCCGGCGCTCATGCCCGGCGGCGCGCTCGCCGACACGGTGGGCGAGCTGATCGGCGTGGGCAAGGGGCGTGGTCACGGTTTCATGTTCGTGGTGCTGGGGATCGCGATGGTCGTCGCTGCTGCGATCGGTTATTCGATCCGCGCCATCCGGCGCGCCGATACCGACCTGCCGGATGCGGTGGTCGCGCCGGCACCGGTCGCGGCATCGGCATGAGGACAGCGACATGGATTCGCCACAGGCGGGCAGGGGACAAGGTGACCGGAGAGCGCGTGAATCCGACATGCGGTGGCATGTCCGTCGCGCGTAATCCGTAAAGAGGGGCAAGTCGGCCATTGCACGCGCGAAATGGCCGGGCAATGAGGAGCGTGGTGCCGCAGGGACGACGGAAGATGGGAAAGCAGGCCAGGACGGTGACGCCGACATGGGGTCGGTGCAGGACAGACGGACGTCCCTGGGGCTTGCTGGCGCGAAGCAGTCAATTCAAGGGAAGAATGCAATGAACGCAGACAATCAGACGACCATCGCCGCACCGGCGCCGACGGGTTGCCCGCATGCACGGGCGCAGGCGGTCGCGTCGTCCGCCCATCCGGATCTCGTGTTGCGCCGTGCGTCCGAAGTGGCCGCCAGTGAGGCGCCCGAGACCGCGCTCGGCGAAACGATCGCGTGGGTACGGCGTTTCCTCGCCAAGCCCAATCCGGAGCTCGGTCGGGCCGGCCCGGTGTGTCCGTTCACGCCGATGGCCCTGGAGCTGGACACCATCTGGATGACCGAGGTGCGCGAATCCACGCCCGATCCGTCGGCGATCCAGAACGTGATCGAGCAGTGCCGCGAAGTCTTCATGAAGACCGAGCCGCGCGAAGGTCCGCTGGCGATCAACAAGGTGATCATGGTGGTGTTCTCCGGCATGAGCGAAGCGGACGCGCCGTGGATCGACGCCATGCAGGCCCGGCTCAAGCCCGGTTTCGTCGAGGTCGGCCTGATGCTCGGCGAGTTCCACGCCCGCAACGAGACGCCCGGCCTGCGCAACGAAGCCTTCCGGCCGCTGCGCAGCCCGATCCCGATGCTGGTGATCCGGCACATGGTCGAATCCGACCTGCCGTTCCTCAAGCGCATGGTCGACCGTCCGGACATCCGCGCGTCGTACCTGCGTTCGTACCTGCGTCGCCTCGGCGCGAACATCCGCCGCAACTACTTCGACCAGGCGGTCGAGGCGCTGGTCGACGCCGAACTGGAACTGCGCGCCGCCGTGGCGCATCCGGAACCTGTCGAGGTCGTGCGATGACGGCGAAGATCGATGCGGCGAACGCTGCCGCGCAGCGGGTGGCGATCGTCGGTGGCGGCCTGGCCGGTTCGCTGCTGGCGCTGGCGCTGGCGGAACGCGGCTATCGCGTCGACGTCTTCGAACGTCGCAGCGACCCGCGCGTGGCCGGCGCCGAAAGCGGGCGCTCGATCAACCTCGGCCTGTCCAAGCGCGGCATCCAGGCGCTGACCGAAGTGGGTCTCATCGACATGGCCATGCCGCTGACCGTGGTCATGCGCGGTCGCGTGATCCATGCGCCGCACGGCCACACGCGTTTCCAGCCCTACGGCAAGGACCGCGGCGAAGTGCTGTACTCGATCGACCGCAGCGAGCTGATCCGCCTGCTGCTGGATCGCGCCGAGCGCCAGCCCGGCGTGACCCTGCATTTCGACCATCGCTTCGTGTCCGCCGACAAGGTCGCGCGCGAGCTGACGCTGGAAAGCGGCGGCGAGACGCGCCGCATCGCCGCCGACTGGGTGATCTGCGCGGACGGTGCGTTCTCGCGTTGTCGTCCGGAAATGCAGCGCGGCCTGCGCGCGGATTTCCATCGCGAATACCTGGAGTGGGGCTACAAGGAACTCACCCTCGCGGCGGGCCCCGATGGCGAATCGGTCATCGACCTGACCGCGCTGCACGTCTGGCCGCGCGCGCACTGCCTGTTCGTCTCGCATCCCAATCGGGACGGCTCGCACACGCTCACGCTGTTCCTGCCGCACGAGGGCCCGGACAGCTTCGCGACCACGAACACCCCGGAGGAGATCCGTGCGTTGTTCCAGAAATATTTCCCCGACCTGCTGCCGATGCTGCCGGCGCTGGTCGAGCAATGGACCTCGCGTCCGACCGGATCGCTGCTGACCACGAAGACCGCGCCCTGGCGCTTCGAGGACTGGATGGTGCTGGTCGGCGATTCGGCGCATGCCGTGTATCCGTTCTACGGGCAGGGCATGAATTCCGCGTTCGAGGACTGCTCCGCGCTGCTCGCCGCGCTGAAGGCGCATCCGGGCGATCGCGCCGCCGCCTTCGCCGCCTACGAGAATGCGCGCCGCCCGCATACCGACGTGCTGATGGAGCTGTCCAAGGCGAACTTCGTCGAACTTCGGCAGAAGGTGAGTTCGCCCTGGTTCCTCGCGCGCAAGCGCCTGGACGTGCTGCTCAATCGACTGCTGCCCGGAATGTGGCTGCCGATCTACACGATGGTCTCGCACACCACGATGCCCTATGCCGAAGCCCTGGCGCGCGCGCGCAGGCAGGACCGCATCCTCGGTGCGGTCGCCACAGGCCTGGTGCTCGCGATCGGCGGCGGCCTCTGGTGGGGGTTGCGCGCATGAGTGCGGTCATCTCACCGGTCGCGAAGATCGACCACGACATCCCGTCGCTGTTCCGCATGCTGCTGCCGCCATCGGTACGGCTGGCGGAAATGCCGCCCGAGCGCGCAGATCCTGCGGCACTGTCCGCCGAGGAGCAGCAGCAGATCGCACGCGCGGTCCCCAAGCGGCGCATGGAGTTCGCCGCCGGGCGCCAGCTCGCGCGACGCCTGCTCGGCGACATGGGGCTGGAGATCGACGCGCTGGTCAGCGATGCCGACCGCGTGCCGCGCTGGCCGGCGCCGGTGGTCGGCTCGATCACCCATTGCCGCAGCCTGTGCGCCGTCGCCGTGGTGCCGCGCGCGCTGTCCCTCGGCATCGGCCTCGACGTCGAGCCCGCCGAGCCGATGAAGCCCGAGCTGCTGCCGCACATCCTGCGCGAGTCCGAGTCCGCCCGTCTGCGCGACTGGCCGGCGCGCTGGCGCGAACTGGGCGGCATCCTGACCTTCTCGGCGAAGGAATCGCTGTACAAGTCGATCTATCCCGTGCACCGCGTGTTCCTGGATTTCCAGGATGTCGAGCTGCACTGGTCCGACTTCGAACCCGACGGCAGCGGGCTGCTCGCGACCTTCGAAGGCGACGTGCGCGTGCCGCAGGCCACCTTCCCGGGCATGACGCGCATCACCGGCCAGGCGCGCGTCGCGCACGGCCACATCGGCACGGTGGTGGTGCTGCCGCCACAGTGAGGCGGCGTCACGCATCTTCGCGTCGTCCGCGCCTCAGGCCATCCGGTCGAAGCCGAAGATGTCCGACAAGGGATGCTTGCGTCTCTCGATGAGGGCGCGGATCAATCCCGCGCCCAGCATCGAATAGGTGATGCCGTTGCCACCATAGGCCATCGCGAACAGCAGCCGTGGTCCCGTGCCGGGCCGGGTGCCGAACCAGGGAAGCCCGTCCTCGGTTTCCGCGAAGGTGCCGGCCCAGGCGAAGGCGGGTTCGACGGGCAGGTGCGGGAAAAGCCTGCGCACCTGCTTCGCCAGTCGCGCGGCCTTCGAGTCGACCCGGGCATCGCGGCGAGACGGGATGTCCACGTCGTCGTCCTCGCCGCCGACCAGCAGGCGGCCATCGCCGGTCGAGCGCAGGTAGAGATACGGTCGCGCGGATTCCCACACCATCGTGTCGGCCAGTTCGCCGAGGACGCCGGGTGCGATCGGATCGGTCACGAACGCATAGCTGCTGCGGTTCTTCGCGACCTTGCGATCGACGTAGTCCTGGCTCGCGTAGCCCGCAGCCATCACCACGTGCTTGGCGCGGACGGTGCCGCCGGTCGCGGTTTCGAGCGTCGCGCCGCGTGCGCCGATGTCCAGACGCACCACCGGCGAGCGGTCGTGCACCGCAGCGCCGGCCTTCTGGATGCGTGCGAGCAGCCTGGATGCCATTCGATAGGGATCGATGCGCGCCGCCTGGCGGCTGAGGATCGCGGCGGGCGCATCGATGCCGTAGCGCGCTTCGACGTCGCCGCGATCGAGCCAGTCCATCTCGAAACCATGCCGGCGACGCAATGCGTATTCTTCGCGAAGCACGGGTCGGTCCCGTCGATGGCTGGCCAGGTAGAGGCTGCGCGTGCGGCGGAAATCCACGTCGCGCAGTTCCGCCGCCTTGGCTGCCAGCATGTCGATCGCATCGCTGCAGGCCCGATACGCCAACGCCGCGCTCGGTTCGCCGTAGCGCTTCGCCAGGTCGACCATGTGCGTATCGATCTCGTACTGCAGCAGCGCGGTGCTCGCCGCCGTGCTGCCCCAGCCGACATCCCGCTGGTCGACGACCAGGACGTCATGGCCGTGCTTCACCAGTTCGTCCGCGATCAGCGCGCCGGTGATGCCTGCGCCGATCACCGCGACATCGCAGCGCAGGTCGGACGTCAGCGGCGGAAAGGCATGCATCAATCCATTCTTGATCGACCAGAAGGGATATCCGCTTTTGAGGTCCATGCTGAACTCGTCCGAAAGGATGCGATGCAGTCTGCTGCCATTCCGCTACCAATTCAACCGGAAAGCCTGCACTCTCGGTGGATGCCGTCGAAAACCGATCGTGCGGTGCATGAAACCGTCTGTTTCATGGGGTTTTCGTGCATCCTGCACGAACCTCGTTGCAAAAGGAACGATCGCGGCGGCACGTCATGCAATCCGCATGCATCGACCCAATCCGAGGAGAACATCATGGCCACGAGGAAATCATCCGGCGATCGTCCGGCAGCGCGGTCCACCGCATCGGGACGCGCGAACGACATCGCGAAGCAGAGAACCAGGCCGGCGGGACGCGCGCACGGAGCAGGCGAAGACGAGCGCGGCAATGGCGGCGAACTGCAGCGGCAGGCCCGAGGCGCCCATCCGCTCATGACCACGGCCCAGGGCATTCCCGTGGCGGACAACCAGAACTCGTTGCGGCCCTTCTCGCGTGGCCCGACGCTGCTCGAGGATTTCATCCTGCGCGAGAAGATCACCCACTTCGACCACGAACGCATTCCGGAGCGCATCGTGCATGCGCGCGGCAGCGCCGCGCACGGCTACTTCGAACTGACTCATTCGCTAGAGAAATGCACCACTGCGCGCATCCTCACCGAGAAGGGCGTCCGCACACCGGTGTTCTGCCGCTTTTCCACGGTGGCGGGCGGCGCGGGCTCGGTCGACACGCCGCGCGATGTGCGCGGATTCGCGGTGAAGTTCTACACGCAGCAAGGCAATTGGGACCTGGTGGGCAACAACATCCCGGTGTTTTTCATCCAGGACGCGATGAAATTCCCCGACCTCGTCCACGCGGTGAAGATGGAGCCCGATCGCGGCTGGCCGCAGGCCGGCAGCGCGCACGACACGTTCTGGGATTTCGTGTCGCTGATGCCCGAAACCATGCACATGGTCATGTGGGCGATGAGCGACCGCACGCTGCCCCGCAGCCTGCGCATGATGGAAGGCTTCGGCGTGCACTCGTTCCGCCTGCTCGACGACAAGGGCGCCTCCACCTTCGTCAAGTTCCACTGGCGGCCGAAGCTCGGCCTGCAGTCGACGCTCTGGGACGAAGCGCTGAAACTGCAGGCCGCCGACAACGATTTCCATCGTCGCGACCTGTGGGAGGCGATCGATGCCGGGGATTTCCCGGAGTGGGAGCTGGCCGTGCAACTGTTCACCGAGGACGAGGCCGAGGCGTTCCCGTTCGATCACCTGGATCCGACCAAGCTGATCCCGGAGGAACTGGTGCCGCTGAAGGTGATCGGGCGCATGGTGCTGGACCGCAACCCCGACAATCTCTTCGCCGAAACCGAGCAGGTCGCCTTCTGCCCGGCGAACCTGGTGCCCGGCATCGACCTGTCGAACGATCCGCTGCTGCAGGGACGCCTGCATTCGTACCTCGACACCCAACTGTCGCGCTTGGGCGGCCCGAATTTCCACCAGCTTCCGATCAATGCGCCGAAATGCCCGTTCGCCAACCACCAGCGCGACGGGCACATGCAGATGGCGGTGCCGCGCGGACGCGTCGCCTACGAGCCCTCCAGCCTCGATCCGGAATCGCCGCGCGCCAGCCGCGAACGCGGCTTCCGTCATTTCGCCGAAATTCCGGGCGATGGCGGCAAGGAACGCCTCCGTCCCGCCAGCTTCAGCGACCACTACAGCCAGGCGCGCATGTTCTTCCGCAGCCAGGGCCTGCTGGAGCAGGCGCATCTCGCGTCCGCGCTGGTCTTCGAGCTGTCCAAGGTGCAGGCCGCGCACGTGCGCGATGCCGTGGTCGGCCATCTGCGCAACATCGATGCCGACCTGGCCTCGCGGGTGGCGGATGGCCTCGGCATGACGTCCCTGCCGCCTGCGCCAATGCCGGTATCGCCGGTGCTGGACCTGGCCCCGTCTCCGGCCCTGCGGATCATCGATCGCATGAAGGACACGCTGCAGGGGCGATGCATCGGCATCCTCGTGTCGGAAGGCACGGACATGAAAGCCGTGGATGCGCTGCGAACGGCGGCAAGGAAGGCGGGCGCGCAGGTCAAGCTGGTCGCACCCAGGCTCAGCGTGATCGCGGCCGATGGCCGTCCTCTCGACGTCGACGGGCAGCTGGCCGGCACACCGTCGGCGCTGTTCGACGCAGTCGCGAGCATCCTCGCGCCGGAGGAAGGCGCGCGACTGGCGAAGGACGCCGGTGCGGTCGACTGGTTCCGCGATGCCTTCGGTCATCTCAAGGCCATCGCCGCCTGCGAGGGAACGCGCGCGATCCTCAAGGCGGGTGGCATCAAGCCCGATGCCGGCGTCGTGATGCCCGACGACGTGCGCGCGTTCCTCGCCTTGGCCAGGACCCGGCAGTGGAAGCGCGAGCCGAAGCTGCGCTCCCTCGCCTGAACCGGCGCCCCGCTTCTCCAGGTGGGAAGTGGGGTGCGTCCACCGATCCGGAGCCCCTGGCCCATGTCGATCATCCTCGTCACGTCGCTGCTGACGCTGGTCGCGATCGTGGTCGCGATGAACTTCGCGACGCCGGAAAAGAAGCTCGAGCGCAGGATCGAGCACGGGTCCACCGTGCGCGATCCGCAGTTCCGGCGCGAGATGAGCGTGATGCTGGGCCCCGGCCTGCTGCCGGGCAACCACGTGCGGGACCTGCAGAACGGCGACGACATCTTTCCCGCCATGCTCGACGCGATTCGCGCGGCCGAGCGTTCGATCAACTTCGAGACCTACATCTACTGGTCCGGCGACGTCGGCAGGCAGTTCGCGGACGCCTTGTCCGAGCGCGCACGGGCTGGCGTGCAGGTGAGCGTGCTGCTCGATTGGCTGGGCAGCGTGAAGATGGACGACGCACTGTTGCGACAGATGACGGAGGCCGGTGCGCAGGTCGAAAAGTACCGGCCGCTGAAGTGGTACAACCTGGGCCGCATCAACAACCGCACCCATCGCAAGATCCTGGTGATCGACGGCAAGCTCGGCTTCACCGGCGGCGTGGGCATCGCCGACCAGTGGAACGGCCATGCCCAGGATGCGGACCACTGGCGCGACATGCACTTCCGGGTCGACGGGCCGGTGGTCGCGCAGTTCCAGGCCGCGTTCAACGACAACTGGATCAAGTCCACCGGCAAGGTGTTGAACGGGCCCGGACATTTCCCGTCGATCCCGCCGGCCGGCGACATGGATGCGCACATGTTCATCGCTTCGCCCGCAGGCGGCAGCGAGAGCATGCACTTGATGTACCTGATGTCGATCGCCGCATCGGCCGAGAGCATCGACTTGGAGGCGGCGTATTTCGTGCCCGACGCGCTCATCCTGCAGGCGCTGCTGGCCGCCTGCAGGCGCGGTGTCCGGGTTCGCGTGCTCTTGCCCGGCAGGCATATCGATTCGGCCACGGTGCGGCTGGCGTCCAGGGCGCACTGGGGCGAACTGCTGCGTGGTGGCGTCGAGGTATACGAGTACCAGCCGACGATGATGCACAACAAGCTGCTGGTCGTGGACCGCACGATGGTTTCGGTCGGATCCACCAATTTCGATGTGCGCTCGTTCCGCCTCAACGACGAGGCCAGCATGAACGTCTACGACCGCGCGTTCGCGCTGCGCATGACGGCCGTCTTCGAGGACGACCTGGCGCACGCAGTGAGATACACCTGGGACATGTGGCGCGCGCGTCCACTGCGCGAGAAGGTCCTCGAAGCGCTGGTCCTGCCGTTCAAGTCGCAGCTCTGAGCCCGGTGCCGGCGCGCGTGCTCTACGCCGGCGGTGGCGTGGACGAGGGGGCGGCCTCAGGCCACCCGCATGCGATAGCTGCGCAGCCGCTCGTACACAGGCCGGCACGCTTCCGCCGCCGCCAGCGCGTCGCCGGTCAACGTGTCTCCGCGCGGGCGCCAGGGTTCGAAGCCGGTCGATTTCCAGACCACGTCGTACCAGTACTTCGCCCACACGCCGTCGCTGTCGCGCGGGCCGGCCGGCCACGACAACATGCGCGGGGTGAAGGCGATGCCCAACCGCGCGCAGAGCAGGCGCAGATGCGATTCCGGCGCGCGCAGGAAATCGCCCGCATCGATCACCGCAGGCGCTTCGCCCAGCTGGTCGCACAGCCAGTCGAACAGCTCGCCCTGCTGCTGCAGGCCGATGTCCTCGGGCGCGACGGCCGCGCGCGAACGCACGTAGGACGCCACCACTTCCGCCGGATCGCGGATCAGCAGCACGTTGCGCAGGCCGAGCATCCACTGCCGGTCCATCTGCGGCAGCAGGTGGTGGGTCATGTGTTTCTGGTACCACACCGGCTTGTGGCCGGGTGCGGGCCCGAGCAGGTCGCGGGTGACCTTGCGCCAGTCGGTCTCGCCGGCGGCCAGCACCTCGTCGCGACCCGGGTGGTCGATGCCGGTCTCGGCGAGGTAGGCCGCATACAGCGGTTCGTCGCTCACCGCGCAGTCGTCGCGGTTTTCCCAGGCGCGCATCATCGCGGTCGAGATGTTGCGCGGCCCGCTCCACATCGCGATGCGCAGGGTGTCGCGGACCGGCGGCTCGAACATGCGGATGCTCATGCGAGGCGCACTCCCGCGCGGAAGGCCACGTCGCGCGCGACCAGCTCGCGGTACAGTCCCTGCAGGCGCGTCACCATCGGGCCGGGCAGGGGGCCGTCGCCAACCTCACCGATGGTCCGGCCGTCGATGCTGCGTACCGGCGCCAGGCCGGCGAAGGTGCCGGTGGTGAAGGCTTCGTCGGCGGAATAGACCTGGGTCAGGCTGAAGTTCTTTTCGAAGCAGGGAATGCCGGCCTCGCGGCAGGCGCGCAGGACGTTCGCGCGGGTGATCCCGCCGAGGCAGTAGTCGCCGGTCGAGGTCCACACCTCGCCCTTGCGCACGATGAAGAAATGCGTCGAATTGCAGGTCGCCACGAAGCCGTGCGGATCGAGCATCAGCGCCTCGTCGGCGCCGGCCTCCGTCGCCTGGATGCAGGCCGTGATGCAGTTGAGCTTGCTGTGGCTGTTGAGCTTCGGATCCTGCACGTCCGGGAAGCCGCGGCGCACGTGCACGGTGAACAGGCGCAGGCCCTTCGCCAGGGTCTCGGGCTTGGCGACCTTGAACTCGGGAATGATCACCACCGTCGCCGGGCCCACGGTCACGCGCGGATCCTGGTAGGGCGTGCGCTTCACGCCGCGCGACACCATCAGGCGCATGTGCACGCCGTCGTGCATGTCGTTCGCGGCAAGCGTGTCGTACAACGCCCGGGTCAGCGTCGCGCGATCCAGGCCGATGTCCAGCGCGATCGCCTTTGCGCCCTCGTACAGCCGATCCAGGTGCTCATCGAGGAACACCGGATGCCCGCCGATCACCCGCAGCCCTTCCCAGACCCCGTCGCCGAGCACGAAGCCACTGTCGAATACCGACACCGTGGCCTCGGCCCTGGGCTTGAGCGCGCCGTTGATCCAGATCCGGATGCCGGCATTGCGCGGGTCGTCGTGGAAGTCGTGGATGCTCTGGGACATCGCGGGTCCATGCCGAGGGGGAGGTCGAGTGTAGTGCACCCGAGTGTAGGACTGCGGCCCCGTGGGTGGAATGCGACTCAGGTCGGAAGCGTCTCGGCACATGCCCGCAAGCCCCGGATTTCGTTGACATCCCGTCCATCCCAGCGCTAAGGTGCGGGCACCGCGAACTGACCCAGGTGACGCCCGGAAACGGCCGTCGAGCGTGCGACATGAGCACTACCCGCCACCCCTGACGACCCCGCCCGAGGCCCGCGACACCGCGAGAGCGCCTTCGGGGCGCTTTTTTGTTGCCTCACTTCCGCCGCGCGCCCACCGGGTGCCGGCCGCGCATCCACGACAAGACACCCCATGATCGCCATCACGCTCCCCGACGGCAGCCGCCGCGAGTTCGAATCCGCTCCTACCGTCGGCGATGTCGCCGCCTCCATCGGCGCCGGCCTGGCCAAGGCCGCGCTGGCCGGCAAGGTCGACGGCAGGCTCGTCGACACCAGTTTCCGCATCGAACAGGATGCCGAGCTGGCCATCGTCACCGAGAAATCCCCCGAGGCGCTGGACATCCTCCGCCACTCCACCGCCCACCTGCTGGCCCAGGCCGTGCAGCGCCTGTTCCCCGGCGCGCAGGTCACCATCGGCCCGGTGATCGACAACGGCTTCTACTACGACTTCGCCTACGAGCGCCCGTTCACGCCGGAAGACCTGCCGGCGATCGAGGCCGAGATGCAGAAGATCGTCAAGGAAGCGCATGCGGTCAGTCGCAGCGTGAAGTCGCGCGACGACGCCGTGGCCTACTTCAAGGGCCTGGGCGAGCACTACAAGGCCGAGATCATCGAAAGCATTCCGGCGAACGAGGATCTGTCCCTGTACACGCAGGGCGAATTCACCGATCTCTGCCGCGGCCCGCACGTGCCCGCCACCGACAAGCTTCGCGCGTTCAAGCTGATGAAGGTCGCCGGCGCCTACTGGCGCGGTGATTCCAACAACCAGATGCTCAGCCGCATCTACGGCACGGCCTGGCTCAACGACAAGGACCTCAAGGCCTACCTGCATCAGCTCGAAGAGGCCGAGAAGCGCGACCACCGCAAGATTGCCAAGGCCCAGGACCTGTTCCACCTGCAGGAAGAAGGCCCCGGCCTGATCTTCTGGCATCCCAAGGGCTGGGCGATCTGGCAGGTCGTCGAGCAGTACATGCGCAAGGTCTACCGCGACAGCGGCTACCAGGAAGTGCGCTGCCCGCAGATCCTCGACGTGACCCTTTGGCAGAAGTCCGGCCACTGGGACAACTACAAGGACAACATGTTCTTCACCGAGTCGGAAAAGCGCACCTATGCGCTGAAGCCGATGAACTGCCCGGGCCACGTCCAGGTCTTCAACCAGGGCCTGCACAGCTACCGCGACCTGCCGATCCGCTACGGCGAGTTCGGCGCCTGTCATCGCAACGAGCCCTCGGGCGCGCTGCACGGCATCCTCCGCGTGCGTGGCTTCACCCAGGACGACGGCCACATCTTCTGCACCGAAGACCAGATCGAGTCCGAGGTCCGCGCCTTCCACGAGCAGGCGCTCAAGGTCTACGGCCATTTCGGCTTCGAGGACGTTCAGATCAAGATCGCCCTGCGCCCGGAATCGCGCCTCGGCGACGACGCCACCTGGGACAAGGCCGAGAACGCCCTGCGGTCGGCCCTCGGCGCCGCCGGCGTGCAATGGGAGGAGCTGCCGGGCGAGGGCGCCTTCTACGGCCCGAAGATCGAATACCACCTCAAGGACGCCATCGGCCGCACCTGGCAGCTCGGCACCATGCAGGTCGATTTCATGATGCCGGGCCGCCTCGGCGCCGAATACGTGGACGCCAGCAGCCAGCGCCGCCACCCGGTCATGCTGCACCGCGCCATCGTCGGCTCGATGGAGCGCTTCATCGGCATCCTGATCGAACACCACGCCGGGCATATGCCCGCCTGGCTGGCCCCGATCCAGGCGGTCGTGATGAACATCACGGACGCCCAGGCCGACTATGTCGACGAGGTCCGGAAATCCCTTATGAATCAAGGTCTCCGGGTCTCGGCCGATTTGCGCAACGAGAAAATCGGCTTTAAGATTCGCGAGCACACGCTGCAGCGGGTGCCGTACCTGCTCGTGGTCGGGGACCGCGAGAAGGAACACGGCGTAGTGTCGGTGCGCTCGCGCTCGGGGGAAGATTTCGGCAACATGACCGTCGCCGACTTCGTCGCCCGCGTGGCGGCCGAGTCGTCGGCAGCGTGATCCAACACCGGCGGATGCCCAGTCCGCCGGCTCACATCCCTCTTCGGAGATCGCAACATCAGTACCCCTCAGGAAAAGCAGAACCGCAAGAATCACGAGATCCGCGTTCCGCGCGTCCGCGTGATCGGCAGCGACGGCGAGATGATCGGCGTCCTGTCGCGTGATGAAGCGTTGGCCAAGGCCGAGGACGAAGGTCTCGACCTTGTCGAGATCCAGCCGAACGCCGATCCGCCGGTCTGCAGGATCATGGATTTCGGCAAGTTCAAATTCGAAACGCAGAAGAAGGCGTCTGCTGCCAAAAAGAAGCAGAAGATCGTCGAGATCAAGGAAGTCAAGTTCCGTCCGGTCACGGACGAAGGCGACTACCAGATCAAGCTGCGCAAGATGCGCGAATTCCTGGCCGAAGGCGACAAGATCAAGGTCAACATCCGCTTCCGTGGCCGCGAGATGAGCCACATGGAGCTCGGTCGCGAGATGGCCAACCGGATCGAAGCCGATCTCGGCGAGGACATCGTCATCGAATCGCGCCCGCGCCTCGAAGGCCGGCAGATGGTGATGATGATCGCGCCGAAGAAGAAGTAAGCGTTTCCCGAGATGTCCGACGCTGCCCGGTGGCCTTGCCCCCGGGCAGCGTTCGTATGGGCGCGCCCTTGGCCTTGCGGCGGCCGGATGCGAACCCGGTCAGGATCGATCCACGTACTTCGGGGTATGCTCCAATGACCGGCACTGACCGACCGGCGCGCAAGGAGCACGCATGATCGAACCGCAGATCGCGACCGCCAGCCCGCAGGGCGGCGATGTCTTCGAGGATCCCGTCGTCGCCGCGCTGGCCGAGGCGATCCGCGTGCACGACAACGCGAACGTCCGAGCCCTGGCCTCCCGGGCGGACCTCCGGGCCTGCGGCGATCGCAAAGTGACCCTGCTGCAATGGGCGCTTCTGCAGCGCAACGCCGACGCCATCCGCGCGCTCATCGAAGCCGGTGCCGATCCCGCGCAGTCCGGCCTGGACGGGGACACCGTCGTCCACCTGGCCACGATGGCCGAAGATCCGGTCTGGCTGGACACCCTGCTCGCGCTGTCGGTCAATCCCAATGTCGTCAACGCGCACACCGGCGCGGTGCCGCTGTGCGAGGCGCTGATGAACGGCCGCGAGCGCCAGTTCCATCGTCTGCTGGCGACGCCCGGCATCGATCTGGACCATGCCGATGCCGGCGGCAACACGCCGCTGCATGTCGCGGCCATGATCAACGCACCGGCCCGGGTGTTCGAATTGCTGGAGGCGGGCGCCGATCCAGCCCTGCGCAACCGCCAGGGCGCCACCTTCCAGCGCTATCTGTTCAAGGTGCGGCTCGACATGATGGATGCCGAAGGCAGTCGTCGCTGGGAAGACGTCCTGGAATGGATGGTCGCGCGCCAGATCCCGATCGACCTGCATTGACGCCGCTCCGAGCGGATCCGACCGAGGGAGGAATCATCGATGGAATATTTCAGGAACCTGGTGCGTGCCCACGTCCCGAGGCCGCAGCCCGAGCCGCCGCCGCAGGTGCCGGCCCAGACCATGGCCGAACTGGCCAAGGACGTCTACCGCGCGCCGGGCGAGACGCCATCGTCGACCGGCTTCCGCCGCCTCGGGGAAGAGGAACTGCGCGAAAAGGGCATCGATCCGCAGGCCATGCACACCAAGAGCGGCATGCAGGCCGAGCTGTACGCCAACGACAGCGGCCAGCACGTGCTGTCGTTCCGGGGCACGGTCAATCCCAGCGTGCGCGTGGAAACGCGGCCGTTCGACGGTCCCAGCGGCCTGGACATCGAATCCGACATGCTCGGCATGCTGCGCGGGCACGAATACGCGCTGAAGGTGGATGATGTCCGTCAGTCTGGCCAGGACTGGGTGACCAACCTCAAACAGGGCCTGGGCATCGAAAGCCAGCAGCACAAGGATGCGGTCGCCCTCGGCAACCTCTGCAACGAAGCGATCGGTCGCGACCAGCTGATGGTGACGGGCCACTCCAAGGGCGGTGGCCAGGCACAGCTGGTCAGCGCGATGTTCGGCAACCATGGCATGACCTTCAATTCGGCCGGCCTGCACGACGAGACGCTTCGCGGGTTCCAGCTCGATCCCGAGCGCGTCCGCGAGCGTGCGCCGCAGCTGATGACCAGCGTGGTCACCCGCGGCGAGATCCTCGACAGCGTGCAGGGACGCGAATTCAACACCGGCGAGTGGATGAAGTCGGTGCTGCGCGGCAGTTCGCTCGGCGAATACGGCGAGCCGCAGGAAGTCATCGACCAGCTCGGCATCGACGGCATGACCACCCGGGTGCCTACCGCCATGGGCAAGCGCCACGAGCTGACGCCGCAGGAGGGCCTGGGCAGCGTCAAGCTGCACACGATGGACGGCGGGGTGTTGCCGTACGTCTCGCAGTTGCAGGGATTGTCCGTCGGGCCCGTCCAGCAGCAGGCGTCATCGCATGCGTTCGGTCACATGCCGATGGGGCTTGGCATGTTCCGTTCGCCCCTGTTCGACGACACCCTGCTGCACGGACGCTTCGCGCAGGCATTCCGCGATCTCGCGCCGCGCGACCCCCTGCTCAGCGACGAACGGCATCCGATGCACGGCATGTACACCCAGGCGCTGACCCAGGTGCGCGACCATCTGCCCGGTGACCGCGACAGCGAACGCATCGCCGGCGCGCTGACCGTGGCCGCGCAGTCGCGGGGGCTGGAACGGATCGATGCGCTCGTGCCCGCCGACAATGGCAACACCTTGTTCGCCGTGCAGGGACGCGTCCCTGATCCGGCGGCCCGCGTCTCCGAAGCGGTCGATGTCGGGGTTGCGCGCCAGACAACGCTGGAGGACAGCAGCCGGCGATCGGCCGAACTGCATGCCCTGCAGCCTCAGGAGCGCGTGCAGGACGAGGTCCAGCAGGTCCATGCGCGCCACCACTGACCGCGCCATCACCGACATGCCCTGCCTTGTGGCGGTCATGGCTTGCCGGCACGATGCACCCATCGATGCGTTCAATGTGTCCCGAGGTGAGCGATGCGGCTGGACCGTCTGACCGCCGGGCCGGCGGCTCCCGCCATCCTGCTGCTCATCGCCACCTGCGTCGCCTGTACCGCTTGCGCCAAGGAGAAGTCCGCAATGCCCGCAACCGCAGAAATCCACCGCGTGTCGCCGAATCAGGTCTTTCCCGACCCGGCGGTCGCGGCCCTGGCCGAGGCCATCGCCGAGGGCGACCTCGCCCGCATCCGCACGCTCGCGCCCGCCACCGACCTCGCCGCACGCGGCAACAAGCAGGTGACCCTGCTGCAGTGGGCCCTGCTCAACCAGCGCCTGGACAGCCTGAAGGCGCTGCTCGATGCCGGCGCCGACCCGAAACAGCCCGGCGTCGACGGCGAGACCGTCGTCCACATGGCGGCGATGGCCAACGACCCGGCCTATCTCGCCGAGCTGCTGGCGCGCGGCGCCGACCCGAACGTGCGCAATCCCGAGTCCGGCGCCGGTCCGCTGCGCGCCGCGCTGATGGGCGAGCGCGAGGCCCAGTTCCGTGCGCTGCTCGCCGCCGGCGCCGACCCGAACCTGGCCGACCGCCTCGGCAACACGCCGCTGCACGTCGCCGGCCAGATCAACGAGCCGGCGCGCGCGCTCGACCTGCTCGATGCCGGCGCCGACCCGAACGCCCGCAACGCACAGGGTGCGACGTTCCAGCGCTACCTGTTCATGACCCGCGCCGCCCTGCTCAACGCCGAGACGCGCAAGCGCCGCGAGGCGGTCGAGGCATGGCTGGCGCAGCGCGGCATTCCGCTGGAGGGCGCGCGCTGATCGCGCGAGGGATTTCTTGACGTGCCGGCCCGAGCGGCCGGCGTCTCCCGGGCACACCGGGACTAAGATGGGGAGAGTGGCAGGGATGAATGCACGGATCGATCCGGACCGCTTGGGCGGCCAGACACAGCGACCGACCTTCGCCGATGAGGTGCGCGGGCAGTCTGCGCTGCCGGTGGACATGACGCTCGCCAAGCTCATGCGCGACGTCTACGACTACGACCGCAACGGCCGGCAGGAGGGCGTCGGCCAGTGGAAGCCGCTGGGCGAGGACGAACTGCGCCGCCACGGCATCGATCCGACCCTGCTGAAGAACCAGAGCAGCGGGTTCATGGCCGTGATCTACGGCGACGGCCAGGGCCGCCACGTGCTGGCCTACAGCGGCACCGACGAGGGCAAGGACTGGCTGACCAACTTCGGCCAGGGCCTGGGCTTCGAGACCTCGCAGTACAACCAGGCGATGGCGCTGGCCCGCCAGGCCAAGGTCGCCTTCGGCCAGGACATGGTCATCACCGGGCATTCGCTGGGTGGCGGGCTGGCTGCGGCGGCCGCCGTCGCGACCGACACCCCGGCCGTCACCTTCAATGCGGCGGGCGTGCACGACAAGACCCTCGAACGCGTCGGCCTGGACGCGGATGCGGTCAAGCGCGAAGCGGAGCAGGGCGGACTCGTCCGCCGCTACGCCGTGCAGAACGAGATCCTGACCGAGCTGCAGGAACACAAGCCGATCATCCGCCACCTCATGCCGGATGCGGTCGGCCACAAGATCGAATTGCCGGACCCGGACCCCCTGGGCTTCTGGCAGAAGCTCAATCCGGTGAAATCGGTGAAGCACGGCGTCGAGATGCACTACATCGACGCGGTGATCGAGGCGCAGGAGAAGGTTTTCGGCAAGGACTTCGAAACCCGCGGCGCTCGGATGGACCAACCGGCCCATCCGGCGAACCCGCTGTACCGGCAGTCGCTGGGCGCCCTGCAGCCGCAGGCCTCGGCGCGCGGCCTCGACGGCGTGCAGACCGAGCGACTGGCCGGCGCCCTGGCCGTGGAGGCCCAGCGCGGCGGTCTGCAGCGGGTCGACCATGTCGTGTTCGGCGAGGACGGCCGTCGCGCGTTCGCGGTGCAGGGCCACCAGCCGGAAACCCAGCGCGTTGCCCATGTCGACGTCGCAACCGCCCGCGAACAGCCGCTGGAACGCAGCAGCGAGCAGGCGCTGGCGCAGGCCGGGCAGCCGCAGGCCATGCCCGCGCAGGAACCGCAGGTTGCCCGCGCCCGCTGATCCGGTCGGACGCGTTCGGGCAAATCCATGATTTCCATGGAAATTGGCTCCAGTCCGGTTTGCATCGCCGGGCGGGGCCGGGCATAATGCGCGGCCCGGTTTGCCGGGATGCTGCACGCAACACCCGCGTCACTCGCGTGACTTCGGTACGGACCCGTCGTCGGACCGCCAGGAAATTTCCTTGCGGATCAACGACCTAAAACCGGCAGGGCAGGACGGAAAGAGCAGTTTCGGCTGCCGCCCACGCCAGTACTCGATCAGACCCCAGGACTTTCCAATGCCCAAGATCAAGACCAATCGGGCGGCGGCCAAGCGCTTCCGGAAGACCGCTTCCGGCAAGTACAAGTGCGGCCACGCCAACAAGAGCCACATCCTCACCAAGAAAGCGACCAAGCGGAAGCGCAACCTGCGGCAGACGAACCACGTTCGTGCCGAGGACGCAGGCCGTCTGGATCGCATGCTTCCGTATTTGTGAGGAGACTGAACAATGGCACGAGTTAAACGTGGTGTTACGGCGCGTCGCCGCCACAAGAAAATCCTGAAGCAGGCCAAGGGCTACTACAACGCCCGCCGCAAAGTCTTCCGCGTCGCCAAGCAGGCGGTCACGAAGGCCCTGCAGTACGCCTACATCGGCCGCAAGCAGAAGAAGCGCAATTTCCGCACCCTGTGGATCGCCCGTATCAACGCGGCCGCCCGCAGCAACGGCATCAGCTACAGCCGCTTCATCAACGGCCTGCTCAAGGCCGGTATCACCCTCGACCGCAAGGTGCTGGCCGACATCGCCGTGCACGACGCGAAGGGCTTTACCGCGCTGGCTGAAAAGGCGAAGAGCGCGCTCGCGGCATAACTGATTCCCCTCCGAGCCCGCACTTCCCGTGCAGGCTCGGTGCGAAGGACATCGAACCATGCATGGGGAAGGGCGCAAGTCCTTCCCCATGTTCGTTTTTGCGGCACACGAAAAGACGGAACCGTCGACATGAGCGATCTGGAACATCTTTCGACCACGGCGCTGGCGGACATCGCCGCCGCCGAGACTCCCGAGGCGCTGGAAGCCCTGCGCGTCGCGCTGTTCGGCAAGAGCGGCAGCGTGTCGGCATTGATGAAATCGCTCGGCGCATTGCCGGCCGACCAGCGCAAGGCCGCGGGCGAGGCGATCAACCGCGTGCGCGACGGTCTCGGCGACGCGCTTGCCGCACGCAAGGCCGCGATCGACGAGGCGGTGCTCGAAGCGCGCCTCGCCAGCGAAACCATCGACGTGACCCTGCCGGGCCGCGATGCCGCACGCGGCGGCCTGCATCCGGTCACGCGCACGCTGGAGCGCATCACCGAGATCTTCGGCCGGCTCGGCTACGAACTCGCCGACGGCCCCGAGATCGAGGACGACTGGCACAACTTCGAGGCGCTGAACTTCCCGCCGCACCATCCGGCGCGCGCCATGCACGACACCTTCTATTTCAACGACGGCCGCCTCCTGCGCACGCATACCTCGGGCTGCCAGGTGCGCTACATGCTCGACCAGAAGCCGCCGCTGCGCATGATCGCCGCCGGCAAGGTCTATCGCAGCGACAGCGACCAGACGCACACGCCGATGTTCCACCAGGTCGAAGGGCTGCTCGTCGACGAGCACGCCAGCTTCGCCGACCTCAAGGGCACGCTCGCCGAATTCGTCCGCGCCTTCTTCGAGCGCGACTTCGAGATGCGCTTCCGCCCGAGCTACTTCCCCTTCACCGAGCCCTCGGCCGAAGTCGACATCGCCTGGCAGCAGCCCGACGGTTCGACGCGCTGGCTGGAAGTGCTCGGCTGCGGCATGGTCCACCCGAACGTGCTGCGCAGCGTCGGCATCGATCCCGAGCGCTACACCGGCTTCGCCTTCGGCCTCGGCGTCGAGCGTTTCACGATGCTGCGCTACGGCGTGAACGACCTGCGCAACTTCTTCGACAACGACGTGCGCTTCCTGAAGCAGTTCGCGTAATTCGCGGCGACGATCGCTGTCATCCCGAGCGCAGCGAGGGACCTGCTTTCCAATCCGGACATTCGAACCGCAGGTGCCTCACTGCGTTCGGAATGACACAACAAGGTGTCCAAGCATGAAATTCTCCGAAAACTGGTTGCGGCAACATGTGAAGACCGACGCCTCGCGCGAGCAGCTCGCGGCGACGCTCACCGCCATCGGTCTTGAAGTCGAGGAACTCACGGTGCTCGGCGCCGCGCTCGACGGCGTGGTCGTCGCGCGCATCGTCGAATGCGCGAAGCATCCCGAAGCCGATCGCCTGCAGGTCTGCCAGGTCGATGCCGGCACCGGTGGTCTTCTGCAGATCGTCTGTGGCGCACCGAACGCGCGCCCGGGCCTGATCGCGCCGCTCGCGACCATCGGCACCCATGTCGGCGAACTCACGATCAAGGCCGCGAAACTGCGCGGCGTCGAATCCAACGGCATGCTCTGCTCGGCGAAGGAGCTCGGCATCGACGCCGATGCCTCCGGCCTGCTCGAACTGCCGGCCGACGCGCCGATCGGCACGCCGCTCGCCGATTACCTCGGCCTGCCCGACGCGACGATCGAACTCAAGCTCACCCCGAATCGCGCCGACTGCTTCGGCGTGCGCGGCATCGCCTTCGACGCCGCCGCCGCACTCGGCAGCCAGGTCGAACCGCTGCAGGCCGATCCCGTGCCGGCCGCGAGCGACGCCGTGCTGGCCGTCGAACTCGATGCCGGCGCGAAAGTGCCGCGTTTCGCCGGTCGCGTGATCGACGGCGTCGACGCGACGGTGCCGACGCCGCTGTGGATGGCCGAGCGCCTGCGCCGCAGCGGTGTGCGCCCGATCAGCTTCCTCGTCGACGTGACGCAATACGTGATGCTGGAACTCGGCCAGCCGATGCACGCGTTCGACAAGGACACGCTGCAGGCGCCGGTGGTCGTGCGTCCCGCGCGCACCGGTGAAGAAACCAAACTGCTCGACGGCCGCACGGTCGAACTGGACGAGGATTTCCTCGTCGTCTCCGACAGCACCGGCGGTCGCGGCGCGCGCGCCGTCGCGCTGGGCGGGATCATGGGCGGGCACGACACGCGCGTGACCGACGCCACCCGCAATGTCTTCCTCGAAGCCGCGCACTGGGTGCCGTCTGCAATCATCGGCCGCAGCCGCAAGCTCGGCATGCACACCGACGCCGGCCATCGCTTCGAGCGCGGCGTCGACCCGGAACTGCCGCGCATCGCCGTCGAATACGCAACTCGGCTCATCCTCGACATCGCCGGCGGCGTGCCCGGCCCGGTGATCGACGTGGTCCGCGACGCCGACATGCCCAAGCCGCAGGTCGTCGGCCTGCGCCGCGAGCGCCTCGCCCGCGTGCTCGGCGTGCGCGTGCCCGATGCCGAAGTCGAACGCATCCTGCGTGCGCTCGGCCTGGGCGTGGACGCGACCACCGACGGCTGGACCGTCACCGCGCCGACGCGCCGCTTCGACATCGCGATCGAAGAGGACCTGGTCGAGGAAATCGCCCGCATCCACGGCTACAACGCGATCCCGACCACGCTGCCCGGCGGCGCCACGCGCGTCGTCGCGCAGCCCGAGAGCGTGCTCGACGAAGTCACGGTGCGCCGGCAGATGGTCGCCCGCGACTACCTCGAAACCATCAACTACGCCTTCGTCGACGCCGGCCTGCTCGACAGCTGGCAGGCCGCCGAGGGCGCGGTCGCGCTGGCCAACCCGCTCAGCGCCGAACTCGGCGTGATGCGGACCTCGCTGCTGCCCGGCTTGGTCGCCGCGCTGGGCCGCAACGCCGCGCGCCAGCAGCGCCGCCTGCGCCTCTTCGAGGTCGGCAAGACCTTCCACGCCCGGGCCGTCGGCGAGGCCCCGCGCGAGACCCGCCGGATCGCGGCCGTCGCCAGCGGCGATGTCCAGGCCGAGCAGTGGGGCGCCCCCGCCCGTCCGGTCGATTTCCACGACATCAAGGGCGACCTCGAAGCCCTGGCCGCCGCCTCCGGCGCCCGGCTGATCTTCCGTCCGTCGGGGATCGCCTGGGGCCACCCCGGCCGCTCGGCCGACATCCTCCGCATCGATGGCGACGCCGAGGTCGCGATCGGCTGGATCGGCCAGCTTCACCCCCGCCTGCAGAAGGCGCTGGACCTGGACGCCCCGGTCGTGGCCTTCGAGGTCGAGCTGGCCCCGCTGCAGCGCCGCGCCCTGCCGGCGGCCAGCGCCCTCAGCCCGTATCCGTCCGTCCGCCGGGATCTCGCGTTCGTCGTCCCGGAAACGGTGTGCTGGGCGGCCCTCGAAGCCAGCGTCCGCGCCGCCGCAGGCCCGTCGTTGCGGGACCTGACGCTGTTCGACCGCTACGTCGGCAAGGGGGTCGAAACCGGATGCAAGAGCCTCGCTATGGGCTTGATTCTCCAAGAAGAATCACGCACTCTGACCGACCGCGAAGTCGATCAGGTGGTGGCTGAAGTCATCGCCGCGCTGCGCGGGCAACACGGCGCGGAAATCCGCTCGTGAGCCGGCCAGGTGGCCGGTTTCGCCGGCCGCCTCGCGCAGTTCAACGGGCTCGTTTTGGGGGAAACGGATGGCTTTGACCAAGGCAGAAATGGCGGAACGCCTGTTCGACGAGGTCGGTCTGAACAAGCGTGAGGCGAAGGAATTCGTGGACGCGTTCTTCGACGTGCTCCGCGAGGCGCTGGAGCAGGGACGCCAGGTCAAGCTGTCCGGCTTCGGCAACTTCGACCTGCGCCGCAAGAACCAGCGCCCCGGCCGCAACCCCAAGACCGGCGAGGAGATCCCGATCTCCGCCCGCACCGTCGTCACCTTCCGCCCCGGCCAGAAGCTGAAGGAGCGGGTCGAGGCCTACGCGGGAGCCGGCGATGCTTGATCCCGGCAGCAACCGCGAACTCCCCCCGATCCCGGCCAAGCGCTACTTCACCATCGGCGAAGTCAGCGAGCTGTGCGACGTCAAGCCGCACGTCCTGCGCTACTGGGAAACCGAATTCCCCAGCCTCAAGCCGGTCAAGCGGCGCGGCAACCGCCGCTACTACCAGCGCCACGACGTGCTGATGGTCCGGCAGATCCGCAGCCTCCTCTACGAACAGGGCTACACCATCGGCGGCGCGCGCCTGCGCCTCGACGGCGATGGCGCCAAGCAGGAATCCGCCATGAGCTCGCAGATCATCCGCCAGGTGCGGATGGAGCTCGAAGAGGTCCTGCTGCTTCTCAAGCGTTGATCGCTCGCAAGGCTGGCCTGCCAGCCGCGCGGCGAGTACAATGCGCGACCTACCCGGGGTATAGCGCAGCCTGGTAGCGCACCAGTCTGGGGGACTGGTGGTCGTCGGTTCGAATCCGGCTACCCCGACCAAATTCAAGTCCGGCCAAGGCCGGCAGCATCTGATAAGTGATTGAAAACCCCGGAGCGATCCGGGGTTTTTTGTTGGGGTTGTCTTGGGGCGCCCTTGGATTCTCAGCTCCGATGGAGGCTGTCAAATCTTACAGTCTGCGGCGGATATCACATGCGCTCTATGATGCGGTTCGGAGTATCGGAGAAATATGTAATCAGATTCGCTACATCTCTTGCGAATGGAGGGCAGGGATGGTGAGGAGTCGTTTACGCCGGGCTTATTTCCTAGGGGCGAACCTTTGTCCGCAAGTATGGGCCTCCGCCATGTCTCTAATGCCTTCATGGATGTTGATCATGACGGCGGATCGCGAGCTGCGAGCAGTAGGGGTTGGCTCGTAGTCCCTCGATTGGATGTCAGCAGCAAGTCGATTCACATCGAGAATCCTGTCCGCTATCCTCCGGCGTTCAGTTTGTCTGGGGAGGTGTCCCTGCTAACTTGATGGGGAAGCAAACATGGCAAGCAAAAGTTTCATTCTGCAGGGGTTCACTGCTCGGACGCATAAGGCCGCAATCCACGACCTATTCGACGTGGCCGACATTCAGCGCGTCATCGTCAGCGTGGCGTTCGTAAACTTGGGCGGTGTGGAGCTGCTGGAAGAGAAGCTGCAAACACATAAGGAAAAGACGACTGCCTTTATCGGCATTCGCAACGACATAACTACCGTCCAAGGTGCTCGTCGTCTACTCGACCTGGGTGTTGTGTTGTTCACCGTGGACACAGGGACACGTCGAGTTATCTACCACCCCAAGATTTACCTTGTGCGAGGCGCCCAGCACGCGAGATTGATTGTAGGCAGCGCTAACCTGACACCGGGTGGTCTGAACAACAACATAGAAGCCGGTATCTTGATCGAATGTGATCTCGATAACTCGACAGATCGCGCGCTGGTGGAAAGCATTGAAGCAAGTTTCGATGCAGCCCAGGCGGAGCACCCCAACAATATCACCAAGATTACGACGGCGGCTCAGCTAGATGCGCAGTACGAGATTGGCCTGTTGCTTGATGAAATGGCAGCATCGCCTCCACGTCCGTCCAGTTTTGGTACTTCGCCGTCCAACGACGCTACCCCTCGCATCAAGCTCAAAGTTACACCGATATTTAGCTCGATCACTGCGGCCAAACGCGCCGCCAAAAAAGCGGTAGCCAAGGCAATGGCCACGCCGGTGGCAGAGGATAAGGCTGGATATACGCAGCAGGAAGAAGAAAAAGCGCTGACCGAGGGCGTCGAACTTGAACTGGTCTGGCAGAGCAAAGAGCTAAAGCGCCGGGATCTCAATATCCCGGAGGAAGGGCGTAACACCAACCCAACCGGCTCCATCAACCTAGACAAAGGGCGGTTGCCGGAAGACGTGGACCACCGCCACTACTTCCGGGAAGAGGTCTTCGACGCATTAGACTGGTCTCCAAGCACGACCACGGTCGATGAGGCCTTTGCCAGATTCCAGCTCGTCGTACGGGGCGTAGACTATGGCGCGTTCGACTTGCGAATTGCCCATACCACCAGCACCAATACCCGAAGCTACGAACAGCGCAACGCAATGACACGCTTGAGTTGGGGGCTTGCGCGCGATCACGTTGCCAACCTAACACTGATCGGTGGTCGGCTGTCGCTCTACCGGGACAGGGCAAACCCCAAGCGATTCCTTTTGGAAATCGACTAGACGGTCTCACTCGCTTCTTCATCACTAGAAGTCCGGTGCCGCCTGTTGCGCAGTCGCTTCCAGCCATTGAAGACGATGTCTTGCTTGACCTTGGAAAGTCCCAGTCCACCCAACACTTCTTGCGAGTTGGCCTGAAGCACGCCGCGGGCCGACTCGGTCCTAACCTTTTTGTCGAGATCTTTGATGCTGATATTGACCTTACTAGGCAGCGGCATCAGCAGTTTCTCGATTTCACTTGGCACGAGCTCCAGCACACCGCCACCGTAGTGCCTACCTTCCAGCTCGGCACTCAGCGCCGTCAGGCTGTTAATGAAACACGACACAAGCTTGTCAGCTGAGGTGCCGTTCAAAGTGCGAATGCGGTAAGCGGTGTCGGTGGTGTAGGCGCCCGCCTTGTTGAGGATCAGGCGCGGCAGGTCGTGGGAACGCTTCAGCATGCCGATTTCGGTCGAATAGACCGATGGAACGGCAAACCACGGAGAGCGGATCCGACACTTATAGCGCGTGTGCAGCGCATCTTCTTCACCGGCTTCGATATAGCTGCGTGACTTCTTGTAGCGCATCGGTTCGTTGTCCGGGAACCACAGGAAGTTCGTCGGGTTGCCCATTTTGGCGTTGGCCGAGTGTTGTTTCTTATCGTAGATGACACCTGGGCAGTGCTCGCTACGCCCGAACATCGGGTGCGCCCAGCGCTCCAAGCCATGCTCAGCCACGACATCGTCGGTGACCAGGAAGAATTTGTTGGCACCCGTTACGATGCCTACGTCAACGTCTGCCACGTCAGAGAAGCGATGAACTTCCTCGTGTTCGGCCAGCTCGTCGAATAGATCGCGCGTTTCCTTGTCCAGCAAAGCACGCGTCCACTTGCCTGCCACCGTCTTACCGTTGATAGACTGCGGCGCAGCAAAAACGGCCGACGGCTTGACGCGAAGGAACTCGCGATCCTTGACCTCGTAGATCCCAAGGCCTTGGGCTTTGGCCTTCTCGTCCTGCCGCTTTTCGGCCATCAGCAGTACCGCGCCCTGCAAGGTTCCATCGAACCACAGTTTCTCGGGATCGACGATAACCAGACGGCTACATTCCTCGCCCAAGTACGAGCGCAACGATTGTGCATGCATCACATGTATGATTTCAGCTGGCACGACCATGGCCAGCCGACCGCCCGGCCGCAGCATTCGCATGCTGGCCAAGATGAAAGGCACCCAGGCGTTGGTGTGCTTGGTGAACGGCAGCCCCAACTCACGAAAGACCTGCTCGGCCTTCTGCTGGAAGGGTTGCGGCAAATACTGATAACGAACGAAAGGGGGGTTGCCGATTACGGCATCGAAAGTCCCTTCCGCCTTGCCGGTCATATCCAGCGCCCAAGATAGGAAGTCCGTCGAATGGATATTTCCTGCCTTCAGTCCAATTTCCTCGACCCTTCGCTTTGCCTTGACAGCTTCCACTTCGTCCAGCTCGATCGCAGTGATGGCCAAGTCTTCGGGCGCGCCGACTTGGCGGAGTGCCCCCAGGAACACACCATCTCCACAGCTGGGTTCCAAAACCCGCCTAGGTTCGATCTCCATCACCCATTCACACAGGAATGCGGCCAAGTCATCTGGCGTGTAGTAGCCACCCCGCAACTTCTGTGCGGTCTCATTCTCAATAAAATTCATGGCTGTTCCCTACCGACTAACGGCCGTTGATCGGCGACGTACTTCTCGGCCGCATCCCGGATGACCCAGGCGACCGATACTTTTTTTTGCTTGGCTATGCCCTGCAGCGTTGCGCAAATATCGGGTGGAAGGCTGGCCGTGATCCGCACTGTCCGCGGTTTGCCAGTAGGTTTCCGTCCTCGTCTTGCGGCCATAGACAGGGTCTCGAATTAGGTGCATCACTCTACATCACTTTGCTGCTGATCTACAACGGCCCAGCCCAGCACCCTGACTTGGCCCCGGATCACAATCTGCGACTGCCAGGGCAAAAGGGGGCGGGTTCATTCTCCAAGGCCGTGACCCATGTGGCGTGTGAATTCCCTGCGTAAGGCGGATCGTGCACCCGCCGGATGAAAGGCCGTAAGGCGCATGCGCTGTTGTAACGTGCATAAGCGAAGCGTCATGCACCGTTTTGAGTCTCGGACATCGGCAACGTTTGACGGCGCATGACGCCTTCGGCTTATGCGCCCTACAACTGCAAAATCTGGCAGCTGACAGATTGTCGTGATGTGCCCACCGTTGTCCTCCCATTCTCGCACCGTGCTCGGCGCGTCAAGGTCGAGGCAAGTTGCGGTGCAAACCTTGACGCGCCTGCGCGCGATGCGCCTCTGAATCGCCAACGGCGTCCACTCCGGGCGTCAGGCGAAACGGAGGTCCGTCATGTCCAAGCCCAAGCCGAAGTTCCAGCCGTCCAACGTCCTGCTGGTCGAAGTCCTGCCCCAGTTCATCGCCCTGTGCGAAGCCAGCGGCGCCAGCCCGCAAGCAGCACTGCGCGGCATGGCCGCGATGCTCTGCGGTCTGCGCTACGACGAGGATGACCGGCTGGTGCCGCTCGACGTGCCAGCAGCGTGAGCCTCACCCGGGCGCAGGCGGTGTCTGCGCCCGGGAGTCTCGTAGGGTGGCGGTGAGCGCAGCGAACCCCACCAATGCCGAGCCGGTGGCGGTGCAGCGCAGGTCGTGCGTGTCGAAGCGAGAGACGCTGGCATGTTCGAGCCGGTGCCGTGCTTGATGCTCCCGAATGGTGGGGTTCGCTGCGCTCACCACCACCCTACAGGTTGCAGATCAACGGCTGGGTCCGTTCCGCTGGTTCGCATGGGAAGGTCGGCTTCCTGCTGAAGGGCCTGCCGACCGGCCCGGACGGTCGCGCCCTGTCGTCGTGGCACGACTGAAGCCGATGGGTGGGCGAATCACGTGTCCTGCGCATGCGTCTCAAGCCGCGCACGTGCCCGTTGGTACACAATGCAGCACCTCGACAGATCTGGAAGCCACATGGACATTAAAGCCCTTCTGACTGCGGCTTTGCGCGAGGCAGGTTATGGGCCGGACGCCATAGGCTCGGCGATGCCCAGGCTCCTGCGCATTCTGGAGGCCGAGGATGTACGGATCGAAATGGGGCGCAACCTGTCGCGCAAGGAGCGCGAATACGTACGCCTTCAACTCGAACTGGGACTTGGCGTGTCGGAAATCGTCGCAGCGTTGAAGAAGTGAGCGACGGCGCTGCGCGCAGTAGGGCCCGGCAAGCACAGGACACCTGACAGCACCGCGCCTGTCGAATGCCACCCTCGCTTCGACCGGCAACGTTGCCCCTTCGTGGGCCGTCGTCGGTCCTTTGATGGGCGGCGTTGCTCCTCCGAGGGCCGCCGCAGGCCCTTTGACGGGCAACGTTGCCCCTTCGACGGCCATCGTTGGCCCTTTCACCGGCAACGTTCCCCGTTCTAGAGCCGTCGTTGTCCCTTCCACTGGCAGCGTTGCGCCCTGGGGGGCATCGTTGCCCCTTCGACCGGCAACTTCCTGCCCCTTCGAGGGCATCGTCGGCCCTTTGATGGGCGGCGTTGACGCTTCGAGGGCCAACACCGGCCTTTTGACGGCCGACCTTGTCCCTTCGAGGGCCAATAACGGCCCTTCGACGGGCAACGTTGCCTCTTCGAGAGGCATCATCGGCGCTGTGATCGGCATCGTTGCGCCTTTGATGGCCGTCGTCGGCCCTTTGGCTAGCAGCATTGCCTCCGCGAAGCCATTCGTCCGGATAAGGCCGAAGGCGCACATGGGGACTTCGTGACGGTTCGTGTTACTTCCTCCCGGGTTTCGTTGCGCTCTACCCGGGCTACAAAAATTGACGTGCCTGCGCGCGATGCGCGACACATCGTCCCGGCGGTCAGGGTGGTCTGGTGCCTGCACCCGCTGCACTGGTGGTAGGCCGACGGGCCTGAAACGTGAACGAGTGCGTCCATCGCACTTGGGGTAGCGGAAGCCCTTGGGCCTGCGCCATTTCTGCAGCGCGCGATGGCACTTGGCCTCTGTTCCGTAGCTGGCGATGAACTCCGTCATCGACAGGTAAACTGGAACTGCACAGCGTTGATGCCCAGGAGCCAATTCACCATCGTCAGGTGGCCGCATCCTTCGGGCAGGCAGGCTCGGTTCGTGCGACCGACGGCTGAGAAACAAGGATGATCAGGTTGCAGGATGGTTCCTTCGACAGGCTGCTGCGCGGAAAAACTGCGCAGCGATGGGTCCGGGCGGACCCATCGCCGTGATGCGCGGTTACGGCTGACAGTTGGCGCCGCCAGTGAGTCGATACAATGAAATCGTGCGACTGGGCCGGCCAGGAATGTTGTACGTCAACGTTGCCGCAGAGCAGCTTGAGAAAGACAGCGTAGCGGTTCCGACCTGCACCGCTGTTGTGATCGGTGCTGCGTCGAAGTTGCCGCCGCTGTTCTGATAGATCGGCAGATTGAACGCGTGCGGACTACCCGGCGTATAAGTGCCCGCTACCGTGTACCAGCGCTGCCCATCGCTTCCGGAAGACTGGCCGTTGATATCGTAAGTGAACCAGGCGATCGAGGCGAGATTGCCGTTTTGCGGCAGGAACGCGAACTGGAAGCCTTGGCCAGAGGTGTTCGGGTCGTACCACGCGCCCTCGAGCGCGGGGCTGATGCCTTGCTGACTGAAGCTGAACGTCGGCGTCCAACCCTGCTCGCAGTACTGTGCGGACCCGAGTCGTGACAGCGGAATCGAACCAGTGCGGGCAGTTCCGTCGAGATTGATTTCATAGTCGAACCTGCCGGAGGTGCAGCTCTGGAACGACAGTGTGGCCGTGCCGACAGCAACCGCATTGGTGATCGGAGGTGCGTCGAAGTTGCCACCCGTGTTGCGATAGACAATCATGCTGCTTGACGTCTGGCCGTACGAGAACGGCGCTGAAACGCTGAACCAGCGATGCCGAGGTCCCGATTCGCTGTTTTTCTCCGATGATGCGGAGCCTGCGCCGGCATACGTGTACCAGCCGCCGTACACGATCGATTGCTCCGGCCTGATTTCGATGTAGAAACCTTGACCCGACGTTTCGGGTTGATACCACAAGCCGCTCAACTCAGGGGTCATCGGTCGATTTGTTGGAATCGTCGAACCGAGTCCCGCCGCGTTGATAATGAAATTCCGTATCGACGGAGAAGACACCCGCGTGTAAACACCGAATAGATTGGGTTGCGCGCAGCCGATGCCCCAGCTGGTGATTCCGGTCAGGGTCGAGCTGCCGATGCCACGGGTAAGCGGGCCACCGGAGTCGCCTTGGCACGTATCGATACCGCCGGAATCGCGGCCAGCGCATAGCATGTTCGAGGTGATCTGACCGTTATAGGAATTGGCGTCGTTACAGTTGCCGCGATCGATCAGGGGCAATAGCACCCGCCGCAGATTGATCGATCCAGCACCGCCCTGGCTTATCGCGCCCCAGCCAGTGGCGAGCAAGTTGGCGCCGACAGGGCCATCCTCTGTTGCCAGGGTTGCAAACGGAATTCCTGACGTCCCGGTGGCGAGCTGCCATACGGCAACATCGCTATCGTACGTCTTGGGATTCCAGCTGGGATGGATCGTGATACGGACGACGTTGCGGCGAACCCCGGTGCCGTCGAGCCGACGGGCTCCCGTAAGCACTTGAACATTCGCCGCGGTCACGAAGTCACTGCAATGCGCTGCGGTGACGATATGGTTGGCACTGATCAACGTCCCGCCGCAGAACTGTGCGTTGAAATTGTTGCTGATGCTTTTATCCAGCAATGCAACCTGAAACGGGTTGTCGCTGGGGGATGCGTCGGTACCACCGACGATCCTCGTGTTGAGGATCGCATCGATTTCTCTCGGAGTCATTTTTTTCGGCAAGAAGCGCGAAATCTGCTCTTTGCTTCGCCGTTGCACGTGATCCCGCATCCAATTCTTGCCATCGGCGTTCGTGGTCTTGGGTTGGGTGACCGGCCGCGTGGCAGGGCGAAGCGGTGCAGCCGTTCGTCCGTCGGAGAAGCCTTTGATCTTCTGGGCGGAGGCAAGCCCCGGCGTTGTCGCTATCGCTGCGGCCAGCAGCAATAGTGAAAGGTAGCGTGAATATGACCGCAACATGATGAAGTCCTGTTCTGTGGTGTCGGGGGATCCCAGTGCCGTTGTCGCGGCGCCCGAGTCAACGAATGGCGCTTGATGAAACGACAGCGCCAATGGATGTAGCGAGATCTGCAAGTGAACAGGATCACCCATCTGCCTATGAGATCTTCGTGGAAGACGGTGGTTCCAATCGGCTCAATTAAAGGGCTGCGTCCCGGCCTGCGCCAGGACGACGTTATTCTTGCTGTGGGGCAGGGGGCATTTGCTGGAAATGCGATGTGCCGTTCGATGGCCGCGACGCGTAAGCTTCACTCGGGCGCAGGTGATGCCGGCGTCCGGGGTGCTCGATCCATTGCGATGGGGGTTTTCATGGGTTCGTGGGTCACATGCCTGTGTGGAAACAGACTGCACAAGAACCTGTTCTGTGGTGCGGGCATCTCGCATGTCGTGCCGGAGGAATGGTTCGAACAGGATTTCGATGGCATGGACGGAGAAGGCGTCGTCTCCAGATTGGTGCTCGTTTCCGAAAGGCTGATTCACTGCCCCCAGTGCGCACGACTCGTGTTGGTCAATGATCGCGACGGCGATCCGGTCGTCCGTTTCTATGCACCAGAAGAAGTTTCGGATTCATCGGAAGGCAGATCGCTCGGGTAAGGCCGAAGGCCGCACCGGGGACTGCCGGGGAGGCCTGCATCCGTTCCTCCCGGATGCGCGCGTTGCGCTTATCCGGGCGACAAGGGTTGGTGCATCTGGCTGCGATGCGAGTGCGTATCCAAAGGGCCGCTCAGCCAAGCCCACGATTGGCTGAACGCGGAGGCGGAAGTCCGGCGCGCGTCACGTTTTTTTGTTGGACACTTCGCGTCCCCGTCCCCCCCTTGCTGGATTCGCCGATGACCCCTCGTCCGCTCGCGATGCTCGCCGCCTGCCTGCTCGCTGTCACCTGTGCTTCGCCGGTCCTGGCGCAGACGCCGCCGCCGGAGCCGGTCGGGGAGGATGGGGAGCTGAAGACCAGCGCCGACGACCCGTCGCTGCAGAGCCTGGAGGCGATCGTGGTCAGCGGGCGCCAGCCGGGGCCGGGGTTGTGGAAGGTGACCCGGGGCGGGAACGTGATGTGGATCCTGGGCACGCAGAGCCCGCTGCCCAAGCGCATGGACTGGGATACCGCGCAGGTCGAGCGCCGGTTGTCGGAGTCGCAGGAACTGCTGCTGCCCGCGAGCGTGTCGCTGGATGCGGATGTCGGCTTCTTCAAGGGTTTGCTGCTGCTGCCTTCGCTGCTGAAGGCCCGCAAGAACCCGGACGAGAAGACCCTGAGCGACATCATCCCGCCGGCGCAGTACGCGCGCTGGCAGGTCCTGAAGCAGCGCTACATCGGTTCGGACAAGGGCGTGGAGGAGATGCGTCCGCTGTTCGCCGCGATGGAACTCTATGGCAAGGCGATCAACCGGTCCGGGCTGACCCTGGACAGCGTGATCAGCGAGACCGTGACGAAGCTGGCCCGCCGTCATGATGTGAAGACGACCGATCCGAAGGTCGTGATCAAGATCGAGAACCCGAAGGTGCTGTTGAAGGAATTCCAGCGCACGACCCTCGACGACACCGCGTGCTTCGAGCGCACGCTCTCGCGCATCGAAGGCGACCTCGGGCTGATGACGACCCGCGCCAACGCGTGGGCGCAGGGCGACGTGGAGGCCTTGCGCGACCTGCAGGCGCGCAACACCCAGTGGGCTGCCTGTCGCGACGCATTCACGAATTCGGCGCTCGCCCGCAAGGCGGGCATCACGGACATGGAGGCACGCGTGCGCAAAAGCTGGCTGGATGCCGCCGAAGCGGCACTCGCGCGCAACCGCAGCACCTTCGCACTGCTGTCGACCGCCGATCTGCTGTCGCCGGACGGCTATCTCGCAGCCCTGGCGGCCAAGGGCTACATGGTCGAGGAACCCTGAGTTCGCGGGTTCGAAATCGATCCTCTTCGAATGAATTCCGGCCAGCGTGATCCGGTGGCAGCGCGGATTGCGCTATCGATCATGGAGTGAACCAGGCCCGTGGAGGGCAAAGCCGATGAGTTTCGATCCATGAGTTTCGATCTGATCGTGTTGGTGCCAAGCCTGTCGCGGGACATTGCGGAGCGTTTCAACCGTGAGCCGCATCCCGCCTTGCCCGAGGGCATGCGGTTCGCGACGGACACCTGCGGCGAAGCCAGTCCGTGCTGGGAAGTGCATCACGACGGCGAGGTGTGGGCGGAGATGTATCCCGGGCCGCGCCGGGCGCGTTTCGACGGTGCCCTGTCGCAGCGCGTGGAAGGCCTGACCCATCAGCTGCATTTTCCCAATCGCGCGCATCCGCTCGCCTTCCATCTGGCGGCGGACCTCGCCGAGGCCGCAGGCGGCCTGGTGTTCGATCCGCAATGCGTCGCGGAAGAGTTCGCGGGCGCGCTGGGCGCTGCGTTCACCGCCGACGCCCGGCAGGGTCTCTATTCGCCTGCGCTGACCCGCCTGATCGCGGAGGAAATCCGCCGGGCCGATGGCTGAGACGCCGCGCGGCGCTCAGCTGCCGGTGTAGGGACCGGTGCCCGGCAGCGCCCACAGCAGGCCGTGGGTGATCGTGCGCGGCAGCACGGTGAGATGGTCTTCGCCCGGCAGGATTTCCGAGCGGATACGCAGCCCGGGATAACGGCGTGACTGCAGCACCTGCTCGAAGCGTGTCATGTCGCCGACCATGTCGGTGCCCATGTGGCGCGGGCCGGATCCGCGCGTTTCGTAGGCACCGATCGACAGGAACACGTCGGCCGGCAGGTCCTGGTGGCGCCGGGCGTATGCGGCTTCGACATCGAACATCACGCGACGGTCGAACCACAGCGACGGGCTGCCGAGGATGTAGTGGCTGAACATCGACGGCTTGGTCAGCAGCACGTAGCTGCCGAACAGGCCGCCGAGCGAGTGGCCGACGTAGACCTTGCGCCGCATGTCCACGCGGTACTGCATCGCGATCAACGGGAACACGTCGCGCTCGATGTAGTCGCGGTAGGCGGCGGCTTCGCCGTAGGTATCGTCGCGGCTGTAGGCGTTCGACGACTGCGTGCCGGGGCGTGCGAAGGGATTCGTCGGCGTGTAGTCGCGCCGTTTGCTCGGCATCGACTGCTCGCCGATGCCGTAGGACAGGCCAACCAGCACGAAGTCTTCGAGGTTGCGGCCTTTCGCGCCGATCCGGCGGCGCAGGCTGCGGATCAGCGGCACGCCGTAGTCGGCGTCGGTGGTGAAGACGACGGGATAGGGCCTGTCGTTCTCGAAGTAGGACGGCGGCAGGTCGACCCAGACCTCGTAGCGGCGTCCCGTCGCGGTATTGGGCACCGCGTGCACGCGGGTGTTCGGCAGCGACAGCGGGGGCGCGGCGCGCGGGGTCGACACGGGCGCGGCGGCGCCCGGGGCGGGCGCCGGTGCTTCGATCGGGCGCGTGGGTGCGGAACGCCCGATCCACCAGCCCGCGAGTCCGCCAAGCGCGAGCAGCGCGCCCGCGGCGGCGACGCGCGTGATGGCGGGCGGCATCAACCCGCCGCGCGTGCGGCGGGCGGGGCGACCAGCGCAGGCCAGCGCTGCAGCACGGCGGCGCGGATGCCGTCGGCATCCAGCCCGGCCTCGGCGAGCAGCTGTTCGCGGCTGGCGTGGTGCTGGAAGGCGTCGGGCAGGCCGAGGTGCAGGATCGGCAGGGCGATGCCTTCGGCGGCGAGCAGTTCCGCCACGCCCGAGCCGGCACCGCCGGCGACGACGTTGTCTTCGAGGGTGACGAAGCCGTCGTGGGTCTTCGCCAGTTCGAGGATCAGGCTGCGATCCATCGGGCGGATGAAGCGCATGTTGACGACGGTGAGGTCGAGCGCGTCGCCGACCTGCTGCGCGGCCGGCACGACGGCGCCGAAGGCGAGCAGGGCGATGCGCGCGCCCATGTTCTGCGCCCCCTGGCGACGCAGCTCGGCCTTGCCGATCGGCAGGGTGTCGAGCGAGGGCTGGATCGCCGTGCCGGGACCGGTGCCGCGCGGGTAGCGCACTGCCGCCGGGCCTGCGTACTTGTGGCCAGTGGTGAGCATCTGCCGGCATTCGTTCTCGTCGGCGGGGGCCATCACCACCATGTTCGGCACGCAGCGCAGGAAGCTGAGGTCGAGGTTGCCGGCGTGCGTGGCGCCGTCGGGGCCGACCACGCCGCCGCGATCGATCGCGAACAGCACGTCGAGGTTCTGCGTGGCGACATCGTGGACCAGCTGGTCGTAGGCGCGCTGCAGGAACGTGGAGTAGATCGCGACGACCGGTTTGGCGCCTTCGCAGGCCATGCCGGCGGCCAGCGTCACCGCGTGCTGCTCGGCGATCGCGACGTCGAAATAGCGGTCCGGATATTCCTTGCTGAAGCGCACCAGGCCCGAGCCCTCGCGCATCGCCGGGGTGATGCCCAGCAGCAGCGGGTCGGCGGCGGCCATGTCGCACAGCCAGTCGCTGAAGATGTCGGTGTAGGTCGGCTTCTTCGCGCCGGGCTTCGAGACGAGACCCTTTTCGGGATCGAACGGCGACACGGCGTGATAGCCGATCTGGTCGCCTTCGGCGAGGTCGTAGCCTTTGCCCTTCGTGGTCATCACGTGCAGCAGCTGCGGACCCTTCATGGTCTTCAGCAGCTTGAGCGTCGACACCAGCGCGCCGACATCGTGTCCGTCGATCGGGCCGGTGTAGTGGAAGCCCATTTCCTCGAACAGCGTGGACGGCACGAACATGCCCTTCCAGTGTTCTTCCCAGCGGCGCACGAAACGCGCGGACTTGCTGGTGCGCTTGTCGCCGAGCAGTTTCTTGCCGCTTTCGCGGATCGCGTTGAGCGTGCGACTGCCGGTCATGCGGCCGAGCATCTTGGTCAGCCCGCCGACGTTCTCGCTGATCGACATCTGGTTGTCGTTGAGGATGACGAGCAGGTTCGGCTCGTCGTCCATGCCGCCGGCGTGGTTCAACGCTTCATAGGCCATGCCGGCGGTCATCGCGCCGTCGCCGATCACCGCGACGACGCGGCGGTCGCTGCCCGCGCGCGCGGCGGCGATGGCCATGCCCAGCGCGGCGGAGATCGAGGTGGACGAGTGGCCGACGCCGAAGGTGTCGTATTCGCTTTCCTCGCGCTTGGGGAACGGCGCCACGCCGTCCTTCTGCTTGACCGAGTGGATGACGTCGCGGCGACCCGTCAGGATCTTGTGCGGATAGGTCTGGTGGCCGACGTCCCAGACCAGGCGGTCGTTCGGGGTGTCGTAGAGGTAGTGCAGGGCGACGGTGAGTTCGATCACGCCGAGGCCGGCGCCGAAGTGGCCGCCGCTCTTGCCCACGGATTCGATCAGGTAGGCACGCAGTTCATCGGCGACGGCGCGGAGTTCGCTTTCGTCGAACCGGCGCAGGTCGGCCGGGTACTGGATGCGGGACAGGCGCGGATAACGGGCGCCATCGATGGGAACGGAGGGGACTGAGACGGCCATCCGCGTATTGTCCCCGGACCGCTGCAGGGCGGCAAGGAACGCGGGATGACCGGGACGACATGTCCCGGTTCATCTGCCGTCTGGACGGGCGCTCAGCGCCCGCGGAGTCGACCCAGCAGGCCGCCGCTGGCCTTGTCGGCGGGCGGATCGCCGCCTTCGCTGGCCGGCTCCGCGAAGCCCGTGGTCAGGTTGGCGTTGATGAAGTCGATCACGTCCTCGGCCGGCACGCTGCTGGCGGCGGCGATTTCGGCGATGGTCGACGGGCCCTTCATCATCGCGGTGGCGATGCGGAAGTGGCGGGGGTATTCGCGTTCGGTTTCTGGCCACTTGCTGAGCGTGAAACGGCCATCGGGGCTGTAGCCCGGCAGCATCTTGCCTTCACCGGCGAGCAGGCCGCCGTACCACTGCAGGCGGGTCAGCGACTGCGCGGCGCCGAGCGACGCGACCGCGCTCTGCCAGGCGCTGTCGTCGAGCTGTTCGAAATCGCGCAGGCCGACGGTCGCGGAGAAATACTCGGCCAGCGGCTTGAGCGTGGCCGGGCCGTAGTACTGACGCTGGCCGAAGTCGATGTACAGCTCCGGGCCGCTGCCGTGGCGGTAGCGGGCGCGGCCGGTGAGTGCGCCGGGGCGCAGCCAGTGCGAGAAGGCCGTGCTGCGTGCGGCGGCAGGGGCCTCGACAGGCGTTGGGGCAGGTGCGGGAGCGGGAGCAGCGGCGACGGGTGCTGCAGGCGGCGCAGCCGGAGCCGGAGCGGGTGCGGGTGCGGCCGGCGCAGGTGCGGCCACGGGCGGCGCGAC
>NZ_JBHTIF010000005.1:0-279037 GCF_042677005.1 Lysobacter brunescens | reverse complement strand
ATGCTGGATCTGACCACGGCGGGCAAGATCGCCGGCGGCAACGGCGTGGAGTCCGACCTCGCCGCGTTCGTCGCCGCGAATCCGGCGACGGCGCAGGGCGAGCGTCGCGTGTACGACGCTGCGGGGCGGATGCAGTACACGATTGATGGGATCGGCGCGTATACCCGTTACCGCTACGATGCATCGGATCGAGTGGTCGTGGTGCGCAAGGCCGTCACCCCGCTGAATCTGGCGACGATCACCGATGCCACCACTGCGGTGCAGCTGGAGTCGATGGTGGTCGCGGCCGATGGCGACGAATACACCAACTTCGTGTACGACGCAGCGGGGCGGCAGGTGTACACGGTGAGGGCGGTCGGTTCGATGCTGACCCGCCCGTATGCGGCGCAGCTGACGCAGACGCGTTACGACGGCGCAGGTCGCGTGCTCGCGACGATGGCGTATGCAGCGCACTTCACGGTCGATGAGAACACGGTCCAGGCGATGTCGGGCGGCTCGGCGACGGACGCGCACTTCAGTGCATTCGTGAGCGCGAATGCCGGCACGGCGCAGACCCAGCGCACGGTGTATGACGCCGCAGGTCGCGCGACCTACACCATCGATGGTACCGGTGCCTACACGCGCGTCTGGCGCGATGGCGCCGATCGCGTTGTCGCCAGCCGCACGTTCGCGACGCGGCTCTCGGCCGCCGCGCTGGCGGCCCTGAGCGATGCGACGACCATCGGCAGCCTGGACGGGCAGCTGGCGTGGACGGAAGCCGACCAGGCGAACTACCGGATCCACGATGCGGCGGGCCGGGTGCGCTTCATCTACAGCAGCATGGGCCAGCTGCAGGAGATGCGATACGACGGCGTGGGCCGCGCGCTGTCCACGATTGCGTATGTGCCCCCGTTCTGGGGTGATGGCACGTTCACCAACAAGCTGTTCGCCGGAACGGCGACGGAAGCGGATTTTGCGTCGTTCACGACAGCGAACGCCGCCACGGCACAGCGCCAGCGGACTGTGTACGATGCCAGCGGCCATGCGCGCTACCAGATCGACGCGCTGGGCTACGTGACGCAGTCGAACCATGATGGTGCGGGTCGACTGCAGTCGACCCACACCTATCGCAATGCTGTTGCCTTGACGTCGGCATTGACGACCAAGCTGGACGCAGGCACGGCAACCGATGCCGACATCGCGACGGCCGCAGGTGCGGCGTCGACGGTTGCGCCCTGGAGTACCGGGTTCGACGGCCAGAAGATTCCGGGGCTGGATCTGAGTCTGCTCGATCCGCTGAGCAACAACAGCGGCCGAATCGAAAATGGCCGGGTTGTGTTCAACCGTGTTCCCTCTGGCAGCGGCACCAACTGGCCGCAGTTGTGGAGCGTGGACAGCTACACGCTCGCCGAGGGCCGGACGTTCCGTACGGAAATCACGACGGATGCGACGCAGACCAACAACAGTCTCCTGTTGTCCTTGCGCAACACGGCCAACAACTTCGGTAACGAAGGCATCGCGATCCAGAATGGTCGCCTGCAGCTCTACCGGGGGACCGCAGAAGGTGGTCACTCGTTCAGTGATCTTGGTGGCCTGAACAACAGCACGACCTATGTCGTCGAGATCGAGACGACGTCGACGTCGATCACGACCTTCATCTACGCAAAGGGCCAGGGGCGCGACAGCGGCTGGCGAGTAGACCGTGCGGTGACCTCGGCCGCATACGGTTCATTCAAGTTCCTGATCCATGGGACGACGGAAGCCAATGTCAGCGGCGCGAGCCTCTTCGTCGACAATCTCGCCATCCTCAACAGCAATGCCGTCGCCAGCGAGTCCTACCGCTACGACGCCGCAGGTCAGCTGATCGCCAAGGTCGATGGCCTGGGCAACACCGAGACCTACCGTTACGACGCTGCCGGTCGCCGGGTCTCGGTCACCAATGCCAACGGTCACACAAGTCGCATGGTGTACGACGGTACGGGCCAGTTGCGGTATTCGATCGACGCGCTGGGTTACGTGACGCAATCGAACTACGACGGCGCTGGCCGCCTGCTGTCGCGCCACACCTATCGGAACGCGATTGCGCTGACGCCGGCGCTGGCCGCCAAGCTGGACGCGGGCACGGCAACCGATGCCGACATCGCGGCGGCGGCCGGCGCGGCGTCGACAGTCGCACCGTGGAGTACGGGGTTCGACAACAAGACCATCCCGGGACTGGACCTTAGCCTGCTCGATCCGCTGGGCAATAACGGTGCAAAGATCGAGAATGGCCGCATTGTTTTCAATCGGGTTCCCTCCGGTGGCGGCACCAACTGGCCGCAGGTATGGAGTCTGGACAATTACACGCTGGCGGAAAACCGGGGGTTTCGCGCCGAAATCGCCACGGGCCCGGATCAGGGCAATAATAATCTTCTCTTTGCATTGCGAAACACTGCGAACAACTTCGGCAACGAGGGTGTATATGTTGCGAATGGACGGCTTTACGCGTATCGAGGGACGCCGGAAGGAACTGTTACATTCAACGATCTCGGCGCGCTGAGTAACAGCACGACCTATGTGGTCGAGATTGAGACCACATCGACATCAATAACCACCTTCGTTTATGCGAAGGGGCAGGGTCGCGACAGCGGCTATCGGATCGACCGCGCTGTCACGTCAGCAGCCTATGGGCCTTTCAAGCTCTTAATCCATGGCACAAGTGAGGCGGGCGTCAGTGGTGCTAGCCTGTCTGTCGACAACCTCGCCATCCTCAACGGCAACGCCGTCGCCAGCGAGTCCTACCGCTATAACGCCGCCGGGCAGGTGATCGCCAAGGTCGACGGCCTGGGGAATACCGAGACCTACACCTACGACGGCGCAGGCCGTCGACTGTCGGTGACCGACGCCAATGGCAACACCAGCCGTGTCGTCTACGACAACAGCGGCAGGCAGATCTACAGCATCGATGCCACCGGTGCGTTCACCCGCACCTGGTACAACGCCGCCGGCCAGGTGGCCGCAGTGCGCAAGTTCGATGCCCGCTTCGACTCGGCGATCCTCAGCGATGCGGTGACCGTCCACCAGCTCGACTTCCAGCTCGAACCGCTCGGCGCGTGGAGCAAGGGCTACCAGCAGGAGTTCCGCGTCTACGACGCCGCCGGCCAGCTGCAGTTCGTCTACGACGGCGCGGCCTACGTCACGCACTACGAGTACGACGGCGCCGGTCGCCTGGTGACGACGCGTCGCTATGCCTCGCAGTTCATCTCCGGGGACGCCACGCTGACCAACCGACTGCTCGCCGGTCAGGCAAAATACTCGGATTTCGCTGCCTTCGTCACGGCCAACGAATCGACCGCGCGGATGGAGGCGCAGGTCTACGATGCCGCCGGCCAGGTGCGCTTCGCGTTGCAGCGCAATTTCGGCCAGTGGACCGTCTCCGAGCGTGCCTACGACGGTGCCGGCCGGACGATCAGCGAAACCCGCTACGGCGCGACCATCGCCTATGCGCCGGGCCAGACCGACAGCCAGCTGGTCGCAGCCCTGTCGAGCCAGACCGACAAGCGCACGACCCGATACCTGCTCGACAGCGTCGGCCAGACCCGCTTCGTGGTGGATGCCACCGGCGCAGTCAGCGAGCAGCGTTACGACGCCGTTGGCCAGGTGATCGAGACGCGCAGCTATGGCGTGCGTCCGAACAACATCACGATCGACACCGCCGGCGTCACCGCCTGGGCGCGCACGCAGGCCGCTGCCGATATCCGCAAGGTGACGAACACCTACGACGCCGCCGGTCGTCTCACCGCGCGCACCGATGGTCTGAATCGCAGCGAGACCTTCACCTACGACGGCGCGGACCGCATGCTTACCCGCACCGACCGTGCCGGTGCGGTGTGGACCTACCAGTACGATGCCGCCGGTCGCAAAACCGCAGACATCAGCCCGGAGGCCGAGGTCTACGGCATCACCGCGCAGGGCATGCTGTCGGTCGCCCTTCGTTCGGTGGTGACGCGCTATGCCTACAACGCACTGGGGCAGCTCGCCAGCAAGACCGAGGACGCCGACAACGCCAGCGGCAAGCGCACGACGCGTTACGACTACGACAAGGTCGGCCGGCTGGTGAAGACCACGCTGCCGCATCCGGGCAGCTTGGATTACTACAGCGGCGAGATCGTCTACAGCGGCCCCGCGCCGACGGTGGAAATCACCTACGACGCACTCGGCAATGCCGTGGTGCAGAAGGACGCCAACAACCACTACAGCTACAAGATCTACGATGGCTTCGGTCGCGTGTCGGCCGAAGTCGACCAGGAACACAACGTCACCACGTATCTGTACAACGCCTACGGCGAACAGGTCCGCCTGCTGCGTTATGCCGCCAAGCTGATCACCACCGGATCGGCCTTCAGCAGCGCCAACTGGCAGGCCGGCAAGGAAATCATCTGGGCGCAGGTCCAGGCCGGTATCGACAACAACAACGCCCAGAATCGCTTCATCTTCACCGACTACAACCAGCGCGGCGAGAAGATCGAAGTCAGGCTGTCGGCGGTCGAGTACCGCAACCTCGACGACACCAGCATCCTCAGCAGTGGCACGCCGACCACCCGTTACGAGTACAACGCCTACGGCGAAGTGGTGCGCGAGAAGGTGCTGCAGTCCGGCTCGACCGATCCGCAGGCCGGTGGCGGCTTCTGGGCCGAGACCTATCGCTATTACGACCAGGCTGGCCGCATGACCCATGTGGTCGATGCCGAAGGCTACATGACCGAGATGCAGTACAGCGCCACCGGCGAGGTGCTGAAGACGATCGAGTACGCCCGCGCCGTCGCGGTGCGCAACGCGCCCTCGAACAGCCCGGGTGCGCCTGTCCAGAGCAACTACACCGGCAGCCTCGGTCTGTCCACGAGCACGCCGCCGGCCGCGCCTGCGGCAGGCGATCCCGCCACCGGCTACAACCGCGAGACGCAGTGGACCTATGACATCCTGGGCCGCAAGTCCTCGGAAACCCTGGTCCGTCATGTGCGCGGGACCGACGGCAACGTCCAGCAACAGCTCCTCGCCAGCAGCTACGGCTACGACGCCGAGGATCGCGTCACCACGTTGACCAACGCGACCGGAACCACCACCACGACCTACAACGTGCTGGGCCAGGTGGCCTCGGTGCGAGAGCCCTCGCGCCAGGTGCTGACCGACACGGCCGATGCCGCGCTGCAGGCCAGCAGCGCGACCAATCTCGCCTCGTCGAGCCTGTACGTCACCCGCTCGCCTTACACCACCATGGCCTACGACGGCCTGGGCCGCCTGATCGCCGCGCGACGCCACGCCAATGGCCACGACGGGGTCAATCCGCCTGCGATCGACAACGCACGGGACCAGGTCACGCTGAGCGTCTACGACGCCCTCGGCCGCGTGGTGATGAGCCAGAACGGCCTCGGCGACCGCACGTGGTCGCACTACGACAACACCGACAAGCTGACCCACAGCTGGACCCGCCACCGCCGTTCCGACGGCAACAACGACACCGTCGTCCATCGCGATTACACCTACGACAAGACGGGGCGGCAGACCAGCGCCAAGCAGCGCCGGATGACGCTCGATGGCGTGACGCTGCTGGGCACGGACCAGTTCGAGGTCGCCACCTACAACGCCTTCGGCGAAATCATCAGCAAGGCCTACGAAGGCATCCAGGGCACGCTGCTGTACACCTACGACAACGCTGGCAGGCTCGTCAGCGACAACAGCACCGGTGCGATCCGCAAGTACGCCTACAACCTCGCAGGCCAGCAGACGAGAGAATCTCATTGGGTCAAGCTGGATGCGGCCAGCACGGCGGTGGAAGTTTCGACCGCCATGACGGTCGACGGTTTGGGCCGTACGACGAAGGTGGTGTTGCCTTCGCATACGAGCGATGCCGCGACCACATCGACCGTGCTGCAGAGCTACGATCGCTGGGGAAATCTCACGCGTGTCGTCGATGCGCGCGGCTATCAGAGTGACTTCGAATACAACGACCAGAACCAGTTGGTCAAGGAAACCCGGCCGCTCGCCTGGGTGGTGGCCGAGAACGGCGCCGGCAACTGGCAGCGTCCAGTGCATCACCGTTATTACGACGTGCAGGGGCGACTGGTCGGCACGCGTGATGCCAATGGCAACCTGCGCCAGTATGCCTACGACAGCGTGGGTCAGCAGGTGGCCGTCACGGATGGGACCGGCAACGTTACCCGTTACGCCTATGATGTGCTCGGTCGCCAGCGAATGGTCGAAGACGGGGTGGGGCACATCACCTGGCAGGAATTCGATCGCGCCGACCGCGTGACCTCGATCGGCGACTTCCTGACCAACGGGGCTGCGCGGACCAGGCATGTACAGCAGAGCTATCTGCTGAACCAGAACGGCGACCGTCTCACCGTGACGAATGCCCTCAACGCGACGGCGAAGTACGACTACGACAGCCAGGGTCGCGTGATCCGCAGCGAGACCGCGATGGGTGTGTGGCAGGAATACGGTTACGACGTCATGGGCCGCAAGGTGCAGGAGCGCAGTGTGCTGAGTTACGGCTCCTACCAGCCTGATGCGAGCGAAGCTGCGATCGAGTACAACAGCCTGTCGTGGAAGTACGACGCCTTCGGCCGCGTGATCGATCATGACAACCTGAGCGGCCGAGACAGCGACTACGAGTACGACCCGCTCTCGGGCATGCTGATGCGGGAAGTCGCGGTCGGCGGGCCTGCGGGTACCACGCCAGGTGTGAAAAAGGTCAGCTACTATCGCAACGGTCGAGTCCGTGAAGTGCTGGAATACAACTCTGATGTGCAAAATCAGAGTGGGCAGCCCACGTCGACTTACCGCTATGAGTACGATGCTTCCGGCAATCGGACCATGGAATACGCCAAGACCAGCGATGTCTATGGTCTCCAGGTGCAAACGGTCGCGAGGACAGTGTACGACAGCAACAATCGTATCCTGCGCGTCACCCAGGACGATGTGAACGATGCCGGAGCCGTCCTCAAGCGCAATTTCGAGCTGCGCTACGACTACGATGCGAACGGCAATCGTCGTCGTGTCGTGACCCAGTCGGGCTACGGCCCGAACCTGCAAGGAGTCACGCCGACGAACCAGACACCCGTGGTCGCGTCCACGCCTCGTGATCGTGGTGTGCGTCCTGGTGAGCTTTCGCAGTTCCGCCTGTTGTTCACCGATATCTTCCGTGATGCCGAGAACGACGCGCTTACCCTGACAATCACGAAGGGGGATGGCACAGCATTGCCATCCTGGCTAACCGCGACTCGCGATCCGCAGACGGGCGAAATCATTTTCGCCGCGAACGTGCCTGCAGGTACGCCGGACACCGATCTTGTCGTCAAGTTGGCCGTTCATGAGGCCGGCAGCCCTGCGCAGCAAGCCAGCACGACTTTCACCGTTCGCGTCCGGCAGAACCATGTGCCTGAAGTGCTGCAGGGGGTCTCGACCGAGCTGAAGGCGACCGTGGGTCAGGTCTTTGCCGCGACCCTGTCGGCGACCGACTATTTCACAGATCTGGATGTCACCGAGCAGTTGGCATTGAGTCTGACAGGTCCGGCCTTGCCGGCCTGGTTGAGTGTCGATACCACCGGCGGCCGCGTCCGCCTGCAGGGTACGCCACCTTCCACGCAGACCGTGTCGATCACGCTGCGGGCGACAGATTCGCGCGGCGCTTTTGTCGATCGCACCGTCCAACTGGTGGCACAGCAGAATCTGCCGCCCCAGGTCGTGGCGTCTCCCGGCACGGTACAGGCGTCCATCGGGTATGCCTTCAGTTGGACCGTGCCGGTGTCCCAGGTTTTCACCGATCCCAATGGCGATACGCTGCGGATCGGTGCCAGTGGCTTGCCGGCCTGGTTGAGCTTCGAGCACCAGAATGGTACGAATCCACCGCAGTTGAGAATCACGGGGCAAGTACCGCCTGGCGCCACGAATGGCCAGGTGTTCACGATCACCCTGACGGCGACCGAACCGAGTGGTGCAAGCGTCAGCACCACAATGCAGATCCTGTCGACCAATAACGTCGCACCCGATGCAGCCATCATCGAAAACAAGTCGATCAAGCAGAACGTGCTCTACAGCACTACGCTGCCGGAGTTCTACGACCGAAATGGTGATGTCCTCTCCTACAGCGTGACGGGCTTGCCGCCCGGATTGAGCTTCAATTCCGGCAACAGACTGCTGTCCGGTACGCCGACCGTGCCGGGCGTCTGGGCCGTGACCTATCAAGCCTCGGACGGAGGTCAATCCACATCGAGGACCTTTACTATCCAGGTGCAAGCCAACACGGCACCGAACAGCGTGCCGATTACAGGCAAGGCTGCAGGTGTCGGCGGCAACGTACTTCTGGTGCTGCCGGCCTTCAACGATCCCGATGGCGATCTGTTGAGCTACAGCATCAGCAATCTGCCGCCTGGGTTGAGTTTCGATCCGAATAATCGACGCATCACGGGAGCGCCGACTACCCAAGGCAGCTGGACGGTCACGTATTCAGCGGTGGATGGGCGTGGCGGCACTGCCAGCGTGCAGTTCGTCTACACGATCAGCGCACAGCCTGTGAATCAGCCTCCGCAATTGCTTTCGCCGCTGCAGGATCGGCAGGCCGAAGGAAATGTCCTCTTTACCCACGCCATCCCGACAGGCGCGTTTGTTGATCCTGAAGGCGGTGGCTTGACCTATAGCTACACCATCCTGTCCAGCGATACGCCGACCGGATGGTTGTCGTACAACCCGACCAACAAGACGTTCTCGGGTACGCCGCATGCAGCCGCCGATGGCACCATCGTGATCCGCATCACGGCTACCGACAGCCAAGGCGCCACCGAGTACGACGATTTCGTGATTTCGGTCTATCCGTACCAGGGCAATGGAGAAGAGCAGCCCTTGGGGATTGGCGGCGAGACCGAAGGCGCAGCGTACAGCTTCGACATGGGCATGGAGGTCGCGCCGTACTCCGATGCAGGCGAGACCGGCCCCGTCTATGCGACCACATCGTCTTCCGGTTCCAACCCACTGCCACCGCAGGTGCAGGACAAGTGGTTCACGTACGATGCCGAGAATCGCCTGCGTATCGTCAATGGCGTGTTGTCCGGTGCGGCAGGCGCCGTTGGCACCACGATCTCCATGACGATGAGCAACCAGTTCGACTCTTACGAGCAGGTGTACGACGCGGCGGGTCGTGTGACGCTGCTGGCGCGTCGGCGCGCGAATCAGTATGGGCAGGAAACCACGATGGTTCAGCGCTCGGTCTATGACCTGCGCGGCCAGCGTGAGTACGAGTTCCACATGCAGACGGTGGGCACGCCCGAGAACGGCATCGCCAAGCGCTATTTCTACGATGCCGTAGGCCGACTCGTCGAAACGCGCAGTTACTATCAGGCCAACGAATCGGTGGCTGCGCCTCTCGACCAGGAAGGTTACCCCCGCGGATTCGACATGAGCATCGGCGGCTGGCTGAACGGGGCCGAACAGCAGACCTATGATGCCGATGGTCGACTGACCTGGCAGCGGACGCTGCATCGTGAGAATCAGCCGACCTGGCGCGACCCCGAAATGAATACACCCAGCTCCGGCGAGTGGAGCGATCTGGGCGTACTGACCAACAAGAGCGAGATCTTCTATACCACCGCTGCCGGCGGGAGTGGCTACGATGCGGCCGGCCGTCTCGTGCATTACCGCTACAAGTCGGCCGATATCGAATGGAACACCCATAGCTACAACCTCCAGTACGAAGGCTGGGACAGCTGGCAGGAAAAGACTGTGGCCGGCAGCAGTTCGTACTACAAGTATCGTGCGACGACGAATACGCTGACCTACGATTATTTCGGCCGCCTGATCAAGCAAGTCGAAAATACGCCGCTTCCCACGAACTATGGGGTGCTGCACGATCGCGTGAAGGCCTATACCCACACGGGCGATGGCACCATCATGACGCGCCGCGAAGGTACGCTGGAGAGCAACGTCTTCACCCAGGTGGCGGACAGCACCGGCGCCAAGGCGAATTTCCTGTTCGTCCATGCGGCCGGCAAGCAGCAGGCGGAGATCAAGGAAGGCGGCTCGATCCGGACCAACAACGGTACCTATTCGATCCCGCAGATAACCACGCTCAATGGCGGTGCGCCGTACACCGCAGGCGGTTCGATGGTCATGGTGCTGGAGGGCGAAACCCTCGCCACCCTGGCCCAGCGTGTCTACGGTACCGACATGCTGTGGTACACCATCGCCGATGCCAATGGCATGGGTGATCGCGACGCCAAGCTGGTCGCCGGCACGCAGTTGAAGGTGCCCGAAGTCTCGGTCAGCCAGAACGATGCCAGCACCTTCAAGCCCTACAACGCGAATGATGCGATCGGCAACATCACGCCGTCGCTGCCGTTCATTCCGCCGCCGCCGGGGCAGAAATGCAAATGGCTTTCCACGCTGATTGGCGTCGTGGTCAATATCGTCGTCAGCTACTACGCCGGCCCTGTAGCCGGTGCGGCAGCTGGGAATCTGGCGACACAGGGCAGCGCCCTGATGTTGAATGGTCAGTACGACTGGGGACGTTTCTTCCGTTTCACCGTCAACCCGTTCGGTGGAAACAGCAGCGATCTCAACCGTGCAATCTTCGATCCACTGGGCAATGGCGCCCCTGGGATGATCGACTATGAAAGCGTTGCGATCTCGGCAGCCGCCGCTTACGTGGGCGGAGGAGTGGCGGGCGCAGCTGGCGGCGGAGTCACCGGTGCGATGGCCGGCGCAGCTGCCTCTTACGCCACGACATATGGATTGAATCGTGCGCTAGGCAGGGACGCGTCGTTCAGTCTGCGTGGCTTCGCTGCAAGCGTGGCCACGGCTGGGATCACCGCAGGCGTCTTCGGTGGAATGGGCAAGCCAGGAACTTCCACGGACACTGAGATCAACCCGTGGGGACGGGGCGCCTTCGGTCATTCCCAGACGAGTTACACGAAGTTCGAATGGAACAAGGTCGTTGCACAACATCTGGCGATCAACCTTGCGAAGGGTGCGATCAGTTATGCAGTCAACAGGGCATTTGATGCTCCGGGTACCAGTTGGAACAATGTTGATTTCCTCGTGAATGCAGTCGGCGACACGATTGGCAGTGGAATTACGGGGCAGATTGATAATCAGGTGAATAGCGTCAAGCAGGTTTGGCAGGCGCGGAGTGTGCGCAGGCAGCCCACAACGGTTAGTTTCGAGCCCGGTGAAACTGATCGTCATTCAGGGCCAACTTTCGATCCTAGAATCGGCCCGCCGGCCGATATGAATGATGATGGGAGGCATAGTGATGAAGACGTCCGCGCGATTAATGCGCAGTTCGGATTGAGCTGGGTGCCCCTGCGTTCTCAAGAAGGAATAACGTTTGATTACCCGCCGGAATCTATTGCCGGTCAAGGTTATATTGACGCCGCGAAACGAGGGGAAATGCTGGAGCCGACCTCATCGTTCGGTGAACAATCCGATATGAAAATGGAGTTGGCTCGAGTTCAGGCGTATCAGGAGGCGCTCGAAAAGTTGCGGCTTCCGATTCAGGGGGGAATGTCTGGAAAGCAGTTGACTCGTTATGAAAATCACAATGCGCTCATTGATAATACCGGCAATGTTTTGAAGGCTTATACAGCAATCGTTCTTGATGATGGGTCTGGGCGCAGAATGCTGTCCGATTTGAAGGCTGGAATATCGAGGCTAAACGCGGACCACCCTCTCCTGATTGCCTCCCAGCTTGACCTTGCTGCTGTGAGGTCAATGGATGATCGGACTCTCCGGTCAGCAGTGCTGGCTGGTATGAGGACCACTCTCACGAACTCCTATGAGTTCGCGACGCACACGCGACCTGCGGCTATTACTAATACGTTCCATAACAGAATGGCAAATTTCTTTGTCAATATGGATGGTGCGCATTTTGATCAGCTTGGAAAGACCTCTGCTATCTCTGACGCTGCGGTCATGTCTGGTCAAACGAGAGTGCTTTGGCTTGTCGCTGGACTATCCGCGCTGTGGCAAAGTGGCACACTTGGAGATGACAAGCTGTTCGCACGAAAGCTGGGATCTGTCGGCTTGATATCTAGGAGAGAGAATGCAAGGATTCAAAGTGATGCGTCCGGAGAACAGCTTGGGGCATTGGCGAAGCTAGGCATCGGCGGTGCTCTCAATAAATACGTTTCTGTGCCCGCCACCATTACAGGAGGCCTCGTTACCGAGATTCCTGATGCTCAGGCTGGCATCAGGATGCCAAGAGCGAGCGGGTGGTCTGCGGCTGCTGGTGGTAGTATTACGAGGCTGTTGGGCACTGAGCTTAGGTCTTTGACCAAGGGGTATAGCCCCGCTAGTTTCAAGGCTTATGTTGCGAGCCTAGAGAATAGATTTGCAGGCAATGTCGCTAATGTGGGCCGGGATCGTGCTATCGCTGAGCTATTGCCGAGCGGTAGAGTGCCCACGGTCAAGAAGGGATTCAATGCTTGGTGGGATGATCTGACCGTAAGTGAGGCAAGGACTATTCTTCAAGTTCCTAAATATCGCGAGGCTATTGCCGAACGTATTAGAAATGGCGGTGCCAAACATGAATGGATGATGGTTGTTGAGGCTCTGAAGTTCAAGTCATGGGGCGTTTCTATGGATGAGGTTCATAGATTTACTACTGGGACTTTGGATCTTAAGTGGGTGGTTCCGGGGACTGGTGTTCGGGGTGCCCACACTGTTATCGTAAATGGGGAAAAAGTATCTGGCCCGGGCAGCAAACAGTTTCACAATGAGCTTAGGGCTGTCATTGTTAATAGCAATTCATTGAGAGAATATAATGCTGGGGTGATTGCCTTGCGTGATAGATGGAAGATCGACCCTGCTCTCTTGCCGCCTCTCCCCGTTGCAAGGAAATGATAAAAATGGATAGTCAATTGCTGCGTGATTGGATATCGATGTGTGAAGAAGGAAGATCGTTCGACCATTCATATTTTTATGGCTTGTTCATGGATAGTTGTTCGTTAGAAGAGCTTCGGTCTGTCTTTCAAACATTTCCTGATGCGGAAGGTTATGTGTCTGCATTGTTGCGAATAAAGAGTGGTGGGCATTCTCAGTTCGATTCGAATGAGAGAATAAGGGCTTCTTCTCAGTTGATTCGTGAGGATGTTGAGCGGATGCGTGTTTTTTTGTCGAAAATCAATGAGCATGACTTGGCTGATTCATTTTTGAAAAATAACGTCGTTTTCGTTGATTTGGATGTGTTTAAGTCGATTTCTTATGGTGATGATGCCTGGCCTTCTAGTGAGGCCATGTCTGCAATAGGTGACTGCTTCAGGGATGTCATGGATGGTTGCGAGGAAAAGTATTGGCAACTGAATGAGGCAGTCTATGGTGCGACAAATGATTACCGCGCCGTCTGGTATGTGGCTTCAAATGGGTTTGATTTTGGCTATGATTTTAGTCTTTATATGGATATTCGCGGCCTCGGCGTTCAGTACCTTGTTTGTGAAACTGGGATATATGCGGTGGATCTTCGGGCTGTGTAACTGTACACAAGAAAACCGGGACACCCACTTTTCTTTCCTGTACAAGTTGGGTAGGCAAAAGACAGGGACACCCACTTTCTTTCCTGCCTGCTGCCGAAGCGGACGTGAGTAATATCCAGCGTCCGCTCCCTTCGCAGGCCGCGTGGGCAGCGCATATAAACCATCGCCCACGCGCCATCCTCCCGGCCGGGCGTCCAGTCCGCTGGCGATGTTTCACCCCAGTTTCAACGCCAGTCGGATGCCCGCCAGCCACTGCTGCCCCATCCGCTCGGCGAGGGCGATCAGATCCCGTGCCGAGCCTGCGGCGCGGTGCCAGCCGCTGCCGAATGCAGCGACGCGTGCGGCCCAGCGCGTTGCGTCGCAGTCGATGTTCGCGATGACGGCGGGCGCATCTGCTGAAATGCGCCCACGCTTGCCGGGCGCGAGCTGCCGCCCGGTCCAGTCGAGGATGTGCAGATAATCAGCGGTGGTGAGATCGACGGCGGGTCTCAGGCTGCCCGCGATCGGCTTCAGTGGTGAAGTCGCTGATGCCGGACCCTCTCTCACCTGCGAAACACGTTCCGCTGCGCTGGTGTAGGTCGAAGTTTCAAGCCGGTCGGCCATGCCCGCGCGGATCTGGTTTAGGTCGACATACGCCATGGCGGCGAGGATCGCGCGCTCGTCTCACAGAGCCTGGCACTTGTAGCGGCCTTCCCAGAAGCGCCCCTTGCAGCCGTCCTCGCGATTCGCGCGGCGGGCAATGGGTTCGACGAGGCAGCGCATCAGCCAGGAGAGATTGCCGAGACGCTCGCGCAGCGTCTCGATCCGCTCTGGATTCGCCAGCAAACGCAGGCATTTGGCCTCGATCGCGGCGTCGCTGTCCTTGCGCGGCGGAAACAGGCGGACCCAGCGTGCGGCGACCTCGTCATCGGACCAGCGCAGCGTCTCGCCCGGGTCGATACGCAACACGAGATGCAGATGATTGCTCATCACCGCATAGGCGTCGATCGCGACGGCGAAGCATTCGGCGACGAGCTGGATGCGGTCTTCGATCCAGCCCCGGCGATGCTCGAAGGACTGGCCGCTGTAGCGGTCGACGCCGCAGAGGAAGGCGCGGCGCACGCAGCGCTGTACGCAGTGGAAGGCGCCAGGACTGTGATGCGGGGCGATCTGCGAGCGAGGCCGGGTCATGCCTCAGTGTCGCGGAGGCAGTGCGGGTGGGATGTCGGGGAAGTGCTGATCCGGGTGTCGGGGAAGTCTGAGTTGTGGGTGTCCTTGGTTGGATTGATGATGGTGGATGGTGGGTGTCCCTGGGGAGGGGGAGGGGGCTGGAGGGGGCTGGGGGGGGTGGGGCTTGGTTGGGCCAGGGGGCAGAGGGAAATATGGGTGTCCCCGGTTAAGGGAGGCCGTCGGCATGGCCAGCCCGCTCCGATCCTTCCCCGTCCGGGGCCCTTGAAACCCCCGCAGCCCACCCCATATCTCCGGCCAGTCCCGGCTCGCCGGGCGTTTTTTGCCCGCGGCTTTGGCACTCTCCCCGGGGGACTGCTAAAATCGCCACCCTTTTCTCCACCAATCAACCACTTGCGAGGGTTCACATGAATCTCAAGCCGCTCTACGACCGCCTGGTCGTCAAGCCGATCGAAGCCGAAGAAACCACCGCTGGCGGGATCATCATCCCGGACGCAGCGAAGGAAAAGCCGACCAAGGGCGAAGTCGTCGCCGTCGGCGAAGGCAAGTTCATCGACGCCACCGGCGGCACCCGCGCGCCGAAGGTCAAGGTCGGCGACAAGGTGATCTACGGCCAGTACTCCGGTTCCGCCTACAAGCAGGACGGCATCGAGTACAAGATCATCAAGGAAGACGACATCCTCGCGATCGTCGGCTGATGCGCGTGGCGGACGCATCCGCCGCACGCTCGCCAATGCATCGATGTCGCAATGGTGGGTTGAAGCCCACCCCAAGAAATCAAACCAATTCCGGAGCTTCAAACAATGGCTGCCAAAGATATCCGTTTCGGTGAAGACGCCCGCGCCCGCATGGTGCGCGGCGTCAACGTCCTCGCCAATGCCGTCAAGGCCACCCTCGGCCCGAAGGGTCGCAACGTCGTGCTCGAGAAGAGCTTCGGCGCCCCGACGATCACCAAGGACGGCGTGTCCGTCGCCAAGGAGATCGAACTGGCCGACAAGTTCGAGAACATGGGCGCGCAGATGGTGAAGGAAGTCGCGTCCAAGACCTCCGACAACGCCGGTGACGGCACCACCACCGCGACCGTGCTGGCCCAGGCGCTGATCCGCGAAGGCATGAAGGCCGTCGCCGCCGGCATGAACCCGATGGACCTCAAGCGCGGCATCGACAAGGCGGTCACCGCCGCCGTCGCCGAGCTGAAGGCCATCAGCAAGCCGACCACCGACGACAAGGCGATCGCCCAGGTCGGCACGATCTCGGCCAACTCCGACGAGTCGATCGGCAACATCATCGCCGACGCGATGAAGAAGGTCGGCAAGGAAGGCGTGATCACCGTTGAAGAAGGCTCGGGCCTGGACAACGAACTCGACGTCGTCGAGGGCATGCAGTTCGACCGCGGCTACCTGTCGCCGTACTTCGTCAACAACCAGCAGTCAATGGCCGCCGAGCTGGACGACCCGTTCATCCTGCTGCACGACAAGAAGATCTCGAACGTCCGCGACCTGCTGCCCGTGCTCGAGGGCGTGGCCAAGGCCGGCAAGCCGCTGCTGATCGTGGCGGAAGAAGTCGAAGGCGAAGCCCTCGCGACGCTGGTGGTCAACACCATCCGCGGCATCGTGAAGGTCTGCGCCGTGAAGGCCCCGGGCTTCGGCGACCGCCGCAAGGCGATGCTGGAAGACATGGCCATCCTCACCGGCGGCACCGTGATTTCGGAAGAAGTCGGCCTGTCGCTCGAGAAGGCCACGATCAAGGATCTCGGCCGCGCCAAGAAGATCCAGGTCTCGAAGGAAAACACCACGATCATCGATGGCGCCGGCGCTGCCGACGGCATCCAGGCCCGCATCAAGCAGATCAAGGCCCAGATCGAAGAGACCTCGTCGGACTACGACCGCGAGAAGCTGCAGGAGCGCGTCGCCAAGCTCGCCGGCGGCGTGGCCGTGATCAAGGTCGGCGCCTCGACCGAAATCGAAATGAAGGAAAAGAAGGCCCGCGTCGAAGACGCCCTGCATGCCACCCGCGCTGCCGTGGAAGAAGGCATCGTCCCGGGCGGCGGCGTCGCGCTGATCCGCGCCAAGGTCGCCGTCGAAGCGGTCAAGGGCATCAACGAAGACCAGAACCACGGCATCCAGATCGCCCTGCGCGCGATGGAAGCCCCGCTGCGCGAGATCGTGACCAACGCCGGCGAAGAGCCGTCGGTCATCGTCAACAAGGTGAAGGAAGGTACGGGCAACTTCGGCTACAACGCGGCCACCGGCGAATTCGTCGACATGGTCGAAGCCGGCATCCTGGATCCGACCAAGGTCACCCGCACCGCGCTGCAGAACGCGGCCTCCATCGCCGGCCTGATGATCACGACCGAAGCCATGGTCGCTGAAGCGCCGAAGAAGGACGAGCCGGCTGCCGGTGGCATGGGTGGCGGCATGGGCGGCATGGGCGGCATGGACTTCTGATCCATCCGCAGTCGCTTGCGTTTCACGAAAAACCCCGCCGCGAGGCGGGGTTTTTCTTTGCGCGAGAGAAGGCATCGCAGAGGCGCCAAGGTGGTCCGCGAATCCCGGGGCATGGCTGCATGCCTGAAATCGTATGCAGAAATCTCTCGTCGCGACCGAGACATCTCTCGGCGCACGCAATGCCGACACCGATCACGCTTCGCCGGTGGCGCGCTGCCTAGGATGCCGCCCGCGCCGGAGCCGCTCGACCTCCGGCGCGTCCGTTCAGTTCGAGCCCGCCGCGATCGTCCGGAGCGCGTCCTGCGTCCGGCGAGGCGGCCCCACATGGAACCGTCCACATGAAGGAATCTTTCCGCACCACGCTGCGGTTCGCCGCCGCGACCGCCCTGCTGTCCGCCGCGACCGCCCACGCCCAGACCTATTCGCAGCTCAGTCCGCTGCCCGGCAGCATGCAGGGCGCGCCGATCCTGGTCAGCAACAATCCCGAATCGGTCAATCGTGCCGGCCTGCTGCTCGGCATGGATGCGATGAACTCGGTCGACCCCGGCAAGGTCACCCGCCGACTGACCGGCGCGACCACCCTCGACAGCGGGTGCACCGCCGGCGGCATGCGCGAATTCTCGTTCTACATGCACCACATCCTCGGCGATCCGGTCGGCACCGATGCCCGGGTCGATCGCATCTTCCTGATCCTGGAGCCGGTCGGCGCCAGCGCGACCTTCACCGCGTACGGCGCGGCGATCTCGCAGCGCGACATCCTGGAGCAGGCCGCGTACACGCTCGATCCGGGCCGCAGCCCCAGCTACTCGGTCGCGCGCGTGCTGGTCACCGGCGCGATGCCGAGCTGGGTGGGCAGCACGAACGGTTCGACGATCATCAACGTGCCCACCTCGGCGCCACGCACCATCACCGGGCCGACGCAGATCTTCCAGCTGCGCGGCGGCAGCACGCCGAAGGGCGCGTCGCTGGATGCGCGCATCACCTTCCGTGCGTCCAGCGGCTGCCTGCGCGCGCGACTGGTGGCCGCACCGGCCACGATCACCACGGCCACCGCCGCCAACGACCTCGGCAAGTCGCTGTACGCTTGGGGCAACGTGCCGACGACCTACAACGCCGACGGCACCACCAACGTGCTCGGTGGCACGCCCTGCACCAGCCGCCAGTCGCAGAACACCGACGGCACATACAACTGGACCGGCTGGGGCCGTCCGGCCGGCATCTACCAGTACAACAAATGGAACGGCACTGTGCCGGTGAGCTTCACCGCGCCCGGACAGACGTTCGGCTACCGCTACCTGGCGGCGCCGGCCAACCTGCTCCGTGCGGCGAGCACGTCGCCGGTCACCATGCCCAGCGGCGTCTGCGACCCGCCGGCCGGTTCGCCGGTCTCGCCCTCGGGCGACGCCCAGCGTCCGCTGGCCCTGCGCTACTACTCCAGCAACACCTCGCTCTATGCCGCCGGCCGCCCGGCCGACCGCGACAGCGACAAGTTCTCGACCGCGAACTACGGTGCCGAATACAACGTCACCTACAACGTGACCAACAACAGCACCTCGTGCATGCGTGTGCAGCTGGTCTTCACCGCGTATCCCGGCGGCCAGAACTGCGCGACCTACACCGGCGGCGCGGCCACCCGGCACTACGACGGCGATTTCAAGATCACGACGGCCGGCGTGACCGGGTCGTCCGTGGTCCAGGCCTACATCAAGTGCAACACCAGCACGACCACTACGCCGTTCATCCCGGCCGGACGCATCACCGAGAAGGTGCTGGCCGAGCGCGTGCTGGGTACTGCCAGCACCAACCGCACGGTGAGCTGGAGCGTGCAGAACTTCATCCCCGGGCTGATCTCGATCCCGGCGGGGATGCTGGTGCGTTCCACGGCCGCGTCCTGCCCGGTCTGACAGGCAGGCGATGGCGCGACCGGCCTTCCGGAGTCGGTCGCGCGCCTTCCGTGCAAGCCCTCGAAGCGCGCATCCCGCCCGTCGGCGGGGTGCGCGCTTTGCCGTCCTTGCCGGCATGCGGGCAGCCTTCGGCACGGTGTCCCGGCACATGCCTTGCGGCATCATGCTGGCGGGCCGCGCGGCACGTCCGCGCGGACGACGACACGTAGGCACGTTTTTTCCGGAGGGTGTGATGGTGATGCGAAACATGGCGGTCGCGCTGCTGGCGCTGGCCTGCATCGGCGCGCAGTCGGCGCTGATGCCGGCGGCGATGGCGCAGGCGAAGAAGGAGCCGTTCACGGTCGAGCGCAGCTGGAAGCTCCAGCGCATCGGCGCGCCGACGGTGTCGCGCGATGGACGCACGATCATCGCGCCGGTGACCCGGTTCGCGATGGACGAGGACAAGGCCTATTCCGATCTGTGGGTCTGGAATGCGGACGGCAGCGGCCAGCGCGCCTTCACCACCGATGCCGCCAGCGACGGCTCGCCGGCGATCAGTCCGGACGGCAAGTACGTGGCCTTCACCTCGCAGCGCGGCGACGACAAGGCGCCGCAGCTGTACGTCATGCCGCTGGGCGGCGGCGAGGCCCGTCGGCTGACGAAGCTGGCGACCGGCGTGCAGAGTCCGAAGTGGTTCGAGGACGGCAAGCGCCTGGCCTTCGTCTCGCGCGTGTTCGCCGACCTGCCGCTGGCCGAGCAGGGCAAGCGCCTCGACGAGCGCAAGGATCGCAAGATGACCGGCATGGTCTGGGACGCCGGCCCGGTGACGGCCTGGGACCAGTACCTCGACGAGCGCCAGTTCCACGTGTTCTCGGTCGCCTTCGACGCGGCGGCGAATGCCGAGATGCCCGCGATCCGGGCGCTCACCCAGCCCAGCGGCTACCAGTTGCCGCGCGGATCGGTGCAGGGCGCGGGGGGGCATTTCGCGGTGTCGCCCGACGGCCGCGAGCTGGCCTTCGTCGCCGATGCCGACCCGGCGATCAACCGCAGCAACAATGACGTGTTCGTGGTCGCCATCGAGGCCGACGGCAGCGGCGGCAAGCAGGCGCGCAACCTCACCGCCGACAACAAGGCCGGAGATGGGTCGCCGCTGTACAGCCCGGATGGCCGCCACCTGAGCTTCGTCCAGCAGCGCATTCGCGGCTTCTACGCCGACAAGGGCCGGCTGATGGTGTTCGATCGCAAGGCCGGCACCACGCGCGAACTGTTCGCCGACTGGGACCGCAGCGCCGCCGGGCTGGTCTGGGCCGCCGACAGCCGCCGCCTGTACGGTGCGATCGACGATGCCGGCACCGTGCGCGTGTACGAGCTGCCGCTGGACGGCGCACCGCGCAAGGTCACCGCCGAGCGCTCGCACGGCTCGCTGGCCGTCACCGACGACGGCCGCCTGTTCGGCCTGCGCGAGAGCTTCATCGAGCCGCCGACCCTGGTGCGCATCGATGCGAAGACCGGCGCGTCGACCAAGCTGTCGACGATCAACGACGCCCTGCTCGCCGCCACCGACCTGGGTACCTACGAGTCGGTGACCTACAAGGGCGCCAACGGCCGCGACATCCAGATGTGGGTGAACTACCCGCCGGGCTTCGACAAATCGAAGAAGTACCCGTTCTTCATGCTGATCCACGGCGGCCCGCACAACGCCATCACCGACGGCATGGCCTTCCGCTGGAACGCCCAGGTCTTCGGCAGCTGGGGCTACGTCACCGCCTGGCCGAACTTCCACGGCAGCTCGGGCTTCGGCCAGGCCTTCGCCGACTCGATCAACCCCGAATGGGCCGAGCAGCCCTACCAGGACGTGATCAAGGCCGCCGAGTGGTTTCAGGCCCAGCCGTGGATCGACCGCGACCGCATGGTCGCCGGCGGCGGCAGCTACGGCGGCTACCTGACCACGGTGTTGCTGGGCCGCGAACACCCGTTCAAGGCCCTGGTCGCGCACGCCGCGGTCTACAACCTGTACTCGCAGTACGCCGCCGACTTCTCGGCCGAGGCCCCGCGCTTCGGCGGCTACTGGGAGCCGGGCAACCGCGAGGTGCTGGAGCGCAACTCGCCGCACCTGGCCGCCGCGAAGTTCAAGACCCCGACCCTGGTCGTCCACGGCCAGACCGACTTGCGCGTGCCGGTGAACCACGGCCTCGAGCTCTACCACACCCTGCTCAACCGGGGCGTGCCGACCCGGCTGCTGTACTACCCGAACGAGAACCACTGGGTGCTCAAGCCGCAGAACTCGGTCTTCTGGTATCAGCAGGTCAAGGCCTGGTTCGACACCTACAACCCGCCGAAGTCCTGAGCGGATCGGGGGCGCAGCCCTTCCCGACAAGCCCCGCGGCGACGCGGGGCTTTTTCGTGGGGCAGCGGAACGCCCGTGCGGCGGGGCTTCGATCGATTTCGTCCCGGAATCGCCCCGGGTCCGCAGCTGTACGCGTCACGCGGCCCGCATAGGATGTCTGCCGCCGCTGCGGATGCGCGGTGGCGAACCAGGGCGACCGGGATGGTCGCCGGCAATGCAGGAACGCTGAGGAGCAGGGACGCGATGGATCCAGGGATCGGAATGACACCGCACATGCAGGCGACGGGTGGCAGCGCGCCCGGGCAAGGAGCTGGGAACGCTGCCGGGGAGGCCATGGATGGCCGCCCTTCCATGCCGGCCTGGCCCCGTGTTCGGGCCAGCGGATTCGCACACGGCCTGCCGGTGCCGCTGATCGAGGCCCTGCGTGCCTGTTCGACGTCCGGTGGACGCATCGAGATGGGGCCCTGGGTACCCGACAGCGCCGAGCCGTCGCCGGCCGACCTGCATCTGGTCGCGGTCGACGGTCGGGACGCCGCAGCGCGCGTGCTGGCGGCGCTCGACGACGGGGCAGGGCGGCGCCTTGCGGTCTGCATCGACACGGACGCAGGCACGTCGCTGTGTGCCATCGCCGCAGGCGCCGATGGCGTGCTCTACCTGCACGACGGCTCCGAGGAACTGGCCCGGGCGTTGCGGGCCGCCGCTTCGGGCATGCCCGCGCTCACCGCCACCGCCGTCCGGGCGCTCGTCGCCCACGCCCGCGCGACCTGCCGGGCACCTGCGGACACCGCGCCCGGGCACGCGATGCACGAGATGCCCGCCACGGCCATCCGCCTCACCGCGCGCGAGCGCGAAATCATCGTGCTGGCCGACCAGGGCTGCACGTTCACCCAGGCGGCGCGGTTGCTGGGCGTGCAGGTCTCCACCGTCTACACCCACGTGCGCAGGCTCTACGAGAAGCTGTCGGTGAACAGCCTGCCGCAGGCGCTGCACGAAGCGCGCAGGCTCGGGCTGCTCTGAGCGCCTGTTCGAGGCTTCCCGCTCCCTTTCGTTGTGCCGCAGGCGCCCGACGCCCAACGGGCGCCTGCGGCACAACCCGCAGGACCGGCGAGAGGCATGGAAAGGTTTTGAGCAGACGCCAACGATTGCGCATCGGATGTTTCGTTCCGTGACGAGCATCGTCATCATCGCGTAACCCCCTGTTTTCCTCGTCTGGATGCACGACTGCATGGTGGATGCGCATGCGCATGTCCTGCGGTGTCGTCGACGTGTGCGTCCGCCGGGACGCTGCGTGGAACGCTTGTCCTCCGATCGTGTACGCAGATCTGTTGCAGCCCATTGCTGAACTGTCGAGTCCTATTTTGCACTGCAGCGTGCGTTGCCCTCAGCCTTCCTTCAGGATGCGCCGGCATCCCGACGTGGGGGAGGGAGCAGGCCCGCTACCGGTTCGACCGGGGCGGGCTTTTTATTTGCGCGGAGCGCGCCCGCCGGGATGCCACAATCGGCGCATGAGCCACGCTTCCGACCCCCCGACCACCGCGCTGGATGCCCACCTCGACCGCGCGCTCTCGCGCCTGCGCCAGGCGCTTCCCGACCTGCCGTTCGACGACGCCGACCTGCTCGCGCAGGTGCGTGCGCTGGCGCTGGCCAGCGACTTCGCGATCGACGTCTGCGTGCAGCAGCCGGCGCTGCTGCCGGGCCTGCTCGCCGATGGCGGCGCGATGCCCGCCGCGCCGCCGGTGCTCGACCCCGCCCTGCGCACCGACTGGGGCACGCTGCTGCGTCGCCATCGCCGCGCGGAATCGGTGCGCCTGATCTGGCGCGACGTGCAGGGCCTGGACACGCTGGACCAGACGCTCTCCGGTGTGTCGCAGCTGGCCGAAACCTGCCTGCGCATCGCGCTGGAGGCGCTGGAGGCGGAATTCGCGCAGCGCTTCGGCACCGTGCGCGACGTCGACGGCCATCCGGTGCGGCTGGTGGTCTACGCGCTGGGCAAGCTCGGCGGCGGCGAACTCAACTTCAGCTCCGACGTGGACCTCGTCTACGCCTACGAGCACGACGGCGACAGCGACGGAACGCGCGCGCTCGCCGCCGAGGACTATTTCGCGCGGCTCGGCCAGCAGCTCGCGAAGCTGCTCGACGAAGTCACCGCAGAAGGCTTCTGCCATCGCGTCGACCTGCGCCTGCGTCCGTTCGGCAGCGCCGGGCGGATTGCGCTGAGCTTTTCCGCGATGGAGCAGTACTTCCAGCGCGACGGCCGCGACTGGGAACGCTATGCCTGGCAGAAAGCGCGCGCCGTGGCCGGCGACATCGAGGCCGGCGAGCGTTTCCTGCAGGCCCTGCGGCCGTTCGTCTACCGCCGCTATCTCGACTACGGCGCGCTCGACGGCCTGCGCGAGATGAAGGCGACCATCGCCGCCGAAGTCGCGCGCAAGGACCTCGCCGACGACATCAAGCGCGGACCCGGCGGGATCCGCGAAGTCGAATTCCTGGCCCAGGCGCTGCAGCTGATCCGCGGCGGTCGCGAGCCCGCGCTGCGCGAGCGTCGGCTGCAGGTCGCGTTGCGCGCGTTGCGCGATGCGCGCCACCTCGATGACGAGGCCTGCGAGGCCCTGCTCGCCGCGTATCGCTTCCTGCGCGTGCTGGAGAACCGCCTGCAGATGCTGCGCGACGCGCAGACGCAGCGCCTGCCCGAGGATCCGCTCGAACGCGAGCGACTGGCGCGCAGCCTCGGCGAACCCGACTGGCCAGCGCTGCACGCGCGGCTGCAGATGCATCGCGAGCGCGTCGGCCGCGAATTCGAGGCCCTGCTGGCGCCGCGCCGGCGTGCCGCGCAGCCCGATGCATTGGTGCTGTACTGGCGCGCCCTGCGCGACGGCGCCGAGGACACGCCGCGCGATGCGCTGGCCGACGCCGGTTTCGCCGATGTCGAGGCCGTCGATCAGGCCCTGCGCGACTTCGCGCGCGCGCCCGGCGTGCGCGACCTGTCCGACGCCGCGCGCGGTCGCCTCGATCGGCTGATGCCGGCGCTGATGGCCACGGTCGCGACCTCGCCCGAGCCGCTGCTCGCGCTGCGCCGCCTGCTTGCGGTGCTGCATGCGATCCTGCGTCGTGCCAGCTATCTGGCGCTGCTCGACGAGCAGCCGGCCGCATTGACCCGGCTGGTCGACGTGCTCGCGCGCAGCGCGCTGCTCGGCGAACGCCTGGCCGCGCATCCGCTGCTGCTCGACGAACTGCTCGACATGCGCGTCGCCGGCCCGCTGCCGCAGTCGGACGCGTTCGCTCAGGCCTGCACGCAGGCGCTGCAGCAGGACGATTCCGAAGGCGCGTTGCTCGCCCTCAACGAAGTGCGCCAGGCCTTCGGTTTCCGCATTGCGCTGGCCTGCCTCGACGGTCGCCAGGACGGCGTCGCCAGTGCACGCATGCTCGCGGCGCTCGCCGATGCGATCCTCGCAGCGGTCTGCACGCTCGCGTTGCGCGAACTGGAAGCGCAGCACGGCTGCATTCCGCAGGCGGAGTTCGCGGTGCTCGGCTACGGCAGCCTGGGCGGGCGCGAACTCGGCTTCGGTTCCGATCTCGATGTCGTTTTCGTCTACGACGCGCCGGCCGATGCGATGTCCGAAGGCGCGCGTCCGGTCGACGCCGCGCGCTGGAGCGCGCGCCTGGCGCAGAAGATCGTGGCCCTGCTCGGTGCGCCCACCGGCGCGGGCCGACTCTACGACGTCGACGTGCGCCTGCGCCCGGACGGCGCCAAGGGCCTGCTCGTCTCGACGCTGGAACGCTTCGAGGACTACCAGCGCCACCGCGCCTGGACCTGGGAGCACCAGGCGCTGGTCCGCGCCCATGCCATCGCCGGAGATCCCGCGCTGCGTGACGCGCTCGAATGCGTGCGTGACCAGATCCTCGCCCGTGCGCGTGAACCATCCGCGCTGCGCGAGGACGTGCGCGCGATGCGTGCGCGGATGCGCGCAGAACTCGACCGCTCCACGCCGGAGCGCTTCGATCTCAAGCAGGGCGAGGGCGGCCTGGTCGACCTCGAATTCCTCCTGCAGTACCTCGTCCTGCGCGATGGCGCGGTGCGGCCGGCGCTGCTCCGTCCACGCGACACGCCCGGGCTGATCGACGCGCTGCGCGGCGAGGGACTGTTTGACGATGCGTGCGCCACCGGCCTGCGCGCTGCGCACGAAGTCCTGGTCCGCGCCGGCCTGATGTGCACGCTGGACCGCCGCGCGCGGATCGTCGCGCCCACCGAAGCGCTGGAGTCCGCGCGCCGCACGGTGCGCGAGGCCTGCGCGGCGTTCGGCCTGGCCGATGCCGGCGTGCCGGCTTGATCGCGACGCACTGGACCCATTCATGATCGAACCCATCCTCGAAATCGACATTCGCGATCTCAAGTCGATCGCGCGCCTGCGCATCGATCTGCCGCTCAAGCGCGGGCTCTACGTGATCGCCGGGCAGAACGGCGCCGGCAAGAGCACGCTGATGGCGGCGGTCGCGACCGTGTTCTTCCGCACCCGCTACGAGCGCTACTTCGGCAAGCCGTCCGTCGTGGATGCCGGCATCGAGGTGCGCTACGGCAGCGAGCAGTATTCGCTGCGCGCCGACGGACGCGCGTGGCGGCTCAAGGGCGGCATCCAGATCAAGGGCTTCTACGAAGGCAGTCTGATCTTCGGCAACCGCTTCAAGGAAAACAGCTTCGACACGATCGGCAAGCTCGCGGGCGTGGATCCGGCCGACTTCGTCGAGAGCAGCGACTTCGTGCGCGAGCACCTGGGCCTGGTGCTGCACAACGACCGCAATCGCCATCCCAGGCTGTACACGCTGGATCCCGAGCTGTCGCGGCGCAAGTACGGTTTCAAGGCGCCGCCGTACTTCTATCGGCGCGGCGACGAGCTGATCGGCAAGTCGCAGATGTCCACCGGCGAGAACCTGCTGATCACGCTGCTGCATTCGATCGACCTGCGCATCCGCGATCGCGGCAACGTCAACAAGCCCTGCATCTTCCTGCTCGACGAGATCGAGTTCGCCCTGCATCCGGCCGCGCTGGTCCGCCTGACCGCGCTGCTGCGCAAGGTCGCGATCGAATACAACATGGCGATCTTCGTCGGCACGCATTCTGTCGAGCTGATCCGCGAGGCCGGGCCGCGCAACACCTTCTTCCTCGAACGCATGGCCGACGATTCGATCGAGGTCGTGCATCCCTGTCACCCGTACTACGCGACCAAGATCGTCTACGACCATGCCGGCTACGACACCGTCGTGCTGGTCGAAGACGACCTCGGCAAGCGCATGGCCGACCGGCTGATCAATCGGCTGCGCCTGCGCGACAGCAAGCTGGTCCACGTGATGCCCTGCGGCGACTGGCAGAACGTGATCCGCCTGCTCAACGACATCGCCGGCAACAACCTGCTCGGCCGTCCGGCGCAGGTGATCGCCGTGCTCGACCGCGACGTGCAGGGCGACGTGCCGCGCTACGCCGCGCGCTTCGGCCCGGGCATCCTCGGCGAGATCGAATTCCTGCCGGTGAAGAGCCTGGAGAAGTTCCTCAAGGCGCGGCTCGCCGACCGGCTCGACATCGCGCTGCATCGCCGCATCAACGACTACCTGCTGCCGAAGATCGTGCTCGCGGACCTGGTGCGCGACTACCGAACCGACTGCGCGAACGGCGATGCCACCGGCAAGGTGCTGTTCGGCCGGATCGAGAAGGCGCTGGAGCTGCATGGCCGCAGCCGCGAGGACCTGGTCGAGCTGGTCGTCGACGATCTGATCGAGCGCGGCGAGGAGAGCGTGGAGGCGACGATGGCCTTCCTGCGCGCGCGGCTGGGCACGCCGGGCAGTCCCTGATCACCGTTTGATGATCGGAGTCTGAACGGTCCGGCCACGTGCGGCCCCGATCGGGGGTATGCTCGACGGACGAGCCGCTCGCCATTTCCCCCAACGCAAGGAGAGTCCGCATGTCGAAGAACCATTACCTGGACACCGAAGATCTCGTGACCGACGCAAAGGTCGTCCTGGAAGATGTCGAAGCCATCCTCGACGAGGCCGCCAACGCCACCGGCGAACGCGCCCAGGCCCTGCGCGCACGCGCCGCCGAAGCCCTCGGTCGCGCCAAGCATCGTCTCCAGGATGCGCAGACCGCCGTCGCCAACAACACCAGGGCGGCCGCCCGCGCCACCGACAACTTCGTCCACGAGCATCCCTGGGGCGCCATCGGGATTGCGGCGGGCGTCGGTTTCCTCGTCGGCCTGCTCGTCTCGCGCCGCTGAGTCGCGTCGCCGTGGCTTCCCCGGTCGATGCCCTGCGCCGCCTCCCGGCGGCGCTGGTCACCCTGCTGCTGTCCCGCGTCGAGTTCGCGACCCTCGAACTGGCCGAAGCGCGCACGCGCTTCCTGCGCTGGATCGTGCTCGCGCTGCTCGGCGCGGTGCTCGCGATGCTCGCGCTGATCGTCATTTCGGCGCTGCTCACCGTGGCGCTGTGGCCGAAGTTCGGCTGGGGCACGCTGGTCGCGCTGGCGCTGGTGTACACGCTGCTCGCGGCCTGGGTCTTCCGGACCCTGGCCGTCGAGCACGCCGCCACGCCGCCTCTGCTCTCGGAAACCCTGCGCGAGTTGGCGAGCGACCGCGATGCGGTCTTCGCCGCCCGCCCGCGGCGTGACCCGGGAGACGAGGCATGAGTCGCGACGACCAGACCCAATTGCGTCGACTGCGCATGGAGATGCTCCGCATGCGCGCCGGCGTGGAACGCGCCGAACTGGTGTCGGCGATCCGCGACGTGCGCGGCGGTGCCGAACGCCTGCGCAGCTTCTCGAACATCGCCGGCGGCATCGGCGCCGCCGTGACCGGCCGCAGCGGCTGGGTGGGCCTGATCGCAAGCCTGGTGCGCAAACCCTGGGCTGCGGCCTTTGCGCTCGGCGCGGTGCGTGCGCTCAAGCGCAAGCCGATGCTCGCGGCGGTCGTCGTCGCCACGGCAGCAGCCCTGGGCGTCGGTCTGTCGCGCAGGCAGCGCGGGTCTGCCTCCCGGGTGCGGACCGACGAGGACTACGGCGCCGGTTGACCGGCGTCGGCAAGCCCGAGGCGGCCACGCAGCGCCTCGGCCACCCGCGCGCATTCGCGCAGCGGCACGGTGTCGAACGACGCCAGCGTCGCATCCATTGCCCGGATCCGATCCCGTGCCAGCAGGGTGTCGAGGAAGGCGCGCGGTCGTCCGCGCACGCGGCCCGGATCGAACACGAACACCGGCACGCGCGTCGCGCAGGCCTCGGAGATCATGTTCACCGAATCCGGCGAACACACGATGCGGTCGGCCCAGGCCAGCAGGCCGGGATAGGGATTCGGACCATCGTCCGGCCCGCGCCAGACAACGCCGGGCGTGCCGTCGTAGCGGTGGGCGAGGGCGGCGACCAGTTCCGGATCGGTGCGACGCGAGGTGGTCAGCAGCACGCTGCCGCCGTCGCGCGCGAGCACCGCTTCGAGTTTCGCGGCCATCACCTCGAACGCCATGCGATTGAAGCGCGCATGCGCGCTCGTGCCACCGAGCAGCACGGCGGTGCGTGGCCCGGGCAGCTTGCCGAATGCGGCGAAATCCTCGCGGGCCCGCGCCAGCCAGGCGTCGTCGACCGGGTGAATGCCGCCGAGCAGGGTCAGCACGTTGTCGCCACGCAGGGTGTCGTGTTCGGGCACGACCACGGCGTCCCAGTGGCTTGGGTCGAGTCGTGGGTCGAGGATCTGTACTGTCCGCCAGCCGCGTTCGCGCAGCAGCCGGGTCGCCAGCGCCGCCTGCCGGCCGCAGCCGACGGCCAGGCCCGGTGAGGTGTCGAGCAGCGCGCCGAATCCCGGGCCGAAGGCCTGCTCGGCACCGGGCAGGCGACGCGGCGAAAGCCAGTGCCAGGGCGCGCGGGGCGCGAGGGTCAGCGTCGAGACGGCCCGGTCGCCGGCCAGTGCGGACGCCAGTGCCTCGGCCTGACGGGCGTTCCCGGCGCGCCCATCACTGATCGCACAGATTTGCAGCGAATCAACCATCAACGTCTTTATTGTTCCGAATTTGATTCGATTCGTTCCCGCCATACGGCTGCGGTGCCCCGGCGTGGACTCTACACTGCCGGCCTCGTTTCCATCCCGACAGGACGTACGCCCGATGTTCTCGCCGCTCAACGACACCGCACTCGACCAGTTGTTCCGGACCGCCCGCACCTACAACGCGTTCTCGGGCGAGATCGATGACGCCACCCTGCATCGCCTCTACGACCTGCTGAAGTTCGGCCCGACCGCCGCCAATGCCTGCCCGGCGCGCTTCGTGTTCGTGAAGTCTGCCGAGGCCAAGGCCAAGCTAGCCCCGGCCCTCGACGCCGGCAACCGCGACAAGACCCTGGCCGCGCCGGTCACCGTGATCGTCGGCTACGACATGGCCTTCTACGACAAGCTGCCGGTGCTGTTCCCGCACACCGATGCGCGCTCGTGGTTCGCCGGCAAGCCGGAAGCCGCGCTGGAGACCGTCGCCCTGCGCAACGGCAGCCTGCAGGGCGCCTACCTGATCCTCGCCGCGCGTTCGCTCGGCCTGGACACCGGCCCGATGTCGGGCTTCGACAACGCCAAGGTCGACGAGGCCTTCTTCGCCGGCACCGCCATCCGCTCGAATTTCCTCGTCAATCTCGGCAAGGGCGACACCAGCTCGATCTTCCCCCGTTCGCCGCGCCTGGGCTTCGACGAAGCCTGCCTGATCGCGTGATCCCAACCCGAGCGCGCAACCGCGCGCCCGCATGCTGCCTCATGTCCGCACCACCCACAGGAGTGTCCCCATGAAACGTCTGCTCGCCGCTGCTGCCCTCGCGCTCGCCACCACCGTCGCCTTCGCCGCGCCGCTGACCTACAAGATCGACCCCAACCACACCGACGTGGTCGCCAGCTGGAGCCACTTCGGCTTCTCCAACCCGATCGCGCACTTCGGCAAGGTCGACGGCTTCATCACCTACGATCCGGCCAAGGTCGGCGACTCGAAGGTCGAGGTCACGATCCCGCTGGCCGGCCTGAATTCGCACGTCGAAGCTTTCGACGAGCACCTGCGCAGCGACGATTTCTTCGATGCGGCGAACCACCCCAACATCACCTTCAAGAGCACCTCGGTGAAGTCCGCCGGCAAGGACAAGCTCGCTGTGACCGGCGACCTGACCATCAAGGGCATCACCAAGTCGGTCACCCTCGACGTGACCATCAACAAGCTCGGCGTGCAGCCGATGGCCAAGCGCGAAGCCGCCGGTTTCGAGGCCACGACCACGATCAAGCGCAGCGATTTCGGCGTCGGCAAGTACGCGCCGAACGTGAGCGACGACGTGAAGATCAGCATCACCACCGAAGCGATCGTGCCGAAGCCGGCCGGCTGAGGTCCTCGACCGGGCTGTCTTGCATGGACGGGCCGCTTCGGCGGCCCGTTCGCGTTTCAGGACCCGCTCGCCTCCGGCGGCGGCGCATCGAAGCGGTAGGGCGTCGCGCGTGCCGACGCCCGTGCACCGAAGTCGGCGACGAACGCGGTGAGCGCCGGCAGGCCCGAGAGGTCGACCGGGTTGCGGAAGGGCAGGTGTTCGAGCAGGCAGAACAGCATCAGGTCGAACAGCGCGATGCGGTCGCCCGGCAGCTGCCCGCGGATCGCGTCCAGGTGTGCGTCCAGCCACGCCAGGCAGCCGAGCAGGCTCTCGCGACGCTTGCGCGAGGTGGCGTCGGGCGGGCGCTTCGACACGATCTCGTGGAACACCACCTCCACCTGTGCGGCCATCGCGTGCGTCACGATCTCGTGCGCGTTCATCAGCAGCGGCGTGCGCGCGTCTTCCGGCCAGAACACCAGGGCCTCGCCGCCGTCGATCTGCCGTGCGAGATGGCGGCAGGCGTTGAGGCTGCCCCAGACCGTGTCCCCGCCGACGCGCAGCGCCGGCAGCTTCAGCGCCGGATTGCCGGCATAGGTCGCCGGGTCGGTGCTCATCAGGTCGAAGATCGGCGCCAGCGGCGCGTCGATGCCCAGTTCCAGCGCGAGCATCCGCACCACGCGGGTGTAGTGCGAGCTCTGCCGGCCGACGATTTCGATTCGCATGGTCTCGATGGCGGACATGGGCGATCCGGTGCGGGAAGGATGACCGCGATCATGCCGCCAACCCGCACAGCCCGGGATGCACTGGGCTAAAATGTGTGTTCCGCGCAGGACACCCCACGCCATGACCGCACAGCCCAGCCCCGCCAACGCCACGCCCGGCCACGACACCGGCCGCCACGAAGTGCGCCGCGCCGACCTGCCGCTGAGCTGCCCGACGCCGGCGATGGCCCTCTGGAACGCCCATCCGCGCGTGTACCTGCCGATCGAGGCCGAAGGCGGCGAGTCCACCTGCCCGTACTGCGGCGCGCAGTACGTCCTGATCGATTGACCCTGCCGACGGCCGCCGTGACCGGCGCCGGATCGCGGATCGACGAAGTCCCGCGCCGCCTCACCGTGGTGCAGCTGCTGCCAGCGCTGCAGTCCGGCGGCGTCGAGCGTTCCACCCTCGAGATCGCCGACGCCCTCGTCCGTGCCGGGCACCGGGCGGTCGTGGTGTCGGCAGGTGGCCGGCTGGTGCCGCAGCTCGAAGCCTCGGGCGCCGAGCACGTCGCGCTCGACATCGGCCGCAAATCTCCGCTGACCTTCCTCCAGGTGCGCCGCCTGCGCAGGCTGTTCATGACGCTCGACGCCGACATCGTCCATGCGCGTTCGCGATTGCCGGCCTGGGTCGGGCATCTCGCATTGCATGGCCTGCCTGCAGCATCGCGACCGCGTTTCGTCACCACCGTGCATGGCCTGAATTCGCCGTCGCGCTACAGCGCGATCATGACCCGCGGCGAGCGCGTGATCTGCGTGTCCGACACCGTCCGCGACTACGTCCTGCGCCACTATCCCGCGACCGATCCGGCGAAGCTGCGCACGATCCCGCGCGGCATCGATCCGGCGGCGTTCCCGCCTATGCCTTGGCCCGATCGCGACGCGCGCGCGCGGGTGGCCGCGCAGCATCCCGCACTGTCGGGCGATGGCCCGCTGCTGCTGCTGCCCGGTCGCGGCACCCGGCTGAAGGGCCATGCCGACGCGCTGGCCCTGCTCGCGGCGCTGCGCGGCGATGGTCTCGATGCGCGGCTGTGGATGCCCGGTGCGCGCGAACCCGGACGCGAGCAGTACATCGCCGACCTCGAAGCCGAGGCCGCCACGCTGGGCGTCGCCGACGCGCTGGCGATCACGCCGCCCACCGCCGCGATCGCGGAGGCCTACGCAGCGAGCGATCTCGTGCTGCAGGTCTCGCGCAAGCCCGAAGCGTTCGGCCGCACGGTGATCGAGGCGCTGTCGGTCGGTCGACCGGTTGCGGGCTGGGCGCACGGCGGTGTCGGCGAACTCCTCCACGAACTGCTCCCGGCCGGCGCGGTGACGCCGTTCGACGCTGAATCCCTGCATCTCGCCGCGCGCGCGCTGCTGTCGCGCACGGGAAGCGGGGCGGACATTTCCGCTACGATGCCCGCGCGACTGCAGCGCTATTCGCTGGATGCCATGCAGGCCGCCACGCTCGCCACCTACCGGGAACTGATCGCGGAATGACGCCCGACGCCACTGCCGACACTGCACGCATTCCGCCGGGCTGGCGCTGGGCGCCGTTCTGGGTGCTGGCGTTCGTCGCGCTGTGGCCGGCACCGGGCGTGGCGGAGGGCGTGCTGGCACTGGGCGCGCTGGTCGCGATCGGTCGCCTGCTGTACGTGCGTTTCCGTGGCGGCGGCGCGCTGCTCAGCGCACAGGCCTGGGCGCTCACCAGCGTGCTGTTCTTCGCCTACTGGACACCGGAACTGATCGGCGCGATCGATGCGGTCGACCCCGCGCGCGCCTTTCGTGAAGTCGCGGCCGACCTGCGCTACCTGCCCTTCCTGTGGCTGGCCGCCGCCGCGGTCGCCGATCCGCGCGGCCGCCGCATCACCTTCGGCGGGCTGGCGGTGATCGTCGCGTTGTGGACGGTCGATGCGCTGGCGCAGGCCGTCAGCGGCATCAGCCCGATGTTCGCGGCGATGGATGCAGCCAGCCTCGCGATCCGTGGTTACGCGATCTGCGACGCGAACGACTACCTGCTGCTCGATCGCCTCGGCGGCGTGCTCGGTCCGTGCAACCTCAAGCTCGGCGTGGTGCTCGCCAGCCTCTCGCCGTTCCTGCTCGTCGCGGCGGGGCAGCGGTTCGGGCGTGTCGGCTGGCTGGTCGCGGTGGCGCTGGTCGGCGTGATCGTGCTGCTCGCCGGATCGCGCGCCTCCTGGATCACCTATGGCCTGGTGCTGCTGCTCTCGGGCTGGCGCCTGCTCGGCTGGAAGCGGCTGCTCGGCGTGTTCGCGTTCGGGGCCGCGCTGCTGGCGATGCTCGCGGTGGTGTCGCCGCAGGTGCGCGAGCGCGTCTCGCGCACGACGCAGATGACCTCGGCGAGCGCCGCCGGCGTCGACGATGCCCTGTCCGGACGCGCGCGGATCTGGTCTGCGGCGTGGTGCATCATCCAGTCGCATCCGATCAATGGCGTCGGTCCGCGCGGTTTCCGCGAAGCCTTCCCAGCCTGCGACCCGCAGCCGGAGCGCATCGCCGAATGGGGCCTGGGGCCGGCGCACCACGCGCACCAGATCGTGCTGGAGATCCTCAGCGAAACCGGTGCCATCGGCCTGCTGCTGTGGCTGGCGGGCGCGGCGATGGCGCGGCGCGCCTGGCGCTATGCCGAGGCCGGCGCGCGCGAAGCGGCCTGGCCGGCGATGCTGGCGCTGGCGGTGACGGTGTTCCCGTTCAACACGCACCTGGCGTTCTATTCGACCTTCTGGGGCGGGGTGACGCTGCTGCTCGCGGCACTGTTCGCCGGCAGCCTGCTCGGGCGCGATACGACGACGGCGACGGCGCCTCAGTCGTAGACGGCTTCGCCATCCGGCCGGCGCTTGAAGCGCCGATGGATCCACAGGTACTGCTCGGGCGCCTCGCGCGCCATGGTTTCGATCGCGGCGATCACGCGCGCGGTGTCGGTCTCGGCGCTCTCGGACGGGAACTGATCGAACGCGGGCCAGAAGCGCAGGGTGATGCCGCCGTCGGCGCGCCGGAAATGCTGGAACATCACCACCGCCGCGCCGGAGAGCCGCGCCAGCTGGTGCGTGGAGCTGAGGCTTTTCGCCGGCTGGCCGAAGAAGGGCACGAACACGCTTTCGCCTCGGCTCGGATCCTGGTCCGGCGCGTACCAGAGCAGGCCGCCCTTGCGCAGGTGCTTCACCGCGCCGCGCACGTCCTGCTTGGTGAACATGCCTGCTGCATAGCGCGAACGACCGCGCAGCACCGCCCATTCCATCGCCGGCTGCGCGTAGGGCCGGTACATGCCGGCGAGCGGCACGGTGTCGCAGGCCAGGCGCGCGCAGATCTCCAGGGTCGTGAAATGGCCGGAGACGACGATCACGCCCTTGCCGCGCGCATGCGCCTCGCGGATGTGCTCGGCGCCTTCGATCACCAGCCCGGCGCGCTGCGGTTGCACCGAGCCCCACCAGGCGCGCCCGAATTCGAAGATCGCCAGGCCCAGCGATGCGAAATGCCGGCGCAGCAACGTCGCGCGCGCCACATCGTCGAGCTCGGGAAAGCACAGCGCGAGGTTGCGCGCCGCGATCCGTCGCCGTTCGCGCAGCGTCATGCGCAGCACCACGCCCAGCGCGCGACCCAGCGGCTGCTGCAGCGCCCAGGGCAGGCGCGCCAGCAGCGCCATCGCGCCGATGCCCAGCCAGATCGGCCAGTGGCGAGGCGAGCGGGGTGGCGGGGCGTCGAAGGCGAACGGCATGGTCGCATTGTACGGGCATGCTGCGGAGGGGCATCGGTTCGCGACCGATCCGGCACGCGCGCCGGCGGGCCGCTTATCATGTCCGCATGCGGGCCGCATTCCTCGATCGCCTGAGCGAGCACCTCCTGCGCGGCCTGTATTCGGCCGCGCTGTACCTGCTGCTGCCGGTCACGCTCTACCACCTCGTCTGGCGCGGCTTCCGCCAGCGCGCCTACCTGCTGCGCTGGCACGAGCGCTATGCGCGTTATGGCGACGCGGCGCCGCCGCCGGACGGCTGCCTGTGGGTGCATGCGGTCTCGGTCGGCGAAGTGAACGCCGCCGCGCCGCTGATCAATGCCCTGCTGCGCGACCATCCCCATCGCCGCGTGCTGGTCACCACGATCACGCCGACCGGTTCCGAGCGCGTCGCCGCACTGTGGCAGGGGCGGGTGTCGCACGTGTACCTGCCCTACGACCTGACCGGTGCGGTGCAGCGCTTCCTGAGCCATTTCCGCCCCAGCGTCGGCCTGATCGTCGAAACCGAGCTGTGGCCGAACCTGCTGTTCGCCTGTCGCGACCTCGGCGTGCCGACCTTCCTCGTCAATGCGCGCCTGTCCGAACGCTCGCTGCGTGGCTACCGCGCGCTGCGTCCGCTGGTCGGTCGCGCGCTGCGCACGATGCGCCGCGTCGCCGCGCAGTCCGCCGCCGATGCCGCACGCTTCGTGCAGCTCGGCGCGCGCGACGACCAGGTCGAGGTCTGCGGCAACCTCAAGTTCGACCTGCGCATCGATCCGGACATCGATCGCTTCGCCGCGGAGTTCCGCCGCCGTGTCCCCGGTCGGCCAGTGTGGATCGCCGCCAGCACGCATCCCGACGAGGAGGCCGCAGTGCTCGGCATCGACCGCCACCTGCGCCAGCGCTGGCCCGACCTGCTCATGCTGTGGGCGCCGCGTCATCCCGAGCGCTTCCGCGGTGCCACCCAGCAGGCGATCGACACCGGCCTGCGCGTGGCCACACGCACGCTCACGGTCCTGCCCGATGCCGAAGACCAGGTTTTCGTGATCGATACCCTCGGCGAGCTGATGCTGTTCTACGCCTGTGCCGACGTGGCCTTCGTCGGCGGCAGCCTGCAGCCGGTCGGCGGACACAACCTGCTCGAACCGGCTGCCGTCGGCACCGCCGTGGTCACCGGTCCGCATCTGCACAACTTTGCCGACATCGCCGCGCAGATGCAGCAGGCGGATGCCGTCCTGGTGGAAGTAGACGCCAGCAGCGTGGCGTCCGCCCTCGAAGCGCTGCTCGGCGACCGCGTGCGTTGCGATGCGATGGCCGCCGCGGCGCGTGCGCTGGTGGAGCAGGGGCGTGGTGCGCTGCGGCGCACGCTGGCGCTGGTCCGTCCCTACCTGAGCTGAGGCGCCGACGCATCCAGCCGCGCGCGATTGGCGCGTGCGATCCCGGCGCAGGCCGCGATTCGTCCGCTGGATCGATCGGAAATTCGAATGGCCGAACTGCGCGCCACGTCGCGCTTCACGCCTGCGGGCGCCGGCTCCCCGACTGCGAACGGCGTTAGCATCGAAAGATGATGTCCCGTTGCCCCGCGTCGTCCGGCCTGGATGCGCCGCACGGCAGGCGCGCGGCAGCCCGGCATCGACGATACGTGCCAGGGTAGTGGAGTCTCCCCGCATCGATCCGCTGCACTGGCCAGGCCTGGCGACTCCCGGGTCGCCCCGCGCCCGCTCTCCCCCGATCCGATGCGGGTTTTGCAGAGGATGTTCGACATGAAGCATGGATTCATCGCGGGCATGTTCGCGGTGTGCATGGCCCTGGGCATCAGTGCTGCGCCGGTCGCGCACGCGCAGTCCAACGAATTGCCGACCTGCGACGAGAATTCGTTGTGGTCGGTCGCCGAGACCTTGCAGATCGATGCGCTCGGCACGCTGCGCCTGACCTACCTGTGCACGCCGGACGGCTGGATGCTGGTGGGCGTCAGCTACTGCTCGATCACCGGCAACTGCTCGTCGGACTGATACCGGCGGCCAGCGGTCCGGCATGCGTGTCGGCGCATGACATCGAGGCGTGACATCGAGGCATGAAAAAGGCCGCATCGCGTCTGCGATGCGGCCTCTCTGGTCTGCTGCGATGCCCTGTCGGATCAGGGCGTGGACTTGGCCTGCGCATCGACCGACAGCAGTCGGTTCACGTCCGACAGGTCGTCCACGTCCAGCGTGCCCGCCGCCTGCTCCAGCTGCAGGCGGTTCTGCAGGAAGTTGTAGCGCGACAGCGCATATTCGCGCTCGGCGTTGAACAGCGTCTGCTGGTTGTTCAGCACGTCCAGCACCGTACGCGTGCCGACTTCCAGGCCGACCTGCGAGGCTTCGTACGCGCTGCGCGCAGAGAACACCGCAGCCTTGCGCGCTTCGACTTCGCTGATGCCTGCAACAAGGGTCTCGTACGCATTGCGCGTGTTGCGCACCAGCGCGCGGCGCTGCTGTTCGAGCTGGTCGGCGGCGGCGTCGCGCTGGGCGATCGCCTGGCGCACGCGCGACTGCGTGGCGCCGCCGGCGAAGATCGGCACGGTGACGGTCAGGCCGATCGTGGAGGTGTCGGAGTATTCCGCGTTGGCGGGCAGCTCGGGTTCGCCGAACGGACGGCCGTTGCCGTAGGTGGCGCGCAGCCCGATGCTCGGCAGGTGGCCGGCCCGGGCAGCGCTGACGCTCGATTCGGCGGAGCGGACTTCCAGGGACTTGGCCTTCAGCGCCGGATTGTTGTCGAGCGCGGCCTGCACCCAGCCGTTGACGTCGAGTGAGGACGGCAGCTGCGGCTGGAAATCCTGCGGCAGCGCCTTGAGCGCGCGCACGTCGGTGCCGGTGATTTCCTCCAGCGCGCGATAGGCGTCTTCCAGCGCGTTGCGGGTGACGATGGTGTTGGCGCGCGCGCGGTCGTACTGGGCGCGCGCTTCGTGCACGTCGGTGATCGGCGCCAGGCCGACTTCCAGACGCTTGTCGGCGAAGTCGAACTGCTTCTTCAGCGCGGTTTCCTGCGCCTCGGCCGCCGCGAGGGTCTCGATCGCGATCAGCACGTTGAAGTAGGCGGCGGAGGTGCGCGTGATCAGCGAGTCGCCGGCGGCTTCGAGCTGGAAGTCGGCGGCTTCGGCCAGGGCCAGCTGCGAGCGATGGCGGTTGATATCGCCGAAGTCGAGGAGCGACTGGTCCACCGACAGGCCGTAGCTGCGGCTGCCGCTGCCATCGGACACCTTGAAGCCGTTGTTGAGCTTCGAGGTCGTGTCGCTGTAGTTCGCGCCGATCGAACCGCCGACCTGCGGCAGGAACGCCGCGCGCGACTGCACTGCCCCTTCCCGGGTGGCCAGGCGGCTGGCTTCGGCGGCGGCGAACTGCGGATCGCTGCTGCGGGCCAGTTCGTAGGTCTGCAGCAGGTCTTCCGCGCGCGCGCCAAGCGGCAGTGCGATCAGGGCGAGAGCGAGGGCGAGGGGACGGCGGGTCATGGGCATCCTTTGGATTGTTCGATCCAGGCGCTGTGGGGGCGGGACCGGCTTACAGGGTGAATTGCGGTGTGGGTGCCGCGCCGATGAGGTACGGCAATTCGGTTTCGAACAGGGAGTCGACGCTGTGGCCGGCGGCGTTGCCGGCGTGGCGCAGCAGGGCCGCTTCCATCGCCGGCGCGCGGCCGTGGACCACGAACAGGCGGCCGCCAGGACGCAGCCACTTCAGCAGCGCGGTCGGCAGGGTGGCGACCGCGCCGCCGACGCAGATCGCGTCGAACGTGCGATCGCTGTTCCAGGCGAAGACATCGGTGGTCTCGATGCGGACGTTGCCGATGCCTTCGGCTTCCAGGCGCGCGCGGGCGGCGTCGGCCAGGTCGGCATGGATCTCCAGGCTGACCACGTCGCGCGCCAGGGCCCCGAGGCAGGCGGAGAGGTAGCCGCTGCCGGTGCCGATTTCCAGCACGTCCTCGCCGGCCTCCAGCGACAGTGCCTGCAGCGTGCGGCCTTCGAGCACGGGCTTCATCATCGACTCGCCATGGCCGATCGGCAGGGCCACGTCGGCATAGGCAAGGGCGCGGTGGGACTCGGCGACGAAACGCTCGCGCGGCAACCGGGCGATCGTGTCCAGGATGCGGGGCTGGAACACGTCCCACGGGCGGACCTGTTGTTCGACCATGGTCTCGCGGGCTTTGGCGTAATCGATCGTCATCTGGGGCATCTCGGGCAGCGCTTGCGCGGGTTGGGAACGTCTGTCGGGGCGGAAAGTTTACCGGGATGGGGCCCGCGCTGTGGTGCCAGCATCGCCGGAGGCCCCCGTCCTGCCTGAGTGCCGGAAGTCACCGGTACTGGCGTCACCGGCCAAGCCGACCGCTTCGGCAAGTCGCCCGGGCCTTCGGCGCCCGGGCGAGGCCGTGGCTTCAGGCGCCGCCAGCCTCCTGCCGACGGGCCGTGCCGTAGGCGCGCAGGAACAGGTCGACGGTGGCGTGGATGTGCGCCTCCACGTCCTCGCCGGCGAGCGTGCAGCACAGGCCGCACATCATCTGCATGTGCAGCTCGCCCTTGAGCAGGCAGAGGAACTGCGACGCGGCGCGCTCGATGTCGGGGATGTCCAGCGCGCCCTGCGCCACTTCGTCGCGCAGGAAGGCCGCGAAACCCTCCTTGACCCGCTGCGGCCCGGCTTGCCAGAACAGCTCGCGCACGTGCGCGTCGCCGGTGCCGGGCACCATCATCATGCGGTGCATGGCGACGGCTTCCTCGCTGGTCACGAGGGCGAAGAAGGCGCGCGCGATCGCCGTGATCTGCTCGCGCAGGTTGCCCTCCAGGCCGACCAGGAACAGTTCCGGCGGCAGCTGCTCCTCGCACTTGGCGCGCACCGCCGCGCCGAACAGCGAATCCTTGTCGCCGAAGTGGCTGTAGACCGTGAGCTTGGACACGCCGGCGTCGGTGGCGATCTGGTCCATGCTCACGCCATCGAACCCGTGGGTCGAGAACAGGCGCTTGGCGGCGTCGAGGATGGCGGCGCGCTTGCCCAGGTCCTTGGGGCGGCCGGGACCGGCGCCACGGCCGGCATCGGGAACGGGAACAGGAGAAGTGGTGGAAATAGCGTCCATGTCGAAATAGTAGACTAATTGGTTTGATATTTATACGATACTGCGCAGTTCACTAATGCTGGTTCAGAGAAGCGAGGCAGGCATGGCGGCGCGACGGTTCGGGCGGCAAAGGTTCGGGCAGGTGCTGGGACAGATCCTGATGGTGGGGATCCTGGCGGCCTGTGGCAACGACGGCACGCAGGCGCCGATTGCACGTCCGGTGCTGGTGGCGCGGGCGGCGGAAGCCGCCGGCCCCGCACGCGGGGAGCTGAGCGCATTTGCCGGCGAGGTCCGGGCCCGCGAGGAAACCGCGCTTGCCTTCCGGGTCGGCGGCAAGGTCCTGCGCCGGTCCGTCGATGCCGGCGACCGCGTCCGGGCCGGCGACGTCATCGCCGAGCTGGATCCGGGCGACCTGCGGCTGCAGGCCGAATCCCTGCAGGCCCAGGCCGCTGCCGCCGATGCCCAGCTGGTCCGGGCGCGCGCCGACCATGCCCGACTCGCCGCGCTGGCCGAGGACCGCCTCGTCAGCCGCTCCGCGCTCGACCAGCAGACCGCCGCCCTGCGTGCCGCCGAAGGCCAGGCCCGGGCCGCCCGCGCACAGCGCGACCTGGCGCGCAACCAGGCCGCGTACGGCCAGCTCCGCGCGCCCCGCGACGGCGTGATCGCCAGTCGCCAGATCGAGGCGGGACAGGTGGTCGCCGCAGGCCAGCCGGCGTTCACGCTGGCGGCCGACAGCGGCCGCGAGGTGGCCTTCGCGCTGCCCGAGTCGCGCATCCGCGAATTCCGCGTCGGCCAGCCCGTGGTGATCGAACCCTGGAGCCGTCGCGGCGAGCGCCTGCCCGGCCGGATCCGCGAGATCGCGCCGTCGGCCGACCCGCAGGCGCGCACCTACGCCGCCCGCGCGAGCCTCGACGGCGAGGCCGGCGCGGCCGTCGACCTCGGTCAGAGCGCGCGCGTCTACATCCCCGGCTCCGCAGCCGCAGGCCTGCATCTGCCGCTGTCGGCGCTGCAGCGCGACGGCAAGGGCGCCGCTGCGGTGTGGGTGGTCGATCCCGCGACGCGCAAGGCGCGGCAGGTGTCGGTCACGACCGGCTCCTACGGTGACGACGGTGTCGACGTGCGTTCCGGGCTCAAGCCCGACGATTGGGTGGTGCTGGCCGGCGGCCACCTGCTGCATGACGGCGCGCCGGTGCAACCGGTCGATCGCAGCAACCGTCCTGTCCAGGGCGGTGCCGTGCTGAACCCATCCGCGCAGGCCCGGTGACCATGCGCCGCTTCAATCTCTCCGAATGGGCGCTGGCGAACCGTCCGCTGGTGCTCTACATGATGCTGGTGCTGGCGATCATCGGCGTCTGGTCGTACCGCAGCCTGGGCCAGTCCGAGGACCCGCCGTTCACCTTCAAGGCGATGGTGGTGCGCACGGTGTGGCCGGGCGCGACCGCCGAGGAAGTCGCGCGCGAAGTGACCGACCGCATCGAGAAGAAACTGCTGGAAACCGGCAGCTACGAGCGCATCACCTCGTATTCGCGGCCCGGCGAATCGCAGGTGATCTTCATTGCGCGCGACTCGATGAAGAGCGCCGAGCTGCCGGCGCTGTGGTACGAGGTGCGCAAGAAGATCGGCGACATCCGCCACACCCTGCCGCAGGGCGCGGTCGGGCCGTTCTTCAACGACGAGTTCGGCGACACCTTCGGCAACATCTACGCGCTGACCGGCAAGGGCTTCGACTACGCGCTGAAGAAGGACTACGCCGAGCGCATCGAGCTGCAGCTGCAGCGCGTGCCCGATGTGGCCAAGATCGAGCTGGTCGGCCTGCAGGACGAGAAGGTCTGGATCGAGCTGTCGAACACCAAGCTGGCCACGCTGGGCATCCCGCTGTCGGCGGTGCAGCAGGCGCTGGCCGAGCAGAACGCGGTGACGCCTGCCGGCTTCTTCGAGACCCCGACCGATCGCGTGCAGTTGCGCGTGACCGGCGCGTTCAAGTCGGTCGACGACATCCGCGCCTTCCCGATCCGCGCCGGCGACCGCACCGTGCGCCTGGGCGACATCGCCACGGTCGAGCGCGGCTTCGCCGATCCCGCTGCGCCGCGCATGCGCTTCATGGGCGAGGACGCCATCGGCATCGCGGTGTCGATGAAGCCCGGCGGCGACATCCTCAAGCTCGGCCAGGCACTGGATGCGGAGACCGTGCGCCTGGAGAAGACGCTGCCGCTCGGCCTGGAACTGCATCGCGTCGCCGACCAGCCGGCGGCGGTGCGCGATTCTGTCGGCGAATTCGTGCGCGTGCTCGCCGAGGCGGTGATCATCGTGCTGCTGGTCAGCTTCTTCTCGCTGGGCCTGCGCACCGGCCTCGTCGTCGCGGTGAGCATCCCGCTGGTGCTGGCGATGACGTTCGCGGTGATGCACTACTTCGGCATCGGCCTGCACAAGATCTCGCTCGGCGCATTGGTGCTGGCGCTCGGCCTGCTCGTCGACGACGCGATCATCGCGGTCGAGATGATGGCGATCAAGATGGAGCAGGGCTACTCGCGCCTGCGCGCAGCGGCTTTCGCCTACGAGACCACGGCCTTTCCGATGCTCACCGGCACTCTGGTCACGGCCGCCGGCTTCCTGCCGATCGCCACAGCCGCGTCCAGTACCGGTGAGTACACGCGATCGCTGTTCCAGGTGGTGACCATCGCGCTGATCGTGTCCTGGGTCGCGGCGGTGCTGTTCATTCCGTACCTCGGCGAGAAGATGCTGCCGGAACCGAATGCCCTGCCGAAGCCCGGTTCGCTGGAAGGCCGCCTGCGCGCATTCCGCGAACGCATGGCCGACCGCTGGCCGCAATACGCCGGCGTGCTCGCGCCGCCGGCCGCCGGCGGGCATGGCCATGACGCTGTGCACGATCCCTATCGCAGCGGGTTCTACCAGCGTTTCCGCAGCATGGTGCGCTGGTGCATCGGGCATCGCTGGGTGGTGATCTTCGCAACGGTTGCCGCGTTCGTGGTGTCGATCGCGCTGTTCCGTTTCATTCCGCAGCAGTTCTTCCCGGAATCGACGCGCCTGGAGCTGATGGTCGACCTCGAACTGGCCGAAGGCAGTTCGCTGAAGGCCACCGATGCGGCCGCGAAGCGCTTCGAGGCGATGCTCGCAGATCGAAAGGAGGTCGAGAACTACGTCGCCTACGTCGGCACCGGTTCGCCGCGCTTCTACCTGCCGCTGGACCAGCAGCTGCCGCAGAAGCATTTCACGCAGTTCGTGGTGCGCAGCCGCGACATCGAGGCGCGCGAGACGCTGCGCGCCTGGCTGATGCACGATGTGCGCGCTCGATTCCCCGAGTTGCAGCTGCGCGTGACCCGCCTGGAGAACGGGCCGCCGGTCGGCTATCCGGTGCAGTTCCGCGTGTCCGGCGAGCACATCGAACGCGTGCGCGAACTCGCCTACCAGGTGATGGCGGAGGTGCGCGAGAACCCGAACGTCATCAACGTCAACGTCGACTGGGACGAACCCAGCAAGGTCGTGCGCCTGATCGTCGACCAGGAGCGCGCGCGCGCGCTCGGCGTGTCGACCCAGCACCTCGCCAGCTTCCTGTCGAGCGCGCTGTCCGGCCTGCCGGTCAGCACGTACCGCGAGGACAACGAGCTGATCGACATCCTCCTGCGCGGCCCCGAGGACGAGCGCGTGCGCCTGGATCTGCTCGGCAGCCTCGCCGTGCCCACCGCCAGCGGCAAGTCCGTACCGGTGATGCAGGTCGCCCGGCTCGAATCGGTGTTCGAGGAAGGCGTGGTCTGGCATCGCAACCGCCTGCCCACGGTGACCGTGCGCGCCGACATCGCGACCGACCAGACCGCGCCGACCGTCATCGGCCAGATCGAACCGAAGCTGGCGGAAATCCGCGCGTCGCTCCCCGACGGTTACCTGCTCCAGGTCGGCGGCACGGTCGAGGACTCCGCGCGCGGCCAGAACTCGATCAAGGCCGGCATGCCGCTGTTCCTGCTGGTGGTGGTCACGCTGTTGATGCTGCAGTTGCGCAGCCTGCCGCGCGTGCTGCTGGTGCTGTCGACCGCGCCGCTGGGCCTGATCGGCGTGGTCCTGTTCCTGCTCGTCTTCCGCGTGCCGTTCGGCTTCATCGCCATGTTGGGCGTGATCGCGCTGTCGGGCATGATCATGCGCAACTCGATCATCCTGATCGACCAGATCGAACAGGACATCGCCAGCGGACACGATCGCTGGACCGCGATCATCGAGTCCACGGTGCGCCGCTTCCGTCCGATCGTGCTCACTGCGCTCGCCGCGATCCTGGCGATGATCCCGCTCTCGCGCAGCGTGTTCTTCGGCCCCATGGCCGTCGCGATCATGGGCGGCCTGATCGTCGCCACCGCGCTGACCCTGCTGTTCCTGCCCGCGCTCTACGCCGCGTGGTTCCGCGTCCGTGCCGAGGAGGCGCGCGCACCGCGCTGATCCGCGCGCGGGACAACGACCTCTTCCCGTCTTCGCAACCGGGCCGTCCTGCGGCTTCCTCCCCCTCCCACCGCGGGCGGCCCGGGCTGCGTCTTCTCCAGGAGGGCGTGTTCAGAGCGATGGCAGCTGGCTGGCGATGAAGGCCCGGCCATCGCCGCTCGCCAGCCATGCCAATGCGACCAGGTTGATCGCGACCGTGACCCAGAACACGACCTGGAATTCGCGCTTCCGCGACTTGTGACGGAAAAGCCGCTGCGCCAGCAATGCACCCGGCCAGCCGCAGGCCAGTCCGAGCAGGTGCAGCGTGCTTTCCGGCGTGCGCCGTCGCCCGGCATTCGCAGCGGCCTTGTCCATGCCGTAGGCGACGAAGGCGACGATGCTCATCACCGCGTAGGCCCCGGCGACGAGGATCGGCAGTTTCCCGATCAGGCCGGCGCCGACGATGCCTGCGAAGGCGAGCAGCGCGAACGCCGGCGCGACGATGCCGGGTTTCGTGCGCGTGCTGGTCGATGTGGTCGCGTTGGCGAAGCGGATGTCCGCCGCCTGCAGGCGTCCCTTGGCATCCCGCGTCGTCGCGTAGGTCACGATGTCGCCATTCGCCGGCCGCCGCGCGCGCCCGGCGAATGCCTTGATGTGCACGAAGGCGCGGTCGCCGCCGCCGTTCGGCGTCACGAATCCGAAGCCCTTGTCGTCGTTCCAGTCGTGGATCCGTCCCTGGTGGCGCATGTCGGTGTTCCGTCAGTCGTCTTGGTCAGTGGTGAGTGGGTGGATACGCGCAAGGTCTTGTTTCAGGTCCAGGCATCCAGCAGATTGCGCCACAGCAGCGGCGGCGGAATGCCGGCATGCCCCGATTCCTGTGCGTCATTGCACTCGATCACGATCCACTGGTTTTCCGCGGTCAGCGCGAGGTCGACGACCAGAAACGGGACTGGCACGCGCGCGGCCACCGAGGCTGCGAGGCTCAGCCCGTCATCAATCCGATCGCTGCGATAGGGTGGCACCTGATACCAGTAGGGGCCGTGTCCGATGCAGCGCCCATGCAGCCAGAACGTGCGGAATTCGATGGACGGCCGGATCTTGCCCGCGATGTGGCCGGCGACCGGCGCCAGCGGCGTGAACGCGCGAAGCACGGGCTTCTGCCAGTGCAGGATCGGATCGCGGGCGTAGGCGATGCGTGCCTGTGCGTAGTGCGTGCGATCGCGGATGACGGACAGTTCCGGGTTGTGCTTGCTCGTTTGCCGGGAGCCCTTGAGGAAGACCGGCCAGCCGAAGATGGCTTCGACGACATCGACATCGGGCAACGCATCGAAGAGCATCGTCTTCGGTGTGGCGTCTTCGATCAACGGATACCAGCGCTCGATCTCGCTGGCAAGGAGATGCTGCTCCGAATCATTGATCGGTCGAACGCCCAGTGTCCGGGCATCCTCATGGCAGCGGGTGTAGTCCGTCGGCGCGCCAACCCGCAGCACGCCACCGACTTCGCCGTCGATCCGGTAGGGATGCCGGCAGTCGAAGTGGAGGCGGAAGTCGAAATCGTAGGCCGCGACACCGGTCGGGCTTGCAAGGATGGCGACGCGGTCCTCGATCAGTAGCAGTTCCGCACGTTCCAGATTCACGCGCCGCCCTCGAACCCCGCCATATCCTCTTCCAGCAGCATCGCGCGCAGCTGCGCGGCGGAGGCGCGGCGCATCGGCTTCTCGTCGATGCTCGACAGCGGCGCCTGGCGCAGGGCGTCGTGGGGCAGCACGGTGAGGTCGAAGCTGAGGTCTTCGGCGCTGAACAGCCAGACCGGGCCGTCGATCGGGCGTTCGCGGTCGAGGCGGATGCGGCGGCTGCGCGATTCGGCGGGGATGCGGTGGTCTTCGAGGAAGCGCGGCACGGCTTCGGGCTCGTCGGTGTACAAGTGCAGGTGCACCGGCGAGTTGGCATCGGCGGTGCCGTCGAGCACCGGGCCGACGAGTCGCGGGTCGAACGGCGCGAAGAATTCCAGCGCGCGCAGCGCGGCATCGCGTCGACGGCGCAGCTCGCCGGCCTGCGCATCGCCCTGGAACAATCGCTGGTATTCGCGCAGCGCGTCCTCGATCTCGCGGTTGCGCGGCAGCGAGGCGTCGTCGTGGATGCCCAGCCGCGCGGCGGCCTTGAGCTTGGCCTGGTGGAAATCGCGGATGCCGGATTCGGCGATCAGCCGGGCGGCTTCGTGGGCGAGGCGATAGCGGCGCTCGCGGGTCTTCGTTTCTGCGTGCTGGCGGGCGTGGCGCATGGTGAACGATCCCTGCGTGGCCAGGGACTGACTGTAACCGATGCCCGTGAAATGACAAATCGGCGGCGGTGGTGGACCGCAGGCCGGATCGGTGCCCGGCCTGCGATGTCGTGCATCAGAAGATGTCGAACGAGTCCTCGCTTGGCATCGCCTCGTCGCTGCCGTAGTCGACGAAGCTTTCCATCTTCTCGAGGTCTTCGACCTTCACGTATTCGGTGATGCCGCCGCTGCTCTCGGTCGGCAGCAGCTGGCCGCTGGCGGTGACCGCGACCTTGATCATGCCCGGCGGCGGATCGTTCGGCGCCACCGGCACGTCCTTCAGCGCCACCGCCATGTAGTCGATCCAGATCGGCAGCGCGGCCTTGCCGCCGTATTCGCGGTAGCCCAGCGAGGTGTTGTCGCTCTTGCCGACCCACACCGTGGTGATCAGGTTGCCGCCGGTGCCGGAGAACCAGGCGTCGCGGTGGTTGTTGGTCGAACCGGTCTTGCCGCCGACGTCTTCGCGGTTCAGGCGGCGGGCGTCGGTGGCGGTGCCGCGCAGGACCACGTCGCGCATCATCGAGGTGATCTGGTAGGCGATGCGTTCGTCCATCGCGCGCGGTGCGAGCACGGCGCCGGCGGGCAGGGTGGTGGCGACGGCGGCCTTGGCCTCGGTCGGCTTGGCGCCCGGTTTGCCTTCGCCTGGCTTGGGCGTCGCGGCGGTGCCGCCGGCCGGGCCGAGGTCGAAGCCATCGACGACGCTGGAGGCGGGCACGGCCGGCTGACCGGCGCGGCCCGCGCCGCAGCCGCGGCAGGCGACGGCCGGGGTCTGCTTGAACACCTGCTTGCCGTCGCGGTCCTTCACTTCGTCGATCAGCCACGGGTCGATGCGGAAGCCGCCGTTGGCGAAGGCCGCGTAGCCGCGCGCGATCGACAGCGGGGTCAGCGAAGGCGTGCCGAGCGAGATCGACAGGTTCGGCGGCAGTTCCTTTTCCTCGAAGCCGAACTGGGTGATGTACTTGCGCGCGTAGTCCACGCCGATGGCGTCGAGCATGCGCACCGACACTAGATTGCGCGACTGGACCAGCGCTTCGCGCACGCGGATCGGGCCGGCGAAGCCGCCGCCGTCGTTCTGCGGGCGCCAGACCTTGCCGGCGCGCATGCGGAACACGACCGGGGCATCGAGGACGATCGAGGCCGGGTTGTAGCCGCGCTCGAAGGCTGCTGCATACACGAACGGCTTGAACGATGAGCCCGGCTGGCGGCGCGCCTGGGTGGCGTTGTTGAACTTGCTGCCGGCGAAGCTGAAGCCGCCGACCAGGGCGCGCAGCGCGCCGGTATCGGCATCCAGCGAGACCAGCGCCGACTGGGCGCGCGGCAACTGCTCCAGGCGCCAGGTCACCGGGCCGGCCGGAGCCGGAGTGGCGGCGGTCGCGGCGCCGGCCTTGGCCGGGTCGACCTTGGCTTCCGGCTCGATCCGGCGCACGCGCGCCACATCGCCGCGCTTGAGCAGGGTGCCGGGCGCCTTGCCGGTCCAGCGCGAGGTCTCCGGGCCCAGGTCGAGCACCGTGCCGTCGGCCAGCACGACCTGGGCATTGGCGCCGCTGGTGCCCAGCACCAGGGCCGCGCGCAGTTCGCCCTGGGTCGGATGGTCGCGCAGCCGCTTGGCGGCGGTCGCGGCATCCTCGCCCGGGGGCAGGTCGATGTGCGGCAGCGCCTTGGCGTTCCAGCCGTGGCGGCGGTCGTAGGTGCCCAGGCCGTCACGCACGGCCTTGTCGGCAGCGGCCTGCAGCACCGGGTCGATGGTCGTGGTGACGTGGTAGCCCTTGGTCAGCACGTCCTTGCCGAAGCGGTCGATCATCTCCTGGCGGACCATTTCCGCGACGTAGGGCGCATAGACCTCGACCGGGCGCTCGTGCGGGCTGGCGTGCATCGGGGTCGCGCGCGCCGCCTGCTCCTCGGCCGGGGTGATGAAGCCCAGCTCGCGCATCCGCACCAGCACATAGTTGTCGCGGCGCTGGCGGGCGCGTTCCGGGTTGCTGATCGGGTTGGCGGTGGACGGGAACTTGGGGATCGCGGCCAGCGAGGCCATTTCGTCCAGATCCAGCTGGTCCAGGGACTTGCCGTAATAGAACTCGGCGGCGGCGGCCACGCCGTAGGCGCGGTTGCCGAAGAAACTCTTGTTGAGATACAGCTCGAAGATCTCGTCCTTGGTCAGCTCCTGCTCCATCTTCCGGGCCAGGAGCATCTCGGCGAACTTGCGGGTGTAGCTGTACTCGGAACTGAGGAAGAACTGGCGCGCGACCTGCTGGGTGATGGTGGATCCGCCCGCGACGCGCTCCTTGTCGGTGAAGACCAGTTCCTTGATGGCCCGGCCCACGCCCTTGTAGTCCACGCCGTCGTGTTCGTAGAAGCGGGCGTCCTCGGCGGCCAGGAAGGCGTCCTTGAGGCGCTTGGGCACCTTCTCGATCTCGACCGGGTAGCGGCGGGTCTCGCCGAACAGGCCCATGAGCCGCCCGTCACGGGCGTATACATATAAAGGTTCCTGCAGCTCGATGCTGCGCAGGGTCTGCACGTCGGGCAGCCTGGAGGAGACCGTGTAGTACAGCGCCGCGAAGGCGATGCCGCCGACCACCAGGCCGAGCAGGGTCAACAGGAGGGCCCAGCGGAACAGTCGGCGAATCAGGGACATGCGTACGGGAATCCTGGCGGCGATGGGTGTAGACAAGGCAGATGGAGATTATAGGGGGCGGCGCAGGGTCGACAGCCGGCTGGGAGCCGGGCGACAGTGTGACGGGTGCCGCATCCGCTGCCTCACGGGCGGGGTCGGGAGGGGGGCGGGTTCGCGCATCCACCCGTCGGGAGCCCCCTGTGGACCCCGGGCGGGAGGGGGTCATGTCGTGACAGAGTTCACTATGGGCATCACCGGGCGCACGTGCCTGTTGCCATGGGGTGAAAAGTCCGTTATTTAATGTATTGGGACACGTAACGCGCGTAAGCGCGCGTGGGAAGGGGAAAAAAGTGGGACTGTTCGCAAAAAATCAGTCACCGTTGGTGGGTGTCGACATCAGTTCGACCGCCGTCAAGCTCCTGCAGCTGTCTCGGGCTGGCGACCGCTATCGAGTGGAACACTACGCGGTCGAGCCGTTGCCGCCGAATGCCGTGGCCGAGAAGAACATCGTCGAGATCGAGGCGGTGGGAGAGGCCATCAAGCGGGCGCTCAACCGGTCCGGCTCCAAGGCCAAGCACGCTGCCGCCGCGGTGGCGGGGTCGGCGGTGATCACCAAGGTGATCCCGATGCCGGCCGAGCTCGACGAGGACGACATGGAGTCCCAGATCGAGCTGGAGGCCGTCAACTACATTCCGTATCCGATCGAGGAAGTGAACCTGGACTTCGAGGTGCTGGGCCCGATGCCCGGCAATCCGGAGATGGTCCAGGTCCTGCTCGCCGCCTCGCGTTCCGAGAACGTCGAGATGCGCGCCTCGGCGCTTGAGGTCGGCGGCCTGACCGCCCGCGTCATCGACGTCGAGGCCTTCGCGATCGAGAATGCCTACGCGCTCATCGCCGGCACGCTGAACATCCCGCACGACGGCATCGTCGCGCTGGTCGATGTCGGTGCCACGATGACCACGCTCAGCATCCTGCGCAACGGCCGCAACATCTACAGCCGCGAGCAGGTCTTCGGCGGCAAGCAGCTGACCGATGAAGTCATGCGCCGCTACGGCCTGAGCTACGAGGAAGCCGGCCTGGCCAAGCGCCAGGGCGGCCTGCCCGAAAGCTACGAGATCGAGGTGCTGGAGCCCTTCAAGGAAGCGATGGCGCAGCAGATCGGCCGCCTGCTCCAGTTCTTCTACGCCGGCAGCGAGTACAACCGCGTCGACCAGATCGTGCTCGCCGGCGGCTGCGCCTCCATCGTCGGGATCGCGGCGATGGTCGAGGAACAGCTGGGCGTGCAGACCATGGTCGCCAATCCGCTGGCGCAGATGACCCTTGGCCCACGCGTGCAGGCGCACGCGCTCGCGCAGGATGCGCCGGCGCTGATGATCGCCTGCGGCCTCGCCCTGAGGAGTTTCGACTGATGGCACGCATCAACCTCCTCCCGTGGCGCGCGGAGCGCCAGAAAGAACGCAAGAAGCAGTTCATGCTGATGCTGGCCCTGTCCGCGGTGGCCGGCCTCGGGCTGTGGTTCCTGGTCAACACCTACTACAGCATGCAGATCTCGGGCCAGATGGAGCGCAATGCGTTCCTCACCCAGAAGATCGAGGAAGTGAAGGCCCAGATCACCGAGATCGAGAAGCTCGAAGAGAAGAAGAAGAAGCTGCTCAACCGCAAGAAGGTGATCGAGGAGCTGCAGGCGAACCGCTCGCAGATGGTCCACCTCTTCGACTCGCTGGTGCGCACGATCCCCGATGGCGTGATCCTCACCTCGATCAAGCAGGAAGGCGACAAGCTGACGCTGGAAGGCCGCTCGCAGTCGCATGCGCGGGTCAGTACCTACATGGAAGTGTTGTCGGCGTCCGGCTGGATGTCGAAGCCCGAGCTGTCGGTCATCCAGTCCGAGGGCGAGAACAAGGGCCTGCCGTACACCTTCAGCCTCACCGTCACCCTGGTGAACCCGAACGCGAAGAAGGAAGGCGAGGAAGGCGCGGCTCCGGCCGGTGCCACGCCCGCCACCGTCACCACCGAGCAGTTGCAGACGCTGACGCCCGCCACGCCGGCGGCGACCGCGCCCGCCGGCACCGCACCGGCGGCAGGGGCAGCGACCCCGGCGGCGCCTGCGCCCGCCGGCGCCGCCGCACCCGCCAATACTCAGCAGCCCGCCACGCCGGCCGCTCCGGCCGCACCGACGGGAGGAGCGAAGTCGTGAGCAAGAAGAAAATGACCCTCAAGGAGCTCGACTTCAACAACGCCGGCTCCTGGCCGCGCGAGTGGCAGTTCGGGTTCTGCATCGCGCTCTGCCTGCTGATCCTGTTCGTCCTCTGGAACTTCATGACGCGCCCGAAGGGCGCGCAGCTTGAAGGCCTCGAGGCCGAGGAGGTCACGCTGCGCGACGACTTCGAGAAGAAGCAGGGCGAAGCCGCCAACCTCGAACCTCTGAAGCAGCAGCTCGCGCTGATGGAGCAGCAGCTCCAGCAGATGCTGCGCCAGCTGCCCAGCAAGACCGAAATGCCCGCGCTGATCGTCGACATCTCGCAGACCGCGCTGGCGACGGGCATCACCAACGAGCTGTTCCAGCCCGGCGACGAGACCCAGCTTAAGTTCTACGTCGAGAAGCCGATCGAGCTGAAGATGGTCGGTTCGTACCACCAGTTCGGCGCCTTCGTCAGCGGCGTGGCCTCGCTGCCGCGCGTGGTCATCATGACCATGCACGACATCCAGCTCACCCCGCGCGGCGCGCCAGGCGCGCCGACCGACAAGAAGCCCGTCGCCATCGGCCCGGATTCGATCCTGGAGCTGAAGGGCACGGTCAAGACCTATCGCTATCGCGACGAAGACGAAGTGGTCGCGGACGCACCCGCGGGCGGGGCAGGCGGCGCAACCCCGGCCGTGCCCGGTGCGCAGGCCGCCGCCACTGCTGCGAACAAGTCCGCCGAGGCCACCGCCGCACAGGGAGGCAGCCGCTGATGCGCAGACAACACGACAACACGGCGCGCCTCGTGCTCGCGGTCGCGCTGGTCGCCGCGCTCGCAGGTTGCGGGCGTTCGATCACCAGCACGCCCGGCGACGCGCCGAATCTCGAGGAGTGGGTCGCCGAGGTCAAGGCGCGGCCCGCGCCGCCGCTCGACCCGCTGCCGGTGATGCAGCGCTTCGAGCAATTCGAATATGCCGCGCAGAACCTGCGCGATCCGTTCAGCACGGCGTTCTCGCCGGGTTCGGAGGGTGCGGGTCCGCGTCCGGACTCGAACCGGCGCAAGCAGGTGCTCGAACAGTTCCCGCTCGACAGCCTCGACATGGTCGGGACGCTGGGCAAGGGCGGCAACCTGGTCGCGCTGGTGATGGTGCCCGAGAAGGTCACCTACCGCGTGCGGCCAGGCGATTACATGGGCCAGGCGGACGGACGCGTGACTGCGATCTTCGAAGACCGGATCGAGCTCGTCGAGCTGGTGCCCGACGGTGCAGGCGGTTGGCTGGAGCGGCCGGCGACGGTCTCGCTCGATGACGAATAAGACGAGGGGATAGCGAAATGATCGTACTCAACGCGCATAGCCAGCAGCAGGGCCGTCGCACGATGCCAATCAGGGCCGCGATGTTCGGCCTGACCGTCGGCCTGTTGTCGGCGCTCAGCGCCGTCAACGCCGCCACGCCCGCACCGGCACCCGCCGCGCAGGCGGGGCAGCAGGTTCCGGCGGTCAGCGCCATCACCGACATCGACTTCAAGCGGGGCGATGGCGGATCGGGCAAGCTGATCCTCCGCTTCGACCGCGACGGCGCCATGCCCGACATGCGGTCGGCCGAGGCCGGCGTGATCGTCGACATCGGCAACGCGAGGCTGCCGGCACACCTGCAGCGCTCGCTGAACGTCACCGACTTCGCGACGCCGGTGCAGAACGTGCAGGCGCTGGCGCAGGGCGATACCAAGACGCAGCTGGTGCTCACGACCACCGGTCCGTTCGAGTCTCTGGCCTACCAGACCGGCAAGGACTACATCGTCGAGCTGGTGCCGCGTGCCGCCACGCCGACGCGCGCCGTCGGCAGCGCCACGGCTGTCGCCGCCACGGCCCAGAAGGCGCCCACGGTGGCCGCGACCGGCAGTGGCCGCGGCTACGGTGGTCGTGCGGTGACCTTCAACTTCCAGGACATCCCGGTCCGCACGGTGCTGCAGCTGATCGCCGAAGAGTCCGGGCTCAACATCGTCGCCAGCGACACCACCCAGGGCAACGTCACCCTGCGCCTGATCAACGTGCCGTGGGACCAGGCGCTGGATCTGGTGCTGCAGGCCAAGCAGCTCGACAAGCGCCGCAGCGGCAACGTCATCTGGGTCGCGCCGCAGGCGGAAATCGCCAAGTTCGAGCAGGACAAGGAAGATGCCCGCATCGCGATCGAGAACCGCGCCGAGACGGTCACCGAATACATCCCGGTGAGCTACGGCAACGCCGAGGACATCGCCAAGCTGCTGACCGACGAGAGCAAGGGCAATTCCGGTGGCGGTGGCGGTGCGGCCGGCAGCTCGGGCGGTGCAGGCCAGAGCCGCGGCTTCCTGTCCTCGCGCGGCAGCATCAGCTTCGACCGCCGTACCAACACCCTGCTGGTGATCGACATCCCGGCGCGCGTCGCCGAGGTCCGCCGCCTCGTGGCGCAGCTGGACACGCCGGTCGACCAGGTGCTGATCGAAGCCAAGGTGGTCATCGCCACCGAAGACTTCGCGCGTGAACTCGGCGCCAAGTTCGGCATCAACGGCAGCAAGAACAACGTCACGTTCGGCAACAACATCGCCAACACGACCGCGACCCGCAACTCGATCACGCAGACCGACAACGCCTATCTCGCGGCGTACCGCGCCTGGATCGCGGGCGGTCAGGTCGGCCCGGCGCCGATCCGCGGAAGCTCCACGATCAGCAAGGGCAACAACGTCGATCTCGGCGTGCTGGCCGGCGGCCTGCTGTCGTCCAACCCGGCGACGATGGCCTTCACCATCCTCAACGCCGGCTACGCCCTCGACATCGAACTGTCGGCGATGCAGGAAGAAGGCCGCGGCGAAGTGATCTCCAGCCCGCGCGTCGTGACCAGCAACCAGCGCGAAGCGATCATCAAGCAGGGTCGCGAAATCGGCTACGTCACCACCCAGTCGAGCAACGGTCAGATCACCCAGACCGTGAACTTCAAGGACGTGGTGCTGGAACTGCGCGTCACCCCGACCATCACCAACGACGGTCGCGTCTTCCTGAACCTGCTGGTGAAGAAGGATGAGCTGGAAGACTTCATCGACACGGTCGCCGGCTCGGTGCCGCTGATCGCCAAGCGTGAAGTCACCACTGCCGTGCTGATCGAAGACGGCAACACCGTGGTCGTCGGCGGCGTGTACGAGTTCAGCGACCGCAGCCAGGCATCGAAGGTGCCGTTCCTCGCCGACCTGCCGGTGCTGGGCAACCTGTTCAAGAAGCGCGGCCGCTCGAAGGGCAAGGCCGAGCTGCTGATCTTCGTCACCCCGAAGGTCATGAAGGTCGCGCCGCGCGTCTGATCGACGCGGCATCGATCGCAAGCGCGTTTCGACGGACGGGGGCTTCGGCCCCCGTTTCGTTTGGAGGCGTGGTGTCGTGCATTCCGCAGGCCGCGGGATGAACATTTCCGTCCCGCATCGGTCAAACTCCGCGTTCGAGACTGCCCGAGGGACGCGTGCCGATGCCACCAGGAACGACCGAGACGGGCCTTCACGCCCATGACGCCGAAGCGCAGGGCGAGGCTGCGCGCCTGCATGCGGCCTTCACCGCGCTGCGGGCGCGGCTGTCGACCGAGATCGTCGGCCAGGCGGCGCTGGTCGAGCGGCTGCTGATCGCCCTGCTCGCCGACGGACACCTGCTGGTCGAAGGCGCGCCCGGCCTTGCCAAGACGACCGCGATCCGTGCGCTGGCCAGCCGGCTGGAAGCGGATTTCGCACGCGTGCAGTTCACCCCGGACCTGCTGCCCGCCGACTTGACCGGCACAGAGGTCTGGCGTCCGCAGGATGGCGGCTTCCAGTTCCAGCCCGGCCCGATCTTCCACTCGCTGCTGCTTGCCGACGAGATCAACCGCGCGCCGGCCAAGGTGCAGTCGGCGCTGCTCGAAGCGATGGGTGAGCGCCAGGTCACCGTGGGCCGGCAGACCTATGCGCTGCCCGACCTGTTCCTGGTGATGGCGACCCAGAATCCGATCGAACAGGAAGGCACGTTCCCGCTGCCCGAGGCGCAGCTCGACCGCTTCCTGATGTACGTGCGCATCGGCTACCCCGACGCGTCGATGGAGGCCGAGATCCTGCGCCTGGCGCGTGAGCGCGCGCGCAGCGGCCAGGCCGCGACCGCGCCGATGCAGGGCGAAGGCCATGCGCCGCTCCGGCTGTCGCAGGCCGACGTGTTCGCGGCGCGCGCCGCAGTGCTGGACGTGCATGTCGCACCCGCGCTGGAGCGTTACCTGATCGAGCTGGTGCTGGCCTCGCGCGATGCGCGGCGCTACGACGCCGCGCTCGCACGCCGGATCGGCTGGGGTGCGAGTCCGCGCGGTTCGATCGCGCTGGAGCGCTGCGCGCGTGCGCGCGCCTGGCTGTCCGGTCGCGACTTCGTGACCCCGGAGGACGTGCGCGCGGTCGCGCTGGATGTGCTCCGTCATCGCGTGCTGCCCAGCTACGAAGCCGTGGCCGAAGGCTGGGACGGCGAACGCCTGGTACAGGCGCTGCTCGACAAGGTGCCGCTGCCTTGACCACCGCTGTATCGAGCCGGCGCTGAGGACACGCGGAGCACGCGATGAGCGAAGGGATCACGCCGAGCCTGGATGAACTGGTGGCGCTGCGCCGTGCCGTGGTCGGTCGTCGGCCGCCGCGCCGTGGCCACCATGGCCTGAGCGGGCAGGCGCCGTCGGCGGTGCGCGGACGCGGCATGGAGTACGCTGAATCGCGCGAGTACGCGATCGGCGACGACGCGCGGCACATCGACTGGCGACTGACCGCGCGCACCGGCAAGCCGCATACGAAACTGTTCCAGGCCGAGCGCGAACGGTTGACCCTGATCGTCGCCGATACCGCGCCGACCCTGTATTTCGGCACGCGGGTGCGCTTCAAGTCGGTGCAGGCCGCCCGTGCGGGCGCGCTGGCGGCCTGGGTGGCGGTGCGCGACGGCGACCGCATCGCCGCGCTGCGCGGGAGTTCGAGCGAGGCGCCGGTGGTGCCGGTCTCGGGCGTGCGCGGTGCGCTGCGCGTGCTCGATGCGATGGTGCGCTGGTACGCGCGCGCGCCCGCTCAGGACGATGGCTTCGCGGTCGCGCTGGACCATGCCGATCGCCTCGCGCGACCGGGCACGCGGCTGGTGGTGCTGGCCGATCCTTTGAGCGCGGCCGGCATCGCGCAGACCCGCTGGACCACGCTGGCCCAGCATCGCGAAGTCATCGTGCTGCTGCTGAGCGATCCGCTGGAGCGCGAGCCGCCTGCCGCGCGCTTGCCTTTCCTCGTCGAACGCATGGCCGCTTCCGGCGTTTCGGTGTTGCGGCGTGTCGAACTCGATCTCGGCGGCGACGCGTTGCGCCGGCGCTGGCGCGAGGCCTTCGTCGCGCCGCTGCAGCAGGCCCAGGACACGCTGGCGCGCAGCGGCATCCGTTGCCATGTGCTGTCGTCCGAAGCGCCGAGCGACGGCTGGCTGTCGCTGCTGGCTGGAGCGCGCGGCGCATGACCGGCCTCCTGTCGCGCGTGATGTCGCAAGCCGTCATCGATCCGGCGACCAATCCGGCGACATTGCCGCTGCGCGACGCGCATCTGCCCGAGGCGCCCGGCTGGTGGCCGCCGCCGATGGGCTGGTGGCTGGTTGCGATTGCCGTCGCCCTGATGCTGCTCATCCTCCTGCTGTGGCGTCGTCATGCGCGTCGTCGCCGCATCGCCGCCGAAGCGCTGTTCGACGCGACGGTCGATGCCGCGCCGAGCGAGGTCGCGCGCATCGCCGCGATGTCCGAACTGCTGCGCCGCGCCGCGCGCCGGCGCGATCCCTCCGCCGACCGGCTGCAGGGTGCGGACTGGCTGCATTTCCTCGATGAGGGGCCGCGTGCGCGTGGTGCCGCGACGTTCGCGGACGTGGGCGGCGTGCTGCTCGACGGCGGCTTCCGGCGCGAGGTCGATGCTTCGGCGGTCGCCGCACTGCGCCCGGTGGCGCGCGCGCGTTTCGTCGCGCTGATGCGCGGTGCGCCGCGACGCTGGCGCCTGCCCCGGCTGCGGAGGCGCGCATGACGCTCGCCGAACTGTTCGCGCCGCTGTTCGCTGCGTTCGCGTGGCCCTGGCTGCTGCTTGCGTTGCCCCTGCCGTGGCTGGCGCGGCGCGTGCTGCCCGGGCGCGATGCCGGCGCACCGGGTTTGCGCGTGCCCTACGGCGACCGCCTCGGCGCGCTCGCCGGCAACACCGGGCCAGTGCGCGCGCGCGGCATTCCCGCGCTGGCCTGGCTGGCCTGGTGCCTGCTGGTCGTGGCGGCAGCGCGCCCGCAGCAGTTGGGCGACGTGGTGCAGCCGCCGCAGACCGGACGCGACCTCATGCTGGCCGTGGACCTGTCCGGCAGCATGGAGGAACGCGACATCGAACTTGGCGGTCGCGTGGTGTCGAGGCTGACCGCCGGCAAGGCGGTGATCGCCGACTTCCTGGAGCGCCGCGCAGGCGATCGCGTCGGCCTGATCGTGTTCGGCGAACGCGCCTATGCGCTGACCCCGCTCACCCGCGACCTCGACACCGTGCGCGAGCAGCTCGACGGCACGGTCACGCGGCTGGCCGGCGGCGGCACCGCGATCGGCGACGCGATCGCGCTGGCGACCAAGCGCCTGCGCAAGCAGCCGCCGGGGCAACGCGTGCTGATCCTGCTCACCGATGGCGTGAACAGCGCGGGCATCCTCGATCCGCTGAAGGCTGCGGAGCTGGCGCGCGACGACGGCGTGCGCATCCACACCATCGCGTTCGGCGGCTACGGCGCCGGCCTGTCGGTGTTCGGCGTGCCGATCCGCATGCCCGGCCAGGCCCAGCAGACCGACGAGACCACGCTGCAGCGCATCGCGCAGACCACCGGCGGTCGCGCCTTCGTCGCGCGCGATGTCGACCAGTTGCTGGGCATCTACGCCGATATCGATCGCATCGAACCGGTGAAGCATCCGGGCCTGCGCCTGCGTCCGCGCATCGAGCGATTTGCCTGGCCGCTGGCCGGCGCGCTGCTGTGCGCGGCGCTGATGCTGCTTCTGGGCGCCGCAGGCCAGGCGGGCGTGCGAGTGCCGGGGAGAGCGTCGCGATGAGCGTGGCGCAGATGCCCGAGTCGATCCAGGCCTTCGTCGCAGGCTTCCAGTTCGTGCGGCCGTGGTGGCTGCTCGCGTTGCTCCTGGTGCCCGTGCTGCCGTGGTGGTTGCACCGCCAGCGCCGGCGCCGCAATGCCTGGCGCGAAGCGGTCGATGCGCACCTGCTGCGTCACCTCATCGAAGGCGGCGACGCCGGCGAGGGCGGCCGCCTCGCGCGCGGGCACGTGCTGGCCACGCTCGCCCTGATCCTCGCCGTCCTGGCACTGGCCGGCCCGAGCTGGCGCAGCCTGCCGCAGCCGCTGTGGCAGGACCGCACGCCGCTGGTGATCGCGGTGGACCTGTCCGAAGCCTCGACCGCCGCCGATCTGCCGCCGTCGCGCCTGCTGCAGATGCGCGCCAAGCTCACCCGTCTGCTGCGCGAGCGCGGCGGCGGGCAGATCGCGCTGGTCGCGTTCGCCGACGATGCCTACATCGTGTCGCCGCTCACCGACGACGCCGCCAACATCGAGCTGTTCGTCGATGCGCTGTCGCCCGATGTGATGCCCGACGACGGCCAGCGTGCCGAGCGCGCGATCCGCGAATCGGTGCTGCTGCTCGAGCGCGCCGGTTTCCCGCGCGGCGACATCCTGCTGATGACCCATCGTGCCGATGCCAGCGCGCGCCGCGCGGCGGGCGAGGCCCGCACCGCCGGCTTCCGTGTGTCGGTGCTGGGCCTGGGCACGGCCGAAGGCGGCAGTTACGTCGACAGGCGTGGACGTCGCCAGCGCACGGCGCTGGATGTCGACGGCCTGCGCGCGACGGCCGATGCCGGCGATGGCCGCTTCGTGCCGGCGTCGGTGGACGACAGCGATCTGCGCGCGCTCGGCGTGCTGCGTGCCGACCGCGTGGAAGATGCGGTCGCCGACGAGCGCAGGCGCGGCGCGCTGGCGATCGACGAAGGCTTCTGGCTGCTGCCGCCGCTGCTGCTGCTCGCGCTGTTCGCATTCCGGCGCGGCGTGCTGGCGGTCGCGCTGCTGGCGCTGTGCCTGCCGTGGCAGGTGGTCCATGCCGACGACGGCACGCTCTGGCAACGTCGCGACCAGGCGCAGCACGCGCGGCTGCAACGTGGTGTCGAGGCCTATCGATCAGGCGACTACAAGGCGGCGATGTCGCACTGGGCCGACCTGCCCGGCGCCGATGCCGCCTACAACCGCGGCAACGCGCTGGCGCGGCAGGGGCGCTACGACGAGGCCATCGCCGAATACGACCGCGCCCTGCGCCTGCAGCCGGGCATGGCGGATGCCATCGAGAACCGGCGCGTGGCGTCCGCCGCGCGGCAGCAGCAGGCGCAGCGCAAGCCGCAGCCCGGCTCGAAAGACCAGGCGGGGGAGGACAAGGACCAGCAGGGCAAGGATCAGCAGGGCAAGGACCAGCAGGGCAAGGACCAGCAGGGCAAGGACCAGCAGGGCAAGGATCAGCAGGGCAAGGATCAGCAGGGCAAGGATCAGCAGGGCAAGGACCAGCAGGGCAAGGATCAGCAGGGCAAGGATCAGGCCGGCAAGATCGGGCAGGAAGGCCAGCGCCAGGCAGGTACGCCGCCGCCTTCGCCCGGGACCGGAATGCCCCGGACCCCCGCGCAGGCAGGGCAGAAGATGCCGGCACCGACGCCCGCCCAGAGCACGACCCGTCCGTCCGGACCCGCGACGCCTGCGGATATCGCCGCGCAGCGCCAGGCCGATGCCGCGCAGCGCGAACGCATGCGCCGCGCGCAGGGCGCATCCCCGTCGACCACGCCGCCCGCAGGCGCGCCATCGCCCGGCACCGTGCCATCCGGCCAGGCGGCGCCCGGCGGGCGACGCCTCGCCAACGAGGCCTGGCTGCGCCGCGTGCCCGACGACCCGGGCGGCCTGCTGCGCGAGAAGTTCAAGCTCGAAGAGCGCCGCCGTCGCCGCGAGGACGATCGCTGATGCGTCGCGCCTGCCCGCAGCGTGTCGGCCGGCTTGCCGGGATCGCGCTGCTGTTGTGCCTGGCGCTGGCCTGGACGACGGCGGCGCAGGCCCAGGTACGTGCCTGGCTGGAACCCGACCGCATCGCGCTCGACGAAACGACCGAACTGAGCATCGAGATCGACGGCATCAGCGCCCATGGCCTGCCGGACCTGTCCCTGCTCAGCCAGGACTTCCGCGTGCTCGATCAGGGCGTCGCGCAGCAGGTCGATCTGTCCAACGGCCAGCTCAACCTGCGCATCATCATGCGCATGCGCCTGCAGCCCCGGCGCGAAGGCGTGCTGCAGGTGCCGATCCTGCAGATCGGCAACGGCACGACGCCGCCGCTGCGGCTGGTGGTGGGTCCGCCGAAGACCCCGGTGCCGAAGGCGGTCGCGCCGGACGATCCCGCCCTGGCCGCGCAGCCGCTGTTCCTTGAATCGAAGCTCGACACCCCGTCGCCCTACGTGCAGCAGACGGTCGGCTACACCGTGCGCCTGTACTACGAGGCCGGCAGCCTGATCGACGGTCGCCTGGACCAGGACGCCCCCGACGGCGCCAGCCTGCAGCAGCTCGGCGAGGACATGCAGCACACCCTGCGTGTCGGCGACCGCTTCTACAAGGTGCTGGAACGTCGCTACCTGCTGATTCCGGAGCGCCCCGGCACGCTGACCGTGCCGCCCGCGCGCTTCCAGGGACGCAGTCTCGGCGTGTTCGGCGATCCCTTCGACACCGCGCGCCAAGAAGTGCGTGCGCGCGGCCGTCCGCAGACCCTGCAGGTCAAGCCGATCCCGCCCGCCGCGCCGCAGCCGTGGTTGCCGCTGCGCGCGCTGAGCCTGCGCTACCTGGAAACGCCCAGGTCGCTGCGCGCCGGCGAGAGCGCGACGGTCACCGTCGAGCTGCATGCCGATGGCGCGACCACCAGTCAGCTGCCGGCGCTGGAGCTGAAGACCGGGGAGGGCGCGCGCGTGTTTCCCGATCAGGCCCGGCGCAACGACCGCTTCCTCGAAGGCCGGCCGCTGGGCACGATCACGCGGCGGTTCGCCGTGCTGTCCTCGCGCGCCGGCACCCTGCGCGTGTCCGCGCCGCGCATTACCTGGTGGGATGCCCAGGCCGGCGTCGCCCGCGTCGCCAGCCTGCCGGACATCGTGCTCGACGTCGCCCCGGGCAAGGTCACGACGGCGGCGGGCAGCACCGAATCCGCCCAGGCCCGCAATCCGCGCGCCAGCGACTGGCCGCGATGGTTGCCGCGCGGTGCGTGGCTGGTGGCCACGGTCGTGCTCGTCCTGCTCTGGATCGGCACCGTGTGGTGGGCCTGGCGCCTGCTCATGCGCCATCGCGCGCAGCAGGACGCCGCCGCCGGGCGTCCCTCGGCGATGCCCGGGGACACCCACGGGGCCACCCTGCAGGCGCAGGCATCGATACCGGCATCGGCACCTTCGACGCCGGACTGGTCGCGCGCGCTCGCCGAAGGCGATCCGGCGCTGCTCCTGCGCGCGCTCTGCGCACTGGCCTCGCCGGCGGCCGCCGATGCCGACGCCCTCCGCGAACGCCTGGCGGATCCCGCGCAGCGCGAGGCCGTCGCCGGCCTGCAGCGCGCGTGCTGGGGCGACGGCGACCGCGCCGCCGCCGTGGCGACCGCACGCACCGCGTTCGCGTCCGGTCCGCGCTGGCGCGCCGCATCGGCCGCGAGGCCCGGCGATGCCGCACTGCCGCCGCTGTATCCCGATTGAGAAGGCCCGCGTGGCTGGACACCCCCGGCAGGCCCGACCCGCCGGGACAGCCTCGGTTCGCCTGATATCCTTCCCCGTCACCTTGAGAGAGCCTTCATGAGCACCGAGACCGCCGCCGCGTCCCCGAGCATGCCCATGCACTGGAAGATCGCCCTGGGCTTCGCCGCCGGCATCGCGCTCGGCATGCTGGTCTACGCCTTCGTCGGCACCGACCACGCCTGGGTGAAGGGCTTCATCGACTACGTCACCACGCCGTTCTCGAAGATCTTCCTGCGCCTGATCTTCATGCTGGTGATCCCGCTGCTGTTCTCCGCGCTGGTGGTCGGCATCGGCGAGATGGGCGACGTGCGCGCGCTCGGTCGGATCGGCTGGCGCACTCTGGCCTACACCACCGTGCTGTCCGCGATCGCGGTGCTGATCGGCCTGCTGCTGGTGAACTGGCTCAAGCCCGGCGTCGGCGTGGACAGCGCCGAGGCCACGCGGATGATGAGCGAGAGCGCCGAGCGTGCGCAGGCCATCGTCAGCGACAGCAATACCCAGGCCAAGGGCCTGGACATGCTGATCGCCATCGTCCCGGACAACGTGGTCAAGGCCGCCGCCGACAACACCATCCTCGCGGTGATGTTCTTCGCGCTGATGCTGGGCATCGGCCTCGTGCTGACCCGCAGTGAATCGACCAGCACGCTCAAGCGCGCGATCGAGGGCCTGTTCGACGTGTCGATGACGCTGATCGGCCTGGTCATCAAGCTCGCACCGTACGCGGTGTTCTGCCTGATGTTCAACCTCGTCGCGCAGTTCGGCTGGGACCTGCTGGTGCGCCTCGGTGCGTTCGTGCTGGTGGTGCTGCTCGCCCTGGCCATCCACCAGTTCGTGGTCTATTCGGCGGCGATCGCATTGATCGCGAAACGCTCGCCGCTGGGTTTCTTCCGAGACGTGCAGGAAGCCATGCTCATGGCCTTCTCCACCGCGTCCAGCAACGCCACCCTGCCGACCGCGCTGCGCGTGGCCGACCAGAAGCTGAAGCTGCCCAGGCGCGTGTCGCGCTTCGTGCTGACCGTCGGCGCCACCGCCAACCAGAACGGCACTGCGCTGTTCGAAGGCGTGACCGTGCTGTTCCTCGCGCAGTATTTCGGGATCGAGCTGAGTCTCGCGCAGCAGGTCACGGTGATGTTCGTCTGCATCCTCGGCGGCATCGGCACCGCCGGCGTGCCGTCCGGCTCGCTGCCGGTGATCGCGCTGATCTGCGCCATGGTCGGCGTGCCGCCCGAGGGCATCGGCCTGGTGCTGGGCGTGAACCATTTTCTCGACATGTGCCGGACCACGGTGAATGTCACCGGCGACCTCGGCATCGCTGCGATGGTCGCCCACGGCGAGAGCGACGAGACGCCCGACAAGGCCTGATCGGGCGCTTCTCCGCGCCAACCCGCACGCACGAGGTTCGGACAGCCACGCCGTTCACGCCCGCATCGCCGGGCATGGGTTACGCTTGCGCCCGTCGCCGCACCCCCGTGCGCGACGGCCCACCCACCACCTGGCACATGGACGCCCGCCGGGGCGTCGCAACGATGGAGAACCGAACGATGAAGACGACGCTGTGGATCGCCGCAGGCCTGCTGGCCTTCGCTGCCCCGACGATGGCCGCCGACGCCCGCCCCTGCGAAAGCAACTACCAGCAGGGCGGCAGCTTCCTCAGCGGCCGCAGCTTCAGCACCTGGGAGATTGTCCCCGGCGTGAAGCCGTCGGAAGCCTTCAGCCGCATCCAGGCCGACGGCCTGAAGTCCGGCCTGCGCGTGGCCTCGTCCGACAAGGGCTCGGGCACGCTGTCGTTCGAGCAGAACGCCGCACACAAGGGCCAGACCATCCAGCTGCCCTGGAACATCGTCATCGAAGGCGCCGGCAAGGACACCAAGGTCACGGTCAGCAAGTCCACGCCGCCGGGCTACGCCTCGGGCAAGGAAACCCAGATCAAGTCGATGTGCGCAGTGATCGATTCCGCACGCAAGAAGTAAGCGACGGATCCCGTAGGAGGGCCTTCAGGCCCGAGCTTCTCGGAGGGAAAAGCTCGGGCCTGAAGGCCCTCCTGCCTTTTCGCCGCACGTCCGTCGGCGATGTTGGCCCTCCGGGGGCCCGGGATGGGACAATGGGCGGCCCGCGAACCGCCGGGCGCCGCCGACCTCCATCCCGCTTCCCATGACGACGCCCAGCCGCCGCGACCTCGCCAACGCCCTCCGTTTCCTCGCCATCGACGCCGTCCAGGCCGCCAACTCCGGCCATCCCGGCATGCCCATGGGCATGGCCGACATCGCCGAAGTGCTCTGGAACGACTACTACCGCCACAACCCGAACAACCCGCACTGGGCCAACCGCGACCGCTTCGTGCTGTCGAACGGGCATGGCTCGATGCTGCAGTACGGCCTGCTGCACCTCGCCGGCTACGACCTGTCGATCGACGAGCTGAAGAACTTCCGCCAGCTCGGCTCGAAGACCGCCGGACATCCCGAGAACCACATGACCCCGGGCGTGGAGACCACCACCGGTCCGCTCGGCCAGGGCTTCGCCAACGCCGTCGGTTTCGCGCTCGCGGAGAAGCTGCTGGCGCAGCGCTTCAACCGTCCCGGCTACGACATCGTCGACCACCGCACCTGGGTGTTCATGGGCGACGGCTGCCTGATGGAAGGCGTCTCGCACGAAGCCGCGTCGCTGGCCGGCACCTGGAAGCTCAACAAGCTGATCGCGTTCTGGGACGACAACAACATCTCCATCGATGGCCAGGTGCAGGGCTGGTTCACCGACGACACCCCGGCGCGCTTCGAGGCCTACGGCTGGAACGTCGTGCGCGGCGTCGATGGCCATGACCCGGTTGCGATCAAGGGCGCGATCGACAGCGCGCTGGGTTCGGACAAGCCGGTGCTGATCTGCTGCCGCACCACGATCGGTTTCGGTTCGCCAGCGAAGGCTGGCAAGGAGTCCTCGCACGGCGCACCGCTGGGCAAGGACGAAGTCGCCGCGACCCGCGCCGCACTGCACTGGCCGCATGCGCCGTTCGAGATCCCGCAGGCCGTCGCCAAGGCCTGGTCGGCGCGCGAGGCCGGCACGACGAACGAACACGCCTGGGCGAACCTGTTCGACCGCTACGCTGCCGCGCATCCCGAGGCCGCCGCCGAGTTCAATCGCCGCCTCGCCGGCGAATTGTCCGCCGATTTCGCCGCGAACGCCGATGCCTACATCGCCAAGCTGCAGGCCGAGGGCCCGGTCGTGGCCTCGCGCAAGGCTTCGCAGATGGCGATCGAAACCTTCGCGCCGTTGCTGCCGGAACTGGTCGGTGGTTCCGCCGATCTCGCGCATTCCAACCTGACCCTGTGGAAGGGCAGCAAGTCGGTCGCCGGCAGCGATCCGGACGCGAACTACGTCTATTACGGCGTGCGCGAATTCGCGATGACCGCGATCAGCAATGGCCTGGCCCTGCACGGTGGTTTCCTGCCGTACGACGCCACCTTCCTGGTGTTCAGCGATTACGCGCGCAATGCGGTGCGCATGAGCGCGCTGATGGGCGCGCAGGCGATCCACGTCTACACGCACGATTCCATCGGCCTCGGCGAAGACGGCCCGACCCACCAGCCGGTCGAGCACCTCGCTTCGCTGCGCTACATCCCCGACAACGACGTGTGGCGTCCCTGCGACGCGGTCGAATCGGCGGTGTGCTGGCGCGCCGCGATCGAGCGCAAGGACGGCCCGTCCTGCCTGATCTTCTCGCGCCAGAACCTGCCGCACCAGGCGCGCAGCGAAGCACAGGTCGCCGACATCCGTCGTGGCGGCTACGTGCTGAAGGACAGCGTCGGCGCGCCGGAATTCATCCTGATCGCCACCGGTTCGGAAGTGGGCCTCGCCATGCAGGCCGCCGAACAGCTCGGCGACGGCGCGCGCGTGGTGTCGATGCCCTCGACCGACGTGTTCGACCGCCAGGATGCTGCCTACCGCGAATCCGTGCTGCCCAAGGCCTGCCGCAAGCGCGTCGCCGTCGAAGCGGGCGTGCGCGATTTCTGGCGCAAGTACGTCGGCCTGGACGGCGAGGTGATCGGCATCGACACCTACGGCGCCTCGGCCCCGGCCGAGAAGCTGTATCCGCACTTCGGCATCACCGTCGACGCGGTGGTGGCGGCGGCGCGTTCGCTGGGCTGATCCGGCCCCTCGTCCCGTGGCGCCGGTCGCGCGTGGCATGCGCATGAGGCGGGCTGCCTGCATCCGTGTCGGCGCGGGCAGCCTCGCGCTGGCGTGCGCGCTCGCCGGCGTGTCCGCCGCGCACGCCGCTGCGCCGGTCGACTGCGTGCGTCAGGCCTTCGCGCCGGTCGTGCCGGCGCGTTGCGAAGCGCGTGCACCGGGGGACTGGTTCGCCCGGGTGGATGCGCTGCGCGCGGCCGACGACCTGGCCGGCGCGGAGCGCGCGCTCGGCTGCGCGGCCGGCCACGTGCTGTCCGCCGGGGATGTCCGCGCGCATTACGAACTGGTGCGCCGCGCCGGCATCCTCGACTACAGCCGCGATCGTCCTGCCGAAGCGCTGGCGCGCTTCGAGTGCGCGCAGGGCCTCGCCGACGCGCTCGGCGATCGCGCCGCGTCGTCGAAGCAGTGGAAGAACATCGGCAGCAGCCTGCGCCGGATCGGCGACTATGCCGGCGCGATGCAGGCGCTGTCGCGCAGTCTGCGCATGCAGCGCGAAGCCGGCGACCCGGCCACCGGGCCGGTGCTCAACAACATCGCCGATGTCTACCGCGACATGGAGCAGGCGGACGATGCCGAGCGCTACTATCGCGACGCCCTGCGCGCGTTCCGTGCCTCGGGTGATGCGATCCAGGCCGCGCATGTCCACGACAGCCTGAGCGAGATCGCGCTGGAACGCGGCGATGCCGCTGCGGCCGGTGCGCTGCTGCGCGACGGACTCCGTGAACTGCGCGCGCAGGAGCCGGGCCACGACGGCGCGCGCCGCTACCAGTTGATGCTGCTCGCCGGACTGGCGCGCGCGTCGATCGCCGCCGACGACCTGCCTGCCGCGCGCGCGCATGTCGACGAAGGCCTCGCGCTGGCATCGGCGCATGCCTTGCCGGTGCCGGCGGAACTGCAACTGGAAGCCGCGCGCGTGGATCGCCTGTCGGGACGACGCGAGGTCGCGCTCGCACGCCTGCGCGAAGCGCTGGCCGCGCGCCCGGACGCCCCCGGCATGCAGGCGGCCTTGCTGCGCGAGACGGCGCAGGCACTGGAAGAGATGGGGCGCGGCGCCGAAGCGCTGGCCGCGCTGCGCGATGCGCATGCGCGCGAGGTCGCGGACCTGCGCGCGCAGCGCGATCGCGGCCTGGCGTGGTCGAACGCGCGCTTCAACCTCAACGAATCGCGCCGGCGCATCGCCGAGGTCGAGGCCGAGAATCGCCGACGCACGCTGATGCTCTGGCTCACCGCGGTGTCTGCGATCGCCGCGCTGTCGCTGCTGAGCCTGTATTTCCTGCGCCGCCAGCAGCTCGCGCGACTCGCCGAAGCCGCGCGTCGTGCGCGCTACGAGGAAGCGCTGGCGCATTACCGCCGCGAGGCGGATGCGCTGGCCGAAGATCGCCGCCTGCTGCAGGCGCTGCTCGACAGCCGCGAGGAAGCGCTGGCCCTGCTCGATGCCGAAGGCCGCACGCTGGCGATCAACCGCGCGGCGTGCGCGCTGCTCGGCGTCGCGCCCGGCGCGGAGAACGTGTCCTCGCTGCCGGAGCGGCTGTCCGGCGAGCACGCACTCGCGTTCCGGCAATCGCTGGATCGCATGGAGGATGCCCAGCACCAGTCGCTGCGCCTGCCGCTGGGCGTGGACGGAGAGGCGCTGCGTGTCGAACTGCGGCCGTGGGAGCACGGGGATGGCCTGGTGGTGCTGGCGCTGGAGGCAGACGCCCCGGTTCCGGTCGAAGCGTGCGAGACCCCGCCGTCCTCACCTCCGGCCGACGCCGGCCGCGAGCGTTTCCGCCGCGAACTGGTCGAACTCATGCTTGCCGTGGTCGATGCCTGGGAGAGCAGCACCGGGCTCAACCGCATCGAACTGGCCGAACGCAGCCGGATCTGGCGCGTCGGCATCGACGACGGGCGGCTGCGCGCCCGCGCGATGGAGCGTTATCTCGGCTTGTCGCGCTTGCCGCAGAACCCGCGCTGGCGCGACGTGCTGCGCTCGGCGTACTACGTGCTGGGCCACTGCGAGAAGCTGGCGCCGGAGATGCGCGACGCGCTGCAGCAGCGCATCGACGGCATCCTGGCGATGACCCGGCGCGACGCGCTGGGATGAGTGCCCGGATCGGCGCGACGGGACCGGCGAACCGGTCCTTGCGCATCGCGACCGGGCAGGGCCGGGTTCACTCCGAGACCGTGCAGACCGCGCAGGAACCCTGCAGCCCGTTCTCGTAGTTGAAGGCGGTGTGGTGCTGCGGCGAGTTGTAGGCCGACGGCGCGGTGATGTTGATGATCACATCGGGGTTGCCGCCGGCCGCGCCGCAGTAGTGCTGGGCGATGTAGGTGGCCATGTTCCAGCGGTCGACGATCCCGCAGCGGCCGTCCGCTTCGCGTTCGGCCAGGCCTTCGGCGATCAGCCCCTCCGGCCCCAGGGTCAGTTCGACCTGGCGGGCCATCGCCCGCAGCTCCTGGCGGCTGAAGTTGAAGGTCGCGACGATCTGCGGCTTGGCGTCCGGGTTCGTGCACCAGTTGGCGGGCATGGTCTCGTGGGCGCGGACCGTCGCCGGCAGGGCGGCGGCGAACAGCAGCGGGAGGCACAGCATGGAAAGGGCCGGGATCGGGCGCATGGCGAAGTCTGTCGGTACGGAGGAGGGCGCCAGCTTAGGTGCGGGACGCACCATGGTCCATCGAGATCCGTCCACAATCCCGGGGACAAATCGGGGAACAATCCGTGCAAGTCATTGATCTTGCGGTCCGGGTCGAGGTGAACCCCGACGGATCCACCGCCAGAGGTGGCAGCCGGGGTCCAGGCCTGCCGGCTGTCTTACACTTGGCGCGGATGATCAGACCCTTTTGTTCCGCCCTCCTCGTGCTGATCGTCCTGCCGGGATGGCTGCACGACGCCCATGCGAACACGTCCGCAGGCTGTGCCGCGCCGTTGTCGCAGCAACTGCCGGCCGATCCCGGCCTCTGCCTCAGGCAAGCCGGTGTTGCCTTGCCGGTGTCGCCCGCAGAGCCCGCTTTCCGGGCCCTGGTCGAAAAGGCGGGGGAACGGATCGAAGCCGGTCGGTTCGACACCGCGCTCCGCGCGCTGGCCTGTGCCGAAGTGGTGGGCGGCGACGACCCGTCCCTGCGCAACGAACTGATGCGAAGCCACGGCAACCTGGAGTTCCGGCGCGAACGCACCCCCCAGGCCCTGCGCCATTTCGAGTGCGCGGCGGCGCTGGCGAAGGCGCGCGGTGTGCACAAGGACGAAGCGCGCGACCTGAACAATGTCGGGGTGGCCCTGCGACGGCTGGGCGATTACCAGGGCGCCCTGCGTGCGCTGACCCGCAGCCTCGAACTCAAGCGGATGACCGGCGATGTCGGAGGGGCGGTCTACAACAACCTGGCCGACGTCCATCGCGAGCTGGAAGACCCCGTCTCGGCGATGCGCCTCTACGGCGAGGCCCTCGCGGCGTTCCGCGCCAAGGGCGTGACCCTGCAGGCAGCGCACGTGCTGGAATCGATGGCTGAGCAGGCACTCGACTTGGGCGATGCCGCGCGCGCCGAGACCTGGCTGAAGGAGGCGCTGGCCACCTACCGCGAGCAGGAGAGCCGCGTCGGCGAACTCCGCGTCCACGACGGTCTGACCCGGGCGGCGCTTGCGCGTGGCGACCTCGCCGCGGCCCGGGACTGGACCCGGGCCGCGCTGGCGATCGCCTCGGAGCGCGACCTGCCGCTGCCGCTGGGCCTGCAGTTGCAGATCATCCGCACCGAACGTCTGTCCGGTGCGCCGGACCAGGCGGCCGCGCGGGCGCGCGAGGCGCTCGCGGCCTCGGCCGAGCATGACCCGGATCGGGTCGGGCTGTGGGAAGAGCTGGCGGCCGCGCAGATCGACGCCGGTCGCCATGCCGATGCGAACGACAGCCTGCGCCGCGCCCGCGTCGAAGCCGATGCGGTGTCCCGTGCGCAGCGCGACCGCCAGCTCGAATGGCTGCGGATCCGCTTCGAGACCGCCGAGCGCGATCGGGTGATCGCGGCGCTGGAACAGCGCAACCGCATCCGCACCCTGCAGCTGTGGGGCGTCGTGGTGTCCGTGCTCGCCCTCGGGCTGTGCGCATGGCTGGTGATGGAGCGGCGACGGCAGCGGCGGCGATTGATCGCCGAGGCGCGCAGGGTCCGCTGGGAGCAGGAACTCGACCGTTACCGGCGCGAGGCCGATGCCCTGGCCGAAGACCGCGCGCTGCTGCAGACGCTGCTCGACACGCGCGAAGAGGCCGCCTGCCTGCTGGATGCGGACGGGATCGTGCTGGCTGCCAATCGTGCGGCGTGTCGCCTGATCGGCGAGGAGGGCGAGGCGCTGGTCGGGCGGCCGGTGTCGTCCTGCCTCGAAGCGATCGGCGAGGCCGGCTTCGATGACGTGCTCGAACGCCTGGAAGACAGCGCGTCCTGCACCATCGAGGCGATGAGCGTGCACCGTACCGTGCTGCGCGCGCGGATGACGCCCTGGAGCGGCGGCAGTGGCCGCCTGGTGCTGGAATTGTCGGAGCCGGATGCCCCGGGCCCGGAGACCGCTTCCGTGCAAGGCGAGGCCGGGACGGCGCGCCTGGAAGCGCTCGGCGAGATTGTGGATGCGCCCGCGCGCGATGCGGAGATGCGCGATGCATTCCGCCGCGACCTGGTGGCCCTGATGCTCGGCGCGGTCGAGGCCTGGGAAAGCGCGACCGCGAGCAATCGCATCGAACTGGCCGAGAAGAGCCGGATCTGGCGGGTCAACATCGACGATGGCCGCCTGCGTGCCCGCGCGATGGAACGCTACCTCAGCCTGGCGAAGCTGCCGCGCAACCCCCGCTGGCGCGACGTGCTGCGGACCGCCTATTTCGTCCTGGGGCAGTGCACGACGATGCGCGAGGACGTCCGCATCCAGCTCCAGGCGCAGGTGGATGCGGTGCTGGCCTATACCCGCCGCGACGCCATGGTGTGACGCCGTGTGATGTGATGCCGTGATGTGATGCCACGGCGCTGGGCGCCGGTGGCGGCGTGCCGGCCCTCAGCGCTTGGGCTTGAGTCGTACGCAGACGACGCAGCTGCCTGCGACACCCTGGTCGATGCGGTAGGTCTCGTGGTGGTCTTTCGCGGCGTATTCGTCCGGGCCGGTGATGAACGGCATCGGCGTGTCCAGGTTCTTGCCGCCGTCCTGGGTCGCACAGTACATGCCCAGGGTGCCGGCGACCGCCGTCCAGTCGTCCTGCGGCTTGATCGCTTCGATGATCCCGCACTTGTCGACCAACGAACGCAGGGCCGGGCCGTCGAAGTCGAACTTGTTCACGATGACCGGCGTCGTGCCCGCCTCCACGCACCAGGTCTCCGGCAGGGTCTCGTGGGCGGACGCACTCGAAGCCGCCAGCAGGCAGGCGAACCAGACGGGGAGGCTTCTGCGAGGTGCGAATGACATGCGGGCGCTTCTCGTGTCACGGGGGAGGCGGCAGCTTATGCGCCCTTCGCGATCGTCCGCCAGCCATTTTGGTGGAACAAACCGGGAACGAACGGGCGCAAAGCATTGATTTACAATGGATTGTCGGCCTTGTCCGGCCAAGTGCGCGCCCCTGCCTTGGCGATCACGCCTGACGAGCCGCCTGGCGAGCCACCTGCCGCGCTTCGCTGCGCCGCCGGCCCGATGCGCCGACAGCGGCCGTGCCACCTGATGTCCCGATTCGTTCCCGGCGTGGCCCGGCTTCGTCCTTACCGCAGCGAGACGCGATGCCTACCGTGGTCGAGGGCCGGCGACATGCCGACCCACCACCGGCGAGGCCGCATGCATGGCCTCCCCGGACGATCGCCGGCAGCCCCGGCCCAGCCCTCTGCAACAGGATCACTCCCGATGAAGCCCAAGAAATCCATGCTCGCCCTCGGCGCACTGCTCGCCGGTTCCGTCTACGCCATCTCGGCGATCGCGCTGCCGGCCGGCGGCGAGAACGAAATCCTGTACTGGCAGTACTACACCAACGCCGCGATGACCCAGGAAGCCGGCGTCCGCGTGATCTCCAACGGCAGCGCCTGCGACGTGCAGCGCATCGACTACGGCTCGACCACGTCCTACCGCCGCCTGGTCCGCGAAGCCTGCCAGTCGATCGAGAACCCGGACTGGTAAGCCGTCGCGCGCCACTCCCGGCGGGCTGCGCGCGGCATCGCCGCAGCGCCCGCCGGGTTTCCGTTTGCTGCATCCGTTCATGACGCACAGGAGACGCACCATGACACTGGCATTACCCATCCCCCGAAGGTCGTGGCGCAGGCATTTCGCGCACACCACCTGCGCAGTGGCGATCGCCCTGCTGGGGATCACCGCGCTGCAGGCCCAGGCCGCAGGACCCGAGGCAAGGCAGCTGAGGGCCGCAGGCGAAACCGTGGATGATCCCAAGGAAGAGGGCGATCCCGCCCTCGGCTGGAGGCGCACGACCATCACGGCGATGGACGACGACACGGGCAAGGACTTCAGCACCGAGATCTACCAGATCACCGGCGAGCGGGGCGTCGCGCTGGCGCCGATCCCCGAGCAGATCCGCGAGGAGCTGATCACCGAGCTGGCCGCTGCGGAGAAAGGCGAGGACGTCACCTTCGCACTGAACGCACCGATCATGGACGAGATCCAGAAGTCGCTGGAACTGGGCGAACCGACCGATGCGCTGATCGCCTATTCGAAGCTGGATACGCTCGAATCCGATCCGAACGCCCGCGGCCCCTTCGGCAGCTGCAGCGACAAGACCTACAGCCGCAGCAAGACGTTCCAGTTCGCGACGCCGCTGAGCCACTCGACCAACCTGGGCAATGGCTTCACCGGCACCGTGTCGGTCACCGGTTCGAGCAGCGTGAACGCGATCGGCCAGGTCCAGGTCAACCTGAAGCGGACCAAGGTGTTCTGGGTCTGCATCCCGTACGGTGTCCGCATGGGCCACGTGCGCGCCACCGGCAACCTGTCGCTGGACGAGGAGATCACCCTCAACGGCACGATCAACTACGCGAACCCGAACCTGTTCGACTACCAGATCGCCAAGCCGAACCTCGGTGGATTCAGCTTCTGGATCGGCCCGATCCCGGTGTACATCGGTTTCAACCTGCCGATCACGGTCGGCGCCAAGCTCGAAGCCAGCGCAACGGCGCAGCTGCAGTACCGCGCGGGTCATCGCCTGTCCGGCAGCTTCGATTACCTGTGCACGACCAACAACTGCACGGGCTGGAACAACATCGTGCAGACCCAGACGAATCCGGTGAGCAACCCGGTCGGGCTCGGCGCCTCCGTTCGCGTCAAGCCCACCGTGTATGCCGACGTCGGCGTGCGCGGCTACCTGTACAGCGAAAGCGTCGCCTATGCCCAGGTCGGCGTGCGCGGCCTGCTGCACGGTGACTTGTGGGGCTATTACGGCAACACCTGCGGCGATGCGAACCAGGACGGCACCTTCGAAACGGTCAACGCGTTGACCTTCGACCTCGACTGGCAGCTCGCCATCACCGGCAAGGCCGACACCTTCTTCACCAGTGCCTGGCAGGGCACGATCTGGCAATCGCAGAAGTACCACATCGGCTTCTGGCTGCTCGACAGCGGCAGTGCGTTGACGCCGATGATCGAGCGCACGCGGGTCATGGGCGACCTCGGGACGAACGCGATCTTCCCGCAGAACACGCCGGTCAACTTCAAGCTGCGCATGCGTCCGTGCTGGCCGTATGCCGATGCGGTCGACTACTCGATGAACTGGGGCGATGGCGCGATCAGTGGCCACACCGGCGCGCCCGCCACGGCCAGCCACACCTGGAGCACGCAGGGCAATGCCAACCTCAGCCTGACGGCGTTCCGTGACGCGCACGGCCGCGTCTTCGGCAGCGGCCGCACGACCACCAAGGCTGCCAGCATCGTCTTCATTCCGGTCAACAAGGCGCCGACGGCGACCGCCTACGCGTCCAGCACGTACTGCGACCTCAGCGCTGCCCCGCTGATCGCCGCGCGCAAGCGCACGACGATGCGCATCACCGACGGTTCGCAGCTCACCTGCAATTCGCCGAAGTTCGTCCGCGACAGCAACCTGACCACCGCCTGGATGAACAGCGCGTGGATCACCGCTGCTGCACCGCAGTGGCTGGAACTGCGCTGGACCGCACCGGTGCCCGTGACCAGCATGAAGATCCACAGCGATGCGGGATGGGGCAATGGTCCGCTCGACTACGACATCGAATACTGGAACGGCAGCGTGTGGGTGAAGGTCGCCATCGTGCGCGGCAATACCGACAGCCTGATGGAACACACGTTCATGCCGAACCAGTTCCAGACTTCGAAGCTGCGCGTGCTCGTGTTCCAGGGACCTTTCGAGGAACCGGGCACGGTGCGGATCAACGAGATCGAGGTGTACTGATCCCGATGCCGGGAGGATGACAGGGACGTTGGCCAGGGATGGCCGGCACGGCCGGGCGGACGCAATGTCCGCCCGGCTTTCTGTCGTTTCCCCGCGCGCCCGCGATGGCGCGGAGGCGTCCCGGCCTTCGGGTACACTCGATCGCAATGAGCCGCTGCCCCCTGTTTCCGACGCTGGCATTGCTGTGGACGGCACTCTGCGCCGTTCCCGGTGCCGCGCTCGCTGCCGACGCCGGGGATGTGCGCTGCGATGCGATGCCGGCGCGCGCCTTGCCGGATCCGGCCGCCTGCCAGAGCCTGTCGGGTCTGCGCCTGGCTGCGGACGCGAGCGCCGACCAGCGTGCGGAGGCCCTGGTGGTGCTGGCGAAATCGCGTCGCAAGGCGGAGGACCATGCGGCGGCCGAAGAGGCGCTGGATTGCGCGGAGTCGGTGCTGGCAGGGCAGGGCGCCGCGAGCGCGCGTCATGCGCTGGTCCGCGAGCGCGGCAATCTGTCCTATGTCCTGGACAAGATGCCGGAAGCCAGGGCGCACCTGGAATGCGCGCTGTCGCTGGCCCGGGCGGCCGAGGATCGGGAGGCCATCGCCAGCGACATCAATGCCATCGGCACCACGCTGCGCCGTCTCGGCGACTACCAGGGCGCACTGCGCGCGTTCATGCGCAGCCTCGACATGCAGCGCGCGCAAGGCAAGGTCAGCGCGAGCCTGTACAACAACATCGCCGACGTCTACCGCGAACGGGGCGATCACGACGACGCGCTTCGCTACTACCGCGAGGCCCGTCGGATCTACCTCGACGACGGCAACCGCAGGCAGTCGGCGCATGTGCTGGAGAGCATGGCCGTGGTCGAAATGGCCAAGGGCCGGCCGCGCGAAGCGGCAGGCTCGCTGCAGGACGCGCTGGCGATCTATCGCGAGACCGGTCCGCACGAATACGAACTGCGCGCAACCGGCCGCCTGATCCAGGCCGCGCTCGCGCAGGGCGACATCGCCGCCGCGCAGCGCTGGAAGGCGTCCGGACTCGCCGTGGCGGCATCGTACGCGGACCCGCTGCCAGCGGTGTTCCAGTGGCAGGTGGCGCGGCTGGATCGGGTCTCCGGCGATCCCTCGGCTGCGGTCGTGCGCCTGCGCAGCGCCCTGCCGAACGTCGGCGAATACGAAACCGAGCATGTCGAACTGCTGCAGGAACTGGCCCAGGCGCAGGAAGCGTTGGGCGATCGCGTCGCCGCGCTCGACACCCTGCGCCGCGCGCATGCGTTGGCGCAGAAATCCGCCAAGGCCAAGTACGACACCGAACTGGGCTGGCTGCGGACGATGTTCGAGACCGCGGAGCGCGACCGCACCATCGCCCGGCTCGAAAGCGACAACCAGCGACGCCAGGCCGAAGTCCGCCAGCGCACCCTGCTGCTGTGGCTGACCGTGGCGATCGCGGTGGCGACGATGCTCGGCGGCTGGCTGATGCTGCAGCGCAGGCGCCAGCGCGAGCGCCTGGTCGAAGCGGCGCGGCTGGCGCGCAAGGAGGAAGCGCTGGTGCGCTACCGCCGCGAAACCAGTGCGCTGGCCGAGGACCGGCAACTGCTGCAGGCCTTGCTCGACAGTCGCGAGGATGCGGTCTGCCTGCTCGATGCCGAAGGCGTGGTGCTGGCCGCGAACCGCGCCGCGTGCATCGCGCTCTGCGTCGAATCCCGTGGGCTCGTCGGCGCGCCGCTGTCGGAACGCTTGCCGAGCGGCGAGGGCGATCCGCTGCGCGCCGCACTCGAGCGCATGGAAGATGCGACGGACCAGCAGCTCGACCTGGTTCTCGACGATGCCCGGCGCCTGCGCGCCCGGCTCAGCCAGTGGCCGCAGGGCGACGGCCTGATCGTCTGCGAACTGTCCGTGCCCGCGAACGCCGAAACGATCGATGCGCCACCTACTCCCGCAGCGCCCGAGCGTGAGGCATCGACCGAACCGGACGAGGCCGTGGACACGGCTGCCTCAGAAGGCGCATCGATGCACGACTCCCGCGTCCGCGAGGAGTTCCGCCGCTCACTCGTCGAACTGATGCTGTCTTCCCTCGAAGCCTGGGAGCGCGCCACCGGCACCGGGCGCCTGGAACTGGCCGAGAAGAGCCGCATCTGGCGCGTCGCGGTCGACGACGGTCGCGTCCGCGCCCGCGCCATGGAACGCTATCTCGGCCTCGCGCGCCTGCCGCAGAACCCGCGTTGGCGCGACGTGGTGCGCACCGGCTACTACGTGCTGGAACACTGCGCGATGGAGCCCGAAGTGCGCGAGCGCCTGCAGCGCCAGGTCGACGCGGTGCTGGCCTACACCCGGCGCAACGCGCTGGTCTGATCGTCCCCCGCCGGGCGCATGCCGGCGCCGGTTCCCGCTGGCCGCGCGATCAGCGCGTCCTGACCTGCGTGCCGGACGGCAACGGTGTCGCGATCGCGCGGCACGCCACGACATCGCCGGCCAGCCCCTGGCTGAAGCGGTACTGGTCATGGTGGTCGAGGATGCCGTTGACCGGTTTCAGGTCGACGTTGAGATTGAAGGTGAGGGGCGATCTCACCACCGGCATCGGCGACTCGCTCAGCGAGGTGGTCGTGCGCAGCAGGCTGCCCAGCGCGAACTCGTGCGCCATCTGGTTCGCCCAGTACCACTCGTCGATGATCCCGCAGGTCTTGAGGGTGTTGCAGGCGCTGCCCAGCACCGAGCCGTCGGCCAGGCGCTGGTTGCGGTACTCGACCAGCTGCCGTTCGCTGAACGAGAACTGCCGGAGGACCACCTGCTGGGTCCCCGTCGGACACCAGGTCTTGGGCACGGTGTCGTGCGCGGAGGCCGTCGATGCGGCCAGCAGGCAGAGCAGGAACGACAGAGGGGAAACGTGGCGCATGGTCTCTCGATCCGGTGAGCGTTGTGGACCCACAGTCTAGGACCATGCCGGGTTGCCGGGTCACCGCGCGTCGGGGAGAACATGGGGTGAAATCCGCGCCAAGTGCTTGATCTTCCGTTCGATCCGGTGTCGGTGGCGCGTCGGACGCTTCGGAAAACGCCCTGCCGACGCCCCGCGGATGCCCCCGCTTCGCACTGTCTGCGGCGCGCCGCCGTCCCTAGCCTGATCCGGTGCCGCCCTGCATCGCAGGCAGGTTCGCTCCGAACGCATCGTCGCCCCGCCTGCCGTCCGGGTGTCGTCGCCGCACGCCTCCGACCACGGCAGCTTTCCAGGAGTCCCGATGAAGTCCATCCTCGCCGCCCTCGTCCTCACCTTGTCGATCGCCGCCGCGTCCGCACCGGCCTCCGCTGCCCGGATCGGCGCCGGCACCCTCGATCCGGTCGGCCCGACGCCCTACGTGCCCGGCGTCTGGCGCGCGAAGGTCCGCTACGTGAACGTGACCACGCGCCCCGACGGCACCGTGTCGTCGTACAGCTACATCAACATCACCGCCGACTCGCAGGTCTACTGCGAAGGCCAGCTGGCCAGCCTCACCGGCACGCCCGGCGTCACGGTCGTGGACTGGTGCTGGTTCGACGCCTACTGACGCGCCTTCGGCGTGTGCCGGGCCGCAGGGAAGCGGCCGATCTTCTTCCACCCTCACAGGTCATGCCATGAAACACATTCTCGCCCTGGCGGTGATCGCCGCATCCGCCGCGACGGTGCCGGCAACGTTCGCCACCGGTCCGCAATGGACCGCGCTCATCGCCTACGACGATGGCGGCGTCGCACCGCAGATGCTGCCCATCGCCGCCGACTCGGAAGCCGACTGCCTCGCGGCGGTGTCCTCGTATCGCGGCGCGGAGGTGATCGAGCCTTGCCAGCCCACGGCTTCCGCGATCACCGATCCGAACGATGCCAACCGCACGTCGAAGACGCCCAGGCCGAAGCAACCGCGAAACCCCGATCCGGCGCCGACTGGCAACGGCAGCAGCGGTGGTGGTGGTGGTGGCGGCGGAGGCAGTGGTTGGTAATACGTTGTCGGTGTCGCTCTCGCGATGCCACATCGATGACGTGCCCATGATCGGGAGCGTGCGCCATGTGCATCAACGCACGGATCGCAGTGCCAGCGCCACCAGCTTCGCGTACAGCGCCTCGCCCATGCCCGTGGGCGAGGCGTAACCCATGCGGGCCAGGGCTTCGATGTCCTCCGGCGATGCTGCTTTCTCCGCGAACAGCGCCCGTGCGATCGTCTTCAGCTTCGCGCCGCGCGTGGCGGTATTCGCCTTCAGCCAGCCCAGCGCCTTCACCAGGCGCTGTTCCACCGGCGTGAAATCGCTGCCCAGCGGATAGTCGGGCAGGGTGCCGTCGGCGCGGAACGGCGCGAGCGCGGCGCGCAGGCGCTCCGGCGTGTTGTGCGCCAGCGCGCGCGGATCGGGTGCCGGGCTGTCGACCTTGCCGTGTTCGTGCGCGGTGCGCAGCAGGGCCGCCTGGAAACGCGCGTCCGCGATCCCGGCCATCGTCCGCACGCAGTCCTCGTCGCAGGCGCCGCGCAGGTCGGCGATGCCGTACTCGCTGACATACAGGTCGCGCAGGTGGCGCGGGATGGTGGTGTGCCCGTAGTTCCACAGGATGCTGGAGATCGCCGGCAGCCCCGGCTCCTCGCGCGTGGCGCGCAGCATCAGCGCCGAGCGCGCGCAGGGCAGGGCATGTGCCATCGCCACGAAGTTGTACTGGCCGCCCACGCCGGACACCACGCGGCCGTCGGCCAGCGCGTCCGACACCGCCGCGCCCAGCGCGGTGGCCATCATGCAGGTGTTGAAGAAGCGCGACTCGCGGCGCTGCACGCGTTCCAGCGATTCGCGTCCGCCGTACAGCTCGTTCACCTCGCTCACGCGGCGCATGCCGATGCTGCGCCGCGCGTCCTCGTCGAGGGTGCGCAGCCAGTCGTAGAAATCGTGCGAACCGAGGTAGAAGGCGCCGTGCAGGTATTCGCCTTCGCGATCGAGCCGTGCGAGGTCGGCCTCGCTGGCGCTGCCGTCGCCGACGCGCCGCATCAGCGCTTCGTCGTCCACGACCTTGCGCCGGATCACCCCCGCCTGCACCAGCGCGCGGAAGCCTTCGTTGATCATCTCGCTGCAGCCGTACAGGCCCTGCTCGAACGGGCCCAGTCCGCCGCTGGCGATCACCGCCGGATGGCGCTCGATCTCGGGATCCAGCGCCTGCAGCACGCGCCGGTACGTCGCGTTGTCGGTGTGGCGCAGCACCAGCGCATGCGACAGCGCATCGGCCAGCGCGCCGATGCCGATCTGCAGCGTGCCGCCGTCGCGCACCAGCGTGCTGGCATGGAAACCGATCGCGTACTCGGCATCGGCCACCGGCTGGCGCGGCAGCGCGAACAGCTTCGGATACGGTCCCGGCGGCGTGACCACCAGGTCGAAGTAGGACGCGTCGACCGACGCGCCGTTCTCGATCCACGGCAATTCCGGATCGATTTCCGCGACCAGCAGCGGCCGCGGCAGCCCGCGCGCGACGATCGCGTCGACCGCATCGAAGGTCAGGTCGGTGTTCGACGACAGCGACAGGCGGCTGCCATCGGCGTTCGAGGCCACCTTCTGCACGAACACGTTCGCGCCGCGATCGGCCACGGCGCGTGCGACGTGGGTGTAGTTGAGGCTGGCGTAGCGGCGCTGCGCCTGGCGCGAACGCAGCATCGCGCCGGACTGCATGTAGAACTCCTCCACCTCGATGTGCGCCGGCAGCGCGTCGCGGCGGATCGCCGTCACGTACTGCAGCCGGGGGAAGTCGTCGCCGAAGTGGCGCGACAGGAAGGGCGCGAGGAAGCGTCGCTGCAGGTCGTTGGCCGGTGACGGCGGGTCCAGCGACAGCGCGGTGTACAGGTGCAGCGGTCGCGACGGGTCGCATTCGCAGCGCGCGTACAGGGCGTTGAGCAGCCGGTGCGGCTTGCCGATGCCCAGCGGCGCCGCGACGCGCAGCGGGCCGTCGATGCTGGCGAGAAGGGTCTCGACGGCGTCGTCGAGGCTGTCGAGGCGGGGCGGGGTGGTCTGCGGGTCCATGCCGACATCATCGCGGACTTCGCCGGTGGCGTCCTGCGTCCGGTCAAAAGCGCGCGCCGACGGGCCGGACCGATGGCCGCCGACGAGCGGTATTGACTCGATCGTTTACGCGTGTAATCTGCAATTCAATTACACGCGTAAACGATCCCGGGACGACCATGCAGATCAGCGAAGCCGAATCCGCCGTGATGGAAGTGCTGTGGCAGCGCAGCCCGCAGACCTCGGAGGAGGTGTTCGCCGCGCTCGCCGGCCGCCAGGACTGGCAGGAAGCCACGGTGAAGACCCTGCTCAACCGCCTGCTCAACAAGGGCGCGATCGAGGCCGAGAAGGATGGTCGCCGCTATCTCTATTCGCCGAAGCTGCGCCGCGAGGACTGGGTGATGGGCGAGAGCGAAAGCCTGCTCGCGCGCCTGTTCGATGGCCGCGTCGCACCGCTGGTCGCGCACTTCAGCGAGCACCGCAAGCTCAGCGCCGCCGACGTGGCGGAACTGCGCAGGCTGGTCGACAGCCTGGAGGGTCACGATGAGCCGCGTTGATCTCCTCGATGCCTTTGGTGGCGCGACGCTGGCGCTGAGCCTCGCCGTCGTCCTCGCCTTCCTGTTGTCCCGCTGGCTGCGCCCGCGCTTCGGCGCCGGCGTCGCCTACGCCGCCTGGTGGCTGGTGCCGGCATCGTTGCTGGCGTTGCTGCTGCCGGCGCCGGTCGCGGAGTTGCCGGAAGCGCCCGTCATGCCGATGGCGATGCCGGTCGCTGCCGCGACCACGACGGTGGCGCCGGTGGCGACGTTCGATCCGACGCCCTGGCTCGCCGCGCTGTGGCTGCTCGGCGCGCTGGCGATGGCGCTGCGCCTGTGGTGGCTGCAGCGTCGCTTCGAGCGCGGCCTCGGCCGCTTGCGTCCGCTGCGCGACGACCTGTGGAAGGCGCAGGCCAGCCTCGGCTTGCCCGCGCTGCTGGGCGTGGTGCGCGCGCGCATCGTGCTGCCCGACGATTTCCAGCTGCGCTACGACGCCCGCGAGCGCCAGCTGATGCTCGCGCACGAACGCACGCACCGGCGGCGCGGCGACCACCTGGCGAACTTCGCCGTGGCCGCGCTGCGCTGCGTGTTCTGGTTCAACCCGCTGGTGCACCTGGCGGCCCGATCCTTTCGCCACGATCAGGAACTCGCCTGCGACCAGGCGGTGATCGCGGCACACCCCGATTCGCGACGCGCGTACGGCGAAGCGATGCTCAAGACCCTCATGGCAGACCGGCAGGCGCCGCTGGGCTGTCACTGGGGGTTCTCCCATCCCATGAAGGAGCGAGTCATGCAACTCACATCCCCGATGCCGCGTCCGTGGACGCGGCGCATCGGCGCCGTCACTGTCGCGCTGCTTGCGCTGGGCACCGGTTTCGCGGTCTGGTCCGCGCAGCCGGCACAGCCCGCGCAGCCCGCCGTCGCCACGCCCGCGACCGCGACCGCCGCATCTGCGGCATCCGCCCAGGCGCTCGACCTCTATTCCATCGCCTTCGACATCAAGACCGATGAACAGCCAGCGACGCGCATCGATGCCGGCGGCCGGTTCGATTCGCCCCTGGACATCAGGTATCGCGACGGGCGAGGCAACGAGCTCTCCATCGGCGGCCGCATCCGTCGCCAGGGCGCGGACCGTTTCGATGTCGCCCTGGTGCTGCAGCGGAACGGCACATCGATCGGCGAGCCGAGGCTGGTTCTGGTACGCGACACACCCGGTACGGTGAGCATCGGCAAGCAGGATGCCGATGGCCGTCTGGATGGCATCGAACTGTCGATGCGCGTCGATGATCGCGGAACGCCCCCGCACATCCTCAAGATGTTGAACGCGCTGCCGACCACAGCCGTCGCGCCGCCGGCGCCCCCGTCGCCGCCCGCGCCGCCCGCACCGCCCGCACCGCCCGCACCGGTGTCGGCCGTTGCACCTCCCGCACCTCCGGCCCCGCCGTCTCCCCCCGAGCCGCCTTCGCCGCCGGCGCCGCCGGCAGCGATGGCGCCGATCTCGGCCGAACATGCGAAACAGGCCGCGCGTGCGCAGGCCGCGAAAGCCGAGCAGGCACGTGCAGTGGCGATCGAGGCGCAGGCTGCGGCCGCGCGCCATGCGGAACGCGCGAAGACCGATGCCGAGGCCGGCAAGGCGGCCGCACAGGAAGCCGCACGGGCCGCCGCCGCTGCACGCGACGCCGAGGAAGCGGCGCGCGTTGCGAAGGCCATCGCCTTCACGGTCGATTCCGAGACCGCCGAACGCGAGCATGCCCGGTTCGCCGCGATGAGCCCGGAGCAACGCATGGCCGAACTGGAGGCGATCAAGCAGCGCGTCGAACGCCGGCGCGACCAGCTGCGCGCGCTCGCCGCTGCGAAGGCGGCCCGCGAAGCAGCGCAAGCCACGCAAGCTGTCGCGCCGACGCCGACCGCGAACTGAGTCATCCCTGGACGCTGCGCCGCCCTGTCGCAGGGCGGCGGTGCGATGAACCCATCGCCCGGCGAATCAACCGAACAGCAGCTTGCCCGCAGCGATCAGCAGCACGACGCCGAGCGAATGGCGCAGCGCGCGCACCGGCAGCCAGCGCAGGCCCAATTGCGTGCCGATCAGCGCGCCGATGGCCACCGCGCCCAGCCACAGCGGCAGCATCGTCGGCAGCGTCTGCTGCGATTGCAGCAGGCCGATCAGCGCGGTCAGGGAATTGATCCACACGAAGGCCACCGAGGTGCCGCTCGCCTCGCGCGTCGGCATCCAGTGCGCGAACAGCAGCAGCGGCGTGAGGAAGATCGCGCCGCCGGTGCCGGTGAGTCCGGACAGCGTGCCGATCGCGCCGCCGGCGATCAGCCCCGCCGCCCACGGCACGCGTCGTCCCTGCGCCCCCGCGTCCTCCGCTTCCGCACGCGACGCGGAACGGAACACGCCGATCGCCGCGACCACCAGCACCAGGCCGAGCAGGGTCGAATACGTGTCCGCCGGCAGTTTCACCTTCGCTGCGAAATAGGCGGCAGGCGCCGAGGCCAGCACGAACGGCAGGATGTTGCGCCAGCGCACGTGACCGCCGCGCCAGAAGCGGTACAGGCCGATCGCGCCGACCAGCAGGTTCAGCGCCAGCGCCGTGGGCCGCATCTGCTCCGGCGCGAAGCCGAGCAGGGTCATCGCCGCGATGTAGCCGCTGGCGCCGGCATGGCCGACGGACGAATACAGCACCGCGACCAGCAGGAACAGCGCGGCGGCGATCAGTTCGGGCGCGGGCATCGCGATGCGTGCGGATTACTTCAGCGTGTCGTTGAGCAGCGTCGCCAGCGCGTGGCCGGCGGACCGCAGCCGGTCCTCGGCGACCGGACGCCAGCGCAGCACGTAGTCCTGGCCGAGCTTCGCGCGCGGCGGCACCATGCCTTCGCGCAGCACGACGCGGCAGGAGGCTTCGGCCCAGCGCGCGGGTTCGGTGCCGGTGTCCCTGGGCGACGGCAGTGCGCGCAGTCGCTTCAGCCATTCGGGTTCGGACAACTGCGCGGTGGCGAGCAGTTCGCTGTCCCACAGCCGGTGCAGGTTGCTGCCCTTGCCGTCGAGGTTGATCTGGATGTCGTTGCCGCCGCGGTTTGCGGCATGGCCGGCGTGCAGCGGCTGGTGGACATCGCCGACGAAATGCACGAGGAACTTCAATGCCTGCGCGCGTGCGGCATCGGGCTTGGTGCGGTCGGCCAGGATGGCGCGCTGGCGGCGGATGGCTTCGACCACGCAATCGCCGCGTTCGCAGTCGCGCGTGGCTTCGTAGCGGCAGCCGTCCTCGGCCAGGTTCACGTAATGCCACGGCGACGAACGCCGGCCGAGGCCGGGGTCGTTGCCGCGCAGCTCGTCGGCCCAGTTGGCGATGCCGGCGAGCGTGGGATCGGCTTCGCCTTGCAGCAGTCGCGCGACTTCGGCGCGGGCCTTCGGCGAGAGTTGGGACTGGGCGAGATGGCCGACGAGCCGGTGGCCGAGCGGCCCCCAGGCATGGGCTTGCGGTGACAGGGCGACGGTGAGCGTCGCGGCGATGCAGGCGGAGAAAAAGAAACGGGTCATGCCGGGAGGGTAACCGACATGACCCGTGATGCGCATGACGGAAGGAGCGATGTTCCCGTCACGCGGTGTTGCGCGGATCGAACGAATCGAACGAAGCGCGCAGGATCAGAACTTCAGGATCAGAACTTGATGACGTAGGCGACGCCGTACACCAGCGGGTCGATCTCGACCGTGCCGATGTCCACGCCGTTGAGCTTGGCGTCGGTGTCGATGTCGATCCAGCGCGCGTCGACGCGGATCGAACCCTTCTCACCGACTTCGAAGTCGACGCCGACATGCGCGGCCAGGCCGAACGAGTCGTCCAGCTCCAGGTCGGTGCCGGCCAGGATGCCGGTCGTTTCGGTGCTGAAGAAGCGGGTGTAGTTGACGCCGGCGCCGATGAACGGCTTCACCGTGCCCTGGCCGAAGTGGTACTGCAGCGACACGGTCGGCGGCAGGTGCTTGGTGGAGCCGACGCGGCCGGCGCCCGGGACGTTGATGTCGTGCTCGAACGGCCAGGCGGCCAGCACTTCGATGCCGAGGTTGTCGCGGACGAAATATTCGGCGGTGATGGTCGGGCGGACGTTGCTGTCGACTTCGATCGGCACGGTGCCGCCGGCCAGCTTGCCGTTGTCGCTCTTGGGATTGACCTGGTGGGCACCGACGCTGATGGTCCATTCCCCGGCCTGCTGGGCGAATGCGGGGGCGGCGAGGCCACCGAGGGCGATGGCGAGGGCGAGCGGTGCGATACGACGGAACATGGAAATGCCTCCTGGGCGTGAACTGGGGTCTGGACTGGTGTCGTCGGGTGTCGCTGGACTGGAGCCAGTGTGAACTGCGCGCTTCCGGCGCCGTTTGAGGATGATCAATTTCTTAACAATTTGCATCCCCACCGGTACGGTCCGGGGCTGTCCGCCGTCACAACCCGAGGTTTTTCCCGGTCAGCACCGGGCCCTGCGGGGTGGGACGGGGTGGCTTGGGCCATGCGCTGGACGTTGCGCTCCTTCTCTGAGTCTCGACGGAGCCGGGGTGGGGCTGCCTGCCCGCAGCCGCAAGCGGCCCGCGCCTGCGTGGCCAAAGTCGATCAACCCCAGTCGATCAACCCCTTGCGTCCGCCACGAGGTTCCCGGGGCGCCGGCCGGCGAGGGGCGGGCGCATCCGTTAAAATGCCGGGCTTCCCCGTCCTCACCCCTGCTCAGGAGCAACCCGCCCATGGCGATCAAGGTTGGTATCAACGGCTTCGGCCGCATCGGCCGCAACGTGCTGCGTTCCGCCGTCCAGAACTTCGGCGACGAGATCGAGATCGTCGGCATCAACGACCTGCTCGAACCGGAGTACCTGGCCTACATGCTCCGCTACGACTCGGTCCACGGCCGCTTCAAGGGCGAGGTCTCGGTCGACGGCAGCACCCTGATCGTCAACGGCAAGCGCATCCGCCTTACCCAGGAGCGCGACCCGGCCAACCTGAAGTGGGACGAAGTCGGCGCCGACATCGTCATCGAATCCACCGGCCTGTTCCTCGACAAGGCCACTGCCGAGAAGCACCTCGCCGCCGGCGCGAAGAAGGTCATCCTCTCCGCTCCGTCGAAGGACGACACGCCGATGTTCGTCTACGGCGTGAACCACGCCAGCTACGCCGGCGAAGCGATCGTCTCCAACGCCTCGTGCACCACCAACTGCCTCGCGCCGATCGCCAAGGTGCTGAACGACAAGTGGGGCATCAAGCGCGGCCTGATGACCACCGTCCACGCCGCCACCGCCACGCAGAAGACCGTCGACGGCCCGTCCAACAAGGACTGGCGCGGCGGCCGCGGCATCCTCGAAAACATCATTCCCTCCAGCACCGGCGCCGCGAAGGCCGTCGGCGTGGTCCTGCCCCAGCTCAAGGGCAAGCTCACCGGCATGGCGTTCCGCGTGCCCACCTCCGACGTGTCGGTGGTCGACCTGACGGTTGAACTCGACAATCCCGCCACCTACGCCGAGATCTGCGCCGAAATGAAGGCCCAGTCCGAAGGCGCGCTCAAGGGCGTGCTTGGCTACACCGAAGACAAGGTCGTCGCCACCGACTTCCGCGGCGACACCCGCACCTCCATCTTCGACGCCGAAGCCGGCATCGCCCTCGACGGCACCTTCGTCAAGATCGTCTCGTGGTACGACAACGAATGGGGCTACTCCACCAAGTGCCTCGAAATGGTGAAGGTGGTTGCGGGCAAATAAGCGCTCGCGACTACCCGTAATGCCTCGCACGGCCCCGCGATTGCGGGGCCGTGTTGTTTTGGGGTGTGTAAAAAATGCGAAAGGCGGGGTGCTTGTCGCCCGGATCGACAGGGTGCAATCACGCGGACTGCACGGACGCGTGCCCGTCACGTCATCCCTGCGGAAGCAGCGACCCAGGCTGCAGGTGAGGCGTGCGTGGAGAGCAGGGAACCTGTTGGATCTGACAGGTAGTGGGAGGGATGGTGACGGGCATCCATTTAGCTTTGTCGGGCGCGTGCCGTAGGCCCATCTTTGTGGCGCAACCGTGCGCTTGCTATGCGACAAAGTGTTATGCGTCAATTGTGGGGTAAGCTGAATAAGACGTCAGAATCTCAGCGACCGATACATCTAGATTGCAGGAGTAGAAGATCATGAAAATGACCGCCGGCAGACGCGCTCTCGACAAGATCTACAAGCGGCGCGACCGATACGATATTCCGGAATGGCAGCGTGGAGAAGTATGGGATGAAGCTCGGAAGAAGGCGCTTATCGATAGCGTCTTGCGTGGATGGAAGCTGCCAAAGTTCTACTTTGTGAAGTTGAACGATGAGGATTTTGAGGTGGTCGATGGGCAGCAGAGATTAACTGCGATTTACGAATTCTTTGCTAATACGCTTGCGCTGTCAGATGAGTCCACGGCAACTTTCGGCGGCCCATTTTATAAAGATCTGAAGTCAAAGGTGTCTGACGCATTTGACGATTTTGAGATTGAGTATGACGAGATTGAAGATGCATCTGAGGAGGAGTTGAAGGAATTCTTTCAGCGACTCCAGCAAGGGCTGCCGCTTACAAGTAGCGAGAAACTGAACTCGGTCCACAGTAAGTTGCGTGACTTCTGTCAGGAGCTCGTGAAGCACGAATTTTTTTCGGAATCAATTTCCGTTCCCAATACACGACTCGCCCACTTCGATATCGTTGCAAAGGTCACGGCGATTGAAGTGGAGGGGGTCGACGCTGGCCTTCGTTTTGACGATATTAAACGTGTTTTTGTTTCTCAGAAGTCATTCTCATCAAGCTCGGCTGTAGCTAAACGACTTAAATCTGCCTTGGATTTTCTCAGTAAGGCGTTTCCACAGCAGAATGCAAGGCTTAAAAATCGAACGATCGTTCAGTCTCTGATAACTTTTGCCTGCAGAATAGTCGAAACAAAGCCTAAGTATGATCTGGCAAGTGAATTTCAGCTGTTTGTTGCGAACTTCTTGGATGGACTTTCTGGGCAGGTTGAATTGGGGCAATCGGCAACAGACTATGACTACATCAGGTTTCAGCGATCAATCAACGCTAACGTCAAGACGGGGGCGCGGACGCGCCACGAGGTTCTACTGCGAAAGGCATTCTTATTCGATACGAAGATTGCTGAAGCATTCAGCCCGGCTGCGGTCGCTGCAAGTGGTGTCAATCAACGCGTGAAGGAACTTGCTGAAGACGTATCGACAAAGATCGGGCGAACCAACACGGCCTATGCGCACATACATGGTGAGGATTTGTTCAAAGCGACTAATAAAACTGCCCAGGCCCTGACTAGGCTCGGGCGGCCGATAAATAGTCTATCTTCCTATGTATCGTTCATTGATGACCTCTACTTTCTCTTTAGAGAAAGCGTTGGTCAGAGGTTGGCTGATCGAATGCCCGTCTCATTTGTAGACGTGAACCTTCTCAGAACTGATCTTCAGCACGACGTGGATCACGGCGAGCAAAGGAAGGTGGCAAAAAAGCAAAAGAAAATTGGTGAGACGTTCAAAAAATATGCTGGCGTTGATTCTCCGCAATTGCTTGATCCAGAGCGATTTGTGCTCGTTCAAGCGAACCTCCTTTCGTCAATCGATTTGGATTTAGTGAATCTGCCAATTGGTCCATGATTTCTAATCATTGCGTCGAGCGGATGCCCAGTCGGATGTGTCAGTCGATTACGGTTTTAGTCAATTTTTAGGTTGCAAAAGAATGCTGCGTCTCGCCGACACCACCCTGCGGCTGTACAGAAAAAGCGATGGGCGAGTTTCTGTTCGCTGGCGTAGCTTCTTCATGATCCATGCTAAGGGCGCGGGATTTCGTCTTTCTGCGTATCTGAGAAAATTCGACATGAGTGCATCTTTCACAGATGGCAGTCTTGTCAAGCTTGACGACTGGGGTTTCTACGACTCTTGCGACTTCGAGCTAGATCACATGATCCATCACGCTTGGGCGTCGGGCGTTGCAGATATGCCTTCTTTCAAGGACACCGCTGCAATACTTCGGGTCGAATACAGGCTGTTCTCGTTTGACGGCCAAGGTGGTCCTTCTGTAATCGAGCAGGTAGTACCTGCGATTACATGTGGCAGAAGACCATAGGAGCCGTAGGGCTGTACGGAAGGCGAAGGCCTGCGCACACAGCGTGTCGTGAGGCGTTCCCCGTTGCCGTCCCATCCTCGCATCGTGCTCGGCGCGTCAAGGTCGAGGTGAATTGCTGCGCAAACCTTGACGCGCCTGCGCGCGATGCGATCCGTAATCGCCAACGACGCCCACTCCGGACGTCGGGCGAAACGGAGTTCGTCATGTCCAAGCCGAAAGCGCAGTTCCAGCCGTCCAATGTTCTGCTGGTCGAAGTCCCGCATCAGTTCATTGCACTGTGCGAAGCCAGCGGCGCCAGCCCGCAGGCCGCGCTGCGCGGCATGGCTGCGATGGTCTGCGGCCTGCGATATGACGAAGACGACAGGTTGGTGTCGATCGACGGCGCCGCCGCATGATGTTTCCTCGGGCGCGGGTCATTCCCGCGCCCGGTTTCCCCTATAGGGTGCGCCTCGGCGCACCGCTTTGGTCGCTGCGCTACGAAAAGCCGGTGCGGTGAACTGCACCCTATTGCAGGCATTGGCTCGTCTGCGGGTGATGGACGATGGATTCACTGCCATCCGCAATCTTTCACCGTCGTCCCGGCGCAGACCGGAACCCAGCCTTGAAAGCTTTGGATGCGGGATCCCGTTGCCGTCCCATCCTCTCGGCGCGTCAAGGTCGAGGCAAGTTGCGGTGCAAACCTTGACGCGCCTGCGCGCGATGCGGTGTGGGCTCGCCAACGGCGCCCACTCCAGGCGTCGGGCGAAACGGAGTGCCGTCATGTCCAAGCCGAAAGCGCAGTTCCAGCCGTCCAATGTCCTGCTGATCGAAGTCCCGCATCAGTTCATCGCGCTGTGTGAAGCCAGCGGCGCAAGCCCGCAAGCTGCGCTACGCGGCATGGCCGCGATGGTCTGCGGTCTGCAATACGACGAAGACAACCAGCTAATGCCGATCGACGGCGCCGCCGCATGATGTTTCACCGGGTGCGGTCATCTCCGCACCCGGATTCCACGATAGGCTGTGCCTCGGCGTACTGCTTTGTTCGCGGCGCTACGAAAAGCCAGAGCGGCCAGTCGCACCCGATGCAAACCTTGATCCGCCTGGGCAAGCAATGGGTGGCGGGCGGCACCAGGCTGCATCCCGCATTCCTCCGCATCGCCACCCGGCGCACTTTCGACGGCAGGTCATTCATGGACACCATCCGCGACATCACCATTTCCGACTTCGCCGCCGTCATCGCGCTCAACGATGCGGAAGTGCAGCAGACCAGCCCGATGGATGCGGCGCAGCTGCAGTCGCTGGTCGACATGGCGGTGTACCGCAAGGTGGCGATGGTGGGCGGGCAGGTCGCGGCCTTCCTGCTCGCGCTGCGCGAAGGTGCACCGTACCGGAACGACAACTACGATTGGTTCGCATCGCGTTTCCCGCGATTCCTCTACGTGGACCGCATCGTCGTCGGCGCGCGGTTCGCGGGCCGGCGCATCGGCAGCAGGCTGTACGAAGACCTGTTCGCGTTCGCGCGGGACAGCGACGTGCGCACCGTCACCTGCGAGTACAACATCGATCCGCCTAATCCCGCGTCGCGCGCCTTCCACGACCGGTTCGGCTTCCGCGAGTTGGGAACGCAATGGGTCGCGGAGGGCACCAAGCAGGTCTCGCTGCAGGCGGCGGAGGTCTGACACCCGCGCCGCATGCCCCGGTCCCCCACCTGACAAATCGTCAACCGCCACCCCGGCGGGACTGACGCTTTCCCGATTCAGCGTTCGAGGTGCTGCGCCGAGACTGGCGGCACGGGCGATGTCGCCTGCAACCACCGGGGAACACCATGCAGCACTGGATCGATACGCAGGACGGGAAGACGCAGCTGATCGTCGTCACCGACGAGGCCGTCTACGCCGACAAGATGACGAAGGAGGCCGCCGTGCAGGCGGTGGATGCGCTTGACGGCGGTCGCTCGCCGGCGATGGTCTTCGGCAAGGACGCGAAGCACGTCGCGTTCCGGGCGATGACGCGTGTGCAGTACAACGAGCACGAGACCGACATCGAGTTCCACCATCGCGACGGCAAGGACGACAGCGTGGTGTCGGTCTTCATCGAGACGCCCGGCCTGCGCGAGCGCATCTATACCCATCTGCGCGAGCGCCTGGCCGACCAGTTCGCGGCCCATGAGGCCCATTTCAGCCGCTGGCGCGCGGCCTTCGGTTCGCTGATGGCCCTGACGATCTTCCTGCTGGGCACGCTGATGGCGCGCAGCGCCGCCATCGCGGTGCGCGCGGCCGGCGAGATCGAGTACGAAGGTCGCCGGCAGGGCACGAAGAAGCTGTTCGTCGGCGTGCTGGATCTCCTGGGCCCGACCGGCGTGAGCGTGATCGGCGGCATCCTCATGCTGCTGGCCGGGCTGGTGCTGTACAGCCGACTCAAGGAACCGCAGCGCCTGCACATCCTGCAGTCGGGTCCGTACGCGCCGCCGAGCCCGGTCGTCCTCGGCCTGAAATACGCCGGTCTGTGCGTGGTCTGGCTGCTCGCGCTGCGGATCATGCTCTGAGCGGGGGCAAGGGGATGCCTGCACGGGTTGACACCACCGGTACGGGCGCTAGCGTGGACGGCTGTCCAGTCGTCCACGCCGGCATGCCCAGCCCGTCCAATCAGCGTTTCTCGCAGCTGCTGTCCGCCCACATGCGCCGCATCCGTGCCAGCGCCGGCTCGGTCGCCACCGAGATCGGCATGAGTCGCGAGTCGGTCAACAACTGGCGCAACGGCGATGCCATGCCCAGCGGCAAGCATCGCGACCGCGTGGTCGCCTGTGCGACCTACCTGCGCCTGACCGAGGCAGAGACCAATGCGTTGCTCGACGCCGCCGGCTTCGATCCCGAATACCCCGCGCAGCAGGCGGTCGCCGAAGGCCCGTTCGCCGCGACGGTGCGCGAGACGTTCGAGCGCATGGATCGATTGATGCCGTATCCCATCCTCATGCTGCTCAGCCAGGCGCACTGGGGCCAGCCGCCGTTCCGCGATGCCTTCATCGCCGAAGCCGCGCGACGTTTCGGTGCGACCTCGGTGCTGCACCTGCAGCCGCCGTACAGCCTGGCGGTCGAGCCGGCCGAATACTTCCGCGCCATCGGCGAGCAGTGCGGTCTGGCGGATGTCGATTCCGACCACGCCTTCGAAGCCGCGCTGCGCCGTCGTCTCGCCGGCGGCGAACGCGTCTTCTGCCTCGTCAGCCGTTTCGAACAGGGCGATCCCGCGCTGCGCGAGATGCTGGCCGGCGTGTTGCGCAGCCTCAGCGAGACCCACAGCGGCCGCCTGCATCTGCTGCTGTGCGGCGGCGAAGCGCTGGCTGATCTGAAATACCAGGGTGGCGAACTGTCGCTGCTCAACATCGCCGACGTGCAGGTCTGGCCGGAGATGGATGCGGCCACGCTGCGTGCGCTGCTGCGTCAGGAAAGTGGCGATGCCATCGACGACGCCACGGCATCGCGCCTGCTGCGCCTGAGCGGCGGCCATCCCGCTTTGCTCGACGCCGCGCAGCGCATGCTGCGCAGCGAGCCCGGCATCGACGACGCCACCGCGACCGCGCGCCTCGCCGAACACGCGCTGCTGTGGCAGGCGCTGCTGCCGCTGGTCGAGCGCGACGAGGACCGCACGCGCCTGCAGTCGCTGCTTGACACCGATCGTCTCGGCCGCGCGCGTCCGTACCTGATCGATCCGCTGCTGCGTCGCCTGTACTGGTCCAACCTGCTCGCGCCGCGCGACGAGGCCGACGGCCGCTGGCTGGCCTGGCGCTGCGAGGCCGTACGTCTCGCGGCCCGCAGCGTGCTGGTGGATGCATGACATCGTTGCTGGCCCGGCAATGGCGCGCGCTCGGCTGGCCGCGATTGCTGCTGGCCGCGCTCGCTGCACTGTTCATCGGCAGTGCGGTGTTCGCGCCGCAGTGGAATCCGGTGACGCGCGTGCTGTTCCGTTTCGATCCCACGCTGCTGGCTGCCGTGGGGCAGGGCTGGAACGAAACCGCCTACGCGAAGACTGTGCTCAGCGGCATGCTCGCCGATGAAGACGGCTGGCCTTCCTCGCTCCCGCAGGATGGAATGCTGGCCGGCGAAGGCTACTTCACCTTCGACCTATCCGAGCCGTGGACGCTGAAGGTCATGACCTCCGAGGCCTTTCCCGCCCGCGCCGGCATGCAGGGCGAAGTCATCCGCTATCGCTACGATCCGCGCACGCAACGCTGGGACTGCGACGCGCGCGCCAGCGTGCTGCCGACGCGCCTGCTGCCCGTGAACTGCCAGCGGCCCTCCGGCTGGGGGCTCACGCAGTGGCTGATTGGCCTGCTGTCGATGCTGCTGCTGTCCGTGATCGCGCTGGCGGCGTGGCTGTTCCATCGCAACCCGATGCTCATGCCGCTGCAGCGCGATCCCGCGCGCCTGTTCGACATGCCGCTGGACGACCTGCAGGCGCTCGATCGTGCGCTCGGCTGGCTGCGCCAGCGCGATGCGCTGTTGCGCGCGGTGGGTGTCGAATCCGATGCGTGGCGACAGGTGCTGGGTTTCGACCGCGCATCGTCGGTGCAGAAAGCCGAGATCCTCGCGCTTGCGATCGGCGCGCAGTCGCGCCGCAACACCGACTGGGCGTTGCCCGGTGAACTGTTCGAATGGCGCATGCCCGACGAGCTGCCGGTCAACCTCGCGCGCTGCCTGCTGTATGTGCCCGATCCCGCGCGCACGCCGGCCGAGATCGTGCGCGCGCTGCGCGAACTGCGCACTGGCCAGGACGTGTTGCTGGTGCTCAGCCCGTCCATCGAAGCCGACCGCTATCTCATGCCCGCCTGCCGCGACCCGGCGAATCTGCTGGTCGCGCCGGACCGCCGCGCACAGACGCGCTGGCTGCTCGCCCCCGAACCGGTCGACGCGCTGGTGCGCGCGATGGCGCGGCAACTGCAGGTCACGCGCATCTCGCCCTACCAGACGCGCGGTGGCGTCTCGCGGCCCTCGTCGTTCTTCGGTCGCGCGCAGCTGCTCGCGCAGGTGGTGAATCGCGAGCCCGGCAACTACGTGCTGGTCGGCGGCCGCCAGCTCGGCAAGACCAGCCTGATGAAGGCGATCCAGCGCCAGTTCGAAGCGCATCCGCGCGTGCGCTGCCTGTACCTCGCGCTGCGCGATCATCGCCTTGCACCGCGCGTCGCCAGTGAAGCGGGGCTCGATCCCGACACAGATCTCGATGTCGCGCTGTCCGCGCTCGCCGCGCAGTCCGACGGCCGCGCGCTGCTGCTGCTCATCGACGAAGCCGACCTGTTCCTGCGTCATGACGCCGCGCACCAGTACCCCGAACTCGCGCGCCTGCGCGCACTCAGCGAGGAAGGCCGCTGCCACTTCATGCTCGCCGGCTTCTGGGATGTCTACCAGGCCGCCACGCAGGACTATCAGTCGCCGCTGCGCAACTTCGGCGAAGTCATCACGATCGGTGGGCTCGAAACCGCCGCCTGCCGCGCGCTCGCCACGCAGCCGCTGGAACGCCTCGGTATCGCGTTCCAGACGCCCGCGCTGGTCGACGCCGTGGTCGAAGCCAGCGGCGAACGCGCCAACCTCGTCGCCATCCTCTGCCAGGAATGCCTGCAGGTCCTGCCGCCCGGCACCGCCCGCATCCGCCACGAACACGTGCAGGCCGCGCTCGCCTCGCAGGCCGCGCAGGACGCACTCGCCGGCTGGGCGCGCCTCACCCAGGACGACGCCGCCTCGCGCCTCGACCGCATCATCGTCTACCGCATCGCCAGCACCGGCACGCAGCGCGTCGCCGACCTCCTCGAACTGCTCGACGCCCACGGCGCCCGCATCGACATCGAAACCCTCCGCCAATCCCTCGCCCGACTCCGCCTCGCCTGGGTCCTCCGCCAGGACGGCGACCGCTACCGCTTCGCCGTGCCCCTGTTCGAACGGCAGTTCGATCCGGCGGAGTTGGGGTTGTTTCTGGAGAGGGAGTTAAGGGGGTTGGTGGGGTGAGGGCGGGGTAGGGGTGCGCGATCTGCGCGGATGCGCGGCTTGCGCGGAGAGCGCTCCGCCACGTCATCCCTGCGAAAGCAGGGACCCAGCTTGCAGCTCCGGCAGTATTCGTAGGTGGGAAGAAGGAAGCCTGTTGGATCTGACAGGTTGTGTTAGGGGCGGTTGGTCGGTGTTATGCGGTCTGGCTGCCGTGCAAGAAGTCCCCAGTCGGTCACTGCGAATCTGCGGGTACCCTATCCATCTGATTCTGTTGGGGGCGCCGCCTGTGTGCTTGCTATGCGGCACGGTGTTATGCGTCAATTTGACGTCTAAACAGAGTTAGAACGCTGGGGACACAACGGAACATCTAAATGAAAATCCGAACCTTCAAAGCCCTGCTACTCTCTGTCGCGCTGCTTGGCGCACCGTCCGTTTTTGCAAAACAGCCAAAATCTGCTGAGTTCAAAGTTGAGAACGGCCTGTTCGTTTACGAGAAGATTGAGGCGGTTGATCTTTCAAAACGCGAGATTGTTTCCCATGCCGCGGCTTTCCTTGCCGAGCATTTCAAGTCTTCTAGAAGCATCATTGAGCTTAGAGATGATGAGCTTGGAAAGATCGTAGGAGACATAATCGTCAAAAACCCAAAAGCAAAAATGCTGTCAGCTTTTCCGGCCATCAGAACAAGAATAATCATTGATGCAAAGGATGGTCGTTACCGACTTCAAGCAACAAACATTGTCGGTGTAGACGGCAATGGCACTGTCACATCTTGGGGGATTGAAGGGGCAAACCAATACCGAATAGAGCCGGCGGCTTTGGAGGCATTAAATGCTTTTTCTTCCGCATTAAACTCGTACATCAACAATGCTCAATCATCTGGCAACTGGTAACGGCCAGCGTTCTAACCATTCATTCAAGCTGATCCCGCTTTGCGGGCCGGCTTAATTCAGGCATTAGGCTTAATGATGCAGTATCCGCAACACATACTTAATGGCCTCGGCAATAGTGCGTCTGACTTTGTCAATATTGTTTGGCCGTCCATTTCCTCGGCAGAAGGAATCGGCGGAGGCCAAATCATTCCTGTTGAGGCCGTTTCATCTGATGAGTTCGCAAGTGAGCTTGATGTTCTTGCGGGCATTGATGCTTGGCAGATCGTCGAAAATAACAGAGGTGTTCGAGGAATAGCCAGTAGGGTTCAGTGGGGAAGTAACTACCGATCTTTCTCCATTAGATACACGACTCCATCTGGTGCTGAAACGGAATTTCAAAAACGGCTTCGCGCACTCAACAATCCAGAGGAAGGTTTTCTATACCCACATCTCACAGTGCAAGCCTTTCTAGACAGGCAAGGTGGGCAACTCTTGTCTGTTGCAGCCATTCCAACTAGGCACCTAATCCAGCAGGCACAGAAACTTATCGAATGGGGGCGTATGAATGACGGTAGCGATACAAGATTTGGTGTTCGCTACTCTCCGGACGGAAGAGGCTTTCTCTATATGTCTTGGCAATATCTGGCTAACAGCGATGTTAGAGATCACCTGTTGGTTTTCGACCATTAAGCCTAATCCATCATTCAACACGGACTGGCGCGATAAAGCCGCGCCAGCCGGTTAATTCAGACGTTAGCCAACGTGACTCAAGATGACCGCTGGGCTCAAATAGTCGCCCTCGACGAAGAACTGCTCAAGGGCGGAGTCATTCTTTCTGAGTGGTGTAGCTTTATCGTCCGGGAAGCGGATGTGGCATTTGCCGCCGGCGCCGATCTGGCGTCGATTCTCACTGCCGTATCTGGAATTGAGACTTACCTTCGATCCGAGCACTCCGAAACTGGTAAGGAACGGCTTGTTGAGTTAATCAATCGCGCCAGTATTGATGCCGGTCTCAAGGACGATCTACATGTCTTGAGGAAGTACCGCAATAAATGGGTTCACGTCGATGAGCCCTGGAATGATTCAAATCTCCTCGAGCGCCCCGAAGAAACCGAGCAGGAGCTTGAACGCATGGCACTCTTTGCGGCACGTGCGCTTCGAAGGACCATCTATGAAAACCCATGGGTGTAGCCTGTCGGCTAACACCTCATTCCAGCGGACCGCCTGCGGCAGCCGATGAATTCCAACGCTGGGTCGCTTTTCAAACTTGCAAGGCCGTAAGGCATGTGCGCTGTTGTAGGGCGCATAAGCGAAGCGTCATGCGCCTTCTTTGAGACGCCGATTATCGGCAAGTCATCTCGGCGCATGACGCCTTCGGCTTATGCGCCCTACAAAGCAAAGCCTGCGCGGATAGGTGGCGAGAGGTGTTCCCCGTTGTCGTCCCATCATCGCACCGTGCTCGGCGCGTCAAGGTCGAGGTGAATTGCTGCGCAAACCTTGACGCGCCTGCGCGCGATGCGCTTCTGAATCGCCAACGGCGCCCACTCCGGGCGTCGGGCGAAACGGAGTGCCGTCATGTCCAAGCCGAAAGCGCAGCTCAAGCCGTCCAATGTCCTGCTCGTCGAAGTCCCGCACCAGTTCATCGCTCTGTGCGAAGCCAGCGGCGCCAGCCCGCAAGCCGCGCTGCGCGGCATGGCTGCGATGGTCTGTGGCTTGCAGTACGACGAAGACAACCGGTTGGTGCCGTTGGACGGTGCCGCTGCGTGATGCTTCACCGGGCGCGGGTCATTCCCGCGCCCGGATTGCACTTTCGTCGCCCGGATAAGGCCGAAGGCCGCACCTTGGATCCTCGGCGTTCGCGTGTGCGTCCGTCCCGGGTGCGCGCTTTGCGCTTACCCGGGCTACCAAAGATCCACGCGCCTGCGCGCGATGCGGCTGGATTCGCCAACGGATCGCCACGGTTGTAGCATCCATGGCGGCAGGCTCCAGTGGCTGGGAGTCCACTTCAGCATCCAGGCCGGTGCCGCTTCGCGGCGTGGCCCAACTCAGGTGTCGGACAGCATGTCGGATCAATGCCAATCCTCTGCACGCATCTCTCCGGCCTGGCGAGTCGCATTTCTTGGCATTGCGGTGCTCACCATCTACATGGCCATGTCCCTCGACCTTCGGCATCCGATCCAGACCACCATGGATGTCCTGGCGCCGATGCCATTCCTGCTGCTGGCGGCCACCAATTCGTATCGCAGCGAGACGGCCAAGCTCGCACTCGCCGCTGCCTTGTTCTTGACAGCCGCCATGATCGCTCAGCCATCCCTTCACCCGAAGCCATGGATTTTCTACTAGTTGCGCCCCATGGCGATTCAATCCGGGACTTCCCGCGCCAGCCCGTCTCATCGATCTGGCCGGTGTCGCAGTCCGAAGAACTCGTGCGACCGCCGGTGACATCGCTGGCGGCCATCCGGCTGCGCCGCGCGTAGTGCTGATGAAGCGTCCGGTCCTGCTGCTGCCGTTGCTCGCGTGGCCCGGGATCGCCGCCGCCGCCAATGGCCTGCTGACCCTGGTCGTCTGCATTCCGATGCTGCTGTGCCTGGCCGTCGTGCTGGGCGTGCTGCTTCTGCTGCGATCCCGCAAACCGGTGCGGATCGCATCCATCGTGCTGTCGGCGCCTGCGCTCGCATACGCGGTGTACATCGCGTTCGATGCGGTCAGGCTGCTGCGCAACCTGGGCTCGGAGAATTCGATGATCGGCCTGGCGTTCTTCGGGTTGATGATCCTGTGCGGCCTGTTGCTCCATCTGGTCCTGCGCGGGCGTTCGACGGCGGATTGATCGTGTTTCATTGATGTGGAACAGGCGGCATGGCACTCTGCGCCATGCCCCTCACGGGGGCGTCCGTCGTCAGGCCAGAAGGGGATCGCCATGAGCAGGGAAGATGTGGTTGCGGTTGCTGTTCGGCTGTTCGCGATTTTCCTGCTGGTCACCATCGTGCGTTCGTTCCCGAGCGCGATGGCGCTCATCGGCCAGGTGGAGCTCAAACCGTCGCTGGTGCTGGTCGGTACCGTTCTGGCAGCCGGCGTTGCCTTGTGCGCCTTCCTGTGGTTCTTCCCGTTGACGGTCGCGAGGAAGCTGCTGCCTGCGATGCGCGAGCCGCGTTCAGAAAGCGCGATGAACGGTTCGGTTGCGCTGTCGGTCGGATTGACGTTGCTGGGCGTCTGGGTGCTGTCGCATGCCTTGCCGGACGCGATCTACTGGCTGACGCTGTTGCTGCTCAGCCGCCAGATCGACGCGGGCCATGTCGAGTGGCAGCACGAGCAGATCGCCAACATGATCGCGACCGCCGGACAGCTGGCGCTCGCCCTGTGGCTGATCTTCGGCAGTTCCGGCATCAAGCGTGTGATCCTCCGGTTCCGTCATGGTCAGGCCGACATGACGCCCTGATGTCCTATCGATCCGACATATGACGATGAATGATAAGCACCTGGCGCAGAACCAGCGCATCGCGGACAACATCCGCTCGCATGGCTGGCACTGCCTGCATGTCCTGCCTGTCGAAGCGCATCAAGACAGCTTCACCTATTCGATCGGCTTCGGCGAATCCCACAATGCTCCGGAAATTGTGATCTTCGGCATGTCGCGCGAGAAGGCGCAGGCGGCGCTCAACCAGTGCGCGTGGCTGCTCAGGCAAGGCCACGTCATCCGCATGGATGTCGAGGATGGCAATATCCTGACTGGTGGATACAACGTCATCTTCAGGTCCATCAGATCCGATCATTTCGACGACTACCTGGGCACGGCCGTGCGTTACTACCAGGGCAGACCTTTCGAGGCGGTCATCATGTTCTTTCCAGACCGGCAACATCGTTTTCCGTGGGATGAGGGGTATGACGGCATGCCCATGGGCGAAGCGCTCGCCATGGTGCGGTAGCGCATCGGCGGGCACCTTCTCGGCGATTTCGTACGGACCGATCACCATGACATGCGTTCTTCGCGCCGGCGGCACCGACTTCGACGTGGATGCGTGCGTTGCATCCTTTCCCGTTACGCCGCATTCGATCTGGAGACGAGGCGAGCCGCGCTATCCGCAATCCAATCCGGATGGAGAAAAGCATGGCACTTCCGGGATTCGCATCCTCGTGAGCAAGTCGGATTTTTCCGATCTCAGGCGGCAGATCACGGATGCCGTCGAGTTCCTGCTGCTGCATCAAGATGCAGTGCAGGCCCTGGCTTCGGGAAGTGGCGTCGAATCCGTGACCTTGGATTTCGGCGTCGAGATGTCCTGGCCAAGCTGGCCATCCTTCACCTTCCCGCCGGAGTTGCTGTCACTGAGCGGTTCGGCGGGTGTGGCCGTTTGTCTGTCGGTGTATCCGTTCAATGCGGAAAGCGACGATGCTTGAGTGATTTCTCATGCTCGTCAGCATCGTCCTTTTGCCTGTTTCTTTCTCATCAAGGAGCGTTTCATGAGCCTGCAGGTTGTTCTTTCGATCGCACTGGCTGCCGGCGCTTCCGGCGATTCCGGCCTGTGCAAGGGCATGGTGAACAGGATCGAGCCGGATATGCGGGTCCGCGTGTCCGATCTCGATCGGGCGGCGGCGAATGCCGCGACCGACAAGCTTCGGCAGATGATCGATCGCGGCGAGGTCGATGGTGATTACAGGTTCGGCGCCTTGAACCAGCTCAAGATCATTCGTGGACATTTGCTGCTTGAGCAGGCGCAGGCGGATCGTCGCGCATTCGGCGCGAATTCTGCAAAGGCCAAGGGGTCGGAGAAAGTCTTCTGCGACTGGCTCGGCAAGGACGGTTTCTGGCATGACTGATCGCAGCCGCACTCGATTAGGGAATCCCTCGCCATGACCACCCGCCACGCCACCTGCACCTGCGGACAACTCGCCCTCACGGCCGAGGGCGAGCCGAGTCGTATCTCGGTCTGCCATTGCCTGAACTGCCAGCGGCGTTCGGGCAGCGCGTTCGCGGTGCAGGCGCGGTTCGCGAATGCCGATGTCACGATCCGGGGCGTCAGCAGCGAATATGCGCTCACCGGCGACGAGGGCGGCGTGGCGCGGTTCCATTTCTGCCCGACCTGCGGCGCAACGGTCTATTACCGCGTGGATGCCTTGCCGGACGAGGTCGCCGTGCCGGTCGGTGCGTTCGCCGATCCAGGGTTTCCGTCGCCCACCGTGTCGAACTATGGCGAGCGGATGCATCGCTGGCTGCGGCTGGATGAGGGGATCAGGCTGAATGAGTGATCGATCCCCGGCCTGATGCCAGGCTATCTCCGCTTTCAACGATCAGGTAATACCACGGAGCACAATCAATGCATGAGTCCGTTCTCATGAAGACCAGCCTCTGGTTGTTGTCCCTGTTCTTCGCATCGTCTTCCGCCATTGCTTGCTCATGTCCGCTCGACACGCAGACATGGTGGGATGCATCGGACGATGTTGCACTCGTGCGTGTCAATTCGACCGGGGTGACGTCGGGGCACCCGATCATGGACACGCCCTGCGTCGATGACGGGCCCTGCGTCGTCAAACAGTCGGCGAGTTTCAAGACGATCGAGACCTTCAAGGGTTCGTTGGCCAATATCTCCAGACTGACCTCCGGCTATGGAAGCGGCGATTGCGGCATACCGCTCGTTGCCGGTGCTTACTATGTTCTTTTCACGCGAGGGGGAAGCGGCCAGATCGGCTTCTGCAATGCAGCAGGGCCTTATGCGCCGCGCTATCCCTATGCCAGGCATTCTGCATTCCTCGATCCCTTCCTGGTTTCGCTTCGGAAGGCTGCCAAGGCCCCTGGACAGTCGGTGATGCGGCGGCCTGTTCCGATGCGCTTCGATGCGTTCGGAGGCCAGTAGACACGAGAGCCCGGTTCCTGGCGGCTTGCGTTACAGGGTGTCGTCGTCTTGCAGCGTGGGGGCGCCCGCTGCGCGCACCACGGTCACCGTGCAGGGTGCTTCGGCGACGACGCGGGCGCTGACGCTGCCGAGCAGGCGGCGGACGCCGGTGATGCCGCGAGCGCCCATGACGAGATGGTCGACGCCGTTGTCGCGGGCGTAGTCGAGCAGGGCGTGGGCGGGGTCGCTGTGTTCGAGCACGTGGACGGTGACGCGATCCTCGCCGAGCGCGAGGGGGCGGACCCAGTCGCGCAGGGCGATCAGGCGTTTGACGTGGCGGTTGCGGCCTTCGGCGTCGAGGTTGCTGTCCAGGCCGATCCGCGCGGTACGCATGACGGTGACGCAGGCGAGGCGTGCATGCGGGAAGGTCGAGACGATGCGGCGCACGTTGGCGCGCAGGGCTTCGCACAACGCCGTGTCTTCGTGCTTGAGGTCGATCGCGACCATCAGCAGCGGTGCATGGTCGAGATGGTCGCCGACGGCATCGCGCGGTGCGCGCTCGCGACCCATGTTGTCCCACCAGCGCTTGAGCACGGCGACGCGGCCGTCGCGATGGCTGCGGTCCGCGCGCGCGGTCAGCAGCACCTGTTCGGGATGCTGCAGGTCATGAGCGAGCTGCGCGGCGGTGGCGTGGCGCGCATCGGGATCGACTTCGAGGCAGCGCAGGATCACTTCCTGCAGCCAGCGCGGGATCTCGGGGCGCAGCGCGCGTGGTGGCACGGGATCGCGATACAGGCGACGGCGCAGCCCGGCGTCGCTGGTCGGATTGCCGAACGGGCGTTCGCCGGTGGCGAGGTGGTAGAGCGTGACGCCGAGCGCGAACAGGTCGCTGCGTGGTTCGTCGCGCACGCCGAGCACCTGTTCCGGTGCGATGTACGGCCCGGTGCCGATCGGCACGTCGAACTGTTCGGCCAGCAGGTCGGGCAGGTGTGCATGGTGCGAGAGGCCGAAGTCGACCAGCGCGACGATTCCTTGATGCGGCGCGCCTTCCGGCCTGCGCAGCAGGTTGCTCGGCTTGATGTCGAGGTGGATCACGCCCTGCTGGTGGAGCGCATGGATGGCGTCGGCGGCGAGCGCGCCGAGCATCGCGACCTGCGACGCCGGCAGCGGCGTGCGGTCGAGCAGCGGGCGCAGGGTCTCGCCGGACAGGTGTTCCATCACCAGCCAGGGCTGGTCCTCATGGTCGCCCGAAGCGACGAAGCGCGGCACGTGCGGGCCGGTGAGGCGCGGCAGGATCATCTTCTCGACTTCGAAGCCGACGATCTGCGTCGCCGCTTCGCCGTAGCCCACGCGCGCGAGCTTCATCAGCAGCGGCATCGCATGCGCGGGATGCGCGACCCGCCACAGCGTCGCCATGCCGCCTTCGTGCAGCGGCGCGATGAGTTCGAAACCGCCGATGTCCAGGCCCGGTGTGAGCCGTACAGGCATCTCAACCTCCCGTGATCAAACGTCTTGCGAGTTCCTGCGGCAAGCCGGCGTCGATGATCTTCCGCGCGGCGGCGAGATGGTCGTAGGCCACGCGGAACGTCGTGAACGTGTCGGTGGCGGTGTCGTAGAGCGCGCAGCAGGCAGCGGGATTGCCGTCGCGTGGTTGTCCGACGCTGCCCGGCAGCGCGACCCAGCGCCGGCTCGCGATCAGCGGCACGGGCACGCCGGGGCGCGGCGCGAAATGGCGGGCGCCGCCTTCCGGCTGCGAGTGATAGAGCGCGGGTTCGTGGACGTGGCCGCAGAAGGTCACGCGCTGTGAGGTCGCGGCGATGCTTTGCGCGGCGGCCAGCGCGTTGCCGATGTAGCCCCAGTCCAGCGGTGCCCAGGCGTTGGCGTGGACGTAGAGGCGGTCGTCGTCCTCGATGAAGGCGGGGAGCGAACCGAGGAAACCGCGCTGCGCATGGTCGAGCTGGCCGCGCGTCCATTCGATCGCCGCCTGCGCGTCGCTGTGGCGTCGCGCGCTGTTGGCATCTTCGCGCGGCGCGCGCAGCGCCGCCTGGTCATGGTTGCCGAACACCGCCAATGCGCCGTCCTCGACCAGCGCGCGCGCCGTATCTACGGTCCACGCCGGGTCGGCGCCGTAGCCGACGATGTCGCCGAGCAGCACGATGCGGTCGCAGCCGGCCTTGCGCACGGTCTTCAGGCAGGCTTCGACCGCCTCGCGGTTGGCGTGGAGATCGGCGAGCAGGGCGATGCGCATGCGTCGTGTCGTTGGAATGTATCGCCCATGCTAGTCGCCGGCCTTGCGGCCGGCGATAGGCGATTGGTCGTAGGCTTGCGTCGAGCCGCGATCAGCGCTTCGGCTTCGCCGCCGGTGCAGGCTCGACACGCGTCGGCACCGGGACGTTGCACAGGTCGATGTGGCCGGCGGGACGCTTGTAGAAATCGTCGCGGCGGTTGCGGCGGGCTTCGACCAGTTCCAGGAACAGCGGGGTGTCGGTGCGCAGCACCTGCAGCTTCAGGCGCTCGGCGGGCTTGAGGTCGGCGGCGAGGCGGATGCTACGGATCGCGACGCGCTGCTCCGCTTTCTCGTAGAAACCCAGCGTACCGGTGCCGCGCGGCAGGCTGCTGAGCAGTTCGATGCCCTGCACGACGCGGCCGACGGTGCTCATGTTGCGGTCGAGCTGGCGCGGCGACTGGCCGGTGACCACGTACAGCTCCGAACCGTTGCTGGAGTCGGCCTCGTTCTCGCGGCCGGCGCCGACCATGCCGTAGCAGTGAGCCAGCCAGGCGATGCCTTCGTTGGTGTCGCGACCGACCGGGAAGCCGTTGCTGAAGCCGACCTGTGGCGCCCAGCCGTCGACATCAGGCAGCGGCGTGAAGGTCAGGCCGGTGTTGCTGCGGGTGAATTCGGCCGGCAGCTTGGCCTTGGTGCCTTTCGGCAGTGGTTTGCGCGGCTCGCCTTCGCCCGCCGGATCGCCCCATTGCGCGACGAAGTTGTCCTGCACGCGATTGATGCTCATGCCGTTCCAGTAGCCGCCCTTGGCCATCGCCTTGATGTTGGCGATGTGCGCCGGGGAGAAGTCCTGGGCCAGTTCGATCACCACGCGGCCGCTGTCGAGGTCGAGATAGAGCGTGCGTGCCGGGTCGAGGTCGCGCCAGTCGCTGGCCTTGGAGCCGTCGAGCAGTTCCTGCATCGAGCGGTAGCGGTTGTGCGGGGTGGACTGGGCCGAGGCCTGGGCGAGGAGACTGCCAGCGACGACGGCAGCGGTGAGCAGGGCGATGCGGGGGGACATGCGTGGGGACGACATGCGGGGACGCTCCTTGTGGTCGGCCGTCGATTCTGCCCCGGATCGACGGCCGGCGACCACCCGTCGGCCCGGTTGGCTGCGACGGCTGTCGGATGTCCGTCGGGATGACCTCCGGCACATCCAGTATGTCTAACTTCACAATAGAGTGATCTCAACGATATCAATCCCGTCACTGCAGAGAGGTCGAGATGACCGAGCCCATTCCCCACGACGAGGCCACCGAGGCCCTGCTGCGCAAGTTCCAGAAGGAGCTGTCGGCGGGCACCGTCTCCCTGGTCATGCTGTCCGTGCTCGGCGCCGCCACCGAGCCGATGTACGGGTACCAGATCGCCAAGACCCTGGAGCGCCACGGCGACGGGGTCCTGAGCGGCAAGCAGAGCGCGCTGTACCCCGTCTTGCGCAACCTGGAAGGGGCCGGGTTGCTCGACAGCCATATCGAGCCGTCGATCAGCGGGCCGCCGCGCCGCTACTACACCATCACCCCGCAGGGGCGCACGGTACTGGAGGCCTGGTCCTCCGCCTGGCACGCCACCCGGGCGTCCGTCGATTCCGTTCTGAAGGGGAGCCTGTCATGACCACAAATTCGCCACCGAGTTCGGCGCTGCCGACCAACATTCCCGACTACCTCGAACACCTGCGGCGCTCGCTGGCCGGCGCCGATCCGGCGCTGATCCAGGACGCGCTGTACGACGCCGAGGAATACCTGCGCTCCGAACTGGCCGAGAACCCCGGCAAGACCGAGGCCGAGGTCATCGCCCAGGTCGCGTCCAGCTACGGCGCGCCGGAAGAAGTCGCCGAAATCTACCGCGACACCGAGGTGAAGGTGCAGAGCGCCCTGCGTGCGCCCACGCCGAAGCCGCGCAGTTCGCTGGTCGGCAAGTTCTTCGGTGTCGTCGCGGATCCGCGCGCCTACGCCTCGCTGTTCTACATGGTCCTCGCCCTGGCGACCGGCATCTTCTACTTCACCTGGGTGGTGACCGGGCTGTCGCTGTCGACCGGCCTGGCCGTGCTGATCATCGGCGTGCCGTTCGTGATCCTCTACTTCGGATCGGTGCGGGTGCTGTCGCTGGTGGAAGGGCGCATCGTCGAGGTCATGCTGGGCGAACGCATGCCGCGCCGCCCGCTGTACGCCACGCGCGGCAAGCCCTGGCTGGCCCGCATCGGTGAGATGTTCACCGACCCGCGCACGTGGCTGACACAGCTGTATTTCCTGCTGATGCTGCCGCTGGGCATCATCTATTTCACCCTGGTGGTGACGCTGCTGGCCACCGCCGCCGGCTTCATCGCCGCGCCGTTCGCGGTGTGGTTCGGCGACGCGGTGGTGAACCACGATTTCGGCGGCTTCATGTTCCTTGGCTACGAGAACGGCGTGTTCGGCACATCGCTCGGCTACTTCTGGCTGCCGCTGACGCTCGTGGCCGGCGTGCTGCTGCTGTTCGTCACCCTGCACCTGGCGCGCGCCATCGGTTACCTGCACGGCCAGTTCGCCAAGCACCTGCTGGTGAAGACCTCGCAGTACGATTGATCCGAAGCGCCAGAAACACGAAGCCCTTCCGTCGCAGGACGGAAGGGCTTTTCATTGCGGGCTTTTGTAGAGCGGAGCTTGCTCCGCTCATGCGTTCTCGGTGAATCCAGAGCGGAGCAAGCTCCGCTCTACGGGGACTGATGCGTCACGCGTGCTTCGCGATGAAATCCCGCACCTGCGGATACACCTGGTCGCGCCAGCGACGGCCGCTGAAAATGCCGTAATGCCCGGCGCCCTGTGCGGTGAGATGCACGCGGTTCTCCTCGGGGATGCCGGTGCACAGCTTGTGCGCGGCGCGGGTCTGGCCCAGGCCGGCGATGTCGTCGAGCTCGCCCTCGATCGTCATCAGCGCGGTGCCGGTGATCGCCTCGGGGCGCACGCGCTCACCGGCCACGTCCCACAGCCCACGCGGCAGCAGGTGTTCCTGGAACACGATGCGCACGGTATCGAGGTAGTAGTCGGCCGGCATGTCGAGCACGGCGTTGTATTCGTCGTAGAAGCGGCGATGCGAGTCGGCATCGTCGAGGTCGCCCTTCACCAGGTCCTGGTAGAAATCCCAGTGCGACATCATGTGCCGCTCGGGATTCATCGCGATGAAGCCCATGTGCTGCAGGAAGCCCGGGTAGACGCGGCGGCCCCGGCCCGGATAGTTCGCCGGCACGATGTGGATCAGGTTCTGCTCGAACCACCACAGCGGCTTCTGCGTCGCGAGATTGTTCACCGCCGTCGGCGATTCGCGGGTGTCGATCGGCCCGCCCATCATCACCAGCGAACGCGGCGTCGTTTCGCCGCGCGCGGCCATCAGCGACACCGCGGCGAGCACCGGCACGGTCGGCTGGCAGACGCTGATGATGTGCAGCTTCTCGGCGCCGATGTGGCGGATGAACTGCTCGATGGTCGCGATGTAATCGTCGAGCGTGAACTCGCCGTCGTCCTTCGACACCATGCGCGCGTCGACCCAGTCGGTGATGTACACCTTGTGGTCGCGGAGCAGGGTCTTCACGGTGTCGCGCAGCAGGGTGGCGTGGTGGCCGGACAGCGGAGCGACCACCAGCACCGGCGGGTCGTCCTTCAGGTCGACGATGCCGTCGGCGTCATCGGAGAAGCGCTTGAAACGCAGCAGGCGACAGAACGGGGTGCGCAGCACCTCGCGCTCGACCACAGGATATTCCCGGCCTTCGTTGACCACGCTGTGGATGCCGAACTTCGGCTTCTCGTAGTCCTTGCCGATGCGGTAGACCAGCTCGTAGCCGGCGGCGGCGCGCTGCGCATGCGGCAGGCTCGACAGCCAGCTGCCGGGCGCGGAAAACATCCGGGCATTGGCCTCGGCCCAGTAGGTGATCGGCGCCATCCATGCGCGGCCCAGCTCGTGCATCTGATACAGCAGCATCGCTCCCCCTGAAAAGTGACAGCTTGCGTTTTTGCGGCGCTGCAGCATACCCCATCCATCCGGCCACGTTGCGACCGGGGTCGCACTCCGGACGAGCGGTCGGTCGGCCCGGGATCCCGGTCGCAGTCGTCGTTGAGACATGCGACCGGATCAGCCGCCGATCTCCAGTGCGGCCACGTCCGGAGCCAAGGCCGGCGACAGCCAGCAGTGCGAGCCGAGCGGCACGAAGCCGACGTCGGCGAGGCGGTCGCGGTAGAAGCGCGCGGGGCGACGCAGGAAGCCCTCGTGGTCGCCTTCGATGTCGTCGTCGGCGGTGAAGGTTTCGAGGAAGGCGATGCCGCCGCACAGCTCGGCGAGTCCGGGCAGGCCCTTGTCCAGTTCGCGGGTCGGCACGTAGTGGAGCACGTCGCTGCAGATCAGCAGGTCGACCGGCGCACAGGGCCGCAGCAGCGCGAAGTCGCCGAAACTGGCCAGATGCAGGTTGCGCGCGGCGCCGTAGCGGCGGATCGCGTACTCGCTGGCGTCGAAGCCGAGGTAGCGCAGCTTCGGACGCAGCTTCAGCAGCGGCGCGCGCCAGACGCCTTCGCCGCAGCCGATGTCGAGCACAGTGCGGATCGGGCGTTCGAGGTGGTATTCGGCGGTGGCGACGGCCAGCGCGACCTTGCGCTGCAGGCGCTGGCGTCCGCCGATGCCGGAGTCGCGATACCAGCGGTCGAAATATTCGCGGTCGTAGATCTTCTGTCGTGTCTTCATGCGTGGCCGATCAGCAGGGAGGTCATCGACAGCGAGCCGATCACATCGTCGTTGAAGAATTCGATCGCGTCGCCGTTGCGTGCCAGCGCCAGTGCGTAGAGCAGCGGCAGGTAGTGCTCGGGCGTCGGGATCGACAGGCGCGCATCTTCGCCCAGTGAAGGCCAGTCCGCCAGCGCAGCGAGGTCGCCGTCGCGGACCAGCGCGTTCACGCGGTCGCGGAAGCGCAGCGCCCACGGCAGCGGCACGGGATCGCGCCAGTCGAACAGGCGCAGGTTGTGCACGATGTCGCCGCTGGCGACCACCATCACGCCTTCGTCGCGCAGCGGCGCGAGCCGGCGCGCGAGCGCCACATGCCACGCGCCCGGACGGCGCGAATCAATGCCGAGCTGGACGACCGGCACATCGGTCTCGGGATACATCGGGCGCAGCACGCCCCAGGCACCGTGGTCGAGGCCGCGATCGGGATCGATGCGCGCGCCCGCATCGCCGAGCAGGTCGACCACGCGACGCGCCAGCGCCGGATCGCCCGGTGCCGGCCAGCGAACGTCGAACAGCGCCTGCGGGAAGCCGCCGAAGTCGTGAATGGTCGATGGCGCTTCGGCGCCGGTGAGCCACGGGCCCGACGTTTCCCAATGCGCGGACACGCAGAGGATCGCGCGCGGACGCGGCAGTCGCGTGCCCAGTGCGCGCCATGCGCGCGACCAGGCGTTGTCCTCGATGGCGTTCATCGGCGAACCGTGGCCGAGGAACAGCACGGGCAATGCGGTGGTGGATTGGGTCATGGCGCCGACCATACACGAGGCGGGGCGCGTGCGATCAGGACGGAGCGTTCCCCGTCGACGCATCGTCTGCCGCTGCTCGCCAGGCATGGTGCGCGGCGCGCACGGTGTTCGCGTTCAGGCGCGCCACGCGCTGCGCCTGCTGGTAACCGCCGGCCACGACGAACAGGATCGGGATGCGTCGCGTGCGCGCCATGCGGAACACGTACAGGTCGCGCGTGAACATCTGCGCCGTGGTGAGGCCGACCTGGCTCTTGGGATCGTGTTCGTGGCAGTCCGCCCCGGCCTGGTAGACCAGCAGGTCGGGGCGATGCGCGTCGACCAGCGCCTGCGCCTCGTCCAGGGCGTCGAGGTAGCGCTGGAAACCGTGCTCGCGCACGCGGACCTGCGTCGCCCACGAGCGCGTGCCGCCCCGGCAGCCGAAGCGCGTGCCGAAGATCGACACGTTGTAGAGATTGGGCAGTCGCGCGGCGAATTCCTCGGTGCCGTTGCCGCCGTGTTCGTCGCAGTCGATCACCATGACGCGCTGATCCGGCGCGTCATGGGCGAGCAGGGCGAGCCCGTTGAGCGGGCAGTAACCGCTGCCGCAGTCGGGAGCGGCGTGGTGGAAGCCGCGCGCGATGTTCATCGCGATGCCGTGGCGCCGTGCGGCCTTGGCGGCGGTGAGCTGGCCGCCGAGCATGGCGAGCGTGGCGTCGCGCACGCGCGGCGACCACGGGATGCCCTGGCGCGAGGCCATCGGCTCGCTTCCGGTGAGGAATGCATCGAGGTAGGCCTCGTCGTGCAGTCCCGTCAGCCGTGAAGGATCCAGCATCGGTGGCGCATGCAGGTCGACCAGCCCGAGACGTTCGAGCTTGCGCGCGGTGGCCTCCAGGCGCGCGAGCAGCGGTACGTCGGCAGGCGCGTATTCGGGGCGATAGAAGGCGGGAATCCGCATCATGGCCTGCGCGTGCCGTGGTTCATGCGAGGCCCAGCCGTGTACGCGCGAACGTGCGCAGGTCGTCGATCGTGGTGGTCGCCGGCGACAGCAGGACGTTGCGCTGCTGCGCCTCGAACTGCGCGCTGAAGGCGCGCGCACGCGCGGCAGGCGAAACGGCGAGCGTGGTCAGGCGCAGGAAGCGTGCCTGTTCGATCGTGGACAGGCGGAACACGTGTCCGCAGGTGGTGTCGCGCAGCGGTTCGGCGTCGTCGCGATAGCGCAAAGCGAACAGTGCGCCTGGCGACAGCAGCACGCCACCGATGGCGACAGGCGCGATCGCCATCGCCGAATGCGACTCGCCGAGCGACATCTTCTCGACCAGCAACGGTTGGCCGTCCTCGTCGACGAACAGATTCACATGACCGCCGCGACGGACGCGGCCATGGGCGATCTCCAGGAAGAATTCCTCGGCCTGCGAGCAGCTGCCGATCTCGGGTTTCTCGCGCATCTCCGGCAGTGTCGGTGCGCATCCGGGCTGCGGTGCGAGGATCTGCTGCAGCAGATCGGCCAGCAGCCCGCTCTCTTCGTGCTGCAGCGATGCGCGGATCGCGGCGAGGGTTCGCGGCAGGGCGATCAGCAGGCGTGCGACGGCATCGTCGGCCAGCGTCGATGCGATGGCCTGCCCGCAGAGATCCAGGCGACGCCAGCCCTGCGCCCAGCCGGCCGAGATCGCCTGCTGCGCCAGCGCTTCCGTGCGCGCTTTCGGCCAGGTCGCCAGCACGGCGAAGTCCGCTGCCGAATCCGGCGCGCGCGGCTGGTTGATGTGCGTGGACAGGAAGCGCGTGGCCTGGATGTAGCCGCAGCCGCGTCGTTCGGTGCGATGCGAAGGATGCTCGTCGAGCATCTCGCAGAGGCGGCCATGCAGCGCGAGCCCGGCGCGGGCGAACGCAGCGACGACTTCGTGCGGCGTCGCGCTCACCCGATCGACAGCAGCAGGGCACGCACCAGATGCGAGGTCTGCTCGCGGTCGCGCGCATCGAAGGTGAACACCGGTACCGGCGAGCCGCAGCGCTGCACCGCACGGCGCACGGCATCCATGCGGAAGCCGCGCGACAGGTCGGTACGGGTGATGCCGATCACGATGGCGATGCCGGGGGAGATTTCCCGGATCGAGCGCAGCCAGCGTTCGCAGGCATCCTCGATGTCGTCGTGATCGCCCGGCAGCACCACGATCACGCCGACGGCGCCTTCCAGCACGATCGGCCGCATGTGCGAGAAGTGGTCCTGGCCGGGCAGTCCGTAGATGTGAAGCGGTGTGCCGTCGTCGAGCAGGACCATCGAGAAGTCGAGCGCGACGGTGGTCGTGGTCTTCTCGCCCATCGCGCCGTCGGTCATCGGCATCTCGGTGGATACCGGCGCGGTATCCGACAGCGAGCGGATGGACGTGGTCTTGCCTGCGCCGACGGGCCCGGCGAATACGAGTTTTGCGCTTTCGGAAGACACGGCGATCCTGGTGTTGTCCTGTGGGTTCACTCGGGGCGTAACCGGCGGTCCGCTCCGATGCGTGGCGATGATGCGGATGCGGTCAGGGGCGCAGGCCGAAACGCTGTGCGATGCGGGCCATGATGCCGGAGAAGGGGCGCGCCGTTTGTGGCTGCGGTTCCTCCTTCGGCAGCGCGTCGATGGGCATGTCCAGCAGATTGGCGGCGGCGTAGGCCCACAGCGTCGCGTTCACGTCGGCGGCGTCGATGCGGCAGGCGGCGACCAGCTCGCTGGAGCTCGCGCTGCCGTCGAGCAGGCGCTTGGCGATCTTCAGCGAGTCGATCAGCTCGGGCGCGCTGCCGACATCGGGCCAACAGTCCAGGCGGTAGCGGCCTTCGGGGAATGGCGGCAGCGTGTCGCGCGCGGCGAAGGCGGCTTGCAGCAGGAAGGCTTCGAGGCTGCGACTGGCGCCGTCCTCGCGCGGACGGCCGTCCACGTCGTTGCGCGTGAGCGACCAGTCGGCGGTGCAGAAGGTGTCGACTGCGGAAAGCAGGTCGCTCAGGGTCGGTGCGTACACGCGGCCTTCGCCCGGCCGGATCCGCACGGTACGACCATTGCAGGTCGCGTCGACGCCGAGTCCCTTGAACTCGTTGCCCGCGAGGCGGCACAGCGCGGGCGATGCCTCGGGCTGCGCATCGGGTTCGTCGTCCCGCGCGTCGAGCGCGAGCAGTTCGCGCATCCGCTGCGCGAGCGCGGGGACCAGGCTGTTGTCGTCTGCGATACCGATGCCATCGCCCGCTTCGCCGCCCTCCGTGCCGAAGGCCAGCACCGGCGTGCCGCGCGCGCGTGCGAGGTCGTGCGTCCTGCGCCCGTAGGCATCGGATAGGTCGGTCACGAGCAGGCTGCAGCGCGTGCCGTCCCATGCGCGGATCTTCGCGCGGATCCTGTACGCCGCAAGCAGTTGCACGGCGAGTCGAACACGTTGTTCCGCCTGTTCGCCGAGTGCGGAAAAAGTGATATCGGCACGAGGCATGTATGCCGGCTCGGAAAGAGTGATTGGAGCGGGGGAATACGCGATAGGCGAAGCGCCGGATGCACCGTGGGCATGCATCCGGCGGGTGTCGCGACGATCAGGAGAAATCCACGCCCTTCTCGAAGGTGCGCAGTTCATGGCGCGCCATCGCGAGGTTGGACTTGGCGCGGTCCAGCACGACGTACAGGAACAGCTTCTGGTTCGATTCCAGCGGACGGATGATGTGGTACTGCTTGGTCAGGCTGATCAGGATGTCTTCGATCGTATCGTTGAGGTTCAGCGCATTGGCGACCTTGCGCTTGGCGCGCACCACTTCGGTGTTGCCTGCCGCCGCCAGTTCGAGGTTGACGCCAGTGCCGTCGCCGGCCAGCAGCATGCCGCTGTCGATGTCGACCAGGGCGGATGCGACGTAGCCGTCGATGCTGCGCAGTGTTTCGAGGGAAATCTTGGCCATCGGGTACTCCTTTCTTTTCTGTGGGTTGGATGCGTGCGGACGGCGCGATCGATCGCGGATGCCTGCGGCATGCGCGGTCGTCGGCCGGTGGATGTCTCAGCGGTGGGCGTCGATGCGTTCCGCGAGTTTCTGTGCGGTATCGAGCGCGGCGCGGATGGTCATCGCGAGGTTCGCGGTGTTGTCGGTGCACACGCAGAGCGTATGCAGCCGAGCCCGGGACGGCACGCGGACGATGACGATGGATCCCTTGTCGGTGGCGATGCTGTTGTACAGCGCGCCGCTGGCGAGGGTTTCCCTGCTGAAGGATTCGATCAATCCCATCAATGAACTGGTGATCGCGGCCGTGCGTTGCGCGTTCGCGCTGCTCAGGTTGCTGCCGGCATGCGCATAGCTGCGGCCATCCACCGTCGACATCGAGGCGAACAGGGTGGCCTGGGAACGTTGCAGCAAGGTGGCCAGGATCGCCTGGCACTCCATCCTCGCGACCATTTCGGGCGAAATTTCCTGCGTCGCCGCCTGTGCGGGCTCTGCGGGAGGAACGATCTCTGCCATTCTCGGCTCCATGGGGGACGGAGCGACCTAAGCATCTTCCATGCCAAGGCGTGCGTTGCCTTCGCGCCTGTGCGTCTCCTGTGCACGAACGTCGCCCAAAACGCACGGCTTCGCTGAATCCTTCTTCATGTTGCAGTGGCGTGACGAGGCAGGCACACAAGCAGGTGACGCTGAATGTCATCGGCATCACGCAAACAGGTTGGCGCGTGACTCGCCGTGACGCGTTGTGCCCGTCATCGACATCCATCCGGCGATCGAAGGCTGCGATTCGATAAGATGACGGCCCGCAATCGAGCTTCGAAGCGCATGACCGCCTACTTCTGGACAAAGTCAGCACATCTGGTGTTCGTCATGGCCTGGATGGCTGCAGCCTTCTACCTGCCGCGCATCCTCATCAACCTGGCCGAGGTCGGCGATGTGCCGGCGGTGCGCGATCGCCTGGTGCTGATGGGCCGACGCCTGTACCGCTTCGGCCACATCATGTTCGGCCTGGCGCTGATCTTCGGCATGACGCTGTGGATGCACTTCGGCATCGCCGGCGGCTGGCTGCACGCCAAGCTGACCCTGGTCGCCCTGATGCTCGCGCACTACATCGTCGCAGGCCGCTGGCTCAAGGGCGTTGCGAACGGCAAGTCGCTGCCCTCGCCGCTGATGCTCCGCGTGTTTAACGAGATCCCGGTGTTCGCGCTGGTCGCCGTCGTCTATCTAGTGCTGGCGAAGCCGTTCTGATCGCGCCACGCATTGCTTTCCCGTAGAGCGCAGCTTGCTCCGCTCATGCCCTCCCGGAAAAGCATCAGCGGAGCAAGCTGCGCTCTACGGGAAGGATGGCCGCGGCCTTCAGGCCCCGACCTGCGCCTTGTACGAGTCCACGTCAATGTACGCGCCGACCTTGGCCAGGAACGCCACCGTGGCCTCGTCAAAACCGATGGGCGGCGCGCTCCGGATATCGTCTCCATCCCATGAGATGTACAGCACCACCTGCAGCCTCGCTGCGAGCCCATATTGATTCATCAGTACATTGATGGTGTCGGCGCGGGGCGCGAGTCGATCGATCACGCTGCGTGCCATCGGATAGATATCCACAAACGTGTTGTTGTCCGGATCGTCCTGGACAGTACCGGACGACAATCGCCATGCGTTCATCCTCGGGCGCGGCTCGGCACGTCGAACGATGCCGGTCGGTTCGATGCCGAGTTGTGCGGTGATGATGTCCGGGTCGAAGTCTTCCGGGGTGCTCAGCAAGAAATAGACCTCACCGCGATTCATGTCACGCGCACTCCAATCCGGATGGGTTGGCCAGCATGCCGAAGATCAAAAACTCGGGCCTGAAGGCCCTGCAAAGCGATTGGGGCGGGTCGTCACTTCGCGAACATCTCCGGCCTCGGCAATTCCACCGGCACGCCGTCGGCGTTGCAGAGCTTGCGCGCGCAGAGCGGCTTGCGCAGGGCGGGCATGGACTGCAGGAAGATGTGGTAGATCGCGTTCTGTTCCAGCGAGCCGCGCACCGCGTGCGCACCGGGGCCGCGCGCCCAGATGCCGACATCGTCGCCGCCGTGGCTTTCGTTGCTCATCGGCACGGTCGATTCCTGCATGTAATCCGGATGTTCGGTATCGACGTCGGCGAGGTTCGGGCGGCCTGACGCGGCCTGGTAGCCGCTGACCTCGTGCAGGAAGGTCTTCGGGCCTTCGGGCTGCTGGTCGGTGGCACCGACGTAGCCGGGGCCGTTGGCGTAACCGAGCGTGGTGTAGGGCAGGCCGGTGGCGTCGGTGGCGTAGCCGCTGGAATCATTGCCTTCGCCGCTGCTGCCGCGCACCTTGCCGAGGATCGGGTTGCCGCGCACCGGGTAGCCGGCGAAGGTCATGGTGTGCGCATGGTCGGCGGTGACCAGGATCAGCGTGTCGTCCGCCGAAGTCATTTCGGTGGCGGCGGCGACGGCTTCGCTGAGCGCGATGGTGTCGGTGAGCGCGCGGTAGGCGTTGCCGTAGTGATGCGCGTGGTCGATGCGACCGCCTTCGATCAGCAGGACGTAGCCTTCGCGGTTGCGCTGCAGGCGCGTGATGGCGGAGCGGGTCATTTCGGCGAGCGAGGGCTCGCCCGCGCGGTCCTTGGGACGATCGTGTTCGAACTGCATGTGGCTGGGCTCGAACAGCGCCAGCAGCGGGCCCTCGGCGGGCGCCTCGGCGAACTGTTTCGCGTTCCAGACGTAGGTACCGCCGGGATGGCGCTGTTTCCATTCGGCGACGAGGTCGCGGCCGTCGAGGCGTTGGCCGACCTTGTCGTCGTATTCCGGGTCGCGCTGCGTGGCCGGCATGAAGTTGGCGCGACCGCCGCCCATCAGCACGTCGGGGCCGCGACCGTAGGGCGTTTCGACGAACTGCCGGGCGATGTCGCGGCAGCCGGCTTCGTGCGCGGTGCGGGGCATTTCCTCGTCGTTTTCCCAGTTGCGGTCGGGCGAATGGGTGAAGGTCGCGCCCGGCGTGGCATGGGTGACGCGGGTCGTCGTCACCACGCCGGTGGCGAGACCTGTCTCCGCCGCCAGTTGCCACAGGCTCACCAGCGGCGTGCGCAGCGCGCCCGCGCAATCGCCGCGCGCGGCGTCCTGACCGATGCTCAGCACGCCGGCGCGGGTCTTCACGCCGGTGGCCATGGCGGTCATGGTGCCGGCGGAATCGGGGGTCTGGCTGTCGGTGTTGTAGGTCTTGCTCAGCGCCGTGTGCGGGAAGCGTTCCCAGCTGAGCATGTTCTCCTCGCCGGGCTGACCCTTGCGCTGGCCTTCGAGGATGCGCGCGGCGGCCACGGTGGGCAGGCTCATGCCGTCGCCGACGAACAGGATCACGTTCTTCGCCTGGCCCTGCATCGCGCCGCGCTCGACCGCCTGCGCCGCGCCGGCGCGGAACCACCAGGCGGGAGTCTCGCCCTGCGGATGGGCGATCTGCGGCACTTCGATCGCCGAAGGCGCTTTCGGCGCCTTGCGGGCATCTGCGGACGGGGTCGCGATCAGACCCAGGATGGCGACGCTTGCGGAAACGAGCGGGAGGAGGCGAAGGGACGTGCGAAGGCGCATGCGGGGCAGGGTCGGTTCGACGAAGCCGTCGATTATGCCCGCTGGATATGACCACCGTGCATGACGGTATGGCGCACGGTGCGATCCGCCTGCGGGATGGCGGAAAGCAGCGTCGCGGGCCCGGCCTCGCCGGCGGTCGCGCGCTGGGCTATCGTGCCGGCTTGTCCCGATTGCCGCGCACGTTGCGCCGGAGAGGTCCTGCATGGGTTTGGTCGCCGCGTGGTTCCGCATTCCCTTCTGGCAGCGCGTGCTGGGCGCCTTCATCCTCGGTGGCGCCGCCGGCTGGCTGATGGGCCCGGCGGCGGAAGTCTGGCTGCAGCCACTGGGCGACCTGTATGTCACCCTGATCAAGATGATCGCGGTGCCGCTGGTGTTCTTCGCGGTGATCAACGCCGTGGCTTCGCTGCATGGCCAGAAGTCCATCGCAGCGCTCGGCGGTCGCACCTTCCTCTGGTTCGCGATCACCGCCGTGCTCGCGGTGGGCATCGGCCTGCTGGTCGGGATGGTCCTGCAGCCGGGCCTCGTGCAGGTGCCGCTGGCGCCGGATCCCGCCTACGTCGCGAAGGACGTGCCGAACGTGGTGCAGGTCCTGCTGGGCGTGGTGCCCTCCAATCCCTTCTACGCGATGACCGGCATCGGCGAAGTGAAGAACGCGGCGGGCGAAACCGTGCTGCGCGCAGGCAAGGGCTCGATCCTGCCGGTGATCTTCTTCGCCGCGCTGATCGGTTTCGCGATGGTCAAGCTCGGCGAGAAGGTCGCGCTGGCGCGCAAGCTGGTCGGCGAGGCCAGCGAGATCGCGATCCAGCTCACCCGCTTCGTGCTGGAGATGACCCCGATTGGCACTTTCGGCCTGATCGCCGGCCTCGTCGGCGCCTACGGCTTCGACAAGCTGCTGCCGCTGGGCAATTTCGTGATCGCGCTGTACGTCGCCTGCGCGCTGCACATCGTCGTCAGCTATGGCGGCCTGCTGCTGGCGCATGGCCTGAACCCGCTGAAGTTCTTCAAGGGCGCCGCGCCGGGCATGCAGGTCGCGTTCGTCAGCTCCTCGAGCTTCGCCTCGCTGCCCTCGTCGATCCGCTGCGCCACGCACAACCTCGGCGTGAACAAGGATTACGCCGCGTTCGCGGTGCCGCTGGGCGCGAGCATCAAGATGGACGGCTGCGGCGCGATCTACCCGGCGCTGTGCGCGGTCTTCATCGCGCAGTACACCGGCACGCCGCTGACGCCCGAGCAATATCTGATCGTGTTGATCGCCTCCGTGCTCGGCAGCTTCGGCACCGCCGGCGTTCCCGGTACTGCCGTGGTCATGGCCACCGTGGTGCTCAGCGCCGCCGGCCTGCCGCTGGAAGTGATCGGCTATCTCTACGCCATCGACCGCGTGCTCGACATGATGCGCACGATGACCAATGTCACCGGCCAGATGCTGGTCCCCGTGCTCGTCGCGAAACAGACCGGCCTGCTCGACCGCGCGGTCTACGACAACCCCGACACGAATGTCGGGATCGAGGACGAGAAGGCGACCTGACGCGCAATGCCCCGTCTTGCCATGGGGTGCGCCTCGGCGCACCGCTTCAGTGGGAGCGACGCGAGTCGCGATCAACAAAATCCGGGTCAGCAAAACGGGGTCAGGTTCAGTTCTTCGCGAAGAACTGAACCTGACCCCGTTTTGGCGTTTTGCGCAGTCACTGCCGGGCCGTTGCGCAGGCCCATGATGAGATGAGCGGGTCGAGATCCGCCAGGTAATGGCGCAGATTGTTGGTCGCCTCAAGCGACAACTGCTGTTGATCCTCGGGTGATCCACTGTTGCGAAGGATCGCCTGCAATCCCGGTACGGGATCCAGCACGTACTCAATCGACGGAGGATGTTTCAGGGCATGGCCCGTGGCCAGCAGCAGGTCGTGGATATCGATCGGCGATGAATCGCCATCGAAGAGTCTGTCCAGCGCATCGAGTACGTTGCTGAGCAGACGGATTTCGATATCCGTCAGAGTCCCGTGCTCCGCATGGTTCGGATCATTGCGCTCCACGTCGCCCCACCACCTTCGCCATCCCCAACGCCAGCGGAATCGGGAGCAGGGTGCCCAGCGCGGCGACCCAGGTGGGGTGCGAGGGCAGGAGCACGGCCATGCCGACCACGCCGGTGATCACCACCAGCGCGACGAAGCAGGCGGCGACGCGGGGATGGCGGGCGATGCGTGCGGCGAGGCCGCTGCCGACGATCGTGCCGACGCACCAGCCGAGGACCAGCATGGCCATGGCGCCGGTCGGGGCCGAGGCGATGATGCTGTCGAGCTGGTCGAGGTCGTTCGGGTCCAGGCCGGGCGGCGGCGGATAGAGCATGTGCCCGATGGTTTCGATGCCGTGGACGGTGATCATCATGGCGATCACGCCCACGACGATGGCAAGGAGGGTGCGCAGCATCGACGTGTCCCCGGCAGCGATGTGGAAGCGCGCAGCATGCGATGGTGGCTGCTGCGTCGCAAGCGGTTGCGCGGGCCCGGACGCGCGGAAGGCCGCTTGCGCGGCCTTCCGGGGTTGTTTCGATGCGCAGCGGCTTACTGGGTGACGACGCGACGGCCCTTCAGGTAGCGCTGGCTCCAGTAGCCGGTGGTCAGGCTGGCCACTTCCACATCCTTGCCGGTGCGCGGCGAGTGCAGGAACTGGCCGTTGCCGAGGAGGGCGAGGCCGCGCTTGAGCATGCCACGGATGCGGCCTTCCTTCGGCGCCTCGGCGGTCTCGACGACTTTGCCGGGAACCTGCGAGGCATTGAAGATGGTGTGGATGTCGCGGGCGAAGATCAGGGTGCGCTCGGGCAGCGACAGCGGGTTGCCCAGGGTGGCGTCGTTGACCGGCGCCATGAGCGGTTGCGAGCGGTCCAGCGGGTCGCGGGCGGTGACCGGGTCTGCGGCGAAGGCCTGCAGGCTGGCGCAGGCCAGGAGGCCGGCGAGGAGGATTCGGGAGGTACCGCGGAGGGCGCGGTGGATGGCGAGGGGGCGGCCGGGGCCAGTGGCTTTGGTCGTCACGCGTCATGCACTTTGCAAAAAGGAGACCGGAGTTTGCACGACCGAGGCCGCCGGGGGGTTCAGATTTCGTTAGACCCTGCCCGGAAAAAGTGACCGGGTTCGCGAATCCGTCACTGCAGGACCCGTTTGGCCCCGGTGTAGTGGTCGCGCCAGTAAGCGCCGTCGAGGTGGTCCAGGCGGACCGTGCCCCCGGTGCGGGGGGCGTGGACGAACCGACCCTCGCCGACGTAGATGCCGACATGGGTGACCTCGCCGCCCTTGCCGAAGAACACCAGGTCGGCCGGGGCGAGGCGGGTCGGAGCGATCTTCGGGCCCTGCATCGAGGCAAGCTCGCGAGAGGTGCGCGGCAGGCGGACGTCGAGGGTCTCGCGGAACACGTAGTTGACCAGGCCGCTGCAGTCGAAGCCGCTTTCGGGTGTGTTGCCGCCGTAGCGGTAGGGCGTGCCGACCAGGCCGATCGCGCGCATCAGGACGGTATTGGCCGCGGCCGGATCGTTGGGGGTGGCGGTGGCCCAGTTCCGCTGGCCTGGGGGCGGGGCTGGGCGGTCGGCGCGGACGTTGCCGCCACCACCGCAGGCCGAAAGCACGGTCGTCAGGGCCAGCATCGCGCCGGCCACACGGATGGACGGACGCCGGGACAATGGCGCCGGGGCGGTCGAGTACGGATAATGCGCGGCTCTCATCGGCGGCCATCTTGGCCCCAACTTTCCCGGCCGGCAACTCGCCGGCCCCTGCCGCCCAAGCGGCCCAGACCCGATCAGGATCATCCGAGCCCATCATGAAAATCCAGAAAGACAGCGTCGTCCGTTTCCACTACACCGTTGGCGAAGTCGGCCAGCCGGCCAACGAAAGCTCCAACGGCGGCGAGCCGCTGGCCATCCTGATCGGCCACAACAACATCATCCCGGGTCTGGAAAAGGCGATGGAAGGCCGTGAAGCCGGCGAGAAGTTCGAAGTCGACGTGCCGGCGTCCGAAGCCTACGGCGAGCGTCGCGAAGGCCTGAGCCAGCGCATCCCGAAGAAGCATTTCGGCGAACAGCGCCTGATGCCGGGCATGCAGGTCGTGCTGCAGACGAACTTCGGTCCGCGCGCCGTCACCATCGAGAAGGTCGGCATGAGCGTGGTCGATGTCGACCTGAACCATCCGATGGCCGGCAAGGATCTGCATTTCGACATCGAGATCGTCGAAGTGCGTGAAGCCAGCGCCGAGGAAGTCGAGCACGGCCACGTGCACGGCGACGGCGGCCACCAGCACTGACCGGTCGCGTCTCCACCGGTGCGCATCGACGGCCCGCGAAAGCGGGCCGTTCGCGTTTTCCGGGGCTACACTTCGGACGACGCCCTTGTTTTCCTTCCGCATGACTGCACCGATCGCCGCCGACGCCGTCCGTCTCGACCTCTGGCTCTGGGCCGCGCGTTTCTTCCGTACCCGCAGCCTCGCCAAGCAGGCGATCGACACCGGCAAGGTCGAGGTCGGCGGCCAGCGCGCCAAGGCCTCGCGCAGCGTGCGCATCGGCGACGCGTTGCGCGTCGCGCGCGGCGACGAATTGTTCGAGATCGAAGTGCGCGGCCTCAGCGACCAGCGCGGCCCGGCCAGCGTCGCCCAGGCGCTGTATGCCGAATCCGAAGCCTCGAAGACGCGCCGTGCCGAGACGCTTGCCTCGCTTCGCGCCGCCCGCGCCGGCTACCAGCCGCCGGAGAGCAAGCCCGACAAGCGCGCCCGCCGCCTGATCCGCGCGCTGGGGGACATCGACGCGCTGTGAGGGTGAATGCGGACGCCGTGCATGTTCCGTCGATCCTGGGCAGCAACAGCATCGTCATCCTCGCGCAAGCGAGGACCCATGCATCAGCAGCGATCAAGCCCGGGTCCTCGCTTGCGCGAGGATGACGTTGTTTGCTTGTCCGCGCAGCATCCGATGCGCCATGCGATGCACGAATTGCGATCGGGCAATCGCGCCTCGCGGGTACCGTCCGCATAAAAAAACGCCGGTGGGGGACCGGCGTGGAGGATATGGACGTGGGGGACATGATGTGAGGATCGGGAAACACATGACGCATCGACACGGACCGTCTCCAAGCGTGCCCGTTGCGGGCCGGCGCACCTGCTTCCAGCGGCTGCGCCGATCGGCATCCGGGACTCAGTCGGATGCCGATCCCGTGGTCAGATCGTTCCGGTGGCGCGGAGTTCCCGCGCTTCACCCTGCAGGATCCGACAGGCCAATCCCGGCATGCCCGTCGGACCCTTCCGCCCCCGCCCGGTAGGACGGGGCGAGACGCGGCGATCAGGCCAGGTCGAAGCGGTCGAGATTCATGACCTTGGTCCACGCGGCGACGAAGTCCTGCACGAACTTCCCGCTGGCGTCGTTCGCGGCGTAGACCTCGCACAGCGAGCGCAGCACCGAGTTGGAGCCGAACACGAGATCCGACACCGTGCCGGTCCAGCGCACTGCACCGGTGGCGCGGTCGCGGCCTTCGAGCACGCCCGGCTCGCTGGCCGAACGCGACCAGGCGGTGCGCATGTCGAGCAGGTTCACGAACACGTCGTTGCTCAGCGTACCCGGGCGGTCCGTGAACACGCCGTGCTTGCCGCCGTGGCTGATGCCCAGCGCGCGGAGGCCGCCCACCAGCACGGTCATTTCCGGCGCGGTCAGCGTGAGCAGCTGCGCCTTGTCGACCAGCAGTTCCGCGGCCACGTCTTCCAGCCCGGCCTTCACGTAGTTGCGGAAGCCATCGGCCTGCGGTTCCAGCACCGCGAACGACTCGACATCGGTCTGGTCCTGGCGCGCATCGGTGCGACCCGGCGTGAAGGGCACGCTGATGTCGTGGCCCGCATGCTTCGCAGCGGCTTCGATCGCCGCGCCGCCGGCCAGCACGATCAGGTCGGCCAGCGAGACGCGCTTGCCGCCGCTCGCACCGGCATTGAACGCTGCCTGGATCTCTTCCAGCGTCGACAGCACCTTCGCCAGTTCGGCCGGCTGGTTGGCGGCCCAGTCCTTCTGCGGGGCGAGGCGGATGCGCGCGCCGTTGGCGCCGCCGCGCTTGTCGCTGCCGCGGAACGTGGACGCAGACGCCCAGGCGGTCGAGACCAGCTGCTGCACGGTCAGGCCGGAGGCCAGCACCTTCGCCTTCAGCGCCGCGATATCGGCGTCGTCGACCAGCGCGTGGTCCACGGCCGGCACCGGATCCTGCCAGATCAGCACTTCATCGGGGACGAGCTTGCCGAGGTAGCGCGCGCGTGGGCCCATGTCGCGATGGGTGAGCTTGAACCAGGCGCGGGCGAACGCATCGGCGAAGGCCTGCGGATCGGCATGGAAGCGGCGCGAGATCTTTTCGTAGGCCGGGTCGAAGCGCAGCGACAGGTCGGCGGTGGTCATCATCGGCGGATGCGACTTCGACGGATCGTGCGCGTCCGGGATCATCTGCTCCGGCTTCGGATCCTTCGGCGTCCACTGGTGCGCGCCGGCCGGGCTCTTGGTCAGCACCCACTCGTTGCCGAACAGCACGTCGAAATAGCCGTTGTCCCAGCGCGTGGGATTGGGTTTCCAGGCGCCTTCGATGCCGCTGGTGATGGTGTCGCCGCCACGGCCTCTGCCGTGCTTGTTGAGCCAGCCGAAGCCCTGATCTTCCACCGCACCGCCTTCGGGCGCGACACCGACCAGCCCCGCGTCACCGGCGCCGTGCGCCTTGCCGAAGGTGTGGCCGCCGGCGACCAGCGCGACGGTTTCCTCGTCGTCCATCGCCATACGCGCGAAGGTCTCGCGCACGTCGCGGCCCGAGGCCACCGGGTCGGGATTGCCGTCCGGGCCTTCCGGGTTCACGTAGATCAGGCCCATCTGCACCGCCGCCAGCGGGTTCGCCAGCTGGCGATCACCGGAATAGCGACTGTTGGGCTTGTCGCTGGTGGCCAGCCATTCGGCTTCGAGGCCCCAGTTGATGTCCTTCTCCGGCTCCCAGATGTCGGCGCGACCGCCGCCGAAGCCGAAGGTCTTGAAGCCCATCGATTCGAGGGCGACGTTGCCGGCGAGCACCAGCAGGTCCGCCCAGCTGAGCTTGCGCCCGTACTTCTGCTTGATCGGCCACAGCAGGCGGCGCGCCTTGTCGAGGTTGCCGTTGTCCGGCCAGCTGTTCAGCGGTGCGAAGCGCTGCGAACCGTTGCCGGCGCCGCCGCGACCGTCGGCGATGCGGTAGGTGCCGGCCGCGTGCCAGGTCATGCGGATGAACAGGCCACCGTAGTGGCCCCAGTCGGCCGGCCACCAGTCCTGCGAGTCGGTCATCAGCGCCTTCAGGTCCGCGACGACCGCATCGAGGTCGAGCGTCTTGAATTCGGCTGCGTAGTCGAAGTCCGTGCCCATCGGGTCGGACTTGTCGGTGTGCTGGTGGAGGATGTCGAGGTTGAGCTGATTGGGCCACCAGTCGCGGTTGCCGCGACCGGCGCTGGCCATCGTGTAGTGGCGGGCGCCGCCCGAGAAGGGGCACTTCGATTCGTTGGACATGGTGTTCTCCTTGTGGGTCGATGGCCCCCGGCGATGCGATCCTGCGAGCGGCGGTCCATTGCAGCCAGCGGGGATCCCGTTGCGCGCGGGTGGCGGGGTGGAGACAACGTACGCCTAGCGGATATCAAAGAGAATTCGATTGTTTCCACGGTTTCGATAGGCCAAGACTATCCAAACCGTCTATCGCGCTGCCTGTATCGATTGATGCAGCCGAAGGTATGGCCCGCTCATGTCAGGTCGGTTGCGGACAAGGTCCCGGTCGCTTCCCGCTTCCGGCCCGGGTGCCGGTCGAACACCCGGCGATGCGCGGCCAGCGACCAGGCATCGTCCCGGGAATAGTAGCCCTCGACCCAGCGCTGCAGGTGGTCGAGCATCGCGTCCTGCGCCTCGGCCGACACATATTTATGCGGTTCCCACGGCCGTCGACGGTTGTTCGCCAGGCAGGCCTCCAGCCCCGGGTTGAGGAACACCAGTTCGGTGCAGGCCGGCGCCGCCGCCTCGACCAGTTCGCCATAGCAGCCTTCGATCACCCAACCCGGATGCGCGGCGATGAAGGCGTCGAGATCCGTGCGCACCGCTTCGGGCGAGCGCGGCACCGCGATCTGTTCCGGTTCCCAGACGATGATGTCCAGGTCGAGGTGCGGCAGGCCGTGGCGTTCGGCCACCGCCTTCGCCAGCGTGCTCTTGCCGGAGCCGGAGTTGCCGAGGATGAGGAGACGCATCGTTAAAGATGTCCCTTGTTGATCGCCTTGCTGATCGCCCCCTTTGGCAAAGGGGGCCGACGCGCAAAGCGCGGCGGGGGGATTTGCGAACGCGAGTGTTGCGTCTGCCGTGTCGTGAGCGGCGATCGGCCGGAAATCCCCCGCGGACGCTACGCGACCGCCGCCCCCTTTTTCAAAGGGGCATGCCGCGATAGCCGTCAGCGCGATCCAAGCAAGTTCAGCGCGACCCGCCGAACAAGCCACCACCCAGCTTCAGCACGTCGCTCAGGTCGACGTCGCCGTCGCCGTCCTTGTCGAGCACCGCGCCGAGCAGACCGCCGCCGAGACCCTGCTGGCGCACCTGCTGCTGTTCCTGGCCAAGCACGGCGCCGAGGATGTCGGCGGTCGGGTTGCCGCCGCCGCTGGCATTGCCGGAGAACATGCGCTTGGCGAGGTAGCCCATCACGATCGGGGCGAGGATCTTCATCAGCTGGCCGGCGCGATCGCCACCGAGGCCAGTCGCTGCGCCGAGGCTCTGCTCCGCGCGCGCCTGCTGGCCGCCGAAGATGTGGCCGAGCATGCCGGCGCCGTCGGTCTGCCGGCCCTGCGCGCCGCCGAGCACCGCGCCGAGGAGGTCGCCGATGCCGCCACCGCCGGCATGGTCCTTCTGCAATGCGCCGAACAGCGCCTCCGCGCCCTGCGGCTGGCTCGCGTTCTTGCCCAGCGCGCCCATCAGCAGCGGCAGCGCCGCGCCGACGGCCGACGAGGCCTGGTTCTGGTCGATGCCGAGCTGCTGCGAGATCTGCTGCAGCGGCGCGCCTTGGAGCTGGGCGAGGAGGTCCTGGGTCATCGTGCTCATGTTGCGGTTCCTGTGCGTAGGCGGCCCGGCCGCGTGTGGACGCCTACTGTAGCGCTGCGACGATGACGACCGGGGGGCGCGCCGGCTTTTTTTCAGGGCTGCGCCGGCAGTTCGGTGTTGCGGTGGAAATCGAAGATCAGGTGGGTCTGGATGTGCACCACCTCGGGCCGCTCGGTGAAGGCGGCGAGCGCGAATTCGCGCAGGTGCGCGCTGTCGCGCACGCCCACGTGGACCAGGAAATCGTCGGCGCCGGCCACGTGGTAGAAGGCCAGCACCTCGGGCAGGGCGCGCAGGTGGGCCTGGAAGCTCTCGACGAAGGTCCGCGAATGCTGCTGCAGCCGCACCGCGACCAGCGCCTGCAGGCCGATGCCGATCGCCTCCGGCGCGATCTCGGCGTGGAAGCCCAGCAGCGCCTTCGACTCGCGCATGCGCCGGATCCGCTCCAGCGCCGTGGACGGCGCCACGCCGACTTTCTCCGCCAGGTCCTTGTTCGGCATCCGCGCGTTCTTCCGCAGCAGGCGCAGCAGATCGAAGTCGATTCGGTCGAGCAGCATGATCCGGCCCCGTTCGCGAAATAGTGTTCGGCCCGCAGTCTAACAGTCGCATCGGGTTCCAGAATCGGCCGCATCTTCCGAATGAAGTGCCGACGGGACCCCGCCATGACCGACATCGATTCGACTCATCCCGATTCGACCCGCCCCGAGACCCGGGCCGTCCACGCCGGCCGCGAAGACTTCATCGCGCTGGGCATCCACGCCCCGCCGATCGACCTGTCGACCACCTATCCCGTCGCCGACCTCGCCGCCGGCACCGCCAGCTTCGATGCCCTGGTCGGCGGCGATGCCAGCGCCCGCAATCCCATCTACGCCCGCCTGCACAATCCCACCGTCGCACGCGTCGAGCGCGCGCTCGCCACGCTGGAAGGCACGGAGGCCTGCGTCGCCTACGCCTCGGGCATGGCCGCGATCACCGCGCTGTTGCTCGCCAGCCGCGCGCGCGGCGCGCACATGCTGGTGGTGCGCCCGCTGTACGGCACCTCGGATCACCTGTTCGCGAGCGGCCTTGCCGGGCTCGAAGCCGAATTCGTCGAAGCGCACGAAGTCGCCGCGCGCCGCCGCCCGGACACGGCATTGATCTTCATCGAGACCCCCGCCAATCCCACGCTCGACCTCGTCGACATCCGGGCCGTCGTCGCCGCCGCCGGCGACGTGCCGGTTGCGGTCGACTCCACCTTCGCCACGCCCATCCTGCAGCGGCCGTTCGAACTCGGCGCCAGCTACGTCGTCCACAGCGCGACCAAGTTCCTCGGCGGCCATGGCGACGTCATCGCCGGCATCGTCTGCTGTTCCGAAGCGAACGCGAAACCCTTGCGCCAGGTGCGCGCCGCGACGGGCGGATTGCTGCACCCGCTCGCGGCCTATCTCCTGCATCGCGGCCTGCCCACGCTCGCGCTGCGCGTCGAACGCGCACAGGCCAACGCGATCGAACTCGCCCGCCGCCTCGCCGCGCATCCCGCCGTCGAATGCGTGTTCTTCCCCGGCCACGGCACCGTGCGCAACGCGCATCTCGCCACCACCCAGATGCGCGGCCCCGGCTGCCTCATCGCCTTCGAACTCCGCGACGGCTACATCGCCGCCGCCCGCACCATGCAGCGCGTCGCACTCATGACGCCCGCAGTGAGCCTCGGCTCCGTCGACACCCTCATCCAGCATCCCGCCGGCCTCACCCATCGCGTCCTCGACGACGCCACCCGCGACCGCTGCGGCATCACCCCCGGCCTGCTGCGCCTCTCCGTCGGCATCGAGCACGTCGACGACCTGTGGGCGGATCTCGAACAGGCGTTGAGGCAGGACAGTGTCGTGGTGCGTGAAGCGGCGTGACGCGCGCAGCTTGCACACAGCAATCCCACAATGCAGGCACGCCCCGCTTTTGTAGGGCGGGCCTTGGGCCCGCCGACGGCGAAGCCGGTGAGGCGTGAGCTGCGGTGTGGATGAAGGAATTTTGGATGATCGCGTGTGTTGGCGCGATGGTATGGTTTCTGTCGTATCCGAGAAGAAGGCGCGATGCACGCAGCGCCGTATACAGTGGAAGGCGTCGTGGCCGTGCAGTTGTGCGATCTGCGAGCGAGGCTGGGTCATGCCTTAGTGGCGCGGAGCCGGGCTGGAGTGTCGGGGATCCTGGTGTCGGGGAAGTCTGAGTTGTGGGTGTCTCTGCTAAGTCGGCCATGTCCATCAGCGAACGCCAGTTCGAAGGCATGCTTTGCAAGATCGATCGCGGCAGTAGTAGCATTCATGGCGGCAGGCTCCGGTGGATAGGAGCCGCTTCAGCATTCAAGCCCAACACGTTTCGTGGGTTGGCCTAATTCAAATTTCAGAACAAATATGAAATTGCCCCATGAGCTTGCAGCAGTCCTGCTGGTACTGTTTGCAATAATGTTTGGCTGGCGTGCCTGGAGCGCCATTCGAGAGGGCTGCATCGGTTGGGGCGCGAATGACAAGGCGGTATACATCGACCGTCGGCAAAACCCGGGCGCATTCTGGTTCTTTTTTTCGTTTTTTCTCTTCTTCTCCCTGGGATGCGCATATGGAGCGTACAGTTCGGCTGCTGGGTTCCGCTCTCTCGGCTGATATTCTGTCTGCGGATTTCCCTTTAAAGCCATAAGACTTATTCGCATGGCGGAACCTCGTAAGACGAGTTTGCCGTTATAGGGGCCACAAGCGAAGCGTCATCACCTTCTTTAGCGTCCCGGCATCGACGACCTACGGCCGCGCATGGCGCCTGCGGCGGTTCAGTTCTGCGAAAGCCAAAGCCTGCGCGGGAAGAGTGTCGTGAGGTGTGTCCCGTTGTCGTCCGACCCTTGCACCGTGTTCGGCGCGTCAAAGCCTAGGTGAATTGCTGCGCAAACCTTGCGCGCGATGCGATCCGTAATCTCCAACGGCACCCACTCCGGCGTCGGGCGAAACAGAGTGCCGTCATGTCGAAGCCGAAAGCGCAGTTCCAGCCGTCCAACATCCTGCTGGTTGAAGTCCCGCCTCACTTCATCACGCTCTGTGAAGCCTGCCGTGCCAGCCCGCAAGCCGTGCTGCGCGGCATGGCCTCGATGATCTGCGGCCTGCAGTGCAACGAAGACGACCGGCTGCAGCCTCTGGACGGCACTGCTGCGTGAGGCTTCATCGGGCGCGGACCATCCTCGCGTCCCTTCTTCCATCGGAGGGAGGGGCGACTCGTTCACCGTGACCGCTTCCACGAAACGATGCCGACCACTCGCATCATGGGCTGCGCTTGATCGATTCGTGATCACTTCATGATCGCTTTCTGCATGAAACTGGCGCACAGGAACCGGAGCATGGCGGCGTGGGCGAGATGGCACTCCGCCCTGTGCAGGCGCTGCATCGCAGACATGTGGTACGGCGCAGGACACTCGAACGCCACGCGGCCGTGGGACGGCTGCGCAACACCGGCACATCCATCAAGGAGATTCACATGCAAGGCAAGATCAAGTTGCTCACGCTGCCGTTCCTGGTCGCGGCATTGGCTGCCGCCACCACGACGGCGGCCTTCAACGACAAGCCCGCCGTCCGGGCATCTGCGGATACGGCCAGCGCCAAGGCGGGTGGGCTGCTGCAGGGTCGACTGAACGTCCGTTACGGTGACGGGCGGCCGGGACCGGGGCGGACCTCGAAGACCGTCGTCCGTCTGATCGAGGACAACGGCCGCATCCATCTGATCGACGCGGCGAGCGCGAAGCGCGCCGCCGGTGACCTGCATCTTCTGGCCAACCGCCGCGTCGCCGTGAGCGTGGCCGCCATTGCCCAGGGCAAGGCCGCCGATAGCGCGCCGCTGCTGACTGCGGAAGCGATCGTGCCGATCGACGATCTCGATGCCGACGCTGCGCAGGGCCGCGCGGGCGACGTGTCCATTGCCGCGGTGACCGGCACCAAGGCGTGGGTGACGGTGATGTGCCGGTTCAAGGACAACACCAGCACGCCCCGGCCGCTCAGCTACTTCGTCGACATGTACGCCAATACGTCCGGCCGTCTGGATCACTACTGGCGCAACATGTCCTACGGGAAGATCAACCTGACCGGAAGCACCGCCTCCGGCTGGTACACGCTGCCGCAGAACCGCGCCTACTATTTCCCAAGCACCGGCGAGCCCCGATGGGACGAGCTGCGCAACAACTGCCTCGGCGCGGCCAACCCCAACGTCAACTATGCCAATTTCTTCGGCATCAACATGATCTTCAATGGCGACATGGACGGTTATGCCTACGGCGGCACCGAGACCCTGACCTACGACGGCGTGACGAAGAACTGGGGGCTGACCTGGAATCCGCCCTGGGCCTACAGGTCCAATGTCGTGAACGATTATGAGGGCATCAATACGCTCGCCCACGAAATGGGCCACGCCTTCGGCATGCCGCATTCCGACAACATGGACGGCGACGGCGATACCTACGACAACGCGTGGGACATCATGAGCGGTGGCTATGACGAGGTCTTCTACGACGCGACCTACGGCCGGTTGCCGCAGAATCCGATCGTGTACCAGCGCGATCTCATGGGCTGGTTCGACGCGGCGCGCGTCCGCAACCACACCCGCCTCAACGCGACGACCACCTACACCATGGATCGCGCCAGCCTGCAGGGGTCGGCCAATGTCCAGATGGTCAAGCTGATCGTGCCGAACAGCACCACCTACTACACCATCGAAGTGCGCAAGACCGCTGGTCCGATCTACGACTCCAGGCTGCCGGGCGATTCGGTGATCATCCACCGGGTCACGGACAGGGCCCGCATCGTGGATGCGCGCGTCCCGCCGCACGACTACTCGAACCAGGAAACCAACATGTTCAAGGTCGGCGAGTCCTACACAACGCCGGAAGCCACCGGCAGCCGCTACAGGGTCGAAGTCCTCACCGCGACCACGGCCGGCTTCACGGTGCGCGTCACCAACCTGTAACGGAATGACCCGCGTCGCAGTCGCGACGTTTCAGGGGCAGGCTTTGGCGGCAGGTCGTTTGACCTGCCGCTTTTTGCTGCGCGCTGGCTCGCAAACCGTCTTGCGCGATAGTGCTGCGATGCGCTGTGACTTGCCGTACGCGGGAGGCGAGATCACTCCCCCACGATCACATCGAACTCCCCACCCAGTACCCGATCCAGTCGTCCCGTGCGCCAGGCGCGCACACTATCGCGCACCAGCGGCGAGGGTTCTGCGCGGTAGCGGCGGCAGATGCGGAGGTCGTCGTCGGTCTTGAGCGGGTCGATGCGGGTGCGGCCGGGGAGGTCGGGGGCGATGCGGACGGCGAGGGTGGAGCGGCGCGGGGCGTCGTCGCCGTCGTGATCGTGCTCCAGGACGTGCAGGCCGTGTTCGGTCTGCAGCAGGTCGTGGGAACCGAAGCCGCTGATGGCGAGGCGGGCGCGGCAGGCGTCGGGATTCTGTTCGATCACGTCGACGCGCATGTTGCGGCGTTCGGCCCAGGCCATGTACATCGCGAGTAGTTGCTGCCACCACAGGCGCGTGCGTGCGGGGTCGCGGCGCAGTTCGGTGTCGCTGGCGGACAGTGAGAGCAGCGCGTCCTGCGGGCGGCGTTCGGCGAGGGCGTCGATGGCGAGGCCGATCAGCCACAGCGTCTGCGCGGTGCGGGCGACGAAGAGCGCGTTGCCGCCGTCCCGGGCCAGGCGTTCGTCGAGGCGCTGCACGGTGTCGAGCGCGCTTTCGATGCGGTTGCGGCGTTCGATGCGGTCGAGGGTGTCGAAGCGTTCCGGTCGCGACCAGAAATCGCCAGCGTTCATCGCGGCGAAGTCGTCATTGCGCGCGTTCTGCCAGTCGTCGCCAGCGATGGTGTCGAGCAGCGCGTCGAGCGTGGCGTGCAATGTGTCGAGGCTGGCGCGCGAGGCGTCGGGCGACCACAGCAGCGCGCGCAGGTCGCTCGTCGTTGCAGGTGATGCGGCGGTCGACGCGAGTGTCTGCGCGATGCCGCCGGCTGGTGCGTTCGGATCGACGAATTCGACTTCCAGCCGCTCGCCGGCGCTGCGCACGAACAGGAACTGGTCGCCCTGTGGCGTGCGGTGTTCGACGATGCTGCGCGCCAACGGCGCGAGCAGGTGTTGTTCGATGGCGCGGCGCAGCGGACGTGCGCCGAGGTCGGGCGTGAAGCCTCGGTCGAGCAGGAATTCGATCGCGGACGGTTCCCACTCCACCGCCCAGTCCCGGTTGCGCAGGCCGCGGCGGCCCATCGCGCGCTGCAGTTCCTTGTGCAGGATCTCGCGCATCAGGCTGCGGTCGAGCGGGTTGAACAGCACGATCCGGTCGAGGCGGTTGAGGAATTCGCGGCGGAAGGTCTCGAACAGCGCCTTCTCGACCACGCCGCGCGAATAGCCGCCGGCCACCGAAGTGAAGCCGGGGCCGGCGCTGCGGCCCAGCGTCGAGCCGACGTTGCTGGTGAGGATGACGATGCTGTGCCTGAAGTCGGCGACGTTGCCGTTGCGGTCGCCGAGGCGGCCGTCGTCGAAGACCTGCAGAAAGAGATCCCAAACCTTCGGGTGCGCCTTCTCGAATTCGTCGAGCAGCACCACCGAGAACGGCTGCTCGCGGATGCGCGAGACCAGCGAACGCGCGCTGCCGTCGCGCGAAACCTCGGTGAGCCGCCAGGCGCTGTCGTCGGACTGGTATTCGCTCATGTCCAGGCGCAGCAGGCGCTCGCTGCTGCCGAACAGCAGTTCGCCCAGCGCCTTCGCCAGTTCGGTCTTGCCGGTGCCGGTGGGGCCGGCGAACAGGAACACGCCGACCGGCCGCGCCGGGTCGACGAGGCCAGCCTTGAGCATCGCGATGCGGTCGACCAGGCCTTCGACGGCTTCATCCTGGCCGATCACGCGCTTGCGGAAGAATGCGCGCAGGGCGTCGAGGTCGAGGCTCTTGCGGTCGTCGATCACGTCGAGCGGCAGGCCGCTGCGTCGCGCGATGGTCTGCAGCAGTGCGTCCGGGGTGATCGGCAGCGCAGGCGGCTCCGTGGCGATGGCGGCCTGCAGGCTGTCTTCGAGCAGGCGGAGCGTGCGCCCGGGCTCGTGCTGCTCGGGAAAATACTGCGTGGCCATGCGCCGTGCCTCGTCGAGCGCACGGTCGTCGATGACCTCGCGGCCGAGCGCGATGCCGCGCGCGTCGCGCCAGCGCACGAGCAGGTCGCGCAAGGCGGCGTCGGTCGGCGCCGGCAGCGTGAGCGTCTTCGTCAGGTGGCGCAGCGTCGGCCGCGCGATCAGCAGCTGCGCGAGCTGCGCCGGTTGCAGCTCGCCGATCATGCGCAGCTGGCCGCGCTCGATCGCCGGCAGCAGCATGTCGAGGATGCCGCGCGAGTCCTGGCTGTGGCTGCCCTTCTGCAACAGGTCGAGGAAATCCTGCACGCGCCAGAGCGCGCGCGGCCGGTTCAGCGCGGCCAGCATCTCGCCGATGCGTTCCTCCAGTTCGCCGATGTACTTCTGCCCGGACAGCACCTCGGCGGCGGAGGCGTCGAACAACAGCCAGCCTTCGGCGTGCAGGCGCGCGAGCAGGCGATCGACCAACGTTATCTTGCCGCTGCCGTGCTCGCCCGAGACCAGGATCGACGCCGCAGGCGTGGCGTGCAGCATCTCGTGCAGGCGCGCCAGCTGCGCATCGAGTTCGGGATGGTCGACGATGCCCGCGCCCGCTTCATTCCCGGCGGGCGACCACAGCCTGCCGACGCTGCCGAGCGTGCGCTGTTCGCGACGGCGCGAGCGTTCGGCCTCCGCCTGCGCCAGGTAAGGCGCGAGCATCGGCATCTGCAGCGACTTCAGGCCTTCGCTCAACTGCTCCAGCTCGTGCTCTTCGAGCGACTCCAGCGCCATGGCGGCGGTGCCCGGTGCATTCGCCTCTGCCCACTGCAGGTATTCGCGCATGCGCTGGCGCAGCGGCAGCGCGTCCCACCACCATTGCCGCACCAGACGGAGGAAGGCGGGGAGGGCGCTGGCGTCCGGGCGCGAGCGCATGTAATCGACCATGTACCAGGCGGGGTAGCGGCCGGGCATGCGCGTCGCGGCCAGGGCATCCGTTGCGGGAATGTCGTCGCGGCCCTGCAGTGCGACGTAGACCATGCTGGCGAGCACGTAGCCGTCGCCTTCGAGCTGCGACAGGAGGTCGGCCGGCGCCAGCGACGACAGCACGGCCACGCCTTCGCGGAACTGCGGGAACCGCAGCAGGTCCTCGGGTCGCTGGATGCGTTCGTCCTCGGCCTCGATTTCGCGGCGCAGGCGGTAGAGCTTGTCGGCTGGGGATTCCTCGACGACCGGCGCCGGGCCCCCTGCAGGCGGCGGTTCGATTGCGGGCTGTTCGGGCGTCGTGTCGCTGTCGTTGCCTGCGTCGGCCGTGGCCTGAAGCGCCGGTGTTTCGACAGACGTGGGCAGGGCTGTTGGCAGGGGCGTGCCCGGGCGGCGCAGCCACAGTGCCAGGCCGATGCCGATGAACAGGCCGAGGATGAAGATCGCAACCGTCACGTCCATCTCCGTTGGGCGAACGCACTCGCCATGCGCGGTGGGAGACGCAGTATAGGCGGCGTGCTTGTCTTCCTCCCCCGCGCGCGGGGGAGGATCGAGGTGGGGGCGAGTGATGATGCGTGTGCGTCGCCCCCCATCCCGACCTTCCCCCCGTGAACGGGGGGGAAGGAGAAAAGCGGCGGCCTCAGCTCACTCCAGCGCCTTCAGCCGGTACAGCGCTTCCAGCGCCTGCTTCGGCGTGAGCTCGTCCGGGTCGATCGCGGCCAGCGCGTCGAGCGCGGCGGAGTTCGGCGCGAACAGGCCGAACTGCTGCGGTGCGTCCAGGGTCTGCGCGCTGAGCACCGGGGCGGGATCGTTGCGGCGCTGTTCCAGCTCGGCGAGCCTGCCGCGGGCTTCGCGGACCACAGACTTCGGCAGGCCGGCCAGCGCGGCGACCTGCAGGCCGAAGCTGCGATCGGCGGGGCCGTCCTTGACCGCGTGCATGAACACCAGGGTGTCGCCATGCTCGACGGCGTCCAAGTGGACATTGGCGATGCCGCTGCCGGGCTGGGCCAGCGCGGTGAGTTCGAAGTAGTGCGTGGCGAACAGGGTGTAGCAGCGGTTGGTATGCGCCAGGTGCCGCGCGCAGGCTTCGGCGAGCGCGAGACCGTCGTAGGTCGAGGTGCCGCGTCCGATCTCGTCCATCAGCACCAGCGACTGCGGCGTAGCGTGATGCAGGATATAGCTGGTCTCGCTCATCTCGACCATGAAGGTCGATTGGCCGCGGGCGAGGTCGTCGCCCGCGCCGATGCGGGTCAGGATGCGGTCGATGGGTCCAAGCTCGGCCTTCGATGCCGGCACGAAGCTGCCGATGTGCGCGAGCAGCACGATCAGCGCGTTCTGGCGCATGTAGGTGCTCTTGCCGCCCATGTTCGGGCCGGTGATGACCAGCATGCGGCGCGAGGTCTCGCGGTCGTCCCCGTCAAGGATCAGATCGTTCGGCTCGAACGGCGCGTCGCGCACGGCTTCGACCACCGGGTGGCGGCCGCGTTCGATGCGGATCACGGCATCGTCGACCAGCGTCGGCCGCGACCAGTCCAGCTCGCGCGCGCGCTCGGCGAAGCAGGCGAGCACGTCGAGTTCGCTCAGCGCACCGGCGGCGCGCTTGAGCGGTTCGAGATCGCGGTTGAGTTCGTCGAGGATCTGTTCGTACAGCAGCTTCTCGCGCGACAGCGCGCGCTCGCGCGCGGACAGCACCTTGTCCTCGAACTGCTTCAGTTCCTCGGTGATGTAGCGCTCGGCGCCGGTCAGGGTCTGGCGGCGCGTGTAGTGCACCGGCGCCTTGTCGGCCTGGCCCTTGCTGATCTCGATGTAGTAGCCGTGGACGCGGTTGTAGCCGACCTTGAGGGTCGGGATGCCGCTGCTCTCGCGTTCGCGGGCTTCGAGGTCGATCAGGAACTGGTCGGCGTTGGTGCTGAGCAGGCGCAGTTCATCGAGTTCGGCGTCGTAACCTTCCGCGATCACGCCGCCGTCGCGGGCCAGCAGCGGCGGCTGCGCCACGATCGCCCGCGCCATCCATGCGGCCTGCGCATCGTGTTCGCCGAGTTCGGCGCACAGCGCCAGCAGGCGAGGCGAATCGATGCCGTCCAGCGCGGCGCGCACCTTCGGCAGCAGCAGCAGCGCGTCGCGCAACGTCGACAGGTCGCGCGGACGCGCGCTGCGCAGGGCCACGCGCGAGAGGATGCGTTCGATGTCACCGAGGCCACGGAAGGCGTCGCGCACGTCCGCGTCGGCGCGCGCGTCGATCAGGCGTTCGACGGCGTCATGGCGTTCCGTCACGACCTGACGGTCGCGCAACGGCCGGTGCAGCCAGCGCCGCAGCAGGCGTCCGCCCATCGGCGTCACGGTGGTGTCGAGCACACCGAGCAGGGTGTGTCGCGTGTCGCCGTCGACGCGGGTGTCGAGTTCGAGATGCCGACGCGTTGCGGCGTTCATCGCGATCGCGCCGTCGCTGGTCTCGACGCGGATCGAGGTCAGGTGCGGCAGGCGCTGCTTCTGTGTCTCCTCGACGTAGCCGAGCAGGGCGCCGGCGGCGGCGATGGCGAGGTGACGGCCTTCGATGCCGAAGCCGCCGAGGTCGTGCAGGTTGAAGAACTGCAGCAGCTGTCGACGACCGCTGTCGGCGTCGAACAGCCACGGGGCGCGGCGGCGGATGCCGCCCCGGCCCGCCAGGCCGGCGGGCCAGCCCTCCTCGTCGGGCACCAGCAATTCGGCGGGATCGAGCCGGGCCAGCTCGGCTTCCAGTTGATCGTCATTGGCGACTTCGTTGACCAGGAACCGGCCACCGGCAAGGTCGGCCCAGGCCAGGCCGTAGCCCGCCTTGCCGCGGGCGACCGCCATCAGCAGGGTGTCGCGGCGGTCCTGCAACAGGGCCTCGTCGGTCACCGTGCCCGGGGTGACGATGCGGACGACCTTGCGTTCGACCAGCCCCTTGGCCAGTGCCGGGTCGCCGATCTGCTCGCAGATCGCCACCGATTCGCCCAGCGCCACCAGCCGGGCCAGGTAGCCCTCGTAGGCATGCGCCGGCACCCCGGCCATCGGAATGGGCTGCCCGGCCGAGCTGCCGCGCTGGGTGAGGGTGATGTCGAGCAGCCGCGCCGCCTTGCGGGCGTCGTCGTAGAACAGCTCGTAGAAATCGCCCATCCGGAAGAACAGCAGCACGTCCGGATGCTCCGCCTTGGCGGCGAAGAACTGTCGCATCAGGGGGGTATGCTGCTCGGCGGACGCGCGCGGGGAAGACGTGGATTCGGACACGGGAGGCGGCAGGGACAAGGTCGGCTCGAGCGGTCCGGCAGGGCGCCGGAGACGGCCGGCTAGTATGCCAGCGCATGCCGGATTTCGTGCTGCGCTGCAGCGTATCCGGCCATGCCGCAGGCATGGTCACAGGTCACGTTTCCTGTGCTACCGTCGCCATACGGTTGCGTTCGCGACTTCGGGGGAAACGGCACGACGAGGCGCCAACCCCCATGCGGCCAGACGGCTCGGGGCGGGGGCGCCCAGGCCGTTCAGGGCCTCCGGGACGCGGGCGAGGCCGGACACAGACGACACCACACACCAAATCAATAACGACATGGCAAGAGGGGATCACATGGCAGACCGTGCACCGCAACTCAATCGACTCGCCCGGGCGCTTTTCATCGCGCTGGTGGGCGTCGCTCACGCACCCATCGTGCTGGCGCAGGACGCCGGCGCAGCCGAGGACCCCGAAGCCGGCACGCTCGACAAGATCGTCGTGACCGCGCAGAAGCGCGAGGAAGCACTGCAGGACGTTCCCGTCGTCGTGACCGCGCTGTCGGGACAGATGCTCAACGATGCCGGTGTCCGTGACGTGAAGGACCTGCAGACCCTGGTGCCCGGCCTCACCGTCACGAGCACGCAGAGCGAAGCGCTGACCACCGCGCGCATCCGCGGCATCGGCACGGTCGGCGACAACGCCGGCCTGGAATCCTCGGTCGGCATCGTGATCGACGGCGTCTACCGTCCGCGCAACGGCGTCGGTTTCGGCGACCTCGGCGAACTCGACCGCATCGAAGTGCTGAAGGGCCCGCAGGGCACCCTGTTCGGCAAGAACACCTCGGCTGGCGTCATCAACGTCGTCACCAAGCGCCCGACCTACCAGCAGACCGCCGAGGCCGAGCTGACCGTCGGCAACTACGGCGCGCTGGGCGCGTCCGGCTCCTACAGCCAGGGCATCGGCGACATCGCCGCGTTCCGGATCTTCGGCGCGAAGCGCAAGCGCGACGGCTTCATGGACGTGGTCACCGGCAGCGGTCCGCGCTTCGACCGCGAGGACTACGACCAGAACTACCACACCGTCCGGGCCCAGTTCCTGCTCGAACCGACCGACACGCTCGACATTCTCTTCACCTATGACGAATCGGACCGTGACGAGAACTGCTGCACCGGCGCGACCATCATTCGCGGCCCGACCGCAGCGATCCTCGACGCGCTGACCCCGACCCCGGGCGACACCGGCGTCGCGACCGTGGCCGATCCGTTCGCCCGTCGTGCCTGGAGCAACCGCAGCACCGCGCAGGCCATCGGCGACAAGGGTGGCTCGCTGCAGATCGACTGGGACACCGGCTGGTTCAGCAATGCGACCCTGACCTCGATCACCGCGCAGCGCCAGTGGGATTCGGTCAACGGCCTGGACTTCGACTTCAGCACCGCCGACCTGCTGTTCCGCAATCCCGAGAAGTCCGACAACTACTCGAAGTTCGATACCTTCAGCCAGGAAATCCGCCTGGCCGGTTCGACCGACAAGCTGGACTGGCTGGTCGGCCTGTTCTACGCCGACGAGTCGCTGCAGCGCAACGAGGCCTACCGCATCGGCGCGGCCTATGAGCCGTATCTGTCGATCGCGCTTCTGTCGCGCATCAACCCGCTGCTCGCCACCAGCCCGACTGCGCCGCTGTTCCTGTCGCAGGCGTCGGGCCGTCCGTTCGGCACCGTGTTCGCCGGTCATGCCGCGTCCGACCAGTACCAGCAGGACTCGAAGACCTTCGCGGTGTTCACCAACAACACCTGGCGCGTCACCGACGCCTTCGATCTCACCTTCGGCCTGCGCTACACCCGCGAGAGCAAGGAACTGGAGTCGCGCTACAGCAATCCGAACGGCGGTCTGGGCTGCAATGCGATGCGGACCAATCCGGCCCAGGTGGTCGCGGCCCTGGTCGCACGCGGCCTGACCGTGGCCCAGGCGTCCGCCGCCGCACCGCAGGTGGTCGGCTTCGCCTGCCTGCCCTGGACCAACAACCTGCACAACGGTCGCGTCACCCAGCAGGACCGCGACGAGAAGGAATGGTCCGGCACGATCAAGGCGGCCTACCGCTTCAACGAGCACGTCATGGGCTACTTCTCGGCCGCGCGCGGCTACAAGGCGGGCGGCTTCAACCTCGATCGCGTCCAGTCCAACACCGGCCTGTCCAGCGGCACCTCGGGCATCATCCCGGTCAACGACACCTCGTTCGGCGGTGAATTCGTCGACAGCTACGAGCTGGGCGCCAAGACCACCTGGCTCGGCGGCAACCTGCTCCTCAACGCCACGCTGTTCCATCAGGAATACAGCGACTTCCAGCTCAACAGCTTCCTCGGCACCAGCTTCGTGGTCCGTTCGATCCCGAAGGTGACCTCGCAGGGCCTGGACGCGGAACTGCTGTGGAAGACCGGTGGCTGGATGGTGCAGTCCGGCCTGACCTATGCCGACACCAAGTACGGCGACGACCTGCTGCCCGACACCGATCTCGCCCTGCTGCCGGGCAGCCGCGCCAGCTTCGCGCCGAAGTGGTCGCTCACCGGTTCGGTCGGCTACGAGTGGGAACTGGGCAGCAACCTGGAAGCCCGCGCGACCATCGGCGCCAAGTACATGTCCGACTACAACACCGGCTCCGACCTGGATCCGGAGAAGGAACAAGACGCCTACACCCTGGTCAACGCCCGCTTCGTGCTGGGTCGCCAGGACGGTCGCTGGGATGTCGAGCTGTGGGGCCAGAACCTGACCAATGCCGAGTACATGCAGGTCGCGTTCGATGCGCCGCTGCAGACCGGTACGTGGAACGCCTTCCTCGGCGCGCCGCGCACCTACGGCGTGACCATGCGCGTGCGCTACTGATCCGGCAGTGATGCGGATCTGATCCTGCGTCGATCCGGTCGCGATGCCGGATCGATGCCGCAGAGGTTCCGCACTGATCCGCCAACGATGCTGTTCCGCATCTTCGACGGCCCGCTTCGGCGGGCCGTCTGTTTTTGCAGGTTGCGCGAGCCGGTGGACGCGCGCATCCTCGCCGCGGGGATGCGCCGCCGGATGCGGCCATCGCAGGGATCCGGTGTCGCCGCGCAAGGCGCCGCGTGCACTCGATGAGGAGGAAGCGCCGTCGACCGGCCTTCCGCAACGCCAGGTTTTCAGCCAGGGAGAACGTTCGATGTCCACGCCGTCGAAGTCCACGCCGTCGCAATCCGCTTCACTCAAATACACGCCGCATGCGCTCGCCGCCACCGTCGCGCTGGTACTGGCGCTGACCGGTTGCGGCGCCAAGCAGGAAGAGGCGCCCGCCGCCAAGCCCGAAGTCGCCGCCGCCACGCCACCGGCACCGCCCTCGGTCTGCCAGGCCAGCCAGAGCTGGATCACCAGCCCGAATCCCCCGGCGGAAGTCCCGGCCGCAGAAAGCTTCTGCGACTTCTACCAGTTCTCGTGGCAGTGGTTCCTCGCCCAGGTCTCGCCCGCCGCGGACACCAGCACCGGCGCCAACCGGGTGTTCGAGACCAACCGTCTCCACAATCCGAAGATCAAGAGCGGCCAGTGCTCGCTGCCCGCGCTGATGGGCCAGGCCAAGGCCGCGCTGATGCTCGACATCCGCGACGACAAGCCGCAGGGCTTCGAGGACGTGCAGGCCGACGGCAACGCGCTGTACGACCAGAACGGCAACATCCTCGTCTACAACACCTGGTACTCGAAGGCGATGTGCGAATCCACCCAGGCAGGTTTCGCCTCGGGCACGTTCGAGATCAAGGTCGCCTGGAAGGTCCTGCCGCAGCCCGATCCGACCTATTACTCGATGCAGGCCACGTTGCCGGGCACGAAGCAGCAGGTCACCCTGGGCATGGTCGGCTTCCACCTCGCCAACTGGACCGCGAACCATCCGGAAATGATCTGGGCCACCTTCGAGCACAAGACCAACGCGCCACTGTGCGATGGCTCCAGTGCGATGCCCGCATCCGGCTGGTCCTTCGCCAGCACCGATGCGGCGACCTGCCTGACCCAGAACCCGCAGAAGACCTCCGGTCCGCCGAGCGCCAGCTGCAGCAGCTTCGCCTTCAACACGCCGAACCAGAAGCAGGATCCGCAGCCGCTGACCGGCACGCCGAACAACATCTGCCGCCAGTACGCCTGGGGCAACCAGCAGGGCGCCTCGGTCAACGGCAACAACAACCAGGCCAATGTGGATGCGATCGTGCAGCTCAACGAGCAGCTGGTCGGACCCAAGGGCATGCTGACCGTGCTGCCCGACACCGACCCGATGGCGATCTGGAAGCACTACGAGATGATCGGCGGCATCTGGACCAAGGGCGGCGCCTCGTCCGGCAACGCGCCGGTGCCGCACATGTCCAGCGGCAAGGTCGTCCCGGGTGACCCGAACAGTCCGCAGCGCGGTTCCCTTGAATTGGCGAACATGAGCATGGAGACCTTCCAGCAGGGCGATAGCTCGTATGTCCCGAACTGCTTCGGCTGCCACAACTTCGACACCGCCAAGCCGCTGAACGTGAGCCACATCTGCACCAGCCTGTTCAGCAGCGACGACAGCGGCAAGAACTGCGTGATCCCGCCGCCGGCCGCCCCGGCAGCAGCGCCCGCAGCCACGGCAGCGCCCGGGAAGCCTTGAGCGACGCGCATCCGGTCCATCGACAGCCCACCGCAACGGCCCGCCTCGCGCGGGCCGTTGCCTGTCCGGCGCGCGCCATCGGTATGATGCCGGCACCGGGCATCGGCCCGTGCAGACCGGGTTGGACCGCCGCATGAGTTTTCCCACCGACGCCGAGCTTCGCGACCACGCCGAAGCCCTCGGACAACGCTTCCGCGCCGCCCGGCTCAGCCTGGTCACCGCCGAAAGCTGCACCGGCGGCTGGATCGCCAAGACCGTCACCGACATCGCCGGCTCGTCCGACTGGTTCGACTGCGGCATGGTCGCCTACAGCTACGAAGCCAAGCAGGCCATGCTCGGCGTCCGCCCCGAAACCCTCGAACACCATGGCGCGGTCAGCCGCGAGACCGTGGTCGAGATGGTGTCCGGCGCGCTCACCCACGCCGGCGCCAACATCGCCGTCGCGGTCACCGGCATCGCCGGCCCCGGCGGCGGCGCACCGGACAAGCCGGTCGGCACCGTCTGGATCGGCTGGAAGCGCCGCGGCGGCTACGCCCATGCCCAGCTGTTCCAGTTCGACGGCGACCGCGACGCCGTCCGCCGCCAGACGGTCGCCGCTGCGCTGCGCGGGCTGGATGCGTTGATCGGCAAGCCCTGACCGGTGCCCCGCCGGACCGCTCCTTCGAGCGCGGACGTTGACGGGGCAGGGCGTTAGTAGTAATACTACTAACCATGGACCTGACCGATACCCAGCAAGCCATCCTGGCCCTGATCGCCGAGCGCCTCGCCGCCGATGGCGGCTCGCCCTCGCAGACCGAGATCGCCCATGCCATGGGCTTCAAGGGCGTCCGCGCCGCGCAGTACCACCTCGAAGCCCTGGAGCAGGCCGGCTACATCCGCCGCATCCCGGGCCAGGCGCGCGGCATCCGCCTCGTCCACGAGGCCGCCAATGACGCCATGGACCAGCCGCCGGCTCCCGCGCTGCCCGACGAGGCCCTGCGCCTGCCGGTGCTGGGCCGCGTCGCCGCCGGCCTGCCGATCGGCGCCGATCTGCGCTCCGACGACTACATCCTCCTCGACCGTGCGCTGTTCTCGCCGGCGCCGAACTACCTGCTGAAGGTGCAGGGCGACTCGATGATCGACGAAGGCATCTTCGAGGGCGACCTGATCGGCGTGTACCGCACCAGCGAAGCCCGCTCCGGCCAGATCGTGGTCGCCCGCGTCGACGACGCGATCACCGTCAAGTTGCTGAAGATCGGCAAGGACCGCATCCGCCTGCTGCCGCGCAATCCCAGCCATGCCCCGATCGAAGTCCTGCCGGACCAGGATTTCAGCATCGAAGGCCTGTATTGCGGCCTCGTGCGGCCCAATCGTTGAGTGTGATGCCGCGCTGAGCGCGATGCGGGGAATTCCTACAGCCCGACGCGTCATCGTCCGATGTCTCGCCAACGATTTGACCATTAGATTTCAGGGCGTCGCAGGTTTTGCGACGGGCAGTCCCTAACCTGCGCCCACTCCAAGCATTCACCCAATCACTGACGAGGATTCCACGATGGACGAGAACAAGAAGCGCGCCCTTTCCGCCGCACTGAGCCAGATCGACAAGCAGTTCGGCAAGGGTTCGGTCATGCGCATGGGCGACCGCCCGGTCGAGGTGGTCGAAGCCATCGGCACCGGCTCGCTGATGCTGGACATTGCGCTGGGCATCGGCGGCCTGCCCAAGGGTCGCGTCGTCGAGATCTACGGCCCGGAATCCTCCGGCAAGACCACGCTCACCCTGCAGACCATCGCCGAATGCCAGAAGGCCGGCGGCACCGCCGCCTTCATCGACGCCGAGCACGCGCTCGACCCGATCTATGCGCAGAAGCTCGGCGTCAACATCGACGACCTGCTGCTCTCGCAGCCCGACACCGGCGAGCAGGCGCTGGAAATCGCCGACATGCTGGTGCGTTCCAACGCCGTCGACATCGTCGTGATCGACTCGGTCGCCGCGCTGACGCCGAAGGCCGAAATCGAAGGCGAAATGGGCGACCAGCTGCCCGGCCTGCAGGCCCGCCTGATGAGCCAGGCCCTGCGCAAGCTCACCGGCAACATCAAGCGCAGCAACTGCCTGGTCATCTTCATCAACCAGCTCCGCATGAAGATCGGCGTGATGATGCCGGGCCAGAGCCCCGAAGTGACCACCGGCGGCAACGCCCTGAAGTTCTACGCCTCGGTGCGTCTGGACATCCGCCGCATCGGCAGCATAAAGAAGGGCGAGGAGATCATCGGCAACCAGACCAAGGTCAAGGTCGTCAAGAACAAGCTCGCCCCGCCGTTCAAGCAGGTCGTCACCGAAATCCTCTATGGCGAAGGCATCAGCCGCGAGGGCGAGCTCATCGACATGGGCGTAGATGCCAAGCTCGTCGAGAAGTCCGGCGCCTGGTACAGCTACGACGGCGAACGCATCGGCCAGGGCAAGGAAAACGCCCGCCAGTACATGAAGGACAACCCGGCGGTCGCCATCAAGCTCGAAGCCGCCCTGCGCTCGCAGTTCGTGGCGGCCGATGCCCCGCGCAACGAAGCCGAAGACGACCAGGACGACTGAGTTCGAACGCAGAGGGGGCGGGCCCGAATACCTCGTCAGTGGACGGCCCGCCCCCGACGCACCACGCAGCCACATGGCTGCGTGCCATCCCCAACGATGCGTCACGGATGGCGCATCGGCGGCGCGGGGCCCCAAACCCGCACCGCATCGCGGCCCCGCTCGCCGGTGGGACCGTTCGCCGGGTCGCTCCAGGGATGGGGTTGCCTGGCCTTTCTGCGAGGGCCGATCGCATCATGATCGCCCTGCGCGGCACCGAAGCGTCTTCATGCCCGCAGAAATCCCTTCATGCTCTGCCTTTCGCCGAGCGCATGCCGCACCTTGAGCGAACCGCGATGTCGTCGATCGATCCACCCGATGAAGCCAAGGCACCGGCCCCGCGCAAGCGTCGCGGTCCCGAACCAACCCCAGGGCAGCGCGCCCTGTCGCTGCTGGTCCGCCGGGAGCACTCGCGCAAGGAACTGGCGCGCAAGCTGACCGCGCGCGGCGTCGACAAGGACGAGGCGCAGGCGGCGGTCGACCGCATGACCGCCGAGGGCTGGCAGAGCAACGACCGCTTCGCCGAACAACTGGTTCGCAGCCGGGCGAACAATGGCCAGGGCCCGCTGCGCATCCGCGCCGAGCTGTCGACCCATGGCCTGGACCGGGAGGCCGTCGCCGTCGCCTTCGAGGCCTACGACGGCGACTGGACCGACAACGCCCGCGACCTGGTCCGACGCCGTTTCCCCGGCGCGCTCGACGACCGCGCCCTGCAGCGCAAGGCTGCGGAATTCCTGGTTCGACGCGGGTTCACTGGCGACCAGGTCCGCGCGGCGACCCGCTACGATCCTGACGAGGATGACGTCGCCTGACATTTCAACGGGTTGTCTTAGTCATTCCCTGGGGCAGCATGTACGCCTTCCAAGTCCACAGGGGGGGCGTCACATGCAACAGTTCCGGATGCTCGCAGGTCTTCTGCTCGTAGCGACCGCAGTGGCCAATGAGGCCCGTGCCGAGGTCTACAAGTGCAGCCTTCCCGGTGGCGGGAGCGAGTACCGCGACCAGCCGTGCTCGCCCGGCAAGGGCGGAGCCATCCAGATCAAGGGCGGCGCTGCTGCCAGCGCCGGGGGTGGCCTGAGCGGCGACTGGTGCGAGTACGCGGTGTCGATCGACGAGAACAGCGAGAAGGACGCCACGTCCGCCGCGCAATGGACCTTCAACGGGAACCAGGTCAAGTACAAGCTCAAGGCAGCACCGATGGCGGGCCCCTGGATGCCCTTGAAGCGGGTCGAGGGCGGCTTCGCAGTCGACCATGCCCTGTTCGGCGGTGCCGGCCGGACTTGGCGCATCGTTCGCCAGAGCGGTGGCACGATGCTGGTGAAGGGGCCGCTGGGTGGTTATTACCATTTCCGCCGGGGCGCCTGCTGAGCCCGCTCCGGGGCCGCTGGTCCGGGTGGTTCCCGGCGAAAGCCCCGCTGGACGGTCAATCGGGCTGTCCAGCCTGCTAACCTAGGCGGTCTTGGGTTGTCCGCTCGTATCCGCGTCGGCACGGTGCCGGCTTCGCGGGTGGGGACACTGCCCCCCTCATCTTCGCCGCCCGCCATGAAAACCACAGCCGACATCCGCCGCGATTTCCTCGAATTCTTCCGCTCGAAGGGCCACACCGTGGTGCCGTCGAGCCCGCTCGTCCCGGGCAACGACAAGACCCTGCTGTTCACCAATGCCGGCATGGTCCAGTTCAAGGACGTCTTCCTCGGCGCCGAGAAGCGCAGCTACACCCGCGCCGTGTCCAGCCAGCGCTGCGTGCGCGCCGGCGGCAAGCACAACGACCTCGATCAGGTCGGCTACACCGCCCGCCACCACACCTTCTTCGAGATGCTGGGCAACTTCAGCTTCGGCGACTACTTCAAGCAGGACGCCATCGCCTATGCCTGGGAGCTGCTGACCGAGGTCTGGAAATTGCCGAAAGAGCGCCTGCTCGTCACGATCTATCACACCGACGACGAAGCCTTCGAGATCTGGAACAAGCAGATCGGCCTGCCGCCGGAGCGGATCATCCGCATCGGCGACAACAAGGGCAAACCCTACGCATCCGACAACTTCTGGCAGATGGCCGACACCGGCCCCTGCGGCCCTTGCACCGAGATCTTCTACGACCACGGCGACCACATCGCCGGCGGCCCGCCGGGCAGCCCGGACGAGGACGGGGATCGCTACATCGAGATCTGGAACAACGTCTTCATGCAGTTCGACCGCCAGCCCGACGGCAGCCTGCTGCCGCTGCCGGCGCCCTGCGTCGATACCGGCATGGGTCTGGAGCGCATCGCAGCCGTGCTGCAGCACGTGCACAGCAACTACGAGATCGACCTGTTCCAGCACCTGATCAAGGCCGCCGCCGCGATCACGAACACCGCCGACCTCGAACACAAGTCGCTGCGCGTCATCGCCGACCACACCCGCGCCTGCAGCTTCCTCATCGTCGACGGCGTGCTGCCTTCGAACGACGGTCGCGGCTACGTGCTGCGCCGGATCATTCGCCGCGCCATCCGTCATTTCTGGAAGCTCGGCGCACTCAGCGCCGAAGGCAATTTCTGGCGCATGGCCCAGCCGTTGATCGAGGCGATGGGCGAGGCGTACCCAGAACTCGTCGAGAAGCGCACACTGATCGAGCGTGCGCTCAAGGCCGAAGAAGCCGCGTTCGCGCAGACGCTGGATGCGGGCATGGCACGCCTGGAAGGCTATCTGACGCAGAGCGCCGGCACGATCGATGGCGAGCAGCTGTTCCAGCTGCACGACACCTATGGCTGCCCGCCGGACCTGATCCTCGACATCCTCCGCGAAAAGGGCTTGCCGGACGTGTCTGCCGAGGTCACGGCCGAATACGAACGCCTGATGGAAGAGCAGCGTGAGCGCGCGCGCAAGGCCGGCAAGTTCGGCGGTGGCGTGGCCATGCCGGCGGAACTCATCGCCCAGCTCACCCCCACCGATTTCCTCGGCTACGATCGCCTCGATGCCGACGATCTCGAAGTCGTCGCGCTGCTCAAGGGCGGTGCGCCGGTGGAAAGCATCGTTGCGGGCGACGAGGCAATCGTCATTCTGGCGCGCACCCCGTTCTACGCCGAGTCCGGCGGCCAGGTCGGCGATACCGGCACGCTGGCGGGCGAGGGCGCCGAGTTCGCCGTCACCGATACCCAGAAGTTCGCCGGCCAGTTCTTCGGCCATGTCGGCACGCTCGATGCGGGCAGCCTCAAGCGCGGCGACCGCCTGTCGGGCCAGGTCGACGGTGCGCGTCGTGGCGCCACCATCCTCAACCACAGCGCCACGCATCTGCTGCACGCCGCCCTGCGCAGCGTGCTCGGCACCCACGTCACCCAGAAGGGCTCGCTGGTCGCGCCGGATCGCCTGCGTTTCGACTTCAGCCATTTCCAGGCAGTCACCGCCGATGAACTGGCCGAGATCGAACGCCGCGTCAACGCCGAGATCCGCGCCAACAGCGAAGCCGAAGTGCACCACATGGGCATGCAGGAAGCGCTGGATTTCGGGGCGATGGCGCTGTTCGGCGAAAAGTACGGCGAGCACGTGCGCGTCCTGCGCATGGGCGACACGTCGACCGAACTGTGTGGCGGCACGCACGTACGCCGCACCGGCGACATCGGCCTGTTCAAGATCGTGTCCGAAGGCGGCATTCAGGCCGGCGTGCGCCGGATCGAGGCCGTGACCGGGCAGGGCGCCCTGGACTACATCGCCGGCGAAGAGCGCCGCCTCGACGAGGCTGCCGACCTGCTCGGGGGCAACCCGGCCGACATCGGCGACAAGCTGCGCGCCCTGCTCGATCGCCAGAAGAAACTCGAGCGCGAGATCGAAGCCCTCAAGGCCAAGGCCGCGACCGCCACCGTGGCCGACCTCGCTGCGACCGCCGCCGATGTCGGTGGCGTAAAGGTCCTGGCGGCCCGGGTCGAGGGCCTGGACGCCAAGGGCCTGCGCGAGGCCGTCGACCATCTGAAACAGCAACTTCGTGATGCCGTCGTCGTGTTGGCCGGGGCCGCGGATGGTAAAGTGGCTCTCGTTGCGGGGGTGAGCGGCACGGCACTTGGGCCTGTCAAGGCTGGGGAGTTGCTGGCGCACGTTGCCGGTCAGATCGGGGGCAAAGGCGGTGGCCGCCCCGACATGGCTCAAGGAGGGGGCGAGGATGGCCCGAATCTGCGCGGAGCTCTGGAGGGCGTTCAGGATTGGGTCAAGGGCCGTCTGGCCTGCTCGACATGACGACCGGCGCTTCTCGCCGGTGAGTGTGTCCGGGTATTCTTAAATCAATTGCGTCCGCCTCCGGAATTCCATCCCCACAAGAATCGGTCGCGGAACAACGACAGCGTGTCGGCGAGGGGGAAGCCGGCCAATGGAGAATTGCAATGCTCATTTTGACTCGCCGGGTTGGCGAAACCTTGATGATCGGCGACACCGTCACGGTGACCGTGCTCGGCGTCAAAGGCAACCAGGTGCGTATCGGGATCACGGCGCCGAAGGACGTCGCGGTTCATCGCGAGGAAATCTACCAGCGCATCCAGCGCGGTGAAGGCCATCCGAGCCACGGCCCGAATTCGGGTTTGCCGCAGGACGATTGAGCCGGTATCCTTTGCACCCTGCGCGCAGTTGACCGCGCGCCGACGGAGAGTTGCCCGAGAGGCCGAAGGGGCTCCCCTGCTAAGGGAGTATGGGGTCAAAAGCTCCATCGAGGGTTCGAATCCCTCACTCTCCGCCACCCTGTTTCACAAGTGAGTTGTTCACCGGCGAAGGCCGAGTGGTGATTCCCGGCCCGCCGCAGCGCGGCGGGCGTTCGACCGGGACACGGGCCAGTGGCCCGCAGCAGCCCCGGTCTCACCCCTCACTCTCCGCCACCCTGTTTCACCCGGATCCGCGTCACGCGTCCAAGCGCATGCACACGGTCAGGATCGATCACGCACTCGTAGCGAAGTGTGTTTCCCAGCAGGGAATTCGATCCTGAAATGTTCGGATGGAGTTGACCGATTCGTTTCGAGTTGGCACAATTCCGCTTCTTCACCGCGCGCCCGTAGCTCAGTTGGATAGAGCACCAGGCTACGAACTTGGGGGTCGGAGGTTCGAATCCTTCCGGGCGCGCCAATATTCAAAGAAAAAGCCAACCTGCAAAGGTTGGCTTTTTCTTTGCGCGCGCCCTCGAATTCCCGCCCCGCCGCAGCGCGGCGGGCGTTCGCCCACGCGCGAAGCTTCGCTTCGCAAGCAGCGTGGCCTCACCCTTCTGGGTGCGCCACCCGCAACAGAAAAGCCAGCCTTCGCAGGTTGGCTTTTTCCTTTGCATGCCCTCGGAGATCGGGTTTGTTGTGGCGCCGCGTTGCATGTCCGAAGACAGCGAGCGTGGGCTCAGGACCGTCCGCCGTTCTCTTCCATGTGTCGACGCAGCGAGAGCGGTCGCATGTCGGTCCAGACCGCTTCGATGTGCGCGAGGCATTCCGTCTTGGTGCCGCTGAAGCCATCGGCTTGCCAGCCGATGGGCAGTGCGCGGTCGGCGGGCCAGATCGAATACTGCTCTTCGTGGTTCACCACGACTTGGTAGCGGGTGCTGTCGTCGTCCGGCGTCATGAGCGGTCTCCGTGCGTGGACAGGGCGTGTGCGATGCAGGGCGTTTCAGTCCAGGAACTGCAGCCGCGCCAGTTCCGCGTACAGGCCGTCCTGCGCGAGTAGTTCTTCATGCGTGCCTTCGGCGACGATGCGGCCGTGGTCCATCACCACGATACGGTCGGCCTTGAGGATCGTGGCGAGCCGGTGCGCGATCACTAGCGTGGTGCGGCCGCGCATGAGGTTCTCCAGCGCGTGCTGCACGGCGCGTTCGCTCTGTGCGTCGAGCGCGGAGGTGGCTTCGTCGAGTAGCAGCACGGGGGCGTCCTTGATCAGCGCGCGGGCGATCGCGAGGCGCTGCTGCTGACCGCCGGAGAGCGTGGTGCCGCGTTCGCCGAGCTGCTCCTCGTAGCCCTTGGGCAGGGCGGCGATGAACTCGTGGGCCTCGGCCGAGCGCGCGGCGGCTTCGATTTCCGCGTCGGTGGCGTCGAGACGGCCATAGCGGATGTTCTCGCGCGCGCTGGTCGCGAACAGCGTGGGCTGCTGCGGGACCAGGGCGATGTGTTCGCGCAGGGCGACCGGATCGCAGTCGCGCACGTCGATGCCGTCGACCGACACGCGACCGGACTGCGGGTCGTGGAAGCGCAGCAGCAGCGAGAATACCGTGCTCTTGCCGGCGCCGGAGGGGCCGACCAGGGCGACGGTTTCGCCGGGTTTCACGTGCAGCGTGAAGCCGTCCAGCGCAGCCCTGTCCGGGCGTTGCGGGTAGCGGAAGGACACCGCATCGAGATGGATGTCGCCGCGCAGCGCCGGCGGCAGCGTCACCGGCGAGGCGGGCGGCTGGATGCCGTTGCGTTCGGCCAGCAGCTCGTCGATGCGGCTCATGCCGCCGGCGGCGCGCTGCAGTTCGTTCCAGGTTTCTGCCAGCGCGGCGACCGAGCCGCCCGCGAACATCGCGTACAGCACGAACTGCGCGAGCGTGCCCAGGCTCATCCGCCCGGCGTTGACGTCGTGCGCGCCCATCCACAGCACGACGGTGATCGCGGCGAAGAACAGCACGATGATCACGGCGGTGATGCCGGCCTGCAGGCCGATGCGGCGGCGCGCGGCGTCTATGGCGCGCATCACGGCGTCGCCGAAGCGTCCGCGTTCGTAGGCTTCGCGGCCGTGGGCCTGCACGGTGCGCACCGCGCCGAGGGTTTCGGTGGCCAGCGCGTTGGCGTCGGCGACGCGGTCCTGGCTGCCGCGCGAGGCGTTCTGCACCCAGCGTGCGGCGAACATGACCGGCAGCACGGTCGCGGGAATGCCGACCAGCGCCCAGGTCGCCAGTCGCGGGCTGGTCACGAACAGCATCACCAGCGAGCCGAGCACGGTGATCGAACTGCGCAGGGCGACCGACATCGCGCTGCCGACGAGGTTGCGGATCAGCTCGACGTCCGCGGTGAGGCGCGAGACCAGCTCGCCGCTGCGATTGCGCTCGTGAAAGCCGGCGTCGAGACTGATGAGATGGCCGTACAGCCGCGTGCGCAGGTCGGCGACCACGCGTTCGCCCAGTAGCGAGACGAAGAAGAAGCGCAGGGCCGTGCCCACGGCGAGCGCCACCGCCACCAGGAAGAGCAGCACGAAGCTGCGGTCGATGTCCGAGGCCGCGCCCTTGACGAAACCGTCGTCGATCATCGTCCGGAACGCCACCGGCAGGCTCAGGGCGGCCGTCGACGAGACCGCCAGCGCGCACAGCCAGCCGAGGAACAGGGCGCGATGGTGGAGGACGAAGGGCCACAGCGCGCGCAGGCTGCCGATGGGGGCGTTGGCCGAGGACGGAACGGGTTCGGACATGAGCGGGGCGGCGTCCTTTGACGCTTGCGGTTGGGGAGGGCGGGGCAGGCTATTGTCGGCCAATCCGCGCCGACGGGCAGGATTCGATCGATGCCTTCGCCACCCGGGGAGAGGGTCCGGGCTGCTGTCCGCTCGGGGGCGCCTGCGAGCGCAGGTGTCTTCGCGTCGCCGTCTGCGGGATGGCGACGCGGAGACCCGGATTCAAGCCGTAGGACTCAGGGCGCGGTGCTGCCGGCGGCGCGGCAGGTGAAGCGGTTGCCGTAGAAATCGACCGACAGTTCGCCTTGGTGCTCCCAGATCTCCATGCCTTCCCGGCCGTAGCGCGCGCCGCTGGCGGCCATCATCGGGAATGCGATGGCCTGGTCGTCGCCCCAGGTGACGACGGCGGACTTCGGGTCGAGGTCGTTGTAGTAGACGACCGTGAAGCGCTTGCTCTTGTCGTCGCAGTCGTAGGCGGTCGCTTCCGGCGTGGTGGTTTCGCCGTTGTCGAGCTGCAGTTGCACGGTGCGGGTCAGGTAGGCCTCGGACACGCAGCGGCTGCGTTCGACGGACTTCCAGCAGTCGTCGCGACCCTTCACCCAGCCGCGCTGCTCGGCGGCGAGGCGCGCCTGGTCGGCGCCCGGTGCGGCCTTGGCGCGGGCGAAGACTTCAGCGAGGCGGCGATCGAGCACGGCGAGTTCCGGATCCTTGCAGACGAGTTTCTCGGCCTCGCTGGCGGCTGCGGCGCAGTCGAACGAGGGTTTGACGTCGACGGCGGTCTTCGCGGGCGCCGGCGCGGTCGCGGGCGTGGCCGGTGCGGCCGGCGCGTTTGCAGGCGCGGCGGTGTCGGCGGTGGAGGGCTGGGCCTCTTCTGCCTGCTGGCAGGCGGTCAGGCCGAGCACTAGCACGAGCGGCAGCAGCGAAGACGGTTTCATCGTCGAATCCTCGGGGAAGGGGCAGCGAATGATCCTACGCCGGCGGCATGACCGGCGACAGGCGTGCGCGGTCGCGGGTGGCGTCGCGCAGACGCAGCGCCAGCGCGTCGGCGTGTTCCGCAGGCAGGCGCACGCGCAGGATCGCGCCGTCGGCGTCGAAGCGCTCGTCCAGCCGGGCGGCATCGATGGCGATGAGCGCGGCATGCACGGCGCCGAGATCGGCGAAGGGGCAGGCGATGTCGAACTCCGAGAGGACGATCAGCGGCCGGCGCCCGGCGCGGCGCAGGCATTCCGCCGCCGCGCCGCCGTAGGCGCGGACCAGGCCGCCGGCGCCGAGCTTGATGCCGCCGTACCAGCGGGTGACCACGACCAGCACCTGGTCGCAGCCCTGGCCGTCGATCGCGGCGAGGATCGGGCGTCCGGCGGTGCCGGCGGGTTCGCCGTCGTCGCTGGAGCGGTATTGCCCGCCGACCCGCCATGCCCAGCAGTTGTGGGTGGCGTCCGGATCGCCCAGCGCGGCCAGTCCGGCCTGTGCCTCTTCGGCCGAGGCCACGGGCATGGCCTGGGCGAGGAAGCGGCTGTGCTTGACCTCCAGCAGGTGCGAGGCCGGGCCGGACAGGGTATCGAGCGGCATCGAGGTGTGTGTCGTATGCCCGACTCAGGGCGCGGTCAGCGTCGCCGCCAGCGGCTTGAGGTCTTCCGGCAGTTCCGCATCGGGGTAGCGACGCTTGAATTCGCGCAGGCTCTCGCGCGCCCAGGCCTGTTCGCCCCTGGCCAGGAGTTCGCGGATGCGCTGCAGCCAGGCCTGGCGGAATTCCGGCGAGTCTGCGGAAACCGGCGGGCGATCATCGTACTCGCCCGTGGTCTTGGGCGTGTCGCGGGTGGCGGCGGTATCGCCGACGAAACCGCTGTTGCCGCGTGCCGACGCGACGGGCGGCGGCGGGGGCGCCGGTGGCGGCGGCGGGGCCACGACCGGTGCGGCCACGCCTGCGGCGCGTTCCGCCACGGCCTGGCGACGGCGCTGCTCCTGTTCGCGGCGGGTGTACTCGGCGGCGCCGATCTCGCGTTCGGTGCGGCGGATGCGCGAGCCGCTGACGTCGATGCGGTCGTAGCTGTCCTGCTCCGCCGCTTCCTTCGCCTGGGCGACCGGTGCCGGCGCGGCCATGGCGGCCGGCGGCTGGGTGTCCGCCGCCGCTTCGGCGGAATAGACCATGTTCTGCGGGGCGTCCTGCGCGCGCGCCGGCTTGGCGACCGGAGGCGGCGGGGCGGCCGGTGCGGCGGGCGCAGGCGGCGCGGCGGCATCGGCCGACATCGCGCTGTCGAATGGCGCCTCCATCGGTGGCGGGGGCGGCGGCGATTCGCGCTGGAGCGGCGGCTCGACCATGATGACCTGCGTCGCTTCCGGGCTCTCGGCTGCGGCGACCGCTGTTTCGGCTGCGCCTTCGCCGATGCCGGCACCGTTGTCGTGCAGTTTCCAGCCGATGCCGGCGGCTAGCACCAGCGACGCGGCGAGGCTCAGCCCGAGCGGCCAGCGTGGCGTCGGCTTGCGCGGGCGGGGCGTGAGCGGGGTGACCTTGGGATCGCTGGGGGCTGGTGTCGCCGGCACCGGGCTGTCGTCGCCGGCCCCAGTCGTCGCGGTCGTCGCGGCGATGGGTTCGGCAGCCGGCCCGGTTGCGGGCTCGACGACCGCCGCGCGCGCCATCGCCAGGATCTTCGCGTCGAGCGTGGGCGCGGGCTCGCGCGGACCGCCGAGGCGCGCGAGGCGCTCGGCAAGATCGCGTTCTTCCGCGGTGAAAGGTTCGCTCGGGCGGTTCATGGGTTCAGTCTCGCGCGCAGTTTGTCCATCGCGTAGCGCAACCGCGATTTGACCGTTTCCCGGCCGACGCCGGTCACTTCGCCGATTTCCTCCAGACTCAGGTCCTGTTCGAGGCGGAGCAGCACGACTTCGCGCTGTTCCGCCGGCAGTTCTTCCAGTGCGAGGTGAAGCCTTCGCCTTTCCTCGAATTCCGACAAGTGCCGTTCCGGTGTGTCGTGGTCGGGCACGCGTTCGGTGCGTTCGTCGGCATCGTCCGGGGCCGGCGGCCGGTGCTGCAGCGCCCGCCAGTGGTCCGCCAGGCGGTTGTGCGCGATCCGGTACAGCCAGGTGGTGAACAGCGCTTCCGGCTTCCAGCTCTGCCGCGCCGACACCACGCGCTGCCACACGTCCTGGAACATCTCGTCGGCCAGCGCGCCGTTGCCGTGCAGCTGGCGCGCCAGGAAGCGGTAGAGCTTGCCGCGATGCCGCTGGTAGAGCTGTTCGAAGGCAGCGACGTCGCCCGCGCCGTACGCGAGCATGAGCTGTTCGTCGCTGATTTCGACCCCGACATCGTTCATGTCGGTCAGGTTAAGGGGTGCGACGGCATTCGTGAAGCCATTCGCGCCGTTGTCCGCGCAGACGAACGCGATGCCGCCCGTCGCGCTGCGAAGGCGACGACGGGCGGCGGGTGCGATGGCAGCGGCGACGGCGGACATGGCGATGCTCGGTCTGGTCGGTCGGTGCGCGTCAGTCGGCGATCATGCCGACCTGCGGCGTGTCGCCGGCGGTGACGCGGCGCGCGGCGTCCACCAGCTCGACGAACTCGCGGCGCAGCGCCCACGGGTCGTCGCCGACGCTCTGCCGTGCGCTGCGCGCGATCTCGTCCCAGCTCCAGCCGTCGATGTTCTTCCCGCCGCGCAGGGCGTCCGCATAGGCGGCCACGGTGGCGGCGAAGCGCAGCGCGGGACTGGGCGTGGCGCGCAGGTCGCGGCGCGACACCGGACGTTCGATCAGCCGGCTGGTGTCCTCGCCGGGGCGCTTGTAGCGCAGGCGCAGGTGTCCAAGTTCGCCGGCGGTGCCTGCTTTCGTCGCCGGTGCGTCGGCATAGCGCAGCGCCGGCAGGCGCGCGGCGTCGGAGCCGACCAGGGTGAGTTCGTACAGCGCGGTGACTTCGTGGCCGGCACCGATGTCGCCGGCATCGACGCGATCGTTGGCGAAGTCCTCGCGGCGCAGCATGCGGTTCTCGTAGCCGATCAGGCGGTATTCGGCGACCACGGCCGGGTTGAACTCGATCTGGATCTTCACGTCCTTGGCGATGGTCAGCAGCGTGGACTGCATTTCCTGCACCAGCACCTTGCGCGCTTCCTGCAGGGTGTCGATGTAGGCATGGTTGCCGTCACCGACATCGGCCAGGCGTTCGGCCATGGCGTCGTTGTAGTTGCCCTGGCCGAAGCCGAGCGTGGTCAGCGCGATGCCATGCTTGCGCTGGTCGCCGACCAGCGTTTCGAGCGCCTTGCGATCGGTGATGCCGACGTTGAAATCGCCGTCGGTGGCGAGGATGACGCGATTCACGCCGTCCTTCATGAAGGCCTGTTTCGCCATCGCGTAGGCGAGTTCGATGCCTTGGCCGCCATTGGTGCTGCCGCCGGCCTGGAGGCGATCGAGCGCGGCGAGAATGCGGTCCTTCTCGCTGCCCGGCGTGGGTTCGAGCACCACGCCTGCGGAGCCGGCGTAGACCACCATGCTCACGCGATCCTGCGGACGCAGCTGTTCGACCAGCTGCGCGAACGAGTGCTTGAGCAGCGGCAGCTTGTCTTCCGAGTTCATCGAGCCGGAGGTGTCGATCAGGAACACCAGGTTCGCCGGCGGCAGTTCGGCCTTCGGCACGTCGTAGCCCTTGATGCCGACCATCAGCAGCTGGCGCTTGCCGTTCCACGGCGCGGCAGCCAGTTCGGTGGTGACGCGGAACGGCGTCGCCAGCGAGGCCGGGCCGGGATGGCCATGGTCGAAGTAGTTGATCATTTCCTCGGCGCGCACCGCATCCGCAGGCGGCCGCGTGCCGTTGCGCAGCATCCGGCGCACGTTGCTGTAGCTGCCGGTATCGACGTCGATGGAGAAGGTGGAGACCGGTTCCTCGCTGGCGCGCTTCACAGGATTGTCCTCGCGTTCCGCGTAGGTCTCGGTGTTGGTCGATTCGGTCGGGAGGGCGATCATCGGCGAGGCCATCCGGTGCTGCGCGACGATTGGCGCCGGGGGCGGTGCGGACGGAGGCGGGGGCGGCGATGGTGGTGCGATCGCTGCGACGCGACGCGCGTGTCGGGAGACATTCCCTTCCCGGACGCGCGCGCCGGTGACGACGATGCTGTCGAGCGCCTTGTCCGATTCGGCTTCGGCGGACTGCGGTGCGAGCTGGCCTGCGCGGGATCCGGCCGGGGGCGCTTCCGAGACCTGGCGTCCGCCGCAGGCGGACAGCGCGAGCGTGGCGAGGATGGCGGCGGCGAGCAGCTGCGGTGTCGGGCGGGCGATGCGGCGCATGGGCGGTCTCCGTGGTGGGCGCACGGTCGAACGGGCCATGCCGTGGGGTGGGGTTGCCGCTGGTCGTGCAGATCCGGGGGGGAGGCGCGCGAATGGTGGATCCGCAAAAGGAAACGGGCGGCTTGCGCCGCCCGTTTCCGTGACATTCCGATCCGATTCGATCCGGAGGGACCGATGTCGTCGACGTCAGAACTTCCAGTCCACCTTCGCGTAGTAGTACGCGCCGTTGATGCCGAACGGCAGCGTTTCCCAGCCGTAGGTGAAGCCCAGCTGCGGGAACGGGAACGCCTGGTTCTCGTCCCACTTGTCGGGGTAGGTGTCGAGGAAGTTGTTGCTGCCCAGGGTCAGGCGGACCTTTTCGCCGATCTGGAAGCCCAGCGCGAAGTCGAACAGCGTGGCGCCGTCCCAGGTCTGCTTGAAGCCCGGGGTGAAGCCTTCGCCGGCGACCGAGCCGTAGTAGTTCGCGCGCAGCGTGCCGTCGAAGACACCACGGGTCCACACCGCCTGCAGCACGTGGCGTGCGCCGGGCTGTCCTTCCTCGACCAGCGTGACCTGGCTGTCGTCGAACAGCTGGGTCGGCGAGAGGATCGCCGACTGCGAGCGACGGGCGGTGACTTCGGTCTGGTTCCAGTGCAGCAGCGCGGTGAGGTCGAGGGTGCCGCCGATGGCTTCGGTGCTGTACTCGGCGACGATGTCGATGCCGCGGGTCTTGGTGTCGATCGCGTTGGTGAAGAACTGCGCCTGGGCCACGCCGAACGGCGCCAGGATCGCGCGGATCGGGCAGTTGGTGTTGGTCGGCGTGCACGGCAGGCCGTTGGTGCCGATGCTTTCGGGCGCGATGTTGCTGGAGAAGATGATGCGGTCGTCGATGTCGATCCAGAACGCGTCCACGGTGAGCGTGAAGTTGTCGCTCGGTCGCCAGGAGAAGCCGATCGTCTTGCTCAGCGATTCCTCTTCCTTCAGCGGTTCGATGCCGAAGGCGCGGGTGACGGCGCTGTCCTGGCGCGCGGTCAGGGTGTCGGCGAGCAGGCCGGTCGTCGGATCGATGTTGGTCGAGCGCTGGCTGTAGAACAGCTGCTGCACGCCCGGTGCGCGGAAGCCGGTGGCGATCGTGCTGCGCAGCGCGAAGGTGTCGGTGATGTCCCAACGCGCCGACAGCTTGCCGGTCAGGGTGTTGCCGAAGTCGGAGTAGTCCTCGAAGCGCAGCGCGCCGCCGAGCAGGAACTTGCCGCCGAAGCGGGTTTCGGCGTCGACGTAGAGCGCGTAGTTGCTGCGGCCGTCGTCGACTTCCTCGTTCGGCGAGAAGCCCGGGAAGCCCTGGATGCCCGGCGCGGCGAAACCGCCGTTCTGGTTGAGGATCTGGATCGCCGGGTTGTTGGTGCGGCCGTAGGTGTAGGACACCGGGTCGCCGGCTTCGATGGCGTAATCCTCGCGGCGGTATTCCACGCCGGTGGCGAGGCTGAGCGGCTCGCTGGCGCCGATGTCGACGCTGCCGCGCACGTCGAAGTTCAGCGTGGTCTGCTGGAACTTCAAGGTGCCGGTATCGGCCGAGGTGGGCGAGGCGTTGTAGCGCGGGCCGGCGGGGTTGGCCGGGTTCAGCGGCTCGTACCACCAGCTGACGTTGACCGAGTTGCGCTCGTGGAAGCCGAAGCGGCTGCGGCCGTGGTTGACCGACAGATCCCAGTCCCAGGTGTCGTTGAACGCGGCGCGGTAACCGACGGCCAGCGAACCGTCCTCGACGGTGGTGATCAGGTTGGGCAGGAAGCCGTTCGGATAGAGGTCGGGCACCGTGCGGCCGTCGCCGGCGCTGCGGAAGAAGCCCGAGGAATCGCCTTCGCGGCGGGAGAGGCCGCCGAACCAGTACAGCTCGCCGCTGCCGACGCCGACGCCGCCGTTCATCCACAGGTAGGCGTCGGTGGAATCGGCGTCGCCGATGCGCTGGGTCACGCGCGGCGGGCTCACGCGCAGCGTGTCCTTGCCGGCGCGGTTGGTTTCCTCGCGGTCGCGGTATTCGACGCTGAGGTTGATGAAGCCGTCGTCGCCGAGTTCGAAGCCGTGGTTGAGGCCGCCGTGCAGCACGGTGCCGTCGCCTTCGCGTGTCTGGCCGGCCTCGAAGAAGACCTGGGTCTCCTTGGTCTGCTTCTTCAGCACGACGTTGATCACGCCGGCGATGGCGTCGGAGCCGTACTGCGCCGCGGCGCCGTCGCGCAGCACTTCGATGCGCTGGATCGCGGTGATCGGAATCGCGTTGATGTCGGTACCGGCCGAACCGCGCGCGACGGTCTGCTGCACGTTGACCAGCGCCTGCTGGTGGCGGCGCTTGCCGTTGACCAGCACCAGTACCTGGTCGGGACCGAGCGCGCGCAGGGTGGCCGGGCGCAGGATGTCGGTGCCGTCGCTGATGGTGGTGCGCGAGAAGTTGAAGCTGGGTTCGAGCATCTGCAGGAGCTGGCCCAGTTCGCGGGCGCCGGTGCGCTCCAGCTGCACGCTGTCGATCACGTCGACCGGTGCGGCCGTATCGGCGGCGGTGCGGTTCTTGGCGCGGCTGCCCAGCACGGTGATGGCGTCGAGATCGCCGGAGGCTTCCTCCGTCGACGACGCGTCCTGGGCGAACGCAGGCAGCGTCAGGGCCATGGCGAGGGCGAGCGCGGTGACGCGCGGGACCGGACCGACGCGCGGGCGGCGGGCGGACAGTTTCGATTGGAACATGGAGCCTCCGAATTCTTTTCCGTGAATGAGCTGTGATGGGTGTTCCGCGGAGGAGCGCCTCCCCTTGGCGCCCCGGACGCCGTGTGTGCGTACAGACGATCCGGGCGCATTCATAACATTTTTTTAGCGACCGGACCCGGGCCGGCGGCCCGGTTCGAGCCTTGTCGGACCCGTACGCATGCGCAGGGCGACGCTGCCGCCAGAGCGCCCTTGTGGAGTACGCTGGCCGAAACCGGAGGGGAGGGCGCGCCATGGGAACGGAAGACGGAAGCCGAGAGGATGCGGGCACGCAGGCCGGGCCTGGCCCGCACCAGCGTCTGGTGCGCATGGCCGGAGATTGGGCAGGCACCTACCGCCTCTGGTTCGAGCCCGACATGCTGGCGGCCGAGTCCCCGCAACGGGGCAGCTTGCGCGCGGTGCTGGGCGGGCGTTTCCTGCTGCACGAATACACTTGGGACTTCGACGGTCGCAGCCATGCCGGCGTGGCGCTGTACGGCTTTCACGTCGACGAGCGCCGCTGGGAATGCGCCTGGATCGACAGCTTCCACAACGGCAGCGCCATGATGTTCTCGACCTCGTCCGGGTCGGACGCCGAGCCGCATTTCTCGGTGCTGGGCAGCTACGGCGACGGCCAGACCCCGCCGGGTCCGCGCTGGGGCTGGCGAACCGAGATCACGCAGCCCGACGACGACGCGTTGATCATCGTGATGACCAACATCGCGCCCGACGGGCGCGAGGCCCGCGCGGTCGAAGTGACCTACGCCCGGAACCGCTGATCCATCGCCGCAGACAGCGCGACGCGGTCAGTCGCGGCGCATCCAGCAGGCGATCGACAGGCGTTCGCGCCCTGCGGGCAGGACTTCGTGTTCGAGCTCGCTGAGGAAACACACGCTGCCGCCCACGGGCGGCAGGTCGACGGTGTCGCCATCCTCGCGCCAGATGCGCAGTGCGCCGCCGTCCCCGTCGTTCCAGCCGGCATTGAGGTAGGTCACCCAGGACACCCGTCGCGCGTCGCTGTCGCGGAAGCGGTCGCGGTGCCGCGCATAGCCGCCGCCGGGCGGGTAGGCGGCGTAATGCGCCTCGACGCTGCGCAGCCCGAGGAAGAGCTGGCGGTTGAGCTGCGTGCGTACCTCGTCGAGGACGGCGAGGAAGCGGCGCGCAGGCTCGCCGCAGCGCGGATCGTCGAGCCAGCAGGTGCTGTCGGCGCGGATGTCCTCTCGACGCGCGCGGCCCTCGGCGCGGCCCACTGCAGCCGGTGCGAGCCCGCCGTCGGCCAGCAGGCGACGCAGGTCGTCGCGCAGCGCATCGCGGAGCGCGGGGGGCGGCCAGTCGGCGATCCAGCAGGCGCCATGGTCGCGCAGCGCGTCGGCGAGACGTTCGCCATCGGCCGCGACATCCTGCGCATTCAGGGAAGGAAGCGAATGCATCCCGGTATCATAGGCGGCACGCCCGGCAAGCGCCTTCCTTCGCGCTGTCCGCGTGTCTCTCCCCCCATTCCCCCGCAGGATCACGGATGTTGTCCAGGCTTCCCCCGGCCACCAAGGTGCTGTTGATCGCGAACGTGCTGGTGTTCGTCGCGCAACACGTCCTGTTCCGCCCGTTCCTCGACGAACATCTCGCGCTGTGGCCCTGGCTGTCGCAGGCCTGGGCCGAGGCCGCAGTGCCGGGCTTCATGCCGTGGCAGTTGCTGACCTACGGATTCCTGCACGCCGACCTGGCGCACCTGCTGATGAACATGCTGGCGCTGGTGATGTTCGGTGCGCAGCTCGAGCACACCTGGGGCACGCGACGTTTCACCGCTTACTTCCTGATCTGCGTCGCCGGTGCCGGACTGATCCAGCTGGCGCTGGCGAGCTGGTCGGTGTCGTCCGGAGAGCCGCCGTATCCGACCGTGGGCGCGTCCGGCGGCGTGTTCGGCCTGCTGCTGGGCTACGGCATGCTGTTCCCGAACCAGCGCGTGATGCTGTTGATCCCGCCGGTGCCGATGAAGGCGCGCACGCTGGTCCTGCTGTTCGGCGTGATCACCCTGCTGCTGGGATTCACCGGCCTGCAACCGGGCGTGGCGCACTTCGCGCACCTCGGTGGCATGGTGTTCGGCTGGCTGACGATCCTCTACTGGCGCCGCGCCTCCAGGCCGCGTCCGCCGTCGCAGGGCGACCGCAAGCGCACGCACCTGCGCATCGTCAAATGATCGCCGGGACGGCCGGCGCGGCGGCTGTGTTATGTTCCCGCCCGGTGCCCGCCCCCGGGCGGGCCTGGAAGAACGATCGCGCATGAAGTGGGACGCCTTCACCATCCTCGAGCAGATCCTGATCCTGCTCACCATCGCGAGCCAGATCTGGATCGCGATCACCGTGATCCTGAAATCCGAGGGCGCCGAGCAGTACGTGCGGATCATGTCGTTCTCGACCGGATTCCTCGCCTTCCTGATCACCCGCGCGCTGGGCGTCACCTTCGCGGACATGATGCTGGCCACGCATGCCGCCGACAGCCCGGTGGCGCTGATCGTGATCGGCGCGGTGTTCCCGTTCCTGGTCGGTGTGCTGATCTCGGAAGGCACCATCATCGCGCTGCGGATGGGCATGCCGGTGCCGATCCGGCTGGTGCTGATGATCGCCGCGTTCACGCTGTCGCAGGCCGCATACACCAATTATGTCGCGCTGCAGTCCAAGGTCACCACGCTGGACAAGGCCTTCGTGCCGAACCTGTCGTACGCGATCGCGGTCGGCCTGTGGCTGACTTTCCGCTACCGCGACAAGCACGCGCCCAAGGCCTGACGGCTGCGCGATGCGGACATGAAAAAAGCGGGCCGAAGCCCGCTTTTTTCATGCGCCGGTTCCGGCGGCGTGGTTCACCACCAGCCCCACCAGGGCCACGGCGACGGCGTGGTGATCACGCGCGTGCGGCTTTCCTCGGGCCACAGGTAGACCACGTCGGCGGTGACGCGCGGGAAGCGGTAGGAATACTCGCCGATGCGGCGGTTCTCGTAGCCTTCGATGCGGCCCGTGAAGGTGACTTCGCGCTTGTCGGTGAACAGCGCCGGGTCGTAGAAGCCGGTCCGGCAGGCGATGAAGCGGCCGTGGGTGTCGTCGGCGCCGGCCCAGGCGGGGCGGCCGCTGGCGTCGAGGCGCGAGGACAGCACTTCGAAGCAGGTGCGGTCGGCGAGCGGTTCGGTGCGGACGATCCGGCCACCCCAGCGCACGGCGGTGCCGGTGCTGTCCTGTTCGATGGCCTGGTGCGGGCTGATGGCGGTGAATTCGCCCTGGAGCGGCTTGGAGACGGTGGCGCACCCGGACAGGGCCAGGGCGGTGACGGCTGCTGCGAAGGCGGTACTGCGGGCGGACATGGCGGATCTCCTGAAGGAATGCGTTGCGAGCTTGTTCGATGCGCTAAGGGCGGTGCCTGCGCAGGTCGCGGAGCAGGGCCCGCAGGTTGGCGGCGCCGCCATGATGGCGAGCGTACCGCCATTCCACGAAACGTGCGCTGAGTTCCTTCAGTGCGGTGGCGTCCGGACGCGCGCCGGCGATGCGCTCGACCCAGGCGCCGACCGGTTCGTGCGACGGCCGTCCCAGTCCGAGCTTGCGGTAGCGGCGCTCCATCCGCCGCCAGGCACGCAGCAGCGGATCGCGCTCGCGCTCCTGCCGCGTGGTCAGCCAGAGCATGCCCGCCATCGCCAGCACCGTGGCGATCACGAACAGGCGCACCAGCGCACCGGTGTCGAGATCGGGGATACCGAAGGATTGCAGCAGGTTGCGCTGTCGGCGCGCGTCGTAGCCGAGCACGAAGTCGTTCCAGCTGCGCCGCAGCCAGTCGCCGACGTCGAACACCGGGCTGAGCCCCGAGAACCCGCCGAGCGCGCCCGGGCGGCGGTCGTCGATGGTGTCGTAGATGCGCTCCGGCGCGATCGCGGCAGTGGGGTCCACGCGCACCCAGCCGCGGCCTTCGATCCAGACTTCAGCCCAGGCATGGGCATCCGAGCGGCGGACGAGCCAGTACCCGCCCACCGGGTTGCGGTAGCCGCCGACATAGCCGGTGACCACGCGTGCCGGGATGCCGGCGCCGCGCATCAGCACGACGAAGGCGCTGCTGTAGTGCTCGCAGAAACCGGCCTTCTGGTCGAACAGGAATTCGTCGACGCTGTTGCGGCCGAGCAGCGGGGTTTCGAGGGTGTAGACGAACTCCGCGCGGATCCAGTCGAGCGCGCGGCGGACGATGGCGTCATCGCTCGTGCGGTTGCTCGGACCGGCTTCGCGCCGCCAGCGCTCGGCCAGGTCCAGCGTGCGCGGGTTGTAGCCCGGCGGCAGGCGCAGCGCGAGGCTGCGCAGCGTCGGGTGCAGATCGGTTTCGGCCAGCGCGGTCTGTGGCGCGGAGCGCAGGCGCCAGCGGGTGAGGGCATTGAGCGTCTGCCGGCTGACCAGCGTGTAGTCGCCGTACAGATGCGCGCCTTCCGGCGCGGCCAGGGGCATCTCCAGCGCGACCAGCTGGCTGCGGTCGGTCGGCTCGATCTCCATTTCGTAGTCGTAGACCACCGGCGGCGGGCCGGGGCGCGTGCGTGCGCGGCTGATCGCGCGCGACCAGCCCACCGAGGTCCAGGTACGGCCGTCGAAATCCCACAGCACATGCCCGCGCCAGTACATCTGCGACTGCGCCGGCGCTTCGCCGAAGAACGTCACGCGCAGCGCCGGGGTGTCGTCGGCGATCAGGTCGATCCAGTCGCCCGGCGACATGCGGTCGGACAGACCGGGCTTCGCCAGCGCGCGTTCGGGCACGCCCCACAGCGGCGAGGTGAAGCGCGGGAACAGCCAGAACACCACCATCGCCAGCGGCAGGCCGATCGCGATCATCCGCGCGACCATCGCCAGCCGCGACCACGGCCGGCGTGCCGGCGCGCGCGCATCGCTTTCGATCTCCGACAGCGTGTGCAGCGCGGTCAGCGCCGCCACCGCGCCGGCCAGGCCCAGCGACAGCGACAGCGGTCCCTGGTCGAGGAGGAAGGTCGCAAACGGCGCGAACAGCGCGAAGCCCAGCAGGCTGCGCGCGTCGCGCAGCGAGCGCATCTCCACGGGCTTGAGCGCGAGCATCGTCGCCAGCATCGCGCAGCCGGTGTCGCGGCCGAAACGGAAGCCGTACAGCGTCATCACCGTGCCGAGCAGGGCGGCGATCAGCACGAAGCGCAGCCAGCCCGGCGCATGGCCATCGCGGGCCAGCAGCGGCACCGCCAGCGCGACCGCGCCGATGCCGAGGGTCAGGCTGCCCGGCATCTGCAGCAGCAGCGGCAGCAGGCAGAGCAGGGCCGCCGCCAGGGCCCAGCGGCGCGACAGCGGGTCCAGAGGAGGCACGGCCAGTGCCGGGGCGCTGCGGGACGCGGCGGTCTCAGCCATGGCCGCCTCCCTCGGGCAGCAAGGCCAGCGCCTTCAGGCAGGCGTGGCGGTGGGACGCGCCCTGCGCCGGGCCCAGCGCGGGCTGCCCCGGCAGCATCAGCCGATAGCGACGACCGCCGCGTTCGGCATCGTCCACCCAGCGCGCGAGCCGGCGGATGCGCTGCTCGTAGGGCAGGTGGCCCAGCAGGCTCCAGTCCAGGTCGATATCGGCGCCCATCGGCTGTTCGTATTCGCGCACCAGCAGTTCGTTGCGCCGCGCCGACGGTTTCCAGGCGATCGCCCGTCGCGAATCGCCGCGCCGGTAGGCGCGCAGGTGATGCACGTCGTCGCCGCTGGGATGCACGCGGGCGATCGCGCGGTCGCCACCGCCTTCGGGCAGCGGTGGGCCATGCGTTTCCGGCGCCGGGTAGACCAGCAGCGGCGCGTCGGGCCAGACATAGCCCCATGCCACGACCAGGCCGAGCGGACGCGTGGTCCAGATGCGCAGGCGGCCGGGTTCCAGCCAGCCGCGACACTGGGTCGGCAGTTCGATGACCGCTTCGCCGCTGCCCTGGTCCAGCGACAGCGACGCACGATGCTCGCCGCAGGCCAGGCGCAGGCCGCGGCGTTCGCGCCCGGGCTCGGCGCGCGCATGCACGCGCAGCTGCAGCGGCTTGCCGGCGCTCACCGGTTCGGCGCCGATCGCGGTGATGCTCAGCCCCGACAGCTGCAGGTGCGCGGCGAACAGTCCGGTGTGCGCCGCGCCGGCGAGCAGCAGCGCCAACAGCAGGGCCGGATTGTTGTTGTAGTTCAGCGCGCCCAGCAGCATCGCGGCCAGCAGCGCAGCGAAGAACAGGCCGAAACCGGTGGGCAGCACGTAGATGCGCCGGCGGTTGAAGCGCACCGGCAGCACTTCCGGCGCGCGCGGGCGGGCCCAGGTCGCGGTGCGGGCTTCGATGCGGCTGCGGATGCGGGCGAGGAGGCGGCTCATCGGCGCGGCGACCGTGGGCGGATCAATCCACCGCTACCGCATGCAGGATCGACTTCGCCAGGGTCGCGCCATCGCCGCCATCGGCATCGGCCACCAGCCGGTGCGCGGCCACCTGGATGAAGAGCGCCTGCACGTCGTCCGGGAGCGCGTGGCTGCGACCGAGCAGCAACGCATGCGCGCGCGCCGCACGCAGCAGCGCGATGCCCGCGCGCGGCGACAGCCCGACGCGCACGCCCGGGTGGTGGCGGCTGCGTGCGAGCAGGCGCTGCACGTAGGCGACCAGCGCCTCGCTGGCGTGCACGTCGGTGACCGCGTGGCGCAGGGCGCGCACGCGATCGGGATCGAGCACGGCCTCGCTGTTGGCGATCAGGTCGCGGCGGTCGCTGCCGGCGAGCAGGGCGCGTTCGGCGTCCTCCGGCGGGTAGCCCAGGTGCAGGCGCAGCAGGAAGCGGTCGAGCTGCGAATCCGGCAGCGGGTAGGTACCCGACAGGTCCACCGGGTTCTGGGTGGCGATCACGAAGAAGGGATCGGGCAGGGCGCGGGTCACGCCGTCGATGGTGACCTGGTGCTCGGCCATCGCCTCCAGCAGCGCGCTCTGCGTGCGCGGCGGCGCGCGGTTGATCTCGTCCGCCAGCAGCACCTGGGTGAACACCGGGCCGGGATGGAACTGGAACTGGCGCGCCTGCGCGTCGTAGACCGACACGCCGACGATGTCCGACGGCAGCAGGTCCGAGGTGAACTGCACGCGCTGGAATCCCAGGCCGAGGCTGGCCGCGAGTGCATGCGCCAGGGTCGTCTTGCCCAGCCCCGGCAGGTCCTCGATCAGCACGTGGCCGTCGGACAGCAGGGCCACGAATGCCAGCCGCACCTCGTGGGGCTTGCCCAGTACCCACTGGTTGACCTGCGCCTGTGCGCGCTTGAGGGCGTCGTGCAGGTCGTCGTTTAGCATGTGCGGCACTCGAGGGCTGTCGACAAGGCGTGCTCCGGCAGTCTGGATGGAGAGAAACGGAAATGAATCGGCAGTGTAGCGAGACTACGGGATGACGCAGCGAACGGATTCGGGCGGGATGCGCAGCAGGCGGACCTTCATCGCACTCTGGACCTGCGTGCTGCTCGCCAAATGCGTGCTCGCCGCGCGCCTGCCGCTCTTCGTCGACGAAGCCTTCTACTGGCAGGAAAGCCGGCATCCGGCCTGGGCCTATTCCGACCTGCCGGGCTTCACCGCCTGGCTGGCGCGCGTCGGTCAGACCGTGGCCGGGCATTCGGAGTTCGCGTTGCGCCTGCCGTTCCTGCTGATCGTCGCCCTGCTGCCGTGGTGGATCGTGCGCATCGCCCGCCGCGAACTCGGCGAGGCCCGGTTCTCGCCCGACCTGGCATGGCAGGCCGGGTCGCTCGCCGTGCTCCTGCCGCTGCTCGGCACGCTGGGCGTGCTGGGTCTGCCCGACGTGCCGCTGGCGCTGGCGACGGTGCTCTGTCTCGACGCCGGCACGCGACTGCTGCGCGGCGTCGACTGGACCGGGGCCGGCCTGCTCGCAGCGGGTCTGGCGATCGGCGGATTGACCCACTACCGCTTCGTTGCGGTGATCGGCGTCGGTTTCCTCGCCCTGCTGTGGCTGCGCGAAGGCCGCACGGCGCTGCGCGACGCCCGGGTCTGGGGCGCCGTGGCCATCGGTGCGCTGGCGTGGCTGCCGCTGCTGTCGTGGAACCTCGCCAACGCCGATGCCGGGCTTCGTTTCCAGCTGGTCGAGCGCCATCCCTGGGCCTTCCATCCCGACGGTGTCCAGTTCCTGCTGGTGCAGGCCGCCTTCGCCAGTCCGCTGCTGCTGCTCGCGCTCCTGCGCGGTGGCATCGACGGGCTGCGCGTCGACCGCATGGCCGGCGTGCGCTACCTCGCGCTGTCGGGTGTGGCCGTGTTCGGTGGCTTCTTCCTGCTCGGTTTTTTCGCCGACAGCGAGCGCGTCAGCTTCCATTGGCCGCTGCCGGCCTACCTGGCCCTGCTGCCTCTGGCCGCGCCGGTGCTCGCCGGCTGGCGGCCGGCGTGGCGTCGCCTGGCCTGGGGACTGGCCGGTCTCGGGCTGGTGGCCGGTCTCGGCTACTACGCCGTGGCCGCCACACCCTCGCTGCGCGAGCGTCTGGCCGACGGCAAGGCCTATCCATCGAATTTCGCCGGCTGGGACGTGCTGGCCGAGGCGGTCCGGGCCGAGCGCGCGGCGATGCCACCGGGCACCCGCCTGCTCGCCGACAACTTCAAGATCGGCGCCGAGCTGGGCTTCGCGCTCGACGACGCGCGCATCCCGGTCCTGGACCATCCGCTCAACGCCCATCATGGCCGCGCGCCGCAGCTCGTCCTTTGGAACCTGCTGGTGCGCGACCGCGCCACGCTCGGCGAGGCGCCGGTGCTGCTGGTCGTCGGCGCCAGCGATGTCGGATACCGCCAGCTGCTACGCCGCTATCACGACCTCTGCGCCATGGTCGGCCCGCTGCCGCCGCCGCGCGTGCTGCACATCGACCACGGCCGTCAGCGCTTCCTGCTGTTCCGTCTGCCGCCGCGCCGCGCCGCCGGCACGTGCACGACCCCGGCGATGGCCTGGATCGATCTGCCCGCCGGCCATGGGTCCGTCTCCCGCCGCTTCGAACTGCGCGGCTGGGCCTTCAAGGACGGCGTCGGGCTGAGGAAGGTCGAGGCGCTGGTCGACGGCCAGGTGGTCTCGAAGGCGGTCTACGGCATCGCCCGCCCGGAGGTCGTCGGCTTCTGGTCGAAATGGCGCGAAGGCGGCTCCACCGACCCGCAGCAGCCGAATGTCGGCTTCGATGTCTGGCTCGACCTCGGCGACCGCCCGCCCGGCCGCTACCGCCTCGGCCTGCGTCTGCACGGCCGCGACGGCAGCGTCGAGGACTGGCCGTCGCAGGTGATCGAACTGCGGTGATGCCTCCCTTGTAGAGCGGAGCTTCCTCCGCTCATGCTTTGCCCGGGAAGAACGAGCGGAGCAAGCTCCGCTCTACGCGAGAAGTTCGTGATCAGCGCAGCGGAGCGAGCCCCGGGCCGCGCGATCAGGGCGCCACGAACCCCGCTTCGCGCAGCAGGCGGGCGGTGGCGATCAGCGGCAGACCGACCAGCGCGGTCGGGTCGCGGTTCTCGATCGCCTCGAACAGGGCGATGCCCAGACCCTCGGACTTGAAGCTGCCGGCGCAGTCCAGCGGGCGCTCGCGGTCGACGTAACGGGCGATCTCGCCATTGGACAGCGGCCGGAAGTGCACGGTGGTCACGTCCAGCGCCTCCAGCCGGCGGCCGCCCGGGCCGGCCAGGCACACGGCTGTCAGGAACCGCACCTCGCGGCCCGACATCGCCCGCAGCTGCGCCTCGGCGCGCGCCGCGCTGCCGGGCTTGCCCAGCGGCTCCTCGTCGAGTTCGGCCACCTGGTCGGAGCCGATCGCCCACAGGTCCGGCTGGCCCGGGTTGAGCACCGCCTCGGCCTTCGCCCGCGCCAGGCGCACGGCCAGGGCCTGCGGTGTCTCGTCGGAAAGCGGTGTCTCGTCGACGTCGGGGCGCACGGTGTCGAAGGGCAGGCCGAGGCGTTCGAGCAGGGTGCGACGGTAGGTCGAGGTCGAGGCGAGGATCAGTCGTGGCATGGCGGAAGCGGGCGAAAGGTCGGGTCAGGTCTGCGGGCCGCGGGCCTGCTGCACCAGGGTGAGCTGCTGGTCGATCCGGTTTCGGGCCTGGTCCAGCGAAGCGCGCATGTCCTGGAGCTTGCGCAGCGAGGCGGTCGACCCGTGCTGCTGCAGCCACAGGCGCTGGCGCAGCATTTCCTGCAGGGCGGTGCGGACGGTCTCGTCCTCGCCCCCGGTGATCGATTCGATCTCGGCACGGGCGGTACGCAGGCGGGATTCGAGCGCATCGGCGGCGTCCAGCAGCTCGGTCACGGCGCGCTGGCGGGGATCGGTGCGGCGGGACATCCACCAGATCAGGCCCAGACCGCCCACGATCACGATCGTGAACACGGCACTGACGACGGGAAAGGAGAAGGCGGTCACGCGACTGGCCCGGAGACGGGGAGGACAGTCTGCCGCCAGCCGCCGCCGGGGGCAAATCATGCGTCCGGGCGTCCCCATGGTTTGACAGGGGCACCCCCGGCCCCTACCATTTCGCGTCTTATGTCCGCTGAAGTGCCCGACGTACTGGACGCTTGGCGCATGGTGGCAGCGCGGCGCTGTTTCGACGGACGCCTGCCGCTGGCCGCGATGCCCCGCCTCCGCGATCTGCTGGCCGATACCGAAGGAGAAGCTCGCTTCGCCCTCGAATTCGGTCACGACGTGCTGCAGGTGCCGTTCGTGGCCTTGCGCGTCGATGCCGATCTGCCGCTGGTCTGCCAGCGCACGTTGCAGCGATTCGTGTTTCCGGTCGTCATCGACCAGCGCTTCGCCCTCGTGCGCGACGCCAGCGACGACACCGTCGATGCGTCTCTGCCGGAAGGCTACGAAGCGCTTGAAGTCGACGCCGACGGCGCGATGCGGCCGGCGGACCTGGTCGAGGACGAGTTGATCCTCGCCGTGCCGCTGGTGCCGGCCATGCCGGGCAGCGAAGCGGTCGAGCGCGACTGGGCCGCGACGGCGGAAGAAGAAGCGGTCGCCAACCCGTTCGCGGCGCTGGCGGCGCTCAAGAAAACCTGAGTTGAACCAAAGTCACGGGAACGCGCGTTCGCGCCGCGTTCCGCCACTTTTCACACGATTGCGTATCACGTTGGAGCAATTTCCATGGCTGTGCAGAAATCCCGCGTCACCCCGTCCCGTCGTGGCCAGCGTCGTTCGCACGATGCGCTGACCGCCAAGCAGCTCGCCACCGATCCGACCTCGGGCGAGATCCACCTGCGCCACCACATCACCAAGGACGGCTACTACCGCGGCCGCCAGGTCATCGCGCCGAAGGTCAAGATCGCCGACGAAGAGTGATCGCACGCGGCGCTTCGGCGCCGACAGCGACAATCCGTGCCGCGCGACTCCCGTTCGTGCGGCGCGCTCGTTTGTGGTGCACGCGTCCGGTTTGGCGCGTTCGGACAGGATCGTCACCGTCGTCGCGCTGGAGTGCGCGGGCGTCGGTGCACTGACTCGACAGGCGTGACAGGGCGGACATGAACACACCCGGATCCAACCCGCAGGCTTCCAGCAGGCAGGTGTACGCGCGCATCGCGGGCACCGGCAGCCACCTGCCGGCCAAGGTCGTCACCAACGACGATCTGGCGAAGATCGTCGACACCAGCGACGAGTGGATCGCGACCCGCACCGGCATCCGCCAGCGGCACGTCGCCTCCGCGGAGGAAACCACCTCCGAACTGGGCTATCAGGCCGCCCTGCGTGCGCTCGAAGCCGCCGGCGTGCAGCCGTCCGAGCTCGAACTCATCGTCGTCGGCACGACCACGCCCGACCTGATCTTCCCGTCCACGGCCTGCCTCATCCAGCACCGTCTCGGTGCCGAGGGCTGCGCCGCGTTCGACGTGAACGCCGCCTGCTCGGGCTTCATCTACGCGCTGACCGTCGCCGACAAGTTCATCCGCTCCGGCGCGGTGAAGACGGCGCTGGTGATCGGTGCGGAAACCCTGACGCGCATGCTGGACTGGAACGATCGCGGCACCTGCGTGCTGTTCGGCGACGGCGCCGGCGCAGTGGTGCTGAAGGCCGACGAAGAGACCGGCGTGCTCAGCACCCATCTGCACGCCGACGGCGGCAAGAAGGAGCTGCTGTGGAACCCGGTCGGCGTCTCGGCCGGTTTCAAGCCGGACGAGCCCAATGCCGGCGTGCGCGTGCTGATGACCGGCAACGAAGTGTTCAAGCATGCGGTCAAGGCGCTGGACTCGGTGGTCGAGGAGACGCTCGAAGCCAACAACCTCGATCGCCACGACATCGACTGGCTGATCCCGCACCAGGCCAACCTGCGCATCATCGAGGCCACGGCCAAGCGCCTGGATATGCCGATGGAGCGCGTGATCGTTACCGTCGACAAGCATGGCAACACCTCGGCCGGCTCGGTGCCGCTGGCCCTCGACCTGGCCGTGCGTTCGGGCAAGGTGCAGCGCGGCCAGCTGCTATTGCTGGAGGCTTTCGGCGGCGGTTTCACCTGGGGATCGGCGCTGCTGCGCTACTGATCCCCGGCCGCGTCCGCGCGACGCGCGCATCCGACACGACAAAAGACAGGACAGCAGGGGCTCGCCAATCGGCGGGCCCTTGTCGTTTCCGCCTCCCCGCAACCCGTCCGCGCGTGCCGATCCCCGCCTGCCGGCATACGCCGTCGTACAGACAGACCGGGGCTTTCGACCTTATCATCCCCGTCCCGTTTCGAGCTGGACCCCCGCGTGACTGCAGTCGCCCCGACCGATCCGACACTGGCCTTCGTGTTTCCCGGACAGGGTTCCCAGTCCGTCGGCATGCTGGCCGAGCTGTCCGAGCGCCATGGACTGGTCCGCGACACCTTCGAGGAAGCCTCCGACGGCGCCGGCACCGACCTCTGGGCGCTGTCGCAGGGCGGCCCGGTGGAACTGCTCAACCGCACCGAGTTCACCCAGCCGGCGCTGCTCGCCGCCGGCGTCGCCGTGTGGCGGCTGTGGCAGTCGCAGGGCGGTGCCACGCCGGTCGTGCTGGCCGGACACAGCCTGGGCGAGTACAGCGCCCTGGTCGCCGCCGGCGCGTTGTCGCTGCGCGAGGCCGCGCACCTGGTGCGCATCCGCGGCCAGCTGATGCAGGACGCCTCGCCGGAAGGCAGTGGCGCGATGGCGGCCGTGATCGGCCTGGACGACGCCGTGGTCGCCGAGGCCTGCGTCGAAGCCTCGGGCACCGGCATCGTGGTCCCCGCCAACTTCAATTCCCCCGGGCAGATCGTCATCGGCGGCCACGCCGAGGCCGTCGACCGCGCCAGCGAACTGCTCAAGGCAGGCGGTGCGCGCATGGTGACCCGCCTCGCGGTCAGCGTGCCCTCGCATACGCCGCTCATGCGCGATGCCGCCAATCGCCTCGCCGAGGCCATGCATGGCCTGGACTGGCGCGCGCCGTCGATCCCGGTCGTGCAGAACGTTGATGCCGAAGTGCATGACGGCATCCAGGCCATCCGCGATGCGCTGGTGCGCCAGCTCTACCTGCCGGTGCAGTGGACCGGCTGCGTGCAGGCGCTGGCCGCGCGCGGCGTGACCCGCATCGCCGAGTGCGGCCCGGGCAAGGTGCTGGGCGGCCTCAACAAGCGCATCGACAAGACGATCGAAAACCGCGCGCTGGGCGCCGTCGGCGATTTCGAGGCCGCACTCGACGCCTGGCGATGAGCCACGGCGCGTCCGTCGCGCCGACCTCATCGCGTCCCCCACCGTTTCCGACATGAGCATCGACACCATGAACACCAAGCCGCTGCAAGGCGACATCGCACTCGTGACCGGCGCCAGCCGGGGCATCGGCGCTGCGATCGCCGACCTGCTGGCCGCGCAGGGCGCGACCGTCATCGGCACCGCGACCTCCGACGCCGGCGCGCAGGCCATCGGCGAGCGCCTGGCGCCGCTGGGCGGCCACGGCCGCAAGCTCGACGTGGCCAACGGCGCCGAGGTCGAGGCGCTGGTGGACGCGATCGCGAAGGAATTCGGCGCGATCTCGATCCTCGTCAACAATGCCGGCATCACCCGCGACAACCTGCTGATGCGGATGAAGGACGAGGAGTGGGATTCGATCCTGCAGACCAACCTCACCAGCGTCTACCGCACCAGCAAGGCGGTGATGCGCGGGATGATGAAGGCGCGCAAGGGCCGCATCATCAGCATCGCCTCGGTCGTCGGCGTCACCGGCAACCCGGGGCAGACCAACTACGCTGCCGCCAAGGCCGGGATCATCGCGTTCAGCAAGTCGCTGGCGAAGGAGATCGGTTCGCGCGGCATCACCGTGAATGTCGTGGCGCCTGGTTTCATCGACACCGACATGACCCGTGCGCTGCCCGATGCGGCGCGCGAAGCCCTCCTGGGTCAGATCGCGCTCGGCCGCCTTGGCGACGCCGCCGACATCGCCAATGCGGTCGCTTTCCTCGCCGGTCCCACGGGTGCCTACATCACCGGCGAAACCCTCCACGTCAATGGCGGCATGTACATGCCTTGAGCCCGGCGCGCGCCGGTCGATCAGGGGGCTCGACGCTAAGTCATTGAATCGAAAAGAACGGCCGCGCCCCACCTCGGGCTCGGCTTTCCCTTACACTATCCACCGCAACAATCCTTCCGGAGTACAACACTCATGAGCAGCATCGAAGAACGCGTCAAGAAAATCGTGGTCGAACAGCTTGGCGTCAAGGAAGAGGAAGTCACCAACAGCGCATCGTTCGTCGACGATCTCGGCGCGGACTCGCTCGACACCGTCGAGCTGGTGATGGCCCTCGAAGAAGAGTTCGAGTGCGAGATTCCGGACGAAGAGGCCGAGAAGATCGGCACCGTGCAGGCCGCCATCGATTACATCAAGGCCCACGTCAAGTAATCGGGTCTCGTACCCAGGCCCGGGCCGCACGCCCGGGCGCACGCCGGGGCCGCATCGCGGCCCTGCGCGTTTTGGCCAGACGTCAACAAACGTCCCGTGCATGGCGGTGCGTGTCATCGTCGTCGTCGGGCGAGCAGTGAGGATCAAAGCATGTCGAAGCGTCGAGTCGTCGTCACCGGTATGGGCATCGTGTCGCCGCTGGGCAATGACCTCGCCAGCAGCTGGGACGGCATCGTCAACGGGCGCTCCGGCATCGGTCCGGTCACCCATTTCGACGCGTCCGCGATGACCACCCGCATCGTGGGCCAGGTCAAGGATTTCGACTCGTCGCCGTGGATTTCCGCCAAGGACGCCAAGAAGATGGATGAGTTCATCCATTACGGCGTCGCCGCGAGTTTCATGGCCATCCGCGATGCCGGCCTGGAGATCGACGACGCCAACGCCGACCGCATCGGCGCGGTGATCGGTTCGGGCATCGGCGGCCTGCTCGGCATCGAGCAGCAGACCATCAAGCTGCACGAAGGCGGCCCGCGCAAGGTGTCGCCGTTCTACGTGCCCAGCACCATCATCAACATGCTGCCCGGCCAGGTCTCGCTGATGACCGGCGCCAAGGGCCCCAATTTCTCCGCCGTGTCCGCCTGCGCGACCTCGAATCATTCGATCGGCGTGGCGATGCGGCTGATCCAGTACGGCGATGCCGACGTGATGATCGCCGGCGGCGCCGAGCGCGGCTCCACGCCCAGCGCGATGGGCGGCTTCTGCGCGATGAAGGCGATGTCCACGCGCAACGACGATCCCGAGCGCGCCTCGCGTCCCTGGGATACCGAACGCGACGGCTTCGTGCTCGGCGATGGCGCCGGCATCCTCGTGCTGGAGGAATACGAATACGCGAAGGCGCGCGGCGCGCGCATCTACTGCGAGCTGATCGGCTTCGGTGCCAGCTCCGACGCCTTCCACATGACCGCGCCCAGCGAGGACGGCGAGGGCGCAGCGCGCTGCATGACCGCAGCGATCCGCGACGCCGGCGTCAGCGTCGACCGCATCGGCTACCTCAACGCGCATGGCACGTCCACGCCGCTGGGCGACCTCGCCGAGACGATGGCGATCAAGCGCACGCTCGGCGACCACGCCTACAAGACGATGGTGTCCTCGACCAAGTCGATGACCGGCCATCTGCTCGGCGCGGCCGGCGGCGTGGAGGCGATCTTCTCGGTGATGGCGCTGCACACCGGCGTCATCCCGCCGACGATCAACCTCGAAAACCCCAGCGAAGGCTGCGACCTCGACTACGTGCCGAACGTGGCGCGCGAGGCGAAGGTCGACGTGGTGGTGTCGAACGGCTTCGGCTTCGGCGGCACCAACGGCTCGCTCGTGTTCGGCCGCATCTGACCGCGATACCCGCCTTCTCCACGTTTCGAGGGTCCCGCGCATGATCGTCACCCGCGCCTTGCCTGCGGATTGCGATCTGCTGCGCCTGCACCGGCAGGCGCCGGCGCGCTATCCGCTGCTGCTGCAGTCCACGTCGTCGTCGCTGGTCGCCGGGCATGCGCTCGGCCGTTGGGACATGCTGCTGGTCGCCGATGGTGCGTCCCTGCGGCTGGATCGCGACGGCAGCGTGCGCGATGCCGGCGGCGATGTCGTCGGTCAGGATTTCCTCGCCGCGCTCGACCACGCATGGCAGGCGCTGCGCGTGCCACGGGAGGAGCCGCGCTGGCCGTTCCGTGGCGGTTGGGCGCTGTTCCTCGCCTACGAACTCGCGGCGCAGGTCGAGCCGGTGCTGCGATTGCCGCAGGCCCCAGGCACGCTCCCCGTCGCGCTGGCGATGCGCTGCCCGGCTGCGGTGCTGCGCGACCACGTCACCGGCGAGTGCTTCGCCATCGCCGAAACCGGCCACGAGGCGCTGCTCGATGCCATCGTCGTCGACCTTGCCGCGCCGGCGCCCGTGCCGCTGCCGGTGTGGCGCGCACCGCTGGCGATCGAGGACGACGCGCCTGAGGCCTTCACCGATGGCGTGCGCCGCATCCTCGATTACCTCGCGGCCGGCGACATCTTCCAGGTCAACCTGTCCCGCGCCTGGCGTGCGCGTTTCGACGACGCACTGGATCCTGCGATGCTGTACGACCGCCTGCGCGCGGCGAGCCCGGCGCCGTTCGCCGGCCTGCTCGCGGGCGAAACCGACGGCCGCCCCTGGGCCGTGGTCAGCTCCTCGCCGGAGCGCCTGGTGTCGGTGCGCGGCGACGTGGTCGAGACTCGGCCGATCGCCGGCACGCGTCCGCGCTTTCCCGGCGACGACGATGCCGCGCGCATCCGCGAACTGGTCGGCAACCCGAAGGAACGCGCCGAGCACGTGATGCTGATCGATCTCGAACGCAACGACCTCGGCCGCGTCTGCACGCCGGGCAGCGTCGAGGTCGACGAACTGATGACGGTCGAAAGCTATTCGCACGTGCACCACATCGTCAGCAACGTGCGCGGCCACCTGCGGCCCGAGGTCACGCCCGGCGGCGTGATCCGCGCGGTGTTCCCGGGCGGCACGATCACCGGCTGCCCGAAGGTACGCTGCATGCAGATCATCGCCGAGCTGGAAAATACCGGTCGCGGCGCCTATACCGGCGCATTCGGCTGGTTGAACCGCGACGGCGACCTCGACCTCAACATCCTGATCCGCAGCGCCGAAGTCGAAGGCGACACGCTGCGCTTCCGCACCGGCGCCGGCATCGTCGCCGACTCCGACCCGCAGCGCGAACTCGACGAAACCCGCGCCAAGGCGCGCGGCCTGCTCAAGGCGCTGGGAGTCGGCGCGTGACGCATCCGTCGCGGACCCCGCCGTCCGTCCCGTGCGTCTTCGTGGGCGATGCGCCGGTCGATGACGACATCGACACCGTGCTCGCCGCCGGCCGAGGCCTGGCCTACGGCGACGGCGTGTTCGAGACGATGCGCGCGGTCGGTGGTGTCATCCCGTGGTGGTCCGCCCATCGCGAACGGCTCAGGCGTGGGGCAGCGAGATTGGGCATCGCGATGCCGTCGGACGCCGCACTGGATGCGGCGCTGCGCGACCTGCTGCATGCGCATTCCGACGCCGTCATCAAGCTCGTCCTGACCCGGGGCAGTGGCGGTCGCGGTTACGCGCCACCGCGCGACGTGCCGCCGGTGTGGCTGGTGTCGGCTTCGCCACTGCCGCCCGCGCCGCGCTCCGGTGGTCTGGTGCTGCGCTGGTGCGACCTGCGCCTGGCGGCGCAGCCGGCGCTTGCCGGGATCAAGCACTGCAACCGGCTCGAACAGGTGCTGGCGCGCGTGGAGTGGTCCGATGACGGCATCGACGAGGGCCTGATGCGCGATGCCGACGGCGATGTCGTCTGCGCCACCGCCGCCAATGTCTTCGTCCTGCGCGACGGCCGCTGGTGGACGCCGCCGATCGACCGCTGCGGCGTGGCCGGGGTCTGCCGCGCCTGGGCGCTGCCTGCGCTCGACGCCACCGAACACCGGCTGACGCCCGACGATGTGCTGTCCGCGCAGGCCGTGGTCCTGTGCAACGCCGCGCGCGGTATCCTGCCCGTGGCCCGGCTGGGCGACCATGCGTGGTCGCCGCATCCGGCCGTCGGCGAGGCCCTGCGCCGCCTTGCCGACGCGCATCCCGCCTTTCCCGTCATCGATCGAGGTTCCCCGTGGGCTTGAAGCACATCCTGAAGCGGCTCATCAAGATCGTGCTGCTCATCGCACTGGTGTTCGCGCTCGGCGTCGGCGCGATCGCGTTCTTCGCCTGGCAGCGCTACGACGGTTTCGCCGATGCGCCGATGACCGGGATCGAGGCGGGCGAGACGCTGGTGGTCGAACCCGGCGACTCGCTGCCGAAGGTGCTGCGCACGCTCGCTGCGCAAGGCGTCGAGGTGGATGCGCTGCATTGGCGGCTGCTTGCGAAATCCACCGGCGCGGCCGGCAAGATCCAGGTCGGTGAATACGCGCTGGAACCGGGCATGACGCCGCGCACGCTGCTGGAGCGCATGCGCGACGGCAAGGTGCTGAGCTACCGCTTCACGATCGTCGAAGGCTGGAACATCCGCGACCTGCGCGCCGCGCTGGCCAAGGCCACGCCGCTGAAGCAGACCACTGCCGACATGGACGACGCCGCGCTGATGCGCGCGCTCGGTCGCGGCGGCGAACATCCCGAAGGCCGTTTCCTGCCCGAAACCTATCTCTACACCCGCAGCGACACCGACCTCGACGTGCTCAAGCGCGCCGCGACCGCGATGGACAAGGCCGTGGCCGAGGCCTGGGCCGGCCGTGACGAGGGCCTGCCGCTGCGCACGCCGTACGAACTGCAGACGCTGGCCTCGATCGTCGAGAAGGAAACCGGCATCGCCAGCGAGCGCCCGCAGATCGCCGGCGTGTTCGTCCGTCGCCTGAAGGTGCCGATGCGCCTGGAAACGGATCCCACCGTGATCTACGGCATGGGCAGCAGCTACGCCGGCAACATTCGCAAGGCCGACCTGCGCACCGACACGCCGTACAACACCTACACCCGCGACGGACTCCCGCCGACGCCGATCGCCATGCCCGGCCGCGACGCGCTGCAGGCCACCGCGAAGCCCGCGCCCGGCGACGCGCTGTTCTTCGTCGCCGTGGGCGACGGCAGCGGCCGCCACGTGTTCACCAGGACCTATGGCGAGCACCAGGCGGCCGTGGCCCAGTACCTGCAGCGCTACCGCCAGCAGCAGGCGCAGGCGCAATGACCGACGCCGTCGACGACATCGCGACGCATCCGCGTTTCGTCTCGCTCGAAGGCGGGGAGGGCGCGGGCAAGACCACCGTGCTCAACGCGCTGCGCGACGCCCTGCTGCGCGAAGGTCGCGACGTGGTCAGCACACGCGAACCCGGCGGCACGCCGCTGGCCGAACGCATCCGCGAATTGCTGCTCAACCCCGACGGCGAGCGCATCGCCGCCGAGACCGAACTGCTGCTGATGTTCGCCTCGCGCGCGCAGCACGTGCGCGAGACCGTGCTGCCGGCGCTGGCGCGCGGCGCGTGGGTGATCAGCGACCGCTTCACCGATTCGAGCTACGCCTACCAGGGCGGCGGACGCGGGCTCGACCTCGCGTTCATCGCCGAACTCGAACGCCGCGTGGTCGGCATCCGGCCCGGCCTGACATTGCTGCTCGACCTCGGCGTGTCGCAGGGCCGCGAGCGCACGCTGGGGCGCGATCTCTACCCGGATCGCATCGAACGCGAGCGCGACGATTTCTTCGAGCGCGTGCGTGCAGGTTTCCTCGCCCGCGCCCGCGCCGAACCCGCACGCGTGCGCGTGATCGATGCCTCGCAGCCGGCCTCGGTCGTCGCCGGCGACGCCGTGGCGATCCTGCGCATGTTCATCGATCGCGGCGGGTTTGCATGAGCCTGACGCCGCACATGACGCCACCGCAAATCCCCGCGCCGACCGCTGCGCGGACGTCGGCCCCCTTTTGCAAAGGGGGCGTGCGTCGTCGCTGCGCGATGTCGTTGCAGCTTGCGACAGGATCGAAGCACCTCGTGACTTCCCCCCCTTTGCAAAAGGGGGGCAGGGGGGATTTGCTTTCGCCCGGATCCCCGAGGCAGGCTCGCGCATGAACCTCGAACTCCCCCCGCTCGCGCCTTGGCAGCAGCGCATCCACGACCAGGCCGTTGCCGCGCTCGACAGCGGTCGCCTCGGCCATGGCCTGCTGTTCTGCGGTCCTGCACACCTGGGCAAGCGCGCGCTCGCCGAACGCCTGGCGCGGCGCCTGCTGTGCGAAGCCCGTGCGCCGGGCGAGGACGCCTGCGGACGTTGTCGCGGCTGCCTGCTGTTCGCGCACCGCGTGCAGCGCGACCCGCTGGAAGTGCGGCCCGACGGCTCGCCCTCGCATCCATTCGGCCATGCCGGGCATCCCGATCTGTTGCTGGTCGGCCACGAGGTCAACGACAAGACCGACAAGCCGCGCACCGAGATCGTGATCGAGCAGATCCGCAAGCTCTCGGAAAAGCTCGCATTGACCGCGCAGTACGGCCGTTCGCAGGTCACCATCATCGACCCGGCCGACGCGATCAACCACGCCGCCTGCAACGCGCTGCTGAAGACGCTCGAAGAGCCGCAGCCCGGCCGCTACCTGTGGCTGATCAGCGCCAACCCCGCGCGCCTGCCGGCGACCATCCGCAGCCGCTGCCAGCGCCTGGAGTTCCGCTTGCCGCCGCTCGACGAAGCCGAGGCCTGGCTGCGCGCGCAGGGGCACGCGGACAGCGCCGTGCGCGAAGCGCTCGACGCCGCGCGCGGCCATCCCGGCCTGGCCGATGCCTGGCTGCGCGACGGTGGCTTGGCCATGCGTCGCGAAGTCGCCGCCGACCTGCAGGCCGTGGCGCGCAACGAGCGTTCGACGATGGAGACCGCCAAACGCTGGGTCGATGCCGGCGACCTCGACCTCCGCCTGCGCCACGCCGCCGACCTCGCCGTCGCCGAAGCCGGGCGCTTGACCGATCCGTCGAGAATCCGCACGCTCGCAACCTGGTTCGATGCCGCCAACCGCACCCGCGACCTGCTGCGGACCACGGTGCGCGCGGACCTCGCGCTGGTGGAACTGCTCGCGCAGTGGCGCGCCGGGGCATCGCAGACGACTTCTGGAGGCAGACGATGAACATGAAGCCCACGGCCGCCGGCGGTGCCCGCCAAGGCATCCTCTCGCTCGCGGTGAAGGACAAGAACGCGCTCTTCCAGGCCTACATGCCCTTCCTCAAGGGCGGCGGCGTGTTCGTCCCAACGCCCAAGCGCTACTTCATCGGCGACGAAGTCTTCCTGCTCCTGACCCTGCCCGAATCCACCGAGCGCCTGCCGGTCGCCGGCAAGGTGTCGTGGGTCACGCCCGCAGGCGCGCAGGGCAACCGCGTCGCCGGCATCGGCGTGCAGTTCGCCGAGACGCCCGAAGGCGATGCGATCAAGGGCAAGATCGAGGCGATCCTTGCCGGCATCCTCAACTCGGACAAGCCGACGCATACGATGTGATGTGTCGCATCCGTGTCGCAATGCACGGCGGCGGCGCAAACGAAAAAGCCCCGTGATCTTCGCGGGGCTTTTTCGTTTCGCGTTTCGCCGGACCGCAATCAGACCGCAGCGGTCACGACGATCTCGACCTTCCACTCCGGCTTCGCGAGCGCGGCTTGCACCGTGGCGCGCGGCGGCGCGTTGCCGGCGGGCACCCAGGCGTCCCAGATCTCGTTCATGCCCGCGAAATCGGCCAGGTCGGCGAGGTAGATCTGGGCCATGAGAATCCTGCTGCGGTCGCTGCCGGCCCGCGCGAGCAGCGCGTCGATCGCGTCGAGCACCTGCCGGGTCTGGCCGCGGATGTCCTGACTGGCGTCATCGGCGATCTGGCCGGCGAGATAGACCGTGTTTCCGTGCACCGCCATTTCGGACAGGCGTGCGCCGACATCGAAGCGTTGGATCATGGCATCGGTTCCTGCGGGGGAGGGCTGCAGATGGTGCCACAGCGCCGACGCGCGTTCGTCGGCGGGATGCGTCCATGACACCAGGCGATGTGTCGCCCATGAAAAAAGCCGCGCAGTGCGCGGCTTTGGAATGCGTGGTGGCCGGGGAGGGAATCGAACCCCCGACACGGGGATTTTCAATCCCCTGCTCTACCAACTGAGCTACCCGGCCACGCTGAGCCGACAATGATACGGGGTGATCCGGGGGAGAGCAAGCCGGCTCCGTGCTGAATCGTGCGGCGGGGGTGCTTTGCCTCGCCGGTGGGGAGGCGCATCATCGCGGACGAACACCGACATCCGCGTCCCCCGGAGACCGCCATGATGACCCGCGCCCTCGTCCTTTCGCTCGTGCTGATCGCAGCCGCATCCTCGACCGCCTGCGCCACCGATCCCGCGGCCCGTGAGGCCGAGCGCATCGCGCTGTACCGCAGCCATGCAGGCGAGCCGGTCGACAGCATCCAGTATCTCGGCAGCTACAGCGGCTGGACGCCCTTGGGCGATAAGGCCTTCGCGCTGTGGACGCGCCCCAGCCAGGCGTATCTGATCGAGGTGCACGGCCCGTGCATCGGTCTGGACTTCGCCGACAGCATCGGCATCCGCAGCTTCGGTGGCCGGATCAGCGCGCGCTTCGACCAGGTCTACGTGCGCGGTGTCGCAGGCGGGCCGAGCACCTGCCAGATCCGGGAAATCCGTCCCTTGAACGTCAAGGCGCTGCGTGCCGACGAGAAGCGGCTGCGCGAGGAGCGCAAGATGCGCCGCGCCACCGACGAGCCTGCGCCGACGCAGGCCTCCGGTGGCTGATCTCAGGCCGTAGGCGCTTCGGGTACGTAGCCGGCGGGCTTCTCCGCGCCGTCGCCGAACAGGAACTTCTCCATCTCGCCCTGCAGGAACTTGCGGTGCTCCGGGTTCATAGGCGAGAGGCGGTTTTCGTTGATCAGCATCGTCTGGTGGACCAGCCATTTCTGCCAGGCGCCCTTGCCGATGCGCGTGTAGACGCGCTGGCCGAGTTCGCCGGGCCACGGCGGGAAATCCAGGCCATCGGTTTCGCGTTGTTCGTGTTCGCAGAATACGGTGCGGGCCATCGGCTCGTGTCTCTCAGGAATGGGGGCGTGTGATCAGGGTGCGGACCGGTGCGGGGATGCCCAGGGCGTCGAACTCGGCGCGCGACACCCAGCGCAGCGGCGGTGTCTCGTCGGCATTGTCCGCGATCGCCCCGCGCAGCGCGACGCCTCGCCACACGCGCGGGTGCATCAGCAGGCGGTAGTGCGTGAATCCGTGGTGCACATCGTCCAGCGTTGTGGCGTCGTCGTAGTCGCCGTCGATGTGCGCATCGAACCAGTGACGCGCGGCATCGTGATCGGGCGCTTCCGGCAGCGACCACAGCGCGGCCCAGATGCCGGTCGATGGCCGGCGCTGCAGCAGTACGCGGCCCTCTGCATCGCGCAGCAGCAGCACGACGGCCCAGCGTTCGGGCAGCGGCTTGCCGGGCTTGGGCGTCGGCAGTTCGTCGGTACGGCCCTCGCGACGCGCGATGCAGTCGTCCTGCAGCGGACACAGCACGCAGGCGGGATCGTGGCGCGTACAGAGCGTCGCACCGAAGTCCATCTGCGCCTGCGTGTAGTCGGCGAGCCGCGCATCGGGCAGCAGCGATTCCGCGATCGACCACAGCCGCTTTTCGTTCGCGGGCAGGCCCGGCCAGCCTTCGACGCCGAACACCCGGCTGAGCACGCGTTTGACGTTGCCGTCGAGGATCGGGAAGGGATCGCCCCAGGCCTGCGACAGGATCGCACCGGCGGTGCTGCGACCGATGCCGGGCAGCGCGACCAGCGCGTCGAGATCGCGCGGCAAGTCGCCGCCGTGCAGTTCGACGCAGCGTTTCGCCGCTGCATGCAGGTTGCGCGCACGGGCGTAGTAGCCGAGGCCGGACCACAGCGCCATCACCTCGTCCTGCGAGGCTTCGGCGAGTGCAGGCAGGTCGGGCAGGGCGGCGACGAAACGCTCGAAATACGGGATCACCACGCGAACCTGGGTCTGCTGCAGCATGATCTCCGACAGCCACACGCGATATGGCGTGCGTGGATGCTGCCAGGGCAGGTCGTGGCGGCCGGACACGTCGAACCAGGCAAGCAGGCGATCGGCGTAGTGCGGCGCCAATGCGGACGAGACAGTGGTTGTGGGAGCGACGCCAGTCGCGTCGCTCTTGCGCTTGCGGGATGCTGTCGCGACTGGCGTCGCTCCCACAGGAGGGGCCTTTCGCTTCGATGGCTTCTCGCTCATTCGACACCTTCATCGTCGATCGCGACATCCACGCCTTCCAGCGTCGCGCCTGAGATCTCCAGCTGCGGCGCGCGCAGCGTGCCATCGAGCGGCGGCAGCGGCGAGCCGCCGACCTGCGCCAGCCAGTCGAGCACGGCGTAGGGGCGGAAGCGGCTGTCGAAGGCCATGGCGTCTCGCCGCAGCGACAGTGCGGTGGTGTCGGACAGATCGGTCCTGCCGTCGTAGCGCAGCGCGAACGGCAGCGGCGAGGTCGACGTGGAGATCGGCGGCGGCAGCGCCGGCCAAGCCTCGGGCCAGCGCGGCAACGTGCCGTCGAGGCGGAGGATCAGCTGCTTGCCCAGCGACAGCGCGCCGTGCGCGTCGAAGGTCGGAACGGGGCTCGTATCGTCGCCGCGCAGCGCGACGCCGGCGGGCGACAGCGTGGCCGTGCCGTCGGCGATGCGCAGCGGGCCATGCAGGCCGAGCGTGAAGGGCAGGCGTGTCTCGCCGGATTCGTAGCGGGCCGCTGCGCCGAGCGTGGCGGGCGTCATCGCGATGCCCTCGTCGCCGATGCGCAGCGGGCCGGAGAGCTTGATCGTGGCGGGCAGGCGCCAGTCGTCGCCCTCGAACGCGAGCGTGCCGACGACGCCAATCCCCGCATTGTTCGCAGGACGACTCATCGCCACGACCAGGTCGAAGGGCAGGTTCAGCGTGCCATCGATCGCGCGGCCACGGATGCGCGCGTGCGCGCGGCGCTGCGCATGCAGCGAGGGTAGGTCGATCGCGAGGCCTTCGACGCGCAGCGTGCCGTCGACGAGGCGGCCGTCGGTGACGCGCAGGCCGTCGCGGAGCACGGGGATCTTTGTTTCCTCGCTCGGCGGGCGTTTCGCCAGCCACGCACGCACGGCAGCGAGATCAATTTCGGGCGCATCCACTTCGACGCGCTGGATCACCACATCCTTGCCGGCGCTGCGCACGCTGGACCATGGCAGCGACAGCAGCACGCGTTTCGCGCGCAGCAGTACGGCGTCGCCGCCGGGTTCGCGCACGACGAAGTCGCGCACGACCAGCTGCGGCGTGCCGCGCAGGCGCGCTTCGGCATCGGGCGATGCGGAGATGTCCAGCGACAGCGCCTTGCCGGCGCGATCGAGGATCAGCGGGACGAGCTGCTTCGGCTGCAGCAGCCAGGTGACGAGCAGCGACAGCGCGGCCAGCAGCGCGCCGAGGACGAGCAGGCGCCGCCGCCAGCGACGCCGAGCTACGGGCGAGGCGGTGCCGGCGTCGCTCACGCGGTGCCGAGCGCGTCCGGCAGCAAGGCGTCGACGAAGGCTTCGGCGTCGAACACGCGCAGGTCTTCCTGACGCTCGCCGATGCCGGCGAAGCGGATCGGAATGCCGAATTCGCGGGCCAGGGCGAACACCACGCCGCCCTTGGCGGTGCCGTCGAGCTTGGTCACCACCAGTCCGGTCACGCCGGCGGCGGCATGGAACTGGCGCAGCTGCGAGAGCGCGTTCTGGCCGGTGGTGCCGTCGATCACCATCAGCACTTCCTGCGGCGCGGATGCGTCGATCTTGCCGAGCACGCGCTTGATCTTGCCCAGTTCGGCCATCAGGCCCTGCTGCGTGTGCAGACGGCCGGCGGTGTCGGCGATGAGCACTTCGGTGCCGCGCGCCTTCGCGGCCTGCAGTGCGTCGAACGCGACCGAAGCGGCATCCGCGTTCTGGCCCTGCGCGACCACGGCGACGCCGTTGCGCTCGCCCCAGGCCTGCAGCTGCGCGACTGCAGCTGCGCGGAAGGTGTCGCCGGCGGCGAGCATCAGGCTGCGACCTTCGGCCTTGAAGCGGTGCGCGAGCTTGCCGATGGTGGTCGTCTTGCCGACGCCGTTCACGCCGACTGTGAGGATCACGAAGGGCTTGTCGTCGGCGATGACGAGGGGTTTCGCCACCGGCTGCAGCATCGCGATCAGGTCGGCGCGCAAGGCGGCGAGCAGGGCGTTGGCGTCGGCGAACTCGCGCGACTTCATGCGCTTGCGCAGCGATTCGACCAGCTGCGTGGTCGCGGTCACGCCGACATCGGCGGTGAGCAGGGCGGTCTCGATCTCGTCGAGCAGGTCGTCGTCGAGGCGCGGGTTGCCGGAGAACAGGCCGCCGAAGGCGCGAGCGAAGCTGCTGTTGCGCAGGCGCTCGCGCCAGCCGGGCTTGCCGGGGGCGGCGGGCAGGGCGGCAGAGGGATCGACGGGAGGCTCGATCGTCGCGGGAGGCTCGGGCGTCGGTTGTACCGGGATGTCTGCGGCGACGGCGATGACCGGGTCGAGCGGCGCGGCTTCCGGCGGATTCGCCGGTGCGGGGCTGAGAGGCGTGGAGTCCGTGGGGGGCGCCGCGTCCGGCTTCTTGCGGCGGAAGAAGGAAATCATCGCGAAGGGGGCCTCGGAGGCGGTGCGGGGCGCGGGTGCGCGCGAACCGCTGCAGGTGTTGGACAATGCCGAATCTTACCACCCGCCCTTCCGGCCCCTCGATGAACCGACGTTCCGCTCCGCCGTCCCGCGCTTCCGGGCGATCCGCGCCAGCCGGCGCCACGCCCGGGACGGTGCGCATCATCGGCGGGCACTGGCGCGGCACGAAGCTGCCGGTGGCGGACGTGGCCGGGCTGCGGCCGACCTCGGACCGGGTGCGCGAGACCCTGTTCAACTGGCTGCAGCCGATCCTGCCCGGGGCGCGCGTGCTCGACCTGTTCGCCGGCAGCGGCGCGCTGGGCCTGGAGGCGGTGTCGCGCGGCGCGCGCGAGGCGGTGCTGGTCGAGCGCGATCCGGCGCTGGCCGCGAACCTGCGCCAGATCGCCGCGCGCCTGCCCGACGGCGACCGCGTCCAGGTGGTCTGCGCCGATGCCCTGGCCTGGCTGCGCGATGCGCCCGGCGGCTTCGACCTGGCCTTCGTCGACCCGCCGTTCGCCGCGAACCTCTGGCGGCCGGCGCTGGACGCGGTGGCGGCGCGGATGGCCGACGATGCCTGGCTGTACGTCGAGGCCCCGCACGAGGCCGATGCGACGCCCGTCGCCGACTGGCAGCCGCATCGTGAAGGCAAGACGCGCGACGTGCGATATGCCGTATACCGTCGCGACGCCTGAACCACACGGTCGCGGACGGGTCGGGGTGCGCTGCTACACTCCGGGCCTCTCCCGCCAGCGATGCCCGCCCGCACCATGAGCATGGATTCCAGCGTCATTCCCGCCGCCCGGATCGCGGTCTATCCCGGCACCTTCGACCCGATCACCAATGGCCATCTCGACCTGGTCGAGCGCGCGGCGCCGCTGTTCGAGCGACTGGTGGTGGGTGTCGCCGAGAGTCCGGGCAAGCGCCCGGCGCTGCCGCTGGCGCAGCGCGTCGACCTGGCGCGCGATTCGCTGTCGCGTTTCCCGAACGTCGAGGTGCGCGGTTTCGACTGCCTGCTCGCCCACTTCGTCCGCGATATCGGCGCCGGCGTACTGCTGCGTGGTCTCCGCGCGGTGTCGGACTTCGAATACGAATTCCAGCTGGCGAGCATGAACCGCCACCTGATCCCCAACGTCGAGACCCTGTTCCTCACCCCGGCCGAACAGTACGGCTTCATTTCGTCGTCGCTGGTGCGCGAAGTCGCGCGCCTGGGCGGCGACGTGTCGGGCTTCGTGCCGCCTGCGGTGAACCGCGCGCTGCTGGCCGAGTGGAGCCGCTGACGGGGGCGGACCTCGGATTGCGGAAGCCGGATTGCCGGATGTGCCGGGCGGGGGAACCCTCGTCCCCGGGCTCGACCCGGTGCACTACAATCGGCGCGGACGGCCCATCGGGGCCGCGCAGCTTTCCACCCCACCACACCACGAACCACACCAGAGGGGAGATCGACTCATGAACACCATCGCACGCCTGCTGATGATCGCCGTCCTCGCGCTGCCGCTTGCGGCCTGCAACAAGGCCGAGGAGGCCCCGAAGGCAGCGGAGAAGGCCCCGGTCAGCGCACCCGTCAACGACGACGCCAGCGCCTGGCGCGCCTACGTCACCGACGTGGTCGGCCGGCACATGGACGGCGTGACCAGCGCGCCGTTCGTCTACCTGCTGCCGTCCGAGGCGTCCGCCGACTTCCAGGGCAGCTACGACCGTCTGCTCGACAAGGCCAAGTCCGACGTCTCGCGCGGCATCCTCAAGGGCAACATGCTGGCCTTCGCGTCGCCGAATTCGGCGAAGACCGCCGACATGATCGTGGCCGCGTTCGCCGACGTGAAGCCGGACAAGCTCAAGGGCGTGAAGCTGGTCTTCATCGGCAAGGCCGAGGACGACGAGCGTGTGAAGACGGCGGTGTCCGCATCGGGCATCAACTACATCTTCGTCGAAGCCAAGTGATCGCGCTTCGGTGATCCCGGACGGACGGGGACGCGCCATCGCGTCCCCGTCGTCTTTCCAGCCGCCGGAAAGCAGTCCTCCGCAGGCGAGCCCGTGATGCCCCCATGTCGCTGAAGATCAACGAACTCTGCGTCAACTGCGATGTCTGCGAGCCGGCCTGCCCGAACCGCGCCATCTCGCAGGGCGAAGTCATCTACGTGATCGACCCGGCGCGCTGCACCGAGTGCGTCGGCCATTACGACGAACCGCAGTGCGTCGTCGTCTGTCCGGTCGAATGCATCGATCCGGATCCCGAATTCCCCGAGTCGCACGAAGCCTTGCTGGCCAAGCTCGCGCGCCTGCAGAAGGAAGAGCCATGAAGACCGTTCGCTGGGCGCTGCATGCGGCGCTGTCCTCGGTGCTGTTGCTGTCGCCGCTCCTGTCGTCGAATGCGCAGGCCGCGCAGGCACCCGATACCGCAACGGCCGCGCGCCCGCCCGGCGCCGCGATCGCGAGTGCGCATGCCCTCGCCACCGATGCCGGCCTGGAGATCCTGCGCCAGGGTGGCAACGCCTTCGATGCCGCAGTCGCGGTGTCGTCGGTGCTGTCGGTGGTCGAACCGATCTCCTCGGGGATCGGCGGCGGCGGATTCTTCCTGCTGCACGATGCGAAGACCGGCCAGGACCATTTCATCGATGCGCGCGAGATCGCGCCGGCCTCGGCCACGCCGGAGGCCTACCTCAAGCCAGACGGCAGCTTCGACCGCGACCGCGCCGAGAACGGTCCGTGGTCGGCGGGCATTCCCGGCCTGCCTGCCGGGCTGGTGCACCTGGCCACGAACCACGGCCGCCTGCCGCTGAAGGCGTCGCTGGCGCCGGCGATCCGCATCGCGCGCGAGGGCTTCCCGGTCTACGCGAGGTTCGCCAAGGGCTACGCCAGCCGTCGCGACGTGATGGAGCGCTACAAGGGCACGCGCGCGGTGTTCCTCGCCGATGGCGATGCGCCCGAAGAGGGCGAGATCCTCAGGCAGCCCGACCTGGCGCGCACGCTCGAACTGCTGGCTGAGCAGGGCTTCGACGGTTTCTATCGCGGCCCGGTGGCGAAGAAGCTGCTCGCCGGCGTGAAGGCCGAGGGCGGGCGCTGGACCGCCGAAGAACTGGCCGGCTATCGCGTCCGCGAGCGCGCGCCGCTGCGTTTCGAATACGACGGCTGGCAGATCGTCACCTCGCCGCCGCCGTCGTCCGGCGGCATCGCGCTGGCCCAGATGCTGCAGATGCTCGAACCCTGGGACCTGGCGAAACTGCCACAGGCCGAGCGCGTGCACCTGACCGTCGAGGCGATGCGCCGCGCCTACCGCGATCGCACCTTCTTCCTCGGCGATCCGGATTTCGTGAAGATCCCGGTGCGCCAGCTGATGAGCCGCGACTATGCCGCCGGCCAGCGCTCGACGATCAACCCGCGCAAGGCCACGCCCAGCGACCTGCTGTCGGGCGAACAGACGCCGATGGAAGACGACGAGACCACGCACTTCTCGATCATCGACGCCGAAGGCAATCGCGTCGCGGCCACGCAGACGGTGAACCTGTTGTTCGGCTCGGGCATGGTCGTGCCCGGCACCGGCGTGCTGCTCAACAACGAGATGGACGATTTCGCGCTCAAGCCCGGTACGCCCAATGCGTTCGGGGTGATGGGCTACGCCGCCAACGCGCCGAAGCCGGGCAAGCGCATGCTCAGCTCGATGACCCCGACCTTCATGGTGTCGCAGGACCGTGTGGCGGTGCTCGGCACGCCTGGCGGCAGCCGGATCATCACCATGGTGTTGCTCGGCATCCTCGGCTATGCCGATGGCCTGGACGCGCAGGCGGTCGCAGCGCTGCCGCGCTTCCACCACCAGTGGATGCCCGATGCGATCGGCATCGAGCGCGACGCGCTGCCGGACGACGTGGTCGCCGCGCTGCGCGCGATGGGCCACACCGTCAACTCGCCGAAGGAAGCGCCCGCCGGCCGCCGCTCCAGCGACGCCTGGGGCAACCTGCAGACCGTGGAATGGGATCGTCGCGCCAACGTGCTGCGTGGCGGCACCGATCCGCGCAATCCGGTGGGCAAGGCGGCGGTGGTGAACACCTCGCCGGCGCCCTGATCTCCCTGCACAACGATCCGCTCGCGACATCCACGGAGGCATCCGCGATGAAACTCTGGTCACTCCTCGGCAATTCGCAGAAGCTCGACGGCGGCGCGATGTTCGGCAACGCGCCGCGTGCGGTGTGGGAAAAGTGGTCGCCGCCCGACGCGCAGAATCGCATCGTACTGGCCTGCCGTGCGCTGCTGGCCTCGCCACTGAACGGCAAGGCCGTGCTGTTCGAGACCGGCATCGGCGCGTTCTTCGAACCGAAGCTGCGCGAGCGTTACGGCGTGGTCGAGGAGCGCCACGTGCTTCTCGATTCGCTGGCAGCGGCGGGCTTCTCGCACGAGGACATCGACGTCGTCGTGCTCTCGCACCTGCACTTCGACCATGCCGGCGGCCTGCTCGCGCCCTGGCGCGAAGGCGCGGCGCCGTCACTGCTGTTCCCGAATGCCACCTTCGTGGTCAGTCGCGGTTGCTGGGAACGTGCGTTGGCGCCGCATCCGCGCGACCGCGCCAGCTTCATTCCGGAACTGCCGGGCCTGCTCGAAGCCAGTGGCCGGCTGGAGATCGTCGATGGCGCGCATTGCGCGGCGCTCGGCGACAGCGTGCGTTTCCACTACAGCGACGGCCACACGCCCGGGCTGATGCTGGCCGAGATCGTCGGCCCGGAGAGCATCGACGGAGAGGCCCACGGCGGCGTGGTGTTCTGCGCCGACCTGATCCCGGGCCGGCCGTGGGTGCACGTCCCGATCACCATGGGTTACGACCGCAATCCCGAACTGCTGATCGACGAGAAGCGCGCCTTCCTCGACGACAAGCTCTCGCGTGGCGTGCACCTGTTCTTCACCCACGATCCCGACTGCGCCCTGGCGCGCGTGGTGCGCGACGACAAGGGGCGCTACGGCACCGACCACGAGGTGCCGGCGCTGCAGGCGAGGGCGCTGCACGCTTGAGCGGCGCGACGCCGGTCGAAGCCTGGTTCGGCGATGGCTTCGCGCGTCTGCATCCATCGCTGCAGTCGCTGCATCGCGAGGGTGGTCGGCTCGAAGGCCGTGTCAGCTTCCGCGTCGGCCGCGGGCTTGCGGGCACGATCGGACGACGCGTGCTGCGCCGGCTCGGCATCGATCCCGCATCGCCGGAACAGCGATTGGTGGTCGACATCCGGCATGTGGACGGCGTGCTGCGCTGGGCCCGGCGCTTCGGCGACGGACAGGAGGCGGTGTCGTGGTTCCGGCCGGTCGGCCGCTGGCCCGATGGGCATTGGGAAGAACGCGCCGGGCCATTGAAGCTCCGGTTGATGGTCGATACCGATGGCGGTGGCTGGCGCTGGCGGCAGATCGGTTGCCGGCTGTGGCGACTCCCGCTGCCGGCGTGGCTGGCCCCGGCAGTGGACGCAGGCAAGCGGATCGAAGACGGACACTATCGGTTCGATGTCGCGATCCGCTTGCCGCTGCTGGGTGAAATCCTGGCTTGGGGCGGCCACCTGCGCATGGCATGCTGAGGGCGATTCCCCTCTCTTCACGGACGCCCCATGCCCAAGATCACCCTGCTGTTCGCTTCCCTCCACGTCCTCTTGCTGCTGCTGCTCGCAGTGCGCGTGGTCGCGCATCGCCGCAGCGCGAAGATCGGCCTGGGCGACGGCGGCGACAAGCCGCTGATGAAGAAGATGCGGGCGCACGCCAATTTCGTCGAATACGTGCCGATGGCGCTGATCCTGCTCGGCCTGCTGGAGCTGTCCGGCCTCGGTGCGATGTGGCTGTGGATCTGCGGCGGCGCCCTGTTGCTGGGACGCGTGCTGCATGCGATCGGCCTGTCGCGCAGCGCGGGCACCTCGTTCGGACGGTTCTGGGGCACCCTGCTGACCTGGGGCGCCCTCGTGCTCATGGCCGGGATCGGCGTCGGCATGAGCCTGCGCTGGCTGGCGGGCTGACAGGTATCGGCGAGACGAGCCCTGCGTTTGTGGGAGCGACGCAAGTCGCGACCCGCCTCCCGGTAACGCCTGGATGTCGCGACTTGCGTCGCTCCCACGACAAGCGGATCTCTCGATTTCGCACCGTGCGTTCGCTTCTTTCAGCGGCGCGAACCACATGCGTTGAAATGGACGATCAATCCCTCGACGGATTGCTTCGCCACGCGATCCACGCCCACAGCGCGTGGATCGGCAGCAGCAGCGCGACCCAGTGCGCATTCGCCTGCGGCACGCGCTCTGTCCAGCCCAGCAGCATGGCCAGCACGCTGCCGACCGCCACGGCCAACGCGGCCCAGTGGAACAACGCGCCGGGCGACCGCCCGCGCATCCGGCGCCATGCGCCCGGCACCAGGGCCAGCGCCAGCGGCGAGAACAGCAGGATGTTGCGATTCGCCCAGCCGAAGCGGTGCTCGGTGCCCAGCCAGACGCACAGCATCACCGCGCCCAGCACGCCGCAGGCCAGCCAGAAGGCAAGCGCGAGGCCTGAGGAGGTCCGCTTCGCGCGTCCGTCCAGCCACGCCCAGGCCAGCACCACGCCCAGGCCGGCGAGCAGCCAGCGCCACCAGACCAGCGGGAATTCGGCCGGTTCGGGGGCGATGCGATGCGGTGCGACGCGCTCCTCGCGCAGCACCAGCGGCCGCCCGTCGGGCAGGCGCGCGTCGCGCAGGCCATCGGCCAAGCGCATCGGCACGTAGGCGTCTTCCCAGCGCGACAGCGGCAGGTCGGAACTCGGCCCGAGCGCGATGTCGAAACCCAGCCACATCCACGGCGCCGGCGAGGCCAGGCGCACCGCTTCGCCACGATAGGTGTTGCCCTGCGAGCGGACCGCCAGCTGCGGCCTGAGCGTGCCGTCGAGCGCGCGGTCGATGGCGTCGCGCACGCGCGTGGCGCAGTTGTCGACGAAATAGTCGTAGCGATAGCGGGCGTTCTCCGGGCGGGCGTTCTCGGCCAGGGCCGCCGCAAGCGCGGTGGCGCGCGCGTCGTCCAGATCCAGCCACTGGATCGTGACGCCGCGACCGCTGTCGAGGTAGTACTGCAGGTCCTGCCGCCAGGGCAGTTCGACGAGGAGGTACATCATCTCGCCCTTCACGAAGCGGCCGACGAAGCCGGCTTCCTCCATGTCGAAGTAGCCGAAGTTGTAGGAGATCGGCTCGCCGCGCACGCTGCCGTCGGCTGCGACATCGACCACGACGATCGCGTTGTGGCCGAAGCGTTCGAAGAAGATCTCGCCCGGCGCCATCGTCGCAACGCCGATGCGCGGCGCGGCCTGCGCGGCCAGTGAGCCGCACAGCCAGCAGGACAGGACGATGAGGACGAACGCGGCGGCGCGGACGAAGACCGCCGCATGCATGGACGCGGCGGCCACCCGGGACTCAGGCGCCATGCACGCTCACGTGCAGCGTGTGCAGGCGGCGTGCGTCGGCGCGTGCGACGCGGAAACCGAAGCGACCCAGCGACAGTTCCTCGCCGGCTTCGGGCAGGTGGCCGATCGCAGCGGTGATCAGCCCGCCGATGGTGTCGTACTCGTCGTCGGTGAAGTCGGCGCCGAAGCGGGTGTTGAAGTCGGAGATCGGGGTGAGCGCGTCGACCAGGTACTGGCCGTCGGCCTGCGCTGCGATCAGCGCGTTCGGATCCTCTGCATCGTCGTGCTCGTCGTCGATCTCGCCGACGATCTGCTCCAGCACGTCCTCGATGGTCACCAGGCCGCCGACGCCGCCGTATTCGTCGATCACGATCGCCATGTGATTGCGCGACTGGCGGAACTCGCGCAGCAGGATGTCCAGGCGCTTGCTTTCCGGCACCAGCACCGCCGGCCGAAGCAGTTCGCGGACCGTGCCCGGGCCGTTGTCGGCGACCACGCCGCGCAGCAGGTCCTTGGCGAGCAGGATGCCGAGGATCTCGTCCTTGTCCTCGCCATGCACCGGGAAGCGCGAGTGGCCGGATTCGACCACCTGCTGCATCAGCGACAGGAACTTGCCGTCCACCGGCAGCACCACCATCTGCGCGCGCGGCACCATGATGTCGCCGACGGTGAGGGCGGAAATGGAGACAGCGCCTTCCATGATGCGCAGGGTGTCGGCGTCGATCACGCCGTCGGCCTGCACGTCGCGCAGCAGCTCGACCAGGTCTTCCTGGTTGTCCGGTTCGCCTGAAATGGCCGCGCTCAGGCGCGAAAGCCAGGAGCGATGGCGGTTGTCGACTTTCCTGTCGGTACGGGTCGGGTCGGCGGCCTTGGCGGCGCCGTCCTGCGTGCGGGTACTGTCGTCCTCGGGCATTGCAGTGGGTTCATCGCCCCGGTGGGGCGGGGCGACCAGTGTAGCGGAGCGGGGCTGGGGGCGCATGCCGGCCTGTCTTTGCGGAGCGCCAGGCGACGACAAATCATTGATTGCCCTGGCGTCCTGCTCCGGGGGGCGGGCGCGGGGCATCGGGGGGGCAACGGTGTCAGTCGAGGACCCGGTAGGGGTCTTCGATGCCCAGTTCGGCGAGGATCTCGCGCTCGAGCTGCTCCATGCACTCGGCCTCGCGCTCGTCCTGGTGGTCCATGCCCAGCAGGTGCAGCACGCCGTGGACGGTGAGGTGGGCGTAGTGGTGCGCGACGGGCTTGGCCTGTTCGGCGGCCTCGCGCGCCACCACCGGTGCGCACAGCACCAGGTCGCCCATCAGCGGCATGGTCACGCCCTTGGGCAGCTTCACGCCCTCGGGCAGGTCGCCGGGGAAGCTGAGCACATTCGTCGCGTAGTCCTTGCCCCGGTAGTGCCGGTTCAGCGCGCGACCTTCCTCCTCGTCGACGATGCGGATCGCCAGGTCGGCCTCGCGGATGCGCCCTTTCAGCGCGACCGCGACCCAGCGGCGGAAACTCGTCGCCGCCGGCACGCCCGCACGTGGCGCGGCGTAGCCGACGGCGACATCGAGACGGGTGGGGCCTTGGGTCATGTCGAGTCGCCGGTGTTGTTGTTCTGCTTCGCTCGGGCGTCATGCGCCGCCTTCGCCTCGTACGCCCGCACGATCTTCGCCACCAGCGGATGGCGGACCACGTCGCGCGCCTCGAAGAAGGTGAAGCTGACGCCCTCGACCTCGCGCAGCACGTCCACGGCGTCGCGCAGGCCGGATTTCACGTGCTTGGGCAGGTCGATCTGGCTGAGGTCGCCGGTGACCACGGCGGTGCTGCCGAAGCCGAGGCGGGTGAGGAACATCTTCATCTGCTCGACGGTGGTGTTCTGCGCTTCGTCGAGGATCACGAACGCGTCGTTGAGCGTGCGTCCGCGCATGTAGGCCAGCGGCGCAATCTCGATGACGTTCTTTTCCAGGAGTTTCGCGACCTTTTCGACGCCGAGCATCTCGTACAGCGCGTCGTACAGCGGACGCAGGTAGGGATCGACCTTCTGGGTGAGATCGCCGGGCAGGAAGCCGAGCTTCTCGCCTGCTTCCACCGCCGGGCGCACGAGGATGATGCGCTGGATCCGCGAGGAGTTCAGTGCTTCGACCGCCATGGCCACGGCGAGGAAGGTCTTGCCGGTGCCGGCCGGGCCGATGCCGAAATTGATGTCGTGGGTGGCGATGAGGTGCAGGTATTTCTGCTGGTTGGCACCGCGTCCGCGCACGGTGCCGCGCTTGACCTTCACCGCGACCTCCTGTGCCTGGTAGTCAGCATTGGCGGAGGTCCGCGGCGATGCGTCGTCCGGGCCCAGGCGCAGGTGGATGGCGTGTGCGTCGAAGGTGGTGCCGGCGGCCTCGTCGTAGAGCGCGCGCAGCAGTTTTTCGACATCGGCGACTGCCGACTCGTCGTCGCCGCTGACGCGGAAGAGGTTGCCGCGGTTCGCGATCTGCACGCCGCGCCGGAGTTCGATCTGGCGCAGGTGGGCGTCGAAGGGGCCGGCGAGGTTGGCGAGGCGTTCCGGATCGGCCGGGTCCAGCGCGAAATCGCGGCTGTGGGCGTGTGCAGCATGGGTTTGCATGATGGGTCTCAGGGTAGCGCGTGGGCCCGGTGGGCGCCATCGCGGGAGGTGGTGGCCCTGGTGGGCCGGGCGTCGTGAGGCGCGGGCTGAGCCGCGCATCCGGAGGCGGTGGAAGACAGGGGCGTTGCGATGCCACGGAGGCCGCCTGTTGCGGCGCGGCAGGGCCTGGAGGGTCGGCCGCGTCGGGGCAGGATCATACGCCGATCAGGCGTGACGGGCATCCCGCCGGGCGCCCGGACATGAATGTGGGCAGGCTGCGCGATGGTCGTGCAAAAAGAAGCGCGCGGCCACTGCCGGGGCGGCATGGCCGGAAAAGAAGAACGCCCCGGGAAGCCGGGGCAGCATCACTAAATGAAGAACGCCCCGGCAAGCCGGGGCGTTCGGTGTGTCGCGGTATCGCGGGCGGGACTTACTGCAAACCGGTCTTGATCGCGTTGGCGAGCGTGCCGTTCGCGTCGTCGCCGCTGAACTCCCAGAAGAACGCGCCGCCGAGGCCCTGCGCCTTCACGTAGTTCATCTTGGTCTGGATCATCGCCGGCGTGTCGAAGCTCCAGAAGGTGGTGCCGTTGTAGATCCACGTCGCCATGGCATCGTTGTCGGTGTACACCGGCCAGTTGAGGTTGCGCAGAACCTTGTAGTCCTCATTGCCCGCTTCGTACGTGCCGGGCGCTGCGGTGCCGCTCTGGTAGAGGCCGTTGGTGCCACCGTTGGGAACGTTGGTCCAGCCACGTCCGTAGAAGCCGATGCCCAGCGTCAGCTTGCTCGCAGGCACGCCGCGCGAGCGGAAGGCTTCGATCGCATCATTGCTGTTGTAGAAGCGCTGGTCGCCGGTGGACGGATCGCGCGGCGAGGCGAACAGGGCGGTGTGATGGTTGGTCTTCGGCTCCCACGTGCCGTGGAAGTCGTAGGTCATCACGTTGATGAAGTCGAGGTACTGGTGGTAAGCGCCCGGGTCGGTGACGCGGATCTTGTCGATGCCGGCGCCGGCGGCGATGGTCAGCAGCAGGCCGGGGCGCACTGCGTCGAGCTGGCGGCGGAACTCGGCCAGCAGCGCCGTGAAGTTGGCATTGTCCTCAGGCGTACCGCAGCTCAGGCCGCAGGCGACCGGGTACTCCCAGTCGAGGTCGATGCCGTCGAACACGCCAAGCGCAGCACCCGGGCCACCGGCATTGTCGGTGACTGGCAGATTGCCCTTGATGTAGGCATCGATGCACGAGGCGACGAAGGCCTGGCGGTTTTCCGGTCGTGCCGCGCTTGCGAAGCCGCGCGACCAGGTCCAGCCACCGAGCGAGATCAGTACCTTGATGTTCGGGTGCTTGGCCTTGAGCTGCTTGAGCTGGTTCCAGTTGCCACGCAGCTTCTGGTCCCAGGTGTCGGCTACGCCGCTCACGCTCTCGGCCGCGCTGAACGCCTTGGTGTAGTCGGCGAATGCATCGCCGCCGGCACCGGTCTGCTCGTTGGTCGGAATGGTCTCGCCGACTTCGCAGCGGTTGTTGCGCACGTTGCCGAAGGCGTAGTTGATGTGCGTGATCTTCGCTGCCGAGCCGCTGGTGTCGATGTTCTTCACGCGATAGTTGCGGCCGTAGATGCCCCACTGCGCGAAGTAGCCGATGATCCGCTTGCTCCCGCCGGGCGGGTTGCCCTGCGTGCTCACCGTGATCGCACTGCTGAGCGCCGACGCATTGCCGGCGGCATCGCGTGCGCGCACCTGGAAGCTGTACGACGTGGATGCCGACAGCCCGGTGGCCGTGTAGCTGGTGCCGGTGGGCGAGGCGATCAGCGTGCCGCCGCGATACACGTCGTAACCGGCGACGCCGACGTTGTCGGTCGACGCGTTCCAGCTCAGCGCGATGCTGTTGCTGGTCTGCGAGGGCGAGGACAGGCCGCCCGGCACGCTCGGCGCGGTGGTGTCGGTCGGATTGGCCTGCGTGCTGACCGACAATGCGGCACTGAGCGCCGACGCATTGCCGGCGGCGTCGCGCGCGCGGACCTGGAAGCTGTACGCGGTGGAGGCCACCAGCCCGGTGGCGGTATAGCTGGTGCCGGTGGGCGAGGCGATCAGCGTACCGCCGCGATACACGTCGTAGCCGGCGACGCCGACGTTGTCGGTCGACGCGTTCCAGCTCAGCGAGATGCTGTTGCTGGTCTGCGAGGGTGAGGCCAGGCCGGCGGGCACGCTGGGCGGTGTCGTATCGCCGGACTGCGGCTGCACGGTGATCGACACCGCTGCCGAAGTCGCGGTGGCGCCGAGGTTGTCGGTGGCGACGGCGGTGAGCGAATAGCTGCCGGCGGCTGCGCCGCTCCAGGTCACGCTGTAGGGCGCGCTGGTGTCGACGCCGAGCGACATGGTGCCGCGAAAGAATTCCACGCGTGCGACGCTGCCGTCGGCATCGCTGGCGTTGGCGCTGACGGCGATGTTCGCACCTGCAGCGACGCTGCTGCCGGCCGTCGGCGCGGTGAGCGACACGCTCGGCGACTGGTTGCCGCCGATGCTGCAGCTGCCGAGATCCTTGTACCAGCCGCAGCTGCTGCAATAGGTTGGCGGTGCGTTCCAGATGTTGATCTGGGCTTCGTAAAGGCGGCCCTGGTAGACCAGCTTGTCGCCGGGCTTGTACTGCGTGCTGGCGTTCCATTCGGGGACGCCGCTGCAGCTGACGGTCTGCGCGAACGCGCTGGAACTCCATGCGAGCGCGAACAGGCACGACAGTGCGAGTTTCTTTCCTGTGGACGGGTAAAGCATCGTCTTGCTCCGATGTGACGGCCCATGTCCCGGGCCGATTGAATGCGATGACCGGCGGGGGCCGGTCGCCATTCCCCCTGAAAACCGCAAAAACGTCCCGCACCGCGTCGTTGCGTCGACGCGGAATGTGTCTGCGCGGCGATGGGTCCGCGCCTGGACGAACGCATCCGCGGCGCGTTCGTGCGCGCCGTCGCTGCGTATCGAAGTGGATGCCGTACCGGGTCCTGTTACGACGCCGGCACCGGCCATGTCTGTCCGGGATCAGTGCCCGGAAACGGATTCGTGCATCGCGATCACTCCCTGGTCCTGCCGTTCGGAACCGTCGTGCCCGCGCGGACGCTTTCGTCATCGTCCCGCGCGGTGCCTTCGTGCCGTCTGTTGCATGCCGCCGTCTTGCGCCATCTGCATGCGGCCATGCGCCGCTGTCGATTCCCTGCTCGTGTCGAGGACAGGCTGGAAGATGGTGACAACGTTGTCAACAGCGATTGCGCGACAATGCACAATCGCTCACAGAAATCGTGAATCGCTCTGCAGAAGTGTTCGACATGTGCGAGCGCACAATGCGAAAACGTGCGGAAAACCGATATCTCCGCGCAGCATGACCCGGGGTTTTCCTCGATGAAAACGCGATTGCTGCGATGTCTGGCCGATGACTGTCGTTGTTGCGCTGCAGAAGGACATTGGTGGACAGTGCGCTGCAGTGTCGCAGTCGTCGCTGGCGCGAATGCGATGGGCAGTGATTGGGTGGCGCAGCGGGGAGTCCGCTGCGCAGTGCGTCAGCCCGCGAGGCGGCCGCGCAGCGAATTGCTCATCGCATCGGTGATGAGCACATCGACGAATTGGCCGACCAGTTTCGCGCCGGTGGGCGTCGGAAAATTCACGAAGCGCATGTTCTCGGTGCGGCCGGCGAGTTCGTTCGGATCCTTCTTCGAGGGGCCTTCCACCAGCACGGTCTGCGTCGTGCCCACCATCGCCTGCGCGATGCGCTTCGCGTTGTCGTTGATCGCGGCCTGCAGGCGCGAGAGACGCGCGTGCTTCTCTGCATCGCTGACCGTGTCTTCCAGGTCGGCGGCGGGCGTGCCCGGGCGTCGCGAATAGATGAAGGAGAAGCTCTGGTCGAAGCCGACGTCCTCGATCAGCTTCATGGTCTTCTCGAAGTCCGCATCGGTCTCGCCGGGGAAGCCGACGATGAAGTCCGAGCTGATCGAGATGTCCGGACGCACCGCGCGCAGCTTGCGGATCTTCTGCTTGAATTCCAGTGCGGTGTAGCCTCGCTTCATCGCGCTGAGGATGCGGTCGCTGCCGGACTGCACCGGCAGGTGCAGGAAATTCGCGAGTTTCGGCACGTCGCGGTAGGCCTCGATCAGCGAGTCGCTGAACTCCAGCGGATGCGAGGTGGTGAAGCGGATGCGCTCCATGCCGTCGATCTCGGCCACGGCGCGGATCAGCAGGCCCAAGTCCGCGATCTCTCCGTCTCCGTACGGACCACGGTAAGCATTGACGTTCTGGCCGAGCAGGGTGACCTCGCGCACGCCCTGGGCGGCGAGCTGGGCGACCTCGACCAGCACGTCCTCGAACGGCCGGCTGACCTCCTCGCCGCGTGTGTAGGGCACCACGCAGAACGAGCAGTACTTCGAGCAGCCTTCCATGATCGAGACGAAAGCGGTCGGGCCTTCGGCGCGTGGCTCGGGCAGACGATCGAACTTCTCGATCTCCGGGAAACTGATGTCGACCTGCGGCTTGCCGGTCTCGCGCTTGGCGCGGAGCAGCTCGGGCAGGCGGTGCAGGGTCTGCGGCCCGAAGACCAGATCGACGAAGGGCGCGCGCTTGATGATCGCCTCGCCCTCCTGGCTGGCCACGCAGCCGCCGACGCCGATCACCACCGGCCGCTCGCCGCCCTTGAGCTGGCGCCAGCGGCCGAGCTGGCTGAACACCTTCTCCTGCGCCTTTTCGCGGATCGAGCAGGTATTGATCAGGATCACGTCGGCTTCTTCGGCGTTCTCCGTCATCACCATGCCTTCCTCGGCGCCCAGTACCTCGGCCATCTTCGCCGAGTCGTACTCGTTCATCTGGCAGCCGTGGGTCTGGATGTAGAGCTTCTTCGGGCCGGCGGCCGAGGGGGCGGAAGCGGCGGGGGCGGCCGCATCGGCGGCAAGCAGGTCGGTCATGGCGGTCTCCGGGGCGCGGCGCTGATGCCGGGCCGGTGATGGCGGGAAGGCCGGATAGTCTACGCGACGCCGTTCGCAGCCCATCGGGGAACCAATCGTCCTTTTGTCAATCAAGGACTTGGCAAACGTTCACAATCCGGAGACACTCCGCGCCATGCATCCGGTCCAGTCGATACTCGCATTCGGCATCCTGCTGGCGGCGGCCTGCGCCCTGCCTGCCCGGGCAGGGACCGTATACCGTTGCGAAAGCCCGGATGGCGGCCTGACCTACGCGAGCAAGCGCGTGCCTGGCGCGAAATGCCGGGCTGTCACCAGCTACACGCCATCGCCGGCCCCTGCGCGCGCAATGCCCGCGACGCCGCCCGCGCCAACCGCCGTGCCTGTGTCCGCCCCGGCCCCTGCCGCCACGGATGCCGTGTCCGCAGCGCCGGCCACGGGCGCGGCCGCGCCGACACCGGCCCCGATGCCGCGCCAGGGCACGACCCGGCGCGTGCAGGGGCAGGTCTACTCGTACATCAAGGACGGCGTCCGCCACTACACCAGTAAGCCGCCGAAGGGCGTGGTCGGCGCGACCGCGCTGCGCACGATCCCCTACAGCTTCGTCGAGACCTGCTATGCCTGCGCGCCGCTGCCCGGGGTCAACTTCGGCACCCTGCGCCTGAACACCGTGGCCTATGCCAACGAGATCCGCGCCGCCGCCCAGCAGCACGGGGTCGACGAGGCCATCGTCCGCGCGATCATCCACGCAGAATCCTCCTTCAACCCCAATGCGCTCTCCCGGGTCGGTGCCCAGGGGCTGATGCAGCTGATGCCCGCCACCGCGCGCCGGTTCGGGGTGAGCAACGCCTTCGACGCCAGCCAGAACATCCGTGGCGGGGTGCAGTACCTCGCCTGGCTGCTCAAGCGCTACAACGGCGACCTGACCCTGGCCGCCGCCGGCTACAACGCCGGCGAAGGCGCCGTCGACCGCTACAAGGGCGTGCCGCCCTACAGCGAGACCCGCCTCTACGTGCAGCGCGTCCGCGTGCTCGCCGACCGCTACCGCGGGGTCCTCTAGCGCCCCCTGCCTGCCGGAGTCCGGGTGGGCGGTAGCCCCCGGCTGAGACCCGCGTCGCCCTTTCCGCCCCGGCCGGAGGCGGGGATGGTCATCGGAAAGTCCATAACGATTGTCGGCGGATTCAGCGTTCCGTTACACTTCGGAGTCTTTGCAGGTCGGCTTCGGGGACGAGGTCGGTCGATCGCAAGCAGCCACATTCACGTAGCCACGTTTCGCGGAGTGCCGGATGGCAAAAGAAGTCTCGAGCGGGTCCGACCACCACGGTGGCGGCGCGCAACCGGTTGATGCGGGGCGTCGCCGCTTCCTGACCGCGTCCACCGCCGTGGTGGGTGCCGTCGGTGTCGCAGGTGCCGCCATACCGTTCATCAAGTCCTGGAATCCCAGCGCCCGCGCGAAGCTCGCCGGCGCGCCGGTGACCGTCGACATCAGCAGCCTGACCGAAGGCCAGCGCATCACCGCCGAGTGGCGCGGCCAGCCGATCTGGATCGTCAAGCGCTCCAAGGCCGTGCTGGAGGCCCTGCCGGGCCTCGACGGCACGCTGCGCGATCCCAAGTCCATGAATCCGGACCAGCAGCCCAAGTACGCGGTCAACGAATTCCGCTCGATCAAGCCGGAGATTTCGGTCCTTGTCGGCCTGTGCACCCACCTGGGCTGCTCGCCGGAGATGAAGGCCGAGATCCGCCCCGAGCCGTTCGATCCGGAATGGAAGGGCGGCTACTTCTGCCCCTGCCACAAGTCGAAGTTCGACATGGCCGGTCGCGTGTACCAGGGCGTCCCGGCGCCGACCAACCTCCCGGTGCCGCCGCACCATTTCGCCGACGACAACACCCTCGTCATCGGCGTCGATCCGCAGGGAGCGTAATCCATGTCCAACGTCCTGATGCGTACCGCCAACGGCGTGATTGACTGGGTGAACGAGCGCGCGCCGGCCCTGATGCCGGCGTACCGCAAGCACATGTCGGAATACTACGCGCCGAAGAACTTCAACCTCTGGTACTACTTCGGTTCGCTCGCGCTGCTGGTGCTGGTCAACCAGATCGTCACCGGTATCTTCCTCACGATGCACTACAAGCCGAGCGGCGCGGAAGCCTTCGCCTCGGTCGAGTACATCATGCGCGACGTCGAGTGGGGCTGGCTGATCCGCTACATGCACAGCACTGGCGCCTCGATGTTCTTCATCGTGGTCTACCTGCACATGTTCCGCGGCCTGATGTACGGCTCGTACCAGAAGCCGCGCGAACTGGTGTGGATCCTCGGCATGCTCATCTACCTCGTGCTGATGGCCGAAGCCTTCCTGGGCTACGTGCTGCCATGGGGCCAGATGTCGTTCTGGGGCGCGAAGGTGATCATCTCGCTGTTCGGCGCCATTCCGTACATCGGCGGCGCGCTGACTGAGTGGATCATGGGCGACTACCTGCCCAGCGACGCCACGCTCAACCGCTTCTTCGCGCTGCACGTGATCGCGCTGCCGCTGGTCCTGCTGCTGCTGGTCGTGCTGCACCTGGGCGCGCTGCATGAAGTCGGCTCGAACAACCCCGAAGGCGTCGACATCAAGAAGGGCCCGAAGGGCAACCGCTGGGATCCGAACAAGCCGACCGATGGCATTCCCTTCCACCCGTACTACACGGTCAAGGACATCTTCGGAGCCAGCTTCTTCCTGGTGATCTGTGCCTTCATCGTGTTCTTCGCGCCGGCCTTCGGCGGCTGGTTCCTCGAACACGACAACTTCACCGAAGCCAACCGCCTGGTCACCCCGGCGCACATCAAGCCGGTGTGGTACTACACGCCCTACTACGCGATGCTCCGTGTGGTCCCGGACAAGCTGGGCGGCGTGATCGTGATGTTCGCGGCGATCGCGATCCTGTTCCTGGTGCCGTGGCTCGATCGCGCCAAGGTCAGGTCCTACCGTTCGCGCGGCGCGCTGTCGTGGGCCATGCTCATCGGCTTCGCGATCAGCTTCGTGTGGCTGGGCAAGATCGGCGCCGGCCCGGGTACGGATCCGGTCGAGACCATCGTCGGCCGCGTCCTGACCATCTTCTACTTCCTGTTCTTCCTCACCATGCCGATCTGGACCAAGATCGACAAGACGAAGCCGGTCCCGGAACGGGTGACGATGCATGACTAAGCCAGCCACGATGAAGATCTCCATGCTCAAGCGTCTCGCGTTCGCGGCCTCCGCGCTGCTGCTGTCCGTGTCCGCCTACGCCGCCAGCGGCGGCGACACCGAACAGGCCGGCACCGACCTGGAAGACCGCGCTTCGCTGCAGCGCGGCGCGCAGCTGTACATGAACTACTGCGTCGCCTGCCACTCGCTGAAGTACATGCGCTACTCGCGCATCGCCGACGACCTGGGGCTGACCGAAGAACAGGTGATGTCCAGCCTGAACTTCACCGGCGCCAAGTTCGGCGAGCACGTGATCTCGCCGATGCCGGCTGCGGGCGGCGAGAAGTGGTTCGGCAAGGCGCCGCCGGACCTGACCCTGATCGCACGCGTGCGCGGCAGCGACTGGATCTACACCTACCTGAAATCCTTCTACCTGGACGAATCGCGCCCGCTCGGCTGGAACAACAAGCTGTTCCCGAACGTGTCGATGCCGAATCCGCTGTGGGAGATGCAGGGCAACCAGCGCCCGGTCTTCACCAAGAAGGAACCGACCGGCAAGAAGGACGACAAAGGTCAGCCGATCATGGGCTGCCCGCACGGCACCGCCGAGGCCGAAAGCGCGTGCATCAAGGAACTGGTGGTCTCGCAGAAGGGCACGCAGGATGCGCAGCAGTTCGCGCAGACCGCCCGCGACATCACCGCGTTCCTCGAATACGCCGCCGAGCCGGTCGCGCTCAAGCGGCAGAGCACCGGCGTGTGGGTGATCCTGTTCCTCTCGTTCTTCACCCTGCTGGCGTGGTTGCTGAAAAAGGAATACTGGCGCGACGTGCATTGATGACGCCGCGCATCCCTCGCTCTACGACATCTCGCGCGGGGCGGCCGGCTCGTCCGGTCGCCCTTCGTCTTTCTGAAGGTGGCTGAGTCTGCGTATGCGCAATACCCTGACCCTGTTTTCTTCCGTCGACGATGTGCTGTGCCATCGCGTGCGCCTCGTGCTCGCGGCCAAGGGCGTGTCCTACGATCTGGTGCCTGTCGACCCCCAGAATCCGCCCGAAGACCTGATTGATCTGAATCCCTACCACTCGGTGCCGACCCTCGTCGAACGCGACCTGGTGCTCTACGCCGCGTCGGTGGTCAGCGAATACCTCGACGAGCGCTATCCGCATCCGCCGCTGATGCCGATCGATCCGCTGTCCCGGGCGCGCCTGCGCCTGGCGATGCTGCGGATCGAGCACGACTGGGTGCCGCAGGTGCAGGCCGTGCAGTTCGGCAACAAGCCGCAGGCCGAAGCGGGCCGCAAGCGCCTGAAGGAACTGCTCACCGCCGCAGTGCCGCTGTTCCGCGCCAGCAAGTTCTTCCTCAACAACGAGATGAGCCTCGCCGACTGCGCGATGGCGCCGATCATCTGGCGCCTCGACTCGCTCGGCGTGCCACTGCCGAAGGACGGCAAGGCGATCGAGGACTACGGCAACCGCATTTTCCGCAACCCCGGCTTCGTCCGCAGCCTGACCCATCAGGAACGGAACCTGCGCGCGCTGCCTGCCTGAAATGCCGGGAGCGGCCCATCGCCGCGCCCGGGAGTAGACTGAATCCGATGAACGACGGCCAGCCACGCATGACCAGCAAGCGCCCCTACCTGCTCCGGGCGCTCCACGCGTGGATCGCGGACAATGGCATGACGCCGCACCTCGTGGTCGACGCCACCCGTCCGGGCGTGCAGGTGCCAGCCTTCGCGGTCAGCGATGGCCGCGTCGTGCTGAACGTGGCCGACCGTGCGGTCGTCGGGCTGGAGATGGGCAACGACCTGATCACCTTCACGGCGCGCTTCGGCGGCGTCAGCCACCCGGTCCGGGTACCTGTGTCGGCGGTGCTGCTGATCTACGCCCGCGAGACCGGGCATGCGATGGCGCTGCCCGAGGATGCCGAAGGCGTGGAAGCCGAGCTGGACGACGCGATCGACCCGCCTGGCGACGACGATGGCGGCGGGGATGCTTCGCCGACGCCGAAGCGCGGCGGCCACCTGCGCATCGTGAAATGATCCCGGCGGCTCAGCCGTCCTGCGGCGGCTGGCGGAAATCGACCACGCCGGTCGCCCGCACCGGACCGCTGAAGGACACCAGCCGATGCCCGCGCAGCACCAGGCGTGCGATGTGCCGGTCCATGCCGTCCTCGGAGTATTCGAAACGGAAGCTGCGCTCGAAGCCCAGCCAGCCGTCCTCGCGGCGGATCAGGCGCAGCCCGGTGGCATGCACGGTCTGGTCGATCAGCTGCACGCCAGCGGCGCGACAGGCCTCTCCGCCGAGGTGGATGGCGCGCTCGGCGGCGGCCCGCGATGCGCTCCAGAATGCGAACGACATCGCAGCGAGAATCATCAGGATCAGTAAAGTCGGCATCTTGAAATCTTAATATTCTGTTGGTTTGCGCCATGCTGTCCGTACGCCCGGGTTTGGGTGCACGCGGGGAAGGCGCGAGAAGCAGGATGAATGTAATCTGCGGCCATGCGGTTGCCGATGCAATCCCCGCCCCCCGGAGCGCCATCCATGATGAAACTCGTTTTCGCCGCCGATCACTCGCAGCATCTCCTCGAACAGGGGGTGAAGCGGGTCGGCTCCGCGCCGGATGCCGATATCGTCCTGCGCGGCGAGGGGATCCTGCCGCAGCACGGCGAGCTGCATGTCACCGCCAACGGCGTGATGCTCAAGGTCATGCGCGATGCGCCGACCACGGTGAACCAGCGGCCGGTGGATGGCCTGATTTCGCTCCGCCCCGATGACGTGATCGGCTTCGGACCGATCTCCGCCAGCATCGTCGCCATGGAAACCACGCCGGCGGGCGCGCGTCCTGCGGTGCCGATGATCGACGATGTCGGTACCACCACCGTGCGTGCCGCGCTGCCCAAGTACGCGCTGCGCGCCCAGAACGGACGCATGCTCGGCCGCACGTTTCCGCTCACCGGCGCCACCGTCATCGGGCGCGCCGCCGAATGCCAGCTGCGCGTCGAGGATTCCAGCCTGTCGCGCAAGCACGCCAAGCTGATTCCGACCAACGAAGGCGTGGTCGTCGAAGACCTGGGCTCGACCAACGGCAGCTTCGTCAACGGTACGCGCGTGCAGCGCAGCGTGGCCCGGGCCGGCGACGAGATCGGCTTCGACACCCTCCGTTTCAAGCTCTTCGAGCTCGGCCAGGAAGGCATGTCCACTTCGGAATCCGCCAGCGCCGGCAAGTCGCCCGCCCCGTGGATCTGGATCGTCGCCGCCGTGGTCCTGATCGCCGTCGTGCTGGTGGTCCTGCTCTGACGTGGGCCACCACGATCCGTCACTGAAGGGCGCGCACGATCGATCGTCCCTGCATCGCGACGAACTGCAGCGCAGCGATATCTGCGGCTGTTTCTACTGCTGCGGCGAGTTCGAGCCGCGCGACATCCACGAATGGGTTGACGAGTGCGACAAGGGCGTCGGCCAGACTGCCCTGTGCCCGCGCTGCGGTGTGGACTCGGTGATCGGTTCCGCGTCGGGCTATCCCATCACCCAGGACTTCCTCGCGCGGATGCGCGCGTACTGGTTCAGCGGAGCATGACAGCGGGACCTGACAGCGGACCCTGACGCGCCGGGGTCAGCCCGGCGGCGGACCCAGCTTCAGCGACAGGTCGATCGCGCGCACATGCTTGGTCAGTGCGCCGATCGAGATGCAGTCGACGCCGTCTTCGGCAATCGCGCGCAGCGTGGTCATGTCGACACCGCCGGACACTTCCAGCGGGATGCGTCCGTCGTAGGGTGCGGACTTCGCGATGCGCACGGCTTGGCGCCGTGTCTCCGCGTCGAAGTCGTCGATGAGAATCCGCGTGCAGCCGGCGTCCAGCGCCTCGCGCAGTTGTTCCAGCGTTTCCACTTCCACGATCAGCGGCAGCGACGGATGCTGCGCGCGGGACGCGTTGACCGCGCCGGTCAGCGAGCCGTAGGCGCGGATATGGTTTTCCTTGAGCATCACCGTGTCGTACAGCGCGATGCGGTGGTTCATGCCGCCGCCGGCGCGCACGGCGTATTTCTGCGCGATACGCAGGCCGGGGATGGTCTTGCGGGTGTCGAGGATCCGCGCATCGGTGCCGCGCACGGCATCCACGTATTGCGCGGTGACCGTGGCGGTGCCGCTCAGGGTCTGCAGGAAATTGAGCGAGGCGCGCTCGGCGCTGACCAGTGCACGACTGCGGCCGGCGAGGGTGGCGATGACCGTGCCTTTCGCGACGCGCTCGCCTTCCTCGATGCGCCAGTCGATGCGGACCTCGGGATCGAGCGCGCGGTGGCAGGCGTCGAACCACGGACGGCCGCAGATCACCGCGTCTTCCTTGCACAGCAGGTAGGCGATGTCGGGGCTGTCGGGCAGCAGCGATGCGGTGACGTCGCCCGTGCCCAGATCCTCGGCCAGCGCTGCGGCGACGTTCGCCGCGACGACCTCGGCCGCTGGCGGTGCGAGGCAGTCCGTCACGCCGCGTCCGCCTGGGCGAAGGCGATGCCTTCCTCGACCAGCAGCACGGGGATGCCGTCGTCGACGCGGTACACCGTCCTGCGGTCGCGGGTGACCAGTGCTTCGCGCAAGGGCTCGGACTGCGGGCTGTCGTCGTTGCGCTTCACCTGCCCGGCGGCGATGGCCCGGTTGAGCTGTTCGAGACCGGCGGCCTCCAGCAGGGCGAGCGGTTGCCGGGAAGAGGGGCACACCAGGAGATCGAGCAGCTTGCGGTCCATGGGAGGCGGGGTGGTTCGCGGGAATGCCGGGGACCGCTAGAATACGTTTTTAACCGGGGGACGACCATGTCAACCATGCCCGAGGGTACGCAGGCGCCGCTGGTAGGCGTCGTGATGGGCTCCCGTTCCGACTGGGACACCATGCAGCACGCGGTCGCCAGGCTCGAAGCCCTGGGCGTGCCGCACGAAGTCCGCGTGGTCTCCGCGCACCGCACGCCGGACGTGCTGTTCGACTACGCCGCCACTGCGCATGCACGCGGCCTGCGCGCGATCATCGCCGGCGCAGGCGGCGCGGCGCACCTGCCGGGCATGCTCGCCTCGAAGACCGCCGTGCCGGTGCTGGGCGTGCCGGTGCAGAGCAAGGCGCTCAACGGCATGGATTCGCTGCTGTCGATCGTGCAGATGCCCGCAGGCATTCCGGTCGGCACCTTCGCCATCGGCAATGCCGGCGCCGCGAATGCCGGCCTGTTCGCCGCCGCGATGCTCGCGCATGAATATCCCGCGATCGGCGCCGCGCTCGACGCCTTCCGCGCCAAGCAGACGCAGGATGTCGTCGACAACGACGATCCGCGCACCTGATCCGCGCACCCGATTCGCGCATTGATCCCAACAGACGATCCCCATGACCACCGTCGGCATTCTCGGAGGCGGGCAGCTGGCCCGCATGCTCGCGCTCTCCGGCGCACCCCTCGGCCTGCGTTTCCGCGTCCTCGACACCGTCGCCGACGCCTGCGCAGGACAGTTCGCGCCGCTGATCGTCGGCGATTACCGCGACGAGTCCGCGCTGACCGAATTCGCGTCGCAGGTGGACGTGGCCACGTTCGATTTCGAGAACGTGCCCGCCGAATCCGCGCAGTGGCTGAGTGCGCGCATCCCGGTGTTCCCGAATCCGCGCGCGCTGGGCATCGCCCAGGACCGCCTGGCCGAGAAGACCCTGTTCCGCGAGCTCGGCATTCCCGTACCCGATTTCGCCGACGTCCCCGATCGCGCCGCGCTGGACGCGGCGGTCGCGGCGATCGGCACGCCCTGCATCCTCAAGACGCGCCGCCTCGGCTACGACGGCAAGGGCCAGTTCCGGATCAAGACGCCGGGCGATGTCGAGGCTGCGTGGGATGCGCTCGGCGCACAGGCCGCCACGGTCGGGCTGATCCTCGAAGGCTTCGTCCCGTTCGATCGTGAACTGAGCGTGGTCGCCGTGCGTGGTCGCGACGGCGAATTCCGCGCCTGGCCGCTGACCGAGAACTGGCATGTCGACGGCGTGCTCTCCGCTAGCCTCGCGCCCGCACGCGTGGACGCGGACATGGCCGAACACGCCTACGCGCATGCGCGCGCGCTGGCCGATGCGCTGGATTACGTCGGCGTGTTCGCACTCGAACTGTTCTGCCGCGACGGCGTGCTGCTTGCGAACGAACTCGCGCCCCGCGTGCACAACTCCGGGCACTGGACGATCGAAGGCAGCGAGACCTCGCAGTTCCAGAACCACCTCCGCGCGGTGCTGGGCCTGCCGCTCGGCGACACGCGCATGGTTGGCCACGCCTGCATGCTCAACTGGATCGGCACCATGCCCGACGCCAGTGGCGTGCTGCGCGAAGCCGGCGGCCACTGGCACGATTACGGCAAGGAACCGCGCGCCGGTCGCAAGGTTGGCCACGCCACGCTGCGCGCGGAGACGCCCGCCGAACTCGCCGAAGCCCTTGCGCGCGTCGGCGCGGCGCTGGGGCGCGAAGCGCAGGTGTCGCCAGTGGTGGCGGTGCTCGCTTCCTGAGCCGGCGCGTCATCGCAATGGAAAACGGCCGGGATATCCCGGCCGTTTTCGTTGGTACCTGCGACTGCGGGTTCAGGGCTCAGCGACACCGCCCGTAGCGATCCGGCGATGCGCCCGGACCGCCGCGCCAGCCCGGCGGGTTTTCCCAGTTCGTGCCGCGTCCGCCGATCGGGCCCGGCGGATTGCGGTCGTTGTCGAACCAGCAGCGACGCGCCTGGTTCCAGAAGCCGTAGCGTGGATGCCAGTAGCCATAGCCTGGGTGGAAGTAGTAACTGCCGTCGCGGATGACGAACGTGTAGCGCTTGCCGTGATGGCGGTAGTAGCGACGATCCGGCGATGTGCCGGGACCGCCGCGCCAGCCCGGCGGGTTTTCCCAGTTCGTGCCGGGGCCTCCGCGCGGTCCGGGCGGGTTGTGGTCGCGATCGCGCGCGGCGGCGCTGCCGGCGACAGTGAAGGCAAGGAGGGCGGCGGCGAGGATCGAGGCGGTGCGTGTCATCGGGGACTCCCGTTGCGGAATGCCACCGGTGAATGCCTGGGTAGGTCGAATCGTTGACGGTTTGATCTGCCGCGTTCACCTCGCGGTTCGATGCCTGTCGGTTCGCTGAATGTTGCAAACGAGAACGGCCGGGTTTCCCCGGCCGTTCTCGGTGTTGCGTATCGATGCAGGGCTTACTTCATCTGCGATGCGACGAAGTCCCAGTTCACCAGGTTCCAGAACGCTTCGACGTACTTCGGACGCGCGTTGCGGTAGTCGACGTAGTAGGCGTGTTCCCACACGTCGCAGGTCAGCAGCGGGGTGTCGTCGCCGGTCAGCGGCGTGGCGGCGTTGGAGGTGCTCACCAGGGCCAGCGAACCGTCCGGACGCTGCACCAGCCAGCCCCAGCCCGAACCGAAGGTGCCGACCGAGGTCTTGGTGAACTCTTCCTTGAACTTGTCGAAGCTGCCGAACGTGGCGTTGATGGCATCGGCCAGCTTGCCGGTCGGGGCGCCGCCACCGTTGGGCTTCAGGCAGTTCCAGTAGAACGTGTGGTTCCACACCTGTGCGGCGTTGTTGAACATGCCGCCCTGCGACTTGCGGACGATCTCCTCCAGCGAGAGGTTCTCGAACTCCGTGCCGGCGATCATGTTGTTGAGGTTGGTGACGTAGGTCTGGTGGTGCTTGCCGTAATGGAAATCGATGGTTTCCGCGGAGATGTGCGGTTCCAGGGCGGTGCGGTCGTAGGGCAGGGCTGGCAGCTCGATGGCCATGGGGCGGGCTCCTTGAGGCGGGGTGGGCGCGCCGGGCAGGCCCCGGGTCGCGCGAAGGCTTACAATGGGCGGCCATTCTAACCCCACGGCGGCCGGACGAACCCCGCTCCCGCCCGAACAGCCCCAGGAGACAGACCATGCCGGTTTTGGAACGCATCCAGTCCGAGATCGAATCCCATCCGATCGTCCTCTTCATGAAGGGCACGCCGCAGTTCCCGATGTGCGGCTTCTCCAGCCGGACCTCGCAGGCGCTCAAGCTCGCCGGCGCGAGCGACTTCCACAGCGTCAACGTGCTCGAAGACCCCGAAGTGCGCGCCAACCTGCCGCGCTTCTCCAACTGGCCGACCTTCCCGCAGCTGTTCATCAACGGCGAACTGATCGGCGGCTGCGACATCACGCTGGAACTCTACGAATCCGGCGAACTGGCGCGCATGATCGCCGAGGCGCAGAAGGCCTGATGTCGCAGGCGTTCGCCATCGAGGCCGCCGCGCCGCGCGCCCTGTCGGGACGCGTGGTGCTCGTGGTCGGCGCGCACGGCGCGCTGGGCCACGCCTCCGCGCTGGCCTGCGCGGACGCCGGTGCGACCGTGGTCCTGCTCGGCCGCAAGGTGCCCAAGCTCAACCGCGTGCACGACGCCATCGTGCGCGCCGGCGGCGAAGCCCTGCTGTATCCGCTCGACCTGGAAGGCGCTACGCCCGACGACTACGCCGAGATGGCCGAGCGCATCGGCGACGGGTTGGGCCGTCTCGACGGCGTCCTGCACTGCGCCGCGCATTTCGGCGGCCTCACGCCGCTGGAAAACACCGATCCGGCTGATTTCGCACGCTCGATCCACGTCAACCTCACCGCGCGCTGGTGGCTGACCCAGGCCTGCCTGCCGCTGATGCGCAGCGCGGAGGATGCCTCCGTCGTGTTCGCCATCGATGGCGCAGCAGGGCAGGGCGGTGCCTACTGGGGCGCCTATGGCGTCGCGCAGTCGGCGCTCGCCGCGCTGGTCGGTACCCTGCACGCCGAACTGGCGAATTCGCCGGTGCGCGTCGCGGGCCTCGCTCCGGGGCCGATGCGCACGACCCTGCGTTCGAAGGCCTTCGTCGAGGATGCCGAACCGCAGGCGCGCGCCGCCGCAGAGGTCGCTCCTGCATGCGTCCACCTGTTGTCCGCCGCCGGCATCGACCGTCGCGGTCAGGTCTGGGCACCTTTCTCCATTTGATCTCCGCCACGGGAGTGGATCGATGACGATCGCATCGGCTGCACTGCTGCTGTTCCTGATCCTCGATCCGCTGGGCAATGTCCCGGTCTTCCTCAGCATGCTGCGCAGTCTGCCGCCGCGCCGTCAGCGCATCGTGCTCGCGCGCGAACTGCTCATCGCGCTCGGCGTGCTGATGGCCTTTTTGTGGTGCGGCAAGTACGCACTCGAACTGATGCACCTCCGCCAGGAGTCGGTGTCGATCGCCGGCGGCATCGTGCTGTTCCTGATCGGCATCCGCATGATCTTCCCGCCGCCGGAAGGCCTGATGGGCGAGATTCCCGACGGCGAGCCCTTCATCGTGCCGATGGCCATCCCGCTGGTGGCCGGCCCGTCGGGCATGGCGGCGGTGATCCTGATGGGCAGCAAGGACCCCGCGCGACTGGGCGACTGGAGCCTCGCGCTGGTCATCGCCTGGGCCGCGACGGCCGCTATCCTGTTTTCCGCGACCTATCTCTACAAGTGGCTCGGCATGCGCGTGCTCACCGCGCTCGAACGCCTGATGGGCATGCTGCTGGTCGCGATCTCGGTGCAGATGCTGATGGACGGCGTCGCTGCCTTCCTCGCCGGCTGAAGGGCGACCGGGCCCGCGTCCGAGCCCGCATTGGAGCCCGTTTCGGGGTCCCGGCCGGGCCGCATACTGGTCGCAGAAATGATTGCGGCGTGACATTCAAGTGATGCATGAACACTGTTCAGCCAATGATTTCAATGGCTTACGGTTTCATTCGCTGTCATTTGCCTGTCATTCCCGTTCGTTATCGTGTTAACCTATCCTTAACCCGTACCGGTGCGCATGTCGTCGCGCATGCCACCCGGAACCGGTCAGGTCTTCCCCACGCTGTGATCGCTGTGCTTCATGCGCCGGCGGTCTGCCGTACGCCACGACATTTCTGCATCGTTTCCGCATCGTTCTCCACCGAGGCCAAGAACAATGAACCACACCAACCGTCTCCGACTCTCCAAACTGTCGATCGGGCTGATCGTCGCGCTCGCCGCGGCGCCGGCTTTCGCCCAGAACACCACCGCCGCGATCGGCGGACAGGTGCTCGGATCCGATGGTCAGCCCGTCGCCGGCGCTGAAGTCACGATCGTCCACACCGAGTCGGGCACGGTCAGCCGTGCGGTCACCGATGCCAACGGCCGCTACAACGCCCGCGGCCTGCGCGTCGGCGGTCCGTACAAGGTCACCGCGAACAAGGAAGGCGCCGGTACCCAGACCGAGAGCGACATCTACCTCGCCCTCGACCAGACCTCGCAGATCGACATCTCGATCGGCAGCGCAGAACTCGACGCCATCCGCGTGACCGGCACCGCCGGCCCGCAGATCTTCAGCTCCGACAAGATGGGCGCCGGCACCGCGATCAGCCGCGCCGATCTCGACAACTACGCCTCGGTCCAGCGCAACCTGCAGGACTACGTGCGCTTCGATCCGCGCATCTCGCAGACCGACAAGGAGCGCGGCGAAATCTCCGCCGGCGGCCAGAACTCGCGCTACAACTCGATCACCATCGACGGCGTCGCGACCAACGACACCTTCGGCCTGGAAGCCAACAACCTGCCGACCGCCAAGCAGCCGATCTCGATCGACGCCATCCAGTCGGTGCAGGTCAACATCTCGAACTACGACGTCACCCAGAAGGGCTACACCGGCGCGAACATCAACGCCGTGACCAAGTCGGGCACCAACGACTTCAAGGGTTCGGTGTACTACATCTATCGCGACGACCGCGGCGCCGGTCGCCGTTTCAACCGCACCACCGGCGCCTACTTCGATGCACCGGAGTTCGAGGAAGACACCAAGGGCTTCACCTTCGGCGGCCCGCTGCTGAAGGACCGCCTGTTCTTCTTCGCCGCCTACGAAGAGCTGACCAGCACGCGCAGCACGCCTGAATTCGGCCCGCTGGGCAGCGCCCGCACCAACGTGGCGATCACGCAGAGCGCCATCACCGGCGCGCAGAACATCGCCAGCACGAACTACAGCGTCGACATCGGTTCGACCGAAGCCTCCGGCGCCGAGCTCGAAGTCACCGACGCCCTGCTCAAGCTCGATGCCAACATCGGCGAGCGCCACCGCGCCAGCCTGCGCTGGAGCAAGACCGAGCAGACCGATCCGATCTATCCGACCTTCTTCAACAACGCGATCTCGCTGAGCTCGCACTGGTACAACCAAGAGAAGGTGATCGAGACCTACGTCGGTGAATTCTTCTCCGACTGGAACGACACGTTCTCGACCGAGTTCAAGGCCTCGTACCGCGACTACGTCAGCACGCCGATCAACAATTCCGACCTGCCGCAGATCCGCCTGAACTTCGCGGGCGCGCTGCCCGCCGGTTCGCCGGCCGTCGCCAGCACCTCGGCCGGCCTGGTCTTCGGTACGGAGCGCAGCCGTCACTTCAACGACCTGTCCACCGAGACCTGGAACTTCTACGCCGCCGGTACGCTGTTCCTCGGCGACCACACCGTGAAGTTCGGCGCCGACTACGACGACAACACCGTCTACAACGCGTTCCTGCAGGACACCAAGGGCAACTACACCTTCGCCTGCATCAACGGTGCGGCCGGTTTCTACCAGTTCCAGGCCGGTGCGCTGACCTGCAACACCGCCACGCGTGCGCAGAACGAAGCGGCCGTGCTCGAGAACTTCCGCCGCGGTCGTCCGACCAGCTACTCGGTCCAGGTCGGCGCCCCCGGCTTCACCCTCGGCGACGGCGTGGCCGAGTGGGACTACCAGAACCTCGGCCTGTTCCTGCAGGACACCTGGGCGGTCAACGAGAACCTGACCATCACCGCCGGCATCCGCGTCGACCGCAAGGGCATGGCCCAGAAGCCGCTGTTCAACGCCGCCGCCGCCGCGGCCGTCGTGCCGGGCACGCTGACCGGTTCGACCACGCCGCAGAACGGCACGGTCACCCGCGCCACCGGCGGTTTCGGCCTGCGCAACGACGTCACGCTCGACGGCGACAGCCTGTTCCAGCCGCGCCTGGGCTTCAACTACACCTTCTCGACCGAGCGCGCCATGCAGCTGCGCGGCGGCATCGGCCTGTTCGAAGGCGCCGCCGCCAACGTGTGGCTGTCGAACCCGTACTCCAACACCGGTATCGCCACCCGCGTGATCGGCTGCGGCATCGCCGGTTTCGCTGCCTGCCCGACCACCGACGGCCTGTTCACGCCGAACACCAACGCGCAGCCGACCAGCTTCGCCGGCACCACGCCTGCGGCCAACGTCGACTTCCTCTCGCCCGACCTCGCCCAGCCCTCGGTGTGGAAGGCGAACATCGCGTTCGAACACGAGCTGCCGTGGTGGAACATGACCGCCGGCATCGAGTACATCCGGACCGAAGTGCAGGACGGCATCTACTACAAGCACCTGAACCTCGGTAATCCGACCCGCCAGGGCAGCGACGGCCGCAACCTGTACTACACGCCGCAGGGTTACAACGGCGCCTGCTGGAACGCCAACGGTTCGAACATCACCAACGGTGCCTGCACCGGCTTCCGCAACCGCGCGCTCAGCAACGCCAACTTCGCCAACGTGCTGGTCGCCGAGCGCACCGGCAAGGGCTACGGCGACAACCTGACCCTGTCGCTGCAGGGCCATTTCATGGATGACTGGCGCTGGGGCCTGGGTTATTCCTACACCCGCGCCAAGGAAGTCAGCCCGCTGACCTCCTCGGTGTCGAACTCGAACTGGAACTCGGTGGCGGTGTACAACCCGAACGAGGAAGTCGCCGCGAATTCGGCCTACATGATCCGCGACCGCTTCACCGGCCAGCTGAACTGGGAGCACAAGTTCTTCGGCGACAACAAGACCACGGTCGGCGTGTTCTATGAAGGCCGCAAGGGCAAGCCGTACAGCTGGATCTACAACAACGACCTCAACGGCGACGGCATCACCAACGACCTGATGTACATCCCGACCCGCGCCGGCTCGGGCGAAGTGGTGTTCCGCGACGTCAACGCCAGCGGCAGCGCCGCCGACGAAGAAGCGCTGTTCTGGCAGATCGCGAACGCCAACGGCCTGAACCGCTATGCCGGCGGCGTGGTCGAGCGCAACAGCTCGTACGGCGACTGGGTGCACAACTTCGACGTGCGCATCAGCCAGGAATTCCCGGGCTTCTTCAAGGGCAACAAGATCCTCCTGGCGCTCGACATCCTCAACTTCGGCAATCTGCTGAACAAGGACTGGGGTCGCATCGACGAGATCGCCTTCCAGGCGCAGGGTGGCCTGGCGCGCAGCTTCGTGAACTACCAGGGTCTGGACGCCAACGGCCGCTACATCTACGGCGTCAACGGTGAAGTCGAGGACTACGTGACCCGCCAGCAGCGCGGCGAGTCGCAGTGGGCCGCCCAGCTGACCCTGAAGTACATGTTCTGATCGGATGCCTGCATCCGCGGCGCCGCCAAGGCGTCGACGTGGTATGTACGACGGCCGGGGAATCCCCGGCCGTCGTCGTTTGCGAGCCCTGGTTTTCCGGGGCGGACAGGGCGCTGTCCATCGCCGTTTTCCTGCGATAAAGTCCACGGGCACACAACGAAGACGACGATACGAACGATGACCCACGAGACTGTTTCCATCCTCCCCACCGTCGATGCGCACATCTACCCGCGCGGTGCGCTCGACGTCCTGTCACGCGACGAGGTCGCGCGCCTGCGCGACGCGTCGAGCGGCGGCATGCACGAACTGCTGCGCCGCTGCGCGCTGGCGGTGCTGACCAGCGGCAGCGCGTCGGACGACCCGCGCGCGGCGCGCGAGCTGTATCCCGATTTCGACATCCAGGTGCTGCAGCAGGATCGCGGCGTCCGGATCGAGCTGGTGAAGGCGCCGGCCACGGCCTTCGTCGACGGCGAGATCATCCGCGGTGTCGCGGAGCTGCTGTTCGCGGTGGTGCGCGACCTCGCGTACACGGCGATCGAGCTGCGTGAAGGCGGCCCGCGCAACCTGGTCTCGTCCGAAGGCATCACCGACGCGGTGTTCGGCCTGCTGCGCAATGCACGGATCCTGCACCCGATCGACCCGAACCTGGTGGTCTGCTGGGGCGGCCATTCGATCAACCGTGACGAATACCTCTACACCAAGCAGGTCGGCTACGAGCTGGGCCTGCGCGGCCTGGACATCTGCACCGGCTGCGGCCCGGGCGCGATGAAGGGGCCGATGAAGGGGGCGACGATCGCGCATGCCAAGCAGCGCCATCGCCGCATGCGCTACATCGGCATCACCGAGCCGGGCATCATCGCGGCGGAGTCGCCGAACCCGATCGTCAATCACCTGGTGATCATGCCGGACATCGAGAAGCGTCTCGAAGCCTTCGTCCGCATGGGCCACGGCATCATCGTCTTCCCGGGCGGCGTCGGCACCGCCGAGGAAATCCTCTACCTGCTCGGCATCCTGCTGCAGGAAGAGAACGCGAACCTGCCGTTCCCGCTCATCCTCACTGGTCCGGCAGCGTCGGCGCCGTATTTCGAGCAGATCGACAAGTTCCTGCGCCTCACCCTCGGCGAGGTCGCGACCTCGCGCTACGAGATCATCGTCGCCGATCCGGCGAAGGTCGCGAAGAAGATGGCGAGCGGCATCCGCAAGGTGCGCGAGAACCGCATCGTCGAGAAGGATTCGTTCTTCTTCAACTGGTCGCTGGAGATCCCGCTGGCGTTCCAGCAGCCGTTCGTGCCGACCCATGAAGCGATGGCGGCGCTGGACCTGCACCACGGCCGCAAGCCGGCCGAGCTCGCTGCGGACCTGCGCCGTGCGTTCTCGGGCATCGTCGCCGGCAACGTGAAGGAAGACGGCATGCGCCGCATCGAGGAATTCGGCCCGTTCAAGATCCACGGCGATACCGACATGATGCAATCCCTCGACGCCCTGCTGCGCGCCTTCGTCGAACAGCGGCGCATGAAGATCTCGGGCGCGTACCGCCCGTGCTACGAGGTGGTGGCCTGAGGTCGATCGAAATAGACGGCCAGCCGGCGGCGCTCAGCGCGCCGCCGGCAGCCGTACGGTCACCGTGAAGCGGCCGTCGGCGGAGCGCACGTCCACGCCGCCCCGGCCTTCGGTGGACGCCTCGATCTGCGCCAGCGAGGAGGGCAGGCCGACGTTGTGGCCGCGGCTCTCGCCGGCCGCGCGCGCGTCCGGCATCGGGTTGTCGATCACCACGATCACGCTGTCGTCGCGCGCCTCGACCTCGATGTCGATGTCGCCGCCGCCGGGGATGCGCTCGATGCCGTGCTTGATCGCGTTCTCGACCAGCGGCTGCAGCGACAGCGACGGCACCATGATCTCCGGCATCGGTACGGGCATGCGCCAGCGCACTCGCAGGCGGTCGCGGAAGCGCAGCGCCTCGATTTCCAGGTAGCGCTCGATCAGGGCGATCTCTTCGCGCAGCGGGATTTCACGTGGGCCGGCCAGCGCCGCGCGGAACAGATCTGCCAGGTCCAGCAACAGCTTTTCGGCGTCGTCCGGCCGGTTGTGGACCAGCGCCGCGCCGGTGTTGAGGGTGTTGAACAGGAAATGCGGACGCACGCGGGCCTGCAGGGCAGCCAGTTCCGCCTGTTTGGCGCGCACCGCGAACTGGCGTGCGCGCCAGTGGTTCTGGAACGCCGCCAGCGCCAGCAGGCTGACGATCAGCGTGATGCCTGCCGTACGCAGGTAGGTGTCGCTGCGCTGGTGTTCCGGGACCCGCCACAGCTCGCCCAGCACCAGGTTGCTCGCCACCATCACGCCGATCCCGCTCAGCAACAGCAGCGCGACCGTGAAGTAGGCGATGAACAGCGGCTTGGCGTTGCGCAGCCGCGAACGCAGCAGGTAAAGCCCGCCGAGCGTGAGCAGGCAGACCCAGAGCACCATCAGCGAGAGCAGGCCGAAACGGATCCAGCGGCCCTCGGGTTCGTCGGAGGCCAGCGTGAGGATGGCGGCCAGGCCTTCCGCTGCCAGCACGACCCAGATCACCACGCCGCCCTGCCAGAGCGCATCGAGCGGGGAGGAGGCGTGGGTGGGCGCGGGAGCGGTTGCCGGGGCAGGGGGGCGTGCGGGCTGCGTCATGCCGCCATCATGCCCTGCGTCACAGGCTTCGGTGCAGAGGATGCACGGGCGCTTGGCAGCGGTGCCGCTCATGCCACGGTGCCGGCCGCCCATCGGCGGTGGCGGGCGATGCGCTGGCGACTACCCGAGGGCCCGCCTATCCTCCCTCCATCACGTTCGGAGGTCAGATGGGCATCATCCGTCGAAAGAGTCCCGCACCCGGGGGGCATCGCGCCAGCCATGGCTTCACCCTGATCGAGCTGATGGTCACGCTGGGTGTCCTGGCGGTGGTGATCGGCATCGGCATCCCGTTGTTTTCCACCATGACCAACGGCAACCGCCTGACCGGCGCCGCGAACGAAGCAGTGGCGGCCTTCCAGATCGCGCGCAGCGAGGCGATCCGCCGCAATGTCCGCACCGTGCTGTGCGAAAGCATCGATTCCACGACCTGCAGGAATGGTTCGCCCTGGCGCGGCTGGATCGTGTTCACGGATTTCAACCGCAACAACATCCCCGATGCCGGCGAGATCATGCGCACCGGCACCTTCGAGGGACCGCTGGTGGTCCTTGCCAGCAGCAACATCCCCAACAATCGCGTGGTGTTCCGCGCCGATGGCCTGGCCTACAACGACAACGCCCTGCTGGAGGCCAACCTGCGCATCTGCCTCCCGGTGAACCAGCCGGAGACCAATGCCCGCGACATCGCCATCACCCTCGGCGGCCGCGTCGGCGTGAAGGCGCCGGTCGATGCCGCCGGCAACACCTGTCCCGCTCCAGGAAACATCTGATGGGTACTCGACCGAATTCCTCCCGCATCGCCTCCGGTCGCCGTCGCGCGCCGCGTACCGCCGCCCATGCCCGGGGTGTCGGCCTGATCGAGGTGCTCGTCGCCGTGCTGGTGCTGGCCATCGGCCTGCTCGGCGTGGCCGCGCTGCAGGCGACCGCGCTGCGCAACAGCCAGAGCTCGCTGGAGCGCAGCCAGAGCGTCATCCACATCTATTCGATCTTCGACGCCATGCGCGCGAACGCCGATGCGGCGCGCGGCGGGGCCTACAACATGCCGCTCACCTGCGCGGTGCCGGGCGGCGGATCCATCACCGCGAACGACCAGCGGCAGTGGATCCAGACCATCCAGGACAACCTCGGCCCCACCGCCTGCGGCCAGGTGCGCTGCGACGGACCCACCTGCACCATCCTGGTGCGCTGGGACGACTCGCGTGCGGGCGGCGCTTCCGCACAGACCTATTCCTTCTCGACGACGTCCCGCATATGAGCCGAACGACTTCCCATCGCCGTCAGCGCACATCCCGGGCGGGTTTCCGCACGGCCTCGGGCGTTCGCGGCTTCAGCCTGATCGAGCTGATGATCGCGCTGATGCTCGGCCTGCTGGTCGTGGTCAGCGCCGGCGCCATCTTCATCTCGAACCGCCAGACCTACCGCGCCACCGAAGGCCTGGGCCGCGTGCAGGAAAACAGCCGCATGGCCTACGAGCTGATGGCCCGCGACATCCGCGAAGCCGGCGGCAATCCCTGCGGCAAGAACCTGCTGTTCGTGAACGTGCTCAACCCCACGGCCGACTGGTGGGCGAACTGGAATCGCGGCATCACCGGCTACGAAGGCGGCGTCGCCTCGCCGGGGACCGCCTTCGGCACCGGCGTCGGCAACCGCATCGCGGGTACCGATGCCGTCGATGTCATGTCGGGCGACAACTCCAGCGGCGTGACCGTGGTCAATCACAACCCCAGTGCCGCGCAGTTCCAGCTCAACACTGCGAATCACGTCCTGGACGATTCGGACATCGCGATCGTCTGTGACAACCGCCAGATGACCCTGTTCCAGGTGACCAACGCGCAGCCGGGCACCAATGAAGTGGTGGTGCATAACACCGGCAACACCGCGACGCCGGGCAACTGCACCAAGGGCCTGGGCTACCCGCCGCCCAAGTCGTGCCCGGATGCGCTCGGCACGCCTTACACCTACGGCGCCAATGCCACCATCGCCCGCCTGCACGCCGTGCGCTGGTACATCGGCCGCAACCGCAACGGCACGAACTCGCTGTTCCGCGTCTCGCTGGGCAACAACGGCGCGGGTGGTGCGGTGACGACCAACCAGGAAATCGCCGAGGGCGTCGAGAACATGCAGCTGCAGTATCTGCTCTCGGGTGCGGGCGCGTATGTCGATGCATCGCTCGTTCCGCCCGCGCGCTGGGCCGAGGTCACCGCCGTGCGCATCGCGCTGAACGTCGCCAGCACCGATCGCGCCGGCGTCGGCAATGTCCGCCTGCAACGCACCATCGCCCACACCGCCACGCTCCGGAATCGTCTGCCATGATCCGCCGTCCCTTCACCCGTTCGTCCAACAGCCAGCGCGGCGCGACGCTCGTCGTCGTGCTCATCCTGCTGCTCCTGATGACCCTGCTGGGCCTGGCGAGCCTGCGTGGCACCATCCTGGAGGAGCGCATGACCGCGAACCTCCTCGATCGCGGCATGGCGTTCCAGGTGGCCGAAGCCGGTCTTCGCGAAGCCGAGGCGCTGCTCGATCCGCAGCCCGCCTTTCCGGGCAGCGGCTGCGTCAATGGCCTGTGCGGTACGCCCGATCCGGCGGCGACCGAACGCTGGCTCGATCCCGGCATGGCCTGGCGTACCGGCACCGTCGTCGATGCGAGCATGGATCCGCCGCAGTTCTTCATCGAGAACATGGGCCTCGGCGTCAACTGGCCCAAATGCGATGCCCTCCCCGAAAACAAGCGCAGCCCGCAGTGCGAGACCCCACGCTTCCGCGTGACTTCGCGCAGCGCGCAGGACGGCCGAGCCTCGGTCATCCTGCAGGGCATGTACGCCGGCAAATAACCGAGAGATGCCGAGATGACTTCCCGCACCCATACGTCCCGCGTCCGCCGGAGCACCTCCGCCACGAAGTGGCTGACGCCCCTGTTCGCCTGCATGGCGACCCTGCTCGGTCTGCCGGTACACGCCGGCATCACCCTGCCGGACACCCCGATGCAGGCCAACAACGGCGTGCCGCCGAACATCTGGTTCATCCTCGATGACTCGGGTTCGATGGCCTGGCGCTACATGTACAACCCGACCATCAGCAGCCTGGTGCGCGATGGTGGCAACGTCGTCGCGGATGCGACCGGCGACAATCGGACGAAGGACAGCGATTACGGGTCGAACAGCACAGCGCTCGACGCGATGTACGACCAGAACTACATCACCAACACGCTCTACTACAACCCGAACCAGACCTATCGCGGCTGGCAGCGTGCCGATGGCACCTACATGGCCGACGAAAGCTACGACTCGGTGTCGACCAGCAACACCCATCTCACTGGCACCTCGAACCTCAACGGTCAGGTGCAGACCTTCTATGTGCCGCCGACCACCGGTGCACTGAACGATGCGCGTCTCTACACCCGCTACACGTTCCTGACCAATGGCAGCGCCCAGCGCTGCACCTGGAATGCCACCAATCGCAACTTTTCGACGACGGGCAACTGCACCACCGTCACGAGCTTCACCTGGCCCAGCGGCGTGACCCGCAATGTCGCGCAGGAAAAGATCAACTTCGCGAACTGGTACACCTACCACCGGACCCGGACCAAGGTCGCGAAAGCGGGCGTCAGCTACGCTTTCAACGACACCAGCATCTTCAATGCGGACAACGCCTATCGCGTCGGTTTCACCACGATCTGGCAGCGTGACGAGTATCGAATCCCGGTCGGCACCGACAACGGCCTCTTCCGGAATGCCAATCGCAACACGTGGTTCGATCGCCTGTTCGACGCCACTGCCAGCAACGGTACCCCGCTCAAGGCGGCTTTGATCCGTGCCGGTCAGTACTACGAAGAAACCGGCACCGGCGGCCCATGGGGCCCGCAGGCCACGACCAGCCAGTACGAGTGCCGCCAGAACTTCACCATCCTGACCACCGACGGTTTCTGGAACACCGAAGGTCAGGCCCCTGTGGCAGCGATGGGTAATGCCGATGGCAGCAACGGCACCGCGATCTCGCGTCCCGATGGTCCGCCCTACACCTACACCGCAGCCGCACCGTTCAGCGACGCCTGGAACAACACGCTGGCCGATGTCGCGATGCATTACTGGAAGCGCGACCTGCGCACGGACCTGACCAATACGGTGCCCTCGTCGGTGTCCAATCCGGCGTTCTGGCAGCACATGGTGACCTTCGGCATCTCCATCGGCCTGCGCGGCACGCTGGATGTCGAAAGCACCATGACCCGCGTGCGCAACAACCAGAGCGTGGCCTGGCCGAACCCGAACGACAGCGAAGACGCCGAGCGCATCGATGACCTGTTCCATGCCGCCGTCAACGGCCGTGGCGCCTTCGTCAGCGCGGGTAATCCGGACCAGTTCGTCGATGGTCTGGGCAGCGCCCTGCGCGCGATCGCCTCGCGTCGCGGCACGGGCTCCAACGCGTCCGTGGCCGGCAGCTCGACCACCGCCGGCGTGAAGGTGTTCATCGCCCGCTACTTCACCGGCAAGTGGTACGGCGAACTCAGCGCCTATCCGGTGACGAATGCCGGCGTCGGCAATGTCGCCAGCTGGAATGCCACCATCCCGACCTGGACGACGCGCCGCATCTTCACCCACAACGGCACGACGGGTGCCACGTTCCCGACCAGCACGCAGCAGGGCGTGCTCACGCCGGCCATCGCCGACTACATCCGCGGCGACCGCAGCCGCGAGGAAGTCATCAATGTCGGCGGCACGCTGCGCAATCGCCAGAGCCTGCTGGGCGACATCGTCAACAGCTCGCCGGTCTACGTGAAGACCTCGACGACGGTGGACACGGTGTACATCGGCGCCAACGACGGCATGCTGCATGCCTTCGATGCATCGACGGGCGTCGAGCGCTTCGCCTACGTGCCGAATGGCCAGGATTTCAACAAGCTCAAGGAATACGCCGATCCGTCGTACAACCACAAGTTCTACGTGGACGGCCCGCTCGTTGCATCGACGAAGCGCCACTTCGCGTCGCAGACGGTGCTGGTCGGCTCGCTCGGTCGCGGCGGCCGCGGGTTGTATGCGCTGGATATCACCAATCCCGTCACCTTCGACCAGACCAAGGTGCTCTGGGAGAAAACCGGGGCCACCGAGGCGAACCTGGGCCAGGTGCTCGGCGCGCCGTTCATCACGCGGCTCAACGACGGCAGCGTCGGTCTCGTGGTCGCCAACGGCATCAACAGCAGCAGCGACAAGGCCGTGCTGTTCGTCTTCGACGTGCGCACCGGCGCCAAGCTCGCCGAAATCGAAGCCCCCGCTGGCGGCACCGGCCCGAATGGCCTGTCGGCGCCGAACGGCTGGGACGAGAACGGCGATGGCACGGTCGACTACGTGTACGCCGGCGACCTGCGCGGCAACGTCTGGAAGTTCGACCTCTCCAACAGCAACAACAACCAGTGGCGCGTCGCCAACAACCGCCCGCTTTACGCGCCGACCAGCGGCTTCACGCAGCCCATCACCGGCGGCGTGACCATTTCCTTCGATCCGGTGTCCGAGGATCGCTGGGTGTTCTTCGGCACGGGTCGCCTGCTGACCACCAACGACCTGCTCGATGACACGCTGCAGACCTGGTACGGCATCAAGGATTCCGACAGCAACACCGGCTCCCTGCGCCGCACCGATCTGACCTCGCGCAACATCGCGCTCTACGACGAGGCGACCAAGCGCCGTGCGTTCGAGCCGAATGCCGCGTTGCCGGCCAACAGCAAGGGCTGGTACGTCGATCTCGACCTGCCGCCGGGCAACACCCGCGAAGGCGAGCGCATGATCGGCGAACCGCAGATCATCCGCGATGTGCTCGTCGCGTCGAGCGTGATCCCGAATACCAGCAATCCCTGTACGCCGGGACGCGGTTACCTGAACGCGATCGACGCCTACACCGGTACCTCGATCCGCGCGGGTTTCTTCGACACCAACTTCGACGGCAACTTCAGCAACGACCTGCTCGGCGGCGGTCCCGGCACCGGCACCTTCGTCGGCTCCTTCGATCCTGGCGTGGGCCTGTTGACGGACCCGGTGTGCGTGGATGGACAATGCATCGTCAACGGCGCCCTCGGCCCGGCCAGCGTGCCGGTACCGCAGGGTTACTTCAGCGGGCGCATCTCCTGGCGCGAAATCGTACGGAACTGACCATGATCTCCCATCGTTCACATGCCTCCCGCTCCGCGCGTCGTGTCCAGGGCTTCACCCTGGTCGAGATGATCATCGTCGTGCTGATCATCTCGGTCCTCGCGGCCATCGCGTATCCCGCCTACCAGAACCACGTGGTCAAGACGCGTCGCGAAGCTGCCAAGGGCTGCCTGCTGGAAATGCAGCAGTTCATGGAGCGCTTCTATACGACCAACCTGCGTTACGACCAGACCATGGCGGGTGTGGCGGTCGCGTTGCCGCAGTGCCAGGCCGGGCAGGATGTGACCCGTCACTACCAGGTCGCCTTCGATGGCGCCGCCACGCGGACCGCCTACCGTCTCCGCGCGGTGCCGCAGGGTCGCCAGGCCACCGTGGATACCTACTGCGGCACGATGTCGATCAACAACCAGGGCGTGAAGGAAAAGACAGGCAGCGAGACGGTCGATTACTGCTGGTGACCGACGCGGCTCCGGACACGAAAAAACCCGCTCGCGAGAGCGGGTTTTTTCGTTCCTGGCCAAAGTCGCGGACCAGGATGATCCGTGACTCCGGCGAAAGGGCGGCAGGCGGTCCTCAGCCCACGCCTTCCGCATCCCGCAACTGCTGTTCCAGCTTCGCCTTCAGCGCGTCGTCGATCTTCAGCTGGCGGGCGAGTTCGTCAAGGTAGGCGCGTTCCATGAAGTTCTGTTCGTCGGCGGCGAGCAGGCTGGCGAGGTACATCTCGGACGCCAGTTCGGGTGTGGTGGCGGCGCGGGCGATCTCGGCGGGATCGAGCGGCTTCTGCAGTTCGGCGTGCAGCCACTGCTGGGTCTGCGGGTCGGCGTCGATGCGGCGGAATTCGCCTTCGATCAGTTCGCGTTCGCGATCGTCGACATGGCCGTCGGCCTTGGCGGCGGCGATCAGGGCCTTGAGGATCGCCTGGCTATGGTTTTCGGCATCGGGTGGGGGCAGGGCGGCCGGCGGCGTGGCGGGCATGCTGCCGGCGACGGTGCCGGTGCCGGTGCCGCTTTTCTGCTTCTGGTATTCGCCGTAGGCCTTGTAGGCCATCACGCCGAGCGCGGCCAGGCCACCGTAGACCGCCACCTTGCCGCCCATCTTGCGCGCCTTGCGGTTGCCCAGCAGCAGGCCCAGCGCGCCGCCGACCAGGGCGCCCTTGCCGAAGGGGCCGCCGACGGCGCCTTTCACGTCCTTGCTGCCGGTGAGGCTTTCCATGCCGCCGCCGAGGCTCTGCTGGGCGGTCTTGAGCAGCTGGTCGAGAAAGCCGTGGGTGTTCATGCGCGGGACTCCGGTCCGGGGAATGTGACTATCCCCTATGCGGCCGGTTGCGGTCCGCTTCAATGCCCCGGAGGTCATGGAAACGGACGCCGTGTTCAGGTATGCACGCCTTGTCGGGGGCAGGATGACGGCTCCGGCCTGCCAAGATGGTCACGGCAGTCGTCCATGCGTTCGGTTACAACACACTCCACCCGCTCAGGAGGCAGCCCCCGATGCCCATCTCGACCCCCGCCATTCCCCGTGCCCTCGTCCTGTCCGTGTCCTTCGTGCTGATCGCCTGCAGCGGCACCGTCGGTGCCGACGGCGCCAAGCTCACGACCGACAAGCGCCGTCCCGACAAGACCCGTCCGCAGACCACCGCGCCTGCACCGACCGCGCCCGCCGCCGACAAGCCGCGCATCACAGGCGGCCCGAACCGGCCCCAGGCGGTGCCGAGCCAGCCGTTCGTCAGCACCCCGTTCGCGACCTTCAGCGAGCCGTGGGCGATGACCTTCCTGCCCGATGGTCGCCTGCTGGTGACCGAGAAGCAGGGCCAGCTGCGCCTGTTCGACCCGGCAACGAAGACTGCCGGCACGATCACCGGCGCGCCGACCGTGCAGTACGGCGGGCAGGGCGGTTTCGGCGACGTCGTGCTGCATCCGCAGTTCGCGAGCAACCGCTACGTCTACCTCAGCTATGCCGAGGCGGGCCCGAACAGCACGCGTGGCGCGACCGTGGTGCGCGCGCAGCTCACCCTGGACGCGAACGGCGGTGGCAGCCTGGGCACGCCGCAGGTGATCTGGCGACAGACACCCAAGGTCACCGGCGAGGGCCACTACGGCCACCGCATCGTCTTTGGCGCCGACGGCAAGCTGTGGATCACCTCCAGCGATCGCCAGAAGATGACGCCGGCGCAGGACATGGCCAGCAGCCTCGGCAAGCTGGTGCGTCTCAACGACGACGGCAGCACGCCGAGCGACAACCCGTTCTTCGCGCAGGGCGGCGTGCCCGCGCAGACCTGGACGCTGGGCCATCGCAACATGCTGGGCATCGCCTTCGACGGCGCGGGCAAGCTGTGGGTGCACGAGATGGGCCCGGCCGGCGGCGACGAGCTCAACCTGATCGAGCGCGGCACCAACTACGGCTGGCCGGTGGTGTCCGACGGCAACCACTACGACGGCGTCGACATCCCCGACCACGTTACGCGCCCGGATCTCAACGCACCGGAAGTGGCCTGGCGGACGACCATCGCGCCCGCGGGTTTCATCATCTACTCGGGCAACCTGTTCCCCTATTTCCGGGGCGACGGCTTCATCGGCGGACTCGCCTCGCAGGCGCTGATCCGCGTGCGCTTCGACGGCAACACCGCGCGCGAAGCGGGCCGCTACGCCATGGGCCGCCGCATCCGCGAAGTGGAGCAGGGGCCGGACGGTGCGATCTGGATTCTGGAAGATGGCGCCGGCGGACGTCTGGTGAAGCTCACGCCGGTGCCGATGTAACGGAAAAGAAACCTGTCATCCCGAGCAACGCGAGGGACCTGCTTTCAAACGTCGAACGACGAACAGCAGGTCCCTCGCGTTGCTCGGGATGACAGCGTGCGGCTCACAGCCCCGCGAACAGGGTCGCGGCGAGCAGGATCAGGAAGGCGATCATCACCAGCACGAAGGCGTGCGGTGCGGCGGCGGCGAAGAAGCCGTACTTGCCGGCGATGCCTGCAGCGCCGAACAGCACGGCGAACAGCCAGGACGGGAAGCTGGGGGGCGTGAGTTTCATGCGGGCGACCCTGGTGCGTGCGAAGAACGAAAGGAAGAGCGATCGCGGAATGATCGTCGGTTCAGAAGCCGATGAACAGTCCGCCATTGACCGGGATGTTGGCGCCGGTGATGAAGCCTGCGTCGTCGGCGGTGAGGAACTCGACGGTACGCGCGATTTCCGACGGCTTGCCCAGGCGGCCCACCGGCACCTTGTCGACGATGCCGGCGCGGATGTCCTCGGGAATGGCCATCACCATCGCGGTCTCGCAGTAGCCGGGCGACACCGAATTCACGGTCACGCCCTTGCGCGCGACCTCGCGGGCCAGTGCCATCGTGAAACCGTGCATGCCCGCCTTCGCGGCGGAGTAGTTGGCCTGGCCGAACTGGCCGGTCTGGCCGTTCACGGAGCTGATGTTGACGATGCGCCCGAAGCCGCGCGTGGTCATGCCGTCGATGATGTGCCGGCAGAGGTTGAACACGCTGTCGAGGTTCACCCGCATCACCGCGTCCCACTGCGACGGTTCCATCTTGCGCAGCGTGGTGTCGCGGGTGATGCCGGCGGCATTGACGAGGATGTCGATCGATCCGTGCTCGGCTTCGATCCTGCGCGCGAGCGCGCCGCATGACTCGAAATCGGTGACGTCGACCGGCTCGAAACGGATGTCCAGCCCTGCGGTCTCGCGCTGGAACTCGGCGATGCGTTCGGTGCGCGCGCCGAGGTCGGCGGCGATGACGCGGCGCCCGGCCTGCGCCAGGGCAATGCAGATGGCGGTGCCCAGCCCGCCGATGCCGCCGGTGACGACGGCGATGCGTTGGTTCATGTCGATTCCCCTGCGTCCGCGCCCTCGCCGGACGGATCCGGCCTGGCGGGCGCCATGCACGACAATGCCGCGCGGACGGGCCGCGCGGCATCGTGAAATGGAAAGCTCAGTCGTCCTGCCCGCCGGTACCGGTCTTGTCGCGGGGGCGGGTCGTCGGGCTGCGGCCGAGGCCGCCGCCGGTAAGGTTGTGCTGGAACTCGCGCCACATCTCGAGGTTGCGCTCGGTCAGCTGGTTCATCATCGTCCAGGGCGTCTGGCCGATGAGTCCGCCCATCTGCTGGCGGAACTGCTGCTGCTGGTCCAGGAACACCTGCATCGAGCGTTCGAGATAGTTGCCCATGAAGCCCTGCAGCGAATCCCCGTAGAAACGGATGATCTGGCTCAGGAGCTGGGTCGACAGCATGGGTTCGCCGTCCTGCTTGTGCTCGGCGATGATCTGCAACAGGACCTGACGCGTCAGGTCTTCCCCCGATTTTGCATCGCGAACCTCGAAATCCTCGCCATCGACGATCAGCTGGCGTACGTCTTCGATCGTGATGTAGCTGGAGATCTTGGTGTCGTAAAGGCGGCGGTTCGGGTATTTCTTGATGATCCGCGAAGCTGCCATGGAGCCCTTGCTCTAATTGGAGTTATGTCGGCTGAGCATGGCCCAGCCGATGGCCACTTGCAACTCGTCGGCCAGAGGGCGCCGTTCGGCGGCCCATGTTGTGATCGCCACACGAAAGCCAAGTGATTGATATCGCGGAAATTGCGCCGGACAGGACACGGCCCGGCGCATGGCCGGGCCGTGTCGTCGAAAAGTGCCTGTGCGCCGACCCCGCCCGGCGCAGAGGCCTGGCGGTTCGAGGCGGCCTGTCACCAGCCCATGTGGTGGCCGCCGTTGATGTCGAGGTTCGAGCCGGTGATCCAGCCGGCTTCCTCGGCGGCGAGGAAGGCCACGCCGTAGGCGATCTCTTCCGGGGTGCCGAGGCGGCCGGTCGGGATGTCGGCCACGATCTTGGCGCGGACTTCCTCCGGCACGGCCATGACCATGTCGGTGGCGATGTAACCGGGCGAGATGGTGTTGACGGTGACGCCGAGCTTGGCGTTCTCGCGGGCCAGCGAAATGGTGAAGCCGTGCATGCCGGCCTTCGCGGCGGCGTAGTTGGCCTGGCCATACTGGCCCTTCAGACCGTTGATCGAGCTGATCTGGATGACGCGGCCCCACTTGCGGTCGCGCATGCCCTCGATGACCGGTCGGGTGACGTTGAACACCGAGTTGAGGTTGGTGTTGATCACGTCCTGCCACTGCTGGGCGCTCATCTTGTGGAAGGTGCCGTCGCGGGTGATGCCGGCGTTGTTGACCAGGATCTCCACCGGGCCGAGCGTGCGCTCGACTTCGCGCACCATCGCCTCGGCTTCCTCGGCCGAGGTCACGTCGCCCTTCGCCAGCGCGATGTCGTAGCCCTGCGACTTGAGCTGGGCCTGCCACGCCTTCGCCTTTTCCTCGTTGCGGTAGTTGGTGGCGACCTTGTGGCCCATGTCGGCCAAGCGCTTGCAGATGGCGGTGCCGATGCCGCCGGTGCCGCCGGTGACGAGTGCGACGCGTGAAGTCATGTAGGGTTCTCCGTCCGGTGAAGGGCAGGCGCCGCGTGTCGATGACGATCCGGCGACCTGTTCGAGTCGATTCTATGCACGTTGTGTTGCAGCGCAATTGTGCAGTGCGGCGACCGCGTTCGGCTTGCGCTGGATCAAGCCCGGTTCGAATTCCGCGACGGCGTGCGCAAGCACCCTGTCGATCCCGTCGATACCGCGCAGCGCGCCCGCGGGCTGCCCGAGCGCGGACCACGCGAGGCGCAGCGCAGGCATCGGGTCGTCCGCATCGACCGGCAGTGCGGCCAATGACTTCGAGAGCTTGTGCCCGGCCTCGTCCAAGACCAGCGGCAGGTGCGCGTAGCGCGGCGTGGGCAGGCCCAGCGCACGCTGCAGCAGGATCTGCCGCGGCGTGGAGTCCAGCAGGTCGGCGCCGCGCACCACATCGGTGATGCCCTGGTCGGCGTCGTCCACTACCACCGCAAGCTGGTAGGCCCAGTAGCCGTCGGCGCGACGCAGCACCACGTCGCCGACCTCGCGCGCCACGTCCTGCTCGAACCGGCCCTGGATCGCGTCCTCGAACCCGACCCGGGCGTCGTCGGGCACGCGCAGGCGGATCGCCGGCGTGTCGCGATGCCGGCCCGGCCGGCAGGCGCGATGGATGCCGCCCGTCTCGGCCAGGTCGGTGCGGCTGCAGTGGCAGGCGAAGGCGAGTCCGGCATCGAGCAGGCGCGCCAGCGCGGCCTCGTACAGTGCGTGGCGGTCGCTCTGGCGCACGATCGGCGCGTCGGACACCAGCCCGAAGCCCGACAGCGTGCGCACCTGCGCGTCCGCCGCGCCCGGGACCTCGCGGGGCGGGTCCAGGTCTTCGATGCGGATCCACCATTCGCCGCCGGCGTGGCGGGCCATCAGCCAGCTGCCCAGGGCGGCGACCAGCGAGCCCAGGTGCAGCGGGCCGGTCGGCGAGGGGGCGAAGCGGCCTCTGTAATGGATCGCGGGCGCTGTCATCGAGATATCTGCGGGCTGAATGGTCCGTCTGCGGATTTTGGCGCGATCGCGTCGATGTCTTGAAAGCGACGGGCCCTGCCATAGCTTACTTGCCAAGCCGCGCCGTCCGGGCGCGATCCATCATCGGGTTCCGTCATGTTCAAGCGCATCGCCCTGTTCCTCGCCACCAATCTCGCCGTCCTGCTGCTGCTCAGCGTGGTCATGTCCGTGTTCGGCATCGACCCGCGCACCAACGGCGGGCTGCTGGTCATGGCCGTCATCCTCGGTTTCGGTGGCTCGATCATCTCGCTGCTGATGTCCAAGTGGATCGCGAAGAAGACCACCGGCGCCTACGTCATTACCCAGCCGCGCAACGAAGTCGAGCGCTGGCTGCTCTCGACCGTCGAACGCCAGGCGCAGGCCGCCGGCATCGGCATGCCCGAGGTCGCCATCTACGAGGCGCCGGAGATCAATGCCTTCGCCACCGGCGCCAACCGCAACAACGCGCTGGTCGCGGTGTCCACAGGCCTGTTGCGTGCGATGGACCGGGACGAAGCCGAAGCGGTGCTGGCTCATGAAGTCAGCCACGTCGCGAACGGCGACATGGTGACCATGGCCCTGATCCAGGGCGTGCTGAACACCTTCGTCATCATCCTGGCCCGCATCGTCGGCCGCGTGGTCGACGGCTTCCTCAATCCCGACCGCGAGGAGGGCAGCGTCGGCATCGGCTACTTCGTCACGGTGTTCGTCCTGGAACTCGTGTTCGGCCTGTTCGCGAGCATGATCGCGATGTGGTTCTCGCGCTGGCGCGAGTTCCGCGCCGATGCCGGCGGCGCCCGCCTGGCCGGTCGCGGCAAGATGATCGCCGCGCTGCAGCGCCTGTCGCACACCTACGGCGCGAGCACGCTGCCCAAGCAGGTGCAGGCGTTCGGGATTTCCGGTGGCGTCGGCCACGGCCTGCGCAAGCTGTTCCTCAGCCACCCGCCGCTGGAAGAGCGCATCGAGGCCCTGCGCCGGCTGGAAGGCGCACCGCAGGGCGTGCCGCAGCAGATGTTCTGATTTGTTTCCATCCCGGAAACGAAGAAGCCCGCCGGAAGGCGGGCTTCTTGTTTGTACGCGATACGAACGGCGCTTACTCGAAGTCGTAGTTCATCTCGGGTCCGGCCGTGGCCAGGAAGTGGCCTTCGACGTAATCCACGCCCGCCGAGAACAGGATCGACATGCTCGCCGCGTCCTGCACGAACTCGGCGATGGTGAGGATGTCCAGGTCGCGCGCCTTCTGCGCGATCTCGCGCACGCGCTGCTGGCTCTCGTTGTTCTTCGGGATGTCCTCGATAAAGCTGCGGTCGATCTTGACCAGCTGCGGCTGCACGTGGGTGAGCAGCTGGAACGAATCGAGGCCCGCGCCGAACTGTTCCAGGCCGAGGCGGCAGCCGAAGCCGTTGATGGTCGCGGCGAACTGCTGCACGGCGTGCAGGTGGGTGAACACCTTGGCTTCCTGCAGCTGCAGCGCGAGGTATTCGCCGGAGGCGCCGCGCATCGCCAGCTGTTCGCCGATCAGCGTGGTCAGCGCGTCGTTCTGCAGCGAGGCCTGCGAGACCTTCACCAGCAGGGTCACCGGCTTGCCGGCGTGCTCGCGCTGGGCGATCAGCTCGATCGCGCGCGCGACCACGTAACGGTCGATCTCCTCCAGCATGCCGTGCTCTTCGGCGATCTGGATGAAGGCGGTGGGCGAGACCAGTTCGCCGTCGCCGCCGTCCAGGCGCAGGAAGGTGTCGTACACCGGGTGGTTGTCGCCCTGCAAGTTGATGACCGGCTGGAAGTGCAGGACGAAGCGCTTGTGGTCGAGCGCGTCGCGCAGGCGCTGCACCCAGGCCTGGATGCGTTCGGCTTCGGCGCGGTCCATCGCGTTGGGGTCGAAGAGCTCGAAGCGGTTGCCGCCGACGCCGGCCGCCGACTGCACGCCGGTGGTGGCCTTGGCGAGGATCTGGCTGACGCTGGCGTTCTTCTGGCTGATCTGCACGCCGCCGATGCTGGCGGTGATCACGCCCGAGCGTTCGCCGATGGCGAACACCTCGGCGGCGAAAGTGTTGCAGATCCGCGTCGCGAGGGTTTCGGTCGCGGCATGATCGCTGTTGCGGACCAGCACGGCGAGGGTGTGCTCCGAGAAGCGCGCGGCGATCGCGGCGTCGCCGATCTCGCTGCGCAGGCGTTCGGCGATGGCGGCCATGATGGTGTCGGCCGAGTGCAGGCCGATCTCGTTGAGCAGGCGCTGGTAGTGGTCCGGTTCGACCATCAGCAGGCCGTGCTGGGTGCCGTTCTGCGCGGCATCCGACACGGCATCCTCCAGCGCATGCAGGAAGGTCGGGCGATTGAGCAGGCCGGTGGCCTGGTCGAGCTGGCGCAGTTCCTCCACCTTGCGCGCCAGTTCCGGATCCACCGCGGCTTCCTGGCGGCGGAAGATCACCTGCTGGCAGGGCTCGCCTTCGTACTGGGCCAGGGTGAATTCCATGACCGCGGGGAAGGCGTTGCCTTCGATGTCGCGCGCTTCCAGCTCGTAGCGCGCCGGCGGCGATTCGCCCTTGCTCATGCTCTTGAGCAGCTGCTTGAAGCCGTCGACATGCCTGGGTGCGACGAGGTCGAGCAGGGACATGCCCTCGATGTCCTCGAAGGAGTCGTAGCCGAACATTTCGAGGTAGGCGCTGTTGGCGCGGATGTGCATGCCTTCGTGCACATAGGCGATCGGTTCGCGCGAGGATTCGATCAGCGAGTCGCAACGGCGCTCGGTCTCGCGCACCTGGGTTTCGAGCCGGCGCTGGGCGCGGCGGGCCTCCAGGTCGGCCCATTCGCGGCGGACCGTGGCCAGGATCTGCGGCGGCTTGTGGCGCAGCGCAAGGGCGCGGACGATGCCGTCGAGCAGTTCGGAGAAGCTGTCGGTGTCGACCTGTTCGACTACCGCCACCAGCGGGATGTCCTTGCCGCTCGCGGTGACCTGCTGCTCCACATCCTTCAGCGGCACCGACTGGCAGGGGTGGCCGGCCAGGATCAGGTCGACCGGTTGGCCCATCAGGGCCGCGCCAAGCTCCTCCTTGTTCAGCGGCCTGACCGGCCGCACGGCGATGCCGGCGTTGCGCAGCCCGCTCACGATGCCTTCCGCCTCCTCGGCACTGTCATCGACCAGCATCAGACGCAGTGCGGGGTCCTGGCGTTTCGACATGCGGAAATCTCCGGAGGGGCAAGGAAGGCAAAGGTGGTGGAACGGATGCAGCGACAGCGGATGGGACGGAAGTCCCCGGCGCCGACGGACATCCCCCCATGGCCGCAGCGTCGGTCTCTAAGCTTGCGGCAACGGCGGGGTCCCCGACAACGGTCGCTTGCCCGGGTCGCCGGCCACTTCGCGGACCAGCTTCGGGACCAGATAGCCTGACACGCGGCCCATTAACGCTGCATGCAGGTGGAGGGCCTCGTCGTCCGGCACTTCGAAATGCGCGGCGCCCTGCACCCGGTCGAGCTGGTGCAGGTAGTAGGGCAGCACGCCGGCGGCGAAGCCGCGTTCGGACAGCGCAGCGAGGGCGTCGACGCTGTCGTTGACCCCTCGCAGCAGCACGGCCTGGTTGAGCAGGGTCGCGCCGGCGGCGCGCAGGCGGGCGAGGGCGGCGTCGACCGAGGCGTCGAATTCGTTGGCATGGTTCGCGTGCAGGACCACGACCACCGGCCAGGGCAGGGCGCACAGCCAGGCGGCCAGGCCGGCGTCGACGCGTTCGGGCAGGACCACCGGCAGGCGGGTGTGGATGCGCAGGCGACGCAGGTGCGGGATGCCGGCCAGCCGATCGGTCAGTTCGGCCACCTTGTCGTTCGACAGCGACAGCGGGTCGCCACCGGAGAGGATGACCTCGTCCAGGCTGGCGTCGGCGCGGATCGCCTCGACCGCCTCGGCCCACTGCCCGGCGGCGGCGGTTTCCTCGCCGTAGGGGAAGTGGCGGCGGAAGCAGTAGCGGCAGTTCACCGCGCAGCTGCCGGTGGCGATCAGCAGCGCCCGCCCCCGGTACTTGTGGATCACCCCCCGGCCGGCCTTCGCGGCGCCGTCGCCGACGGCGTCCAGGCCGAAGCCGGGCATCGGCCGCAGTTCCTCGTCCAGCGGCAGCACCTGGCGGAGCAGGGGGTCGTGGGGGTCGCCGTGGCGCATCCGGGCCACGAAGCCGCGCGGCACGCGCAGGGCGAACTGGTCGGCGGCCCCGGCGGAGACCCCGGGAACCCGGCCGTCCAGGCCGAGGAGGGCCAGGAGTTCGGCCGGATCGCGGACGGCGTCGCGCCACAGGCGCTTCCAGTCGGCCCCGTTCGCGGGGGCGGGCTGCGTCGGGAGGGGGGCTGCGGGTATCATAGGGAGTTCAGTCGGGCCGTTCGTTGGGACGCACCGGCGTTCCCGGGGCCAAGCCCCATAGTCTAGCGTCCGGTGGCCTTTCCGCTCCGGGCGGACCCTCAGAAGACCCTCATCAGGAGCACCCCATGGCCAGCCTGGGCATGAACGACGTCAAGACCGGACAGAAGATCCTGGTCAACAACGACCCCTGCGTCATCACCGAAACCGAATACGTCAAGCCGGGCAAGGGCCAGGCCTTCACCCGCATCAAGTACCGCAACATCAAGTCCGGCCGCGTGGTCGAACTGACGATGAAGGCGACCGACTCGCTCGAAGTGGCCGACGTCGTCGACACCGACATGCAGTACCTCTACAGCGACGGCGAGTACTGGCACTTCATGAACCAGGAGTCGTTCGAGCAGGTGCAGGCCGACAAGGCCGGCATGGGCGGCGCCGAGAAGTGGCTCAAGGGCGAGGAAGCCTGCGTGGTCACTCTGTGGAACGGCAGCCCGATCAACGTCCAGCCGCCGAACTTCGTGGAACTGAAGATCGTCGAGACCGACCCCGGCGTGAAGGGCGACACCGCCGGCACCGGCGGCAAGCCCGCCACCCTCGAAACCGGCGCCGTGGTCCGCGTGCCGCTGTTCGTGGCCCAGGAAGAGACCATCAAGGTCGACACCCGCTCCGGCGAATACGTCTCGCGCGTGAAGTGATTGATTCATAGAGGTCCGCGCAGCGGACCTCGTGATGAATCAATCACCCTCGCGAAGGCGAGGGTCCAGCTCTCAGGAAGCCCGCCACAAGGCGGGCTTCTGCTTTTGCTGTTCTTGTAGGAGCGGCTTCAGCCGCGAGCTTTGTTTCTTGTCGAGCAATCGTCGCGACTCGCGTCGCTCCTGCAATCGACCTTCGATCAGGAGGCCTTATGCCCCGGAACCTCTACTGCTGGCGCTGCGACATGGTGCTGCCGATGCTCGACGAGGCGGAATGGGCGCAATTGGCGCCGTTACTCGATGGCGCCATCGAGAACATTCAGCGGTACCGCCAGCAGCATGGCGTCGCGCTTTCCGACGTGCCGATTCCACGGATGTACTGGGCAGCTTCCGAGATGTACCAGTCGCTTACCGGATCCGTGTCCCCGAAGCCAGAAGCCATCTGGCACCACCGCATCGCGGACTACGGCCCACCCTGCACCCACTGCGGCAAACCCCTGCGCACGCCCCGGGCCAAGCTCTGCGTCGCCTGCGGCCGGGATCGGGTGCCGGGCGATCCACCGCCCCCGGCCTGAAACCCACCGGCCCGCCGGGAATGCGACAATGTCGCCATGACCGACGAGACCATGACCGGGACGGCCCGGCCCACCGATTCCACCATCCCCGAACCCTGCCACCTGCTGATCGAGGCCGGCCACGTGGTCCCGATGGACCGCCCCGGGGTCGTGCTCCAGGACCACGCGGTGGCGATCCGCGACGACGTGATCGTCGCCGTGCTGCCGATCGCCGAGGCCCGCGCCCGGTTCGCGCCGAAGGAAACCGTGTCCCGGCCGGATGGCGCGCTCATCCCCGGCCTGGTCAATGCCCACACCCACAACCCGATGACCCTGATGCGCGGCGTCGCCGACGACATGCCGCTGATGCGCTGGCTGCAGGAGCATATCTGGCCGGTCGAGGGCGCGATCATGGGCCCCGAGTACGTCGCCGACGGCGTCACCCTGGCCATCGCCGAGATGCTGCGCGGCGGCACCACCTGCTGCAACGAGAACTACTTCTTCCCCGACGTGCAGGCGGCGACCTACCGGCGCTTCGGTTTCCGCGCCCGCGTCGGCCTGCCGGTGATCGATTTCCCGACCGCCTGGGCGAAAAGCGACGACGAATATTTCGACCGCGCCTGCGAGGTGTTCGATCAGTGGCGCCACGACGCGCTGGTGTCGACGACCTTCGCGCCGCACGCGCCGTACACGGTGTCTGATGCCAGCTTCGAGCGCATCCGCATGCTCGCCGACCAGCTCGACATCCCGGTCCATCTGCACACCCACGAGACTGCGCAGGAAGTCGCCGAATCTCAGAAGAAACATGGCCAGCGCCCGCTCGCGCGCCTCGACCGCCTCGGTCTGGTCAACGACCGCCTGATCGCGGTGCACATGACCCAGCTCACCGACGCCGAGATCGCACTGTGCGCGGAGCGTGGCGTCAGCGTGGCGCATTGCCCCGAATCCAACCTCAAGCTCGCCTCGGGCTTCTGCCCGGTCGGCAAGCTGCAGAAAGCCGGCGTCAACGTTGCGATCGGCACCGATGGCTGCGCCAGCAACAACGACCTCGACATGTTCGGCGAGACGCGCACCGCCGCGTTGCTGGCCAAGGCCGTGGCCGAGGATGCCGCCGCGCTGGATGCCTTCAGCGCGCTGCGCGCCGCGACGCTGGGCGGCGCGAAGGCGATGGGTCTCGATGACCGCATCGGCTCGATCGAAGCCGGCAAGCAGGCCGACCTCGTCGTCGTCGATCTCGCCGCGCTGGAAACCCAGCCGCTGCATCACGTGCTGTCGCAGCTGGTCTACGCCACCGGCCGCTATCAGGTCACCGACGTGTGGATCGCCGGCAAGCCGAAGCTGCGCGAGCGCCTCCTCGTCGACATGGATCTCGACGCGATCCTCGCCAATGCGAAGCAGTGGCGGGATCGGATCGGCGGGATTTCGCATTAGTCCTGTCATCCCTCGCTGCGCTCGGGGTGACAAGAATCAAAACGCAACGGTGATCGCATGACGACCGCAACACACACCGACAACTTCAGTCAGGTCGAACTCGACAAGTTCAACGCGCTGGCCAACCGCTGGTGGGACCCGGAAGGCCCGCAGAAGCCGCTGCATGCGCTCAATCCCGCGCGGCTCGGCTACGTGCGCGACCGCGTGCCGCTGCGCGGCGTGCGCGCGCTCGACGTGGGCTGCGGCGCGGGCCTGCTCAGCGAGGCGCTGGCGCGCGAGGGCGCGGAGGTGACCGCGATCGACCTGGCGCCTGACCTGATCAAGGTCGCGAGGCTGCACGGGCTCGAATCGGGCGTGAAGGTCGATTACCGGCTGTCCCCGGTCGAAGCGCTCGCGGCCGAAGCGCCCGGCACTTTCGACGTGGTGACATGCATGGAAATGCTGGAGCACGTGCCCGATCCCGGTTCGATCATCGCCGCCTGCGCGACCCTGCTCAAGCCCGGCGGACGCCTGTTCGTGTCCACGCTCAACCGCACGCCCGCCGCGTTCGCGCTGGCGATCGTCGGCGCCGAGTACATCGCGCGCATGCTGCCCAAGGGCACGCACCAGTACCGTGACTTCATCAGGCCGTCGGAACTCGGCGCGTGGCTGCGCGAGGCCGGCTTCTTGCTGGAGGACGTCAGCGGCCTGTACTACGACCCGCTGCGCCACAGCGCGCGCGTCGGAAAGCGGACCGACGTGAACTACCTGGCCTGCGCGCTGAAGCCGTGAACCTGCCGTGTGCTCTTGTAGAGCGGAGCTTGCTCCGCTGCGAATGAAGATCCTGTGCATTGAGCGGAGCAAGCTCCGCTCTACACCCACCATGAGGCAACTCGCTTGACCCAGACCCGTTTTCCCCGTGGCGTGCTCTTCGACCTCGACGGCACCCTGCTCGACAGCGCGCCGGACATGGTCGCGGCGATCAACCTGATGCGCGCCGAGCGCGGCGAATCGCCGATGCCGCTGGCCGACCTGCGTCCGCACGTGTCCAAGGGCGCGCGGGCGATGATCCGCGCCACCTGGGGCCATTTCGACGAAGCGACGCGCGAATCGATGGTGAAGCCTTTCCTGGACACCTACGAGCGTGAACTCGGCAAGCACTGCACGCTGTTCGACGGCATCGCCGAGATGCTCGACGCGCTGGAAGCCGACGGCGTGCGCTGGGGCATCGTCACCAACAAGCCTTATTACCTCGCCGAGCCGCTGATCCCGATGCTCGGCTGGGCCGATCGCTGTGGCGTGCTGATCGGCGGCGATTCGCTGGACGAGCGCAAGCCGCATCCGCTGCCGCTGCTGCATTCGGCCGAGGTCATCGGCATCGCGCCGGAATCGATCGTCTACGTCGGTGACGACGAGCGCGACATCGTCGCCGCGCGCGCGGCCGGCATGCCGTCGATCGTGGCGCTGTGGGGCTATCGCCTCGCCGAGGACGATCCGGTTGCGTGGAACGGCGACGTGATGATCGAAGACCCGAAGACGCTGCTCGATCCGACCGCCTGGCCGCTGGCGCCAGCCGCGCTCCCCGCATGACCGACACGACCGATCTCGACGACTTCCTCGACAAGTGGCGCGGGCGCTGGCCGGAATGGCGCATCGCCCAGGTGTTCGTGCCCGAGCCGCAGCGCCCGCTGGTCGAAGCCTGGTTCGCGCTGCTCCAGGAATGGACCGACGCCGCCTGGGCGGGCGAGGACCCGACGCCCGGCACGGCCAAGCTCGGCTGGTGGCAGGAGGAACTGCGCGGCTGGTCGAAGGGCCTGCGCCGGCATCCGCTGGGCCGCTTGCTGCAGAAGCAGCCGGCGCCGTGGCCCGCGTTGGCCGAGGCGCTTGCCGCGCTGGCGTCTGTCCGCGAACCGCTGCGCGCCTGGGCATCGCCGAACGACGCGCGCGCTGCGCTGAAGCCGTTCGCCGACGCGATCGCCGCCTGCGAAGCGGTGCTGTTCGCAGGACAGGCCGGGCAGGGCGATGCGTTCTCGATCCTCGCTGCGCATGCGCTGTGGCATCGCGAGGACGACGGCACCGCCGGCCGCGCCCGCGAATGGGCCGGCGCGCTCGCCGCGCAGCCCGCCACCCGCGCCGGAACGCGTCCGCGCCGCATCCACGATGCCCTGACCGCCGGCCGCCTGCGACGCCTTGCCCGATTGGGCGACATCACCGCGTTGCCCCCGCTGGCCGCGCTGTGGCGGAGCTGGCGGGCGGCTTGATCTGCGTGTTGTGGCGGGTTCCGCTTCAAAACAGACCGTTCCGGTCCTGATTGCCGGCCGGGCCGGAGGGGCGCGGGTACAATGGCGCTCCTTTCCGTAGTCCGGACCCCACCCGTGACGCCGCGACCGCAACACCATCCCTTGCCCGATGTGGCCGGCGACGCCGCCGCCGCCGCCCGACCGCTCGACTGGGTCGGCATGCGCCGCATCGCACTGCCGCTGCGTATTCGCGGCGATGCTGGCGACAGCCTGCAGGTGCCCGCCTCGGTCGATGTTTTCGTCGACCTGCGCGACGCCGACGCCCGCGGCATCCACATGTCCCGTCTCTACCTGCGCCTGCAGGACAGTCTGGTCGAAGAGGTGCTCACGCCCGCCCGTCTGCGCCGCGTGCTGCAGGAGTGCCTGGATTCCCAGGGCACGCTGTCCTCGTCCGCGCGACTCGTGCTGCGCTTCGACCAGATGCTCAAGCGCCGTGCGCTGGCCACCGACAACGCCGGCTGGAAGCGCTATCCGGTCGAAATCGACGCGCTGCTGGCCGATGGCCACATGACCCTGTCGCTGTCGTACGCGATCGACTATTCCAGCACCTGTCCGGCCTCTGCCGCACTGTCGCGCCAGCTCAATGCGCAGCGCTTCGCCGAGGATTTCGCCGCCGCGCACCCGCTGTCCACGCAGGTGGTGCGCGACTGGCTGGCGTCCGAGCGCGGCCTCGCCGCCACGCCGCACGCGCAGCGCAGCACCGCCGAAATCCGCATCGACCTGCAGCCCGCGTTCGACGAACTGCCGATCGCCGACCTGATCGATCGTGCCGAAGCCGCGCTGGGCACGCCGGTGCAGACCGCAGTGAAGCGCGAGGACGAACAGGCCTTCGCACGACTGAACGCCGAGAACCTGATGTTCTGCGAGGACGCCGCGCGTCGCGTCGCCGCCGCGCTCGCCGACGACGAACGCGTGCAGCGCTTCGATGTCCGCGTCTCGCACTTCGAGAGCCTGCATCCGCACGACGCGGTGGCGCAGGTCTCGGGCAAGGGCCGCGCGGTCGGCTGAGTCCGCTGGTTCAACCTGCTGGTTCGATGGGTGGACTCAGCCTGCGAGCTTGCGCAGCCAGTCCACGAACGCGGGATCCCGGCCGATCGCATCGATGATCGGCAGCACCGCCTGCGGGCCGTTGCGGCTGTTGGTGAAGATCACGGTGCCCTCGCGCGCATCCGGCGAGACGTAGCCGAGCGTGAACGTGCCCTCGTCCATGCCGGTGTGCATCAGGTAGCGGCGGCCGTCGATCAGGAACGATTCCCAGCCCAGGCCGAACCCGACTTCGTCCGGGCAGGTCGCCTCGCGTGGCGACGCGCACAGCTCGGCGCGTCGATCGGTCTGGATGCGCGAGCGTTCGCCTGCGGTCGTCTCGTCGACACCCTGTCGTTCGATCAGGCCGATCAGGAAGCGCGCATAGTCGCGCGGTGTCGAGAACACGTCGTCCGAAGCGATGTAGCGCGTGGCGATCTGCGGCGCCAGCGGCCGGCCCTCGGGATCGTGCGGCAGGGCGATGCGGCCCTCGAACCACGGGCGTCGCGTGTACGCGGTTTCGGCCATGCCGCTCGGCGCGAACACCAGCCGCTCGGCCAGGGTCTCGAAAGGCGTGCCGGTCTTCTTCTCGACGAAGCGCGCCATGTATTCGAAGCCTTCGCCGGAATAGCCGAAGGCTTCGCCGGGCGTGCGCTCGAAGCGCAGCGTGCCGTCGCGCCAGTTCGGGAAGCCGGTGCGATGGCTCAAGGCGATGCGCGGGGTCAGCGCGTCGCGACGCGGGTCGTCGGCGAGATCCGGATCCACCCAGTGCTTCGCCATCGATTCGTCCAGCGACACCTCGCCGCGCGCGACCAGCCGCAGCACGACTTCGGCGGACAGGGGCTTGGTCATCGATGCGATGTTGTAGAGCGTGGCCGGCGTCGCCGGTACACCCGGCCTCGCTTCGCCCCACGTGGCAACGAAGGACACGCGACCGTCCTCGATCCGCGCGATCGAGACGCTGGCGATGCGTTTTTCGGCGAGCAGTCGCGGCACGAGGCCATCGAGGCGCTGCAATGCGGCGGGCGTGGCTTGGGCAGGCGCGTGCTTCGCTTCGGCAAGACCCGCAAGCGGCGAGGCGCAGGCGTGCATGGCCAGCGCGCCGAGCGCGAAGCCGAACAGGGTGGGCAGGTAGGCGGTCCGGGTGTGCATGGGTGTTCCGGTGTGGGTGCCGACGAATCGTCCGGCAAGGCGGGGGCGTCCGGCGCGGCGCGCCGGGGTGTCGTCGATCGAGGTGGTGCCGCGCGTCAGCGGCGATCGCGGGTGAGCGCGAAGTACAGCAGCTGGCTCAGTCCGGTGGCGGCGAGCAGGATGCCGATCGCGCCGGGCGTGACCTCGCGCAGGCCGAGCAGGTCGATGATCGCGAAGCCGGTCGCGAGGAAGGTCGCGAGCAGGCCCCAGCGCAGCGAAGACAGGCGGCGTTCCGCCTGCTCGCCCTGCAGGATCGAGCGCAGCAGGTCCTCGGTGCCGGGCTCGCGCAGCATGCGGTAGCGCATGACGGCGTCGACCAGCACGCGGAAGGCGTAGGTGATGCAGACGAACAGGGCCAGCGGGACGATGATCTGCTTCAGTTCCATGAGCGGTTCCGGGGCGGGCGACTTGCCCGTTTCCACACAGGACACGCGAAGGGGCGAAGCGGTTGCAGTCGGATTGCGCTGCCAGGTTGCGATCGCTCGGTTTGCAACCGGTCGCCCCGCTCGCGTATCTAGGATGGAGTCACTGCCCGGACCCGCATGCATCCCGATCGCGCCCTCGTCGAAGCCGTCCTCGCCGGAGCGCCGGGTGCGTTCGAGCGACTCGTGGGCGAATACCAGGGGCTGTGTTGGCACATCGTGCATCGCCTGGTGCGCGATGCCGACGACGCCCGCGACCTGTGCCAGGACACCTTCCTGCGCGTGTACCAGAACCTGCACCAGTATCGGCACGATTGCCCGCTCAAGCACTGGATCGGCCGGGTGGCGTATTCGATCGCGCTGCGCCACCTGGAGCGGCGCAGGATCGCGCTCGACGCCGAGCTGCGCAGCGACGAAGCCCTGCTGACGGCCGAGGACCAGGTCGAGACCTTCGACTACGTCGCCGCCTGCGACGATGCAGCCGCCGCGCGGCGGCTGCACGACGCCATCGAGACCCTGCCGCCGCTGCCGCGCATGCTGCTGACCCTCCATCACCTCGACGACGTGCCGATTCCGGAGATCGCGCAGATCACCGCGCTGCCGGTCGGCACCATCAAGAGCCATCTGTTCCGCGCGCGCTTGAAGCTGCGCGAGCGGCTCGAAACCGGAGCAACCTGATGAACGCCTTGCCCGACGACCCGAAGGCTGAAGCCCGCGATGACCTCGATGCCGACGCGGTGCACGCACGCGAATGGCGGCTGCAGGAAGGCGCCCGCGCGGCGCATCGGCAGTGTGATCCGCCGGACGGCGACGCGCGCGCCCTGCGCTATCGGTTGATCGCGCGCGCGCTCGACCGCGAGCCGCAGGATTCGTTGCCGAGTAATTTCGCGTATGCGCAGGCGCAGCGGATCGCGGCGCTGGTCGCGGAGCGCCGGCGTGCCGACGCGCGATTCATCCGAAGGCTGCGCTGGGCGTTCGCACTGGGTTATGGCGGCGCGATCGCGGTCGCGGCGCTCGTGTTCCGCGACGAACTGTCCGCATGGCTGGCGGCGCCGGCGGTCGCGGGCGTGCTGGGCAGCCCGTGGCTGCTGGCGGGACTTGGCTGCGCTGCGATCGTGTCCGTGCTGCAGGTGGGGGCGTGGCGCGGAATGCGTCGATGACAGACGCGAGAGATCAGGGCGCTGCCGGCACCACCGCGCCCGACGCTTCCAGCACCAGCAGCGGATCGACCCGCGTCGAGAACCAGTTCATGCCCCAGTGCAGGTGCGGCCCGGTCGAGCGCCCGGTCGCGCCGACCGCTGCGAACACCTGACCCTGCTCGACGTGGTCGCCGACCTTCACGTCGATCCGTGAGAGGTGCAGGAAGTTCGAGCTGACGCCCGCGCCGTGGTCGATCAGCACCGTGCCGCCGGTGAGGTAGAGATCCGGCGCGGCGAAGGTGACGATGCCGGCGGCGGGCGCCTTCACCGGCGTGCCGTTCGCCGCCGCGATGTCCATGCCCGAATGCGGAGCCTTCGGCACACCGTTGTAGACGCGCTGGTTGCCGAAGCGACCACTGATCCGGCCTTCGACGGGCCAGATGAAGGGCTGCGCGAAATCCTCGCGTGCGTCGTCGCGGCTGCGCATCGCCGAGACTGCAGCCTGCTCGCGTTCGATGCGTGCGGCGATCTCCGGCGGCGGATCGACGGTCGAGGGCGGCACGCCGTCGATGCGTTCGACCGGCCAGTCGCGTGGATCGATGGCGATCCGGCGTTCGCGGGACTGGAAGCCGGGCGAGGCGATGGACACGACCGCCTCGCCGGTCGCATCGCGGCCGATGCCGAACACGAAACGTCCGTTCGGCGACACCCGCAGCGTCCTGCCGGCATGGGTGACGATCGCGGCGGGATCGGTCTGGCCGATCACCAGTGCGCCCTGCTGCCCGCGCGACGGCAGCCGCACCGCCACCGGCTGCATCGTGCCTGCCATCGACGACGTGGGCACTTCGCGCACGGTGGTGGCGGTGCCGCAGGCGGCGAGCGCGAGCGGTGCGAGCAGCAGGACGAGACGACGCATCAGCGGTCGAACGCCAGGCGCATGCCGCGCGGTTCGCCGACCAGGTGCGTGCCGTCCCAGGCGAGGTGGCCGTTGACCCAGGTCGAAGCGATCCGCGAGCGGAAGGTCCGGCCCTCGAACGGCGACCAGCCGCACTTCGACAGCACCTGCGAGCGTTCGACGGTGAACGGCGTGTCGTCGATCAGCACCAGGTCGGCATGGTAGCCCTCGCGCAGGAAGCCGCGTTCCTTCACGTCGAACAACTGCGCCGGCGCATGGGCGAACTTCTGCACGACGTGCGCCGTCGAGAAATGGCCTTCGTGCACGCATTCCAGCGCCGCGTTCAGCGCGAACTGCACCAGCGGCAGGCCGCTGGGCGCGCGCAGGTAGGGGTTCTGCTTCTCTTCGAGCGTATGAGGGGCGTGGTCGGTCGCCAGTACGTCGATCACGTCGTCGGCCAGCGCGCGGATGATCGCTTCGCGGTCCGAGGCGTCCTTGATCGCGGGGTTGCACTTGATGAAGTTGCCGAGTGTGGCGTAATCGCGACTGTCGAAGCGCAGGAAGTGCACGCAGGTCTCGGCGGTGATGCGCTTGCGGCTGCCGTCCGGGCGGATCAGCGGGCCGCGCTCGAAAAGCGCCAGTTCGTCGGCGGTGGAGATGTGCAGCACGTGCAGGCGGGCGTCGTGCTTGCGCGCCAGCGAGATCGCCAGCTCGGTCGACTTGATGCAGGCGGCGCGGTTGCGGATCTCGCCGTGGAACTCGACCGGAATGTCGTCGCCGTACTTCTCGCGGTACTTCGCCAGTTCCGCGTCGATCATCGGCGTGTCTTCGCAGTGCGTGATGATCGGTGTCGGCGCGTCCCGGAACACCGCGTCCAGGACGTCCGGGTCATCCACTAGCATGTTGCCGGTCGATGCGCCCATGAAGATCTTCACGCCCGGCGTGGTCAGCGGGTCGATCGCGCGGATGTCGTCGATGTTGCCGGTGCTGGTGCCCATGTAGAAAGCGTAGTTCGCCCGGGCCCGGCCGGCGGCGCGGCGGTACTTGTCGTCCAGCGCCGCGCGGTCCAGGGTCGGCGGGCTGGTGTTGGGCATTTCCATGAAGCTGGTCAGGCCCCCGGCCACGGCGGCGGCCGACTCGGTGGCCAGGTCGCCCTTGTGCTCCAGACCCGGCTCGCGGAAGTGCACCTGGTCGTCGATCATGCCCGGCAGCAGGCGGCGGCCGGCGGCGTCGATCACGGTCTCGCCCGCGCGCGCGGCCAGGCCTGTGCCGATTTCGGTGATCCGTCCGTCGGCGAAGCGCAGGTCGCCGTCGAACTCGCGGCCTTCGTTGACGAGGCGGGCGTTGACGATCAGGGTGGGGGCGTGGGCGGTCATGGGCGGCTCGATGGGCGGTCGTTGCGGGAGGAGTCGGCGGCGGGGCGCTCGGGCACCGGGTCGTGGCCGCCGGGACAGAGGGGGTGGCAGCGGGCCAGCCGTCGCACCGTGAGCCAGCTTCCATGAACCGCACCGAAGCGCTCGATGGCGGTCATCGAGTACTCTGAGCAGGTCGGAACGAAGCGGCATCGCTGGCCCAGCATGGGACTCACCCAGCGTTTGTAGAAGCGGAGTGCGACGATCAGCAGACGGTCGATCAAGGATTTGATCCAGCGGGAAAGCGAGCGGGGCAACCAGTGCGTCATCCTCGTACGAAAACGAGGTTGCCGCTGCAGTCCCGGCAGGGTATAACACCCCGCTTTCCCGCCTCAAGGGAAGATACGAAGGATTCTCCGACGTGGCAGTGAAAAAACCCGTGAAGAAGGCCGCGAAGGCCACCAAGCAACCCGCCAAGGCGGCCGCGAAGAAGACTGCGGCCAAGCCCGCCGCCAAGCCGGCTGCGAAGGCGCCCGCCAAGGCCGCAGCCAAGCCTGCCGCGAAGCCGGCGGCGAAGAAGGCCGTGTCCGCCGCCAAGCCTGCAGCGAAGCCCGCCGCCAAGCCGGCCGCGAAGGCCGTGGCGAAACCTGCCCCGACCAAGGCCGTCGCCAAGCCTGCGCCGAAGCCCGCCCCGGCCGCCAAGGCTGCGCCGGCCAAGGCGCCTGCGAAGGCTCCGGCTCCGGCCCCCGCCAAGGCGCCTGCCAAGGCTCCGGCGATGAAGTCGCCCGCGCCCAAGCCGCCGAGCAAGGTCGAAGCCAAGCCTGCGGCCCCGAAGGCCGAAGCTTCGGCGCCCGCCGCCAAGCCCGCGGCCGCCAAGCCTGCGGCCCCGGCCAAGGCCGAGGCGCCCAAGGCTGCGGTGAAGGCCTCCGCCCCGAGCAAGCCGACCCAGACCGCCGTCCCCGCCGTGACGCCCCGTCCGGCTGCCGGCAAGGTCGCGGTGGCCGTGGCCTCGCGCCCGGTCTCGCCGACGCCCAAGACGGAGTACAAGGTCGTGCCCTACAAGACCGACGAAGCCACCGGCCGTCCGATCGTCCCCCAGGGCTACAAGCCCAGCGCGGACGAGGAGTACATGAGCCCCCTGCAGCTGGAGTACTTCCGCCAGCGCCTGCTGCAGTGGCGCGCCGAGCTGATCGAGGAGTCGAAGCAGACCATCGAGAACCTCAAGGACGAAGTGCGCGATGTCGGCGACGACGCCGAACGCGCCACCCGCGAGACCGAGAACTCGCTGGAACTGCGCACCCGCGACCGCTACCGCAAGCTGATCGGCAAGATCGACAGCACGCTCAAGCGCGTCGACTCCGGCGAATACGGCTACAGCGTCGACTCCGGCGAGGAAATCGGCCTGCATCGCCTGGAGGCCCGCCTCACCGCCGAGCGCACGATCGACGAACAGGAACGCTGGGAACACCTGCAGAAGCAGCAGGGCGATTGATTTGACAGGGATTAAGGCCTCGCATTTGCGGGGCCTTTTCTCAAATGAGATCCGTAGGTATATGGTCAATGAAAAAGGATTTTTTATGTCCGATAACAGTTGCTTTGTAATCATGGCGATAGGCGACCAAGATTATTCTGGTCAGCGTATCTCCAGCGCTGAGTTGAAGTCGCGCTACGATGATTTGATTAAAGAAGCAATTAAAAAAGCCAGGCCTTCATTGGATGTTATACGGGCCGATGAGGTTTCTGCGCCAGGTACGATTACAACAGATATAGTTACTAGAATTATGCATTCTCGGTATGTCATTGCAGATGTCACATATCCGAATCCGAATGTCTTCTATGAGCTTGGGTTGAGGCATGCGAGCAAGCCGGGGACGATAATTATTAGGGATTCGTCTGGCCCTAAAATCCCATTTGATATCGCTCACCTCAGATATGTCGAATATGACAACACTGCAAGTGGATTGAAGGCTTTGGCTACAAGGCTTGGTGAGCAATTTTCCTTTATGGAAGGAAATTCGCAGAAGCCAGATAACCATTTTCTAGAAATGGCTAAGTTGACGAACTTCGAATTTCCAAGCTATGGAAAAGACGATAAGCCTCTAGAATTGAAGATAATCATGGAGGCAATGAAATCGCCAGAGCTGGTTCAGCTGATCTCAAGGCAATCGTCGGGTGAGGCTATTCCAACGCACGAACTCATGCGAATTCTCGGATCAAGCCCTGTGTTTGCAGAGTTGTTTATTTCAAAAATGCTCATGGATGGCAGTATCAAATTTTAGTCAGTTAATTGAGCATTCTTACGTCACTGAAGGTCATTTAAATTTAAGCGCCGCAGCGTCGGCGCCTTCAGCGCGGTGAGCGCGACCACGCCGAGGGTGACGCAGCCGCCGAGCACCACGGCGTGGGCGAGACCGAGCAGGCGGGCCATCGAGCCGGCGTAGAACGCGCCGAGTTCGTTCGACGAGCTGATGAAGATGCTGTTGATCGACGACACCCGGCCGCGCATGTGGTCGGGCGTGGCGAGCTGCATGATCGTCGAGCGCAGCACCACCGACACGCCGTCGAACATGCCCGAGAGCAGCATCAGCAGCACCGACAGCCACAGGGTTTCCGACAGGCCGAAGCCGATGATGCACAAGCCGAAGCCGGCGACCGAGCCGAGCAGGAAGCGTCCGGCATGCTGCTGGATCGGTTTGCGCGCCAGCCACAGGCCGACCAGCACGGCGCCGGTGGCTGGGGCGCTGCGCAGCAGGCCCAGGCCCATTTCGCCGGCGTTGAGGATGTCCTTGCTGAAGGCCGGCGCCAGCGACACTGCGCCGCCGAACAGCACCGCGAACATATCCAGCGCCATCGCGCCGAGCATCACCGGGGTGCGGAACACGAAGCGCAGGCCCTCGCCGATGCTGGCGAAGATCGGCGTGCGTTCGTGCGACAGCGCCGGCTCGGTAGTGCGCAGCGTCGCGATCGCCACCGTTGCGGCCAGCGCCGCGATCGCGCCGAGCGCGTAGGACCATGCGTTCGGGCCCACCGACCCTTCGCCGTAACCACCGAGGTGCTTGGCCAGCCAGATCGCCCCGGTGCCGATCACCGGGCCGAGCACCAGCGCGCCCTGGAACACCACCGCGCCGACACTCGATGCTCGCGCGAACTGGTCGCGCGGCAGCACGCAGGCGAACAGGGTGTTGTAGACCGGGCCGAGGAAGGCGCGGACCATGCCGGTGAACACGATCGCGCCGTAGATCAGCACCAGGCGCGGACCGCTGTCGGCGGCGTCGGCGAACAGCCAGCCGGCGGCGACCGGGATCAGCAGCAGCGGGGTGATCGCCAGGCCCAGGCACGCGATCACGCCGAGCCGTCGCTTCGGCAGGTGGTCGACCAGGTAGCCGGCGAACGGCGCCACGCAGAAGAACGGCAGCACTTCCGCCAGGCCGAGCAGGCCGAGCTTCCACGGGTCGCCGGTGAGGGTGTAGACGTGCCAGCCGACGGTCACCGCGACGATCTGGTACGAGACGACCGTCAGCAGGCGGTAGGCCATCAGCCGCACGAAGGCGGGATGCCGCAGCGGCGATGCGCCGGGAAGTGATGGGCTGGCGGTGTCGTCGGCCTCGCTCGCGTACATGCGCGCGGCGGCTCAGTGCGTGACGCGTGCGGCGGCCGCGTCGGCGGCGCGGGCCTTGATGAAGGCCAGCAGCGCGGCCAGGCCGTTGCTGCGAGTGGGCGACAGGTGCTTGGCCAGGCCGATGTCAGCGATGTAGGTGGTCTCGGTGGCGAGGATCTCGTCCGCGCTGCGCCCCGAATAGACGCGCAGGGCGAGATAGACCAGGCCGGAGACGATCGCCGAGTCGCTGGCGGCGGTGAAATCCAGCTTCGCCGCATCGCCGGACACGGCGATCCACACCATCGACTGGCAGCCGTGCAGGCGGTGCTCTTCTGTCTTCAGCGCCTCGTCCATCGGCGGCAGCTTGCGGCCGAGATCGATCAGGTACTGGTAGCGCTCGGACCAGTCGCCGAAGAACGCGAATTCCTCGCGGATGGTGTCCTGGGCGGCGGCGGCGGTAGGTTCGAGGGGGAAGGTGGTCATCGGTCGCTTATTGTAGGAGCGGCGCGAGCCGCGACTCATGGCGTGGTTGCATGAGAGCGTTCCGTCCGCTGTGCGGCCGGAGGGCTGCCGTCCGTGGCGCGCGGATCAGGCGCGCTTCCAACGCACCCCCTGCGGCGTGTCCTCCAGCAGGATGCCTTCGTCGGCGAGCTGTTTGCGGATGGCGTCGGAGCGGGCGAAGTCGCGGTTCTTCTTGGCTTCGTTGCGCTCGTCGACCAGCGCCTGGATGCGCGCGTCGTCGTCACCGGACGCGCCGCGCGCGAACCAGGCTTCGTGCGACTGCTGCAGCAGGCCGAGAGCGAGGCCGGCACCAAGGATATTTGCCTTCGCGTTTGCCAGATCAGAATGTTCAGCTTGGCCCAGTCCACCCGGAGTATTTGCAAGGACATGACGGGCAAAGCTCGCGTCAGCGGCGAGCGCAGCCAGCGCTGCGGGCGTATTCAGATCATCGTCCAGTGCAGCTTCGACTGCGACCGGAATCTTAGGCTCCACCTCGTACGCACCCAGTTCCCGCAACGTTCCGTACAACCGATCCAGCGTCTTGATCGACTGCTCGATCAGCGCGTCCGACCACTCCAGCGGCTGACGGTAGTGCGCCGAGAGCAGGGCATAGCGCAGGGCTTCCGGCGGCTGCTCGCGCACGAGGTCGTGCACGCGCTGGATGTTGCCGACCGACTTCGCCATCTTGGCGCCGCCGAAGTTCAGCATGCCGTTGTGCATCCACCAGCGCGCGAAGGTCTTGTGGCTGCCGTCGGCGTGCTTGTGCGTGCACTCGCTCTGCGCGACTTCGTTCTCGTGGTGCGGGAACTGCAGGTCGACGCCGCCGGCGTGGATGTCGATGGTCTCGCCCAGATGGGCCTCGGCCATCGCCGAGCATTCGATGTGCCAGCCGGGGCGGCCGACGCTCCACGGCGACTCCCAGCCGGGCAGGCCCTCGGTCGAGGGTTTCCACAGCACGAAGTCGCCCGGGTTGCGCTTGTACGGGGCGACTTCGACGCGTGCGCCGGCGAGCATTTCCTCGGGATCGCGGCGCGAGAGCTTGCCGTACTCCGGGAAGCTGTCCACCGCGAACAGCACGTGGCCCTCGGCGGCGTAGGCATGACCCTGGTCGATCAGGCGCTGGATCATCGCGATCATGTGCGGGATGTGCGCGGTCGCGGCGGGCTCGATGTCCGGGGCGAAGTCGCCGCTCACGCCCAGCATCGCCATGTCGTCGCGGTAGGCCGCTGCGAACTTATCGGTGATCGTCGAGATCGGCACGCCCTGTTCCATCGCGGCGGCATTGATCTTGTCGTCAACGTCGGTGATGTTGCGGGCGTAGCGCAGCTTTCCGTAGCGGCGGCGGAGCAGGGCGGCCAGTACCCCGAACACCACCGGGCCCCGGGCGTTGCCGATGTGCACGTAGTTGTAGACCGTCGGGCCGCAGACATACAGGGTCGGGCCTGCGGCGGGGTCGAGGGGTTCGAACGCCTCGACCCGGCGGGTCAGGCTGTTGTAGAGATGCAGGCTCATCGTGAACGCGTGCGTGGGATTGACCCGATTCTAGCCGTTGCACTCCCTGCACGACAGCGGCCATTCAGCGTGGCGGCGACATCGGCCGGCCCGAGGCTCTACACTGGCTGGCTCATGCGCCCGATCCCCTCCGTCCTCCTCCGCTGCGCCTGCCTCTCCTCGCTCATCGCGCTGTCCGCCGCGCATGCCGAGGACAAGGTCGCGTCGCAGGCGTCGAACGTCCGCACCGAATACGCCCAGGTCCTGCGCGTGCAGCCGGTTTACCAGACGCTGCGCGCCCAGGCCGTCGAAGAGCGCTGCGAACCGGCATCGGAAGTGGGGGCGGCGGCCCGGCTGTGCCGCCCCGTGCGGGTGCAGAAGGAGTTCCAGCGGCCGGTGGCCTACGACGTCGATTACATCCATCGCGGCGTCACCTACCGCTCGCGCCTGCCCATCGATCCCGGCAAGCGCCTGCGGGTCCGGATCACCGTCACCCCCGACATCCCGCCCGGCGAGCGTCGCTGAGTCCTCGGGCATGGGGCCATGAGGGATCGTCATGAGCCCTCGGCTTTGTTGCCCGAGCCGGGCCTGGTGTCCGTTCGATACCGCGTATCCATGCCGAAATTGCGATGAATGCCACGAATCGGCAGTGATCGGGCCGCGATACGCGTCCGTCGCCCGATGCTTGCGATGCCGGGCCACCCGTGCGAGCATGCGCGCCCTATGAACACCTGCTCCTTCTTCGGCGCCCAGCCGCTTGCGACGACCAGTGCCCGGATGGCCTCCGGCATGACCTCGCGCGCGCGCCGACCGGAACCCCACACGCCAGCTGGGTGATCCGGAGCTTCGTCGTTGCCGCAACGACCACAAGAATCCACCGATCAGGCCCGGCTCCCGCCGGGCCTTTTCTTTTGCCTTTCGCCCGTCCCGCTCGACATTCCGCAACCTCTCCCCGCCATCCTCGCGCAGACCGCGCCCCCCACCGAGACCGCCCATGAAGCACTTCTTGAACACCCAGGACTGGAGCCGCGCCGAACTCGACGCCGTACTCGCGGAGGCCGCCCGGTTCAAGCGCCACAAACTGGGCGACCAGCTCAAGGGCAAGAGCATCGCCCTGGTGTTCTTCAATCCGTCGATGCGCACCCGCACCAGCTTCGAGCTGGGCGCCTTCCATCTCGGCGGGCACGCGGTGGTGCTTCAGCCCGGCAAGGACGCTTGGCCGATCGAATTCGACCTGGGCACGGTCATGGACGGCGAGACCGAGGAGCACATCGCCGAAGTCGCCAAGGTGCTCAGCCGCTACGTCGATCTGATCGGCGTGCGCGCCTTCCCGAAGTTCGTCGACTGGGCCAGCGATCGCCAGGACAAGGTGCTGACCGCCTTCGCGAAATACGCGACGGTGCCGGTGATCAACATGGAGACGATCACCCATCCCTGCCAGGAGCTGGCGCATGCGCTGGCGCTGCAGGAGCATTTCGGCACGTCGGACCTGCGCGGCAGGAAGTACGTGCTGACCTGGACCTATCACCCGAAGGCGCTGAACACCGCCGTCGCGAACTCCGCGCTGACCATCGCCACGCGCATGGGCATGGACGTGACCCTGCTGTGCCCGACGCCGGACTACATCCTCGATGAGCGCTACATGGGCTGGGCTGAGCAGAACGTCGCCGAGAACGGCGGTTCGCTGACCGTGAGCCACGACATCGACAGCGCCTATGCCGGTGCCGACATCGTCTACGCCAAGAGCTGGGGCGCGCTGCCGTTCTTCGGCAACTGGGAGCCGGAAAAGCCGATCCGCGACCAGTACAAGCACTTCATCGTCGACGAACGCAAGATGGCGCTGACCAACAACGGCGTGTTCTCGCACTGCCTGCCGCTGCGCCGCAACGTCAAGGCCACGGACGCAGTGATGGACGCGCCGTACTGCATCGCGGTGAACGAAGCCGAGAACCGCCTGCATGTGCAGAAGGCCGTGATGGCCGCGCTCGCGAACCAATGAATTCCCTTCCCCTCGGAACCCCCGCCATGCACCAGTCCAACGACATCGTCCTCGCCTTTTCCGGCGGCCTCGACACCAGCTTCTGCGTCCCGTACCTGAAGGAAAAGGGCTGGAACGTCCACACCGTGTTCGCCGACACCGGCGGCGTCGATGCAGACGAGCGCGCCTACATCGAGGCGCGCGCGCAGGAGCTGGGCGTCGCATCGCACGTGACCATCGACGGTGGTCCGGCGCTGTGGAACGGCTTCGTCAAGCCGTTCGTCCAGGCCGGCGAGGCCTACCAGGGCCAGTATCCGCTGCTGGTGTCGGATCGCTACCTGATCGTGGATGCGACGCTGGCGCGCGCGAAGGAACTGGGCACGAACGCCATCGCGCATGGCTGCACCGGCATGGGCAACGACCAGGTGCGCTTCGACCTCGCGGTGAAGGCGAGCGGCGACTACCGCATCGTCGCGCCGATCCGCGAAATCCAGAAGGAACACACCCAGACCCGCGCCTACGAGCAGGCGTACCTGGAGGAGCGCGGCTTCGGCGTGCGCGCCAAGCAGAAGAGCTACACGATCAACGAGAACCTCCTGGGCGTGACCCTGTCCGGCGGCGAGATCGACAAGTGGGAAGCGCCGGGCGAAGGCGCGCGTGGCTGGTGCGCGCCGCGCGCGGAGTGGCCGGAACAGGCGCTGCAGGTGTCCGTGCGTTTCGCCAACGGTGAAGCGGTGGCGATCGACGGCGTCGAGATGCCGGGTGCGCAGGTTCTCGCGAAGTTGAACGCGCTGTTCGCGCCTTACGGTGTGGGTCGCGGCATGTACACCGGCGACACCACCATCGGCCTCAAGGGCCGCATCGTGTACGAAGCGCCGGGCCTGGTCGCGCTGCTCGCAGCGCATCGCGCGCTGGAGGAAGCGGTGCTGACCAAGCAGCAGAACCGCTTCAAGCCCGAAGTCGCGCGCAAGTGGGTCGAGCTGGTCTACGAAGGCTTCTGGCACGACCCGCTGAAGACCGACCTCGAAGCCTTCCTCGCCTCGTCGCAGGCCACGGTGAACGGCGAAGTGGTGCTGGAAACGCGCGGTGCGCGCGTCGATGCCGTCGCCCTGCGCTCGCCGCACATCCTCAATGCCAAGGGCGCGACCTACGCGCAGTCGGCCGACTGGGGCGTCGAGGAGGCGGAAGGCTTCATCAAGCTGTTCGGCATGAGCAGCACGCTGTGGGCTGAAGTGAATGGCGGAAAGTAAGGTGATGGCGACCGACATGCTCGACGACATCCTCAGGCACCTCGAAGCCCTGGTGTCCTTCGACACCCGCAATCCGCCGCGCGAGATCTCGCCGTCGGGCGGCATCTTCGACTACCTGCAGGCGCAGCTGCCCGGCTTCGCCTGCACCGTGACCGACCACGGCGCCGGTGCGGTGTCGCTGCTCGCCGTGCGCGGCGCGCCGACCCGCGTGTTCAACGTCCATCTCGACACCGTGCCGTCGTCCGAGGCGTGGAGCGCCGATCCCCTGGCGCTGCGCGTCGCGGACGGTCGGGCGATCGGCCTGGGCGCCTGCGACATCAAGGGCGCGGCGGCGGGGCTCATCGTGGCCGCGCAGCGCACGACCGGCGACGCGGCGTTCCTGTTCTCGACCGACGAGGAAGCGAACGATCCTCGCTGCATCGCTGCGTTCCTCGCCAGCGACCACGGGTTCACCGAGGCGATCATCGCCGAACCCACCCAGTGCGAAGCGGTGCTCGCGCATCGCGGCATCGGATCGGTGCTGATGACGTTCCGCGGCGTCGCCGGCCATGCCTCCGGCGTGAATGCCCTGCAGAGCAATGCGCTGCACCATGCGATGCGCTGGGGCGCGAAGGCGCTGGAGCTGGTCGAGAGCGAATCGCATCGCCGCTTCGGTGGCCTCACCGGCCTGCGTTTCAACATCGGCAAGGTCGAAGGCGGCATCAAGGCGAACGTGATCGCGCCGAGCGCCGAGGTCCGCTTCGGCTTCCGCCCGCTGCCTTCGCACGACATCGACGACCTGCATGCGCGCTTCGCCGGCTGCAGCGCCGCCGGCACCCTCGCGTCGTACCAGGAGACGTTCCGCGGTCCGCCGCTGCCGGCCGGCGATGTCGCCGATGCCGAATTCCGCCGCCTGCTGGCGCGCGACCTGGCCGACGAACTCGGCCTGCCGATCGGCAACGCCGTTGATTTCTGGACCGAAGCCTCGCTGTTCTCGGCCGCCGGCCTCACCGCCTTCGTCTACGGCCCGGGCGATATCGCCCAGGCGCATACTGCCGACGAATGGGTCGCGCTCGACCAGCTCGAACGCTACACCGCGTCGATCGTCCGCATCCTCGACGGAACCGCTGCGCCATGACTCCGATCCTGAAAAGCGGTGGACTCGACCACAAGGTCCACGATCCCCAGACCCGGCAGACCATCGTCCGCCTGCTGTCGAGCATGGCCGGTGCCAAGGAGATCTCGCAGTACCTCAAGCGTTTCTCGCAGCTCGACGCCGCGCGCTTCGCCGTGGTCAAGGTCGGCGGCGCAGTGCTGCGTGACGACCTCGATGCGCTGACCTCGTCGCTGGCCTTCCTGCAGGATGTCGGCCTCACCCCAATCGTCATCCACGGCGCCGGTCCGCAGCTCGACGAAGAGTTGTCTGCCGCAGGCATCGTCAAGCAGACGATCAACGGCCTGCGCGTGACCACGCCGCAGGCGCTGGCGATCGTGCGCCGCGTGTTCCATGCGCAGAACCTCAAGCTCGTCGAGGCCCTGCAGGCGCAGGACGCGCGCGCCACCTCGATCGTCAGCGGTGTGTTCGAAGCCGACTATCTGGATCGCGACGCCTACGGCCTGGTCGGTGAGGTCAAGCGCGTCGATCTCGCGCCGATCCACGCCTGCCTGCAGGCAGGCTCGATCCCGGTGATCGCCAGCCTCGGCGAGACCGTCGGCGGCCAGATCCTCAACGTCAATGCGGACTTCGCGGCGAACGAACTGGTGCAGGTGCTGCAGCCGTACAAGATCGTCTTCCTCACCGGCACCGGCGGCCTGCTCGACGGCGACGGCAGGGTGATCGATTCGATCAACCTGTCGACCGAATACGACACCCTCATGGACCAGCCGTGGATCAACGGCGGCATGCGCGTGAAGATCGAGCAGATCAAGCAGCTGCTCGATGCGCTCCCTCTGGCTTCGTCGGTGTCGATCACCCGACCCGACGAACTGGCGAAGGAACTGTTCACGCACAAGGGCTCGGGCACGCTGGTGCGGCGCGGCGAACGCGTGCTGCAGGCGGCGTCGTGGGACGAACTCGATCTCGATCGACTGCGCGACCTGATCGATTCCGCTTTCGGCCGCAGGCTGGTCGACGACTATTTCGCGCGCACCCGCCTGCATCGCGCGTACGTCAGCGAGAACTACCGTGCAGCGGTGATCCTGACCGAAGAGGGCGGGGTGCCGTACCTCGACAAGTTCGCGGTCCTCGACGAAGCACAGGGCGAAGGTCTCGGTCGCGCGGTCTGGCAGCTGATGCGCGATGCGCAGCCACGGTTGTTCTGGCGCTCTCGCCTGGGCAATCCGGTCAATGCCTTCTACGACGCGGAAGCCGATGGCAGCGTGAAGCAGACGACGTGGCGCGCGTACTGGTACGGCCTCGGCGATCTGGACGGCGCCGGCAACGAGCTGATCCGCAGCTGTCTCGACCACTGCCGGCAGCGCCCGGCGACGCTGGAAGGCTGAGCGATGACGATCTGGGCAACGCCGACGCTCGCAGGCAGGCATGTGTCGCTGTCGCCGCTCGACGCAGCGCATGCCGATGGCCTGCGCGCGGCGGCGGCCGATGGCGCGCTGTGGACGCTGCGCTACACCAGCGTGCCGGGTCCAGCCGAAGGTGATGCCGAGGCCTACATCGCCGATGCGCTCGCACAGCGCGATGCCGGCGTCGCGCTGCCATTCGTGGTCCGCGACGCCGATGGCGACATCGTCGGCAGCACGCGGTTCTACGATATCGACCGCAGCATTCCCCGGGTCAGCATCGGCTACACCTGGTACGCGGTGCGCACGCAGCGCACCGGGCTGAATACCGAAGCCAAGCTGCTGCTGGTCGATCATGCGTTCGCTTCCTGGAACTGCGAGGCCGTGGTGTTCGAGACCAGTCACGAGAACATCCGCTCGCAGACCGCCATTCTTCGCCTCGGCGCCAAGCGCGACGGCGTGTTGCGTGCGCATCGCCGTCATCGCGACGGCACCCTGCGCGATACCCACGTCTTTTCGATCCTGCGGCATGAATGGCCGGCGCTGGCGGATGTCCTCCGGCGCAAACTCGAGAGTCACCCGAATGTCTGATTCCTCCCCCATCCGCGTCGGCATCGTCGGCGCACGCGGCCATGTCGGCGCCGAACTGATCCGCTTGTTCGCGACGCATCCGCGCTTCACGCTCGCCTACGTTGGTTCGCGCGAACTCGCCGGCCAGCGTGTCGTCGATCACAGCGATGCCTACAAGGGCGACCTGCGCTACACGTCCCCGACCAACGCCGAACTGCCGACGCTCGGTGCCGATGCCGTGGTCCTGGCGCTGCCCAACGGCAAGGCCGCCGATTGCGTGGCCGCGTTCGATGCCGCCGGTGCCGACCCGGTCATCATCGATCTCTCTGCGGATTACCGCTTCGAGGACGGCTGGTACTACGGCTTGCCCGAGCTGACGCGTGATCGCTACGCCGGCCAGCGCCGGATCAGCAATCCCGGCTGCTATGCGACCGCGATGCAGTTGGCGGTGGCGCCGATGCGCGCACATCTCGACGGTGCGGTGCAATGCTTCGGCGTCTCGGGCTATTCCGGTGCTGGCACCACGCCTTCGGACAAGAACGACCCGGACAAGCTGCGCGACAACCTGATGCCGTACGCGCTCACCGGGCACATCCACGAGCGCGAGGTCACGCGCCAGCTCGGCCATGCGATCGAGTTCATGCCGCATGTCGCGCCGCATTTCCGCGGCCTCACCATCACCGCGAACCTGCACCTGTCCGCGCCAATGACCCGCGACCAGGTCGTGGCGATCTATCGCGACGCCTACGCCGACGAGCCGCTGGTGCGCGTGCTCGACGAGGCGCCCTGGGTCAGCCGCATCGCCGGCCGGCATCACGTCGAGATCGGCGGTTTCGCGCTGTCCGACGACGGTCGACGGCTGGTGGTGGTGTCGACCGAGGACAACCTGCTCAAGGGCGCGGCGACGCAGGCGCTGCAGAACCTCAACTTGGCCTTCGGGCTTGCCGAGACGACGGGGATCCCGCTCGTCGCCGCCTCCTGACGCAAGGAACTTCACATGTCCGAACTCCTCTGGCAGAAACCCGGCGTCAAGGTCGATGCACGCATCCAGCATTTCCTCGCCGGCGAGGACGTGATCCTCGATCGCGAGTTCTTCCTGTTCGACATCCAGGCCAGCCTCGCGCACGCCGAGGGCCTGCTGCGCATCGGCATCCTCGGGGCCGATGAACTCGCAGGCATTCGCGTCGAACTCGATGCGCTGGCCGACGATTGGCAAAGCGGTGCCTTCGTGCTCGACGAGCGCTACGAGGACTGCCATTCCGCGATCGAGTCGCGCCTGGTCGAACGCCTCGGCGACGCCGGTCGCAGGATCCACACCGGGCGCAGCCGCAACGACCAGATCCTGGTCGCGACGCGGCTGTGGCTGAAGGATCGCCTCGCGCGCATGCAGGCGCTCTGCGTCGAGGCCGCCGAGGTCGCACTGGCCCGCGCCGAAGCCGAGGCTGCCGTGCCGCTGCCGGGCTACACCCACCTGCAGCGCGCGGTGGTGTCCTCGCTCGGCATGTGGTGGGCGGCCTGGGCGGAAGGGTTCATCGATGACGCGCATCGCGCGCGCGACACCCTGGCCTGGGTCGATGCCAATCCGCTCGGCAGCGCCGCCGGCTACGGCGTGAACCTGCCGCTGGATCGCGACCACACCACGCAGGCGCTCGGTTTCGGCCGGCTGCAGGTGTCCGCGACCTATGCGCAGCTGTCGCGCGGCAAGTTCGAGATGGCCGCGATCGAGGCGCTGTCCTCCGCGCTGCTCGACCTGCGTCGGCTGGCCTGGGACCTCAGCCTGTTCACCAGCGCCGAGTACGCCTTCGTCGCGCTGCCCTCGCAGTACACTACCGGCAGCTCGATCATGCCGAACAAGCGCAACCCCGATGTGATCGAGCTGATGCGCGCGACCTACGCCAGCGCCGCCGCTGCACGCACCGAGATCGAACAGCTGCTGTCGCTGCCTTCGGGCTATCACCGCGACCTGCAGTTCAGCAAGGGCGCGATCGTGCATGCCTTCGGTCGCGGTCTCGGTGCACTGGAACTGCTGCCCGACCTGCTGCGCAACCTGGAATGGAAGCCCGAAGCAATGCGCGCCGCGCTCGATCCGTCGATGTACGCCACCGACCTCGCCGTCGACCTCGCACGCGAGGGCCTGCCGTTCCGCGAGGCTTACAAGCAGGCGGCTGATCCGGCACGCTGGGCCGAAGGCGATCCCGACGCCAGCCTGCAGGCGCGTGTCTCGCCCGGCGCCGCCGCCGGGCTGCGCCTCGATGCGCTGCGCGCGCGACTGCGAACGGAGTAACGGTCATGGGCACGCGCGCTACATTCGAGGAACAGACCCTGCCCGCTTGGAAGCGCGCCGTGCTCAAGGTCGGCAGCAGCCTGCTGTCCGCGACCGGCGGTCTGTCGCCGCACCATGCCGTGCATCTCGCCGCCTTCGTGCATGCCTGCCATGCGCGGGGGCGCGAGGTGGTGATCGTGTCGTCCGGCGCGGTCGCCGCCGGGCGCGGCGTCCTGCATGCGAAGCCGCACCCCGGCGCGGCGATGGCCGAACGCCAGGCGCTGGCCGCGCTGGGCCAGGCCAAGCTGATGGGCTTCTGGCAGGGGCTGTTCGCGCGGCCGGTGGCGCAGGTGCTGCTGACCCATGACGACGTGCGCGATCGGCGTCGCTACCTCAACGCCCGCGCCACGCTCGACGAACTGCTGCGCTGCGGCGCGCTGCCGATCGTCAACGAGAACGACACGGTGTCGGTCGACGAATTGAAGCTCGGCGACAACGACACCCTCGGCGCGATCGTCGCGACGCTGATCGATGCCGACGTGCTGTTCCTCGCCACCGACATCGACGGCCTGTACGACCGTGATCCGCGCGGCAATCCGGATGCGAAGCCCATGCCGCTGGTGACCGACCCCGGCGACGACATCCTCGCCATGGCCGGAGGCGCCGGTTCCAGCGTTGGCACCGGCGGCATGCGCACCAAGATCCTCGCCGCGCAGCGCGCCGGCGCGGCAGGCATCGACACCGTGCTGTTCAACGGCACGCGCGCACAGGTCGCGCATGCGCTGGGCGAAGACCGCCTGACCGGCACGCGCCTCGTCGCGGGCCGCAGTCGCATCGCCGCGCGCAAGCACTGGCTGCGCCATGCGCCTGCGCAGCCGGGCGCGATCCTGGTCGATGCCGGTGCCGTCGCCGCACTGCGCGGCAAGGGCGCCTCGCTGCTGCCGATCGGCGTGGTCGGTGCAGAAGGCGAGTTCCGCCGCGGTGATCTGGTCGAAGTGCGCATGCAAGGCGCGCCGCAGCCGATCGCGCGCGGCGTCACCCAGTACTCCTCCGCCGACATCCGCCGCCTCGCGCGCAAGCGATCGCACGAGATCGACGCCGTGCTCGGCTACAACTACGGCGACTCCATCCTCCACCGCGACGATCTGTCGCTGCTGGACATACCTGCACAGGAAGGCTCCGATGTCTGATCTCGCCGACGAATCCTCGTCCGACATCCGCCGTCAGGCGCTGGCCTGCCGCGAGGCCGCGCAGGCGGTGGCCGCGCTGTCGACCGAAGCCAAGAACGACCTCCTGCGTGCGATGGGCGATGCGCTCGACGCCGATGCCGAGGCGATCCTCGTCGCCAACGCCGAAGACCTGCGTGCGGCCGAGGCCAAGGGCACGGCTGGTGCGATGCTCGATCGCCTGAAGCTCGATCGGCAGCGACTCGCGGGCATCGCCAACGCATTGCGCGAGGTCGCGGACCTGCCCGATCCGGTCGGCATGGTCACGCGCCGCGAGACGCGGCCGAACGGCATCGAGATCGCGCGCGTGCGCGTGCCCCTGGGCGTAGTGGCGATGATCTACGAGGCGCGGCCGAACGTGACCGCCGATGCCGCTGCGCTGTGCCTGAAGGCCGGCAACGGCGTGATCCTGCGCGGCGGCTCGGAGGCGGTGCGCTCGAATGTCGCGATTGCCGGTGCCCTGAAGCGCGCCCTCCGCGATCACGGGATTCCCGAAGCCGCGCTGACCCTGGTCGATGACCTGCGCCGCGAAACGATGGTCGAGCTGCTGCGGCTCAACGACATCGTCGATCTCGCGATCCCGCGCGGCGGTGAAGGGCTGATCCGCTTCGTCGCCGAACATGCGCGCGTGCCGGTGATCAAGCACTACAAGGGCGTCTGCCATCTCTACGCCGATGCCGACGCCGACCTCGACCTGGCGCTGGACCTGCTGCTCGACGGCAAGGTGTCGCGCCCTGGCGTCTGCAATGCGCTGGAAACCCTGCTGGTGCATGCCGATGTCGCCGACGCCTTCCTGCCGCGCGCGGCGGCGATGCTGTCGGCGCGCGATGTGCAGCTGCGTGCGGACGCGCGCGCGATGGCGCGGATGCCCGGCGCGGTGCCGGCCAGCGACGAAGACTGGGATGCGGAATTCCTCGATCTCATCCTCGCGGTGCGCGTGGTCGATACGCTCGACGACGCGATCGCGCACATCCGCCGCCATGGCTCGGACCATACAGAAGTCATCGCCACGCGCGACGAGGCTGCCGCCGCTCGTTTCGTGCATGCACTGCGCAGTGCGGTGGTGATGGTCAATGCCTCGTCGCGCTTCTCCGACGGTGGCGAACTCGGTCTCGGCGCGGAGATCGGCATCTCGACCACGCGCCTGCATGCCTACGGCCCGATGGGTGCGGAGTCTCTCACCATCGAACGCTTCGTGGTGCGCGGCAGCGGACAGACGCGCAACCTGCGCAACTGAGATCGCATGCGCATGCCATTCGCGTGCGTATGCCCGATGCGAACGTCGTCGATGCCAGGCTGCGATCGCGCCGCAACATGCTGTTACACTAGATTCGCCTGAGGTGACCGCCGGCCTGTCCGGGGGTTGAAACGGGAATCCGGTGCGCCGCGTCATGCCTGCATGCGCTGCAATTCCGGAGCTGCCCCCGCAACGGTAGGCGAGACAAGGCTTCGCAGACAGCCACTGTGCATGCGCACGGGAAGGCGCGAAGCCGGAAGCGTGGACATCCGGAGTACCGGACGCCGCCTTCGCTCGCAAGCCCGGAGACCGGCCTTGGAGCGACGTGACATGCGGCGGGCGATGTCATGGTGGTCGCGCTGCGTGCGCGATGGCCAGATGTGTCCTGCCTGTGTGTTGGTTTCCACAGGTCCGCGCGGGTCGGCGCGGTCAAGGAGTCATCCAGTGCGTTCGTTCATCCCCCGAAGCCGCCATGTCCTGGCGGTGGTCCTGCTGTCGTCGTTCGTCTTCCCTCCCATGCCTGTCCTCGCGGCTGATGCCGCTCCGGACGATGACGACGCACTCGACCGCATCGTCGTCACCGCCTCGCGCACCGCGCGCACCCAGGACCAGACGCTCGCCGCGATCACCGTGATCGATCGCGCCGAGATCGACCGCCTGCAGCCGCCTTCGCTGCAGGCCCTGCTTGCCGGTCGCGCAGGCATCGCGCTCGCCAACAATGGCGGTGAAGGCAAGGCGACCTCGCTCTTCCTGCGTGGGACCGAATCCGACCATGTGCTGGTGTTGGTCGACGGCATCAGGCTTGGCTCGGCCACCAGCGGCGGTGCGTCGCTGCAGGACATTCCGCCCGAGCAGATCGAACGCATCGAGATCGTGCGCGGTCCGTTCTCCAGCCTCTACGGTTCCGAGGCGCTGGGCGGCGTGATCCAGATCTTCACGCGTCGCCCGCAGGGCAGCGCCATGCCGTCATTCACCCTCGCCGCCGGCAGCGAGCATACGCAGCGCGCGACGCTGGGCTTCGGTGGCCGTGTCGGCGACGCGGCGCAGGGCGGCTGGTACGCCATCAATGCCTCGCATGGTCGCACCGACGGCATCAATGCCTATCGCGGCCCGCGCGGCTTCGACCCCGATCTCGACGGTTATCGCAACGATGCCTTGGTGGTGCAGGGCGGCTGGCGCTTCGGCGAACGCTGGGACGCCGAGGCCCGTGTGTTCCGCGCCGAAGGCCGCAACGAATACGACGGCACCGCGAGCAATCTTTCGGATACCGTGCAGCAGACCGTCGGTGGACGGCTGCGCTACGCATCGACCGATGCGCTGCGCATCGCCCTCAGCCTGGCGCGCAGCGACGACCTCAGCGACAACTATCGCAACGACGCCTATGCGTCGACGTTCGACACCCATCGGCGCATGGCCACGCTGCAGGCCGACGCCACGCTCGGCGCCGCGCTGCTCACGTTCGGCTTCGACTGGCAGGCGGACCATGTCGAAAGCAGCACGCGCTATGCCCGCGACGGCCGCATCAATCGCGGCCTGTTCGCGCAATGGCAGCAGGATTTCGACGCGCAGTCGCTGCAGGCCAGCCTGCGTCGCGACGAGGACAGCCAGTTCGGCGGCGTGACCACCGGCAGCGCGCTGTGGGGCTGGACGATCGGCGACGCACTGCACCTCAGTGCGCGCTACGGCACGGCGTACAAGGCGCCGACCTTCAATGAACTGTACTTCCCCGGCTACGGCAATCCTGCATTGCAGCCCGAGCATGCGCGCAGCCTCGAAGTCGGCCTGCGCGGTGAGCATGCGGCCGGCAACTGGTCGCTCAATGCCTTCGAGACGCGCATCGACGACCTGATCGCCTACGACGCCGACCTGCGCCCGACGCCCGGACCGAACAACATCGATCGCGCGCGCATCCTCGGCGTCGAGGCGGTCGGCGAACTGCGCGTCGCCGACTGGGACCTGCGCGGAAGCGCGACCTGGCTGGACCCGCGCGCGGATGGCGACAACGCCAGCCGGGGCCAGCTTCTGCCGCGCCGCCCGACGCGCAGCGGGCGTCTCGACATCGATCGCCGTTTCGACCGCGTCAGCCTCGGCGCCAGCGTGAGCGGTGCAGGAAAACGCTACGAGAACCTCGCCAATACGCGTCGACTGGATGGCTACGGCCTGGTCGACCTGCGCATCGGTGTCGCCTTCGCGCGCGACTGGTCGGTGCAGCTCACCGCAGGCAACGTGTTCAACAGGCGCTATGAAACCGCCGAGTTCTACCCGCAGCCGGGCCGCCACTGGCTGCTCGCGCTGCGCCATGCCCCCGGCGCCCGCTAAGCGGGTCCGTCCTTTCCATCCTGACACGAGGTCACCGATGAACGTCCTGCCACGTCCCGCACGCCATGCCCTGTTCGCCGTCTTCGCCGCGTTCATGGTCGCCACGCGTTATCACCACTTCGGCGATGTCCTGCATCTGCCGGATGCCTCGATGGCGCTGTTCTTCCTCGGTGGCCTGTTCCTGTCCGCAGGCAATGTCGGCGACCATCTGCGCTTCGCTGCGCTGATGGCGCTCGCGGTCGTCATCGACATGGTCGCGGTCGGCTTCGCCGGGGTCAGCGACTACTGCATCACGCCCTCGTACGCCGCGCTGCTCCCAGCCTATGCCGTGCTGTGGTACGGCGGCAGGATGATCGCCTCGCGCCACGCCGTCGAACCGAAGGCGATGCTGCGCACGGTCGGCGTGGCGCTGCTCGCGGCCACGCTGTCCTTCGCGATCTCCAACGGCGCGTTCTACTGGTTCGGCGGGCGTTACGCGCAGCCGCACTTCGCCGAGTACGCCGCGCGTTTCCTGCAATGGGGGCCGCTGTTCGTGCGCACGACGATGGCCTACGTGGTCGTCGCGCTGTCGCTCCAGGCGCTGGCCGTGTACCTGCTGGGTGCGCGCACTGGCCGCAGGGCCATCGGCGCATGAGTCGCGGTTCGGAACGCCTCGGCCTGACCGAGGATGAGCACTACCGCGAGCGCGCGCAGCGCAAGAAGGCGCTGGTCGACCGCCGGATCGCGCGGGCCACGATCGATCGCGGTGTGGTGGTGGTGAACACCGGCAACGGCAAGGGCAAGAGCTCGTCGGGCTTCGGCATGCTCGCGCGCTCGCTGGGTCACGGCTTGCGCTGCGGCGTCGTGCAGTTCATCAAGGGCAGCTTCTCGACCGGCGAAGAAGCGTTTTTCCGTCGTTTCATCGAAGGCGCGGATGCCGTGCTCGACTATCACGTGATGGGCGAAGGCTTCACCTGGGAGACGCAGGACCGCACGCGCGACATCGCCGCCGCTTCCGCTGCATGGGATGTCGCCGCGCGCATGCTCGCCGATCCCGGCTACGACTTCGTCCTGCTCGACGAACTGAACATCGCGCTCAACAAGGACTACGTGTCGGTCGATGCGGTGGTCGCTGCGCTGTCCGCGCGACCGGAACGCCAGCACGTGGTGATCACGGGGCGTGGTGCACCGGATGCGCTGGTCGAGGTCGCCGACACCGTGACCGAGATGCGTCTGGTCAAGCATGCGTTCAAGGCGGGCATCCAGGCGCAGAAGGGGATCGAGCTGTGAAAATGATGACCGGGATTCGCCATTGTCCGGCGCTGCTGGTCTCCGCGCCCGCTTCCGGGCAGGGCAAGACCAGCGTCACCGCCGCGCTTGCGCGCTGGCACACGCGAGAGGGCCGCCGCGTCCGTGTGTTCAAGACCGGGCCGGACTTCCTCGACCCGATGATCCTCGAACGCGCCAGCGGCGCGCCGGTGCATCAGCTCGACCTGTGGATGTGCGGCGAGGACGATGTGCGTGCGCGCCTGTACGACGCGGCGGGCGAGGCAGACCTGATCCTCGTCGAAGGCGTGATGGGCCTGTTCGACGGCGCGCCGTCCAGCGCCGATCTCGCCCAGACGTTGGGGCTGCCGGTGCTTGCGGTGATCGACGGTTCGGCGATGGCGCAGACTTTCGGCGCGCTGGCGACCGGCCTGGCGCGCTACCGCGAAGGTCTTGTCGTGCATGGCGTGGCCGCGAACCGCATCGGCGGTGCGTATCACGCGACCCTGCTGCGCGACAGCCTGCCTGACGATCTGCACTGGCTGGGTGCCTTGCCGCGCGATGCGCAGCTGTCGTTGCCGGAGCGTCATCTCGGCCTCGTCGCCGCCGCGGAGCTGTCCGATCTCGATGCCCGCCTCGATGCGCTCGCCGATGCCTGGGCGGCGCATGCCTCGACCGCGCTGCCGCCCCCGGTCCCATTTTCGCCTGCAGTGCGCCTGCCGGTGCCGCCGCTGCTGCAGGGGCGGCGCATCGCGATCGCGCGCGATGCTGCGTTCTGCTTCCTCTATCCCGCGAACCTCGACCTGCTCCGTGAAGCCGGTGCCGAGCTTGCATTCTTCTCGCCGTTGGCTGGCGACCCGATGCCGCAATGCGATGCGGTGTGGCTGCCCGGTGGCTATCCCGAGCTGCATCTCGACGCACTGTCGAATCGCCACGACCTGCACGCCGCGCTGCGCGCGCATCGCGATGCCGGCAAGCCTTTGCTCGCCGAATGCGGCGGCTTACTATTCTCGCTGGATTCGCTGGCGGATCGCGACGGCGCGCGTGCACCGATGGCCGGCCTTCTGCATGGCGATGCGGCGCTGCAGACGCGGCTGGTCGCATTGGGCCTGCAGGAAATCGACCTGCCCGAAGGCAGGCTGCGTGGTCACACCTTCCATTTCGGCCAGGCCCGTGTGGACGCCGAACCCCTCGCCGTCGCCCGCAATCCCAACGGTGGCCACAGCACGGAAGCGGTGTATCGCGACCAGCGGATGACAGCGAGTTTCGTCCACGTCTACTTTCCGTCCGCGCCCGATGCGGCGGTGCGACTGTTCCTGTGAAGTGCGATCTGCCATGAGTGTCGTCAGCATCGCAGCAGGCATGCTCGCCGGGATTGGCCTCGATGCCTGGCTCGGCGAGCCGCGCCGCGCGCATCCGCTGGTCGGTTTCGGGCGCGTGGCGCAGGCCATCGAACGCGGACTGCATCGCGATGCGCGCCTGCGTGGCGTCGTCGCCTGGTGTGTTGCGGTGCTGCCGGCGGTCACAATCACCACAGGCCTCGTGCATCTGCTGGCGATGTGGTCCGCGTGGGCGGCCATGGTGTTCTCGACGGTGATGCTCTATCTCGCCATCGGCCATCGCAGCCTCGGCGAGCATGCCCGCGCGGTCGAAGCGCCGCTGCGTGCCGGCGATCTCGACCTTGCGCGCGCGATGGTCGGACGCATGGTCAGCCGCGACACGCAGGTCCTGGATGCCTCGCAGGTCGCCGCAGCGGCGACGGAATCGGTGCTCGAAAACGGCGCCGACGCGGTGTTCGGCGCGCTGTTCTGGTTCGCCGTGCTCGGTGCGCCGGGCGTGGTGCTGTATCGCCTCGCGAACACGCTGGACGCGATGTGGGGCTATCGCACGCTGCGCCACGAACGCTTCGGCTGGGCCGCCGCGCGCATCGATGATGGCCTCAACTACATCCCCGCGCGGCTGACGGCGTTGACCTACGCCGTGCTCGGCGACACGCGGCGCGCGCTGCGCTGCTGGTGCAGACAGGCGCCACTGTGGGACAGCCCAAACGCAGGTCCGGTGATGTCTGCAGGCGCGGGCGCGATCGGCGTGCGGCTGGGCGGTCCTGCGCCGTATCACGGCCACTGGGAAGACCGTCCCGTGCTGGGCGAGGGCGATGCAGCGGATGCCGATGCTGTCGTCGCTGCGCTGCGACTGGTCCGTCGTGGCGTGTGGCTGTGGCTGTGCGTCGCGGTGATCGCTGCGTGTGCCACATCATGGATCGGAGGCGATTGGCATGCTTGAACATGGCGGACGCCTGCTGCGCGCGGCGCGGCAATACGGCATTCCCGCAGCGGACTGGCTCGATCTGTCGACCGGTATCAGTCCTTTCGCGTGGCCGGTGCCGCCGATCCCGGCCTCGGCCTGGCATCCCCTGCCGGAGGACGACGACGGCCTCGTCGAAGTCGCGCGCGGCTACTACGGCGCGCCGCATCTGCTGCCCGTCGCCGGCACGCAGGCGGCGATCCAGGCCTTGCCGCAGCTGCGCCCGCGTTCGCGTGTCGGCGTGATCGCGCCCGGCTACGCGGAACATGCGCATGCGTGGCGGCGCGAGAGACACGTGGTCGAGACCCTGCCGGTGGATGACTTGCTCGCCTCGGCCTCGCGTTTCGACGTGATCGTTTTGATCCATCCGAACAATCCCGGCGGCGAGCGTTTCGATCCCGTCGATCTGCTCGCATTGCATGCTGCGCTGGTCGCGAACGGTGGCTGGCTGGTCGTGGACGAAGCCTTCATCGATGTCGAGCCGGAGCGCAGTCTGTGTACTCACACCGAACTCGACGGGCTGGTCGTGTTGCGTTCGGTCGGCAAGTTCTTCGGTCTGGCCGGCGCGCGTGCGGGCTTCGTCTGCGCCGCACCAGCACTGCTCGACGCGATGCGCGAGCGGCTCGGTCCGTGGACCCTGAGCGGGCCGACGCGCCATGCGTTGCGCGCCGCGTTGGCGGATGTCGGCTGGCAGGCGAGGGCGCGTGCATGGTTGCACGAGGCCGGGCAGCGCCTGCAGGTCACGCTCGCCGCGCATGGCGTCGTGCCGACTGCCGGCTGCGACTTCTTCCAGTGGTGGCGACATGCCGACGCGCACGCGCTGCACGAGGCGCTGGCGACGCGCGGCATCCTCGTGCGTCGTTTCGACGATCCGGCGAGCCTGCGCTTCGGGCTGCCGCCGGACGATGCGGGTTTCGCGCGGCTCGATGCCGCATTGACCGAGGCAATGCCAATGGTGAAACGATGGTGACGCGATGAATGCCCGCGTGCTGATGGTGCAGGGCTGTACCTCCGATGCCGGCAAGAGTACCCTGGTGGCGGCGCTGTGTCGCTGGCTGCACCGGCGCGGCGTGCGCGTGGCGCCGTTCAAGCCGCAGAACATGGCGCTGAACTCGGCCGTGACGATCGACGGCGGCGAGATCGGTCGTGCGCAGGCGGTGCAGGCGCAGGCCTGCGGGCTGCCGCCGCACACCGACTTCAACCCGATCCTGCTCAAGCCCAGCAGCGACATCGGCGCGCAGGTGATCGTCCACGGTCACCCGGTGGCGCAGCTCGATGCCACGGCCTACCACGACTACAAGCGCATTGCGATGGACGCGGTGCTCGCTTCGCATGCACGGCTCTGTGCGCAGTACGAGGTGGTCGTGGTCGAAGGCGCCGGTAGTCCGGCCGAGATCAACCTGCGCGCCAACGACATCGCGAACATGGGCTATGCCGAAGCGGTGGACTGCCCGGTACTCCTGGTCGTCGACATCGACCGCGGCGGTTCGTTCGCGCATCTGGTCGGCACGCTCGCGCTGCTGTCCGACAGCGAGCGCGCACGCGTGGTCGGCTTCGTCATCAACCGCTTCCGCGGCGACCTTGCCCTGCTGCAGCCGGGCCTGGACTGGCTGGAAGCGCAGACCGGCAAGCCCGTGCTCGGCGTCCTGCCTTACCTGCATGGCCTGTGTCTCGAAGCCGAGGACGCCTTGCCGCGAAGCAGGGACAGCAAGACCGGCGCGCGCCTCCGCGTCGTGGTTCCGGCGCTGCCGCGGATCAGCAACCACACCGATTTCGACGCACTGCGCCAGCATCCGCAGGTCGAATGCACCTATGTCGGTCCCGGCGAAACGCCGCCGCCCTGCGACCTCATCGTGCTGCCCGGCAGCAAGACCACGCGTGCCGACCTGGCCTGGCTGCGCGAGAACGGCTGGGAAGCGGAGATCGCTCGTCACCTGCGCTACGGCGGGAAACTCATCGGCATCTGCGGTGGACTGCAGATGCTCGGTCGCGCCGTGCACGATCCCGACGGCATCGAAGGCCCGGCGGGGTCGAGCGAGGGATTCGGCTGGCTCGACTTCGAGACCACGCTCGCGCCGCGCAAGCAGTTGCGCAATGTCGAAGGTCGCCTCACCGCCGCGCTGGGTGGCGCGCGCGTGCGTGGCTACGAGATCCATTGTGGCGTCAGCACCGGGCCGGCGCTGTCGCGGCCGTCCAGCCTGCTCGAAGACGGACGCGGCGACGGCGCGATCTCGGAGGACGGATCGATCCTCGCCACCTACCTGCACGGCGTGTTCGACGACCCGCAGGCGCAGGCGGCCTTGTTGCACTGGGCGGGATTGCGCGATGCCGAGGCGATCGACGTGCATGCGCTGCGCGAAGCCTCGATCGAGCGCCTCGCCGATGCCATCGACGCGCACCTGCGCCACGACCTGCTCGATCGCAGGTTCGGATTGGAGGCAGGCGCATGCGCACCCTGATCCTCGGCGGCGCCCGCTCGGGCAAGAGCGCACTGGCCGAACGTCTCGCCGGTGATTCCGGTCGCCAGGTGGTCTATATCGCCACCGCGCAGGCACATGACGACGAAATGCGCGACCGCATCGTGCACCATCGCGAACGACGCCCTGCGCACTGGTCCTGCGTTGAGGAGCCGCTGGCGCTGGCCGAAACGCTGCGCCTGCACGCGCGCGAGGATCGCTGCCTGCTGGTCGACTGCCTGACCCTCTGGCTCAGCAATCTCCTGATCGATCCCGAGCCCGCGCGTTTCGAACGCGAGCGCGATGCGCTGCTTGACGCCCTCCCGGCGTTGCCCGGTGAACTGCTGCTGGTCAGCAACGAAGTCGGCCTCGGCATCGTGCCGATGGGCGCGCTCAGTCGCCGCTTCGTCGACGAGGCCGGTCGCCTGCACCAGGCCATCGCGACGCAGTGCGAACGCGTGCTGTTCGTCACCGCCGGCTTGCCCATCGCGCTCAAGGGTTCACTCGACGGAGCATCGCCATGAACACGCACTGGTGGGCTTGGCCCGCCGCCACACTGGATCGACAGGCGGCCGAGGCCGCGCATGCCCGTCAGCAGACGCTGACCAAGCCGCCGGGATCGCTCGGTCGACTCGAATCGCTCGTCGGGCAACTGGCTGCGTGGCAGGGCAGGGCGTGTCCGCAGGTCGACCGCGCCTGGATCAGCGTGTTCGCTGCCGACCACGGCGTCGCCGAGGAGGGCGTGTCGGCATTTCCGCAGGCGGTCACCGGTGAGATGGTGCGCAATTTCGCCGGTGGCGGCGCGGCGATCAGCGTGCTCGCGCGCACGCTGGGTGCGACGCTGGACGTGGTGAACCTCGGTACGGTCAACGATCCCGGCCAGATCGACGGCGTGCTGCGCGCGATCATCGCGCCGTCCACGGCGAACTTTTGCCATGCGCCGGCGATGACTCGCGCGCAGTGCGAGACCGCGCTGCGCATCGGTGCCGAGCGCGTCGCGCAGGCACGCGCGGCCGGCGCCGACCTGTTCATCGGCGGCGAGATGGGCATCGCCAACACCACGTCCGCGACCGCGCTGGCTTGCGCGCTGCTCGGCGAATTACCGCGTACCTTGGCGGGCGCGGGCACGGGCCTCGACGATGCCGGCATTGCGCGCAAGATCGCGGTGATCGAGCGCGCCTTGCGACGACATGCCGATGCGGTCGAGCCGATCGAGCTGCTGTGCCGACTCGGCGGCTTCGAGATTGCCGCGCTCGCCGGAGCCTGCATCGCCGCCGCGCAGGCGCGCCTGCCGGTCCTGGTCGACGGCTTCATCGTCACCGCCGCTGCGCTCGCTGCGGTGCGCATGAATCCCTCGGTGCGCGACTGGCTGCTGTTCGCGCATCGCTCGCACGAGCGCGGCCACGCCCGCCTGCTCGACGCGCTCGATGCCGACCCGCTGCTCGACCTCGGCCTGCGCCTCGGCGAAGGCAGCGGGGCCGCCGTCGCGGTGCCGTTGCTGCGCATGGCCTGCGCGCTCCATGCCGGGATGGCGACGTTCGCGCAGGCGGGGGTGTCTGAGAAGACCGCGTCGTCCGCTGAAATACCTGCGGAGTCGGTGTCGTGAGCGCCGCCATCATCGATCTCCTGCGTCACGGCGACACCGGACAACGCAGTTATCGCGGCCAGCTCGACGATCCGCTGACCGACATCGGCTGGGCGCAGCTGCGTGCGGCGGTCGATGGTGGTGCGTGGGAGGTCGTGGTCGCCTCGACGCTGCAGCGCTGCGCCGCGTTCGCGCGCGAGCTCGCGTCGCAGCGCGGTCTGCCGCTGCACGAGGATGCGCGACTCGTCGAATACCACTTCGGTCGCTGGCAGGGCGTGTCGATGGAGACGCTGGCCGAGATCGACGGTGACGCGCTCGGGCGCTTCTGGCGCGACCCGGTCGCGCATCCGCCGCCGGGCGGCGAGACCTTTGAAGCCTTCCGCACGCGGCTGTGCGCGGTGATCGACGACATCGCGACGACCTTCGCCGGCAAGCGGGTGCTGGTCGTGACCCATGGCGGCGCGATCCGCCTGCTGCGCTGCGTCGCCGAGCAGCGCGGTTTCGGAGACATGGCCGGCATCGACGTGCCGCATGCTTCGCTGCATCGCTTGCGGTGGCCCGTTCGCATCGCGGACGCGATCTGATGCGCGCTCTGCTGGTCGCGTTGGGCTTTCTGACCCGCATCCCGGTGCCGTCGCGCGTGTTCGACGACGCGCGGGCGCAGCGCACATCGCTGGCCTGGTATCCGACGGTCGGCCTCGTCGTCGGCGCGCTGCTGACCGGCCTGTTTCTCGTGCTGCCACGCGAACACGCGCTGCTGTCCGCTGCGCTGACGCTGCTCGCCTGGGTTGTGCTGACCGGTGGCCTGCATCTCGATGGCCTCGCCGACAGCGCCGATGCCTGGGTCGGTGGGTTCGGCGACCGCGCGCGCACATTGGCGATCATGAAGGATCCGCGCAGCGGCCCCGCCGGTGTGACCGCGATCGTGTCCCTGCTGCTGCTCAAGTCCGCCGCGCTGGCGAGCCTGTCTGCCGAGAATGCGTGGCTGCTGTGGCTGTCGCCGCTGCTTGCGCGGTCGGCGCTGACCGCCGCGTTCGTCACCACGCCCTATGTCCGCAGCGGCGGACTCGGCAGCGCGCTGAAGGACGCGCCGCGTGGCGCCTGCGTATTCGCGCTGTTGTGCGCCGTCGCGGCCTGCATCGCCTGCGGCCTGCCGGGCCTGTGCGCGCTCGCGGCCGCGCTCGTCGTCTTCGTGCTGTGGCGCCGCGCCTGCCTGCGCCGACTCGGTGGCTTCACCGGCGACACCGCCGGTGCGCTGGCGGAGCTGGTCGAGGCCGCCGTGCTGGTTGCGCTGGCATACGCGGGCTGAGACGCCGCGCAAACGAAAAGGCCACCCTTGCGGATGGCCTTTTCGCGGAATCATTTGGTCGGGGAGACAGGATTCGAACCTGCGACCTCTACGTCCCGAACGTAGCGCTCTACCAGACTGAGCTACACCCCGATGCCGAGCCGCGCATTGTAAGGAGGGTGTCGGGCTTAGGCAAGAGGGCAGGCGGAATGGGCTGTGGATCGGCGGGACGGAGCCGGGCCGGCCGGGCTCCGGCTACACTGATGGCATCCGCTTCAGGCCCCGGAGTCACCCTTGATCAAGCCGCGTACCCCGCCCGGCGTCCTCGAACTGCTGCCGCGCGAGCAGATCGCCTTCCAGCGCATGCTGGACACCATCCGCCGCACCTTCGAACGGTACGGGTTCCTGCCGGTGGAGACGCCGGTGATGGAGCTGACCGAGGTGCTGCTGACCAAGACCGGCGGCGAGACCGAGCGCCAGGTCTATTTCATGCAGTCGACCGGTTCGCTCGACAAGGGGACCGACGGCCTGCCCGAGATGGCGATGCGCTTCGACCTGACCGTGCCGCTGGCGCGCTACGTGGCCGAGCACGAGCACGACCTGGTGTTCCCGTTCCGCCGCTACCAGATGCAGCGCGTCTATCGCGGCGAGCGCGCGCAGCGCGGCCGCTTCCGCGAGTTCTACCAGTGCGACATCGACGTGATCGGCAAGGACGCGCTGAGCACGCGCTACGACGCCGAGCTGCCGGCGGTGATCGCGTCGGTGTTCGAGGCGCTGGCGATCGGCGAATTCACCATCCAGTTCAACCACCGCAAGCTGCTGCGCGGCTTCTTCGAGGGGCAGGGTATCGGCGAGGGCGAGCGCCAGGTCGCGGTGCTGCGCGAGATCGACAAGCTCGACAAGCGCGGCGAGGCGGCGGTGCGCGAGACCCTGGTGGGCGAGAGCTTCGGTCTGTCGGGCGAGGTCGCCGACACCCTGCTGGCCTTCTCGCGGGTGCGCGCGGTCGGCCACGACGCGGCGCAGGCCGCGCTGGACGCGCTGGGTGCGGGCACGCCGCTGTTCGAGGAAGGCCGCGACGAGCTGCGCGACGTGCTTCGCCAGCTCCGCGCCTTGGGCGTGGCCGACAGCCGCTTCGCGCTGAACCTGTCGATCGCACGCGGGCTGGACTACTACACCGGCATCGTCTACGAGACCACGCTGAACGCGAACCCGGAGATCGGTTCGATCTGCTCCGGCGGCCGTTATGAGAACCTCGCCAGTCACTACACCAAGTCGAAGCTGCCCGGCGTGGGCATCTCGATCGGCCTGACCCGCCTGTTCTGGCAGCTGCGCGAGGCGGGCCTGGTGGACGTTGCCGAGAGCTCGGTCGACGTGCTGGTCTCGCTGATGGACGAGGCCGGCCTGGACGCCGCGCTGGCGCTGTCGCAGCGCCTGCGTGCGGCCGGCCTGAACGTCGAAACCCAGCTGGAGCCCCGCAAGTTCAGGAAGCAGATGGAGTACGCCAACAAGGCCGGCATCCGCTTCGTGGTCATCCGTGGCGAGGACGAGGCGGCCAAGGGCGTGGTCGCGGTGAAGGACCTGCGTCGCGGCGAGCAGTTCGAGGTCGCCGAGGCCGAGCTGGCCCGGACCCTGCTGGTCGAGCGCGAGCAGCTGCGCGCGCTGTCCTGAGCCCGGATCATCCGGTCTCGGGCCCGCTCGTGGGAGCGACGCAAGTCGCGACGCCGTTCCGATGGTCTGTCGCGACTCGCGTCG
>NZ_JBHTIF010000004.1:0-326777 GCF_042677005.1 Lysobacter brunescens | reverse complement strand
GCGTGGGCCGCGGTTGCCGCCGGGACGCGGGCCTGCCGGGCGCGGACCCGCCGGACGCGCGCCGCCGGGACGCGCGCCAGCGGGGCGCGGGCCGGCCTTGGGACCACCGGGGCGCGGGCCGCCCGGGCGCGGACCACGCGGGCCGCGCGGTTCGCCGTAGGGATTGAAGCCGCCGCCGCCATGGGCATGGTCGGACGGGAAGCTCGGGGCGTTGCCGGGATGGCCATAGGGCTTGGCGGCGCGGGCCGGCTTGTTGCCGCCGGGCCTGCCGGCACCAGGGCCGCGACTCTCGCCAGCGAAACCACCACCGAAGCCGGCGCCGGCCGGCCGGTCGCCCTGAGGACGCTTCGGACGCGGGCCGCCGGGACCGCGGCTTTCGCCGCCGAAACCGCCGGCATCGCGATCGCCGAACGGACGATTGCCCGCCGGACGCGCGCCGCCGGGACGCGCGCCAGCGGGGCGCGGGCCGCCAGGCTTCTTTGCACCGAAGGGCTTCTTCGGGCCGCGACCATCGGCGTTGCGATGGCCGGCCGGGCCCGTGTCCACGCCTTCGGGCACGTACCAGGTGCGGAACGCGGCGGGATTGCCCTCGGGCAGCGGCTTCGGACCCTTGTCCTTGCGCTGCTTGAAGGGCTTGTTCTGCGACTGGCGTGCAGCGGCTTCGCCGCTCACGGTGAGGTCGCCGCGCTTCTTCTTGTTGCCGAAACGGCCGCGATCCTCGCGAACATGGTCGAAGCGGCGCAGTTCGCGGCCTTCGTCAGCGGTGTTGTGGCCGTTGACGTAAGCCTGGGTGCGGCCTTCGCGGCCGATGTGCACCGTCGCCTTGGCGGCCTTGCGCTGGCCGATGACCGGCTGCAGGGTCAATGCCGGCGGCGGACCTTCCTCCAGGTTGAGCTTCTTGCGCAGGGCCTCGACCTGGGCGGCCTGCAGCTCCTGGCTCTGGCCGCGCAGGAGCGGCTGCGGCAGGCTCACGTCGCCGTAGCGGATGCGCTTCAATCGGCTGACCTGGCAGCCCTGCGATTCCCACAGGCGGCGCACTTCGCGGTTGCGGCCTTCGCTGAGGGTGACGCGGAACCAGTCGTGCGAATCGGTGCCGCCGATGCGTTCGATCTCGTCGAACTTCGCCGGGCCGTCCTCCAGCGCGACGCCGCGACGCAGGCGGTCGACCAGCTTGTCGGAAATCTCCTCTTCGCCCTCGGGGGCGCGGACGCGGCAGACGTATTCGCGTTCGATCTCGAAGGAGGGATGCATCATCGCGTTGGCCAGCTCGCCGTCGGTGGTGAGCAGGAGCAGGCCGGTGGTGTTGATGTCGAGGCGACCGATCGCGATCCAGCGCGCGCCCTTGAGCACGGGCAGCGATTCGAAGATGGTCGGGCGGCCTTCGGGATCTTCGCGGGTCGTCACTTCGCCTTCGGGCTTGTTGTAGATCAGCACGCGGGCCGGTTCGGTCAGCGCGCTGGCGACGAAGGTCTTGCCGTCGATCTCGATGCGGTCGCCGCCCTTCACGCTCATGCCGATCTGCGCGGTCTCGCCGTTGACCTTGACCATGCCGTCGGCGATGCGCTGTTCCAGCGCGCGGCGGGAGCCGAGGCCGGCCTGGGCGAGCACCTTGTGCAGGCGTTCCTCCAGCTTCGGGGCTTCGGTGGTCTCGGGGGTATCCGTCCCGCGTTTGAGCGAGAGGGTGCGGGGGGCTTTGGGTTTTGTCATGTCATGCTCCGGTGCTGTCGTCGTCGTCGACGAGGGCGGTGTGGCTGTCGTCGGATGCCGAAGGGTCGGCATCGTCGTCGGTGGTGGGGGCATCGGCGGCGGGTTCGCCGTCGACGTCGTTCGAGGTGTCTTCGTGGTGCGGTGTCTCGCTGCCAGCATCGTCGGCGGTCAGGCCTGTGTCGCCGGCCATGTCGTCGCTGCTGTCGTCGTTGTCTTCGTTGCCCGTGCCGTCGGTCGCGTCATCGATGGCGACGGGAGTGCCGTCGTCGTTGGCAGTCGCGTCGTCGGCACGCTCGCCGGGCGCGTCGACGTCCTGCACGCCGGCGGCGATGCTGCCGTCGGCGGCAGGCTTGGGCGCATCCGGGTCGGTGAACGACAGCTGCGGATCGAGTTCGCCGAAATCCTTCAGTTCGGACAGCGGCGGCAGCTGATCGAGGCTCTTGAGGCCGAAGTAGTCGAGGAAGATCTTCGTGGTGCCGAGCAGCTCGGGCTTGCCGGGCACGTCGCGATGGCCGACGGTGCGGATCCACTCGCGCTCTTCCAGCGCCTTGATGATGTTGCTGCTGACCGCCACGCCGCGGACCTGCTCGATCTCGCCGCGGGTGATCGGCTGGCGGTAGGCGATGATCGCCAGGGTTTCGAGGGTGGCGCGGGTGTAGCGGGTCTGGCGTTCGGTCCACAGGCGGGCGACCCAGGCGTGCACGTCGTGCTGCACCTGGAAGCGCCAGCCGGACGCGGTCTCGACCAGTTCGATGCCGCGCGTGGCGCACTGTTCGCGCAGCTCGTCCAGCGCCTGTTCGATGCTGCCTTCCGGCGCGGGTTCGTCCAGCGTGAACAGGCCGCGCAGCTGCACGACCGTCAGCGGCTGGGTGGCCGCGAGCAGCGCGGCTTCGACGATGCGGGTGACGAGGGCTTGTTCCATGGACCGGTACGGACTCGGTTCTCGCGGGGCGGGGGTCAGCGGTTCTCGCCGGAAGGCGCGGACGAGGCTTCGGTGGCGTCGTCGTCGAACTCGCTGCTGAGTTCGGGAATTTCGGTGTCGTTGTCGCCATCCTGCGCGGCCAGCGACTTGATGTAGATCGCGGCGAGCGGCGTTTCCTGGACGATCTCCAGCAGGCGTTCCTTGGCCAGTTCCAGGATCGACAGGAAGGTCACGACCACGCCGAGCTTGCCTTCGCGCGGTTCGAACAGCGACTCGAAGCGGTGGAAGCTGCCGTCGCCGAGGCGGGTCAGCACGTCGGTCATGCGCTGGCGCACGCTCAGCGCGTCGCGCTTGATCGCATGGCCGCTGAACAGCTCGGCGCGCTTCAGCACGTCATGCAGGGCCAGCAGCATTTCCTTCAGTTCCACCGGCGGCGGCAGCTTGACGCTGGCCCGGTCCGGCACGAAGGCCGAGACCGGCGCGGTGTCGCGCTCCATGCGCGGCAGGGCATCGATGTCTTCGGCGGCCTGCTTGAAGCGTTCGTAGTCCTGCAGGCGGCGGACCAGGTCGGCGCGCGGATCCTCCTCGTTGCCTTCCTCGCTGGGCGGGCGCGGCAGGAGCATGCGCGACTTGATCTCGGCCAGGATCGCGGCCATGACCAGGTATTCGGCGGCCAGTTCGAAGCGCATGTCGCGCATCGCACCGATGTAGTCGACGTACTGGCGGGTGATCTCCGCGACCGGGATGTCGAGGATGTCGAGGTTCTGGCGGCGGATCAGGTAAAGCAGCAGGTCGAGCGGGCCCTCGAAGGCGTCGAGGATGACTTCCAGCGCGTCCGGCGGGATGTAGAGGTCCTGCGGGATCTGCAGCACCGGCTGGCCCAGCACCGTCGCAAGCCGCATTTCCTGCTGCTGCGGCGTCACCGGCACGGCGGCTGCTGCCGGCGCGGCGGGTCCGGACGCGATGTCGGCGTCGGACGCGGTGTCAGTGCTCATGCGGCTGGGTCATGGCGTTCGTCGGATGCATCCGGGCAGCGTCGCCGGTGGGGCGGCGGCCTGGTTGCGGGAATCGGCTCGGGTTGGAGGGGCGGCAACGACCATGCGGCGCGGCATCCCGATGACGGGACGGCGGGCGGATGGAGTCGGAACCTGGGGCCGGGTGGGTGTGGCGGGTCGGGCGCGGATGCCGCTCTGCGGCTCCTGCGCGCCATCGACGGGTCGCCTCAGCCGGCCTCGAAACGATGCGGTGCCAAGAGTACGGGGTGGGGCGACGCCTGTCCAGCCGGGTGAATGCGCCGCAGCTTGTCCCTATCCTGTCCCCATCCTGTCCCTGTCCGCCCGGTTTGCCGGGCTTTCCCACGGAGCACCCCCCCGGATGTGGTACGCCATCGAAGGCCATGACGGCCCCGACACCCTCGAACGCCGGATGCAGGCCCGTCCTGCGCATCTCGCCCGCCTCGTCGCGCTCAAGGACGCGGGCCGCCTGCTGCTGGCCGGCCCGTGCCCGGCGATCGACGCCGAGGATCCGGGCCCGGCCGGGTTCAGCGGCAGCATCGTGATCGCCGAGTTCGAATCCCTCGACGCCGCCCGCGCCTGGGCCGACGCCGATCCCTACGTCGAGGCCGGGGTCTATGCCCGGGTCGACGTGCGTCCGTTCCGCAAGGTGCTGCCATGACCGGCGCCGTCGGTGCCGGCCCGCTGCCGCCGCCGCCCGGGCAGATGCCCCGCGAACTGCGGGTCGAGGCGATCCGCCGGCGCCTGCAGGTCGCCTTCGACCCGGTCGAGCTGGAGGTCTTCGACGACAGCCACCAGCACGTGGGCCATGAAGGCGCCCGCGACGGCCGGGGACATTACCGGGTGCGCGTGGTCAGCGCCGTGTTCGCGGGCATGAGCCCGGTCGCCCGCCACCGGGCCGTGTACGCGGCCGTGGATGACCTGCTGCAGACCGACATCCACGCCCTGGCGATCCAGGCGTCCGCGCCGGCGGGTTGAGCGTTCCCTCCCGTGCTGCTCTCCTTCCCCCGCTTGCGGGGGAAGGCCGGGATGGGGGCATCCTGCGTGGATCGGTGGTTGCCCCCACCTCGATCCTCCCCCGCCAGCGGGGGAGGAAGACAAGCCCTGCGCCACGCCCGCGAGGGCGGCTATACTGCAGCGTTCTGGCTTGGAACCGGCCAGGGTAGCGTCAATCCGTTCAATGGCTTGACGTGCATTCCTCAACCGTTTTCACAACTACGGCGATGGCGCTCCCGGGCGCCATCGGCAGGGTCCCCGATCAGCGCATGCGCCTTTCCTCGATCAAGCTCTCCGGCTTCAAGTCCTTCGTCGATCCGACCACCCTGCACCTGCCGACCAACATGACCGGCGTGGTGGGTCCGAACGGCTGCGGCAAGTCGAACATCATCGACGCCATCCGCTGGGTGATGGGCGAGAGCGCCGCGAGCCGCCTGCGCGGCGACTCGCTGACCGACGTGATCTTCTCCGGCAGCTCGGCGCGCAAGCCGGTGTCGCAGGCGGCGGTCGAGCTGATCTTCGACAATGCCGACCACACCATCACCGGCGAATACGCTGCGTTCAACGAGATCTCGGTCAAGCGCACGGTCAGCCGCGACGGCCAGAGCAACTACTACCTCAACGGCACCAAGTGCCGCCGCCGCGACATCACCGATCTGTTCCTCGGCACCGGCCTGGGCCCGCGCAGCTACTCGATCATCGAGCAGGGCATGATCTCGCAGGTCATCGAGGCCAAGCCCGAGGAACTGCGCGTGTACCTGGAGGAGGCCGCCGGCATCTCCAAGTACAAGGAGCGGCGCAAGGAAACCGAGACCCGCATCCGCCACACCCGCGAGAACCTCGACCGCCTCAACGACCTGCGCGAAGAAGTCGGCAAGCAGCTCCAGCACCTCGCCCGGCAGGCCAAGCAGGCCGAGCAGTACCAGACCATCCAGGCCGAGCGCCGGATCAAGGACGCCGAGTGGAAGGCGCTGGAATTCCGCGTCCTCGATACCCGGCTGCAGGGCCTGCGCGACAAGCTGATGCAGGAAGAGACCCGCCTGCAGCAGATCATCGCCGAGCAGCGCGAAGCCGAGCGCCTGATCGAGGAGGGCCGCGCCAGCCGCGAAGCCGCCGCCGAGGCGCTCAACAAGGCGCAGGCCGAAGGCTACGAGGTCGGCGGCACGCTGGCCCGCATCGAGCAGCAGATCGCCCACCAGCGCGAACTCGGCCAGCGCCTGCAGCGCGCCCGCGACGAGGCGATGCAGGCCTTGTCGGAGATCGGACTGCACATCGAGAACGACCAGCAGCGCCTGGATACCCTGCGCGCCGCGATCGAGGAGGCCGAGCCGCGCCTCGAAATGTTGCGCGAGGAAGACGGCGTCCGCCAGGAACTCCTGCAGGAGGCCGAGGGCAAGCTCGCCGACTGGCAGCAGCGCTGGGACGCGCATGCCCGCGCCCAGGCCGAGGCCTCGCGCGCGGCCGAGGTCGAACGCACCAAGGTCGACTACCTCGACCGCCAGTCGATGGATGCCGAGCGCCGCCGCGAGCATCTCGACAACGAACGCAACACGCTCGACGTGAATCTGCTGGCGGACGCCTTCGCCGACCTGCAGATGCAGCACGACGAGAAGAAGGCCGGCCTCGACGGCCTCAACGACGAACTCGAAGCGCGCAAGCAGGCCGTGGTCGGTGTGCAGGACCAGGTGCGCAACGCCCAGGCCGAACTCGCCGACGTGCGCAAGCAGGTGCAGACCGCGCGCGGCCGCTTGTCCTCGCTGGAAACCCTGCAGCATGCGGCGCTGGGCCAGGAGCAGGGTGCCGCCGTGGCCTGGCTGAAGGCGCGCGGTCTGGATTCGGCGCAGCGCGTCGGCGAAGTCCTGCGCGTGGAGTCGGGCTGGGAATTCGCGGTCGAAAGCGCGCTCGGCCAGCTGATCGAAGGCGTGCTGATCGATGCCCCCGAGACCTTGGTCGAAGCCTTGGCAGATCTCGGCGAAGGCCGGCTGGCGCTGGTCGCGTCGGAGGCCGGCGACGCGGCCTTCGCGCCGACCTCGCTGGCGGCGAAGGTGCAGGGCCCGCTGGCGATCCGCCGGCTGCTCGCCAAGCTGCACGCCGCCGAAACCCTCGCCGATGCGCGTGCGCTGCAGGCCAGCCTGGGCGAGGGCGAATCGGTCATCACCCGCAGCGGCGAGCGACTCGGCGAAGGCTGGGTGCGCGTGAGCCGCTCAGGTGCCGCCAAGCAGGGCGCGCTGCTGCGCGAACGCGAGATCCAGGAGCTGCGCGTGCAGATCGACACCCTGCAGCAGCGTGAAGCCGAACTCGACCGCAGCATCGCTGCGCTGCGCGACCAGATGCTGGTTGCCGAACAGCAGCGCGAGGACGCGCAGCGGTCGCTCTACCACGCGCACCGCAACGTCTCGGAACTGGCCGGCCAGTTGCAGGGCCAGAAGGGCAAGCTCGAATCGGCGCGTGCGCGGATCGAGAAGATCGACGCGGACCTGTCGCAGCTGATCGAAACCATCGATGCCAGCGTGCAGCAGGCCCGCGAGGCGCGCTCGCGCCTGGAGGAAGCCGTCACGCGCATGGGCGAACTCGAAGGCACGCGCCAGGCGCTGGAAGCCGAGCGCCGCGCGCTGGGCGAGGCCCGCGATGCCGCGCGTCAGGCCGCGCGCGAATCGCGCGACGCCGCGCATGCGCTGGCGCTGAACCTCGAATCGCAGCGCGCGCAGGTCGTTGCGCTGGCACAGGCGCTGGAGCGCATGGGCGGCCAGCGCGGCCAGCTCGACAGCCGGCTCAGCGAACTGTCGTCGCAGCTGTCCGACGGCGATGCCCCGGTCGTGGCGCTGGAAGAACAGCGCCAGGTCGCGCTGGAGCAGCGCGTGCTCGCCGAGCGCAACCTCGCCGCCGCGCGCGCCGCGCTGGAGGGCATCGACAACGAGCTGCGCGGCTACGAACAGACCCGCCACCAGCGCGACGAGCAGTCGGTCGCGCAACGCGAGGCCATCGGCCAGCGCAAGCTCGACCAGCAGGCGCTGGCGCTGAAGGCCGATCAGCTCGCCGAAGCGGTGGTCGCCTCCGGCTTCGTGCTGGAGGACGTGCTCAACACGCTCACCGACGACGCCGATCCCCGCGCCTGGGAAAAGATCGTCACCGATTTCGACGCGCGCCTGCGTCGCCTGGAGCCGGTCAACCTCGCCGCGATCCAGGAACACGCCGAGGCCGCGCAGCGCAAGGAATATCTCGACGCGCAGGACGCCGACCTCACCGCCGCGCTGGAAACGCTGGAAGAAGCGATCCGCAAGATCGACCGCGAGACCCGCGGTCGCTTCAAGGACACCTTCGACCGCGTGAATGCCGGCGTGCAATCGCTCTATCCGCGTTTGTTCGGCGGCGGCCACGCCTACCTCGAACTCACCGGCGAGGATCTGCTCGACACCGGCGTCGCGATCATGGCGCGCCCGCCCGGCAAGCGCGTCTCGAACATCTCGCTGCTGTCCGGCGGTGAGAAGGCGATGACCGCCGTCGCCCTGGTGTTCGCGATCTTCCAGCTCAATCCCGCGCCGTTCTGCCTGCTGGACGAGGTGGACGCGCCGCTCGACGAAGCCAACGTCGGTCGCTTCACCGCGATGGTCAGCGAGATGAGCCAGCACGTGCAGTTCCTGTTCGTCACCCACAACAAGGCCACCATGGAAGCCGCGAACCAGCTGTGCGGCGTGACCATGCGCGAACCGGGCGTCAGCCGCCTGGTGTCCGTGGACCTGGCCGAAGCCGCGCGCCTGGCCGGCGCTGCCTGAATCTAGTTTGGAGAACGACGCGATGTCGGATATCTGGTTGTTGCGCATCGGAATCGTGATCGCCGGCGTGCTGTTGATGGCCGCGATCTATTTCTTCGGCCGCCCCGGCAAGCCGAAGCAGGGGCGCAAGCTCCGCGACGACGGCGCCGAGCGCCCGCACCGCGAGCCCTCGCTCGCCGATGCGTTCAGTGCAGAGACCAGTCCTTACGACACGGCGACCCTCGCGGAAACGTCCGCAGCGGAGCCGCCCGCCAGCGGGCCGGACATCGGCCGCCGCGACCGCGACGAATTCGACAAGATCGTCACCCTGTACGTCGCTGCGCGCGCGGACCAGGTATTGCGTGGTCCGGACATCGTGGTCGCCGCCGAGAAGGCCGGGCTGAGCTACGGCTACATGAACATCTTCCACCGCCTCGCCGACGGTCGCGCCGATGGCAGCCCGATCTTCAGCGTCGCCAACATCAAGAAGCCCGGCAGCTTCGAGATGCACGACATCCACGGCATGGAAACCCCGGCCATCGCCTTCTTCCTGACCCTGCCGGCGCCGATCCCCGCGCTCGACGCCTGGGAAAAGATGCTGCCGACCGCGCAGCGCATGGCTGAGCTGCTCGACGGCGTGGTGCTGGACGAATCGCGCAACCCGATCGGCCGCCAGCGCATCGCGCACCTGCGCGACGAGCTGCGCGCCTACGACCGCCAGCACGAGGCGCCGCCGGTGTCGCGCAATACGCGCTGGTAAGCGCACCAATCGCTCAGGCGCCCAGGCGCAGGGCGTCCGTTGTTGATCCAATGATGCGCGCCGGGCCGTTCGCACCCCGCGAGACGGTTCCGCGCGATCATGGCGAAGTCCGCTGCCGTCGTCGCCCGCGCGGACCGTCCCGTTTCCTCCAAGGCCCCGCATGACCGACGTCGCCGCCCGCATCGCCGCCCTGCGTCAGAAGATCGAAGACGCCAACCACCGCTACTACGTCCTCGACGATCCGACGATCACGGACATCGAGTACGACCGATTGATGCGCGAGCTGGAAGCGCTGGAGCGCGACCATCCCGAGTACGTCGACGCCGCTTCGCCGACCCAGCGCGTCGGCAACCGTCCGTCCGCCGCGTTCGACGAAGTGCAGCACGCCATGCCGATGCTCTCGCTCGGCAACGCCTTCACCGATGAGGAAGTCGCCGACTTCGTCCGTCGCATCGAGGAGCGCCTGGATCGCACCGATCCGGTGTTTTCGGTCGAACCCAAGCTCGACGGCCTGGCGATCAGCCTGCGCTACGAACACGGCGCGTTTGTGCGCGGCGCGACGCGCGGCGACGGCGCCACCGGCGAGGACGTGACCGCCAACCTGCGCACCGTCAAGGCTATCCCGTTGCACCTGCGCGGCGGCGACTGGCCGGAGGTGCTGGAAGTCCGCGGCGAGGTTTACATGCCGCTCGCCGCGTTCAAGGCCTACAACGAACGCGCGCTCAAGGACGGCGGCAAGGTGCTGGCGAACCCGCGCAACGGCGCCGCCGGCTCGCTGCGTCAGCTCGATCCGAGGATCACCGCGCAGCGTCCGCTGGCCTTCTACGCCTACGCGGTCGGCGTGGTCGAGGGCATGGACCTGCCTGCCAGCCATTCGGCGACGCTGCAGCGCCTGCGCGACTGGGGCTTCCCGGTCAGTGCCGAGAGCGACGTGGTCGCCGGCACCGCTGGCCTGCTCGGTTACTACCGCCGCATGGGCGAGAAGCGCGACGCGCTCCCGTTCGACATCGACGGCGTCGTCTACAAGCTCGACGACTACGCCGGCCAGCGCGAGATGGGCTTCGTCTCGCGCGCGCCGCGCTGGGCGATCGCGCACAAGTTCCCCGCGCAGGAAGAATCGACCGAACTGCTCGACATCGAGATCCAGATCGGTCGCACCGGCGCGGCCACGCCGGTCGCGCGCCTGAAGCCGGTGCAGGTCGCCGGCGTGGTCGTGACCAACGCCACCCTGCACAACGCCGACCAGATCGCGCGCCTCGACGTGCGCATCGGCGACGCCGTGATCGTGCGCCGCGCCGGCGACGTCATCCCGGAGATCGTCCGCGTCGTGCCCGAACACCGCAAGCCGGATGCGACGCCATGGTCGATGCCGGCCGCGTGCCCGGTCTGCGGCTCGGAGATCGTGCGCGAGGAAGGCGAAGCCGTGTGGCGCTGCTCCGGCGAACTCACCTGCGCCGCGCAGCGCAAGGAAGCGATCCGCCACTTCGCCTCGCGCCGCGCGATGGACATCGAAGGCCTGGGCGACCGCTACATCGAGGACCTGTCCGACCTCGGCTACCTGCAGTCGGTTGCGGACCTGTATCGACTCACGCTCGACGATCTGCTGGAGATGAAGCGCCGGGTCGACGAACGCGACGGCACCACGCCCGAGACCGTGAAGGCCGGCAAGGTCGCGACCAAGTGGGCCGACAATCTGATCGAGGCGATCGACCGCAGTCGCGCGACCACGCTCGAACGCTTCCTGTTCGCGCTGGGCATCGAGCATGTCGGCGAAAGCACGGCGAAGGCGCTCGCCGCCTGGTTCGGCGACCTCGACCTCATTCGCTGCATGCCGTGGCCGCTGTTCAAGTGCGTGCCCGACATCGGCGGCGAAGTGGCGCGCGCGCTCGGCCATTTCTTCGACCAGCCCGGCAACCAGCAGGTCATCGACGCGCTGCTCGAACGCGGCGTGCGCGTCGGCGAAGTCCGCCCGCCCTCGGCGAAGCTGCGCCCGGTGCTGTCGTTCGCGGCGATGCTGACCGATCTCGAAATCCCGAAGGTCACGCGCATCCGCGCTGACCAGCTCGCCGCTGCGTTTGCGAACGCAGCCGTATTGCGTGCCGCGCCCGAACACGCTTTCGTCACCGCTGGCCTGCCAGCCGACAGTGCCCGCGCGCTCGCGGCCTGGCTTGCCGACGAGGCTAACGCGACCCTGCTGCTGCGCAGCGGCGAGGCGCTGGCCGAATTGCAGGCACGCCTGCCCGATGCCGACGAGGCGCCGGCCGGCCCGCTCGACGGCAAGACCGTCGTCCTCACCGGCGCCCTGTCCGCGATGTCGCGCGACGAAGCCGGTGCTAAGCTCGAAGCGCTCGGCGCCAAGGTGTCGGGCAGCGTCTCGAAGAAGACCCACCTCGTCGTCGCCGGCGAAGCCGCGGGCAGCAAGCTCGCCAAGGCGCAGGAGCTCGGCATCGAGATCTGGGACGAAGCCGCGCTGCTCGCGTTCCTCGCCGAGCATGGTGCCTGGGAGCAGGGGGCCGCGTGACCGATTGGCGACCCACCGCGAACCTCGATGCGCTGCGCCTGCGTGCGCGACTGTACGCGACGATCCGCGCGTTCTTCGCCGAGCGCGACGTGCTGGAAGTCGAGACGCCGGTGCTGTCGGTCGCCGGCAACACCGACGCGAACATCGAATCGTTCTCGCTCGAATTCAGCGGTCGCACCGACGGCGCGCCGCGCGCGCGCTGGTTGCGCACCTCGCCGGAATTCCCGCTCAAGCGCCTGCTCGCGGCGGGTGTCGGCGATTGCTACGAACTCGGTCGCGTCTTCCGCAACGGCGAGGCCGGCAGGCGCCACAACCCCGAATTCACGATGCTGGAGTGGTATCGCGTCGGCTGGGACCACCTGCGCCTGATCGACGAAACCGTGGCGTTGGTGCACGCGGCCCTGGCGCTGGTCGGGCGCGATGCGACGGTCGAGACCTGCACGTTCCGCGATCTGTACCGCAACCGGCTCGGCCTCGATCCGTTCACCGTCGACGACGCGACCCTGCAGGCCGCGCTCGGTGACGTGCGCATCGATCCGGACGGGCTGACGCGAGACGACTGGCTCGACCTGCTGATGACCCATCGCCTGCAGCCGATGTTCGATCGCGACAGCATCCTCGTCGTCCACGACTGGCCCGCATCGCAATGCGCGCTGGCGCGGATCCGGGCGGGGCAGGGTGGTGTTTCGGGTGTCGTCGAACCCGATGTCGCCGAACGCTTCGAGCTGTATCTCGGCCCGCTGGAACTGGCGAACGGCTACCACGAACTGACCGACGCCCACGAGCAGCGCGCGCGCTTCGAACGTGACCACGTCCTGCGCACTGCACGCGGCAGCGTGCGACCGCCGATCGACGAACACCTCCTGTCGGCGATGGTTTCCGGCCTGCCGGCCTGCGCCGGCGTCGCACTGGGCATCGAACGGCTGCTGATGGCGCTGCTCGGCACGGACCGGATCGCCGACGCGCTGGCCTTCGATTTCGCCCGTGCCTGAACGGCGGGTCCCGGCATCCTGAATCGTCGTCGTACGCGCACGCTCCGACCGGGAAAATTGACCGGCCATTCATGCGTGTTGCCCGAGATTGACGCCACACATCCCGGGGGGCTGTTTCCATGCGCAAGACCTGTTTCCTGACCGCCGCCGGCCTGCTGGCCGCGCTCATCGTCCTGCCTGCGCAGGCGCAGTGGCACGACGACGGCTACGACGACCGCCACGACAATGGCTACGACCGCTATGGCCACGACGACTACGGCTATGGCTACAACAACGGCACGTTCCGCTGCGAATCCCGCGACCGCCGTACCACGCGCTGTCCCACGCGCGGCGATCGCGTGCAGCTGATCCGCCAGTTTTCCGACATGCCCTGCGTGCGCGGGCGCACCTGGGGCCAGGACCGCTACGGCGTCTGGGTCACCAATGGCTGCCGTGCGCTGTTCCGCTTCGACGATCGAGGCAACTGGGGCGGCAACGGCTGGAACAATGGCGGCCATTACGGTGGCGACTTCGTCCGTTGCGAGTCCCGCGACAACCGCAGCCGCACCTGCCCGATGTCGGTCGGCCGCGGCGACGTACGCCTGATCCGCCAGCTTTCGGACACGCCCTGCATCGAAGGCCGGAACTGGGGCCGCAGCCGCAGCGGCGTCTGGGTCAGCGGCGGCTGCCGCGCCGAATTCGTCGTGGCCCGTGGTCGCGGTCGCGGCAGGGGCGAGGCCTCGGATGGTTTCGGCGCCCTGCCGTCGCAGGGGCCGCGGATGGCCGGTCCAGCCCAGGCGCATGAAGATGCCCCGGATGACCGGGTGCGTTCCCCGATCCCGCGCGACCGTTCGAGTGACCGTCGCCCGCCGCAGGACAGCGAATGGCGCAATGCTTCCGGCGGTGGCCGCAGCGCGCCACCGCGTCCGGTCAGCGTCGCGCAGAGCAGCGCGCCGACGCCTCCGCCGGCCACGCGTCCGGGCATGTTCCAGACCGTCTCCGAGCCTTCTCGCCCGAAGCCGGAGCCGCGACTGCAGGAAGAGGCCGCGCGCGAAATGCCCTGATCCTTCGGCCATGACCCGCGAACCACCCTGTCAGATCTGACATGACGACCCGGCCCAGGCCGGGTCGTCGCGTTCCCAGCCCGGTAGAATGGACGGATGACCGATCCCATCGATTACGCGCGCTACGACCGCATCCGCCCCATCCGCTGGACCGGCGACACGCTGGAACTGCTCGACCAGCGCAAGTTGCCCTTCGAGGTCCGTTACATCCCGTGTACCACCTGCGCTTCGGTCGCGGTGGCGATCCACGCGCTGATCGTGCGCGGCGCCCCGGCCATCGGTATCGCCGCTGCCTGGGGCGTGGTGCTCGCCGCCCGCGAACTGGACGCCTCCGGTGCGGGCGCCGGGCTGGATGCGGCTGCCGCAGCCGAACGCCTGGAACCGGCGATGCAGCAGCTCAATGCTGCGCGCCCGACCGCCGTCAACCTGGCCTGGGCCCTGCAGCGCATGCGTCGCGCCCTGTCGACCGCAGGCGAAGACTGGCGCGGCGTCCTGCTCCGCGAAGCCCGCGCCATCGCCGACGAGGACCTTGCCGCCAACCACCGCATGGGCAAGCTCGGTGCGGGCCTGATCGCGAACGGCAGCGGTGTGCTCACCCACTGCAACACAGGCTCGCTGGCCACCGCCGGCTTCGGCACCGCGCTGGGCGTGATTCGCGCCGGCGTCGCGCAGGGCAAGGTGGAACGCGTCTATGCCGGCGAGACCCGGCCCTGGCTGCAGGGCGCGCGCCTGACTGTGTGGGAACTGCAGCAGGACGGCATCGACGCCACCCTGATCGCTGATTCCGCCGCGTCGCACCTGATGAAGACCGGCCAGGTGCAGTGGGTCATCGTCGGCGCCGATCGCATCTGCGCCAACGGCGACACCGCGAACAAGATCGGCACCTACCAGCTCGCCATCGCTGCGCGCTACCACGGCGTGAAGTTCATGGTCGTGGCGCCGTCCTCGACCGTCGACATGGCGACGCCCAACGGCGGCAAGATCGAGATCGAGGAGCGCGACCAAGCCGAAATGCTAGGCCTCGGTGGCACCCGCACCGCGGCCGAAGGCGTCCGCGCCTGGAACCCGGTCTTCGATGTCACGCCGTCCGAACTGATCGACGCCATCGTCACCGAGCGCGGCGTCGTCGAACGCCCGAACCGGGTCTCGATGCAGACCTTCTTCGGGCCCTGATTCCGCTGGCCCGGCTCGGGTCGCAAGTCCCTGTTTCCGCATGGGAAATTCCGCTCCGGCGCGGTGCCGGGGACGGGGTGTGCGTGGTACACTCCGGGCTTCGCGCCAAAGCCTCGCGCGGGCCCCGTGACACGCCGATTCCGGCAGCCGATCGCACCGGCGCCGGGCACGCCTGTCGTCCCGGGACCAGCCCCGCCTGTGCAGCGTCGCCCCTCCAGCACAAGAAGTCGTAATGACCGATCTCGCGAAGGAAATCATCCCCGTCAATCTCGAAGACGAGATGCGCCGCAGCTATCTCGATTACGCCATGAGCGTGATCGTGGGCCGCGCGCTCCCGGACGTGAGGGACGGCCTCAAGCCGGTGCATCGTCGCGTGCTGTTCGCGATGAACGAACTCGGCGCGCACAGCAACAAGCCCTACTACAAGTCGGCGCGTATCGTCGGTGACGTGATCGGTAAGTACCATCCGCACGGCGACCAGTCGGTGTACGACACCCTGGTGCGCATGGCGCAGCCGTTCTCGCTGCGCTATCTGCTGGTCGACGGCCAGGGCAACTTCGGTTCGGTCGACGGCGACAACGCTGCGGCGATGCGATACACCGAAGCGCGCATGGCCAAGCTCACCCACGAGCTGATGGCCGACATCGACAAGGACACCGTCGATTTCCAGCCGAACTACGACGAGAAGGAACAGGAACCGACGGTGATGCCGTCGCGCTTCCCGAACCTGCTGGTGAACGGCTCCGCCGGCATCGCGGTCGGCATGGCGACGAACATCCCGCCGCACAACCTGTCCGAAGTGATCAACGCGACGGTCGCGCTGCTCGACGATCCCGAGATCGACATCGACGGCCTGATGCAGCACATCCCCGGCCCGGACTTCCCCACCGCCGGCATCATCAACGGCGTCGGCGGCATCCACGTTGCCTACCGCACCGGTCGCGGCCGCGTGCGCATGCGCGCCCGCGCCGAGATCGAAGTCGCCGACAACGGTCGAGAGGCGATCGTCGTCACCGAAATCCCGTATCAGGTCAACAAGGCGCGGCTGATCGAGAAGATCGCCGAGCTGGTGAAGGAAAAGAAGCTCGAAGGCATCAGCGAGCTGCGCGACGAGTCCGACAAGGACGGCATGCGCATCTACATCGAGGTCAAGCGCGGCGAATCCGCCGAGGTCGTGCTCAACAACCTCTACGCGCAGACCCCGATGGAATCGGTGTTCGGCATCAACATGGTGGCGCTGGTCGACGGTCGCCCGCAGCTGCTGAACCTCAAGCAGATCCTCGAAGCCTTCGTGCGCCATCGCCGCGAAGTGGTCACGCGCCGCACGATCTTCGAACTGCGCAAGGCCCGCGCCCGCGCCCACATCCTCGAAGGCCTGACGGTCGCGCTCGCCAACATCGACGAGATGATCGAGCTGATCAAGACCTCGGCGAATCCGAACGAAGCGCGCGAACGCCTGCTGGCGCGGCGCTGGAATGCCGGCCTGGTCGCATCGCTGCTCGCCGCCGCAGGCAGCGACGCATCGAAGCCGGAAGACCTGCAGCCGGGCGTCGGCCTGCTCGCCGACGGTGACATTCCGTACTACCAGCTGACGGAAGTGCAGGCCAAGGAAATCCTCGAAATGCGCTTGCACCGCCTGACCGGGCTGGAGCAGGACAAGCTGACCGAGGAATACAAGGCGCTGCTGGAGACCATTCGAGGCTTGATCGAGATTCTCGAAAACCCCGACCGCCTGCGCGAAGTGATTCGCGACGAGCTGAAGGAGATCAAGGATCAGTACGGCGACGACCGCCGCAGCGAGATCCGCGCCAGCGAGGAAGACCTCGACATCCTCGACCTGATCGCGCCGGAAGACGTGGTCGTCACGCTGTCGCATGCCGGCTACGCCAAGCGCCAGCCGGTCACGACCTACCGCGCGCAGAAGCGCGGCGGCAAGGGTCGCAATGCGGCAGCGACGAAGGACGAGGATTTCATCGACCAGCTGTGGCTGGTCAACACCCACGACACCCTGCTGACCTTCACCAGCAACGGCCGCGTGTTCTGGTTGCCCGTACACCAGCTGCCGGATGCCGGCCCGAACGCGCGCGGTCGCCCGATCGTGAACTGGCTGGCGCTGGAACCGGGCGAGCAGGTGCAGGCGGTGGTGCCGGTGCGCGAGTACGACGAGAAGCATTTCGTATTCTTCGCCACCCGCAACGGTACGGTGAAGAAGACCCCGCTGACCGAATTCGCCTTCCGCCTGGCGCGCGGCAAGATCGCGATCAACCTCGACGAAGGCGACGCGCTGGTTGGCGCTGCGCTGACCGACGGCGATCGCGACGTGATGATGTTCGCCAGCAACGGCAAGGTCGTGCGCTTCCACGAGTCCGAAGTGCGCGCCATGGGCCGCACCGCGACCGGCGTGCGCGGCATGCGCCTGGTGGCGGGTGCGGACCCGGAAGTGGATGCCGATGATGCGGCCGACGCGGACGGCGAGGGCGAGGCCTTGATCGAGGTCGCGTCGCAGGTCGTCAGCCTGGTCGTGATCGACGGCGAGGGCGACATCCTCACCGCCAGCGAACGCGGCTACGGCAAGCGCACCCCGGTGTCCGACTTCCCGCGCAAGGGACGCGGCATCAAGGGCGTGATCGCGATGAAGACCAGCGAGCGCAACGGCCGCCTGATCGGTGCGATCCAGCTCAGCGACCATCACGACGTGCTGCTCATCTCCGACGGCGGAACCCTGGTGCGGACCCGCGCTGCGGAAATCTCGCAGGTCGGCCGCAACACCCAGGGCGTGACCCTGATGCGCCTGTCCGAGGGCGAGAGCCTGCAGGTCGTGGAGCGCCTGGACGCCTCGCTGGACGGCGACGAGCCGGCCGAAGCGCTCCCGGGCGAGGCCGCCGTGCCGGCCGCGGAAGGCGAGGCGCCACAGCCGGGGGCGGATGCGTGATCCGCATCGGTCAATGACGATGCCACGACAGGCCGCCTTCGGGCGGCCTGTCGCGTTTCGGAGGTACGTTTGCTGATGGGTCGGTGTGATTCCGGGGAGGTCGAACCAACAGCGGTACGGAATTCCCGGGGCCGAGCGGCAAGGTTTTCGCGCCTCCCGTTGCTCGCCGTTAATGTTAAAAAAAAGTCAAAAATTTGTTTGAAAAAAGTGATGCGTTAGGCAAAAAGCTCTCTATACTCCGCCCACCATCCAGGAGGTCCTATGTGTCGCTCGTCGCGGTTCGGGTCGGTGAGTCGGGTTCGCGGTCTGGTATCCAAGCAGGTGTCGGGTCGGGCGTCGGGACGATGGCTGGGGAGGGTCGCAACGATCCTCCTGCCCATCCTGTTGCTCGCTGTCCTCGCCGGCTGCGGGGATCGTGAGAAGGGGCAATTGCCCGAGGTGAGCGGCGAGGCCATCCAGGCCAAGCGCGCCGAGATCAAAGAATTCACTCTGGTCCGTGGCTACCCGGACCAGGACGGCGATGACCTGTCGATCGCGCTGGAGTTCTCCAGGCCGCTGGTCGGCACCCAGGACTTCGACAAGCTGATCGTCTTCTCCACCACGGTGAACGAGAAGAGTGGCTGGAAGCTGGACGACAGCGGCAAGATCCTGCGTTTCCCCTACGTCACGGCGAACACCGAGTACACGCTGACGGTGTCCTCGAAGCTGGCTGCTGCCGACGGCAGCACGCTGGGGCGCGACATCGAGCAGAAAGTCTACACCGGCGAGCTCAAGCCGGCGGTCGGTTTCGCCTCGCAGGGCAGCGTGCTGCCGGCGCGGGAGAGCCGCGGCCTGCCGGTGGTGTCGGTGAACGTGCCTGAGGTCGATGTCGAATTCCTGCGCGTGCGCGAGAAGCAACTGCCCAAGTTCTTCGCCGAATACCAGCGCGGCGGTCGTCGCGGCAGCTGGGAACTGGACAGCGAATACGGCGACAAGTCGCCGCTGGGCGAACTCGCCGAACCTGTGTACACCAACCGTTTCGTGCTCGGCGGCAAGCGCAACGAACGCGCTGTGACCTACCTGCCGATCCAGGACATCGAGGAACTGCAGGAGCCCGGGCTGTACTTCGCGGTGATGAAGCGCACTGGCACCTTCAGCGGCGAGTACGAGACCACCTTCTTCACGGTCAGCGACATCGGCCTGCACGTGCGCGCCTACAAGGACAAGCTGTTCGTGCACACCGCGTCGCTGCAGGACGGCAGCGGGATCAAGGGCGTCGACCTGCACATCCTCGACGCCGCCGGCGAGACCCGGCTCAAGGCCAGCACCGACCGCAACGGCAACGCGCTGGTGAACTACAAGCTCGATGCCGCCCATGTCATCGTCGCGCGACGCGGCAGCGACGTGTCGATGCTGCCCTTCAACCAGCCGGCGCTGGACCTCTCGGAATTCGCGGTCAGCGGTCGCGAACCGGCCTGGTTCGACGTCTTCGCCTGGTCCGGTCGCGACCTGTATCGCCCGGGCGAGACCGTCCGCATCTCCGCGCTGCTGCGCGACAACGACGGCAAGCCGGTGCCGATGAAGGGCAAGCAGGCGCAGCCGCTCTTCGTGCGTCTCAAGCAGCCGGACGGCAAACCCTTCATCGAAAGCCGCATCGAGGCCGGCGCGCAGGGCTACTACAGCTTCCAGAAACTCATCCCGGTGGATGCGCCGACCGGCCGCTGGCAGGTCGAGTTCCGCACCGACCCGGCGAGCAGCGAAGCGGTGCAGGGCATGAGCCTGCGCATCGAGGAGTTCCTGCCCGAGCGCATGAAGCTCGACCTCGACACCGCCGACGCTGTGCTGCGTCCCGGCAAGCCCATCCAGCTCGATGCCGTCGGTGCCTATCTCTACGGCGCGCCGGCCGCCGGCAACCGCTTCACCGCCAAGCTCGCGGTCACCGTGGAGCAGCATCCGCTGGAAGGCATGCCCGGCTATTTCTTCGGCGACCCCACGCTCAAACTGCCCAAGGAGGCGAAGGACGTCATCGATACCACGCTCGGCGCCGACGGCAAGCTGTCGCAGGCGATTGCCTTGCCGGAAGAAGTGAAGGCGGTCTCGCCGATCGCCGCGATCGTCTCGGGCAGTCTGTTCGAGACCGGTGGCCGCAGCGTCAATCGTTCGATCAGGCGCGTGATGTGGCCGGCGGATGCGCTGGTCGGCGTGCGCCCGCTGTTCGACGACAAGGACGGCGCGGACAGCGACACCAACGCCGGCTTCCAGCTTGCGCGCGTCGGCAGCGACGGCAAGCCCCGCCCGGCCAAGGGCCTGAAGGTGACGCTGGTGCGCGAGCATCGCGACTATCACTGGAACTACGACGATGACGAAGGCTGGGACTACGACTTCACGACGCGCTTCGAGAACGTCGAGACGCGCACGCTGGACGTCGGCCTGACCCCTGCGAAGATCGATTTCCCCGTGAAATGGGGCGCGTATCGCGTCGACGTGCTCGATCCGTCCACCGGACTGACCACGCGCTATCCGTTCCAGGCTGGCTGGAGCTGGGACGACGACAACCGTGGCCTCGACGCGCGCCCCGACAAGGTCAAGCTCGCGCTGGACAAAACCTCGTACGTCGCCGGCGACACGCTGAAGGTGACGGTGACGCCGCCGCACCCGGGTGTCGCGCTGCTGATGGTCGAAGCCGACCGCATGCTGTACGTGCAGGAAGTCGAGGTGAAGCGCGGCAGCACCTTCGAGATCCCGGTGACGAAGGACTGGGACCGTCACGATGTCTATGTCACCGCGCTGGTGTTCCGCGGCGGCAGCGCGCAGAGCAAGATCACGCCCGCGCGTGCCGTCGGCGTGGCGCACGTGCCGATGAACCGCACCGCGCGCAAGGTCGCCGTGACCCTGTCCACGCCCAAGCAGATGCTGCCCGAGCAGACGATGTCGACCACGGTCGCCGCGCCTGCGCTGGCCGGCCAGGAGGCTTATGTCACGGTCTCGGCGGTCGATGTCGGTATCCTCAACATCACCCGGTTCCCGGTGCCGGACGCGAACAAGCATTTCTTCGCGCAGCGTCGCCTCGGCGTGGACGCCTACGATGTCTATGGCCGCGTGATCGAAAGCCTGGACGGCGAGATCGGCAGCATCCGGTTCGGTGGCGACATGGCGCTGCAGCCGCTGGCGCAGGCGCGACGTCCGACTTCGAAGGTCAAGACGGTCGACCTGTTCTCCGGCCCGGTGAAGCTCGACGCCAAGGGCAATGCGCGGATCGCGCTGAAGGTGCCTGACTTCAACGGTACGCTGCGCGTGTCAGCGCTGGTGTATTCGGCCGAACGCTACGGCAATGCCGACACCGAGGTGCTGGTGCGCGCGCCGATCGTGGCCGAAGCCAGCTATCCGCGCGTGATGGCGCCGGGTGACCGCAGCACGGTCACGCTGGATCTCACCAACTTCAGCGGCAAGCCCGGCACGTTCAACGTGCAGGTCGACGGCATCGGACCGCTGAACATCGCGCAGGGCACGCGCAGTGCGAAGCTGGCGGTCGGCGGCAAGACCACGCTGAGCTTCCCGCTCAGCGCGGGCGAGGGCTACACGACCGCGAAGATCCGCGTGCGTGTCGATGGCAACGGCCACAAGGTCGACCGCCAGTTCGATGTGCCGGTGCGCCCGGCCTGGCCGAGCGTGCTGCGCGCGCGCACGGTGTCGATCAACGAGCTGTCGGCGATCACGCTGGATGCCGGCATGGCCGACGGCCTGATGCCCGATTCGGTCACCGCGCAGATGAGCGTCAGCGCGCTGCCGCCGATCCCGTTCGCCAGTGCGCTGAAGGACGTGCTCGAATATCCGTACGGCTGTGCCGAGCAGACCACCAGCAAGGGGTATGCCGCGCTGGTGATGGATGCCGATACCGCGAAGATGCTCGATGCCAGGGGCCTGGATGCGGCGGCGCGCAAGACGCGGATGGACGGCGCGTTCGGCCGGCTCGCGTCGATGCAGGTCAGCAGCGGCCACTTCTCGATGTGGGGCGACGACGAGTACGTCAATCCGATGCTCACGCCGTACATCGTCGAGTTCCTGCTGGATGCGCGGAATGCCGGCTTCGCCGTGCCCGAAGCGATGCTGCAGAAGGCGCTGAAGCGACTGAGCGAAGACCTGCTGGCTGGCGGCAACGAGTTCTACGGCCGGGATCATCGCGAACACCTGAAGTTCGCGTACAAGGCGCATGCGGGCTATGCGCTCGCTCGCGTCAACCGCGCCCCGCTGGGCACGCTGCGCGCGCTGTACGACAACGATCGCGACGACGCGAAGAACGGCCTGTCGCTGGTGCACCTTGGGCTGGCCCTGTCGTTGCAGGGCGACAAGAACCGCGGTGCGAAGGCGATCGCCGCCGGTTTCGCCTGGAAGGGCGAGCGTCATGGTTATCTCGGCGACTACAGCAGCCCGCTGCGCGACAGCGCATTGATGATCGCGCTGACCAAGGAGAACGGTCTGGGTCGTCCGGAATACGACGCCAAGGTGATCGCGCTGGGCAAGGAGCTGGACGCACGCCGCGGCGAGCGCTGGTTCTACCTTAGCACGCAGGAACAGGTGGCGCTGGCGCGCGTGGGCAAGGCGCTGCTGGCCGACCAGAAGAAGCTGGTCTCCGGCACGTGGACGCTGGGCGAGCAGAGCGTGCCGGTGCAGGATCGCCGCATGCATGGCCGCCGCATCGATTACGCCACGCTCGCCAAGGGCTTCCGCTTCGATCCCAAGGGTGCGACACCGCTGTACGCCAGCTTGGAAGTCGCGGGCGTGCCGCGCACGGCACCGGCCGAGGACAAATCGGTCATCGGCATCGAGCGCAAGTGGTACACCACCGATGGCCAGCCCTGGAAGCCGGGTCCGATCAAGGAAGGCGATGCGCTGATCGTCTCGCTCAGCATCACCGCCGACCGTTCGATGCCCGACGCGCTGCTGGTCGACCTGCTGCCGGCGGGGCTTGAGATCGAGAACTTCAATCTCAGCGACGCCAAGCAGTGGGCCGACGTGGTGGTCGACGGCATCGAGATCACCGATCGCGGCAGCGCCGCCGACGTGCTGCACGAGGAGTATCGTGACGACCGCTTCGTCGCCGCGCTGAAGTTGAATTCCGGACAGACCGCCCGCGTGTTCTACCTCGTGCGTGCGGTGACGCCCGGCACGTACACGGTGCCGCCGTCGCTGGTCGAGGACATGTATCGCCCGCAGCTGCGCGGCGTCGGCAAGTCCACGCCGGCGACGATCACGGTGGTGCAGCCGAAGTAAGCGGCGCACAGGAACGTCACCGTGAACGATGATGCGAATGGCCCTCTCCCGATGGTGGGAGAGGGCGTCGGGACGCGTATCGTGCGTCTCCGGAGTGGGATACGTAAAAGCCTGCCCTGGCTGCGCTGGGGCACTGTCGCGCTGCTGTCGACGCTGCTTCTGCTCGACCTGGTCTTCCCGCCCCAATTGCCGAAGGCGCGCGACACGAGCACGCTCGTGGTCGCGCGCGACGGCACGCCGCTGCGCGCGTTCGCGGATGCCGACGGCGTGTGGCGCTATCCGGCGACGCCGGAGTCGGTGTCGCCGCTGTACCTCGAAGCCCTGCTGAACTACGAGGACCGCTGGTTCCACCGGCATCCGGGCGTGAACCCGATCGCGCTGGTCCGCGCTGCTGGGCAGATGATGACCAGCGGGCGCACGGTGTCGGGCGGCTCGACCCTGACCATGCAGGTCGCGCGCATCCTCGATCGCGAGCGTGCAGGTGCGACGCGCACGCCCTGGCGCAAGCTGGTGCAGATCCTCCGCGCGCTCCAGCTCGAAGCGTACCTCAGCAAGCGCGAGATCCTGATCCTCTATCTCGAACGCGCACCGTTCGGCGGCACCATCGAAGGCGTCGAGGCGGCGAGCTGGGCCTATCTCGGCAAGCCCGCCTCGCAGCTGTCGCGCGCGGAGGCCGCCTTGCTCGCGGTGCTGCCGCAATCGCCGAGCCGTCGTCGTCCGGATCGACATCCCGAGGCCGCGCAGGCCGCGCGCGACAAGGTGCTCGACCGCATGGCCGACCTCGGCGTGTGGACGCGCGAGCAGGTCGAGGACGCGCGCATCGAGCCCGTCGTCGCGCGGCAACTGCAGCCGCCGATGATCGCCTCGCTGCTCGCGCAGCGCCTGCGCAGCGCGCATCCGAAGCAGGCGCGCATCGCATCGACCATCGACGCCAACCTGCAGCGCACGCTGGAAGAGCGCGTCGCCGCGTATTTCTCGAACCTGCCGGAGCGCACGTCGGCGGCGCTGCTCGTCGTCGACAACGCGACCATGGAGGCGCGCGCCTACGTCGGCTCGGTGACCTTCGGCGACAAGGCGCGTCTCGGCCATGTCGACATGGTGCGTGCGTGGCGTTCGCCGGGCTCGACGCTCAAGCCCTTCCTGTACGGCATGGCGATCGACGACGGCATGATCCATTCCGAAAGCCTGCTGGTCGACGCGCCGCAGACTTTCGGCGACTACCGTCCCGGCAACTTCGGCGAAGCCTTCAACGGTCCTGTCGGCGTTGCGCAATCGCTGCGCCTGTCGCTCAACGTCCCGGCCGTCGATCTGCTCGATCGCGTCGGCCCCGGCCGCTTCGCCGCGCGCATCGATCATGCGGGCATCCCGCTGCGTTTTCCGGACAGCGCGAAGCCCAATCTCGCGCTGATCCTCGGTGGCACTGGCGCGCGACTCGAAGACCTGGTCGGCACCTACGCCGGTTTCAATCGCAACGGTATCGCCGGTCGCGTGCGCTACACGCCTGCAGATCCGAAGATCGATCGGCGCATGCTGTCGCCGGGCGCGGCGTGGATCGTGCGCGAGATCCTCGAAACCAATCCGCGTCCAGGCGAACTGGAGCAATTCGATCGCGGCTCGCGTCCGCGCGTGGCGTGGAAAACCGGCACCAGTTATGGCTTCCGCGATGCCTGGGCGGTGGGTGGCACGCGTCGCTACACGGTGGGTGTGTGGGTCGGTCGTCCGGACGGCACGCCGTTGCCGGGACAGTACGGCGCGCTGACCGCACTGCCGCTGCTGTTCGAAGTGGTGGATTCCCTGCCGCGCGGCGCGCGCGACGCGATGCCGTTGCCGCCACCGGCGAATGTCGCGGAGATCGAGGTGTGCTGGCCGCTCGGCACGGCTGCCGCCGATCAGCCTGCGTCGCTGTGCCAGCGCAGGATGAAGGCGTGGGCGCTGGATGGCGCGGTGCCGCCGACCTTCGCCGAGCGAGGTGCGCGGCTGTGGCATGCGGGACGCGAATCGTTCGAGGTGGACGTGCGCAGCGGCGAGCGCGTGACCGCCGTGTGTTCGCTCGAACACGCGACGCGGCGCGCGGAGATCGCACGCTGGCCTGCATTGGCGACGCCGTGGCTGTCGAGCGAGACGCGTCGTGCGTCCACGCTGCCGTCGCTCGCCGCAGACTGCATGCCGGATGGTCGCGAAGCCAGCGAGGAACTGCGCATCGACGGGCTCAACGACGGCGCGACCCTGGTGCGCGCGCCGGGCAGCGAACATGCCGTGCGTCTCTCGCTGCGTGCGCTCGGTACCGAACGCAAGGTGCAGTGGTTGCTCGATGGCAAGTGGATCGCCGAAACCACCGGCAGCCAGCCGCTCGTCCGCGATTTCGGCGAGCCTGGCGAACATGTGCTGACCGCGCTCGCCGACAGCGGCGCGTGGACGCGGATCGGATTCACCGTGCTGGAGTGAACCAGAGCGTGTCGCGTAGAGCGGAGCTTGCTCCGCTCATGCTTTTTCCGAGATGGTGAGCGGAGCTAGCTCGGCTCTACAACAGCAGAGTTACACCAGCGTCAGCATGTGTTCCGCCGTCGACACGCGGAATTCGCCGGGCGCTTCCACTTCGAGCTGCTTGACCACGCCGTTGTCCACGAGCATCGCGAAGCGCTTGCTGCGAATGCCCATGCCGTAGGCGCTGGCGTCCATTTCCAGGCCCAGGGCCTTGGCGAAGTCGCCGTTGCCGTCGGCGAGGATTTCCATCTCGCTCGGCGCGTTCTGGCTGGCGGCCCAGGCCTTCATCACGAAAGGATCGTTCACCGACATGCAGGCGATGCCGACGCCCTTGTCGCGGAATGCGTCGAACAGCGCGATGTAGCCGGGCAGATGCTTTTCCGAACACGTCGGGGTGAAGGCGCCCGGCACGGAGAACAGCACGATCTTCTTGCCTTCGAAGAAGGCGTGGGTGTCGATGGTGTCGACGCCATCGTTGATGCGCTTGATGTTGACTTCGGGAATGCGGTCGCCGATCTGGATGGTCATGTCGATGCTCCTGCGCTTGGGGGAACCGGCTCGGTTGCCGGTAGGGTACGTCGCCAGTGTATCGGCAAACCTGAACGACGGGACGACGAACGGCAGTCCTCCGCGCTTGAAATCCCGGGTACAGCGCCTATTTCGGTTGCAAGGCGATGACGTCTCGCCCCGAACAACCGACCCAACACATCATTGTTACCGGGAGATTTCCATGAGCCTCATGCGCTACCAGCAGGCCTGGCCCGCCCAGGCACGCATCCACGACGACCTGAAGCAGATGTTCGACCGTTTCCTCAACACGGGCGATAACCCCGACGAGTCGTCGGTGGTCACCAGCCAGTGGGTGCCGCGCGTCGACATCAAGGAAGAGGCCGATCGTTTCCTGATCCTCGCCGATCTTCCCGGCATCGATCCGAAGGATGTCGAAGTGCTGATGGACAAGGGCATCCTGAGCATCAAGGGCGAGCGCCAGCGCGAGACCGTCGAGCAGTCCGAGCGCTTCTCGCGCATCGAACGCAACTACGGCAGTTTCCATCGCCGATTCGCGCTGCCGGACACCGCCGATGCCGACGGCATCACCGCATCCGGCCAGAACGGCGTGCTGCAGATCGTGATTCCCAAGCGCGCCGAGTCGACGCCGCGCCGCATCCAGGTCGGCAGCCCCGCGCTCAAGTCCTGAGTCCGCCACGCGCGCGACGCCGCTCGCGTCGCTTCCGTCGCATCGTGCATCTCTTCCTGCCGATCGCGACACACGTGACCCGCCGCTCAGGCGGGTCACGCGCATCCGGACGCGACGCATCCGCGATGCCGCGTCCGCTATAGTTCACCGCATTCGAAAACCCACGGGTGTTCGCGTCATGCGATTCAAGGATTACTACGACATCCTCGGCGTCGAGCCGGGCGCGGGCGAGGCGGAGCTCAAGACCGCCTACCGCCGGCTCGCGCGCAAGTACCACCCCGACGTCAGCAAGGAGCCGGGTGCCGAGGAGAAGTTCAAGGCCGTCAACGAAGCCTACGAGGCCCTGCGCGACCCGGAGAAGCGTAAGGCCTACGACCAGCTGCGCGCACGGGGCTACCGGCCCGGCGACGAAGTACAGCCACCGCCGGGCGGTTTCGGCGGCCCCGGTGGCGTCGACTTCGACGAGATCTTCGCCGGTGGCGGCAACGGCGGTTTCAGCGATTTCTTCCAGGAACTGTTCGGTCGTCGGGCCGGCGCTGCCGGGCCCGGTGCCCGACAGCGGCCGCGTGGCGACGGCGCGATGCGGGCGAAGTTCGCGGTCCCGCTGGAAGCCGTGCATCGCGGCGAGCCGGTGCGCGTCACCGTCGCGGGCCGTTCGCTCGACGTGCGCGTGCCCAGGGGCATCAAGCCCGGGCAGGCGATTCGCCTTGCCGGGCAGGCGCCTGGCGGCGGTGACCTGCTGCTGGAAGTGGAGTACGCCGCGCATCCGCAGTTCGAGGTCGATGGCCGCAACATCATCCACGTCCTCCCGGTCGCGCCTTGGGAAGCGGCCCTCGGCGCCACGGTCAGCGTGCCGACGCTCGGCGGTGCGGTCGAGCTGAAGATCCCGGCCGATTCCGAAGCCGGTCGACGTCTGCGCCTGCGCGGTCGCGGCCTGCCGGGCACCGGCGGCGCGGCCGACGGCGACCAGATCGTAGAACTCGAAGTGCTGGCACCGCGCGCGAACACCGAGGCCGAGCGCGAGGCGTACCGCCGGATGCGCGAGGCGTTCGGCGACGACTGGCGCAGGGCGTGAATGCGATGACCGGAAAGGAAAAAGCCGCCTTCAAGGCGGCTTTTTCGTGCGTCGGAGCAGGGGTGGAATTCAGCCCTGGCCGGAGACGTATTTGGTGATCGTGTCGGACAGCTCGGTTTCGCTGAAGGGCTTGGTCAGGTAGGCCTTGGCGCCCTGGCGCATGCCCCACACGCGGTCGGTGTCCTGGTCCTTGGTGGTGACCAGCACGATCGGAATGTGCTTGGTGGTCGGCTCGCGCGAGATGGTGCGCGTGGCCTGGAAGCCGTTCAGGTTCGGCATGACCACGTCCATCAGGATCAGGTCCGGGATCTCGCGCTTGGCCACCTCGACGCCGGCGGCGCCGTCTTCAGCGGTCAGTGCTTCATGTCCGAGTTTTTCGACGATGCGGCGGATGCCCATCAGCTGCGACGGTGAGTCGTCGACGATCAGGATGCGTGCCATGCGGAACCCCTTGTAAGACTGTGCCCAGTGTAGTCGCCCCCGTTGTCGGCCGGAAGCGGTCCCCGTCGGATTGTTGATGCAGTGCACAAGGCCCGCCGATGCGGACCTGCCCGGAACCCCTTCCGGACCCGTCTGCCCCGGTCAGCCCAGGCGGACCAGCGTCCGCCCGAACGAGCCGCCCTTGAGCATACCCGCGAACACCTCCGGCAGGCCATCGAGTCCGACCTCGCGCGTGCAGATGGTCTCCAGATGCGCAGGCTTCCACGCCCCTGCCAGGCGCTTCCAGACTTCGTCACGGATATCGCGGGCGGTACCGGCCGAGGCCACGCCGACCAGGGACACGCCGCGGATGATGAAGGGCATGACCGTGGTCGGCAGCTCGGCGGTCGCGGCGAGCCCGGCGCTGCCGACGTTGCCGTAGGGGCGCGTGCGGGCAAGGAGGCTGGCCAGCATGGTGCCGCCGACGTTGTCGAGGCCGCCGCCGAAGCGCGCGGCTTCCAGCGGGCGGGCTTCGGCCAGCACGTCGCGGCCGAGTACCTGGGTGGCGCCGAGCGACTTGAGGTAGTCGGCATGCTCGGATTTGCCGCTGATCGCATGCACCTCGTAGCCGGCGCGGGTGAAGATGTCGACCGCCAGCGAGCCCACGCCGCCGGTGGCGCCGGTCACGGCCAGCGGGCCCAGCTCGGGCGACTGGCGGTTGTCCTCCATGCGCAGCAGCGCCAGCGCGGCGGTGAAGCCGGCGGTGCCGAGAATCATGCTCTCGCGCAGGCTGAGGCCGGCGGGCAGGGGAATTGCCCATTTCGCTTCGATGCGCGCGTACTCGCTGTAGCCGCCGTCGCGGGTCTCGCTGAGCCCGCAGCCGGTGACCAGCACGGCATCGCCTTCGCGAAAGGCCGGATCTGTAGAGGACACCACGTGCCCGGCGACATCGATGCCGCCGACCAGCGGGAAGAAGCGCAGGATCTTGCCTTCGCCGGTGCCGGCCAGCGCGTCCTTGTAGTTGACCGAGGAGTAGGCCGTCTTGATGACGATCTCGCCCGGAGCGAGCTCATCGATGCGCGTCTCCTCGATGCCGCTGCGGTAGCCGCCGGCAGCGTCGTTGCGGATGCGGAAGGCGTTGAAGGTGCCGGGAACGGACATGTCGGGGGATCCTGAGCGTTCGATTGGGGCATGATCGCATGCGGGGTCGGGGATGTCGTGGTGAGCCCGAACGGCGACAGATTCAGTCGTCATCCTCGCGCAAGCGAGGACCCATCCCGACGTTGCGGTATGGCCCGGTCACCGCTGGCAGCGGGGACAGGATTGTTCATAGGCGATGCGTTGAAGTCCGATGCAGATGCGCGGGTTTTTCCGATACCGGAATTCTCACTGCGTCGGGAAGCTGCGATGCATGAAATCGCCCTGCGTCTACATGCTGGCCAGTCGGCGCAACGGAACGCTCTACATTGGCGTGACGTCGGACCTGATCGGCCGGCTGTGGCAACACCGGCACGGCCATTGCGCTGGCTTCACCATGCGCTACGAGGTACATCGCCTGGTCTGGTTCGAGGGCCACGACACCATGGAACAGGCGATCACTCGAGAGAAAGCGATGAAGCGGTGGATGCGTCGCTGGAAGATCGAATTGATCGAAGCGCGTAACCCGGAGTGGACGGATCTCTATCCTGGATTGGTGCGCAACTCGTCGTGATGAGCGCGTTTGCTGAGCGATATCGTGGCTGATGGCTGGGTCCTCGCGTTCGCGAGGATGACGGCAAACACACACGATGCCGCAGGTCGTTCAGCGCATCTCCTTCCGCCGTTTCTCGTCCAGCCACTTGTCCGCCTGTGCGGGGGTGTAGTCGCGCATCCACGCGAACAGGGTATCGATGTCCTCGCCGTGCCAGAGGTCATGACGCTGTTCGGGGTGCAGGAAGCGTTCCTCGACCATGCGGTCGATCATGCCGATCAGCGGAGCGTAGAAGCCGTCGACATCGAGGAAGGCACAGGGCTTGCGGCCGAGGCCGAGCTGGCGCCAGGTGAGCATCTCGAACATCTCGTCGAGCGTGCCGAAGCCGCCGGGCAGGGCGACGAAGGCGTCGGCGAGGTCGAACATCCGCGCCTTGCGTTCGTGCATGTTCGCGACCACTTCCAGCCGGGTGACGCCGGTGTGCGCGACTTCCCATTGCACCAGCTGCTCGGGAATGACGCCGACGACTTCGCCACCGTGTTCGAGCACGGCATCGGCGACGATGCCCATCAGGCCGACGTTGCCGCCGCCGTAGACCAGCTGCAGGCCTTCGCTGGCGATACGCGCGCCGAGGGCGCGGGCGCGCTCGGCATAGGCGGGTTTGCTGCCGGCGTTGGAGCCGCAATAGACGCAGATGGATTTCATGGGGGGATTCCGCAGAAACATTCAGGGGACCGAAAGCGAAACGGCGCACCGAGGTGCGCCGTTTCGTGTGCGTGGGGCGGATCAGTTCGCCTTGTGGATCGCCCGCTTGTGGACGGCCATCGCGGCGTCGTGCACCGCTTCCGAGAGGCTCGGATGCGCGTGGCAGATGCGGGCGAGGTCGTCGGCGGAGCCGCTGAACTCCATGGTCAGCACGCCTTCATGGACCAGTTCGGAGACGTTGGCGCCGACCAGGTGCATGCCGAGCACGCGGTCGGTCTCGGCGTGCGCGAGCACCTTCACGAAACCGGCCGGTTCGGCCATCGCGACCGCACGGCCGACGGCGGCGAACGGGAAGCTGCCGGCCTTGTACGGAATGCCCTCGGCCTTCAACTGCTCCTCGGTCTTGCCGACCCAGGCGATTTCCGGCTCGGTGTAGATGACCCACGGGATGGTGTCGAAGTTGACGTGGCCCGGCAGGCCGGCGATCAGCTCGGCCACCGCAATGCCTTCCTCGAAACCCTTGTGCGCCAGCATCGGGCCACGGACGCAGTCGCCGACCGCCCAGACGCCGTCGACGCCGGTGTGGCAGTGCTCGTCGACCACGATGCGGCCGCGCTCGTCGAGCTGCACGCCGGTGCCGTCGGCCAGCAGGCCCTTGCTCGCGGCCTTGCGGCCCACGGCGACCAGCAGCTTGTCGACGACGATGTTCTGCTCGCCCTTGGCGTCGGTGTAGGTCAGGTGCACTTCGCCGTTCTTCACTTCGGCCTTGCTGACCTTCGCGCCGAGCTGGATGTCGAGGCCCTGCTTCTTGAACTCGCGCGCGGCGACCTTCGCGGCTTCGCCATCGGCAGCGGCCAGGAAGTCGGGCATCGCTTCGAGGATCGTGACCTTGGCGCCGAGGCGGTTCCACACGCTGCCCAGTTCCAGGCCGATCACGCCGGCGCCGATCACGCCGAGGCGCTTGGGCACTTCGGTGAAGTCCAGCGCGCCGACGTTGTCGACGATGTGCTGGCCATCGAACTTCGCGAACGGCAGTTCGATCGAATCCGAACCGGCGGCGAGGATGACGTTGGTACCCTTCAGCTCGACTTCGGAACCGTCGTGCTGCTTCACCTTGACGACATTGCCGGCGTGCAGGGTGCCGAAGCCGTAGAACGCGGTGATCTTGTTCGCCTTGAACAGCTGGGCGATGCCGCCGGTGAACTGCTTGACGATCTTGTCCTTGCGGCCGACCATCGCGCTGACATCGATCTTCGCATTGTCGAAGCTGATGCCGTGGTCGCCGAAGATATGGCCCATGTTCCAGAACTGGCGCGAGGAATCGAGCAGCGCCTTCGACGGAATGCAGCCGACGCGCAGGCAGGTGCCGCCGAGCGCGGGCTTGCCGTCCTTGCCGAGCGCGGCGTCGATGCACGCGGTCTTCATGCCCAGCTGGGCGGCGCGGATGGCGGCGTGGTAGCCGGCGGGGCCGGCGCCGATGACGATGACGTCGAATTGTTGGGTGTCGCTCATGTCACTTCCCGTTGAGGTTTGTCTCCTTCCCCCGCGTGCGGGGGAAGGTCGGGATGGGGGCGACGTGTCCGATCCCCCACCCCAGCCCTCCCCCGCATGCGGGGGAGGGGGCGAGTGGGATTACATGCCCAGCAGCATGCGGTGCGGGTTTTCCAGCTGGTTCTTGATGTCGACCAGGAACAGCACCGCGTCCTTGCCGTCGATGATGCGGTGGTCGTAGCTCAGCGCGAGGTACATCATCGGCGCGGCGATGACCTGGCCGTTCTCGACGATCGCGCGCTCCTTGATGGCGTGCATGCCGAGGATCGCCGACTGCGGCGGGTTCACGATCGGCGTCGACATCAGCGAGCCGAAGGTGCCGCCATTGGTGATCGTGAAGGTGCCGCCCTGCAGGTCTTCCAGCTTCAGGCCGCCTTCGCGGGCCGCCTTGGCGTAGCCGACGATGGCGGCTTCGATGTCGGCGAAGCCCATGCGCTCGACGTTGCGCAGGACCGGCGTGACCAGGCCCTTGTCGGTCGACACGGCGATCGAGATGTCGGCGTAGCCGTGGTAGATGATGTCGCTGCCGTCGACCGAGGCGTTGATGATCGGGTGGCGCTGCAGCGCGTTGGCGGCTGCCTTGGCGAAGAAGCTCATGAAGCCAAGCTTGATGCCGTTGGCCTTCTCGAACTGCTCGCCCAGCTCCTTGCGCATCTGCATGACCTTGGACAGGTTCACCTCGTTGAACGAGGTCAGCATCGCGATGGAGTTCTTCGACTGCATCAGGCGCTCGGCGATGCGGGTGCGCATGCGGGTCATCGGCACGCGCTCTTCCGGACGTGCGCCGCCGCCGACGCCGGCGATCTTGCCGCTGGCGTAGTTGACGATGTCTTCCTTCGTGACCGCACCGCGACGGCCGGTGCCCTGGACGTCGGCCGGGTTGACGCCGCTGGTGGCGGCGGCGAAGCGGGCGCCAGGCGGCAGGTCGCCGCCGACCGGGGCCGGCTTGGTGCTCGTCGGGGCGGCGGCAGCGGCCTTGGCGGCCTCGGCCTTCGGCTGGACCTGTTCCGGACCGGCGGCGGCCGGCGCGGCTGCGGCGGCCACGGCGCCTTCCTCGATCACCGCGATGACCTGCTGGCTGAGGACGGTCGCGCCTTCGGCGAACTTCAGTTCCTTGATGACGCCATCGACGGTCGAGGGGACTTCCAGAACGACCTTGTCGGTCTCGAGGTCGACGATGTTCTCGTCGCGCTTGACGGCGTCGCCGACCTTCTTGTGCCAGGTGGCGATGACGGCGTCGGAGACGGATTCGGGAAGAACGGGAACCTTGATTTCGGTGGCCATGGTGGCGTCCTGGAAGTTGTGTTGGTGCCGGACTGCGCGATGCGCGGAACGGCGGATTGCAAGATCAAGCGGTCAAAACGTGCTCGATGAAACCTGCGAAGCGGATGCCGGATCGCCGGCACCCGCTTCGGTGTGATCACTCTTCCTCGAACTCGCCGTCTGGCGAGTTCACGAGGGCGTCGGCGATCAGCGCCTGCTGCTCGACGACATGGTCGTTGAAGTGACCGGCAGCCGGCGAGGGCGAGCGTGCGCGACCGGCGTAGTGCAGCGTCTGCTTGTCCTGCAGGCAGAAGCGCAGGTGGTGCTGGATCTGGTACCACGCGCCCTGGTTCTGCGGCTCTTCCTGGCACCAGATCACCTGCACGTTCTTGCCGTACTTCTTCAGTTCGGCGATCAGCTGCTGGCGCGGGAACGGATAGAGCTGCTCGATGCGGATGATCGCGACGTCCTTCAGATCGCGCTTCTGGGCTTCCTCGACCAGGTCGTAGTAGACCTTGCCGCCGCAGACCACCACGCGCTTGACCTTCTTCGGGTCGGCGGCGGTGCTGTCCGGGATCAGGTGCTGGAAGCCGCCGTTCGCCAGCTCGTCGAGCGACGACACCGCGAGCTTGTGGCGCAGCAGCGACTTCGGCGTCATCACCACCAGCGGCTTGCGCGTGGTCATGCGCATCTGCCGGCGGATCATGTGGAAGGCCTGCGCCGGTGTGGTCGGCGTGCAGACCATCATGTTGTCCAGCGCGCACAGCTGCAGGAAGCGTTCGAGGCGCGCGGACGAATGCTCCGGACCCTGGCCTTCGTAGCCGTGCGGCAGGAACAGCGCCAGACCGCAGAGACGGCCCCACTTGGCCTCGCCCGAGGACAGGAACTGGTCGATCACCACCTGGGCGCCGTTGGCGAAGTCGCCGAACTGGGCTTCCCAGACGTCCAGGGTCATGGGGTCGGCGGTCGAATAGCCGTATTCGAACGCCATGACCGCTTCCTCGCTGAGCAGCGAGTCGATGATCGTCGCGTCTTCCGGGTTCGTCACCAGCTGGCGCAGCGGGACGTGGTCGACGTCGACGTTCTGGTCGTGCAGCACCGCATGACGGTGGAAGAAGGTGCCGCGACCGCAGTCCTGGCCGACCAGACGCAGCTTGTAGCCTTCCGCGAGCAGCGTGGCGTAGGCGAGGTTCTCGGCGAAGCCCCAGTCGCCCGGCAGTTCGCCGGCGCCCATCTTGCGGCGATCTTCGTAGATCTTCGCGACGCGCGGGTGCAGGACGGCACCGTCGGGCAGGGTGTTGATGACCTTCGCCAGACCGTCGAGCTTGTCGCGTGCGACGCGGGTGTCGACCGGATCGCTGAGCTTGCCGGCGAGCAGCGGGTTCCAGTCGATCGAGTAGGCATCCGGATTGGCCGGGGCCAGTTCGGTGGTGACCACGCCGTCATCCAGCTTCTGGCGGTAGCCGTCGACCAGCGACTGCGCGTCCTCGGCCTTCAGCGCGCCTTCGGCGACCAGCTTCTCCGCATAGAGTTCGCGCGTGGTCTTGCGCTTGCGGATGTTCTGGTACATCTGCGGCTGGGTCGCCGCCGGTTCGTCGGCCTCGTTGTGGCCGTGGCGGCGATAGCAGACGAGGTCGATGACCACGTCCTTGCCGAACTTCTGGCGGAAGTCGAAAGCCAGGTCGGCGCAGAAGGCGACCGCGTCCGGGTCGTCGCCGTTCACGTGCAGCACCGGGGCGCCGACCATCTTGGCCACGTCGGTGCAGTACAGCGTGGAGCGGGCGTCCTGGCGTTCGCTGGTGGTGAAGCCGACCTGGTTGTTGATCACGATGTGGATCGTGCCGCCGACCGCGAAACCGCGGGCCTGCGACATCTGGAACAGCTCCATCACCACGCCCTGACCCGCGAACGCGGCGTCGCCGTGCATCAGGATCGGCACCACCTGGGTGCGCGCCTGGTCGCCGCGACGCAGCTGGCGCGAACGCACGCTGCCGGCGACGACGGGATCGACGATTTCCAGATGCGAGGGATTGAAGGCGAGGGCGAGGTGGACCGGGCCGCCCGGAGTGGCGATGTCGGCGCTGAAGCCCATGTGGTACTTCACGTCGCCGGCATGGGCGTGCTCGTCGTGCTCGAACTTGCCTTCGAACTCGTCGAACAGCTTGCGCGGCGGCTTGCCGAGCGTGTTGACCAGCACGTTGAGGCGGCCGCGGTGGGCCATGCCGAGGATCACGTCCTTGACGCCGTCGCTGCCGGCGCGGCGGATCATCACGTCGAGCATCGGAATCAGCGCGTCGCCGCCTTCCAGCGAGAAGCGTTTCTGGCCGACGTACTTGGTGTGCAGGTAGCGCTCCAGGCCTTCGGCGGCGGTGAGGCGCTCGAGGATGCGCTGGCGGTCTTCCCTGCTGCGCTTGAAGTCGCCGCCGGTGGCTTCGAGGCGTTCGTACATCCAGCGACGCTGTTCGACGTCGGTGATGTGCATGAACTCGGCGCCGATGCTGCCGGTGTAGGTCGCCTTGAGACGGGCGACGAGGTCGCGCAGCTTCATCTGCGCGTTGCCGCCGACGCCGCCGCTGGAAAAGGTGGCGTCGAGATCGGCGTTCGACAGACCGTGGAAGCCGATGTCGAGGTCCGGGGCTTCGCTCTTGTCCCACATGCCCAGCGGGTCGAGGCTGGCCGCGAGGTGGCCGCGCGAGCGGTAGGCCACGATCAGCTTGCCGACCGCGAACTCGCGGCTGTCGCTCCCGGCCTGGGCGACCACCACGCCGCGCGCGGCCTGGCGACCGGCTTCGGCGATGGCTTCGATCACGGCCGAGTGCGGAACGTCGTGACCGTCCCGCCCCTTCACGCCGTCGAAATAGGCCTTCCATTTCGGTCCGACGCTGTCGGGATCGACCAGGTACTGTTCGTAGAGGTCCTCGATGTACGCCGCGTTGGCGCCGAGCTGGGAGGATTGCGCGAATTGCTTCAGGAGACTGTCCACTTGGAGCCTGAGTGTCGGAAAGCGCGGAGGAGTGGGTAACCGCTTGATCCGCCGAGCTTCCGGCAGGGTTCGCGGCAAGGGCGAAAGGACCGGAATTATAGACGCAGGGTCCGCCGCAGCGCACCATTCCGATGTTTCATGACGTGTCTTTCCCGGCCTTTCGACCGCCATTGTGACGGCGGTGACAGCGTGCGTGGGGCTGCGTTCGACCATGGTCGTACGCCGCTGGGCTGCCGGGTGCGTCCGGCGATACTTCGTCGCTGCCGGCCTGCGAGGCCAGTGCAGACTGGTATGGTCCCGGCGAATCCATGGGGGAGGGGGCGAAGATGCGGGATGGTATGCGCGCGGGTCTGGCGGGGTTGGCTATGGTCCTGCTGCTGGCGGGATGCGGTGGCGGTGCAGCGGGCGGCGGGCAGGCGGGGCGCAAGGCGCTGGCGGTCGACGCCTACGGCTGCCCGGACATCCATGGCAGCTTCGCCTTCAACGTGCCCGGGGAGGGGGGAGTCACCTTCACCGGATCCCCCTTCGAGGCCCTCCCGGCCGCCAATGGCGCCACCATTCCGCCCGAGCAGATCGGCGGGCTGGAGATCCGTCGCATGGCGCCGGGTGCTTACAGGCTGCGCTTCTTCGTCGGCGATGACCGGGTGATGCAGCACCTGAAGGTCATCCGCGAGTTCGAGAAGCCCCGTTACCGCGAGTGGTACCACCTGCAGTCGGACCCGGCGCGGTCCACCTACATCCTGCGGCACGGCCGGAACGCCTACGACGCACGGCTCGCCGAACTCGGCCCCCAGGCGGAGATCGTGAGGGAACTGCGATTCGGCACCGCCTTGACCTGCCGGGACGGCTGGATCGAGATCCCCCGGGCGTATCGCAAGCCGCTGCGGCTCACGCTGGCCGAGGATGGCTCGATCATCGGCGAGGCCCCCGAGCTGGACACCGTGGGCGTGAGCGTCTGGTGCGGCGACGGCTGCGCGGAAGTGCCGGTTCCGGTCGGGCGTCACACCGGTCGCCTGCACTGGCCGCGCAACGGTGCGCTGCGGCCCTGGCGGCCGGAGGACATGCGCGGGCGGTTCGTCTTCGAGCGGCCGATCGACGAGATCGAGGCCGAGGTCCGCGAGCGCCAGCAGGCCCAGGCCACTGCCGACGCGCGTCGCTACCGGACGGCGGACGCGATCCGCGCCGATCTGGAGAAGATGGCGCCTCCCGGCACGGAGATCGAGCGCGTCCAGGTCGCCGAAGGCAAGGTGTCCATCCAATACTCGGCGCCGAAAGACCAGATGGACGTGCTGTTGAACAGCCTCTCTGCTGCGGATGGCGGCCGCAGCGGGCCGGAAAAGGTCGAGCGCGGCGTGCGCAGCAGCGACATGTCGCGCCGGTTCGTCCGTTTCGTGCTGACCGATTCGCCGCTGGTGCTGCGCGAGGTTCAGGATCGTGCGCCCGATGGCGTCGTATCCGGCACGATGTCCGCATTGACGCCGACCTCGCCCGTGCCCACGCAGGTGGCGACCCTGTACGTGGCACCGAGCGAGACACCGGTCGGCATGGCGCCGCCGGACGAGCTGCGCCGGCGGATCTCGGCGCTGATGCCGGCCGGCTGCCGGGTGACCCAGGTCCGGGGGCGCGGCGATCGCGTGATCGTCCACGGCGAGGCTGAGCGCATGGCCTGCATTTCCGACACCCTGCGCGCGATCGCGTCCACGCAGGGCAATGCCGGCTTCGGTCCGGAGCTGGAGCAGGTCGAGCACGGCGACAAGGGCTACCGCTTCCGACTCATGCTCGGGCGTTCGGCGCTGACGAAGCCTTGATGACAGATCAGGCGACGCCCGAGTGCATCAGGCGCCCAGCACGCGGTACTCGGTCACCGGGCGGGCGCGTTCCCAGACGGGGTGGAAGCTTTCGACGAGCTGCCGGGCGCGGCCGCCGGCATCGAGCGCGGCTTCGCCGTCGAAGCGGTTGCCCAGCGGCCGGAAATAGCCGCCGCCGGCATCGTTGGCGACGAATGCCGAGGCATAGCCCTTGTCGGCGGGATCGCTGACCTCACGGAAGGCGAAGGCGCTGCTCAGGCGCTGCGACAGGCCGATCAGCGGCGCGTGCGCGCGCTGTGGCGCATCGGCGTCCTGCAGCAGCACGCGGATGTCGATCCGCTGCCGGCGCGTGGCGAGGGTGCGCAGCGCGTCGAGCACCTCCGGCGCGTCGAACAGGCCCGGATCCAGCGCGCGGCTGTAGATGCACAGCTCGCGCCGCGTCGCCAGCACGATGGCGGCGGTGACTGCGACCGCCGACTCGCGGCTGTCGATCGCGGTCATGCCCACGACCTGGCGGCGCATCGCCTGGTGCTCGATGCCCGCTTCCATGAAGCGCTCGCCGAAGGGCACGAAGCCGTGGCGGGCGTAGAAGCCGATCGCGGACACCTGGGCGTTGAGCTTGACCTCGGGCCAGCGGCGCAGGGCTGCCTGCTCGATCAGCGCCTTCAGCAGCGCGTCGCCGACGCCCTTGCCGCGCCAGTCCTGCAGCACCGCCATGCGGCCGATCTTGTGTTCCGGGGTCAGGCGGCCGGTGCCGATCGGGCGGCCGGCGTCGTCGCGCGCCAGCACGTGCACGCACAGCGGGTCGAGCGCGTCCCACTCCAGCTCGCGCGGCACCTGCTGTTCCTCGACGAACACCGGTTCGCGCACCGCGCGCAGCGCGTCGACCGCCGTGTGGTAATCGACTGCTGCGACCTGGAATCCTGCATCAAGCCTCGTCATCGCCATCCTCCCAGTGTGCGTCGTCGCTGCCATCGTCCAGGTGGTAATGGCCCTGCGCCAGCAGTTCCAGCACCAGCGCGCGGCCGTCCTCGGACAGCGTGTCGTAATCGTCGCCACCCAGGGTCTGCGCGCCGGCCAGCATCCGCGCATCCGCCAGCGGCAGCGCGAAGATCTGCCCGGCCACGTACAGGCGGGCCAGCGATTTCTTCGCCGAATCGCGGCGCCAGGCCACGCGGGTCCACGGATGGCGCGCCAGCACAGCACCCTGCTGCAGGTCGAATTCGACCTCGATCCGCGAGCGCGGCGCATCCGGCTGCAGGGATTCGCCGACGCTGCGGTACAGGGTCATGAATCGACCGAACCAGTCGCCCAGGCGCTGCGGATCGTTCATGCGCAGTGCGTTGAGCCCGGCGATCGCCCGCTGCATCGCGGCCTCGTCGATCTCGTAGGCATCCTTCGGCGGCGCGAGGTCCTCGTCGCGGTAGCGCACCGATTCGTCGGCCTCGGCCAGCAGGGTGTCGACGAAGTCGCCGAGCAGTTCGGCGGCGCTCGGTGCGCGCATGCCGACGGAGAAGGTGAGGCAGGCGTCCTCGGCGACGCCGTGGTGCGGCACGTTCGGCGGCAGGTACAGCATGTCGCCCGGGCCCAGCACCCAGTCGTGGGTGCGATGGAATTCTCGCAGCAGCTTCAGCGCCACGCCTTCGCGGAATTCGACCGAGGGCACGCCCTTGCCGAGCGCCTCGCTGGCGTCGATCTGCCAGCGGCGGTGGCCGTGGGCCTGGAGCAGGAACACGTCGTACTGGTCGATGTGCGCGCCGACCGAGCCGCCGGGCGCGGCGAAGGAGATCATGATGTCGTCGACCCGCCAGCGCGGCAGGAAGTCGAAGTGGTCGAGCAGCGCGCGCACGTCCGGATCCCATTTGTCCACGTCCTGCACCAACAGGGTCCAGTCCTGGTGCGGCATGCCGGGGAATTCCTCCTCGGCGAACGGGCCGGTGCGCAGGGTCCAGCCGTCGGTGGCGCGGTCGTGCATCACGATCCGCGACAGCGCGCCTTCCTCGCAGGCCAGTCCGGCCAGGTCTTCCGGCATCACCGGGGTTTCGAAGCCCGGGAAGGCGTTGCGGATCAGCAGGGGGCGTTTCTGCCAGTAGTCGCGCAGGAAGGTCGCCGGCGGCATGCCCAGCGGGCCCTTGCCGGTGGCGTCGATCTCGAAGGGAAGCGGGGATCTGGCTTGGCGCGACGGGCGGGTCTGGCGGGGCATGACGGACATCCTGCAGGGGACGGTCAGTTTACCTGCTGCGCCCGTCCGCCTCGGCCTGTTCGGCGCCGTCGTGCCCGGCTGCCGACGCGGCTGCGGGTTCCCGGGTCTGGGGCGGTGCGGTGGGCGGACGCTGGCGCGAGGCCCACAGCCAGCCGGCGAACAGCAGCGCGCCGACGACCGCGAAAGGCAGGGCGGTGACCAGCGCGCCGATGCGGTCGGCTTTCACGGCGCGCTTTCCGATCAGATCTCGCGGGCGAGGCGGTCGGCCAGGCCGATGTAGCTGCCCGGGGTCATGTCGAGCAGGCGCTGCTTCGCGTCGGCGGGCAGGTCGAGGCCGGCGATGAACGCGCGCATCGAGTCGGCGGTGATGCCGTGGCCGCGGGTCAGGGCCTTGAGCTGTTCGTACGGGTTCGGCAGGCCGTGGCGGCGCATCACCGTCTGCACGGCTTCGGCCAGCACTTCCCACGAGGCGTCGAGGTCGGCGGCGAGGCGCTCGGGGTTCGCGCTGAGCTTGTTCAGGCCGCGCAGCAGGGCGTCGTAGCCGATCAGCGCGTGGCCGACGGCGGTGCCCAGCGCGCGCAGCACGGTGGAGTCGGTCAGGTCGCGCTGCCAGCGGCTGATCGGCAGCTTCGCGGCGAAGTGCTCGAACAGTGCGTTGGCGATGCCGAAGTTGCCTTCCGCGTTCTCGAAGTCGATCGGGTTGACCTTGTGCGGCATGGTCGAGCTGCCGACTTCGCCGGCCTTCACCGCCTGCTTGAAGTAACCCAGCGAGATGTAGCCCCAGATGTCGCGACAAAGATCCACGCAGATGGTGTCGATGCGCTTCTGCGCGTCGCACAGCTCGGCGATGCCGTCGTGCGGCTCGATCTGCGTGGTGTACGGCTGCCAGTCCAGGCCCAGCGATTGCACGAAGCGCTTCGAGAACGTGGTCCAGTCGATCTGGGGGTAGGCGGCGACATGGGCATTGTAGTTGCCGACCGCGCCGTTGATCTTGCCCGGCATCTGTGCACCGGCCAGCAGTTCGCCCTGGCGCTGCAGGCGGGCGACGACGTTGGCGATTTCCTTGCCGACCGTGCTCGGCGACGCGGTCTGGCCGTGGGTGCGCGAGAGCATCGGCAGCGCGGCGTGTGCGTGGGCCATCGCGCGCAGCTTCTGGATCAGTTCGTCCAGCTTCGGCAGCATCACCGTCTGCCGAGCCTCGTTGAGCATCAGCGCGTAGCTGAGGTTGTTGATGTCCTCGCTGGTGCAGGCGAAGTGCACGAATTCCAGCGCCGGCGCCAGCTCGGCATCGTCCTTGAGGCGCTCCTTGATCAGGTATTCGACCGCCTTCACGTCGTGGTTGGTCGTGCGCTCGATCTCCTTCACCCGGGCCGCGTCGGCGACCGACAGGCCGTCGGCGAGGGCGCGCAGGCGGGCCACGGCAGCCTCGGAGAAGGGCTTCAATTCCACGATGCCGGGCTCCGCGGCCAGGGCCAGCAGCCATTCCACTTCGACCTTCACGCGGGCCTTGATGAGGCCGTATTCGGAGAAGATCGGGCGCAGGGCGTCGACCTTGCCGGCGTAGCGGCCATCGAGCGGGGAGAGGGCGAGGAGCTGGGCGTCGGACATGGCGGGCGGGTGGCGGCTGGCAGCGGAAAAGTCGGTCATTGTAAACCGCAGGGCCTGCCTGGACGCTTGAAACCCGGCGCGCCGCTGCGACTCGGCACAGTGTCTGCGGAGGGCTCAAACACGCTCCCGGCCGGCGTATGCTCGTCCCGACCCACGTCATGCGCGACAGGAGACCCCCCATGACCCAGCACGGCAGCTCCCACAGCGAGATTCCCGACCCCACCCGGACCGAGCGCGACAGCATGGGCGAACTGCGCGTGCCGGCCTGGGCACTCTGGGGCGCGCAGACCGAGCGCGCCGTCCGCAACTTCGGACTGTCCGGCCGGCCGATGCCGCGCGGTTTCATCCGCGCGCTGGGCCTGACCAAGGCCGCCGCCGCCCAGGCCAACGCCAATCTCGGCCTGCTGCCGCGGTCGCGGGCCGGTGCGATCCGCCGCGCGGCGATGGCGGTGGCCTCGGGCCAGCACGATGCGCATTTCCCGGTCGACGTGTTCCAGACCGGCTCCGGCACCTCGACGAACATGAACGCCAACGAGGTCATCGCCGCGCTTGTGATGCGCACCGGCAAGGGCAAGGTACACCCGAACGATGACGTCAACCTCGGCCAGAGTTCCAACGACGTCATTCCCACCGCCCTGCGCGTCGGCGCGCACCTGGCCGCGAACGAGGACCTGCTGCCGGCCCTGCGTGCGTTGCGCGCCGCCATCGATGCCCGCGCGGCCGACGCAGGGGCACTGGTGAAGACCGGGCGGACTCACCTGATGGATGCCATGCCGATCACCCTGGCCCAGGAGTTCGGCACCTGGTCGTCGCAGCTGGAATCGGCGCGGATGCGCATCGAGGACAGCCTGCGTCGCCTGCGCCGCCTGCCGATCGGCGGCACGGCCGTGGGTACCGGCATCAACACCGACCCGGCCTTCGGCAAGCGGGTCGCGCAGACGCTGTCCGTGTTGTCCGGCGTGCGCTTCGTCTCGGCCGAGAACAAGTTCGAGGGCATCGCCGCCCAGGACGATGCGGTGGAACTGTCGGGTCAGCTCAATGCGATCGCCGTGGCGCTGATGAAGATCGCCAACGACCTGCGCTGGATGAATTCCGGGCCGCTGGCCGGTCTGGGCGAAGTGGAACTGCCGGCGCTGCAGCCGGGCAGCTCGATCATGCCGGGCAAGGTCAATCCGGTCGTTCCGGAAGCGGTGTGCATGGCCTGTGCGCAGGTGATGGGCCTGCACACGGCGGTGACGGTGGCGGGGCAGAGCGGCAATTTCCAGCTCAACACCATGCTGCCGCTGATCGCGACCAACCTGCTCGACGCCATCGGCCTGCTCGCCAATGCCATGAGCGCGCTGGCGGAGAAGGTCATCCCCGGCCTGGTGTTCCGCGAGGACCGGCTGGCCGATGCCCTGGCGCGCAACCCCATCCTCGTCACCGCGCTCAATCCGCTGATCGGCTACGAGAAGGCCGCCGCGATCGCGAAGCGCGCCTACGCCGAGGGACTGCCGGTGCTGCAGGTCGCGCTGGAGGACAGTGGACTGGACCTCGACACCCTGCGTCGCGCGCTCGACCCGGTCGCGCTGACCCGGGGCGGGATCGTCGAAGGGATGGGCGGCGGCGGTTGAAGGTCGGCGCCCGCCGGAGGACGCGTCGCGTTCAGTCCCGCGCAGGCCACTCGCCCGGCAGCGTCATGCCGCGCAGCACGCCGAGGGCACCCTCGCACATGCGTGCCTGTTCGTCGGACGTGCCGGTATCGAGCTTGCCAAGGCGCTGCGACAGCACGCGCTCGCGGTAGGCCTTCAGCGTGTCGTCGGGCTTCAGCTCTGCGAGCGTGAGCAGGCGCCCGCGTTCGATGCGGTCCTGGTGCGCGTTGACGTAGCGGAAGTAGAGCGGTGCGGCCGTCTGCAAGTAGGCAGGATCGCGAGCCGCGCATTTTTCGATCAGGACCGGCATCGCGAAGGTCGCGACGTAGGCGATATGGTCCTGAAAGGCCCGGTTGAGCACCGGATCGTCCTCGGCCTGCACCGATGCCGGCGACAGGGCGCAGGTTGCGGCGAGCGCGAGCATCGGAAGAAGTGCGTGCACCTGGCGGGAAGACATGGCGAGTCCTTCGTCGCGGATGGCGACGTTGCATGCGGGGGAGGGGACATGCGCCGGCCGTGGGTGCGGCCGGCGGGGAGGACGAAGTGCCGGGGCGATCAGCGCGCCGGCGCCGCAGCGGCGGCTTCGGCTTCCTCGGCGGCGTCCATGCCGTCATTCCCGGAGTTCGAACCCGCGTCGTTCGCGGTGCCCCCATCGATCTGCAGGCCGTCGCCGGCATCGACGCGGCAATCCTTCACGTCCTGGTCGTCCATCCGTGCGTAGGGCTTGAACTCGGGGACGGCGGCGGCGAGCTTGTCCTGGGCGGCCTTGAGCGCGGGCAGGCGATCGCAGAGTTTCAAAGCCGCGGCCTTGATGCCTTCGGCTTCCTTCTCGATCCGCTGCTCGATCTGGTCCGGGTTGCCGGAGAACACGCCCTTGATCGCTTCGCTCACGGCCTTGCCTGCCAGGTCCGCGCCCTGCACGCCGACGCCGATGCCGGCCTGTGCAATTCCGGTGACCTCTTCGCGGTAGGCCTTGACCAGCGCCTGCTGTTCCGGCGTGGTCGCGACTGCGACGCCGCCGATCAGCAGTTCGCCCTGCGGCGTGATCTCGGCCTTGGGCAGGCCGTCAACGGTGAAGCTGAAGTTTTCCTTCGAGAGCTCCTTGCGGGCCTCGTCGGTCGCCTGCTTCACGGCCTGTCCGATCAGGGTCTTCGGTTCGTTGGCGGGATCCTGCGGTGCATCGCTGCCGCAGCCCACCAGCGTAGCGCCGATGGCCAGGGCGAGGATGGCATTGCGGAAGGTGCTCATGGGAACTCCGGTGTCGAATGGGGCGATGGGGGCAGCTTGCATGCGTCGGGCGGCATGCGGATGTGTCTGAAGTCAGTCGATCATGATGGGGCAGACGGGAAAGATCGGGGAGACGGGAAGGGTCCGGCGTGATGCGTCCGGACCCTTCCGCGACGATCAGCCCTCGTCGCGCCAGCGGCGCAGGCGGATGGCGGCGGCGATGAAGGCCACGCCGACGATCACACCCACCCAGAGGTCCACGGTCAGGAAAGCGTTCCAGCTGCTGCTGAAGTCCACCATCCGCATCAGGTCCTCGGGGCCGTGCAGGTTCGAGACGTCGTGGCTCTCGAACACCGTCTTGTTGGCGTACCAGGTCATCGGGATGATGCTCAGCAGGCCGCGGACGAGCAGGGTGTACCAGACGTACTCGTGCGGGAGGTTGTCGATGCCCGGCAGCATGTCCAGCCAGCTGATCACCGCGCCGGCCATGACCGGCACCAGTACCGCCCAGAGGAAGGGCTTGCTGCGCGCCCAGGCCGAGCAGAACATCAGCCAGCCGACGGTCGGCAGCGACCAGGCCGCGTACACCGGAATCACCGTCAGCGCGTTGCCCAGCATGCGGAACGGATGCGATTCGGTGAACATCGCGCTGGCGCCGGGCAGTCCGCTCAGGACCATGGCGAGGGCGCCGAGGATCCACTGGCCGATGCCGATCAGCAGGCCGAAACCGACGGCCAGCAGCGGCGCCAGCAGCAGCGCCCAGGTCAGTTTCGACAGCACCGTCTGCGTGTCGGAGACCGGCAGCGACTTCCAGAACAGCACGCTGCGGTCCTTGCGCTCGTCGTAGAGCGCGCCGAGCGAGTAGAAGAAGACCACGAAGGTCATCACCACCAGCGCCAGGGCCACGCCGCCGAGCAGGGACATGTCGCCGGCGAATCCCAGCGCCTGCAGCGCTTCGGCCGACTGCAGGTGGATTTCGACCTCCTTGAAATCGCCGTCGATGCTGGACTTGGCCTTGCCGACCATGAAGATGCTGGCGATCGCGCCGAGCAGCGAGAGGAACAGCGAAATTCCGCCGGCGACGATCGGCGCCCAGAAGAAACCGCCCTTGTTTTCCCAGAACTCGCGCTTGAGCAGGGACTTGAACTTGTCGGCCGAGGTGATGTGGCGTGCGGCCGCGACGCCCGTGGTTTCGATGGCGGAGGTGTTCATGCGTAGGTCCCCTTCATGGTGGCGACGAAGAGATCGGCGAGGCCCGGGATGCCGGTTTCGCCCAGCGCAGCGAGCTGCGACTGCGGCACGCCGTCGAAGATCATCCGGGTCTTCCCGAACGGCAGCGTCTGTTCGTCGATCGGCTTGAAGCGTCGCGCCTCCTCGGCGCGGTCTGCGCTCACGAGCAGGTCGACGAAGCGGTCGCTGACCGTTTCCATCGACGCATCGAGCACGATCTTGCCGTTCTGGATGAACAGCACGTCGGTGAGGATGTGTTCGATTTCCTCGACCTGGTGCGTGGTGACGATGATGGTCTTCTGTTCGTCGAAGTAATCCTCGAGCAGGCGCCGGTAGAACTCCTTGCGATAGAGGATGTCCAGGCCGAGGGTCGGTTCGTCCAGCACCAGCAGGCGGGCGTCGATCGCCATCACCAGGGCCAGGTGCAGCTGCACGATCATGCCCTTGGACATCTCGCGGACCCGCATGTCGGGCTTGAGCTGGGTGTGGGCGATGAAGCGGTCGCACTTGGCGCGGTCGAAGCGCGGATGGACGCCGGCGACGAACTCGATCGCTTCGCGCACCCGCATCCAGCGCGGCAGCACGGCGACGTCGGCGATGAAGCAGACATCCTTCATCAGTTCGTCGCGTTCGGTGCGCGGATCGCGGCCGAGGACCTTGAGATCGCCTTCGAAGGGAATCAGGCCGAGCACGGCCTTCAGCGTGGTGGTCTTGCCGGAACCATTCGGGCCGATCAGGCCGATGATGCGACCGGAGGGGATCTCGAACTCGGTATTGTCCAGCGCCAGCTTGTTCTTGTAGGCCTTGCGCAGGCCGCGGGCGCGGATCACGGGGACGGAGGTGTCGACGGCGCTCATGCGTCATCTCCCTGGCGGGCGGGGGCGAGCAGTTCCTGCATGCTCAGGCCCAGTCGCTGGATGCGTTCGAGGACCAGCGGCCACTCTTCGCGCAGGAAGCGGTCGCGTTCGCTGGACAGCAGTTTCTTCGCGGCTTCTTCGGTGACGTACATGCCCAGTCCTCTGCGTTTCTCGACAAGAGCCTCGTCCGCCAGTTCCTGGTAGGCGCGCGAGACGGTGATGGGGTTGAGTTGGTATTCGGCTGCCACCTGGCGGACCGAGGGAAGCGCGTCGCCCGGCTTGAGCACGCCGTCGAGCATCATCGCGATCACCCGGTCCTTCAGCTGGCGGTAGATCGGAGCGCCATCGCTCCATTGGATTGCGGTCATGGGAATCAGCTCCTGTTGCTGCGGCGCATGCCCTGCGCGAAGGAGAAGAAGGGAAGCGCCATCGCATCCCGGGCACGGGCACTGTGATGGCGACGGTGGGAATCACCCTCTGCGCCCGCACCGCTGGCGGACGTCTGGCTGGCGAGGGCGAAAAGACCGGTCAGGACCAACCCGGCGGCGAGCCCGCCCATGGCGATGCTCGGATTGCGAACCGCGGTGTACGTCTGGCGTTGCATGGGTCAACTCCTGTACTCGTTGACTGGTGTTGTATTCAACTATAACACCGAAACAGGGCGGGTCAAGCCCCCGGGAAACCTTTTCCCCCCAACTGAAGTCATACTCGGGCCCTCGCCCAGCCCTGGAGGCCTTCCCGTGACCCGTTTCCTGGCCAGAACGCTCGCAATCGCTTCGCTGTGCATGCTGCCCCTGCTGGCCGGCGCTGCCGGCGGCGGCCTGCTCGATCACAGCTACCGCCCGCTGGCCGGCAAGGCGCCGGTCAATCTCGGCAAGACCTATGGCGGCCAGGTGCTCCTGGTGGTCAATACCGCCAGCAAATGCGGTTTCACGCCGCAATTCGAAGCGCTGGAAGCCCTGCATGCCCGTTACAGGCCGCGCGGTTTCGCGGTCCTGGGCTTTCCCTCCGGCGATTTCATGGGGCAGGAATTCGACGAGGAAAAGAAGATCCAGGAGTTCTGCACCCTGACCTACGGCGTCAAGTTCCCGATGTTCCAGAAGGTCAGCGTCACCGGGAAGACGGCCACGCCGTTCTATCGCGACCTGGCGCAGGCCAGCGGCGAAAGCCCGAAATGGAACTTCCACAAGTACGTGATCGCCCGCGACGGCAAGGTCGTGGCCAGCTTCGGCAGCCGCACCAAGCCGGATGCGCCGGAAGTCGTGGCCGCCATCGAACAGGCGCTGAAGGCGCCGAAGCCGGCCGCCGCCCCGGTACCGGCGGCGAAATGATTGCCCGCATCCGCCCGGGCCGTGACAATACGCGGCTTGCATGGCCGCGCCGGGCCGGAGGTCCGGGCGGCACCGACCCGACCGATTCCGTGGAGAGATCGATGAGTGTTCGTTTTCGCGGCCTGGCCGCAGGGATGGCCATCGCGGCGATGCTGTTCGCCGGCATGGTCCAGGCTGAGGAGAAAGCAGTGCTGACGACAGAGCGCGACAAGGTGAGTTACATGATCGGCGCCGATGTCGGCGGTTCGATTTCCAGCGTCGGTCCCGACCTCGACGTCGCGGCGTTCGAGCGCGCCCTGCGCAACGCCTTCGATGGCGGCAAGCCGCTGCTGACCGACGACGAAGCGCGCTCGGTCGGCACCGCGCTCATGCAGCGCATCGGCGAGCGCACCGGTCGCCCGGTGCCCGGACAGGCCCCGGGCGCGAAGGCGCCGGCCGTCGCCAAGGACAAGGTCGGCTATCTGGTTGGCACCGATGTCGGTCGCTCGCTGGCGCCGATCAAGGACGAAATCGATGTTCCGGTGCTGCTGCAGGCCATGCGCACGCGCATCGCCGCAGGCAAGCTGTTGCTCACCGATGACGAGATGACCGCTATCCGCGACAGCTTCTCCAAGCGCATGCAGGCGCGCGAAGAGAGCCGCCTGTCCGGTCTCGCGCAGAAGAACGCCGAGGAAGGCGCTGCTTTCCTGGCGAAGAACAAGGGGCAGAAGGGCGTGATCGCCACGGCTTCGGGCCTCCAGTACATGGTGCTGCGCCAGGGCACCGGCCAGCGTCCGCGTCCCAGCGATCGCGTGCGCGTGAACTACCACGGCACGCTGCTCGACGGCACCGTGTTCGACAGTTCCTACGATCGCGGCCAGCCCGCTGAATTCGGCCTCAGCCAGGTGATTGCAGGCTGGACCGAAGGCGTTGCGCTGATGCCGGTCGGCGCGAAGTACCGGTTCTGGATTCCCGCGTCGCTGGCCTACGGCGAGCGCGGCAGCCCGCCGACCATCGGTCCAGGCGCGACGCTCGTGTTCGACGTCGAACTGCTCGACGTGCTCTGACGCCACCGCGCCCCGTTTTCCCGTCCCCGCACCATTCCCGCCATTCCCCCCTCAACCCAACCGCGCCGCAAGGGCGGCGCGTTCCACCCAGGAGTTTTCCAGATGAAACTGTCGCGTCATGTGACCCTCGCCGTGGCCACGGCCTCGTGCGTCCTCGCGCTCGCCGCATGCAAGCCGATCGACAAGGATGCCGCCGCCGAAGGCGACAAGAAGGCCGCCGAAGCCGACAACAAGGACGGCAAGGACGGCGCGCTCAAGATTCCTGGCCTGGCGACCGAGAAGCAGCAGGTCAGCTACATGATCGGCATGGACATCGGCAAGTCGCTCAAGCCGATGAAGGACGAACTGGACCTGGCGACGCTCGAGCGCGCGATCAAGGACACCTTCGCCGACAAGAAGCCGCTGCTGACCGACGAGCAGGCGATGCAGGTCATGCAGGGCTTCGCGCAGAAGATGCAGGCCAAGCAGCAGGAAGAAATGGCCAAGAAGCAGGCCGAGATGGAAGCCCAGGGCAAGAAGAACGTCGAGGAAGGCGCCAAGTTCCTCGCCGACAACGGCAAGAAGCCGGGCGTGCAGACCACCGCTTCGGGCCTGCAGTACCAGGTGATCACCGAAGGCAAGGGCCCGAAGCCGAAGGCCGACCAGACCGTGAAGGTGCATTACACCGGCACGCTGCTCGACGGCACCAAGTTCGACAGCTCGCATGACCGCAACGAGCCGGCGCAGTTCATGCTGAACGCCGTGGTGCCGGGCTGGACCGAAGCCCTGCAGCTGATGCCGGTCGGCAGCAAGTACAAGCTGTGGATCCCGTCGAAGCTCGGCTACGGCGAGCAGGGCACCCCGGGCGGCCCGATCCCGCCGAACGCCACCCTGGTGTTCGAAGTCGAGCTGCTGGAAATCGTCAAGCAGTAAGGCGACCATCGCGTGTCGCGCCGCGTCGTCTCCGGATGATGCGGCGCCGGGGGCCGGAGCCGAGGTTCCGGCCTCTTGCGTTTCGGCGCATGCATTGCGAGCGAAGCGCGCCCCCTATCAACGTTGCGTCACGTCATTCGAGAGGCCCCCATGCGCGTCACCATTTTCGGCACCGGTTATGTCGGTCTGGTCACCGGCACCTGTCTGGCCGAAGTCGGACACGAAGTGATCTGCGTCGACATCGACGCCGCCAAGATCGACGGCCTGCGCAACGGCATCATCCCGATCTACGAGCCCGGCCTGGAACCGATGGTCAAGGCGAACCACGCCGAGGGTCGCCTGCATTTCACGACCGATGCCGCGTCCGCGATCGCGCATGGCGACGTGATCTTCATCGCCGTCGGCACGCCGCCGGACGAGGACGGCAGCGCCGACCTGCAGTACGTGCTGGCCGTGGCGAAGACCATCGGCACGCATCTGCAGAAGCCGGCCGTGGTGGTGGACAAGTCGACCGTCCCGGTCGGCACCGCCGACAAGGTCCGTGCCGCGATCGCCGAGGCGCTGGCCGCGCGCGGCGCCGATGTCGCGTACGACGTGGTGTCGAACCCCGAATTCCTGAAGGAGGGCGCGGCGGTCGAGGACTGCATGCGTCCCGATCGCATCGTGATCGGCGCCGACAGCGCGTCCGCGATCGACAAGCTGAAGAAGCTGTATGCGCCGTTCAACCGCAACCACGAGCGCATTGTGGTGATGGACGTGCGTTCCGCCGAGCTGACCAAGTACGCGGCGAACGCCATGCTCGCGACCAAGATCAGCTTCATGAACGAGATCGCAAACATCGCCGAGAAGGTCGGTGCCGACGTCGAGATGGTGCGCCAGGGGATCGGTTCCGATCCGCGCATCGGCTGGCACTTCATCTATCCGGGTGCCGGCTACGGCGGTTCGTGCTTTCCGAAGGACGTGCAGGCGCTGGCGCGCACCGCGCAGCAGCACGGCTATCGCGCCGAGCTGCTCGACGCGGTCGAATCGGTGAACCATCGCCAGAAGGCGCATCTGTTCGAACTGATCGAGCGCCACTACGGCACCGGCGACCTGCGCGGCAAGACCTTCGCGGTCTGGGGCCTGGCCTTCAAGCCGAACACCGACGACATGCGCGAAGCCTCGAGCCGCCGTCTCCTGCAGCTGCTCTGGGACGCGGGTGCCAACGTGCGCGCCTTCGATCCCGAGGCCGCGCACGAGGCGCAGCGCATCTTCGGCGAGCGCGACGATCTGGTCCTGTGCGAACACGCGCCCGAGGCGCTGCAGGGCGCGGATGCGCTGGTCGTCATCACCGAGTGGAAGCAGTTCCGCAGCCCGGATTTCGCGAAGCTCAAGTCGGCGCTGAAGGACGCGGTGGTGTTCGACGGTCGCAACCTGTACGACCCGGCCGAAGTCGAGGCCGCCGGCGTGGCCCACTACGGCATCGGCCGCGGCCGTTCGATCCGGTCGCACTGATCGGGCCACGCCATGACCTCTGCACACGATCCCAGCCTGGAAGCACGCGTGGTCGAGCTCGAAACCCGGCTCGCCTTCCAGGAACATGCCCTGTCCGAGCTGAGCGACGCATTGGCCGAGCTGCGTGGCGAAGCCGCTCGCAGTGCCGACCTGCTGCGTCGCGTGCTGGAAGAAATGAAACTCCATCGCGGCGATCTGATGGCCGATCCGGCCAGCGAACCGCCGCCTCCCCACTACTGATCCGATCCCAACGTCATGAGCGATTCCCTCCGCGACCAGTTGCTCGGGCTCGGCTTCAAGCCGGCACCGAAGCCGGAACGAACCGAGAAGCCTGCGCACAAGCCGGGCAGCAGCCATGGCAAGCCCCACGGCGGCCAGCATGCCCGTGGCCAGAAGCCCGGGCAGGGCGCCCGGCCCGATGCCAGGCCGGGCAGCGGCCGCCCCGATGCCCAGCGTCCGGGCGGGCGCAAGCCCGGCGGCAGGCCGCAGGGGCAAGGCAAGCCGCCGCGCACCCAGGAAGAAATCGACCTCGCCAAGGCCTACGCGATCCGCGCGCAGCGCGAGAAGGAAGAGCGGATCGAAGCCGAGCGCGTGAAGCAGGAAGAAGCACGCCTGCGTCGCGAAGCGAAGGCGAAGCTGGCCGAACTGCTCAAGGACAAGGCGCTCAACGACAAGGATGCGGACATCGCCCGCCACTTCGAGTACGGCGGCAAGATCAAGCGCATCTACGTCAACGAAGCCCAGCTCAGGCAGCTCAACGCCGGCGAACTCGGCGTGGTGCAGCTCGATGGCCGCTACCAGTTGGTGACCGCCGAACTGCTGACCGAGGCCGAGGCGATTTTCCCGCCCGCGATCGCGCTCAAGGTCGATCCGAACGCCGCGCCCGGCGACGATCCCTACGCCGATCCGAAATACCAGGTGCCCGACGACCTGGTGTGGTGACCCGCCGCCGAGATAACGCCAGCTCCTGTCGAAACGACGAAGGCCCCGCGAGGGGCCTTCGTTTTTGCGGCGTGTTCCCGCGACGTGCGATCAGCGGTTCTGCACTGCGGCCTGCGCCTGCGGCGCCTGTCGCTGCTGCAGATCCTCTGCGGCAGCGTCCGTACCGACGGCGGGTTTCTGGATGTCCTGGCGCTGCACGAAGCTGCGCTTCGCGGCATCGCTCTGGGCATCGCCCTGCACCGCGAACAGGCGCTGGCCGTCGTGGTTGTAGGCGACGCTGTCGATGGAGTCGATCTGCCCGCGGCGCGCGGCATGCACCAGCGAGACCGCGGCATCGAGCCGGACCTGTTCGCTGCGGTTGTAGGCATTGGCTTCGCCGAGCGCCGTGATCCCGACGATCGCCTGGTTCAGCAGGCCGTTGTAGGGATGGTCCGGCGACTGGTAGGGATGCGCGCCGTCGGCCCGTGCGTCAGCGCGAACCTCGGCTCGGACCTCTGCACGCGGCGGGGCAACGACCGGTTCGGCGCTCGGCGGTGCGACCACCGGAACGACCACCGGAACGACCACGGGGTCGACCTGTGGAGGCTGCACGACGGGCGCGACCTGCGGCGGTGGCTGTTGCGCCTGCACTTGCGGTTGGGCCTGCACCTGCGGTTCCGCTTGCTGCGGTGCCTGCTGCTGCGCGCGGCCCGGCATGGCCTGCCACTCCGAGAAGCCCGACGGCTCATCTCGATCCTGCCTGCGGAACTGGGTCACCCAGTCCTGCGGCACCTTGGTCAGGAAGGTGACTTCGTCGCCGTTGCTGACGATGGCGATCATCGTGGCCTGGCGCGGGTCCGGGTTGTCCATGACCAGCGCCGGACGCACCGCACCGGCGATGCTGGCGTCGAAGCCGTGCACGGTCGAGGTCGGCTGTGCGGGCATGCTGCCGTTGATGTTCTGCTTGAAGACATGGAACGGATCGGTCGGGACCTCGATGCGGTAGGTGAGGTTCGGCCTGCCGTTGCCGTCGGCGCCGTTGGCGTAGCCGCCGCAGGCCTGGGTGAGGTCGGTCGAGATGTGCACGGTATCGCCGGACTTCTCGGCCTTGGCCACGCGGACCATGTCGCCGAGGGTGATGGTCCGGCCTTCGCGTGCGGCGAGCGCTTCACGCAGGCCCGGCGCGGCGCGGTCGGGCAGGTCGACGACGGCATTGCCGTCGAAGAAGCGGGCAGCGATCGAACGGGCCTGGTCCAGGCTCAGCGGCTTGCGACCGCCGAAGCCTTCGGCGGCGGCGATGGCATCGGGTTCGCGGCTGTCGGCGCGGAAAAGGGTGACGGGCATGGAACGACTCCTTGTCTTGCGAGGGCTGGGTCTGCGGGGGCAGGGGGCGGGATATGCGCCCGGCGCGATGGCCGGGCACGGGGGATCTCGATGTCAGAACAGCTCGTCGATCGGCGTGGCGAGCAGGGCCTCGGCGCGATGCGCGTACTCGCGGATCGTCGAGATGCCGAGATCGCGGACCAGGCGGTGCGCGGTGTGCGGCAGCGGCGAGTCGGCGATGTCGTGCGGGGCGATGTTCTTGCCCGAGACGTCGGGCAACAGGTGGATGCCGGCGGCGGCGTAGCAGTGCTGGACCATGGCCGAGCAGTACAGCGCGCCTTCCTTCGCGAGCAGGTTGTCGCGCTTGCGCAGGCGCGTGCTGTACATCGCCAGCATGGTGCCGACCAGCTCGCTCAGCGAATAGCTGGCCAGGCCCGAGAGCAGGTCGAGGCCGGCGCCGACCACGCGACGTGTCTGCGCCTCGTCGAGGCCGAAGTCGAGAATGGCGATGTTCGGGAATTCGCTCGCGTCGAAATAGCGCGCGACGCGGTTTTCCTGCACGCCCAGGCGCATCTGCTTGTAGCGCAGGTCGAGATCGGATTCGATCACCCACCAGTGCCCGTCGCTGCGCCGTTCGCTGAACAGGAAGGCATGCGACCACAGGCTGCGATGGCCGTCGTCGGTCAGCGGCGCCTGCGACTTGCGGATGACCTTGCTGATCCAGTCGCCGCCGGCGCACAGGCCGATGCGTCCCGGCGCAGCGTGGCGCTGGATGAAGGCTTCGTTGCTGGACGCGGCGGGCGCGTCGTCGTGGTCTTCGCTCATGCTGCGGTGCTCTCCCTGGCCGCCATCATATCGGCGATGGCCTTGCGGATCAGGCCTGCCGTGGCCTGCGGATCCTCCATCGGGAACAGGTGGCTGCCCGGGTGCCAGTACCAGCGCGGACCGACCAGCGCCCGGGTGGCGCGGTGGCCGATGTGGCGCAGTTCGCGACTGTCCCGCCCGCCGATGAAGGCCGCCGGCACGCGCAGCGCGGCTGCAGCCTCGACCGTGCGCTTGGAGGGCAGGGTGCGGTAGATGCGGTATTCGACGTGGCGATCGAACAGCAGGGTGCGCTCGCCGCGCCCGTCCGGCACGGTGCAGTACTCGGCGTAGTCGCGCAGCACGTCCGGATGCCAGCAGCGGAACATGCGCTTGGCGTGGTAGTGCGCATGCGCGGCCTCGATGTCCGGCCAGTGCTGGCGGCGCTGCAGGGTCTGGGTCAGCGGCATGACCAGCCGGTCCAGGCCGGTGACATGGCCCAGCCGCATCATGGTTGCGCTCAGCCCCGCGATCAGCGGCGAATCGAGCAGCACGATGCCGTCCACGCGCCCCTGTAGCCGGCCGGCGGCGAGCACGCTGAGATAGCCGCCGAGTGAGTGTCCGACCAGCCAGGTGCGCCCCGCATGCGCCGGCTGCGCCTGCACGAACTCGACCAGCTCATCGACCAGATACGGCCAGTCCGGGGTCACCGGCCGCGCGGGATCGTGGCCGAAGCGCAGCACGCCGACTGGATCGAAATCCGGCCGCAAGGCATCGAACAGCCGCCGATAGACCGGCAGCGGGAAACCGTTGGCGTGGGAGAAGACGAGGCGGTCGGTCATGCGTGCAAAGGTGCGAAGGCGAAATCCCTCAGAAATGGATGGTATACGCTCCGCCGAGGCCGTATCGCGCGTTGCCCGAGTATTCGGCATGCATCGAAAACCGCAGCGACGAAGAAGCCCCTATCCGATGGTCGAGGTCGATGCCCGCGCGCCCGAAGGTGCGCTCCTCATATTCGAAGGATGTTTCGGCCGCAAGAGGAACGCCCGGGTCGGCTCGAATCGTCGCCGGCGAAGAAGACAGCGCGCGTGAAATCTCGATCGACTGCAGCAGGCGCGTCCGGTCGTTGATGTCGATCGCTCCCTTCATGCCGAGTGACAAGCTGGCGCTCTGCTGGTTCGATCCGCTGAACGTCGCGGCAAATGCGCCAAGTCTTTCCTCGAAAGGATCGCTTTCCGAGCGCATCCAGTCCAAGGATGCATAGGGTGAAATGCTCGTTTTTCCGATGCGCCATGCCTCGTGCGCTGTGCCGGTCACGCGGATCGACCATGCGTGCCCCGATGGGTTGGCGATCGACGAGTCGATGCGGTTTCCGTTGAGATACGCACGGACCGTGCGCATATCGAATTCAGTGCGTGCTGCGGCGATGTCGACTCGCGCCATTTCTCCCGCCTCGAAGCCGGCCTTGAAAATCAGCTGATCGACCGTGGAACGCGACGAGAATAATCCGGAATGGCTTTCACGGGTCGTGATCCGTACCATGCCCAGGCCCAGCCTCAATCGATCGAACAATCGGCAACCGCCTATTTCACGCGATTGCTGCATGAGTCCATCGTCATCGTCATGGTGAATCGAGGCGGCGATCCAGCCACAATTCCTCTCGTCATGACTCAGGCGCTCGTCGAATAGGCTGCGCCTCGATACATGCATGAGGGACTGCCGGGGGAGCATGAAAGCGTTGCGGGCGACAGCGTGGGATGCCATATCCAGCGAAAGGGTGAAAGCAGGAAGGTCGGTGATCACCCCTGCAGTGCCATCCTTGATGCGGGCCAGCCAGTAGGTGTCCATTTCCGTCAGCGTGTTTCGTCCTTGGCCGATCACGATATTGCCGTCGCGATTGGTGTCCACGGCATTCGTCAGCAGCAAGCCGGTCGGCAGAACGACACCATGCTCGCCGAGCCATGCGTCGATGGACTGCATCCCCGTGCTTTGCGTCCATCTGAATGCGCGCGCTCCTTCGATCTGGCCTGTACCCGCAATGCTTCGAAACCCCGATGATCCGACGATGACGTTACCGTCGGCGGAGATGGCGCTCGCCCGGGAAACGGCATGGCCAGCAAGAAATCCCAGCGCGGACATGCCATCCGCTTCGCGCCAACGGTATGCCTGCAGGCCGACATTGCCTGTAATCGTGTTTCCGTCAGCGGAGACGTCGATTGCGATGCTTCCAGTGCCTGAACCGTTCAATTCGCCGAGCGAGCGTAGTCCGCTGGATTGGTTCCACCGGAAAGCCTGGCAGCCGGTTGTCTGCAGCAGGGATGGCAATTGCGCGCAGGACGCCCCGACCACGACGGAGCCGTCATGCGATGCCGCGTTGGCGATGCTGTCCCTGTGCCCAGGCAGTTGGCCGAGATTCAATGCGGGCATGCCCGTGCGCCACACCGTAGCCGTGTGTTCGAGAAAGCCGTTGAGTGATGCGCCGACGACGGTGCCGCCATCGCCGGAGACGCCTCTCGCGGTGCTTTGGTTGTACCTTGACGGTCGCCCGGGTGAGTCGATGACCACGACAGGTGCCAGCAATTCGAAACCAGTCTGTTGCGTCCACCGGAATGCGGTCTGGAATCGGCAGAAACTCGAGCAGACTTCAGCCCTCGTTCCGACGATCGTGGATCCATCGGCATCGATGCCGGAAACGCGGTATCTGTAGGTGCTCAGGTCTGGTGCGTCCGGTGCGGCAAGTGAGCCCGCTTCGGTGATCCAGGCCAGTTGGAAACGATCCACTGTCCATGGATCCGTAGGAGTCCTCAGGTGGCCTGCGATAGTGCGCCCATCCGAAGAAATCGAAATGGCTTCGAAATTGGATGGCAGGTTGACGATAGGCTCGGCAGCGAAGCATGTTCCGCACGTCATCGAAATAGCGATCGCGAGACTGCTTTTGAGGGGCTTGCGGAGAATTCGATGAATCATGGCTGCTTCATTGCGAAGATTGGGATGTCCGGATCAGAACTTGAGGGCATATGCCGCATCGATACCGAACGATGCACGATCCATGGAACTGCCGTGCAGTCCGAGACGTAGGTTGGATCGCTGGCTCATCGCATAATCGATTTGCACGGAAGCGCGCAGCCAATTGCGATCGAAGTCGTCGGCATCGAGTTCGATGCCCAGTGGCACGCCTGGATTGGCAATGATCGTCGCATCGGGTTCACGGATTCGATGTGTGAACTCGACTGTGGAGGTCAGGGTTGCGCGGTCGCCAGCATCCCTGGCGAACGTCGCGCCCAGTGACGCGTTGGTGCTGTTCCATTCCGCTCCCGTATAGCTCGAAGCAAACGGACCGCCGGTTTCGGTGGATGCGTCGAGAATGGAGCGTGAATGCGTCATCGAAAACTGGGGCGAGATGCTTGTCTCCCCGGGCTTCCACATGTCCCGTGCCACAACACGCGCCCGGTAGACGGCATAGCGCCCATTCGCATCGCCGGAGGAGGTCTCCCTCTCGGAGCCATTCATGTACGAGCGGTCGTGCTGCATCCTGTAGCGGCCGGCGGCGGCGAGCAGATCGAACTCCCACCCGTTGCCGAATCTTCGGGTGGCTTCAATCGCGAAATGGTTTGCGTAGCCTCTGCCTTCCACGCTGTCCGATGGCTTTGCGGACATCGAGACGTGGCCGAGGCTCGCATGCATGCGCCATTCGCCGAAGTCCCTGCAGAAGCCGGCATCGACAGCCTGGCCGCGATTCGCTGCATCCTGCGAAAAGTCGAGGCTGGCGCTTGCCCATGCGCAACCGGTTCCGGAGGACGCACCCCGGTCGAGCCCCGTGCGACTGCGGATGCCTGAGGTCACGTACTCAGGAAGCCTGGATGAGAAGTTCGCCATCAGGCCGCTTGTCTCCCAGAGGCTTTGTCTGAAACCAACGGTGTCGGTGATGATGCCTGTACTTCCATTGCCGACTCTGGCTATCCAGTCGAAGTAAGCTCGCGACACGCTGTCCAGTCCGCGCCCGATGAGGATGCTTCCGTCGTGGTTCGTGTCATTCGCGCGCAGGAGGAGGTGATTGGCCGGCAAAGTCACGCCATTTTCGTTCAGCCAGGTGTCCACAGGCTGCATGCCCGAAGCCTCGGTCCATCGATATGCTCTTTCACCCTGTGTCTCCGCGCTTCCCGCCCATAGGAATCCGGATGAGCCGACAACCACGCGTCCGTTGGCTGAAATTGCGTTGGCGAAAGAGACAGTCAGCCCAGGCAGGGCCCCGAGACCCACCATGCCTGTTTCCTGTCTCCATATGAATCCTTGTCTTCCAACTCTTCCGACTATGGACCTGCCGTCGGCCGAGATGTCGGTGGCATAACTGTTGATCTCACCGTCCAGCGTGCCGAGCGAGTGCATCCCGGTTGACGAGTTCCATCGGAAAGCCTGACAGCTGATGTCGTTGCTGTTGCATGATCGGCCTGCGACGATCGAGCCATCGTACGACGCCGCGACTGCGTAGCTATGGACGTGCGACGGGTCGAGTCGACCGAGATCGAGCGGTAGATGTCCCGTTCGCCAGACGGTCGCGGTGTACCGAACTGGTCCCGGAGGACCAGATAGGTACGAATTGCGTGAAGCTCCAACGACCGTGCTCCCATCGCCAGAAATGCCGTAGCCTTCGCTGCTTTGATAGGTGGCGGCCGGGTCAAAAAGCAGAAATCCGTTCGATGCGGTCCATAGGTACGCCCTTCTATTCTCGTAGGGGTAGCGCAGGATTTCCCTTTTCGTGCCGACAATCGCAGACCCGTCGGCACTGATGCCTGATGCGGAAAAAGTGGAACCTGATATCAAGGATACGCTGGGGTCGTCAGTTCCCGGCAGCATGTGCAGGACACCGTACTCATCGAGGAACGCAGCGGCATATCGGGATGGATACCATACGCTGCCGGAGTTATTCACCAGGTATCGGCCAATGATTCGACGGCCATCTGCAGAGAGCGCAGTTGGCGCGAAATTCGTCAGCCTGTAGACGCTGATGTCGGCGGCTGTGGCGTACCCGCATGAGAGTGCGAGGGCGAGCGCAGCACTGATCCTTCTGAAGGCGATTGAATGGCCGGATTGACGCATGCTGGAGCTCCTGTTTGAATCCGCTCATTGGGTAAGCACCTTGGTGCGGTCGTGGATTCTGTCACCGCACTCTGCCTGGCTGGCTCTGTCCTTGATCTCGTCGGCGTCAGCGTGCACTGACGACCAGCCTCGTAATTGGCGTCGGATTATAGCGAAAGCCCTGTGGAGGACAGGAATGTGGCAGGAGATGGCCGGGAAGGTGGCGGCATGCCTTACCGCGTGCCAGGTACCGACGAACCTATCCCGGTGATGCAAGCTGAGCGCTTGTGACTGCCTACGGCCCTCACTCCGGATCGTAATCCAGGTTCGACGCCAACCAGCGCTCGGCCTGGGCCAGCGAAACGCCCTTGCGTCGTGCGTAGTCCTCGACCTGTTCCTTCGAGACCCGGCCGACCACGAAGTACTGGCTCTGCGGATGGCTGAAGTAGTAGCCGGACACTGCGGCGGTCGGCAGCATCGCGAAGCTTTCGGTCAGGGTCATGCCGGCGTTGTTGCCGGCGTCGAGCAGGCGGAACAGCGTGGCCTTCTCGCTGTGCTCGGGGCAGGCGGGATAGCCTGGCGCGGGGCGGATGCCGGTGTACTTCTCGTCGATGAGCGCATCGTTGTCGAGCGTCTCGTCGGCGGCGTAGCCCCAGAACTCCTTGCGGACGCGCTGGTGCAGGCGCTCGGCGAAGGCTTCGGCGAGTCGGTCGGCGAGCGCCTTGAGCAGGATCGCGTTGTAATCGTCGTGGTCGGCCTCGAAGCGCGCGACGTGCGGCTCGATACCGATCCCGCCGGTGACCGCGAACGCGCCGATCCAGTCCTGCTTGCCGGAGTCCTTCGGCGCGATGAAATCGGCGAGGCAGAAATCCGGGCGATCGGCGGGCTTGTCGACCTGCTGGCGGAGGAAGTGCAGGGTTTCCGGCTTCCCGTCGACGTCGATCACGACATCGTCTCCGACGCTGTTCGCCGGCCACAGCGCGAACACGCCGCGCGCGGTCAGCCACTTCTCGTCGACGATGCGCTTGAGCATCGCCTGCGCATCGCGGAACAGGTCACGGGCCTGCTTGCCGACGATCGCGTCGTCGAGGATCGCGGGGTAGCGGCCGGCGAGTTCCCAGGCGCTGAAGAACGGCGTCCAGTCGATGCAGTCGACCAGTTCCTGCAGCGGGTAGTCGTCGAACGCGGTGAGGCCGGGCTTGATCGGCGCCGGCGGCGTGTAGCTGTCCCAGCCGCCTTCGAACTTCTGGCCGCGCGCCTTGTCCAGCGACACCAGCCGCTTGGCGTCGCCGCGGTTGCGGTGGCGGGCGCGGATCTCGGCGAAGTCGCTGTCGTTCGCGGCGACGAAAGCGCTGCGCAGGTCCGGCGAGATCAGCGACTGCGCCACGCCGACCGCGCGCGAAGCGTCCTTCACCCACACCGTCGGCGCGTGGTAGTGCGGGTCGATTTTCAGCGCGGTGTGCGCGCGCGAGGTCGTCGCGCCGCCGATCAGCAGCGGTATCTTCAGACCCTGGCGCTGCATTTCCTTGGCGACGTGGCTCATTTCCTCCAGCGACGGGGTGATCAGGCCGGAGAGGCCGATGATGTCGGCGTTCTCGGCGACCGCGCGGTCGAGAATGGTCTGCGCCGGCACCATCACGCCGAGGTCGACCACGTCGAAGTTGTTGCACGCCAGCACCACCCCGACGATGTTCTTGCCGATGTCGTGCACGTCGCCCTTCACGGTCGCCATCACGATCTTGCCGTTGCTCTTGCCGACATCGCCGGTGCGCAGCTTCTCGGCCTCGATGTAGGGCAGCAGGTAGGCCACGGCCTTCTTCATCACGCGCGCGGACTTCACCACCTGCGGCAGGAACATCTTGCCGGCGCCGAACAGGTCGCCGACCACGTTCATGCCGTCCATCAGCGGGCCTTCGATCACGTCCAGCGGACGCGTCGACAGCGCGCGTGCTTCCTCGGTGTCCAGTTCGATGTACTGGTCGATGCCGTGGACCAGCGCGTGCGACAGGCGTTCGCGCACCGGTTTCTCGCGCCAGCGCAGGTCCTCGACCTTCTTCTCGCCCTTCTTGCCCTTGAAGCGGTCCGCGATCTCCAGCAGGCGCTCGGTGGCATCCGGACGACGATTGAGCACCACGTCCTCGACGCGTTCGCGCAGGTCGGCGTCGAGGTCGTCGTACAGCGGCAGCGCGCCGGCATTGACGATGCCCATGTCCATGCCGGCCCGGATCGCGTGGTACAGGAAGACCACGTGGATGGCCTGGCGCACGGCTTCGTTGCCACGGAACGAGAAGCTGACGTTCGACACGCCGCCGGAGATGTGGCTGAGCGGGAAGCGCTTCTTCAGCTCGCGCGTGGCCTCGATGAAGGCCACGGCATAGTCGTTATGCTCCTCGATGCCGGTCGCGACCGCGAACACGTTCGGGTCGAAGATGATGTCCTCGGGCGGGAAGCCGATCTTCCCGGTCAGCAGCTTGTAGGCGCGCGAGCAGATCTCGACCTTGCGTTCGACGGTGTCGGCCTGGCCTACTTCGTCGAAGGCCATCACCACGACCGCCGCGCCGTAACGGCGGACCAGCCGGGCCTGGCGGAGGAATTCGGCTTCGCCTTCCTTCATCGAGATCGAGTTGACGATGCCCTTGCCCTGCAGGCACTTCAGGCCGGCCTCGATCACGCTGAACTTCGAGCTGTCGACCATCACCGGGATGCGCGCGATGTCCGGCTCGGCGGCGATCAGGTTGAGGTAGTCGACCATCGCCTTCTCGGAGTCGAGCATGCCCTCGTCCATGTTGACGTCGAGCACCTGCGCGCCGTTCTCGACCTGCTGGCGCGCGACCACGACGGCTTCGTCGTAGCGGCCTTCGAGGATCAGCTTCTTGAACTGCGCCGAGCCGGTGACGTTGGTGCGCTCGCCGACGTTGACGAAGTTCGTCTCCGGCGTGATGACCAGCGGTTCGAGGCCGCTGAGGCGGGTGAAGCGGGGCAGTGCGGACGCGCTCATGCGGACAGCGCCTCCGGACGAACGGGCAGCGCGCGCGGCGGCAGTCCGGACACGACGTCGCCGATGGCGCGGATGTGCGCGGGCGTGGTGCCGCAGCAGCCGCCGACGATGTTGAGCAGGCCGGCTTCGGCGAACTCGCGCAGCACGCCGGCCATGTCCTCGGGCGTTTCGTCGTAGCCGCCGAAGGCGTTCGGCAGGCCGGCGTTGGGATGCGCGCTGACATGGGTGTCGGCGACCTGCGACAGCACGTCGACATGCACGCGCAGGTCCTTCGCGCCGAGCGCGCAGTTCAGGCCGATCGACAGCGGCTGTGCATGGCGCAGGGAGTACCAGAAGGCCTCGGCGGTCTGGCCCGAGAGCGTGCGCCCCGACGCGTCGGTGATCGTGCCGGAGATCATGATCGGCAGGCGTGCGCCGCGCGCCTCGAAGGCTTCCTCGATCGCGAACAGCGCGGCCTTGGCGTTGAGCGTGTCGAAAATCGTCTCGACCATCAGCGCGTCGGCGCCACCGTCGATCAGGCCATCGGCGGCTTCGCGATAGGCCACGCGCAGCTCGTCGAAGGAGATCGCACGGAAGCCGGGGCGGTTCACGTCCGGGCTGATCGACGCGGTGCGGCTGGTCGGGCCGAGCACGCCGACGACGAAGCGCGGCCGGTCGGGCGTCAGCGCCTCGACCTCGTCGCAGACCTTGCGTGCCAGGCGTGCGCCTTCGAGATTCAGTTCGTACGCCAGGTGCTGCAGGCGGTAGTCGAGCAGCGAGACGGTCGTCGAATTGAAGGTGTTGGTTTCGAGCAGGTCGGCACCGGCATCGAGGTAGGCGCGGTGGATCGCGCCGATCACGTCGGGCCGGGTCAGGGTCAGCAGGTCGTTGTTGCCCTTCTGGTCATGGCCACAGCCGCAGCCCGCGCCGTGGGCGTGGCCTGCGTCGTCGGTGGCCGGTGCCGACTTCGCGTCGAAGCCGTCGGCGAAGCGAGCGCCGCGATAGTCGGCTTCCTGCAGGCCGTACTGCTGGATCATCGTGCCCATGCCACCGTCGAGCAGCAGGATGCGCGAAGCGAGCGCGGCTTCAAGCTTGGCGACGCGTTCGGGGTGCAGCCAGGGCAGGCGCTCGCCGATGGCGGGCGGGGTGACGGTGGCGGGGTTCAACGGCAGGTTCATGGCGGTGTCTTCAGGGCTTGGTGCCGATGATCGAGATGACCTCGAAATGCGGCGGACGCTTCTCGCGGGTCACGGTCTCGCTGGTGGCGATGAGCAGGCCGGCCTTCTCGACGAACCTGCGCAGGTCCTTGTCGGAGAAGCCGAGATTCACGTGGCCGTAGGCTTCCACCGCCGCGCGGTGCTCGTGCTTCGCCAGGCTGCTCAGCAGCAGGCGGCCGCCCGGGCGCAGCACGCGTGCGGCCTCGGCCACGGCCACCGCCGGACGCGCCGCATAGGTCAAGGCGTGCATCAGCACGACCAGGTCGAAATGACCGTCCGGGAAGGGCAGGGCGTGCATGTCGCCCTCGCGGACCTGGACGTTGGGGAACCGGCGCAGGCGGTCGCTGGCAGCGGTGACCACGCGGGTGCTGGCGTCGACGCAGATGTACTCGCGGGAGTGCGGGGCCAGCAGCTCGGCCAGTACGCCGTCGCCGGAGGCGATGTCCAGCACGCTGCCCGGTGCGAGCAGGGGCAGGGCCGAGCGGGCCATCGCTTCCCAAGTCCGGCCCGGGGAGTAGTGCCGCTCCATGTCGCCGGCCACGCTGTCGGCCCAGTTGGCGTCGGCGGCGCGGGCCGCCAGCACGTCCGGGATGCGCTCGGCATCCTGGCGCAGCAGGGGGTCGTCGCTGCCCTCGCGCAGGGTCCGCCACAGCGAGCGCTGCGGCGCGTCCATGGCTTCCTCGTCGAAGCGGTAGTAGGCCGAGACCCCGGCGCGGCGGTCGCGGACCAGCCCGGCTTCCTTCAGCTTCGCCAGATGGGTCGAGACCCTAGGCTGGGCCAGCCGGGTGATCGACGAGAGTTCGGCGACCGTCAGTTCCTCGCGTTCGAGCAGGGCCAGCAGCCGGACGCGGGTGGCGTCGGCGAGGACTTTCAGTCGGGCTGACCAGGCTTCGAGGTCCATGGCGTCAATATCTCATCATCGCGATACAAAGATGATTGTCGGCCTTGGCGCCCCGCCGGTCAAGCGAAACCGGACCGCATGCGTCTGCGTACTGGGGTATACGCGACGCGATGGCTACAATGCGCGTTTCGATCCTTCCCATTCCAATCCAAGCCGAGGATGCGCCCGTGGATTTCCGCTTCACCGAAGAGCAGTTGATGATTCAGGACGTGGCACGACGGATCGCCCAGGAAAAGATCGCGCCGAGCGCCGAACACCACGACCGGACCGGCGAATTCCCCCTCGACAACATCCGCACCCTCGGCGAGAACGGCCTGATGGGTATCGAGGTGCCGACCGAATACGGCGGCGCGGGCATGGACCCGATCAGCTACGTGCTGGCCATGATCGAGATCGCCCACGCCGATGCGGCCCATTCGACCATCGTGTCGGTCAACAACTCGCTGTTCTGCAACGGCATCCTGAAGTTCGGCACCGAAGCGCAGAAGCAGCTGTACGTCCGCGCGATCGCCGAAGGCCGCGAGATCGGTGCCTTCGCCCTGACCGAGCCGCAGTCCGGTTCCGACGCCACCGCCATGCGCTGCAAGGCCGTGAAGCAGGCCGACGGTACCTACGTCGTCAACGGCAAGAAGAGCTGGATCACCTCCGGCCCGGTCGCCAAGTACATCGTGCTGTTCGCGATGACCGACCCCGACAAGGGCGCGCGCGGCATCACCGCCTTCATGATCGACACTGCCCGCGATGGCTTCCATCGCGGCAAGACCGAACCAAAGCTGGGCATCCGCGCCTCGGCGACCTGCGAGATCGAGTTCACCGACTACGTGGTCCAGGCCGACGAAGTGCTGGGCCAGGAAGGCGAGGGCTTCAAGATCGCGATGGGCGTGCTCGACGCCGGTCGCATCGGCATCGCCTCGCAGGCCATCGGCATCGCCCGCGCCGCCTACGAGGCGACCATCGCCTACGTCAAGGATCGCAAGGCCTTCGGTGCGCCGATCGGCACCTTCCAGATGACCCAGGCCAAGATCGCCGACATGAAGTGCAAGCTCGATGCCGCGACGCTGCTGACGCTGCGCGCTGCCTGGCAGAAGGGCGAGTCCGAGAACGGCGGTGCCCGTTTCAGCAACGAGGCCGCGATCGCCAAGCTCGTCGCCTCCGAAGCGGCCATGTGGATCACCCACCAGGCCGTGCAGATCCACGGCGGCATGGGCTATTCCAAGGAAATGCCGCTGGAGCGCTACTTCCGCGACGCCAAGATCACCGAGATCTACGAAGGCACCAGCGAGATCCAGCGCCTGGTGATCGCCCGCAACGAGACCGGCCTGCGCTGATGAACCCCCGGCCGGCTGCGTCCGCCCCGCCATCCGTCGCGCGATACGACGGGTGCGGCAGGGGTGGGCCGGCCGGCCGTTCGCATTCCGAGCAGACCGACCGCAACCAACGATCCGCCGGCGCCTCTCCGCGTCGCGCGCACGCATGACCCCCCGGCCAGCGCCCATCGGCGCCACCAACGGACCGCAACGCCCATGACCAAGAAAGCCTCCGCCCCGCGCACCCCGACCCAGCGAAAACAGGTGCGCGGCGAGTCGCACGCAAGCGAATCGCGACTGCTCGATCCCATCCTCGACGCCATCCGCAAGCGCGCCGGCAAGCGCGGCGAAGCCGATGCCGTCGCCTTCGCCGGCACGTTCTACCAGCGCCTGAGCGAGGACGAGCTGCCGGCGCACAGTGCCGACGCCTGGGCCGCGCTGGCTGCGGACTTCCTCGAATTCGCGCGACTGCGCAAGCCGGGCACGGCGAACGTGCGCCTCTTCAATCCGGTCGCCGCGAAGCACGGCTGGGAATCGACCCACACCGTGCTGCAGATCGTCAACGACGACATGCCGTTCCTGGTCGACTCGGTGATGATGGCCCTGGCGGAACGCGGCATCGGCGTGCATGTCCTCGGCCACCCGATCCTGCGCGTGACCCGCGACAAGGCCGGCCGGATCACGACGGTGGGCGAGGGTGCGCCCGAGTCGATGATGAGCCTGGAGATCGACCGCCTCTCCGCAGCCGATTCGGCGATCATCGAGCGCGCCATCCGCGACGTGCTCGCCGACGTGCGCGGCATCGTCGAAGACTGGCCGGCGATGCGCGATCGCATGCTCGCCATGACCGAAGACCTCGGCAAGCGCCGCATGCCGGTCAGCGACGCGATGCGCGCCGAAGCCCAGGCCTTCCTCGGCTGGGCCGCCGCCGACCACTTCACCTTCCTCGGCTACCGCGAGTACAAGGTGAAGAAGCTGGGCGGCGAGGAAGTGCTGGCTGCCGATCCGGCCTCCGGCCTGGGCCTGCTGCGCGGCCGCGAAAGCGGCAAGCCGCGCAAGGTCGCCTCGCTGACCGCCTACACCATGCAGCAGGCCGGCCACGTCGACCCGCTGATCCTCACCAAGACCAATTCGCGCGCCACCGTGCACCGTCCCGGCTACATGGACTACATCGGCGTGCTCAGCTACGACGCCGAAGGCCGCCCGGTCGCCGAGCAGCGCTTCATCGGCCTGTACACCTCCAGTGCCTACACCCGCCGTCCTTGGGAAATCCCGCTGGTGCGCGAGCGGCATGAGGCGGTGATGGCCAGGTCCGGCCTGGCGCCCACCGGCCACAGCTGGAAGGCGCTGCGCCACATCGTCGAGAAGCTGCCGCGCGACGAGCTGTTCCAGTCGAGCGAAGCGGAACTGTTCGAACTGGCCACCGGCGTGCTCAACCTGCAGGAGCGCGTGCGCAGCAAGCTGTTCCTGCGCCACGACCGTTACGGCCGTTTCTACTCGGTACTGGCCTACATTCCGCGCGACCGCTACAACACCGAGATGCGCCTGCGCATCGAAGCGATGCTGCGCGAAGTGCTGCACGCCGACCGCGTGGACTCCACCATCCAGCTCGGCGACTCGCCGCTGGCGCAGCTGCACATGCTGGCCCGTCCGCGCAAGGACGAACTGGTCGAGATCGACGCCGCCGGCCTCAATGCCCGACTCGCCGCGATCGTGCGCAACTGGCAGGACGACCTGCGCGAAGTGCTGGTGTCCCGCCACGGTGAGGAACGCGGGCTCGCGCTGGCCAACGGCTTCGGCCGCGCGCTGACCCCCGCCTACATCGAGAAGGCCTCCGCTGCGATCGCCGCCGACGATGTCGAGCAGCTCGCCGCGCTGACCCCCGACAACGACCTGCGCCTGAGCCTCTACCGCGACCAGGACGGTGGACTGCGCTTCAAGTTCTATCGCCTGCACGACGACATCCCGCTGTCCGACGCGATGCCGATGATGGAGAACATGGGCCTGCGCGTGATCTCGGAGCATCCGTTCCGCATCGAATCCGCCGGCACCGTCGCCTACATCCAGGATTTCGAGGTCGAGACCACGCGCGGCGACATCAACGTCGACGACCTCGACGAGGACTTCGAGGACGCGTTCGCGCAGATCTGGCGCGGCAATGCCGAGAACGACGGCTTCAACAAGCTCATCCTCGCCGCGAACTTGTCGTGGAAGCAGATCGCGATGCTGCGCGCGTACTGCAAGTACCTGCTGCAGATCGGCGTGCCGTTCTCGCAGAGCTACGTCGAGGAAACCTTCGCGCGCTATCCGATCCTCGCCCGCCTGATGGCGGAACTGTTCGAGGCCCGCTTCGACCCGGCCACCGGCAGGGAATCGAAGGCCGAGATCAAGGCCGGCGCCGACAGCATCCGCAAGCAGCTGACCGCGATCGCCGCCGGCGATGCCACCGTGCTCGCCGCCGTGGAGCCGGTGATCGCCGCGCGTGCCGCGAAGCGCGAAGCGCAGCTCGAAGCGACGCGCAATTCGATCACCACGCTCCTCGATCGCGTGTCGAGCCTCGACGAAGACCGCATCCTGCGCAGCTTCGTCGGCGTGATCGAAGCCACGCTGCGCACCAACTACTACATCACCTACCGCAGCGGTCGCTACCGCAACGGCCTGCGTGCCGACGGCGGCCCGGCCGACTACCTCAGCTTCAAGTTCGACACCTCGAAGGTGCCGGACCTGCCGAAGCCGCGCCCATATCGCGAAATCTTCGTCTGCGGACCGCGCGTCGAAGGCGTGCACCTGCGCTTCGGCCCGGTCGCGCGCGGCGGCCTGCGCTGGTCGGATCGCCGCGAGGACTTCCGCACCGAAGTGCTGGGCCTGGTGAAGGCGCAGATGGTGAAGAACACCGTGATCGTGCCGGTCGGCTCGAAGGGCGGCTTCTTCTGCAAGCAGCTGCCGGATCCGTCGGTGGATCGCGACGCCTGGTTCAACGAAGGCGTGGCCTGCTACAAGCGCTTCATCAACGGCCTGCTCGACATCACCGACAACATCGTCGGCGGCAAGATCGTGCCGCCGGACGAAGTCGTGCGCCACGACGGCGATGACCCGTACCTCGTCGTCGCCGCCGACAAGGGCACCGCGACCTTCTCCGACATCGCCAACGGCATCGCGAATGCCCATGGGTTCTGGCTCGACGACGCGTTCGCCTCCGGCGGCTCGGTCGGCTACGACCACAAGGGCATGGGCATCACCGCGCGCGGCGGCTGGGAATCGGTCAAGCGCCACTTCCGCGCGCTCGGCCGCGACTGCCAGACGCAGGACTTCACCTGCGTCGGCGTCGGCGACATGTCCGGCGACGTGTTCGGCAACGGCATGCTGCTGTCGAAGCACATCCGCCTCGTCGCCGCCTTCGACCATCGCCACATCTTCCTCGATCCGAACCCGGACTCGGCGATCTCGTTCAAGGAACGCGACCGCATGTTCAAGCTGCCGCGTTCGAGCTGGGAAGACTACGACAAGGCGTTGATCAGCAAGGGCGGCGGCCTGTTCCCGCGCTCGGCGAAGTCGATCCCGCTGTCGCCGGAGATCAAGGCCGTGCTCGGCATCGCCTCCGATGCAACCGCGATGAGCCCGATGGAGCTGATGAACGCGATCCTGAAGGCGCCGGTCGACCTGCTGTGGAACGGCGGCATCGGCACCTACGTCAAGGCGTCCAGCGAAACGCACGCCGATGTCGGCGATCGCGCCAACAACGGTCTGCGCGTCAACGGTAATGAACTGCGCTGCCGGATGGTGGGCGAGGGCGGCAACCTCGGCCTGACCCAGCTCGGTCGCATCGAAGCCGCGCTCAATGGCGTGCTGCTCAACACCGACTTCATCGACAACTCCGCCGGCGTCGACACCTCCGACCACGAGGTGAACATCAAGATCCTGCTCAACGGCGAAGTGCAGAAGAAGAAGCTGACGATGCCCGAGCGCAACAAGCTGCTCGCGGCGATGACCGACGAGGTCGCAGCGCTGGTGCTCAACGACAACTATCGCCAGAACCAGGCGCTGAGCCTGATGCAGCGGATGTCGCTCACTCGCCTGGGCTCGAAGCAGCACTTCATCAAGACCCTCGAATCGCAGGGCCTGCTCGATCGCCAGATCGAGTTCCTGCCCAGCGACGCCGAGATCGCCGACCGCAAGGCGCGCGGCATCGGCCTGACCCGTCCGGAACTGTCGGTGCTGCTGTCGTACTCGAAGATCGTGCTGTTCCAGCAGCTGCTCGACTCCGACGTGCCGGAAGATCCGTATCTTTCGAAGGAGCTGGTGCGCTACTTCCCGCAGCCGCTGCAGCAGAAGTACGCCAAGTCGATGGAACAGCATCGCCTGAAGCGCGAGATCATCGCCACGGCGGTGACCAACTCGATGGTCAATCGCATGGGGTCGACCTTCACCCTGCGCATGACCGAGGATTCCGGTCGCACGCCGGGCGAGGTCGCGAAGGCCTTCACCATCGCCCGCGAAACCTTCGATGCACGCGAGCTGTGGGCGCAGATCGACGCGCTCGACGGCAAGGTGCCGGAATCGGTGCAGGTCGATGCGCTGCAGACCATCTGGTCGCTGCTGCGTTCGATGACGCGCTGGCTGCTGTCGCGTCCGGGCGCGATCCCGGCGATCACCGATGCGGTCGACCGTTATCACGCCGGTTTCCGCGAGATCCGCGCCGGTTCCGGCATCCTGCCGGCGACGATGCGTCCCGCGTACGACGCCAGCTTCGAGGACTGGAAGGCCAAGGGCATGCCGGAGGCGCTGGCGAAGCAGCTCGCGGCGATTCCCTACCTCGAGTCGTGCTGCGACATCATCGAAGTGGCGCGTGCGCGCAAGCTCAAGCCGGTCGAAGTGGCGAAGGTCCACTTCCGCCTCGGCGAAGCCCTGCAGCTGCCGTGGCTGTATGCGCAGATCGATTCGCTCGCGGTCGACGGTCGCTGGCACGCGGTCGCGCGCGGCTCGCTGCGCGACGAACTCGCCGCGCAGCAGCGCCTGCTGACCATGCAGGTGCTCGCCACGGCCGGCGCGAATCCCGATGCCAAGGTCAAGCACTGGCTGGAACGTGACGATGCCGCGCTGCGCTTCACGCTCGGCATGCTTGCCGAAGTCGCCGCGCAGAAGTCGCTGGACTACCCGACCGCCTCGGTCGCGGTGCGCCGCCTGTCGATGCTGTCCGCCGAAGGCTGACCGCGCTCGCTCTTGCTGCGCATACCGAACGGCCCCGGGAAACCGGGGCCGTTCGCATGTCGGGCCATGCGTGTCGGAGTGCGGGGCGACCTGCCATCGTCGCGACGATCCGCTATCCTCGCGCTTGCGGGATGGACCCGCCGGACAGGACGCAACCGTGGCCCAGCAGCGCATCGCCTTCCTCGCCAGCCCCAGCCCCGACGCCCAGCAGGCGCTGGAAGCCATGACTTCGCGGCACGGCCAGTGCGCACCGGCAGAAGCCGAGATCCTCTGTCCGCTTGGTGGCGACGGTTTCATGCTGCAGACCCTGCATCGCCACGGCGGCCTCGGCATTCCCGTCTACGGCATGAAGCTCGGCACCGTCGGTTTCCTGATGAACCACTTCGTCGAGGACGGCCTGATCGAACGCCTCGCCGCCGCCGAACCGGCGAAGCTGCGCCCGCTGGAGATGTCCGCGCAGACCGAATCCGGCGCCACCGTCACCTCGCTCGCGTACAACGAAGTCTCGCTGCTGCGCCAGACCCGCCAGGCCGCGCACATCTCGATCGAGCTGAACGACCAGACCAGACTCGATGAACTGATCTGCGACGGCGCGATGGTCGCCACGCCCGCAGGCAGCACGGCCTACAACTATTCCGCCGGCGGCCCGATCCTGCCGCTGGGATGCGGCGTCGTCGCGCTCACGCCCATCGCCCCGTTCCGCCCGCGCCGCTGGCGCGGCGCACTGCTCAAGGCCGACACCGAAGTCCGCTTCCGCGTCCTCGACCCCTACAAGCGCCCGGTCAGCGCCACCGCCGACTCCCACGAAGTCCGCGACGTCGTCGAAGTCGCCATCCGCGAATCCCGCGACCGCATGGTCACCCTGCTGTTCGACCCGGAGCACAACCTGGAAGAGCGGATATTGAGTGAGCAGTTTGTGGCGTGAGGGTATGTGAGTGCGAATGCCTGGACAGCAGGCGGCAGACCAATCCATTTCCAGTGCCTCATCTGGTCAGGTCAAGCGATGAAGCGGAAAATCCTCAGTGAAATGGCAGATGCGGTCGCGAGGCATGACTGGCAAGCCTCGTATGACCTCCTCGGTTTCGTCATCAATATCGAAGATTCAGTTGCTAAGGCGGAGATTCTCAACCATCTGCTCGTGATGCCCGGTCATGAACATCATCAGCAAGTGATGCGGCAGATCCAGCTGCTTCGCAGTCCATCAAGCATCCCCTACATTCGAACGATGCTTGAAAGCGGTTACGAGATGCTTGAGTACACATGCTCGGAGCCCGGCGTCATCACCAAATGGTTCAGTCACGCGCTTGCGGATATCGATACGCCGGAATCGATCGACCTCATTCGTGAGTACTCAGGCTCCGAGGATCCTGAGATCGCCGGGGAAATGGCGTACCGTTTGATGCGTATCAATCGCTGAGCGGCTCAAGGCCGTAAAGCGCAATCGTAGGGCGGCACCCGCGGAGCAGATGGCGTCGCATTCCGGCGTCTGCATAGCGCCTTCGGCGAGATGCGCATGTCGTCATGGCGGGATCACCTGCGGTGGTCCCGCCCTACGGGATTCTGGCTTTCCGGTCGGCCACACCCCGCCGGCTATAATCCCCCCCATGCACGACATCCTCCTCGCGACCCTCAATGCCCGGTATTCCCATGCGTCGCTGGGGCTGCGCTACCTGCGCGCCAACCTGGGCGAGCTGCGGGAGCGGTCGGCGATCCTGGAGTTCGTGATCGGGCAGAAGACCGAGGAGATCGTCGAGAAGATACTGGCGCAGCGGCCGAGGGTGCTGGGGCTGGGCGTGTACATCTGGAACGTCGAGGAGAGCACGCGGCTGGTGGCGCAGCTGAAGACGGTGGCGCCGGAGATCCAGGTGGTGCTCGGCGGGCCGGAGGTGAGTTACGAGGTCAACGAGCAGCGGATCTGCGCGCTGGCCGATTACGTGATCACCGGCTGGGGCGATGTGACATTTCCCGAGGTGGCGGGCCAACTGCTGCGGGGCGAGACGCCGCATGCGCGGATCATCCCGGGGCGGCAGGCGGAGCTGAAGGACCTGGTGCTGCCCTACGACGAGTACACCGAGGAGGACGTGCGCCAGCGCCACCTCTATGTCGAGGCCTCGCGTGGTTGCCCGTTCAAGTGCGAGTTCTGCCTGTCGTCGCTGGACAAGACCGCGTGGCCGTTCGAGCTGCAGCACTTCATGGCGTCGATGGAAACGCTGTACGCGCGCGGCGTGCGCCAGTTCAAGTTCGTCGACCGCACGTTCAATCTGAAAGTCGATACTTCGCTGGCGATCCTCGATTTCTTCCTCGCCAAGATCGAGGCGGCGCCCGACGATCCGCCGTTCGTGCATTTCGAGCTGATTCCGGATCACCTGCCGGAAAAGCTGAAGGATGCGATCGCGAAATTCCCCGATGGCACGCTGCAGTTCGAGATCGGCATCCAGACCTTCGATCCCGAAGTGCAGACGCGCATCTCGCGCCGGCAGAACGACGAGAAGGCTGCCGCGAACCTCGCCTGGCTGCGCGAGCATTCGCGCGCGCACCTGCACGTGGATCTGATCGCGGGTCTGCCTGGCGAAACCGTCGAGAGCTTCGCGCGCGGCTTCGACAAGCTGGTCGCACTGGCGCCTCACGAGATCCAGTTCGGTATCCTCAAGCGCCTGCGCGGTGCGCCGGTCGCGCGGCACACGCAGGCGCACGACCTGCGCTTCAATCCCGATCCACCGTACAACATCCTCAGCACCGACGTCATCGATTTCGCGACGATGCAGCGTCTGTCGCGTTTCGCGCGCTACTGGGACATGGTCGCGAATGCGGGGCGCTACCCGCGCACGCTGCCGCTGCTGCTGGGCGACGCGCCGTTCCAACGTTTCCTCGCCTACAGCGACTGGCTCTATGCGCGCATCGGCCAGACCCATGCCATCGCCCACGAGCGGATGGTGCATGCGCTGCAGCTGTTCCTGACCACCGAAGCAGGCGTGGTCGAGGACATCGCCAATCGCGCCCTCATCGACGACTACCGGGGGCAGGGCGGTCGTTCGCGGCTGGCGTTCGAGGACCCGGATGCCGAGCTGCCCGTACCGGTGCCACGGAAGAAGCGGGCGACTCCGCCCCGGCAGACGCGGCATCTCGCCGGTTGACCGATCCGCTGTCCTGCGGGACAGCGCGTGGCCGGTGCGACGCGCTTGCCATCGCCATGCCCGACTTGCCATGATCGGCGTTCACTATATCTGGGGAGAATGAGATGGATTGGATGTTGATGCCGCTGAAGCGCTATGCCGACTTCAATGGTCGCTCGCGGCGCAAGGAATTCTGGATGTTCACGCTGTTGAACGTCATCGTGACCGCGGTGCTGTATGGATTGATCATTGCCGGCCTGGATTTCGAGACAGGCCAGCCCGGTGCGTTGAGCATGGTGGGCGGTGGCCTGCTCCTCATTTACGCACTCGCGTTCCTTGTGCCGTCGATCGCGGTGTACGTCCGTCGTTTCCACGATCAGGACAAGTCCGGCTGGCTGGTGCTGCTGATGTTCGTACCCGCCATCGGAGGCCTGATCCTGTTGATCTTCATGTGCATCGAAGGCACGCGTGGCCCGAACCGCTTCGGCGAAGATCCGAAGGCCGCCTGATCCATCCGGCACCGTGACATCCGGCCGGCGTTCCTCGGGGGAGGGCGCCGGCCTTTTCATGCCTGCGTCACCGAGCCCGCCCAGTCTCATCCGATGAGACCGCCTTGGCGATACACTGCGCGAATGTCGACGACGCCTTCCCCCGAACCCCTCGTCATCGCGATTTCCTCGCGCGCGCTGTTCGATCTCGAAGAGAGCCATTCCCTGTTCGAGCGCGAGGGCGTGGATGCCTTCGCCAGCTACCAGCGCAGCCACGAGGACGAGGTCCTGCGGCCAGGCATCGCTTTCCCGCTGGTGCGCAAGCTGCTGGCGCTCAACGCCGACGACAAGGACGGTGTGCCGCGCGTCGAGGTGATCCTGCTGTCGCGCAATTCCTCGGACACCGGGCTGCGCGTGTTCAATTCGATCCAGCACCACGGCCTGGACATCCGCCGCGCCACCTTCACTTCGGGTGCGCCGACCTGGCCCTACATCAAGCCCTTTGGCGCGCATCTGTTCCTGTCCGCCGATGCCGAATCGGTGCGTCGTGCGCTGGAGCACGGCATCGCGGCGGCGACGCTGCTGCCCGCGCCGGCGGTCGCGCCGTCCGCCGTGTTCTCGCCCGACCAGATCCGTATCGCCTTCGACGGCGACGCGGTGCTGTTCGACGACGAAAGCGAGCGCGTGTCGCAGGAAGGCGGGCTGGAAGCCTTCGCGCGGCACGAGCGCGAGCGTGCGCACGAACCCCTGCCAGGCGGGCCGTTCCGCGCTTTCCTCGATGCGCTGCATCGGCTGCAGGTGGCCTATCCGGTCGAGCAGTGCCCGATCCGCACCGCGCTGGTCACTGCACGCTCCGCGCCTGCGCACGAACGCGTGATCCGCACCCTGCGCGACTGGGGCATCCGCCTCGACGAGGCGCTGTTCCTCGGCGGCCGCTCGAAAGGCCCGTTCCTGCAGGCCTTCGGCGCCGACATCTTCTTCGACGATTCCCCGCACAACATCGATTCCGCGCGCGAACACGTCGCGGCGGGGCATGTGCCGCATGGGGTCGTCAATCGCTGAGGCAATCCTGTTTCGAGCTTCCGGAGACGACGGTATGGGCACCTGGTCCTGCGAACCCTACGGCAACGACACCGCCAACGACTGGGCCTATGGCCTCGACGAGCGACGTGACTTTTCGCTGGTCGAAGAGACGATCCGGGCCGTGCTCGACAACGGAGACGACTATCTGGATGCCGATCTGGCCGTCGAAGCCATCGCTGCCGTGGAAGTCCTCGCGAAGGCGCTCGGTCGCGGCACGCAGTCGGACGCGTACACGGAAAAAGTCGATGCATGGCTGCGCACGGTGTCGACGCCGCCGACCGCGACGTTGCTGGCCGATGCGCGTCGGGCGCTGGATCGCATCCTTGGACCGGATTCCGAATTGAACGAGCTCTGGGAAGAGAGCGACGGACATGCCGAGTGGATTGAAACCGTGCGTGCGCAGCAGGCAGCTCTCGCGGGTTGATCCGATCCTGCATCCAGAATGAAACAAGGGGCCTTGCGGCCCCTTGCTGCATCCTGCGGGGGAGGTGTTTCAGCGGACGATGCCGGTCCGCGAGCGGCTTTCCAGCGGGGCCATGCGCGACTGGTCGTTGAGCGAGAGCTCGCGGACTTCGAACGGCGCGCCATAGCCGGCAGGCAGGTGGCTGCGGTCGAACTGCAGCACCAGCGTGCCGTTGCCGCGCTTCATCCACGCCGCGCTGTGCGCCTGCGACACCGGGCGCATCTGGCCGTCGGAAGCGGTGGAGTACAGCGTGCCGCGTGCCTCGTAGCGGCCGACCGAGCCGGCCTGCACCGGCAGGGCCATGCGCATGGTCGCGGCATCGAAGGCGAACTGGCCCCTGAAGCGCGCGGTCGGTGCGGCCACGGCCACGGCGGTGCGCGCATCGCGCTGGATGCCGTCGGCGCTGGCGAAGACCTGCACTTCCCACAGCCCGGGCGTGCTGCCGACGTTCGCGGGCAGTTTCACGCGCGCGGTGCCGTCCTTGCCGACCGCGACCGGCCAGCTGCGGCCATCCGGGGCGACCAGCAGTCCGCCGGCCTGCACGGCCTGCGCACGCTTGCCGGCACGGTCGAAGCCGATGTTCACGCGCACCGTGTCGCCGGCCAGCGCATGCTGGCGGTCGATGGCGGTGTTGAGCACGTCGCTGCTCTGCGGTTCGAACACGTGGACCAGATAGCGGCCTTCGGCCTGCGTGGCGCGCAGGGTGTAGGCACCGGCGACTTCCTCGGGCGCGAGCTTGGCGATCACGCTGCCGTCCTGCACGTCCATGCCGGCGGCAGCGAGCTGCTTCGCCGACGCGAGGCGCTCGATGCGCGCGGCACCGCCCGCATCGTTGATGCGCAGTGCGTTCTGGTCGAGCGCACGCGCACCGCGCGCCGGGCTGACGCGGATCAACGCGCCGGGCGCCGAGGTCTTCACCGAGACGCCCTGGCGGAGTTCGGCGGCGTCCACGGTCTGCCAGTATTCGCGACTCTGCGCCACGTACGGCTGCGGTGCGGCGAGCGCGGCGTTCGGGTCCAGCTTCCAGGCGAAGGACACCGGGGCGCGTTCGATGGTGGCGGAGGGGGCGGGCACGGCGACGAGGCGCGCGGGCACTTGGTCGCCGGCGACCGGCGCGCGCATCGGCTGTGCCGCAATGGCGGCCTGGCTGGCGAGCGCGAGGGTGAGCGAAGCCGTGAGTGCTGCAATGGCGAGTTTCATGATGGGTGCCCTCACTGGCTCATGTCGGTGCGGAGGATGTTGTTCAGGCCGAAGCAGGCGCGACGGCTCTGGTTGTGCGACAGCGGTTCGCCACCGGCCATCCGCGCGGTGTCGTAGAACCACACCGAACCTGCGGCGTTCTGGCTGCTGCAGTTGAGGAAGCCGTCGGAGCAGCTGTTGAGCCAGTTCTGCGTGACTTCCAGGCCGACGTTCTGGCTGTAGCCGCCGCAGTAGCTGTCGCCGTCGAACGGCGAGGAGTCGACATCGGTGCCGACGACGCTGCGGAAGGTCTTCGGCAGCGCGGGGCGACCGCTGGTGCCGTACAGGTAGTTGCCGTTGTAGAAGACCATCCAGCTCTGCTGCTGCTGGCGCACGCCATCGTTCTGGTAGCCGAGCAGCCAGCCGACCGCGGCCTCGAAGACGGTGCCGTTCATCACCGCGTCGGCCAGCGGCGTGCCGGTGGACGAAGGCGCCAGCGCGTTCACGCGCACGGTCTTGCTGATGATGTTCGGGTAGCGGCTGTCGTAGGTCGGGTTCGACATGATCCAGCGCATCACGTTGCCACCATTGGAGTGGGTGATGACGATGAGCCGGGTGATGCCCTTGGTGTTGATGAAGTTGGTCAGCTGGCCTGCCAGGCAGCCTGCGGCGCGGCTGTCCCACCAGTACTGGCCGAAGTCGCAGTTGATGACCACGTAGTTCGCCGGGTTCGGCAGGCCGCCGCGCACCGAGTCGACCATGGCGGGCTGCCAGTAGTCGTTGTACGCGTTGGTCTGTGCGCCGGTGCCGTGGACGAAGGCCACGCCGGTGTTCGCGAGCGCGCACGGCGCCGCCAGGGCGAGCAGAAGCCCGCAGAGGTGTTTGAGCACGTTGGTTGTCCCCTTGCTTGTTTCGATGTCCATGAATGCGCGGCCCCTGCCGCGTCCTTCCCTGTTCGGAGCTTCGAAGTCGCGCCCTGCTGATGGCTCGGGACGTCGCCGGCTCCAGCCCTGCCATGCTGTGGGGTATGGCATTGCGCCCGAGGGTACGGGGGCGTATTGACAGTGTCATGACGCAGTGCGTCATCGGGCACGACCATGCAGGCCGTGCACCGGATCTCCGGTCACGACTCGCGTCGCGCCTGCACAGAAGTGTCGAGGCTCGGCGTCCGGCCCTGCCTCAGAACTCCAGGTCCAGCGCCGCGCAGAGGTAGTCCATGTACGGACCGAGGCCCTGCAGGTCCTTGGCGAGGGTCGTGAGCAGGCGTGGGCCGGTCATCGTGGTGTCGTCGATGGCGCGCAGGGCGACGTGGTTCTTGCGCCGCAGGTCGTCGAGATGGGCGAAATCGGCGGGGAATCCCCGTGGCGGGCGGACCAGCATCTCGCTGTCGTCGAGGTCGAAGCGCTTGCGGAATGCGGTGCCATGCGCGGCGGCGGCCCAGCTGCCCGGGTTGTCGACGATGAAGTGGCGGATGCGACGCAGTGCGTCCGGTTCCGGATGCCAGAGGCCAGCGCCGATGAAGCAGTTCCCCGGCTGCAGGTGGATGTAGTACGACGGCGCTTCGACTTCCTTGCTGCGCGCATGGAACAGGCGCGCGCCCTGCCAGTTCTTGTACGGGGCCTTGTTGTTCGAGAAGCGCGTGTCGCGGTGGATGCGGAACAGCGAGCCTCCGACGGTCTTCGGATCGGCGCGATAGTGTTCGCTCACTTCGCGCAGCGCCGGCTGCAGGTCGGTGATCAGGGCCAGGAACGGCTGGCGCACGTACTGCTCGTAGTCGGCCTTGTGCGCATGGAACCATTCGCGATCGTTGTTGCGCGCGAGGCTGCGCAGGAACTTGAAACTGCGGTCGGAAAAGTACGTGCTCATGTGGGCATGCTCATGTCAGTGTGTTTTCCAGGTCGTGGGCCCAGGCCTGCACCCGGTCGAGCAGCGCCTGCGCGCGGCCGTCGTCCGGGTGTGCGAGGCGCAGGGCCTCGATTTCCGCGCGGTGCGTCTCGAAGGTGTATTCGGACCAGCCGCGATCTTCGCCGAGTCGCTGGCGGCGATACGCGCTCCAGCGCTCGGTGTCCTCGGCGCCCAGCGTCCCGGGCCAGTTGCGTGCCCGGTAGCGGAACAGCAGTTCGGTCAGGCGCGCATCCTGGAAGGCGAAGTCGCGCTTGCCGAGCACTTCGGGCGGCGTGCTGCGCAGTTCGGCGAACTTGCGCTTGTCGCCATCGAGCAGGAAGCCGTCGTACAGCGATCCGTCGACATCCAGCGTCTCCGGCACGCTGCGTTTCGCGTAGATGCGGCGGATCTTCTCGGCGAGCGCGGGGCCGGCATCGCGCAGCTGTGCGGCGCGTGATTCGACCAGCGCCGGATCGATGCGCAGCCGGCCGAAGTCGGCATCGCGCAGATGCTGCCATTCGATCAGCATCGGGCTGCGGTTGAGGTGCACTTCCTTCAGCGGCACGCGCGCCACGTCCGGCGGCAGGTCGGCGGCCGGGGTGTACAGGCGGTCGGCGATGTCGTCGGCATCGAGTGCGAGCAGGGCATCGACCGGCTCGTGCAGGTCGTAGACGATGACCCGGCTGTCGATCTGCGGATGGCGGATCAGCGGCACGACGGCCGCCGCGCACAGGCGGGACGCGGGGAAACGCTGCGACACGTGCAGCACCGGCGTCATCGCCACGGTATCGAGCAGGCGCGCGGCGAATTTCTTGTCGCGCAGGCGCAGCGTATAGTCCCACAGCTTCGGCTGCGCTGTCCTGAGCTTGCGCGCCATGCCGATCAGTGCACGCACGTCGGACAGCGCCTCATGCGCATCGCCTTCGCGCACGCCGTTGGCCTCGGCGAGATGTTCCAGCTTGAACGAAGGCGCACCGTCCTCGCGCAGCGGCCAGACGATGCCGTCAGGGCGCAGCGCGTGCGCGAGGCGCATCACGTCGAGCAGGTCCCAGCGCGAATTGCCGCCGCGCCACTCGCGTTCGTAGGGATCGAAGAAATTGCGGAACAGGCCGTAGCGGACGAACTCGTCGTCGAAGCGGAGCGAGTTGTAGCCGAGCGTGCAGGTGCCGGGCACCGACATCGCGTCGTAGATCCGCGCGAAGGCTTCGCATTCGCTCACGCCCTCGCGCGCGGCGCGCTGCGGTTCGATGCCGGTGATCAGGGTCGCGGTCGGCGAAGGCAGCAGGTCGTCGGCCGGTCTGACCAGGAAATCCCAGGGCTCGTCGATCGGGTTCAGCTGCTCATCGGTGCGGATCGCGGCGAACTGCGCGATCCGCGTGCGACGCGGATCCTTGCCGTAGGTTTCCAGGTCGTAGAAGAGGAAGCTCGCGCCCATCGATCAGCCCGCGTCCAGCGGTAAGAGGCGTGCGTGCACTTCGTGGTCCAGCCAGTCCCAGTCGATGCCGTCGAGACTGTCGCGGCCCGTGGTGGCCTCGACCAGCAGTGCGCGCTGGATGCGACCGCGCTCGTACGCGGTGGCGTAGGGCACGCGCATGAAGCTGACCATGGCGTAGCGTGGCACGAACAGTCCGGGATGGCGCTCGGCAAGCTGGCGTTCGAGCTGGCGCTGCAGCAGGAAGTCCGCGTCGTCGACGCGATCGCTCATCTCTCTGTAGTTCTCCAGCGCCATCGCCTGGATCGCCGCCGCATTCGGTCGGCGCTCGGCCTCGAACGCCGCGAACGCGCTGGCGAGATCGCGGTCCAGCGCCAGGTGCGAGGCCAGCGATACGCAGTCCTCGAACGCGCAGTTCATGCCCTGGCCGTGGAACGGCACCATCGCGTGCGCGGCGTCGCCGAGCAGCACCGCGCGACCGTCGAGATGCCAGCGGTCGAGGTAGAGCGTGGCCAGCATGCCGGTGGGATTGGCGTCGTAGTCGTGGACGAGGTTCGGGATCAGCGGCACGGCGTCGGCGAAGTCGCGCTCGAACAGGGTCTTGGCGGCGTGGCCGTCTGCAGTGGCCTCGAAGCTGATCGGGCCTTCGTTCGGCATGAACAGGGTGACCGTGAACGTGCGCTCGTCATTGGGCAGGGCGATGCACATGTAGTCGCCGCGCGGCCAGATGTGCAGCGCGTTCGCTTCCATGCGGAAACCGCCGTCCAGCGCGGGCGGAATCTCCAGTTCCTTGTAGCTGTGTGGCATCACCTCGACGCGCTCGCCCAGGTCGGTGGCGCGCAGCATCGCCGCGCGCAGGCTGGAACCGGCGCCGTCGCTGCCGATCAGTGCGTTGAAGCGGTGGGCGATGTCCTCGCCTTCGCCGACGAAGTGCGCGATCTGCGCGTCGAAGTCGACCGATTCGAGCCGGCGGTCGAAGTGCAGGTTCACGCCTGCGGCCTCGGCGGCGTCGAGCAGCAGGATGTTCAGATCGCCGCGGCTGATCGACCAGATCACTTCGCTGTCGTCGCGGCCATAGCGCTGCAGTTGTTCGCCACCTTCGCGGAAATGCACCATCCGGCCGCGCATCATCACCGCCTGCTTCAGCACGTCGGCATCGACCCCAGCGGTGCGCAGCGCGTTGAGGCCGCGCTCGGCCAGGGCGAGGTTGATCGAGCGGCCGCCGGCATAGCCGTGGACGCGCGGATCGCCGCGTCGTTCGAACAGGTCGACGCGCCAGCCGCGCCGCGCGAGCAGCAGGCCGAGCAGCGGCCCGGCGAGGCCGGCGCCGACGAGGGTGAGATGGCGATCGTCGGTGGCGCTCATGCCTGCCACTCCTGCACGGTGCGGACGAAGCGCAGCACGTCCGCGTGGGTGTTGTACAGCGGTGCGGGCGAGATGCGGATCACGTCGGGTTCGCGCCAGTCGCCGAGCACGCCGCGCGCGCCGAGGCATTCGAACAGCGCGCGACCTGCGCTTCTGCCAGTCATGCCACGTCCGCCGGCCACGCGCAGCGACAGCTGGCAGCCGCGTTCGGCAGGCGATGCCGGGGTGACGATCTGCAGCACGTCGCCGAGATGCGCACGGATCAGCGCTTCGAGATGGCCGGTCAGGCGTTCGGATTTCGCGCGCAGCGCAGGCATGCCGGCCTGCGTGAACAGGTCCAGCGAGGCGCGCAGCGGCGCAAGGCCGAGGATCGGCGGATTGCTCAGCTGCCAGCCGTCGGCGCCGGGCGTGGGCACGAACTCCGGGCCCATGCGGAAGCGCGTGGCCTGGTCGTGGCCCCACCAGCCGGCGAAGCGCGGGCGATCGGTGTGCGCATGGCGTTCGTGGACGAAGCAGCCGGCAACCGCGCCCGGGCCGGAATTCATGTACTTGTAGTGGCACCACACCGCGAAGTCGGCGCCACTGTCGTGCAGCTGCAGCGGCAGGTTGCCGACCGCATGCGCGAGGTCGAAGCCGACGATGGCGCCTGCGGCGTGGCCGAGCCGCGCGATCTCCTTGAGGTCGAAGGCCTGGCCGGTGCGGTACTGCACGCCGGGCCACAGCACGAGGGCGAGGCGATCGCGATGTTCGGCGATCGCGCGCTCGATCGCGGCCATCGAGAACGTGCCGTCTTCGCGGTCCGGTTCGACTTCGACCAGGTGCGCGTCGACCGACAGCCCGTGCGCGTGCAACTGCGAGGCCATCGCATGACGGTCCGACGGGAACGCGCCGGCTTCCATCAGGATCACATTGCGCTGCGCGTCGGGCCGGAAGAAGCTGACCATCATCAGGTGCAGGTTCGCGGTCAGCGAGTTCATCGCGACCACTTCCGACGGCTGCGCGCCGACCACCTGGGCGATGCCGTCGCGGACGAGTTCGTGGTACGGCATCCACGGCGCGGGTTCGAGGAAGTGGCCTTCGACCGCGTCGCGCGCCCATTTGTCCATCACTTCGTCGACGTAGGCGCGTGCGCCCTTCGGCTGCAGGCCCAGCGAATTGCCGCAGAAATAGGCCATCTCGGCGCCGTCGTGGCGCGGGATGTGGAACTGGGCGCGGAAATCGCGCAGCGGATCGGCGGCGTCCTGCGCGCGGGCCCAGTCGTCGGTCGGATGCAGATCGGTCATTCGGTCCTCGCGTAAGAAACGGCAGCGTGCGCGTCGAGACGTGCAGGGGCGGAGCGTGCGGCGTCGGCCGGCTCGTCGGGGCAATCGGTGCGATCGAAGCGCATGCGTCGGCTGTAGCGGGTCTCGCCCAGTTGCAGTTCGCCTTCACGCGGCGGCGACAGGTCCATCTCCAGCACGGCAGGTTCGGGTTCGGCGGTTTCGGCGCGACCGCAGTGGTCGCAGCCGGTCATTCGCAGCAGGGCCTTCCAGGGCGTGACCTGCATGTCGATGCGACCCGCATACCAGTATTGGCCTGCATAGGTCGGCGCCTGCAGGGTCGCCTCGCGGCAGACGCGCAGTTCGCGATACAGCGTGATCCGCTCGCCTTCGATCCTGACCGCGCCGATGAAGTACAGCGGTTCGCCATCGAGCGTTCTGCCCGCGCCGGCCTGGCGTTCGATGCCGATGTAGGCGTCGACCAGTTCGGGCATCGGCGACGACGCATCGCCTTCCGATGGCGGGCTGGTTTCCTGCGCGTGTGCGTATGCGACGCAGGCCAGCGACAGCAGCGCTGCGGCGATGGCCGTCGCCGGTTTCATGCGAACCGCGCCTTCGGCAGGCCCAGCCATTCCAGCGCGGTGCCGTGATAGAGCCGCGCCTGTTCGGCTTCGGACAGGTCGAGTGCGGCGATCCCGGCCCCGGGTTCCTGCTCGCCGAGCGGGAACGGGTAGTCGGTGCCGAGCATGATGCGATCGACGCCGCAGGTGTCGATCAGGTAGCGCAGCGCGCGCGGATCGGCGACCCAGGAATCGAAGTAGAAACGCGACAGGTATTCGCGCGGATTGCGGAAGTTGTCGGTCGCGACGAGGTCCGGGCGCATGTTGAAGCCGTGCTCGATGCGGCCGATGGTGTAGGGGAAGCTGCCGCCGCCGTGGGCGAGGCAGACCTTCAGTTTCGGCAGCCGTTCCAGCACGCCGCCGAAGATCAGGCAGCAGGCGGCGCGCGACTGTTCGGCGGGCATGCCGACCAGCCAGGGCAGCCAGTACTTCGGCATCGACTCGGTGCCCATCATGTCCCAGGGATGGATCAGGATCGCGGCGCCGAGTTCGCTGGCTGCCTGGAAGAAATCGAACAGTTCCGGTGCGTCGAGGTTCCAGTCGTTGATGTGCGAACCGATCTGCACGCCCTGCAGGCCGAGCTGGTCGACACAGCGCTCGAGTTCCTGGATGGCAAGGCGCGGCGACTGCAGCGGCACCGTGCCGATGCCGGCGTAATGGCGCGGGTAATCGCGCAGCGCTTCGGCCATGTGGTCGTTGAGCGCCTGGTGCAGGTCGTGCGCGTGCTGCGGCTTCGCCCAGTAGCTGAACATCACCGGCACGGTGCTGATGACCTGCACCTGCACGCCGAAGCCGGCGAATTCCTCGATGCGCAGCTTCGGATCCCAGGTCTTCGGCCAGATCTCGCGGAAGAACTTGCCGTCCTTGTAGATGCGCGAGCGGCCGTCGTCGCCGTGGTGGATCACCGGAAAGCGGATGTCGCCGTATTTCGCGGCGAGATCCGGCCAGTGGCGCGGCAGGTAGTGGGCGTGGGTGTCGATCTTGAGCATGGCGGCGTCAGGACCTTGCATGGGAAAAGAGGGTCGGGATCATGGCGCGCGCTCCGGAAGCCGGTGCAGCGCGCCGTCCTTCATCACGAAGACGACGCGACGCAGGCGTTCGACATCGGCCAGCGGATCGCCGTCGACCGCGATCAGGTCGGCGATGTAGCCGGGCTGCACGCGGCCAAGCGAATCGCCCAGGCCCAGCGCCTCGGCGCCGTTGCGCGTGGCTGCGGCAAGCGCAGCGGACGCGGGCACGCCGGCGGCGACGTACAGGCCGACTTCCTTCGCGGAGGTGTCCGCATCGAAGCTCGGGCCGCCATCGGTGCCCAACGCCAGCGGCACGCCGGCGCGCCAGGCGCGACCGGGGTTGGCCACAGCGGCGTCGGCCCAGGCCTTCAGTTCCTCGGTGCCCTTCACGTCACCACTGCCGGCGAACATCGACAGCTGCGTGCGCACGAAGGCCGCGACCGAGGCGGTCGGCACCAGCCAGGCGCGTCGCTGCTTGAACAGGCGCACGGATTCGGCGTCGAAATAGGTGCCGTGCTCGATCGTCGTCGCGCCGTTGCGCAGCGCGGCGTTGATCGCGGCGGTGCTGTGCGCGTGCGCGGCGATGGGTCGGTAGGCTCGGCGTGCGGCCTCGCTGGCGGTGGAGATTTCGTCGTCGAGCATGATCGGCTGCGCGTCGGCGCGACCACCGGCTTCGCGGCCGGAGCCGGAGACGGTGAGCTTGATCCAGTCCGCGCCGGCCTCGATGTTCTCGCGTACCGCGCGGCGGCAGGACTCCACGCCGTCGCAGCCTGCGGCTTCGAAATGTAGTTCGGTCGGTACCGGATGTTTCGCGCCATGGCCGCCGGTGCGCGAGATCACGCGACCCGCCGCGAAGATGCGCGGGCCGGGCACGTCGCCTGCAGCGATGGCATCGCGCAGTGCGTACACGGTGCCGCCGTTGTCGCCGACATCGCGGACCGTGGTCACGCCGGCATCGAGCAGGCGCTTCGCGTAGCCGGCGCCGGACAGTGCGAGCCGCGCCGGAGACGTGCTGACCTCGGGATCGACGTTCATCGAGATCGCGAGGTGCATGTGCAGGTCGATCAGGCCCGGCATCACGAAACGATCGGACAGATCGACCAGCCGCGCATCCGCGCCGTACTGCGACGCGGGCCGGAAGCCTTCGTCCACCGCGACGATGCGGTCGCCGCGCACGACCACGGTGCGCGTCTTCAGCGCTGCGTCGCCGGGCGAAGCGAGCAGCGTGCCTGCATGGATGACGGTGGTCGGCGGCTCGGGCTGCGCGGCGGCGGCAGGCGGCGGGTTCGATTGCGCGATCGCGGCGAAGGCGCACAGCGCCAGCGCTGCGGCGAACAACGGGCGAGCGATGCGCGGACTCATGCGGCGATGTCCTCGGCCAGCGTTTCCATGCCGCGCGTGGTGTCGATCACGCGGATCACTTCCACGGCATCGGGCAGCGCCATGTGGCAGAGCAGCACGTGGGGAAAACCCGGCACGTGCAGCGTGCGCAGGGCGACCGGCAGCTCCGGCACGACATGGCGATGGCGGTCGACGCCGATCTCCGGGGACGCCGCAAGCCGCGCGCAAACGGCGTCGACGGCATCGATGAAGCGCAGGCCATCGCCGGCAGCCGTCGCCGCGCAGGCATCGGCAAGATGGGCGATGTCGGCGGCGGCCTGCGGGCGCAGGCGCAGTGCACGGGGATTCATGGCTTGAGGCGTTCGCGCTGCTGGGCGAAGAAGGCCTCGCTCACCGGCTCGGCGGGCCCGGAACCCAGGCCGCTGGCGATCATCGCGCGGAGGCTTTCCTCGGCCTTGCGGCGCTGGCGTTCGCGGATCAGTTCGCGCACGTAGTCCGAGGTGCTGGCGAAGCCGCCCTCGCGGACCTCTTCCTCGACGAACCGACGCAATGGATCGGTCAGCGAGACGTTCATCGTGGCGGGCATGCGGTCTCCGGCGTGATCACGGTGGCGATGGCAAAAATTGCCAAGCGAGGATACCCCCGGGGCCGGGTGGTGTCACGGGGCCTGCCGTGGGGGTTGTAGGAGGGCCTTCAGGCCCGAGCTTTTCCGAGCAACCTTATTGAATCCACGAAAAGCTCGGGCCTGAAGGCCCTCCTACAAAGACCTAGCCCTGGGCGTCGTACTTCGCCGGTGCCGGATTGAGGTGGCCGCAGGCCTTGCAGGTGCGGTGCTCGTGCGAGCGATAGAAGCGGTCGAACACCGGCGGGAAATCCTGCTCGACGTCGCGCAGGGTGAAGAATTCTTCGTAGATCTTCGCGTTGCACTGTTCGCAGTACCACAGCAGGCCGTCGAGTTCGTGCGGCAGGCGCTTGCGTTCGATCACCAGGCCGATGCTGCCGGCCATGCGCTGCGGCGAGTGCGGCACGCGCGGCGGCAGGTAGAAGCTTTCGCCGGCCTTGATCGGAATGTCGCGGACCTTCCCGTCTTCCTGGATGCGCAGGACCATCTCGCCTTCCAACTGCATGAACCACTCCGGGCCTTCGTCCCAGTGGTAGTCGGTGCGCTGGTTCGGGCCGCCGACCACCATCACGATGAAGTCCTCGTTGTGGATGCATTTGTTGCCCACCGGCGGCTTGAGCAGATGGCGATGCTCGTCGATCCAGGCCTGCAGGTTGATGGGATTGGGCAGCATGGGAAGTCTCCGGTTCTGCGGGAGCGGTCAGCCGGCGATGCGCTGCGCCAGGCTGGCGTACAGCGGAATGCCGATGGCGAGGTTGAACGGGAAGGTGAGGCCGAGCGCGGCGGTGATGCACCGGCCGACATCGGCTTCGGGCAGGCCGGCGCGCACCGCTGCCGGCGCCGCGATGTAGGACGCGCTGGACAGCATCGCGCCGAACACCGTGGCGCCGCCGATCGAGAGGCCGCAGGCGTCGGCGATGAACACGCCGAGCACGCCATGCGCCAGCGGCAGCGCGGTCGAGAACACCGCGAGTTTCCACCAGCCCCTGCGCAGTTCGGCCAGACGACCGGCAGCGGTCATGCCCATGTCGAGCATGAACAGCATCAGCACGCCCTGGAACAGCGCGAAGTACATCGCGTCGACCTTCTTGATGCCGTCGGGCCCGGAGATCGCGCCGATCGCGAGGCCGCCGAGCAGCAGGATCGCGGTCTTGCCGGTGAACACTTCCTTCAGCGTGTGGTGGCTGGCGGCATCGCTCTGCGTGCTGCGTCCCAGCGCCAGGCCGATGAGCAGCGCCGGCACTTCGAGCACCACCAGCAGGGCGACCAGCACGCCGTCGGGCGTCTGCCCGCTGCGTTCGGCGAACTGGCTGGCGGCGATGAAGGTCACTGCGGACACCGAGCCGTAGTGCGCGGCCATCGCCGCCGCTTCGCGACGGATGTCGCCCAGCAGGAACCTCGCGACCGCATAGGCGCTGAAGGCGGTGAAGGCGCCGGCGGCGAGGGTCATCACCAGCAGCAGCGCCAGCGAGCCCGGGTCCTGGCCGCGCAGGGCCACGCCGCCCTTCAGGCCGATGGCGAGCAGCAGGAAGATCGAGAGATAGGTCTGGATCTGGTCGGGGATCACCAGGTCGCTGCGCACCGCGCGGGCCACGATGCCCAGCACGAAGGCCAGCACGACCGCCGACGTCAGGTTGGTCAGCAGCAGCTCCATCTCAGCGTCCGGCTCCGGACAGCGCGGCGACGCACTTGAGCTCGATCGCGATTGGCGTCGGCAGCGCGGTGATGCCCAGCGTCGTGCGGCAGGGCGCGGTATCCGCGTCGGGGAAGTATTCGGCCCAGATCGCGTTGTAGGTCGGGAAGTCGCGGGCCATGTCGGTCAGGTAGACGGTCACGTCGACCAGGTCTTCCCAGCGCGCGCCGCTGGCGTCGAGCACCGCGCGCACGTTGGCGAACACTGCGTGCGTCTGCGCGGCGATGTCGTAGGCGATCAGCCGGCCGTCGGCGTCGTGCACGTTGCCGGGAATGCCGTTGCTGGCCGGGTCGCGCGGGCCGATGCCCGACAGGAACAGCAGATCGCCGACGCGGCGGGCGTGCGGGTAGCGGCCGACAGCCCTGGGCGCGGCGCTGGCATGGATGACATCGCTCATGGGGAGGCGTCCTGTGCGGGGTCGTGCCTGTCATGCGTGTGTGCGTCGTGCCCGCATGCATCGTGCGCATGCGGCTCGCTGCCGGGGCGATGCGACGCTTCGGCCTCCAGTGCCGCGACCGCGCCGGGATACTGTGCAGCCAGTTCCTCGGCGCTGCTGACGTGCAGGCCGAGCCGGCGGACCACGCCGTCGTGCAGGCCATAGATCAGGCCGTGCACGCGCAGCGACTGGCCGCGCGCCCAGGCGTCCTGCACCACGGTGGCCTGGCAGACGTTCGCGACCTGTTCGATCACGTTCAGTTCGCACAGCCGCGTGTGCCGTGCGGCCTCGTCGCCGACGCGGTCGAGCAGCGCGGCATGCTTGGCGCCGACATCCGCGACGTGGCGCAGCCAGTTGTCGGCCAGGCCGACGCGGGTCCCGGTGAGCGCGGCATGCACGCCGCTGCAGCCGTAGTGGCCGACGATCAGGATGTGCTCGACCTTCAGCAGGTCGATCGCGAACTGCATCACCGACAGGCAGTTCAGGTCGGTGTGCACCACGACGTTGGCGATGTTGCGATGGACGAACACCTCGCCCGGCGACAGGCCGATGATCTGGTTGGCCGGCACGCGCGAATCGGAACAGCCGATCCACAGGTACTTCGGCGCCTGCTGCTGCGAGAGACGCTGGAAGAACTCCGGGTCCTCCAGGCGCATGCGCTCGGACCAGTCGCGGTTGTTGTCGAGCAGGGGTTTCAGGGATTGGGGCACGAGTCGATCCTTCAGGCTCTCAGAGGGCGATGCCGATGTTGCGCGGCTCGGTGAAGAAGCGCATGGCTTCGAGGCCGCCTTCGCGGCCGAGGCCGGACTGGCCCATGCCGCCGAAAGGCGTGCGCAGGTCGCGCATGAGCCAGGTGTTGATCCACACCATGCCGACGCGCAGCTGCGCGGCGAAGCGGTGCGCGCGCTGCAGCTGCGATGTCCAGACCGAAGCGGCGAGGCCATAGTCGGAGGCGTTGGCCAGGGCGAGCGCTTCATCGTCGCTCGCGAAGGATTGCAGGGTGACGACAGGTCCGAAGATTTCCTCGCGGTTGGTGCCGCAGTCCGGGCCGAGGCCTTCGATCACCGTCGGCGCCACGAACCAGCCCGGACGGTCCAGCGCATGGCCGCCGCAGAGCACCCGGCCGCCTTCGGCCTTCGCGCGTTCCAGCGCGCGCACCACCTTGTCGAAATGCGCCTGCGACACCAGCGGGCCCATGCGCGCGTCGCTGTCCATCGGGTCGCCGACGCGCAGCGCCAGCGCGCGTTCGACCAGCGCGTCGCGAAATTCGTTGTAGATGCTGCGTTCGACCAGGATGCGCGAGCCGCACAGGCAGATCTGGCCGCTGTTCTGGAAGGCCGAGCGCACGATCGTGTCCAGATGCGCGCGCCAGTCGCTGTCGGCGAACACCACGGTCGGGTTCTTGCCGCCCAGTTCCAGCGACACCTTCTTCAGGCGTTCCGCGCAGAGCACGGCGATGCGCCGGCCGACGGCGGTGCTGCCGGTGAACGAGACCGCCTTCACCGCTGGATTCGCGATCAGCGGCTCGCCGATGTCGGGGCCGAGGCCGTGGACGATGTTGAGCACGCCCGCAGGAAAGCCGATCTCGCAGGCGAGCTGGCCCAGCATCGTCGCGGTGGCAGGCGTCACTTCGGACGGCTTGGCGACGACCGTATTCCCCGCCGCCAGCGCCGGGGCGATCTTCCAGGTGAACAGGTAGAGCGGCAGGTTCCACGGCGAGATCGTCGCGACCACGCCCAGCGGCTGGCGCAGCGTGTAGTTCAGCCCGGCCTGGCCGTGGTGGGATTCGCTGGCGAACTGGGTCGCGGCGTGGGCGAAGAAGCGGAGATTGGAGATCGCGCGCGGGATTTCGGCATCGCGGGCAAGGGCGAAAGGCTTGCCGCCGTCGCGGGCTTCGGCATGGGCGAAATCGTCGAGCCGGGCTTCGATCGCATCGGCCAGGCGTTCCAGCCAGCGCGCGCGTTCGGTCGGCGGCAGTGCGGACCAGGCCGGGAAGGCGGCCTGTGCGGCGGCGATCGCGGCGGCGGCCTCGTCGCCGTCGCCTGCGGCGACGCGGGCATAGGCATGGCCACGAGCCGGATCGAAGACATCAAGCGTGCGGCCGCTGCGCGACGCGCGGGGGGCGCCACCGATCACGTGCAGGTAGGTGTCCATGCCGGCAAGCTTACCGGTCGCGGTCGCTCCTGTCCCGCAGCGCGTGCCGGCGTCGTGCACATTCGCCGCAGTTCGCGTCAATTCACAGGCGTAGGGAGCTGGCAGCGCGGGCAGAGGTAGAGACGGCGCGTGCCGTGCTCTTCGCGGACGATGGTCGTCCGGCAGCGCTCGCAGGGCTGGCCCTCGCGGTCGAAGACCTTGAAGCGGAAGCCCTCGGGCGTGTCGGTCAGGTAGTCCTCGCGCATCCCGGACGCGGCCTCGATGCCGCGCGTGGCGTAGCTGCGACGCGGGATGTCGAGCAGGGCCTTCGCCAGTGCCCGCACCTGCGCGGCGCCGAGATCGGCAGGCCGCAGGTCCGGTGCCAGCTTCGCCGCGAACAGCACTTCCGAGCGCAGGTAGTTGCCCATGCCGGCGAGGAAGCCCTGGTCGAGCAGCAGCGCCGCCAGCGCGCGTCCCCGGAAGCGCGGCTCGCGCAGGCGCGCGGCCACTGTGGCCGCATCGAGCGCGGGATCGAGCACGTCCGGCCCAAGCTTCACCAGGAAGGGATGCTGGTGGACCTCGTCGCTGCGCCACATCGCCACGTCGGACGCGGAATACAGCAGGATCGCCCGGTCCGCCGTCTCCAGCGCGACACGCAGGCTGCGCGTGGTGTCCGGGCGTTCGCCGGCAGCGGCCACCTTCCACACGCCGTACAGCTGGTTGTGGCTGTACAGCGTCCAGCCGTGGTCGAAGCGGGTGAGCAGGGCCTTGCCGTGCGGGGTGATCGATTCGATGGTGCGCCCGACCAGATCCTTCGCGTGCCGCTGCAGCGCGGGTGTCCAGAACCAGGCGCGCGCCAATGGCCTGCCGACGACGGCAGCGGCGAGGGCGTCGGCGGCACGGCGGATTTCAGGACCTTCTGGCATCGGGCGGGCTCGTCGTTCGGGATGCCACGCGTTACGGGTGCTGGGCGGGCCCGGATGCGCGCCTCAGCCCGGCGTCGGCGGGATGTGCTGCGGCTCGTGGTATTCGAAGCCGATGTGGCGTTCGGTGATCCGCGCGATGCACGCGGAGACGCGCACGGCGGGGCCGCAGCCCTCGAAGAAGAACAATTGCGCGACGTTGCCCGGGCTCAGCAGGAAGCCGGCCGGGCGATAGATGCCGCAGCCACCGGTCGACAGGTCCAGCACGTCGGCAACCCAGGCCATGTCGCTGTACTGGACCAGTACCTTCATCGGATAGGGCACGCGCTGGCTGTCGCGGCGGTCCCTGGTGAGCACCTGTTCCATGGGGCATTCCGGAGGTCGGGGGAGCGGCATACGTTGCCGCAGCGGCGGCGGGGACGCAACGTCGGGGGGGCCGGGTTTCAGGCGCGATCGACCGTCAGCGGCTGCCTCAGCAGCGTCGAGGCAGCGACCAGGGCCCCGAAGGTGCAGAAGGTCAGTGCCAGCACGCCCGATGTGACGAAGAACGCCCGGCCGAAGCGCGCGTATTCGCTGGCCTGCGGCGGGAAGTAGCGCCACATCGCCATCGAGACCGCCAGCAGCACCAGCGGGTAGGTCGCCTGCGCGGCGACATGGGCGTGGAGCGAACGGGGATCTTCGGGCCGTATGGGTTCGGGGACACGCAGCAGGCGGGCGACGAGCAGCGATGCGCCCAGGCCGACGGCGGGCGTCATCAGGCCCATTCCGATCACCATGGCGCCGAGCGGGATGCCGAACCAGCCCGCTGCCAGCGCGTGCGAGCCTTGTCCCAGCGACTCGACCAGGAAATCCCAGCCGACGACGATGCTCGCGGCGAAGACGAGGGCGCAGAGGAGCAGGCGAAGCAAGATCATGGCGAGCTGCTGTGCAGGCGCATGGAGATCAGATCGACTGCATCCGCCCGCCGTCCACCGCCAGGCTGACGCCGTTGATGTAGCCGGCGGCGGGCGAGGCGAGGAAGGCGATCGCGGCGGCGATCTCCTCCGGCTGGGCGAAGCGGCCGGCGGGCACGGTCTGGCGCATCCCGGCGGCAACATCCTCCTGGCTCTTGCCGCTGGCGGCGGCGCGGTCGTGCAGGATCTGGTCGAGGCGGCCGGTGCGGGTGTAGCCCGGCAGCACGTTGTTCACGGTGATGCCCTCGCCGCCGAGTTCCCGCGACAGGGTCTTGGCCCAGCTCGCCACTGCGCCGCGGATGGTGTTCGACACGCCGAGGTTCGGGATCGGTTCGTACACCGAGGTCGAGATCACGTTGACGATCCGGCCCCAGCCTGCGGCGCGCATGCTGGGCAGCACCGACTGCACCAGCGCGTGGTTGGCGAGCAGGTGCTTGCGGAAGGTGTCGACGAAGGCGTCTTCGGCCGCCGCATGTGCCGCACCGCCGGGCGGGCCGGCGGTGTTGTTCACCAGCACGTGCACCGGCCGTTCGTGCGCCAGCGCCTGCACGGCCGCGCGCAGGCCGTCTGTGTCGGCGACATCCGCGGCGACGAGGCCGTGACGCTGCGCGCCGGAGCGGGGCAGGGCATCGACCACCGCCTGCAGCTTGGCGGCGTTGCGCGAGAGCACGGTCACGTCCGCGCCGAGCAGCGCCAGTTCGTGCGCTGTGGCGCGGCCGATGCCTTCGGAGGCGCCGCAGACGAGCGCATGCTTGCCGCTGAGGTTCAGGTCCATGGTCGGGTGTCCGTCATTCGGCGCTGCCCGGTTCCCGGGCGCGCATGAGGTGGGCGATCGCCCGGGCATCGCAGTCGTCGCGCGCGGCCATGGCGTCGATGACCGCCTGCCGGTTGGCGGGCGGATGGTTCTGGCTGAGCTTGAATTTCAGGTCGATGCGCACCGGCCGGAACCGGAAGCCGACGATGCCCCGCAGCTGGCTGCGATGGTCGGCGCGTTCGGGTTCGAAGCGCCAGTCGTTGCCGACCGTGGGCTCGAAGCGCCGGCTGAGGCGGTCGACGAGATCGGCCAGTGCGGCTTCGTCCTCGAAGGTCTCGACGCTGCCGTGCAGGTGCACGACCGCGTAGTTCCAGGTCGGCACGCGCGCCGCCGTCTCCTTGTCCGGATACCAGCCGGGCGACACGTAGGCGTGCGGCCCATGCACGATCATCAGCATCCGCCCGACGTGCCCGGCCTGCGGATTGGGGCGTGCCCAGTGGCCTTCGACCAGCACATCGTCGCCGTCGCGGCGATAGAGCACCGGCAGGTGGCTGACGAAGGGCGATCCGTCGTCGCCGGTGCTGACCAGGGTGATGAAGGGATCGGCCTCGACCAGCGCATCCAGCGCGGCGAGATCGGATTCGATGAAGGCGCGCGGCTGGTACATGGTCGATTCCCTTCCGTTGCGTGCGCCGACCGCAGCCGATCCTGCGTTCAGGCCCGCGCGCCGAGCGTCAGCACCATGCGAGCGCGCAGTGCCGCGTCGTCATCGCCATGCGGCGGTGCGATCTCGCCGAGCGAGAAGCCGCGCTCCAGCGCATCTTCCTCGTCCAGGCCATCCCAGCTCACGAATTCGGCGTCCATCAGTGCGGCGCGGGCGCTGTCTTCGCTGTCGTAGGCCAGGGTGTTGCCGTCGCTGTCGAACACCTCGGCGGTGCCGGCTTCCAGCACGCGCAGGCGTGCCCAGACGATCGTGCGGCCGAGGCTGGCCAGCCACCATTCCGTGCGGATCTCGTCGAACGCGGAACCGGTCATGCGGAGATCTCCGCCCACAGCCAGAGGATGCCCGCCGAGAACAGGCCGAGCAGGATCACGCTCAGCGCCACGCGGGCCGGCGTCGCCAGGCCGCTGAGGTTGCTGTCGCCGGTCTGACGATAGCCGCCGAGCAGCAGCCACCACAGCGCCGAAGGATTCGCGAACGCGAACTCGCCCAGCCCGGCGTGCAGCTCCGGATGACGATCACGCAGATGGACGAGGGTCAGCGGCCAGAAGATCACCAGCGCGCAGAACCCGGCGATGGCCAGCGCGAGCGAGACGAGGGCGAAGAACAGGATCATGGTGCAGTGGCTTCCGGGTCGTGGCGGTATTCGCCGATCACTTCGATCAGGCCGACGATTTCGTCGTTGAAGGCGTCCAGCTCCTCCGCCGGCACCCACCATTCGGTGTGGTGCGCGCCGCCGACCTTCTGCACCGCGTAGCGGTCGACGCAGGCCTTGCGGACGCGGAAGCGGGTGACGTAGCCGACGCCGCTGTCCCTGATGTTCCAGCGCGTCGCGATCTCCATCGCGTAGCGTTCGTTGGTGACCGGGTAGAAGATCGGTTGTTCGGGCAGGCGCGGCGGCCAGCGACGGAAACCGCTGGCTTCGACCAGTGCGAGCTCCTCCGGACCGGTCGGCCGGTACATCACCACGCAGTCGCCGTCGATCTCGATGGCGCCGGAAAAGTCGTTCATCGCAGGCGTTCCGTCAGAACTCCGCCGAACCCGGCGCACGCGGGAACGGGATGGCGTCGCGGATGTTGGCCAGGCCGCAGACATAGACCACCAGGCGCTCGAAGCCCAGGCCGAAACCGGCGTGCGGCACCGTGCCGTAGCGGCGGAAGTCGCGATACCACTGGTAGTGCGCCGGGTCGAGGCCGAACTGCGCGATGCGCGCGTCGAGCACGTCGAGGCGCTCCTCGCGCTGCGAGCCGCCGATGATCTCGCCGATGCCCGGGGCCAGCACGTCCATCGCGGCCACTGTTTTCCCGTCATCGTTCAGACGCATGTAGAAGGCCTTGAAGTGCTCGGGATAGTTCATCACCACCACCGGACGACCGACGTGCACTTCGGTCAACCAGCGCTCGTGCTCGGTCTGCAGGTCCAGACCCCATTCGACCGGGAAATCGAACTTCTGCTTGCTCTCCTGCAGCAGGCGAACGGCTTCGGTGTAGTCGATGCGCTCGAACGGCGCATTGATGAAATTCTCCAGGCGCGTGATCGCGTCCTTCTGCACGCGTTCCGCAATGAATGCCATGTCGTCTGCGCGCTCGGTCAGCACCGCGCGGAACAGGTACTTCAGGAAGCGCTCGGCCAGGGTCGCGTCGTCGTTCAGGTCGGCGAAGGCGATTTCCGGCTCGATCATCCAGAATTCGGCCAGGTGGCGGCTGGTGTTGCTGTTCTCGGCGCGGAAGGTCGGGCCGAAGGTGTAGACCTTGCTCAGCGCCAGGCAGTAGCCCTCGACGTTGAGCTGGCCGGACACGGTGAGGAAGGTTTCCTTGCCGAAGAAGTCCTTCGAGAAGTCGATGTTGCCGTCGGCCGTGCGCGGCAGGTTCATCATGTCGAGGGTGGAGATGCGGAACATCTGGCCCGCGCCCTCGGCGTCGGAGGTCGAGATGATCGGCGTGTTGACCCAGTAGAAGCCGTCTTCGTGGAAGAAGCGGTGGATCGCCTGGGCCAGGCAGTGGCGGATGCGGGTGACGGCGCCGAACAGGTTGGTGCGCGGGCGCAGGTGGGCGACCTCGCGCAGGAATTCCATCGTGTGCTGCTTCGGCTGGATGGGGTAGGTCTCCGGATCGTCGACCCAGCCGACGACCTCGACGCGGCTGGCCTGGATCTCGAAGCTCTGGCCCTTGCCCTGCGACGGCACCAGCGTGCCGGTGACGACCACGGCGCAGCCGGCGGACAGGCGCTTCACTTCGGACTCGTAGTTGGGCAGGGCATCGGTTGCCACGATCTGGATCGGCGCGAAGCAGGAGCCGTCGCTGACCTGGACGAAGCTCAGTGCCGTGGAATCGCGGCGGGTGCGAACCCAGCCCTTGATCGTGATTTCGCCGCCGGCGCCTTCACCGGCCAGTCCCTGCTTCACGCTCTTCACGCTTTCGATTCCCATGCCTTGAATTCCCGCGCCAACGCGCCGATATGTGTCGAGCCCCCAAGTTTACTCGACCCTTCAGGCTAGAATCTCCCCCATGGCCATCTCCCTCGCTCCCGCTGCCCTGGAACGCGTCCAGGGCTTCCTCGCCGCCACCCCCGGCGCCCTCGGCCTCCGCTTCGGCGTCAAGCGCACCGGTTGTTCCGGCTGGAGCTACGTCGTCGACCTCGCCCGCGACGAGCGCCCCGGCGACGTGGTCAGCGAATACGCCGGCGTCCGGATCTTCATCGACGCCGACAGCCTGCCGATGGTCGATGGCACCGAGATCGACTTCCACAAGCAGGGCCTGAACGAACAGTTCCTGTTCCGCAACCCCAACGTCGCCGGGGAATGCGGCTGCGGTTCCAGCTTCACCACCGACGCCGACAAGGCGGCCTGACTTTCGACCTATCGGTCCAGTCGGCATGGCGGGATAGACTCGGGCCTTCGCCAGAAGGGGAATCGCTCATGCCCAGTCATCCGATCCGTGCGGTGGCCCGTGCCGCCTGTGCGGCGTTTGTCCTGATCGCGGCCGTCGCGCCTGTCCGCGCCCAGCCGGCCGACGAGGGCAAGCGCCTGCACGCCTTCTTCGCCGAGGAATGGGAGCGCGGCCTGCGCGAGAGCCCGGAAGGGGCGTCGCTGCAGGGCGACCGGCGCTTCGACGATCGCTGGTCCGATTTCAGCCTGCCGGCCATCGAGGCCAGCGCGCGCGCCGACCGCGAGGCGCTCGAGCGGATCAAGGGCTTCGGCCGCGCAAAGCTGTCGCCCGCCGACCAGCTCAACTACGACACCTTCCTGTGGCTGCAGCAGAACCGCGTCGCGCGCCAGCGCTTCCGCGAATACCTGCAGCCGGTCAGCCACCAGGGCGGCATCCAGTCCGCCGACGGCCTGGCCGAGGGCCTGCCGTTCGCGACGACCCGCGATTACCGCAGCTGGCTGGCGCGCATGCGCGCGCTGCCGGTCGCGATCGACCAGGTGATCGTCCTGATGAAGGAGGGCGTCAAGGCCGGCCAGGTGCCGCCGAAGGTGCTGATGCAGCGCGTGCCCGGGCAGATCGCCGCACAGGTGGTCGACGACCCGGCGAAGAGCCCGTTCTACCGGCCGTTCCTGAAGTTCCCGGCCGGCGTGCCCGAGGCCGACCGCGCCGCGCTGCAGGCCGAGGCGCGCGAGGTCATCGCGCAGAAGATCGTCCCGGCGTACCGCACCCTGCAGGCGTATTTCAACGACCAGTACCTGCCGAAGACCCGGGCCGGGATCGCGGTGAGCGACCTGCCCGACGGTCGCGCGTACTACGACTTCCTCGCTGCCGACTACACCACCACGCGCCTCACCGCCGACCAGATCCACGACATCGGCCTGAAGGAAGTGGCGCGCATCCGCGCCGAGATGGAGAAGATCCGCGTCGAGGTCGGTTTCCAGGGCGACCTGGCCGCGTTCTTCGACCACCTGCGCACCGACCCGAAGTTCTTCCACAAGACGCCCGAAGCGCTGCTGACCGCTTACCAGGCGATCTCCAAGCGCATCGATCCGGAGCTGGTGAAGGTGTTCCGCACCATCCCGCGCCAGCCCTACGGCGTGCGCCCGATCCCCGACAACATCGCGCCCGATACCACCACGGCCTACTACCAGCAGGGCGCCAGCGACGGCAGTCGTGCCGGCTTCTATTACGTCAACCTGTACAAGCCCGAATCGCGGCCGATCTGGGAAATGATGCCGCTGTCGCTGCACGAGGCCGTGCCGGGCCACCATTTCCAGTTCGCGCGCGGCCTGGAATTGCCGGATGCGCCGATGTTCCGTCGCACCGCCTATTTCGTCGCCTACGGCGAAGGCTGGGCGCTGTACGCCGAGCAGCTCGGCTATGACATGGGGCTGTACGACGATCCCTACGACCGCATGGGCCAGCTCGCCTACGAAATGTGGCGCGCGGTGCGCCTGGTCGTCGACACCGGCATGCATGCCAAGGGCTGGAGCCGCGAGCGCGCCATCGCCTACTTCAAGGACAACGCGCCGAAGGCCGAACTCGACATCGTCAACGAGATCGACCGCTACATCGGCACGCCCGGCCAGGCGCTGGCCTACAAGATCGGCCAGATCCGCATCTCCGAACTGCGTGCGAAGGCGAAGGCCGCGCTCGGCGAAAAATTCGATGTCCGCGACTTCAACGATGCCGTGCTCGAAACCGGCTCGGTGCCGCTGGAAACCCTGGAGAAGCACATCGACGCGTGGATCGCCGCGCGTCGCTGATCTTTCCCGTGTAGAGCGGAGCTTGCTCCGCTCATGTGTTGCCTTGATGGACGAGCGGAGCAAGCTCCGCTCTACACGTTCCGCGTCATTTCACCGGCGTCAGCACCAGATCCTGGAAGTCGAAGCTGAAGTCGGTGTTCGGCGAGATCGCTTCCATGCGTGCCTCGCGGACCTTGCCGTCGGGCGTCAGCGAGAAGGTGACGAAGGCGTCGGCATTCAGCCAGCGCTCGTCCCAGCGCACCAGGAAGGTGTCGTGGTGCCAGTGCTGCAGCGTGCCGATCAGCGACTTCGTGCGCGAGAAGCGCATGCGCAGCGCGCCGTTCTCCTGCGACACCACGACATCGCCATACCACGGGTCGCGATAGGTCGCGGCATAGCCAGCGAGGGGCAGGGCAGGCTTCGACCCCTTCGCCCGCGCGGCCTGGTGCTTCGCCCAGCTCTCGTCGCCCTTGGCGCGCGACTTCGCCAGCGCCGCGCCATAGGCCGCGTTCCAGTCGGTCTTCGGCGCGTCGAGGTAGGCGTCGAGCACGCGCAGGGTGATCGCGTTGAACGCGCCGCCGAGTTCCGCACTGGTCATCACCATCACACCGAGCTTGCGATCCGGCAGCAGGGTCAGGCGCGACACTTGGCCCGGCCAGCCGCCGGTGTGCCAGACCAGCTTCTGGCCACGGTAGTCCGACAGCATCCAGCCCTGGCCATAGCCGACGAAGTTGGGCTTTGCCGGCAGCAGTTCCGGCACCGAAGGCAGGCCCACCGGGATCGGCGTGATCATCGACCACATCTCCGCCTGGGTCTTCTCGGAGAACAGCCGCTGTTCCTTGCCGTCCGCGTCGCGATACGCGCCACCGGCCAACTGCAGGCGCATCCAGGTGCCCATGTCGCGGGCGCTGGCGTACAGCCCGCCGGCGCCGGAGACGTTGTGCCAGCTCAGGCGCGGCGCCGGTTCCAGGCGTTTGCCGTCGGCGAGCGCATAGCCGGTTGCCACGTTGTCGCCCGGCTGCAGCGCGTCGCTGTTGAAGCGGGTCTCGCGCATGTCCAGCGGCTGCAGGATGCGCGTACGCAGGAAGGCTTCGAAGGGCTGGCCGCTCGCTTTCTCGACGACCAGCTGCGCCACGCCGTATAGGATGTTGTCGTAGGCATAGCGGTCGCGGAACGAGCCGGCGATCGGCACGTGGCGCAGTCGCCGCGCGACCTCTTCGGTGCTGTAGTCGGTGCCGGGCCAGTAGAGCAGGTCGCCGGCGCCAAGCCCCAGGCCGCTGCGGTGCGCGAGCAGGTCGCGGATGCGCATCTCGCGGGTCACGTAGGGATCGGCCATCTGGAACCAGGGCAAGTGGTCGACCACCCGGTCGTCCATCTTCAGCTTGCCCTCCTCGGCGAGCATGTTGAGGGCGACGGCGGTGAAGGCCTTGGTGTTCGAGGCGATCGCGAACATCGTCCCGGCATCCACAGGCGCGCCGCCCAGCTCGCGCACGCCGTAGCCGCGCTCGAAGACCACCGCCCCGTCCTTGACCACCACCACGGCCACACCCGGCACGTCGAAGGTCTTGCGGACCGCTTCGACGTAGGCGTCGAAGTCGGCCAGCTGGGCCGGCAGCGCGGGCGCGGCGGCTGGGGTCGGCGAGGGCGGAGCCGGCGGAGGCGGGGTGGTCGCGAGGGCGGTCGGGGCGAGGCCCGGGAGCATGGCTGGGACCAGGGCGAGCGCGAGGGCGCAGGCGAGGCCGGTGCGGCGGGTTCGGGACATGGCGGGCAAGGTCGGGATGGGCAGGCGAAAGGGCGCCACTATCCCGCAAACCCGCCCAGCCGGCATCCGCCGGAGGTCCCGGTTGCCCCCGGACCGTGTTCGGGTGGGTCCGGGTTTGCGCCCAAGTGCTTGAACCTGCCATACTTTCTGGCTCCCGCTCGGACCCGCGTCCCGGCAGGGGACCTTGCTCCACCGTCGCCAGCCCGGCGTCGGGGGGCTTTCGCAGGCAATCCCGCCTGTCGATATCCACAAGGACACCGCAATGCGTCATTACGAAATCGTCTTCATGGTCCATCCGGACCAGAGCGAGCAGGTGCCGGCGATGGTCGAGCGCTACAAGTCGCTCGTCGAGAACGGCAACGGCAAGATCCACCGCCTCGAAGACTGGGGCCGCCGCCAGCTCGCGTACCCGATCCAGAACCTGGTCAAGGCCCACTACATCATGATGAACATCGAGACCAGCCTCGATGTCCTGAATGAACTGGTCGACACCTTCCGCTTCAACGACGCCGTGCTCCGTCACCTCGTCATCAAGCGCGACGGCCCGGAAACCGAGCAGTCCCTGATCATGAAGAACAAGGATGACAAGGACAAGGCCGAGAAGGGCGAACGCCGCCGTCGCGACGACGATGCCGCCCCCGATACCGCTGACGGCGAAGACGCCGCCGAATCCGCCGAAGCCTGAGGAGCGCACCCATGTCCAAGTTCTTCCGTCGCCGCAAGTTCTGCAAGTTCACGGCCGAAGGCGTGAAGGAGATCGATTACAAGGATCTCAACACCCTGCGCCAGAACCTCACCGAGAACGGCAAGATCGTGCCCAGCCGCATCACTGGCACGAAGTCCAAGTACCAGCGCCAGCTCGCCACCGCCGTCAAGCGTGCGCGTTTCCTGGCCCTGATCCCGTACACGGACAACCACAACGTCTGATCGCTGCGCCAGCTCGCCCCGGCGTTGTCGCCGGCCGGCCGCGCAAATCCTCATTGGCCTTGAGCCAACTCCGGTTTGCGCGTCCGTCCGCTCCTAGCCGGGCCATCGCTGGCTGTGCGATCGAGCGTTCTGCATCGTTTTCCCGTCCATTCGGACAGCCACCAGTTGCGGGCGCCCATCCAGCGCGCCCGCTAACGAATACGGAGTCATCATGGAACTCATTCTTCTGCAGAAAGTCGTGAACCTCGGCAACCTGGGCGACAAGGTCAAGGTCAAGCCGGGCTACGGCCGCAACTTCCTCGTGCCGCAGGGCAAGGCCGTGCCGGCCACCGCCGCCAACGTCGCCGCGTTCGAAGCCAAGCGCGCCGAGTACGAAGCCAAGGCCAAGGCGCTGGCCGACGATGCCGAGAGCCGCCGCAACGCGCTCGACGGCGTGGTCGTCACGATCCAGGCCAACGCCTCGACCGAAGGCAAGCTGTACGGTTCGGTCGGCCCGCGCGACATCGCCGAGGCCCTGACCGCCGCCGGCCACAAGGTCGGCAAGTCCGAAGTCGTCATGGGCTCGGGCCCGCTGCGCAACATCGGCGAACACGAAGTTCTCGTGCACCTGCACGCCGACGTCGAAGTGCCGGTCAAGGTCGTCATCGAGCCGGAAGCCGCCTGATCCGCTTCACGCATGTGTCACCGGGACGGGCGCCGCAAGGCGCCCGTTTCGTTTGAAGGGCCCACTCGCCTTTCGTCGGGCCAGGTTCGGGTCCCGGTCGTCGTCTCCAGGGATGAGACACCCGGGCCCGAAGTTATGCACAGGTTTTCCATAGACTTGTCTGCAACACCCGCGCTCGGTCGCGGCATAGGATGCCTGACCGGCACAGCCCAGCTTCCGTCCCTCGCCGCGTTCTTCCGGAGCAGCATTCCACGATGGCCTTCCGTCCCAACGCCTACGGCGACAACAACCGTCGCCGCGACACCTTCAGCGACAGCCGGGTCGAGCAGTTGCGGATCCCGCCGCAGTCCATCGAGGCCGAGCAGGCCGTGCTCGGTGGCCTGATGCTGGCGCCGGACGCCTTCGACCGCGTCGCCGACCGGCTCAACGAGGAAGACTTCTACCGCCGCGACCACCAGCTGATCTATCGCGCGATCCGCGAGCTGGCGGAAAAGAGCAAGCCCTACGACGCGGTGACGCTGGGCGAATGGTTCGAGTCGAACGGGTTCTCGGAACTGGTCGCCGGCGGCGCCTACCTGATCGAACTGGCCAGCACGACGCCCTCGGCGGCGAACATCGCCGCGTATGCCGAGATCGTCCGCGACAAGTCGATCCTGCGCCAGCTGATCGACACGGGCACCGGCATCGTCAACAACGCCTTCCAGCCGGAAGGGCGCGACAGCGACGAGATCCTGGCCGAGGCCGAGAAGGAAGTCTTCGCGATCTCCGAAGCGCGTTCGCAGGGGCGCACCGACTTCGTCGCGATCAACAAGGCGATGGCCGAAGCCTTCGACGTGCTGCAGACGCGCTACCAGAACGGCGGCGGCGTCACCGGCCTGCCGACCGGCTATACCGAATTCGACGAGATGACCGCCGGCCTGCAGCCGACCGACCTGATCATCCTCGCGGCGCGTCCCGCGATGGGCAAGACCACCTTCGCGCTCAACATCGCCGAGCATGCGGCGATCAAGACGAAAAAGCCGGTCGCGGTGTTCTCGATGGAAATGTCGGCATCGCAGCTGGCCCTGCGTCTCATCTCCGCGAACGGCCGCGTCAACGCCACGCGCCTGCGTACCGGCCAGCTGGAAGACGAAGACTGGAGCCGCGTCAGCAGCGCGATCCGGATGATCAAGGAAACCAAGATCTTCATCGACGACACGCCCGGCCTGTCGCCCGAAGGCCTGCGCGCGAAGTCGCGCCGCCTCAAGCGCGAGCACGGCCTGGGCCTGATCGTGATCGACTACCTGCAGCTGATGCAGGTGCCGGGCAACAGCGAGAACCGCGCAACGGAAATCTCCGAGATCTCGCGATCGCTCAAGGGCCTGGCGAAGGAGCTGGGCGTGCCGGTCATCGCGCTGTCGCAGCTCAACCGCTCGCTGGAAACCCGCGCCGACAAGCGTCCGGTGATGGCCGACCTGCGCGAATCGGGCGCCATCGAGCAGGACGCGGACATGATCGTCTTCATCTACCGCGACGATTACTACAACAAGGAAAATTCGCCGGACAAGGGGCTGGCCGAGATCATCATCGGCAAGCAGCGTTCGGGCCCGACCGGCTCGTTCAAGCTGAAGTTCTTCGGCGAATACACGCGCTTCGACAACCTCGCGTTCGATTCGATGGGGAGTTTCGAGTAACCGCGATTCCGGGTCGAGTTTCCATGCAGGGGGACGCATGCTGGCTGAGCTGTTCGTGTTCGTGTTCACTGCGTTGTTCGCAGCCGTCATGCTCTCCCGCTGGGCACGGGGACTGCGATGGATCGACTGGATCCTGCGTCGCATCTTCAAACTCGACGACGATGCGTTGATGTCCTGGGGGCAGTCGCAGATCTTCCTGATCGTCACCATGCTGGCCATGGTGTTGTGTGCCGTGTCGACGGCGCGCCTGTTCTTCGCCTTCATGAACTGGGTCACGGCGTGATCACGCTCGGCAGTCTCAGGCCCTGAGAGACCACTCCTCGACAATACCCATCCGGCCGAAGCGCGCAGGGGCGCGCGATCCCGGACCCGGGAACTTCTCAAGGAGCACTTGTATGGATATCCGCAGGATTCCGCGGCGCGCGATGCGCGTCGTGGTGGGGACGCTTGCGCTCGCGGCGCTGGCGATCCCGTTTTCCGTCTTCGCCGAAGGCACGCTGATCGCGGCGCCGCAGCGCGTCGACATGGTCCACGACGACGCGCGTGGACTCGTCTACATCACCCAGGGCGGCGAGGTGCTGCGCTACCACGTGGCGAGCGGGACCTTCCTGTCGCCGATCGTGCTCGGCGGCATGCTGCGCGGCATCGACATCTCGAAGGACAGCGCCAGCCTGGTGGTCGCCGACGATGTCTCTGACAGCGCCAACGGTTGGGTTCACCTTGTGTCGCTCGATGACCTCTCGTTGCGCAAGCCCAGCTTCGCCAAGGCCAGCACCTACGAAAGCGGCACCCATTCGGTGGCCTTCGCGGGCGACGGCAAGGTCTATGCGACCACCGATTTCTGGGGTTCCGGCTGGACGCAGATGCGCAAGCTGGATCCGGCGACTGGCACGTGGACCGCGCTGGCATCGGTGAGCCAGTCGACGATGCTGTCGGCGAGCGGAGACGGCGAGACCGTGGCGTTCGCGGAGTCGAACAGTTCGGATGGCCCGTGGGGCCTGATCGACGTTCCGACCGGCGCCATCGTCCGGCGCCAGGGTTACACCAACGGAACCTCGTGGTTCAACTTCGAGATCGCGACCGACCGCCTCGGCAGCCAGTTCGCGATTCCGACCTACGCCGGCGCCTTCATCTACGACGAGGCGTATCGAAAGGTCGCGACGCTCGGGCAGTACGCCGGTGCGCTGCCGATCGGCGTCGCCTACCATCCGGTCGAGCGCAAGGCCTACTTCCCGTGGGCAGGATCGAGCCAGGTGCGGGTCTACGACATGAACACGTTCACCCAGGTCGGCAGCCACGATCTCGAGCAGAGTTTCAGCTGGGTCGGCAACAACGCCTACGAGCAGGGACGCACGAAGCTGTCGAAGGACGGCTCGTTGCTGATGGTGTCGGTGGATGGCGGTGTGCGCATCGTGCAGACCTACGCGCCGCTGTCGGCCTCGCCGGTCAGCGCGTCGGCCGTGGCCGGGACGCCTGTGTCGATCGGCTTGCCGGGCAGCATCGGCAACGGCGGCGCGCTGTCGTACTCGATCGTGCGTGCGCCGAACGAAGGCACCGTGACGGTCTCGGGTTCGACGGCGGTCTACACCGCGCGTGCCGGCTATTCGGGCGCGGACGGCTTCCGCTACCGCGTGCAGTACGGCGACGCGGTGCGCGAAGCCGAGGTCACGCTGGCGGTGACCGTGCCGAACACCGCCCCCGTGGCGGCGAACGACACCGCGCAGGCGCGGCGCACGTCGATCCTGATCCCGGTGCTCGCCAACGACAGCGACGCCGACGGCGATCCGCTGGCGATCACCGACGTGACCCGGCCGACGCTGGGCGCGGCGACGATCGAGTCCGGCAAGATCCGCTTCACGCCGCCGAGGAACTGGTCGGCGCCGATCCAGTTCGAATACGGCATCTCCGACGGCCGTGGCGGCACCGCGCGCGCGAAGGTCACGGTGTATCGCTTCTGATCGGACACTGGGCTTGAACCATGGCGTCACCGGCATGCCGGTGGCGCAATGGGTTTCAATCAGCACGCGGACATCCAGCGATGTGATCCTCCATCGAATGCCGATCAACAAGGTCAAACCCATCCCCACCCAACCCTCCCCTTGAAGGGGAGGGCTTGAAACCGCGATGCCTTTCTCCCTTCCCTTGAAGGGAGGGTTTCAAAGCCAGGCATCATTCTCCCTCCCCTTCAAGGGGAGGGCCGGGGTGGGGATGGGTTTGCTTGATGAAGAATCAAGCTCGGTTCAGTAGGGTTCGGGCGATGGCGGATGCGCTGCGATCGATACAATGCGGCATGCCTCCACGTCGACCTTCTCCCGCGACAGACACCGTCACAGCGCCCGTGCGGCACCTCATCGTCGTGCTGGGCGACCAGCTCGACCTCGATTCGGCGGCACTGGCCGACATCGATCCCGCGCGCGATGTCGTGTGGATGGCCGAGGTCGCCCACGAAGCCGATGTCGTATGGAGCGCGAAACCGCGCATCGTCATGTTCCTTGCCGCGATGCGCCACTTCCGCGATGCGCTCCGCGCGCGCGGGCTGCGGGTTGAATACCGGGCGCTGGGCACGCACTCGCATGACACGCTCGACGCCGCGCTTGTGGACGACTTGACGCGGCTGCGGCCGGAACGGGTGATTGCGGTACAGCCGGGTGAATGGCGGCTCGCGCAGTCGCTGCCGCAGGTGTGCCGCGAGGCCGGTATTCCGTGGTCGGAACGCCCGGACCTGCATTTCTACGCCATGCCGGCCGAGTTCGCCGAATGGGCCAAGGGCAAGCGCGAGCTGCGCCTGGAGTTCTTCTACCGCTGGCTGCGCAAGCGCGACGACGTGCTGATGGAGGACGGCCAGCCGGTCGGCGGCCGCTGGAATTTCGATGCCGAGAACCGCGAGAGTTTCGGCAAGCGCGGTCCCGGCCTGCTGCCTGCACCGCAGGCCTTCCCGCCGGACGACGTGACCCGAGAGGTCATCGAACTGGTCGATGCGCGTTTCGCCGATCGCCCCGGCAAGCTCGATGCCTTCGACTGGCCGGTCACCGCCGCGCAGGCCGAAACCGCGCTGGCGGATTTCATCGAACACCGCCTGCCGATGTTCGGCCGCTACCAGGATGCGATCTGGGCCGGCGAGCCCTGGCTGTACCACTCGCGGCTGTCGGCGGCGATGAACCTCAAGCTGCTGTCGCCGCGTCGCGTGGTCGATGCCGCGATCGCGGCCTGGCGCGCGGGCAGGGCGCCGATCGAGGCGGTGGAGGGTTTCGTCCGCCAGATCCTCGGCTGGCGCGAGTACGTGCGCGGCGTGTACTGGCTGCGCATGCCGGACTTCCTCGACGACAACGCGCTGCAGGCGGACCTGCCGCTGCCGTCGCTGTTCTGGACCGGCGAAACGCGGATGGCCTGCATGCGCGACGCGCTGCGCCAGACGCTGGACCTGGGCTATGCGCACCACATCCAGCGCCTGATGGTGACCGGCCTGTTCGCGCTGCTGGCCGGCGTGCGCCCGCGCGAGATCCACGCCTGGTACCTCGCGGTCTACGTCGATGCGGTGGAGTGGGTAGAGCTGCCGAACGTGCTGGGCATGAGCCAGTACGCAGACGGCGGCAAGATGGTGTCCAAGCCCTATGCCGCGTCCGGCAAGTACATCCAGCGCATGTCGAACCACTGCGCGGGCTGCCCGTTCGACCCCGCGGAGGCCCTGGGGCCGAAGGCCTGTCCGTTCACGACGCTGTACTGGGACTTCCTCGCCCGCCACGCATCGCGTTTCCGCGACCATCCGCGCGCGGGCATGCAGTGGCGCAACCTCGATCGCATTCCGGCCGAGCGGCTGCAGGCGATCCGCGCCCGGGCGGCGGCATTGCGCGAGGCGCTCGCGAAGCCTGCAACCATTCCGCCGTCCGACCCGTAGGCATCGGCATGAACACACTGCCCATGACCTGTCTCATCACTGGCGCCTCCGGCGGCGTCGCCACCGCACTCGCGGCCCACCTGCGTTCCGAAGGCTGGCGACTCGCCCTCGTCGGCCGCGACCGCGAGCGCCTGCACCCCGAAGGCGATGATCTCGCCATCGAGGCCGATGTCTCCACCGAAGCCGGTGCCCAGGCTGCGCTGAAGGCCGCGACCGAGGCCTTCGGCGAGCCGCCAGGAGCGGTGGTGAACTGCGCCGGCGCGGTGCTGATCGCCCCGATCGGCCGCACCGGCGAGCAGCAGTACCGCGACTGCCTGTCCGCCAATCTCGACACCGCCTTCTTCGTCTCGCGTGCCTACGCCACGGCGCTGCAGGCGCAGAAGCGCGGCGGCGCGCTGGTGCTGTTCAGTTCGGTGGCGGCATCGGTCGGCGTGGCCAACCATGCTGCGATCGCCATCGCCAAGGGCGGCATCGAGGCGCTGGCGCGATCGCTGGCCGCGGATTTCTCCACGCTTGGCCTGCGCGTCAACGTGATCGCGCCCGGCCTGATGGAGACGCCGGCGACCGCGAAATTCGTGTCCAGCGATCTGGCGCGTCGTGCGGTTTCGGCGCAGTATCCCCTCGGGCGGCATGGCGCTGCCGACGATGCCGCGACGCTCGCGGCCTTCCTGGTGTCGTCCCGCGCCGCATGGATCAGCGGCCAGGTGATCGCCGTCGACGGCGGTTTCCTCGCGGTGCGTCCCACAGTCAAGGTGAGTTGAGGGCAGTTGATGCCGCACGCCATCGTCTGGTTCCGCAACGACCTGCGCCTCGCCGACAACCCCGCCTTCCAGGCGGCGCTGGACGGCGGCTTCACGCCCATCCCGGTCTACATCCATGCGCCCGAGGAAGAGGGTGCATGGGCGCCTGGCGCGGCGGCCGAGGCCTGGCGGCACCATTCGCTGGCTGCGCTGGATGCCGCGCTCCAGCGGCGCGGCTCGCGGCTGCGCATCTTCCATTCCCCCAGCCTGCAGACCCTGCAGTCGCTGGCCGCCGCCTGCGATGCCAGCGCGGTGTTCTGGAACCGCCGCTACGAGCCGGCGATCGAGAAGCGCGACACCCGCATCAAGGCCACGCTCCGTGACCATGGCCTGCACGCCGAAAGCTTCAACGGCGCGCTGCTCGTCGAACCGTGGCGGCTGGCGACCAAGCAGGGCGGTCCGTACCGCGTGTTCACGCCGTTCTGGCGCGCGGCCCGCGCCTCCCTGCGACTCCCCTCGCTGTTCGACCCCCCGGCGTCGCTGCCGGCGACCGACGATGGCCCGCACGGCCTGCCGCTCGAAGCCCTGGGCCTGCTGCCCAGGCTCGGCTGGGACGCGGGGTTCTGGGAGCACTGGCAGCCGGGCGAGGCTGGCGCACGACAGGCGCTGGAAGCTTTCGCCGAAGGCGCGCTGCATGGCTACACGCGCAGCCGCGACCTGCCGGACCAGGTCGGCACCTCGCGACTCTCGCCGCACCTGCATTTCGGCGAGATCGCGCCGTGGCGCATCGCCGCCGTGCTGCTCGCGCTGCGACAGCCGAAGCTGGAGGACGAGATCGACGGCTACATCCGCCAACTGTTCTGGCGCGAGTTCGCCCATCACCTGCTGCACCATTTTCCGCATACGACCGAGCAGAACCTCAACCCGCGCTTCGCCGACTTCGCGTGGGCGCGCGTGGACGAACGCATGCGCGAGGCCTGGCGCCACGGCCGCACCGGCGTGCCGATCGTCGACGCGGGCATGCGCGAGCTGTGGCACACCGGCTGGATGCACAACCGCGTGCGCATGATCGTCGGCAGCTACCTCTGCAAGCACATGCGCTACCACTGGCGCGAAGGCGCGCGCTGGTTCTGGGACACCCTGGTCGATGCCGACCTGGCCAACAACACCCTAGGCTGGCAATGGATTGCCGGCACCGGTGCCGACGCCGCGCCGTATTTCCGCGTGTTCAATCCCGTGACCCAGGCGGAGAAGTTCGATCCCGACGGCCGCTACATCGCGCGCTGGCTGCCGGAGCTGGCGGGTCTGCCGCTGGCCCAGCGTTTCGCGCCGTGGACCGACCCGTCGATGCTCGCGCGCCGTGCGCCGGGCTATCCGCGCAGACCCATCGTCGACCTCGCCGCCGGTCGCGACGCGGCGCTCGCGGCCTATCGCAAGGTCTCGGCCGGCGAGGATTGAGGCGAACCGAGGTCCGCCGCACGAGCCCCGCGCGCCGCGTTGACCTCGTCCGGCGCGCATGATTCACTCCGGGACACACACCGGGGAGGGAATCATGGCCGAGGACACCGCTTCTGCAGGCAGCGCGTCTCGAGGGACCGCATCGAAGCGTCCGCGCCGCGAATCGATGTCGCGCGTCGACACCGCATGGCTGCGGATGGAGCGCCCGACGAATCCGATGATGATCACCGGCGTGCTGATGTTCGACGAGCCCATCAGCCTGCAGAAGCTGCGCAAGGTGATCGAGAAGCGCTTCTTGGCCTATACCCGCTTCCGGCAGAAGCCGGTCGAGACCCCGGGCGGCATGGCCTGGCAGGACGACGACGACTTCGACCTCGACTGGCACGTTCGCCTGTCCGCACTGCCCGGGCGCGGCGACCAGAAGGCGCTGGAGCGTTTCGCCGGCACGCTGGCGTCCAGTCCGCTCGACAAGACCAAGCCGCTCTGGCAATTCCACCTCGTCGAGAAGTATCACGGCGGTTCCGCGCTGGTCGCGCGCATCCACCACAGCTACGCCGACGGCATCGCACTGGTGCAGGTGCTGCTGTCGCTCACCGACACCGAGCGCGACCCGGCCAAGGGCGCGGACCTCGGCAAGGCCTGGCTGAAGCAGGACGGCGAGAAGGTCGCGCGTCGCGTCGGCGCCATGGAGCGCTACGCCAAGCTCGGCGCCAAGGCGTTCGGCAAGGGCATGGACATGATGCAGGACCCGACGCTGGCCGGCGTGCTGGCGAAGGAGGGTGGCGAGATCGCGCGCGAGCTAGTGCAGGCGCTGGCCCTGCCGGACGATCCGCCGTCGCTGCTGCGCGGCCGGCTCGGCGTGAGCAAGCGCGTGTCCTGGGCACCGCCGCTCGACCTGGAGGAAGTGAAGGCGGTCGGCCGCGCCTGCGGCTGCACCGTCAACGACGTGCTGATGGCGACCGCCGCCGGCGCCCTGCGCGACTACATGCTCGAACGCGGCGAACAGGTCGACGGCCTGACCCTGCGCGCCACCGTGCCGGTGAACCTGCGTCCGCTCGAACATGCGCGCAAGCTCGGCAACCATTTCGGACTCGTGTTCCTCGAACTGCCGGTAGGCATTGGCAACCCGATCCGCCGGCTGGAACACGTCGCGGAGTGCATGAACCAGCTCAAGAACTCGCGCCAGGCCATCGTCGCCTACGGCCTGCTCGCCGCGCTCGGCATGGCGCCCTCGGCGATGCAGGAACTCGCGCTCGACCTGTTCAGCCGCAAGGCCACTACCGTCGCGACCAACGTCCCCGGCCCGCAGCAGCCGCTGTACCTCGCCGGCTCGAAGATCCGCGAAATGATGTTCTGGGTGCCGCAGACCGGCTCCATCGGCATCGGCCTGTCGATCCTCAGCTACAACGGCAAGGTCCACTTCGGCCTGATCGCCGACGCCAAGCTCATCCCCGACCCGCGCGCGGTCACCAACCGCTTCCACGTCGAATTCGAGAAGCTGCTGTATCTCGCGTTGATGAGCGGCTGGGATCAGGAACTGAACTCGGTCGCGGCGGAAGCGTTGATGAATTGAGGCGGAAGGTTGCTCAGCGCGCGCCTGACGTGGCCCGGTGCGCGAGCAGACCGGCATGCAGCGGTGCCAGCAGGTCCTGGCCGCGCAGCCCGTCACGCCAGCGCTGCGGAATGCCCTCCAGTCCGAAACGCAGGCCCGCAATGCCACCGGCGATGCATGCCGTCGTATCGGTGTCGTGGCCGAGTTTGATCGCGCGACGCATGGCGTTCTCGAAATCTGGGGCTTCGCTCGCCCAGCGCGCTGATCGCAGCGCATCGACCACGTAACCGGAGCCTTCGCCGATGGCGGGCTCGTCCGGTCGGATCGAGAATTCCAGTTCCTCGACGGCCTCGGGCTCGTCGGCGATCAAATCGCGCAGCGTCCGCACGGCGTCGTCCCAGGGTGCATCGACATCCTGCATGGTACGCCGCGCCCACAGGCAATAGAGCGCGCAGCACAACTGGCTGCGCAGATGGCCATGCGTCACCAGGGATTGCCTGCGCGCGTCGCGGACCAGCGCGGCATCGTCGCCGGTATGCCACAGCACGAGTGGCATCACCCGCATCAGCGCGCCGTTGCCGTTGTTGTATTGCCCCGACGGGCCCGCCTGCTCCGGCGGTTCGCCATCCAGCACCGCGCGCAGCGCCTGCGCGGTGGTGATGCCAATGTCGAACACATGGCCATCCACGGCGAGATAGCCGTGCGTATACCAGCGCGCCATGCGCGATGCGAAGTCGTCCAGATCCAGTGCGCCGCGATCGAGCAGCGACACCAGCAGGCACAGCGCCTGCGCGCCATCATCGGACCACGTGCCCGGCGGCACGCCCGGATGCGAGCGCTCGAAACCCGGCGGCGGCACGTACTCGAACAGCGAAGCGTCCGGAAGCCGCTCCGGAGGATTGAACTCGTAGGGGACGCCGAGCGCATCGCCTACGAGCAGGCCGACGAGGGCGCCGGACAATCGGGATTCGGAAAGCGGCAACATGGCACCGAGTCTTGAATACTGCGGCTGACCACTTTACGCCAACGCGTAGGCGGCGTGCTCCGCACACAACAATGAGCGACCAATCGCTCGCTCGGTTGATGCCTCTTGTTGCGACACTGCAAGCCCACCCGGCAGCGTTGTTGGCCGAAGCGTCACGGCTCTCAGAGCCCGCCCGTCAGGCCCATGAGCGCAACTGCAGCCGCAGCCAGCAGGAGCGGGGTGAGCAGCAAAAGGATCGTGCTGCGTCGTAGCTGCCGGCGCCCCGCATATGCCAGCAGCGGCAAGCCCAGCCATGCCGGCCATCCCAGCAACATGCCCATTCCGAAGCCGATGCCCAGTTCATTGGGAAGCGGAATGTCAGGCTGGGTTGCCCATGCGATGGCGTAGCAGGTCATCACGATCGATGCCAGGGCGCCCCATGCAAATACAAGCCAGCGGATGATTCTCAAGTGTGCTGATCCTTCTTCTGTGCGGTCGAATCAATCGCGAAGCATTGGTCGATCCGTCTGATCATTGGTCAGGTGACCAAAGGTGGCGGAGCAAGTGCTGCGAGCACACTTGTCCCGCACGATTTGCAACAGAGTCCGGGAATGCCGATGGTGTTCCAAGTCGCCCCCGCGATCGGTTCTGCGCACTTCACGCAGTGGAATGGACTGTCAACCGCAATGTCTCGATCCCTTGCAGAAACGTAGCGCACGCCCTTTTCGTCAAATTCCACGACCCACCATTTGCGACTTGCATCGTACTGGGCGGTGCCATGTCCCTCCAGGTCTTCGGATTCATCAGACGCATCGAACACGACGAGCGGAAGCCCGATGGAAAGGACGATCCCGGCATTGGATAGATCCCGCAAGCTGCCATAGGTGTCCAGAACGACTGCAGTTCGTTTGGGGTTGACGATACCGTCAACCAGGCCATTGAAGTCTGCGTAGATCCGGATTTTCGAACGAATATCCATTGCACCTGTCATTTCAGATCGCGCTGCTGCCGAGCAGGACGCGAATCATTCCCACCATCTCAATCCCGCCCTCGGAAAAGCCGCAGATTGAAAGCATCCAGCACTATTCCTCGACGAGACTCGCGAGCGTCACCTTGGCCAGATGCTCGGTGGCGTAGGTCGAGGTCGGATCGAGAGCGAGGTTTCCGAGCAATTGAACGGCGCCGTCGTGATCTCCATTTCCTGCCATGATCAGCGCCTTGTTGATAGTCAGGATGCCCTTTGTTTCGCCGTCGGGATTCGCGGCGAGTCCCTTCTCGATGGCCGCGAGCTTTTCCGTGCTGGACCCGGCGAGGATTGCCTGTTCCTTCCAGACGGGGGCAAACCGGGGAATGCGCTCGACCAATTGGCGGACCGCCTCCGCCTTTCGCTCGGGGTCATCCATCCATTCCAGCGACAGATAGGCCAGATAGGTTCCCTCGGGAAGGTCGCCTTTCCGCTCGCGGCACAGGGCATCCGAAGCCGTGATCGCGGTGAAGAATCCGCGCGGGGACAGTTCGACCGTCTTCACGTAGTACTTGCGCGCGTTGTCGCTGTCATTCATCAGCAGATAGGTGAAGGCCATGTCGTAGACAGGGTAGGGCCAGGCCGGCGCCAGTTCCGCCGCCTGCTGCAGAAGCGTGATTGCCCTCGGGTAGTCGCCCGCTGCACCCGCCTGCCGGGCCTGCCTGTGCAACGACTCGGCCTCGGCAGGCACGTTGTCGCTGCCGATGAGTTGGTACTGGAATGTCCCGTCCAGTCCACGCAGGTCGGCAAGCGTGAGAACCTGTCCATCAGGGGTGCGGAAAATGACCACGGTGTTCTCTTTGGGCTCTGCAGACGTGGTTGCGGTAGTTTCGGCACGACCGTAGCCTGCAGGCAGGACGACTGCAGCAAGCAGCAGGATTGACGGCGCGATTCGCATTGCTTTATAGGCTACAGTTTTAGGGCTTCTCGGCCTGGATGATCGGTGGCGCTGCGCGCCTTGGCGATCCGATTGTGCCTCAGTGCCTAGGGTGGACATTTTTGCCGGCCATCGCGATTTGACTTTTGGTGTAAGCGATGCACTGAAAACTTGTCCTGCAGCGCTGAAATAAAGTCAAATATCTGAGTTAAGCCGCGCCGCGAAGCGGCGTCGCCTTCAATGAATTGTTAGGTCTCTTGCTGCTCCCCGATCGCTGAGAACTCAGGAAGTTCGATGTCAGCGCTGGATGCGTAATCGCGCAAAGTATTGATGAGGGCATAAAAATCATCAGCGCTATCAACAGATCTGTACATGGCTCTTATCTTCAAAAAATCTTGCTCAGAAATGGAAGGTCGAATGATCTCGATAGAACGTTCTGTCCACGTAATTGCTCGCAAGCGGTACAGTGTCTCGAAGGCGTGGTGGCTATACGCGATGACGTTAAAAGCCGACATCAAGACCACGGCAACGACCATCCTTCTCATGTTTTTTGGAGAAGGGGAGGAGAAACCATTCTGTGGCTGGTCTCTTGTAATGCGCTTATAAGTTCGAAAGATAAATCTCGCTCCTAAGATGTTTAGGAAGACGATTGTGAGCATGAAAAATAGAAATAGCATAATGCCAACCTCATTGGCATTCGCTTTTCCAATATCTTCGTGAATAGAATCAATATAGCCAGAGAACACGGATCCAATTGCCGTGCTCGTCATTATGTATGCGGAGATCAATGCGTTCTTAAGGAACACATCCCAGAGTCCGCTGCCAATTGCTCCGAGAAATATTGTTCCGATTATGCCGATGGGAGATCGGTACCATTTTTGTTTGCTTTTCTCTTCGGACACAGTCGTCTCCCCCTAAGAGACCTAACCATAAGTAGACCCCCAGCCGGGGTGTAGCACAGAGGCTGCCACAGGCATCTTGAGCCCGTCAATGGTAGAAATTCCAGTGGGATCAGCGAGATAGCCTATATAACGCGCCTAGGTTCGACGCCGTCTTGCCGGAATACGCGGCAGGGATACCTCGATATGTCTTATCGCGGCGCGCATGCCCCGATATCAAACTGGCATGAGGCACTCTCAGGCCCGATGCGTTTTTTGCGAAATGACGGCTATTGCCGGTGATTTAGCAGCAATGTGGGCGAATGAAATGGTTCTTTGCCGGGAGCCCTGTCATTCGCGCCATCAGCGAAGCAGGCATGTCATGCGTCGGACAACGGGCGACGACCTTCGTGTCTGATATGACAGGTCGATCGGTGCAGATGAAATGGGTGTCGTCGTGACGCGTGCGCTGTGTGCTCACCACGGCCACAACCGCACCGCCAACCACAGCGGCACACCGATGTAGAAGATCACCCGCGCGGCGATCTCCAGCATGCGCCGGACATCCACCGTCTTCAGCGGGCGCAGCGCGAGCGGCAGCAGCGTGCCGACTTCGACGAGCACACGGAGGCCGGCGGCGATCATCGCGAGGTTCACGGCCCAGGAGGCCCACCAGACGAAGAGGGCGAGCAGCCAGGCCTTGGCGCCGTAGGTCTGCCATTCGCCGAAGGTGCCGCCGTAGGCGATGACCTGGTGCAGCCGGAAGGCGGGCAGGGCGGGCAGCAGCGGGAACAGGCCGAACTTGAAGGCGGGATGGTCGAGCAGGCGATGCCGGGTGGCCTGCACAGCGTGGCCGAGGATCGCGGCGCGGGAGGCGCTGCTGTCCTGTGCGATCGATGTGGCACCTGTTGCGCGCAGGCGCTCGGTCAGGCGCAAGGGGTCGACGCCGGCGATGGCGTGGCGCCACGATCCGCTACCGAGTCGCAGTTGCAGACCGGTCGATGGCAGCGGCAGTCGCCACGTGCGCGCGTCGACGATTTCGCTGCAGGCGATCTCGATGCGCCGCGACGGTTGCTCCAGCACCAGCATGCCGCCTTCGATGCGCAGGGTCGCGGCGAAGGCGCGCATCAGACTCCATGCCGCCGCTTCGGGCAGCAGCACCAGACCGGCGAACATCCAGACCTGCGCGATCGGATTGATCGGCGTGCCGTCGTTGGTCAGCACCTGCAGCGCCATCCACAGCAGGCCGCCGCGTGCGACCACGCGCAGCAGGGCGATGAGGATGCGCCAGAAAGGCGTGAGCAGCACCACGTCCAGCGGCCCATCGTGCGTGTTCGCCTTTGGTGCGTGACGCGCGTGCCAGCGACGACGCGCCGCGCGCAGCAGGGTGATCGCGCCGAACAGCAACAATCCTGCGAATGCGGTCGGCCCGACCCAGTCGCCCCAGCGCACCATCAGCGTCGGCGTCGGTGTGCGCGCATGCACCGTGCCGACGAGCACCGCTTCGCGATCCATCGCGGTGCGTTCGACGACTTCGCCGCGCGCGTCGATCGTCGCGCTGATCCCGTTCGAGGTCACGCGCAGCTGCGGCATGCGCGTCTCGATGCTGCGGAACGCGGCGACCTTGAGGTGCAGTTCGGCGCCGACGGGATATCGCGTGAACCACGAGTCGTTCGACATGCCGAGGATGGCCTCCGCGCCGAGTCGCGCGCCGTCGATCGCGAGACCGCTGTCGACATCGTCCAGGCAGATCAGCGGCAGCACCTGCACTTCGCGGCCATCTGCGGTGCGCAGCGGAAATACGCGCGGGCCGTCGCCAGCGCGCCAGGTGCCGGCCCAGGGCAGCAGGGCGCGGAAGCGCGGGCCGTCGAGCCAGGCCGGCACGTATTCGGTGAGCGGGAAGGGATTGGTCTTGCGATAGAAACCGAGCAGGCCCTTGCCCGGCTCGACGAACGCGGCGGCGTTGTATTCGCCGGCTTCGTCGCGGTCGTAGGTGCCGAACACCAGCGGCACGCGTTCCAGCGCGACGAGGTCGAGGATCGCCTGGTCGAATTCCGCGCCAGCTTCGCTCTTCGGATTGCGGAACGTGGTCGGGTACACGGTTTCCGACCACAGCAGCGCATCGACATCGTGCTGTTCGGTCGCGACGCGCGACAGTCGCACATGCGTGTCGAGGATGTGGCGCACCACCTCGTAGGCGCCCATTTCGCGGCGCAGGCGCTCATAGTCGACGATGTTCGCCTGGACCATGCCGACGCGCAGCGATGCCACGTCTTCCGATTGCCTGGACGTCAGCGACGACAGTCGCCACGCACCGTAGCCGGCCATCGCCATCGGCAGCAGCAGGGCGATCGACATCGGCGCCGCGAGCGCACGCAGGCCGTCGCGACGGCGCGCGATGGCGGTGGCGACGGCTTCGTTGATCAGGATCAGCGCGAAGGTCAGGCCCGGTGCGCCACCGAGATCCGCGCCCTGACGCAACACGGTCGAGGAATGCAGGCCGTGGCCGAGGGTGTCGTCGAGCAGGCGCGGCACCAGCCATTCCGTGGCGACCCAGGCCGAGGCGCCGGCGAGCGCGCGCAACAGCGGACCATGGCGACGCCCGACGAGATGGCGGACCAGCGCGAATGCGATCAGCTGCGGCTGCAGCAGCGGCGCTGCGACGACGAGCACCGCAAGCCCGGCCCCCGGACCGATGCCGGTATAACTGCCGATCGCGAAGCCGAACCACGCGAACACGGCGACCACGAAGGCGATGCTCATCAGCAGGCCTTCGCGCAATGCGGCACCGCTGCCGCGCACGGTATCGAGGGCGAGCAGCCACGGCACCAGCGCGACGAAACCCAGCGGCCAGGCGATGCCGCCTTGCGCATAGACACCGAACAGGGTCGCACTCAGGACAAGGCCGGCGGCGGCGCGCCAGCCGGACACGATCGACACGCTCACGCCTCAGGCACCTCGACGCGGATCGTGGGGATCGGACGGCGGCGGGATCTCGATGGGACGCAGCGGCAGCCCCGGCGGTGCGAGGTGCGGCGGCACGACGAGGTTGTCGGGAAGCGGAATCGGGCGGCCGGAGGCATCGCGGAAATCGAAATCGGGGGAGAACATCAGGATGGGTTCGATGCGCTGGCCATCGTCCGTGGCCTGATAGTGGCGCACGTAGCCTTCGGGCAGCGGGAAATCCTCGGGTACTGCCAGACCGATCAGTGGAGGACTGGTGCCGGGCGGGTTGAATGCGCCGAGCCCGGTGCGGATGCCGGCTTCGTGCAGCTTGTCGATCACTTCGTTCATCGTCGGCGCGCGATCGCCGGGTGAGACGTAGTTCGCCAGGTCATCGGGATCGCGACGGACGCGTTCCGCGTCGATGGGCGCATCAGGTGCCGATTGCGCAGGCGAAGCGGGTTCGGTCGGCATGTCGCTGGCGACACGGGCAGTCGTTGCGCGGTCGCTGCCGCCGCGCTTCATCAGCACGATGCTCGCGCCAGCGCCGACGAGCGCCAGCGCCAGCACGATGTACAGCATCCGCGCACGCCGGCCGTGGCCTGCATGCGCGGTGATGCGCACACCGCCGTCGCCCTGCGGCGACGACGGTGCGTTGTTGCGTGGAGGCATCGCGGACATGCGCGGTCAGCCGGCGGCTCGATCAGAACGGGCTGACCGGGCTGAACACCGACAGGCCATGGCCCATGCGCTCGTGGCCGTACTGGTTCCAGATCGGGTTGCGACCGTTGATGAACGAGGTATAGCGCGCCGCGCCGGTGCCGGTGGTGCCGCCGAACAGGCCGGCGCTGACCGTGCCGCCCTGGTAGGTCGGATGCACGTCGTCCGACTGCATGTAGTCGAAGCTGCTCGACGACGACACGAAGTGCGTGTTCGCGTCGCGCAGCGTCGAGCGCAGGGTCGAGGTGATGCGGGTGACATAGGCGGACTCGCTCTCGCCGGCCACGTAGCGCAGCGCGGCCGAGTCGACCTGGCCGTCGCCGTTGGTGTCGTAGTCCGCGCCCATGTAGTCGGCGAAATTGTCCACGCACTTGAAGCCCTTCTGGCGCGCGTATTCGCACATCCAGTAGTTCATCTTCGCCAGCACCGGCAGGAACTTGTCGCGCATGTTCACCCGCGCGCCCGTCGACGGATCGGTGCAGGAGCTGAGGACGTTGTCGGCGTTGTAGCCCGGGTAGTACAGGTTGGCGATGACCTTCAGCTTCACGCCCGAGTAGGCATTGGCGTTGATGTAGTCCATCGAACGCGCGACATAGGTCTTGCAGTTGGCCAGCGCGGTGTCGAGCACGCCGAAGTTGCAGGTGCCGCTCTGGCCCTTGAAGCTCGAACGTGCCTGCAGGCCGTCGTTGCCGCACATCTCGAAGGTCACCACGCGGGTCGAGGTCGCCTGCATGTAGGAGCGTTCGGCGACGATCTTGTTGTTGTACACGTCCGAGGCGATCGCACCGGACTTCGTGCGGCGCACGCTCTCGATGTCCGCGTTCCACAGCGCGGCCAGGTATTCGGCGTCCACGGTCGGCGCGGAGTACTTCGCGGCGCTGGTGGTGGAACCGTTGTAGCCGGCGTAGATCGAATCGCCGTAGGCGACGAGGCGGTACTTGGCGGTGGTGCCGGAACGATCGATGGTCCAGGACACGTTCTGGTTGAGCGTGCTGGCCGAGGCGGCGCCGACGGCGAGCATGGCGAGAACAGGCAACAGCGTACGAGCGGTCTTGCCGGAACGACGGGTCATGTTGTGCATCCTTGGTGATATGACGGTGTGGTCGCGCGCGGAACCGGGCGAAGCCGGAACCTCCGCATCGCGTAAACGACGACCTGATCGGCATTCGGACCGTGTGGGGGACCGCTCCCTGCCTGACCGTACGCTAGCGTCTTGTCCAGTGCCGGGTCAACACGCGCGAACGCTGCAATGCAGCATCATCGATGGTGTGCGAGCCTAGCGATGCTGCGTGACAACTGGGCGCCTGGTGATGCTGCAATGCGTCATCGCCGATGCGTACGATGCGTGTCTTCGTCATGTCGCAGCGCTTCCGGAACGGAAACGGGGTGCTTCGAAGGAAGCACCCCGTGCATGGGTCTCGCCGTGCAGTTGTGTTGCCGGGATCCACCGGCCGCAAGCATCAACCGGCTGTTGGCATCGGCCGGATCTGCGCGCGCTCGCGATGCAGCCCGAAGGCGAGGCTTGCGACCGAGATCAGGATCACCAGTGCCAGCGCGCCCTTCGCGCCCTGGTCGGTCATCGGCGCGACGAAGATCGGGCCGGCGGCGATCCACCAGATCATCAGCGCGACGAAGGCGAGCGTCAGCGCATGCTCGATCCTGCGGGTCGTCTTCGTCCAGCGACCCTGCCTCACCGCGACCAGGTGTACGGCGAACGTGCCGGCCCACAGCAGCACCACCGGCCAGGCGCGCATCGGCAGGAAGTTCGCGTCGAATTCGAAGATGCGCGGGAAGGGGCCCGGCATCGCGGCGGCCAGCCAGGGCAGGCAGATCATGAAGATCGCGCCGACGGCGATGCCCACCAGACCGGTGATGCCCAGGCCACGGTGCACGCGATCCGGATCGACCGTGCGTGGCGTCCACTTCGGCTTGTAGAGGCCGAAGTGGCGAAGCGCGGCGACCAGCAGCGCAATCATCATCAGGAAGCCCGGCCACCACAGTGCGCCGAGGCCAGCGCCAAACCACCAGGTCACGATCGGCTGGCCATCGAATACGCGCGGCAGCGTCATCGCCCACTGGATGCCGATGCCGAGAATGGACCACAGCGCGTAGCTGCGGCTCTGTTCCGGTGGAATGATCACCAGACCCTGCGGCCGGTAGCGCGCGGCCACTTCGGCCGGCGTGCCGAAGTCGCGCAGCATCGCCAGTGTCATCGCATCGTCGGCGGCACGACCTTCGCGCTCCGCGCGATCGGCCAGCATGTCCGACAGCAGCCCGCGCAGTTCCAGGCCGATGTCGTTGCGGTCCTTCGCGGGCACCTTGCGCATGACGTCGCGCACGAAGGCTTCGATCACATCATTCGGATTCATGTCCCGTCTCCCTTCAGCAGTCCACCCATGGTCGCGACCAGCGCGTTCCACGAGTCGGTGAGTTCGGCGAGCAGCGCCTCGCCAGCGTCGTTCAATCGGTAGTAGCGGCGCGGCGGCCCGTCCTCGATCCGCCATTCGGACGACAGCACCCCCTGGCTTTCCAGGCGGCGGAGCAGGGGATAGAGCGTCCCTTCCTCGATCGCCATGCCGCGCTCGGCCAGTGCCTGGCGCAGCGAATAGCCGTACTGCGCGATCCGCAGCTGCGACAGCACCGCCAGCACAAGCGCGCCACGCCGCAGTTCCAGTTCCAGCTTCGCGCCCGGGTTGTCTCTGGTTTCGACCATGGTGTCGCCCTGTAATGTGCGATGCACTGTACTGTGTGAAAAACAGTAATGCAATGCCACTTGTCGGAACCCGAGGGGCAGGGGGCCGGGCGGGATCAGTTGCGGATCAGGGCCCGGCCGCCGGCATGCCATGGGTTACGCTCCGCGCACCGCCCATCCGGGCTGCATGCCAGGGACGCCGACATGACCCAGACCGCCTCAGCCGCGACCACGCCCACCCTCGACGCGACCCTCACGCTCGCGCTCGCCCTGGCCTCCGAAGCGGCCTACGACGATTTCGACGGCAAGCCGCTGCGCCTGCCGCAGGGCTGGGAACTGGCCGGACGCTGGACCGGCTGGGATCCGGTGTTGCGGGGCGGCAGCGAGGAAAAGTACGGCTTGCTGCTGCGTGCGACCGACGGCAGCGGCGCGTACATCGTCGCGTTCCGGGGCACCGCGTCGCTCGACGATGCGCTGGACGATGCCGATGTGCCCAAGGCGACGTTCACGCCCACGGTCGGCACGCTCGATTCGACCGTGCGCGTCGAAGCCGGTTTCTACGGCATCTACAACGACACCGGCGCGGGCATGACGCAATCGATGCGCCAGCAGATCCAGCAACTGCTCGCGCAGCAGGCGCCGCGCAGCCTCTACGTCACCGGGCACAGTCTCGGCGGCGCGCTCGCGCACCTGTTCGCGTTCGATCTGAGTTTCGGTTCGTACGCGTCTGCGTTCACGCGCCTCACCACGTTCGCCAGCCCGCGCGTCGGCGACAGCGGTTGGCGCGAGAGCTACGACGCGCGCATCCCGTCGGCGAACAGCATCCGCGTCTACAACCAGCAGGACCTCGTGCCGGAAGTGCCGCCGAAGGACTTCGGCTACCACGATGTCGGCAGCGGTTTTCCGGTCTGGTTCGAGCGCAATCGTCTGCCCGAACTCTATCCGCTGTCGCGCCACGCGCTGCTCAACTACATCGTCGTGCTGCAGAACGCGTTCCAGTCGCCATCGCAGACCTGGGCCGGGAGCTTCCCCGATGCGACCGATGGGAAGAAGACGATGATCAGCCAAGTGCCGAATCCGCCGCGAGGCTGAGCGCATCGCGGCGTGCGTCCGCGCATGGCGCCAGAATTCGGTGATTGCGTGCTGTTCATAAGTCGTGCGGAATGCCTGAAATCACGAAGCATTCTGCATTCGTGATGCCGATGCATCGTGCGGCGTGCATGATGCTGAACGCGAGCGAATCCAGCATTCGCCCGGATGGCTGCGCGTCAGGAAACGCAACCTAGTGTTCCCGTCACCTGACGGCCCCGGCCACCATCCAGACGGAGTTCCCCATGCGTCATGCCATCCTGCCCATCGCCACTGCGTTCACCGCAGCGCTCGCCCTGTCGAGCTGCGCAACCTATACCGGCCAGACCAATGCACCCGATGACCCGAATCGCACCGGGCGCGGTGCGCTGATCGGTGCCTCCATCGGCGTCGTCGCCGGTCTGCTCAGTGGCGACGACGCCACCGAGCGTCGCCAGCGCGCACTGGTCGGCGCCGGTGTCGGTGCGCTCGCAGGCACGGCGGTCGGCGCCTACCAGGATCGCCAGGAAGCCGAGCTGCGTCGCCGCACCGCTGGCACCGGTATCGACGTCACCCGCGATGGCGACGTGATCAAGCTCAATCTCCCCGATGCGGTGACCTTCGATTTCAACAGCGCTTCGCTGAAGTCGCAGTTCCGCCCGGCGCTCGACGGCGTCGCCGCGACGCTTGCCGACTATCCGCAGACCGTGATCGAGATCAGCGGCCACACCGATGCCGTCGGCAGCGATGCCTACAACCAGCGACTCTCCGAGGAACGCGCCGGCTCCGTCGCCAATTACCTCGTCGGCAAGGGGCTCGTACGCGAGCGTTTCGAGGTCGTCGGCATGGGCGAGCGCTATCCCATCGCCAGCAACGAGACCGAAGACGGACGCGCCCGCAACCGTCGCGTCGAGATCCGCGTGCTGCCGCTGACGCAGGGTGCAGGCTGATTCGCAGTCGAGCATCCAACCCCTGACAGAACGAACCCCGGGTTCATCGCCCGGGGTTCGTCTTTTCTGGATGGGGTATCTGTCGCCGCGCAGTTTGCATGCCGACCTTGCACCAACCTGCACGATCTGCGCACCGCCTTTTGAATGCGGTCGATGCAATTCAAGCACTTCCGTGCGTTCGCCTGCTGGCACGCGACTTGCAGACTCGTCTCTGTCCGCGCATCGCACGGATTCCCCCAACAAACGAGGTGAACGCTCATGACCAATCACGACAAAACCGTCGACAAGGCAATCGACAAGGACCTCAATCGCGACCCGATCACGGGAACGCCGGGCGCCCATCCGGTCGGCACCGGCGTCGGTGCCATTGCCGGCGGTACGGCAGGCGCCGCTGTCGGCTCGATCGCGGGCCCGGCCGGCACCGTGGCCGGTGCCGCGATCGGTGCGGTCGTCGGCGGCCTCGCCGGCAAGGGCGTTGGCGAAGCCGTCAACCCGACCGCCGAAGACGCCTACTGGCGCGAGCAGTACACGCGCGAGCCCTACTACAACCAGGGCCACACCTACGACGACTACGCGCCCGCCTATCGCACCGGTTACGAGGCCCGCGCACGCTACGCCGATCGCAGCTTCGACGAGGTCGAACCGGAACTCGAACGCGACTACACCGGCTATCGCGGCCCGTCTCCGCTCGCCTGGGACCGCGCCCGCCACGCCGCTCGTGCCGCCTGGGATCGCGTCGAACGCGCCATGCCCGGCGACGCCGATCGCGACGGCAAGTGATCGCAGCGATCACGTACGAGGCGTGATGAGCCGATGGGAGGGGCGGCTTCGGCTGCCCCTCTTGTGTTTGCTTGGCGGCGAGGACGACTCTGGTGATTCCGTGCTCCTCAGCCTGCCGGCGCATTCGAGTCGATGCGTTGCAGATAGCGCAGCGCCGCCGCGCGGTTGATCTCGTCGGCATCGTAACTGCGCGTCGTCAGCCCGGCGTCGTAGATGTCTTCATCGATCGCTTCCAGTGCCAGCAGCAATTGGAACACCGCGCGATTGTCCGCCGCGACCGCATGCCGCAGCGCCTGCACCAGCACCGGTCGCGCCTCCGGCTCGGCCAGGTTCATCAGAGCATTGGCCGCCGACGACACGATGTCCGCATCGCGCCAGCGTTCCAGCACCGAGCACAGCGCCTGTCGCAGCAAGTCACGATCCGCGCTCCCCATCGGCGGAAACGCCTCGTCAGTGCTGAAAGGCCCGACAATTCCCTTGGCTCGTCCCGGGTCGCCGCCGAACCTGCGCCAGATGCGCAACATCTCCGCTGCGTCGATCAGCGCATGGCGCAGGCATTCCGCGTCGCCGTGTTCGAGCAGGAGGGCGATGCGCTGGGTGAAGGGGTGGGGATTCATGGTGGTCGCAGGCCTATGTCCATCTTCCATGGTTTCGCAGGATGCGACGACAGCCCGCTTCCAACAAAAAACCCCGGGCTTTCGCCCGGGGCTTCTGTTTGGTGGAGGTGGGCGGAATCGAACCGCCGTCCGAAGGCACTCCATACCCGGCACTACATGCTTAGCTCACCGTTCGATCTCGCCCTGCGGCAACACGGTGTGCGAAGCACACCGCAGGACATACCCGCTTGATCTAGGCCCTGGTTGACGGGTCGCCGCCGGGGCCGATCCTGTGATGATGACCCTACATCCACGAGCACAGGCACAAGTGGGTTCGGGGCTAGGCCTTAAGCGGCCAGAGCGTAGACGTCGTCGTTGGCGTCTGAGTTTTTGCCGCTGGATTAACGAGGAAAGCTGCCCCCTCGGCATGCGTCGTGTGATTTCGCAACCCCCGTCGAAGCCAATGCACCCCCGAAACCGGGAATTCGTTCGATGGAGTCGGTCTTTCGATCGACGGGGCAAGTATGGGGGTCGGGGGAGGGCGGTTCAAGTCCGACCTCCGCAATCGAACGGGTCGATCGAACCCGATCACGCGTCCTTGTTGCGGTGGCGCATGGCGCGCTGCTTCTCGCGGGCCCAGTCGCGGTCGCGGGCGGCGTCGCGCTTGTCGTGCGCCTGCTTGCCCTTGGCCAGGGCGATCTCCAGCTTCACCTTGTTGCCCTTCCAGTACAGCGCGGTGGGGATGATGGTGTAGCCGTCGCGCTGGATCTTGCCGACGAGCTGGTCGATCTCGCGACGGTGCAGCAGCAGCTTGCGCGTGCGGCGGTCGTTGGCGATGACGTGGGTGGACGCTTGGATCAGCGGGGTGATCTGCGAGCCGTACAGGAACAGCTCGCCGTCGTTGACCATGGCGTAGCTGTCGCCGATGTTGGCGCGGCCGGCGCGGATCGACTTCAGCTCCCAGCCCTGCAGCGACAGCCCGGCTTCGTAGCGGTGTTCGAGGTGGTACTCGTGCTTCGCCCGCTTGTTCAGGGAGATGGTCTTGATCGGCGGAGCGGCCTTGGCGGGCTTGTCGCCGCCCTTTGCCTTATCCTTTTGCGCTTTCTGCTTGCTCATCCAGCCATTGTCCCCGATGCGGGGCGATCAGGCGAGCATTCCGGACCCTTCCCGCCACCCGACGAGTTCCCGACGCGAGTCCCGCACGATGCCGGTCATCCAACGCTCCGCCCTGGTCGAACATTCCGCCGCGAGGATGTTCTCGCTGGTCAACGATGTCGCTGCCTATCCGCGCCGCTTCGACTGGTGCGAGGCCGCGCAGGTGTTGGAGCAGGACGAGGGGCGGCTGGTGGCGCGGCTGGACCTGGGCATGGCGGGGCTGCGGACCTGGTTCACGACCGAGAACACGCTGTCACCGCCGCACCACATCGACATGGTGCTGCGCGACGGGCCTTTCCGGAAGCTGACCGGCCGCTGGCAGTTCCACGCGCTGGACGAGTCCGCCTGCAAGGTCACGCTGACCCTGGATTTCGAGCCGAACTCGAAGATCCTCGGCCCGGCCTTCGTGCTGGGGTTCCAGAGCCTGGCGGACCGCATGGTCGACGACTTCGTGCGCGTGGCCGACCGGGCGGAGGACTGAGCGTGCGCATCGAAGTGGTCCGGGCCTGGCCGAGGCATCACGAATCGGTGATGGTCGAACTGGCCTCGGGCGCGACCGTGGCCGAGGCTATCGCGGCGTCCGGCATGGACGACGGCGGCCACGTGGCCGTGGCGGTGTTCGGGGAAAAGGTCGAGGCCGCGCAGGTGCTGCGCGAGGGCGACCGCGTGGAGCTGCTGCGGCCGCTGACGACGGATCCGAAGGAGGCCCGGCGGCGCCGGGCCGTGAAGTAGCGCGCTTGAAGCAGGCGCGTTGGCCGGATCAGCGGCGGCGCTTCTTCTTGTCGTCCTTGGCGAGGTTCGGGCCGAACTCGCTGCGCGACTTGCGGGCCAGTTCGTCGTCCTGCTCGGGGAAGTATTCGCCTTCCCACTTGCTCACCAGGCCGTTCTCGAAGAACACGGTGAAGTTCTTGATCTCGACGTTGCCGCGGCGGTCGGTGCGCTGGGTCGAGGTGTAGTCCCAGCGGTCGGGGTTGGCCGAATCGGCGATTGACGGCGAGCCCATCAGCCCCTGCACGTCCTGCTTGGTCATGCCGACCTGAAGCTGGTCCGCGGCGGTTTTCTCGATCAGGTTGCCCTGGTAGATCGGCTGCTTGTAGATGATGCCGCAGCCGGTGGTGGCGAGAGCGACGGCGAGGACGAGCAGCGGGGCGCGGAACGAGCGGGTGGTGTTGAGCATGTGGCAGCCGGCAGGAGGGAAGGGCACGCGTCGGGCGATGATACACTGACCGCCCTCACCGCCGGCACTCGGGCCTGGATGCCCCATTCATCGCGGGGTCGGACGCCCCAGGGCCCGGAACAGCCTCGCGACCCACCACGGTCGCCCCACGTGCGTCCCCCACGCCGTGCCCCCCGGATCGCACCAGGAGCGCCCCATGGAATCCAGAGACCTGCGCAAACTCGGCCTGAAGGTGACCCACCCGCGCATGCGCGTGCTGGAGCTGCTGGAACAGGCCCGCCCCCGGCACATGACCGCCGAGGACATCTACCGGAAGCTGGTGGACGACGGCGACGAGATCGGCCTGGCCACCGTCTACCGTGTCCTGACCCAGTTCGAGGCCGCCGGTCTGGTGCTGAAGCACAATTTCGAGGGCGGCCACGCCGTCTACGAACTGGACCGCGGCGACCACCACGACCACATGGTCGACATCGACACCGGCAAGATCATCGAATTCGAGAACGCCGAGATCGAGGCCCTGCAGCACAAGATCGCCGCCGAATACGGCTACGAGATCGAGGCCCACGCGCTGGTGCTGTACGTCCGCAAGAAGAAATAGGTCGCGCAACGTCGCGACGCGTCCGCTGCGTCACATGCCGATCGAAATTCCCACTCGTCCTGTTCCCCGGGACGAGATGTCGGGCCACGGGCCCGACCTACGTCTTGTCAGACCACCGTGTTGTCAGGCCACGTTTTCCAGCAGCCGCTTCGCCGCCGCGCGGGCTTCCTTGCTGACTTCCACGCCGCCGAGCATCCGTGCCAGTTCCTCCTGGCGTTCCTTCGCGTCGAGCCGGCGCACCGCGCTCTGGGTCATGCCGTCGGCTTCGGCCTTGCTGACCCGGTAGTGGGCGTGGCCCTGGGCCGCGACCTGCGGCTGGTGGGTCACGCACAGCACCTGGCGCTTGGCGCCGAGCGCGCGCAGCTTCTGGCCGACGATCTCGGCCACGGCGCCGCCGATGCCCGAGTCCACTTCGTCGAAGACCATGGTCGGCACGGCGTCCAAGCCGAGTGCGGCGACCTCGATCGCCAGCGAGATGCGAGACAGTTCGCCGCCGGAGGCGACCTTGCGCAGCGGGCGCGGCGGCTGGCCGGCGTTGGCCGAGACCAGGAATTCGGCGCGCTCGGCGCCCTGCGGGTCGGGGCGACCGTCGTCGATCGGCTCCAGGGCGATCTCGAAGCGCCCACCGCCCATGCCCAGATCGGCGATCAGGGCGGTGGTGGCCTGCGACAGGCGGCCTGCGGCCTCGCGGCGTGCTGCCCCGAGGTGTGCGGCGGCCTCGCGCCAGCGACCGGCGGCGGCCTCGATCTCGTCGTCCAGACCGGCCAGGCGTTCCCCGGCATGGCGGAGGGTGTCCAGCTCGGCGGCGATGCGGTCGCGGACCTCGTGCAGCGATTCGGGCGGGACGCGATGCTTGCGGCCGAGCTCGTGCAGGCGCCCGATCCGGTCCTCCAGCGCCTCGAAGCGTTCCGGGTCCAGGTCCAGGTCGTCGCGGATGCGCTGCAGCAGGCGGGTGGCTTCGTCGATCTGGATCGCAGCCGCGTCGAGCATGCCGTCGACTTCGTCCAGACGGGGCTCGTCGTTGCGGGCGCGGGCGATCTCGCCGCGCAGGTGCTGCACGGTCTGCAGCAGCGATGGCGCGTCGTCGCCTTCGAGGCGGGCGAGGGCGCGTTCGCAGGTGTCGATCAGGCCGGCGGCGTTGGCGAAACGGCGGTGGTCGGCGGCGAGTTCGGCGATCGAGGCCGGCTCCAGCGTCTCCTTGTCGAGCTCGCGCCACTGGTGGTCGAGCAGGTCGATGCGGTCGCCGACGTCGCCGGCGCGAACCAGGACATCGCGCTCGCGGCGCAGCGCAGCCCAGGCCTCGGCGGTGTCGCGGACGGCCTTCAGCGCCGGGGCATGGCGGCCGAAGGCGTCGAGCAGTTCGAGCTGGCTGGCCTTCGACAACAGGGCCTGGTGTTCGTGCTGGCCGTGGATCTCGACCAGCAGCCCGGCCAGTTCCGCGAGCTGGGCGACGGTGACCGGGCGGCCGTTGATCCAGGCGCGGGAGCCGCCGTCGGAACGCAGGGTCCGGCGCAGCTGGCAGGCACCGTCGTCATCAAGCTCCTGTTCCTTGAGCCAGTCGGCCGCCTCGGGGCGGTCGCGCAGGTCGAACTCTGCATTGAGTTCGGCGCGTTCGGTGCCATGGCGGACCATGCCGCTGTCGGCACGCATGCCGGAGAGGAAGCCCAGGGCGTCCACCAGCAGGGATTTGCCGGCGCCGGTTTCGCCGGAAATGACGGTCATCCCGGGGCCGAATTCGAGTTCCGTGGAGGCGACGACGGCGAAGTCGCGAAGCGTGAGGCGTGTCAGCATGGGGCGGATTGTGCATCAAAAGTGCGACAGGCCGGCCTCGGCGACGGCCGGAGCGCCGGTTCCGTGATGCGGCGTGGGGATATCGCCGAACCGGGAACCCGGGCGCGCCGGCCGGGCCGGGGCCATGCGGTGCATTGAACGCCGCCGCCGTCTCACGGTTGGAGACGCGCGGCCGGTCTGCGTCTGTCGCGATGCTTGCGCATGCCGGCGCCAACGCCTATATCGGTGGCCATGAATCGCCCGGTCGACCCAGGTTCCGATCCCCTCGTGCTCGATCCCCGCGCACGGCTGCTGCTGCGCACGCTGATCTCGCGCTACATCCGCGACGGCGAGCCCGTGGGTTCGCAGACGCTGGCCCGCCATGCCGGCCTGGACGTCAGCCCGGCCACGATCCGCAACATCCTGGCCGAACTGGAGGACGTGGGCCTGCTCGCGGCGCCGCACACCTCCGCCGGCCGTGTGCCCACCGCGCAGGGCTACCGGGTGTTCGTCGACAGCCTGCTGCAGATCCAGCCGCTGGCCGACGGCGAACTGGGCCGGCTGCGCGCTGAGCTGTCGCCCGGCGTCGGCACGCAGAGTTTGCTGGGCAGCGCCTCGGAGCTGGTCTCGGCGATGACCCATTTCGTCGGCGTGGTCAGCGTGCCCAAGCGCGAGCAGTTCGCGTTCCGGCACGTCGATTTCGTGCCGCTGGACGGCCAGCGGGTGCTGGCGATCCTGGTCTTCGCCGACAACGACGTGCAGAACCGCATCCTGCAGACCCGCCGCAGCTACGAGCCCGGCGAGCTGGAGCGGATCGCCAACTATCTGAACACCCATTTCGCCGGCCGGCCGCTGGCCGAGGCCCGGGCCCTGCTGCTGGCCGAGCTGCAGACCGCGCGGCAGGAGATGGAATCGCTGATGACCCGGGCGCTGGAGCTGGCCGACCAGGCCCTGGCCAGCGACGTCGAGGACATGCTGGTGGCCGGCCAGACCCGGTTGATCGGCGTGCAGGACCTGTCCAACCTCGACCGCCTGCGCGAGCTGTTCGAGGCCTTCGCCAGCAAGCGCGAGATCCTGCAGGTGCTCGAACGCACCCTGCGCGCGCCCGGTGTCCGCATCTTCATCGGCGAGGAAACCGGCATGGCCCCGCTGGACGGTGTATCGCTGGTCACTGCGCCCTACGGCGCCGGCGGACGGACACTGGGCGTGCTCGGCGTGATCGGTCCCACGCGGATGGCCTACGACCGGGTGATCCCGGTGGTCGAGGCGGCGGCCAGCGTGCTCAGCCAGGCGTTGGGGCCGGACGACGCCACGCGACCCGGCGCCCCTTGATTCCCGCGAACGTGTCCCCATCCCTCGGCGGTCGGCGGGGTTTCCCTTCCCATCTCCCGCCATCGGAACGGACATGACCCAAGACCAGACTTCACAGGATGCCCAGGCCCAGGGCGAGCACACGACCTCGACCGAGGCCGTAGCGGACACCCCGGAGGCGATGATCGAACGCCTCAAGGGCGAACTGGAACAGCTGCGCGCCGAATCCCTGCGCGAGCGCGCCGACCTCGACAACCAGCGCAAGCGCCTGGCCCGCGAGGTCGAGATGGCCCGCAAGTTCGCCAACGAGCGCCTGCTCGGCGACTTGCTGCCGCTGTTCGACAGCATGGAGGCCGGCTTGGCCGCCGCGCCGGAAGGCGACCCGCTGCGCGCCGGCATGGAGCTGACCCTGCGCCAGCTGCAGCGCATCGCCGAAGCCAATGGCCTGGTGGCCGTGGCTCCGGCCGCTGGCGAGGCCTTCAACCCCGAGCACCATCAGGCCATGAGCATGATCGACGCCGAGGGCATCGCCCCGGGTGCGGTCGCGCAGACCTACCAGAAGGGCTACCTGCTCAACGATCGCCTGCTGCGCCCGGCCCTGGTCGTGGTCGCGAAGCAGGACTGACGCCCCGGTCGGACACGGTCGCGGGGGACGCCGGGCACGGCGTCGCGACCAGCGGTCCGACGAACGCGGCAGGCGGCGCTTGAAACCCCGCCACCGCGCCATACATACGAAACATCGGCGGCAAGACCGCCCCAGAAAACACAGACTCGGAGAATCCCGTCATGGGCAAGATCATCGGTATCGATCTCGGCACCACCAATTCGTGCGTCGCGATCATGGAAGGCGGCAAGGCCAGGGTCATCGAAAACAGCGAGGGTGACCGCACCACGCCGTCGATCGTGGCCTACACCAAGGACGGCGAAGTCCTGGTCGGCGCCAGCGCCAAGCGCCAGGCCGTCACCAATCCCAAGAACACCTTCTACGCGGTGAAGCGCCTGATCGGCCGCAAGTTCACCGACGCCGAAGTCAAGAAGGACCTCGATCTGGTGCCGTACGCCATCCAGGCGCACGACAACGGCGACGCCTGGGTCGCGACCAGCGATGGCCGCAAGATGGCGCCGCAGCAGATCTCGGCCGAAGTGCTGGGCAAGATGAAGAAGACCGCCGAAGCCTACCTCGGCGAGACCGTGACCGAAGCCGTCATCACCGTCCCGGCCTACTTTAACGACAGCCAGCGCCAGGCGACCAAGGACGCCGGTCGCATCGCCGGCCTGGAAGTGAAGCGCATCATCAACGAGCCGACCGCGGCCGCGCTGGCCTACGGCCTGGACAAGGCCGACGGCGCCGATCGCAAGATCGCCGTGTACGACCTCGGCGGCGGCACCTTCGACGTGTCGATCATCGAGATCGCCAACGTCGACGGCGAGAAGCAGTTCGAAGTGCTGGCCACCAACGGCGACACCTTCCTCGGCGGCGAAGACTTCGACAAGCGCGTCATCGACTACCTCGTCGAGGAATTCCAGAAGGACCAGGGCATCGACCTGCGCAAGGATCCGCTCGCCCTGCAGCGCCTGAAGGATGCCGCCGAGCGCGCGAAGATCGAGCTGTCCTCGTCGCAGCAGACCGAAGTGAACCTGCCGTACGTCACGGCCGACGCTTCGGGTCCGAAGCACCTGAACATCAAGCTCACCCGCGCCAAGCTCGAAGCCCTGGTCGAGGATCTGGTGAAGCGCACGATCGATCCGTGCCGCACCGCGCTGAACGATGCCGGCCTGCGCGCCAGCGACATCAGCGAGGTGATCCTGGTCGGTGGCCAGACCCGCATGCCGAAGGTGCAGGCGGCGGTGGCCGAGTTCTTCGGCAAGGAGCCGCGCAAGGACGTGAACCCGGACGAGGCCGTCGCCATCGGCGCCGCGATCCAGGGCGGCGTACTCGCCGGCGACGTGAAGGACGTGCTGCTGCTCGACGTGACCCCGCTGTCGCTGGGCATCGAAGTGCTGGGCGGCGAGTTCAACAAGATCATCGAGAAGAACACCACCATCCCGACCAAGGCCACGCAGACCTACTCGACCGCGGCCGACAACCAGAGCGCGGTGACCGTGCACGTGCTGCAGGGCGAGCGCGCCCAGGCGATGTACAACAAGTCGCTGGCCCGCTTCGACTTGTCCGGCATCGAGCCCGCACCGCGCGGCATGCCGCAGATCGAAGTGACCTTCGACATCGACGCCAACGGCATCCTGCACGTCAGCGCCAAGGACAAGAAGACCGGCAAGGAGCAGAAGGTCGAGATCAAGGCCGGCTCGGGCCTGTCGGACGACGAGATCCAGCGCATGGTCCAGGACGCCGAGGCGCACCGCGAGGAGGACAAGAAGTTCCACGAGCTGGTGCAGGCGCGCAACCACGCCGACGCCCTGATCCATGCCGCGCGCAGCGCGATCAAGGACCACGGCGACAAGGTCCCGGGCGAGATGATCGGCCGCGTCGAAGGTGCGATCGCCGAGGTCGAGACCGCGATGAAGGGCGACGACAAGGCGCAGATCGAAGCCAAGTCGAAGGCGCTGGAAGAGGCCGTGCAGCCGATGATGGCCGCCGCCAACGCCGGTCAGCAGGGTCCCGGCGACGCCGGTCCCGGCCCGTCGGCTTCGGCGAAGAACGACGATGTCGTCGACGCCGAGTTCACGGAAGTGAAGGACGACAACAAGTAATCCCCTTCGTCGGGGCAACGGGAACGGGAGACGTGGCCAGCCGCGCGCTCCCGTTTCCGCATTGAAGACAGCGCATTTCCACGACACTTCTCCGGCATTCCATGAGCAAACGCGATTACTACGAAGTCCTGGGCGTGGCCCGCAATGCCGGCGAGGACGAGCTGAAGAAGGCCTATCGCCGCCTGGCGATGAAGTACCACCCCGATCGCAATCCGGACGACGCCACCGCCGAGGCCTCGTTCAAGGAAGCGAAGGAAGCCTACGAAGTGCTGTCCGACGCCAACAAGCGCCGGGCCTACGACGCGCATGGCCATGCCGCGTTCGAGCACGGCATGGGCGGCGGTGGCGGCGGTGCCCACGGCGCCGACATCAACGACATCTTCGGCGACATCTTCGGCAACATCTTCGGCGGTGGCGGCGGATCGCGCGGCCCGCGTCGCGGCGCCGACATCGGCTACGTCATGGAGCTGGACCTCGAAGAGGCGGTCGCCGGCGTCGAGAAGCGCATCGAGATTCCCACGCTGGTCGACTGCAAGCCCTGCAAGGGCAGCGGCTCGGAGGACGGCAAGGTCGAAACCTGCGCCACCTGCCAGGGACGCGGCCAGGTCCGCTTCCAGCGCGGCATCTTCGCGATGCAGCAGCCGTGCCCGCATTGCGGCGGCAACGGCAAGCGCATCGTGTCGCCCTGCAAGAGCTGCCGGGGCGCCGGGCGCGTGGAGGAGGAGAAGGTCCTCTCGGTGAAGATTCCGGCGGGCGTCGACAACGGCGACCGCATCCGCCTGTCGGGCGAGGGCGAGGCCGGCCCGGCCGGCGCGCCTCCGGGCGATCTGTACGTCGATGTGCGCGTGCGCGAGCACGACATCTTCCAACGCGACGGCGACGACCTGCACTGCGAAGTGCCGATCCGCATCTCCCAGGCCGCGCTCGGCGACACTGTGCGCGTGCCCACGCTCGGCGGCGAAGCCGAGATCCGCATCCCGCCCGAAACCCAGACCGGCAAGGTCTTCCGCCTGCGCGAGAAGGGCGTGCGCTCGGTGCGCAGCCGCAGCACCGGCGACCTCTACTGCCGCGTCGTCGTCGAGACCCCGGTCAACCTCACCTCGCAGCAGCGCGAGCTGCTCGAACAGTTCGAGGCGACCTTCGTCGGCGAGGAAGCCCGGCGCCATTCGCCGCGTTCCAGCACCTTCATGGATGGCGTGAAGAGCTTCTGGGAGCGCATGACGTCCTGATTCCGAGCCTCGCGGCGCAAGCTTCACGACGCTCGACGCCCGCCTTCCCGGCGGGCGTCTTGCATGCGGGCGCCGCTGCACGCATGCTCGCCCGGCCTTCCCGGGAGCAGGAACGATGTCCTCCACGCCAGTGATCGGCCTCGTTGGCAGCCAGGGCGCCTATGGCCGATGGTTGCGTCAGTTCTTCGAGCAGCGGATGCAACTGCCGGTGATCGGCTTCGACCCAGTCGATCCGGCCAGCGAATCGCTCGATCACGTGCTGGACGCCGCCGACGTACTGCTGTTCACCGCGCCGATCCGCCACACCGTCTCGATCATCGACGACTGCGTCGCACGCTCGGCAGGACGGGAGCGCGGTCGGCTGTGGCTGGACATCACTTCGATCAAGCAGGCGCCGGTGGCGGCGATGTGCCGCTCGCAGGCCGACGTGGTCGGCCTGCATCCGATGACCGCGCCGCCGAAGTCGCCGACCCTGAAGGGGCGGGTGCTGGTGGTGTGCGAAGCGCGGCTCGATCATTGGCGCGACTGGCTCGCCAAGCTGCTGGCCGCCCTCGAAGCCGAAGTCGTGCGCATCGATGCCGAGCATCACGACCGGGCGATGACCCTGGTCCAGGCGATGGTCCATGCGACGCATCTCGCCCAGGCTGCCGTTGTCCGCAGTCATGCGACCTCGCTCGGGCCACCGTCGTCGCTGCTGCCGATGCGCACGGCCGCTTTCGAGATGGACCATGCGATCGTTACCCGGATCCTCTCGCTCAATCCGCAGATCTACGAGGACATCCAGTTCGACAATCCGCACGTGCCGGAGATGCTCGATCGGCTGGCGGACGAACTGACGACGCTGCGCGACCTGGTGCGCAGCGGCGGCGAGGCGGCGCGCAAGGCCTTCCGCACCCGATTCCTGCACGACAGCCACGATGCCTACGGCACGGAGGTGCTGGGCGAGGGCAACCATGCCTTCGAACGCATCGCCTACCTGCTGGCCGACCTGCTCGAAACGCCGTCGCTCGCGTTGCACCTGCCCGACGACCGTTCGGGGTCGCTGCGCGCGCTGCTCGAAGTGTTCGAGCGCCACGGCGTCAGCCTGTCGTCGATCCATTCCTCGCGCACCCCGGCGGGCGAGGTGCATTTCCGCTTCGGCTTCGCTGCAGACCAGGATCGCGCCGCGCTGGACGCCGTGGTGCGGGACATCGAGGCCTCGGCGATCGGACGGATGATTGATTGAGTGATCGAGCGCAGCGATCAGGCGGCCAGATCCGGCGCTCGGCCGCTCCCGCGCGTCGCAGGCGCGAGCCAGCCGCCCTGGGGCGACGAATAGCGTGCGATCACCGCTTCGGCGAGCGCGCGATCGTCCAACTGCGAGGGATGGAACGACGGTTTCAGGTAGGCAAACAGATGTTTCAGCGTACGCCGGGCCATGCCGTGCTCCGGCCCGAGATGGCGCCAGAGGCCGCGCCACGTCGAAGCACGCCAGAGGCCGCCATCCTGTGCGAGGAAAAACAGCATGCCCAGGGTCATCAGCGTGTAGAACAGGACCGTGGTCGGCACCCAGCCGGCCAGTCGCATGCCGTAGCCCGGCGAGACCGCGCGCAGCACGTCGAACGACACCGACTTGTGTTCGATTTCCTCGGCGAAATGCCATTCCTGCATCGCCCGGACTTCCGGGTGCGCATCCGCCAGGATGCCCTGGCGAAGGAACTCGTGGGCCATGAAGGCATTGATGTGCTCGATGCAGCTGACCATCGACATGCGCAGCGACAGTGGCGCGATGCGTTCTGTGAGGCGGAACGTCAGCACATCGATGATGCGTTCGAGTCTGCGGTAGCGGTAGCCGTGCGCGTCCAGCACCGACCAGAAGCGCTTGTGGGCGACGCCGTGCTCGGCCTCCTGATGGATGAAGGCGCGTCCCGCCGCCGCGAGGTCCGGGTCGTCGATGCGTCCCAGGCAGCGCGCCAGGGTACGCATGTAGAAGGCTTCGTTCGACGGCACGATGACCGTGTACATGTCGAGCAGGGCCGAGAGTGCGGGATTGGCGGGCAGCCAGTTTCGCGGGATGTCCGGCTGCAGCGGCGCGCGGAAGGATCGGGTGGGCATGAGGACTGACATGGACGTGCTCCTGTGCTTCTGCGTGGAAGACGCTCCCCCCTGGAATGTCTTCACGCGTCGCGGCGCACGCATCCATACTCGACCGGATTTGTTGTCACCCGGTGGCCGTCCCGGTAGCTTACGCGGATGAATGCTCCCATCCGTGTCCTGATCCACGGTGCGAGCGGTCGGATGGGGCAGACGCTGCTGCGGTTGATGGCTGAACAGCCCTCGCTGACGCTGGCCGCCGCCGTCGCGCCGCCCGTCGCCGAAACCGGCCTGCTCGGCCAGCCTTTCCATCCCGTCGCCGAACTCGATGCCGCGCCCGATTTCGACGTGGCCATCGATTTCAGCCTGCCCGTGGCCTTCGACGGCATCCTCGCCCTCTGCGCGAAACGTCGCACAGCCTTCGTCTCCGGCACCACCGGGCTGGCCAGCCAGCAGCGCGCGGTCCTGCAGGCGGCGTCTGTGCAGATCCCCGTGCTGTGGGCTTCCAATTTCAGCCTCGGCGTCGCCGTGCTGGAAGACCTGGTCGAACGCGCCGCCCGGACGCTGTCGGGCTGGGATTGCGACATCGTCGAATCCCACCACACGCGCAAGCTGGATGCGCCCTCGGGCACGGCCCTGACCCTGGGCGCTGCCGCCGGGCGCGGTGGTGCCGATCCGCGCTACGCCAGCCTGCGCGCCGGCGACATCGTCGGCGAGCACCTGGTCCAGTTCGCGGGGCAGGGCGAGCGGATCGAGCTGATCCATCGCGCCACCAACCGTGACATCTTCGCCCGGGGCGCGCTGCATGCCGCCGCGCGACTGGCCGGACGCGATCCTGGCGCCTATCGGCTGCGCGATCTGCTGGACTGAGGCGAATCTCGCCGGATTTTGATGCAGTGCCGCAATTCGTGCTGGCGCTGGCCGGCCCGCGCCGGTACAATTCTCGCTCGCCTGACTCCAGAAGCCACGGGCCGGTTACAGACCGCGCCCGGGGCTTTTTGCAACCTGCCGTCAGCCCCAACAAAGGCGAACCCCGTGACCGAAACCGCAATCCTTGTCCTCGAAGACGGCACCGTATTCGAGGGCGAATCCGTAGGCGCGCCCGGCCTGTCCGTCGGCGAAGTCGTGTTCAACACCGCGATGACCGGCTACCAGGAAGTCCTCAGCGACCCGTCCTACGCCCGCCAGCTGGTCACGCTGACCTATCCGCACATCGGCAACACCGGCTGCACCGACCTCGACGACGAGGCCGGTCAGGTCTGGGCCTCGGGCCTGATCGTGCGCAACGTGCCGCGACGTCCGAGCAACTGGCGCAGCCAGATCGCGCTGCCGGAATGGCTGAAGGCGCGCGGCATCGTCGCGATTTCCGAGATCGACACCCGCAAGCTCACGCGCCTGCTGCGCGATCGCGGCGCGCAGAACGGCGCGCTCATGGCGGGCGACATCGATGTCGAGAAGGCGCTCGAAGCCGCGCGCAAGTTCCCGGGCCTGAAGGGCATGGACCTCGCGAAGGTGGTGAGCACCGGCAACGCCTATCCCTGGGCCGAAGGCCAGCTCGATCTCGACCGCAACGCCTTCGTCACCGCAGAAGCGAAGTTCAAGGTCGTCGCCTACGATTTCGGCGTGAAGCGCAACATCCTGCGCATGCTCGCCGAGCGCGGCTGCGACGTGACCGTGGTGCCCGCGCAGACGCCTGCCGCCGATGTGCTGGCGATGAATCCCGACGGCGTGTTCCTGTCCAACGGCCCCGGCGACCCGGCGCCCTGCGATTACGCCATCGCCGCGATCCGCGAGTTCATCGCCCGCAAGATTCCGACCTTCGGCATCTGCCTTGGCCACCAGCTGCTCGGCCTGGCCAGCGGTGCGAACACGCTGAAGATGAAGTTCGGCCACCACGGCGCCAACCACCCGGTGATCGACATCGACAGCGGCCGGGTGATGATCACCTCGCAGAACCACGGTTTCGCCATCGACGAAGCCACGCTGCCGGCCAACGTCCGCGTGACGCATCGCTCGCTGTTCGACGGCAGCAACCAGGGCATCGCCCTGACCGACGCGCCGGCCTTCAGTTTCCAGGGGCATCCGGAAGCCAGCCCGGGCCCGCACGATGTGTCTCCGCTGTTCGACCGGTTCGTGGCGACGATGCAGGCGCGCGCCTGAATTTCGTACGCCGGACCTGCCGCCTCCCGGCGCATGCCGTCGCCCGGCATGACCCACCCACCCACCTCCAGGGGGTTCCGATGAAACGCGTCATCCAGTCCATCTCCGCGCTGCTGCTCACCGGCGCCCTGCTGTCCGTATCCGCGCATGCGGCCGGCCCTGCGAAAGCCTCGCTGGAAGCGAAGACCGACCGCCTCACCGACCTCATGGTCGAACTCGTGCCGATGGGCCGCATCTTCGAGATGCTGGCCAAGGACGATCCGAAGTGGCCGATGCAGGACAAGCCCGACGCCGTGACCCCGGCGCAGCTGTCCTGCCTGCGGGGCGAACTGAGCAACACCGGCTATCGCCGCGCGAAGCGCAAAGACGTGGCCGAGTACGTGGCCACCAACCCGTCCCGCATCGATGACGAAGTGAAGCTGCTCGAAGGCGGCGCAGCTGCGGTGATGGGCCGTCTGATGATGGCCGGAGCCGAGGGCGAGCGCACCGGCGTGAAGGTCAGCGAGCAGGAGGTGCTGGGCAGCGCCACGCCGGAGCAGCTCGCCTCGTTCATGGCCTTCATGACCGCCCCGGATCACGCCGGCCTGCGCAAGCTGTCGGGCCTCGGCAATGCCTTCTCGACCGACAAGTCGTCCGAGGAGAACGAGCAGAGCGGCGAGGCCGCAGGCGAGAACCTCGCGACGCAGGTCATGCTGCGTGCGATGGGCGCCTGCGACGTATCGATGGCGACCCTGTTCAACGGATGACGCTTCCGGCGGCCACGTCGCGCGCGCCGCGCCGTCGCTGGCTGCGCCGGCTCCTGGTCGTCGCGGTGCTGCTGGGGGGCTATCCGGCCTTCGTGCTCGGCAGCGTCTACCTGGCGACATCGCGTTCCGATCTGCCGGGCGGACGACACGGCCCGAAGGATGCCTACCGCCACACGCTCGCCAGCGCCACGGTCGCCTTCACGGGATCGCCGCGCTGGGTCGACTGGGTCACCGCCGTCATGGAAGGCGATGCTCACCGCCATACCGGTCGCAGCGATGCGGCCCGCGCGATGGATGCGCACAACAATCGCATCGGCGCGCGGATCGGCGCCGGTGCGGAGAGCTGGAACGAGATGAATGCCGCCGTGCTGCAGGCCGTCCAGGCCGGGGGCGTGGCGGTCGAAGACGAAGACAGGATCACCTGGCTGTCGAGCGAACGCTGGCAGGACCGGTGGTACTGAGACCGCACACCGAGACACGAAAGACTTTACCGAGGACTCCATGCCCAAGCGCACAGACATCCAGACCGTCCTGATCATCGGCGCAGGTCCGATCGTGATCGGCCAGGCCTGCGAATTCGATTATTCCGGCGCCCAGGCGTGCAAGGCGCTGCGCGACGAGGGCTACCGCGTGGTGCTGGTGAACAGCAATCCCGCGACGATCATGACCGACCCGAACATGGCCGATGCGGTCTATATCGAGCCGATCAACTGGCGCACGGTGGAGAAGATCATCGAGAAGGAGCGCCCCGACGCGCTGCTGCCGACGATGGGCGGCCAGACCGCGCTGAACTGCGCGCTCGACCTCGCCGACAACGGCGTGCTGGAGAAGTACAACGTCGAGCTGATCGGCGCCAAGCGCGACGCGATCCGCATGGCCGAGGACCGCGAGCTGTTCCGCGTCGCGATGCAGGAGATCGGCCTGGAATGCCCGAAGGCCGAGGTCGCGAAGACCTTCGAGCAGGCGCTGGAGATCCAGGCCAAGGTCGGCTATCCGACGATCATCCGCCCCAGCTTCACGCTCGGCGGCACCGGCGGCGGCATCGCCTACAACAAGGAAGAGTTCGAGGAGATCGCCAAGCGCGGCCTCGACCTTTCGCCGGTGCATGAAGTGCTGATCGAGGAATCGGTGCTGGGCTGGAAGGAATTCGAGATGGAAGTGGTCCGCGACACCGCGGACAACTGCATCATTGTCTGCTCGATCGAGAACTTCGACCCGATGGGCGTGCACACCGGCGACAGCATCACCGTCGCGCCGGCGCAGACCCTGACCGACAAGGAATACCAGCGCCTGCGCGATGCCTCGATCGCGGTGCTGCGCAAGATCGGCGTCGACACGGGCGGCTCGAACGTGCAGTTCGGCATCAACGCGCAGGATGGCCGCGTCGTCGTCATCGAGATGAATCCGCGCGTGTCGCGTTCGTCGGCGCTGGCCTCGAAGGCGACCGGCTTCCCGATCGCCAAGGTCGCGGCCAAGCTCGCCGTCGGCTACACGCTGGACGAACTGAAGAACGAGATCACCGGCGGCCTGACCCCGGCCTCGTTCGAGCCGAGCATCGACTACGTCGTCACCAAGATCCCGCGCTTCGCGTTCGAGAAGTTCCCGGCCGCCGACGCCCGCCTGACCACGCAGATGAAGTCGGTGGGCGAGGTGATGGCGATCGGCCGCACCTTCCAGGAATCGCTGCAGAAGGCGCTGCGTGGCCTGGAGACCGGCAAGATCGGCCTCGATCCGACAGGTCTCGACCTGTCGACGCACGAAGGCATGGCCGCGCTGCGCCGCGAAGTGAAGGAAGCCGGCCCCGAGCGCATGTTCTATCTCGCCGACGCCTTCCGCGCCGGCATGTCGGTCGAAGAGGTGCATGCGCTGTCGTTCGTCGATCCGTGGTTCCTCGACCAGCTCGAAGAACTGATCGCCTGCGAACGCGAGGTCGCCGCCGCCGGCCTGGAAGGTCTCGATGCCAGGCGCCTGCGCGCGCTCAAGCGCAAGGGCTTCTCCGATGCGCGCCTGGCCCAGCTGGCGGGCACCAACGAGACCGCCGTCCGCGCGCTGCGCAAGGCCTTCGGCGTGCGCCCGGTCTACAAGCGCGTCGACTCCTGCGCCGCCGAGTTCGCCACCACCACCGCCTACCTGTATTCGACCTACGAGGACGAATGCGAGGCGCAGCCGACCGGCCGCGACAAGATCATGGTCCTCGGCGGCGGCCCGAACCGCATCGGCCAAGGCATCGAATTCGACTACTGCTGCGTGCATGCCGCGCTGGCGCTGCGCGAGGACGGGTACGAGACCATCATGGTCAACTGCAACCCGGAAACCGTCTCGACCGACTACGACACCTCCGATCGCCTGTACTTCGAGCCGCTGACGCTGGAAGACGTGCTCGCCATCGTCGAGCTGGAGCAGCCGAAGGGCGTGATCGTGCAGTACGGCGGCCAGACTCCGCTGAAGCTGGCGCAGGCGCTGGAAGCGAACGGCGTGCCGGTCATCGGCACCTCGCCGGATTCGATCGACCTGGCCGAGGACCGCGAGCGCTTCCAGAAGCTGGTCGAGCAGCTCGGCCTGAAGCAGCCGCCGAACCGCACCGCGCGCAACCAGGACGAAGCCATCGCCCTCGCCGGCGAGATCGGCTATCCGCTGGTCGTGCGCCCGAGCTACGTGCTCGGCGGCCGTGCCATGGAAATCGTCTATTCCGACGCCGACCTGTCGCGCTACATCCGCGACGCGGTGAAGGTCTCGAACGATTCGCCGGTGCTGCTCGACCGCTTCCTCGACCACGCGGTCGAAGTCGACGTCGATGTCATCGCCGACAAGGACGGCAACGTCCTGATCGGCGGCGTGATGGAGCACATCGAGGAAGCCGGCGTGCATTCCGGCGACTCGTCGTGCTCGCTGCCGCCGTACTCGCTGTCGCAGGCAACGCAGGCGCGTCTGCGCGACCAGGTCGTCGCGCTGGCCAAGGCGCTGAACGTGGTCGGCCTGATGAACACCCAGTTCGCGATCCAGACCGAGGAAGACGGCAGCGACACCATCTTCCTGCTCGAAGTGAACCCGCGTGCCTCGCGCACCGTGCCCTTCGTGTCCAAGGCCACCGGCATGCCGCTGGCCAAGATCGCCGCGCGCTGCATGGCCGGCAAGACGCTGGCAGAGCAGGGCGCGACGAAGGAAATCGTGCCGGACTACTACTCGGTCAAGGAAGCGATCTTCCCGTTCGCCAAGTTCCAGGGCGTCGATCCGATCCTCGGCCCGGAAATGCGTTCGACCGGCGAGGTCATGGGCGTCGGCCGCAACTTCGGCGCCGCTTTCGCGCGCGCCCAGGAAGCTGCCGGCATCAAGGCGCCGCCGAAGGGCAAGGCCTTCATCTCCGTGCGCGACCCCGACAAGCAGCGCGTACTCTCGGTGGCGCAGGACCTTGTGGCGCGCGGCTATGCCGTCGTCGCGACCCGCGGCACCGCCGCGTGGCTGCGCGAGCAGGGCGTCGCCTGCGAGATCGTGAACAAGGTCGTCGAGGGGCGTCCGCACATCGTCGACCTGATCAAGAACGGCGAGATCACCTACATCGTCAACACCACGGAAGGCAAGCAGGCCATCGCCGACTCGTTCTCGATCCGCCGCGAGGCCTTGCAGCAGCGGGTCACTTATTCGACGACGATTGCAGGCGCGAAGGCGCTGCTGCATTCTCTCGATTTCCGCGACAGCGGCCCGGTCTGGGCGCTGCAGGAACTGCACAAGGAACTCGAGCAAGCATGATCAGAGCACCCATCACCCTGAAAGGCTCGCAGCGCCTGCGCGGCGAGCTGGAAAACCTCAAGAGCGTCCAGCGTCCGGCGGTCATCGCCGCGATCGCCGAGGCGCGCGGGCACGGCGACCTGAAGGAAAACGCCGAATACCACGCTGCGCGCGAGCAGCAGGGTTTCATCGAGGGCCGCATCAAGCAGCTCGAAGCTGAGCTGTCGCATGCGCAGGTCATCGATGTGTCGACCCTGAACGCAGGCAGCCGCGTCGTGTTCGGTGCGACCGTGACCCTGGCCGATGTCGAGAGCGACGAGGAGAAGCGCTACCAGATCGTCGGCGACCTCGAAGCCGACATCAAACAGGGCTTGATCGCGATCTCCTCGCCGCTGGCGCGCGCGCTGATCGGCAAGCACGAGGGCGACACCGTCGAGATCGATGCCCCGGCCGGAAAGCGCGAGTACGAACTGATCCAGGTCGCGTACGAAGGCTGAGCGCATCGCCGCCATGTCGCGCGATCGCACCCTGACTCTGCTGCTGCCTGCCTGGTCGGTCTTCGGCCGGCAGGCGCTGTCGCCCGAACTGGCGGCGGCGTTCGGCCGTGCGGATGCTGAACCTGCGGGCGAGGCGGGGATCGAAGCGCAGCTGTCGCGCGTCTTTTCCATCGTGCCTGTGCGCTGGTCCGCCGCCGCGCTCACCCGCCAGGCCGAAGTCGGCGATGCCGTCGGCGCCGCGTGGCTGCGCGCCGATCCGGCTCACGTGCGTCCCGACATCAACGGCGCACGACTGCTCGGCATCGGCGAGCGCCTCGGCCTCGACGATGCCGATGTCGAAGCCCTGCTGCCCGCGCTCAAGCCGGTGTTCGGCGACGCCGGTTTCGAACTCGATGCGCCGTCGCCCGCGCACTGGTACCTGCGCTTGCCGCGCGAGGCCAAGCTGCCGGCGTTCAGTGCGCCCGACGACGCCATCGGTGCGGATCTGTTCGAGCACCAGCCCGACGGACCGGAAGGTCGCCGTTGGCGCGCCCTGCTCAATGAGGCGCAGATCGTCCTGCACAACCATCCCTGGAACGCGCGCCGCGCCGAACGGGGCCTGGTGCCGGTGAACTCGCTGTGGCTGTGGGGCGGCGGCGTCCTGCCGACCACGGTGCGCGGCGACGTGGCCCGCTGCGCCAGCGATGACGACCTCGCCTGTTCACTCGTCCGGCTGGCCGGCGGCGATGCGGGACGACTGCCGGCGTCGTTCGCCGACATGCAACTTGCCGATGGCAGCACGCTCTTCGACCTGCGCCGCACCCGCGATCTCGCCGCGCTGCACCGCGACTGGCTGCTGCCGGTGCTGTGCGCGGTGGGCGAGGGCAGATGCGCCAGCGCGACCATCGATACCGCCGACGGCGGACGTCTCGTGCTGCGCAGCGGGCAGCGCTGGCGGTTCTGGCGCAAGCCCTGGTCGATACCAGTCGCGATGGACGCCGATTGATGCGGACCATCCGCAGGCGCGACACACACACCGGGCATGACAGCCCCGCCGGGCACGACAACGTGGCCTCGGCGCAGGACTGGCCCGCCGAGATCCCGCCGCTGCTGCGTCGCGTCTACGCTGCGCGTGGCGCGCGCACGCATGCGCAGGCGCAGCCGCGCCTGAACCAGTTGCTGCCGCCGGACGATCTGCACGGCATCGACGAGGCCGCACGGCTGCTCGCCGAGGCCATCGCCGCGCAGCAGCACATCCTGGTCGTCGGCGATTTCGACTGCGATGGCGCCACCGCCTGCGCCGTGGCAGTGCGCGGCCTGGGACTGCTCGGCGCGACGCGGGTGTCGTATGCGGTGCCGAATCGCATGGTCCATGGATACGGTCTGTCGCCTGCGCTGGTCGATGAACTGGCGGCGATGTCGCCCGACCTGCTGGTCACCGTCGACCACGGCATCGCCTGCCACGCCGGCATCGCCGCCGCGAAGGCGCGCGGCTGGCGCGTGCTGGTGACCGATCATCATCTGCCCGGCGAATCGCTGCCGCCCGCCGACGTCATCGTTGATCCCAATCTGCGCGGCGACGCCTTCGCGAGCAAGTCGCTTGCCGGCGTCGGTGTGCTGTTCTACGTGCTGCTGGCGCTGCGTCGTCGCCTGCGCGACGAAGGCCGTTTCGCGGGCGAGCCGCCGGACCTCTCGGTGCTGCTTGATCTGGTCGCGGTCGGCACGGTGGCCGATCTGGTGCCGCTGGACGTGAACAATCGCGCGCTGGTCGCTGCCGGCCTGCGCCGCCTGCGCGCCGGTCGCGGCTGCGCGGGACTGCGCGCACTCATCGAGGTCTCGAAGCGGAGCGAGGCCGCGCTGACCTCGACCGACATCGGCTATGCGCTCGCGCCGCGCATCAATGCCGCAGGCCGTCTGGAAGACATGACCCTGGGCATCGAATGCCTGCTCACCGACGACGCCCGACGCGCGCGCGAACTCGCGGAGATCCTCGACGGCATCAACGCCGAGCGTCGCGGCGTGCAGGCGCAGATGGTCGGCGATGCCGAGGATGCGCTGGCTGCGCTGTCGATTGATGGTGACACCGCGCGCGTCGCGGTCTGCCTGTATCACGAGGACTGGCATCCCGGCGTGGTCGGCCTGGTCGCATCAAAGATCAAGGAGCGCCTGCATCGTCCGACGATTGCGTTCGCGCCGAGCGAACCCGGTGGCGACGAGCTGCGCGGTTCGGCGCGCTCGATCAGCGGTTTCCACATCCGCGACGCGCTGGCGATGGTCGATGCGCGGCATCCCGGGCTGGTCGGGCGTTTCGGGGGGCACGCCATGGCGGCGGGCCTCAGCCTGCGCCTCGTCGATCTGCCGGCTTTCCAGCGCGCGTTCGAAGTCTGTGCGGCCGAGCTGATGTCGCCGGAACTGCTGCAGGACGTGGTGCTCAGCGACGGCGCGATCCCGCCCGACGCCTGCGCACTCGCGACCGCGCTCGCGCTGCGCGACGGCGGGCCGTGGGGACAGGCCTTCCCCGAGCCGCTGTTCGACGACGTGTTCGACGTGATCCAGTGGCGGCCGGTCGGCGAAACGCATCTGAAGCTCGAACTGGCCTGGCCCGGCGGCACGCGGAGGATCAACGCGATCCACTTCTCCGGCTGGGACGGCACGCCGCCACCGTCGCGCATCCGCGCCGCCTATCGCCTGCAGCCCGACGACTGGCGCGGCGGCGATGCCGTGCAGCTCATCGTGGTGCATCGCGAGCCGGTCGGCGTCGGCTGACCGCGTTTGTGGCATCGTGGAAGGCGACCCAACCCCATCGCCGACATCAGGCCGTTCCATCGTCACCTTTCCACGGGACACCGCCATGCGCCGAGGTTTCTCCGCGACCGCCACCGCCACCCTCGTGCTGGGCCTGCTGCTGGGCCAGAGCCTGCCCGGCGAGGCGCGCACCCCGCGACCGCCCAGGCCACCGGCCGTTCCGGTCGTCGTACCCGATGCCCTGACCGCGCCGCCGCTGATCCGTTCGTCCGAGGCTAAGATCCCGATCGCGCTGCGCGAAGCGAAGCTCGATGTCGAGACCCACGGCAGCCTCGCGCGGACCACGTTGCTGCTCACGCTGCACAATCCCAACGATCGCCTGCTCGAAGGCAACCTCGAATTCCCGCTGCAGCCCGGCCAGCAGGTCAGCGCCTTCGCGCTGGACATCGACGGCGTGCTCCGCGATGCGGTGCCGGTGCCCAAGCAGAAAGCGCAGCAGGTGTTCGAGAGCATCGAACGCCGCAATGTCGATCCGGGTCTGCTCGAACAGACCGCCGGCAACCACTTCCGCCTCCGCGTCTATCCCATTCCCGCGCGCGGCACCCGCCAGGTGCGGCTGGTGATCGATGAGGCGATGCGTCGCGACGGCGATGCCTGGCGACTCGACGTGCCGGTGCATCTGCTCGACGACGCCGACGGCGCATCGCTGTCGATCCACGCCGACGGCCTGCCCGTCGCGCCGACGCAGGGCGGTCGCTTCGAGACGCTGCGCTTCGAGCGCCGTCGCAACGCCTACGTCGCACGCCACGACATCCTGCGCGAACGCGTGGCTGGCGGACACGCGCGACCCGCGTCGACGCTGGCCCTGCGCCTGCCGGCCAGCGCCGGTGCGCAGGCCTTCGTGCAGTCGTTCGATGGCGAGCGTTTCGGGCTGATCGACATCCCGGTGCCCCACGGGGCCGGGTTGATCGGCAAGCGTCGTATCCCGTCGACCATCGGCTTGCTGTGGGACGCCTCCGCATCCGCGCGGCATCGCGACCGGCAGTCCGAGTTCGCGCTGCTCGACCGCTATTTCGCGGCGATGGGCAATGGCGAAGTCCGCCTGCGCGTGCTGCGCGACGTGGGCGAGGACGGCGGTCGCTTCGCGATCCGCGATGGCGACTGGAACGCGCTGCGCAAGGCGCTGGAAGCGCTGGTCCACGACGGCGCCAGCGATCTGGCCGATTGGTCGCCCGAGCCGGGCATCGGTGAATACCTGCTGGTCAGCGATGGCCTGCACAACTACGGCGATCGCGCCTTTCCCGCATTGAAGGACGGTCAGGCGCTGTACGCGCTGGCTTCGTCCGGCGCGGAGGTCGATGCCACGCGCCTGTCGGCGCTGGCGAATGCGCGCGGTGGACGGCTCGTGCGCTGGCAGGGTCGCGATGGCCTCGATGCTGCAGCGGAGGCGTTGCTGGGCCCGGAGCGGCGCGTGATCGCGCTGGAAGGCGAGGGCATCGACGATCTGCTGCCGCAGTCGTGGGACGTCGATGACGGCCTGCTGCGCGTGGCCGGCCGCATGACTGAGGCCACCGCACGCGTACGGGTCCGCGTGCAGGAAGGCGGTCGCGTGCGGACCGTCGATGCCTCGATCGCGGCCGATGCACCGAGCAGCACACAGGTCGCGGCGCTGTGGGCCAGCTGGCAGGTGGCGTCGAAGGCAGCCGAGCCGGAGCGCCATCGCGGCGCGATCACCCGGCTGGGCCAGCGGTTCGGCATCGTCACCCCGGGCACGTCGCTGCTGGTGCTCGAATCGCCCGAGGATTACGTGCGCTACGACATTCCTGCGCCGCCCGCGCTGCGCGAACAGGTCGCGGCGCTGCAGCGCACCCGCGACCGCAGCCGCGAACAGAGCCGCAGCGAACGGCTGGAGGTCGTCGCGCGCCGGTTCGCCGAGCGTGTCGAGTGGTGGGGCAAGACCTTCCCGAAGACCGCGCCGCCGAAGCCCAAGCGCGAGGCCCACGGTGAGGTGGCCGCATATGCGACCGGCGATGCCGCCGCAGCACCGGTGATGTCCGCTCCCCCGCCGCCGTCTCCGGTGGCTGCGGAAGAAATGGCCTATGCGCGCGAAAGCGCGCTCGCCGAACGCGCCTCGCAGCAACGTGCCGCAGCGCCTGCCGGCGCGCGCCGGCAGGCCGAGCAGGATGCGGCGATGGCAGTGCGTAACGACGCCGGCCAGGGCGTCGCCATCCGCCTGCAGGCCTGGGCGCCGGATTCGCCGTACGCGCGCCGGCTGCGCGATGCGAAGGCTGAGGATCTCTATGCGGTTTACCTCGATGAAAAGGACAGCCACGCCGACAGCACCGCGTTCTATCTCGATGTCGCCGACCTACTGCTGCAGAAAGACCGTCGTGCCGAGGCGCTGCGCGTGCTGTCCAACCTGGCGGAAATGAAGCTGGAAAACCGCCACGTGCTGCGCGTGCTCGGCTACCGGCTGATGCAGGCCGGCGATTGGGCGCATGCCGTCGCGGTGCTGCGCGAGGTGCTGCGCCTGGCCGACGAGGAACCGCAGAGCCATCGCGACCTGGGCCTGGCATTGGCCGGGGCAGGGCAGCGCCAAGAAGCCATCCAGCGGCTGTACGACGTCGCGGCCCGGCCGTGGGACGATCGTTTCTCGGAAGTGGAACTCGTCGCGCTCAACGAGATGAACGAGATCATCGCCACCAGCCCGACGCCGCTCGACACCAGCTTCATCGATCGCCGTCTGCTGAAGAACATGCCGCTGGACCTGCGCGTGGTGCTGGCCTGGGACAGCGACAACAGCGACATGGACCTGTGGGTGACCGATCCCAACGGCGAGAAGTGCTATTACGGCAACCGCAACACCTTCCAGGGCGGCCTGATCAGCGACGACTTCACCGGCGGCTACGGCCCCGAGGAATTCGTGCTGAAGGACGCGAAGCCGGGCAAGTACAAGGTCGAGGCCAATTTCTTCGGCGACCGCCAGCAGATCGTGACCGGCGCGACCACGCTGAACCTGCGCCTGAGCTCCGGCTGGGGCACGCAGCGCCGCAAGGACGAAACCGTCACGCTCCGCCTGAGTGGCAGGAGCGAGACGGTGTTCGTCGGCGAGTTCGAGGTGAAGTGATCAGCCGCCGACCGTCGCGCCCTTGACTGGCGCGATGGTCGTTGCCGGAGTCGACAGCTTCAACCCGAACAGCGGCCGCAGCCAGCGCACACGCCGCACGATCTCGAAGCCCGCGAAGCTCAGGCCGAACGTCGCCAGCACCAGCAGCGGCCCTTCGGCAGCGACGGGAAGCTCCAGCGGCTGGAGGTTGTGGGCGACGACGACGGTGATCGTCTGGTGGAGGATGTAGACGGGGAACACCGCGTCGCGCAGGTAGCGCAGGGCCGCGGTGTCGCGGAAGGCGATGCCGCGTGCGAAGCCGAGGATCGCGGCGATCGTCGACCACTGGAACATCGCCCATACCGTGCGCTGCAGCATCCGCAGCGCCTCGGGCGGCGGCGTGCCTTCGTCGTCGAAGCCGCTGCCGAAGAAGTACCAGACGATGAAGGCATAACCCGCAGCCGCGAGACCGAGCGCGAGCCAGCGCCAGCGATGCAGGGCGTTCCAGACGTCCTCGCGGGCCGCGACCAGCACGCCGAGCAGGAACAGCGGCAGGTACTGGGCGTGGTTGTACCAGTCGTCGACAAGGGCATGGGTCGACTCGAAGCGACCGACCAGCGCCACGCGCGCCACGGCCAGCAGCAGCGCCGGCCACAGCAGGATGCCGATGCCGGACAGGCGCGCCGCGAGCCAGTCGCCGGCCTTGTCCATCGCGCGCGGGGCGAAGCGCAGCAGCGCCCAGGCGACCACGGTGTAGACCCACAGATAGGCCACGAACCACAGGTGGTTCCAGGTCGGAACGTCGAGGCAGTCCCCGTCGCGGCAGAACGTGTCGTCGGCGGACAGGTAGCGGCCCCAGAACGCGAGATAGCCGTCGTGGTAGCCGCCGGGGAGATTCTCGACGACCTCGTAGTAGGCCTGCGGGGTCACGATCACCACCATGCCGAACGCCAGCGGCAGCAGCAGCCGCCATGAACGGCTGCCGAGGAAGCCCCCCGGACGTTTCGCGAACAGGAAGGCGGTGGCCACCCCCGAGATGAGGAACAGCAGTGACAGCCGCCAGGGCGAACTGAGCATCATCAGTGGTTCCAGCGTCTCGCTGGCGTGCGGGCTTTTGACGTGCCAGTCCCAGCTCACGTAATACATGCCGCAGTGATAGAGCACGAGCAGGCCGAAGGCGGCGATGCGGATCCAGTCCAGGTCGAGGCGGCGTTGCATGTGTGCGTGTCCGTGTGGAAAGGCGCCAGTGTTCCTTCGCGCGGCGCCGCGTCCACCGGCCAAGTGTCTGATCGCCATGGAAAAGTGACGAGTCGGGGGCGGGCAGGGACGAACCGGGCGCGGTGCGCGGATGCCGGCCCTAGAATGCGCGCATGGCTTCCACCGATTCCGTGCCCACGACCGATCCCTCGCCGTCGACCGCGCCTGCGCCCGTGGGTCCGCCCTTCTTGCAGCGCTGGCGACGGTTCATCGAGATCGGCTTCTGGATCGGCCTGACCCTGGTCAACGGCATCGCCAACAGCATCACCGTGCTGATGGACATCCGCCGGGTCGGGCTGGGATTCGCCGCCTGGCAACCCGCCGTGTGGGAATGGTCGAGCGGGCTGACGATCCTGGCGCTGGTCCCGGCGCTGGTCTGGTTCACCCGACGCTGCCCGCTGCACTGGGACACGCTGGCGCGGAGCCTGCCGATGCACCTGCTGGGCAGTGTCGTCTTCTCCCTGGTCCACGTGATCGGCATGGTCGCGCTGCGCGAGGCGGCCTACGCCGCGCAGGGGCTGGACTACGATTTCGGGTCCTGGCCTCGCGAGCTGGTGTACGAATACCTCAAGGATGTCCGCGGCTACGTGATGATCGTGTCGGTCATCGAGGGCTACCGGTTCGTGCTCCGCCGCCTGCAGGGCGAGGCCAGCCTGCTCGGCCGCCCGGACGAGGGCGAGCCGGTCGAGCCCCTCGACCGGCCCGAGCGGTTCCTCGTCCGCAAGCTCGGCCGCGACTTCCTGATCGCCGCCGAGGACATCGAATGGCTGCAGGCCGCCGGCAACTACGTCAACCTGCGGGTCCGTGGCCACGATTACCCCCTGCGCAGCACGCTCGCCAGCGTCGAGGCACGTCTGGATCCGGAGCGCTTCGTCCGCATCCACCGCAGCCATATCGTCAATCTTGGGCGGGTCGCCTCGATCGAGCCCCTGGACAGCGGCGACGCCCGTCTGCACCTGCACGACGGCGTGGTGCTGCCCTGCAGTCGGACCTACCGCGAGCGCTTGCGGGCCCGCTTCGGCGCCGGCTGAACCGGACGTCGGTCGCGCATCGCCTTCGCGTCGCGCCGGGAGCCGGGCGCTTGCTGCTAGAATCCCGGGTCTTTGCTGCAGCCGCACATCCGCCATGATCGAACTCAACCCGATCCGCCAGCGCATCGCCGACCTCACCGGTCGGCTCGATGCGCTGAGGGGGTATCTTTGACTACGACGCCAAGGTCGAGCGTCTCGAAGAAGTCAACCGCGAACTGGAAAGCCCCGACGTCTGGAACGACTCGGAACGCGCGCAGGCCCTGGGCCGCGAGCGCTCCATGCTCGACAAGACCGTCAACGGCATCCGCGACCTGAAGGACGGCCTGGCCGGGGCCAACGAACTGCTCGACCTGGTCGAGATGGAAGCCGACGACGACACTGCGTTGGCCATCCAGGCCGACGTGGAGCGCTACGCGCGCGGCGTCGACCAGCTCGAATTCCAGCGCATGTTCTCCGGCAAGATGGACGGCTGCAACGCCTTCGTCGACATCCAGGCCGGCGCCGGCGGCACCGAGGCCCAGGACTGGGCGGAAATGCTGCTGCGCATGTACCTGCGCTGGTGCGAGTCGCGCGGCTGGAAGACCGAACTGATGGAAGCCAGCGCCGGCGACGTCGCAGGCATCAAGTCCGCCACCATCAAGGTGGAAGGCGACTATGCCTATGGCTGGCTCAAGACCGAGATCGGCGTGCACCGCCTGGTGCGCAAGTCGCCGTTCGATTCGGACAACCGTCGCCACACTTCGTTCACCTCGGTGTTCGTGTCCCCGGAAGTCGACGACGACATCGACATCGACATCAACCCGGCCGACCTGCGCACCGACGTCTACCGCTCCTCGGGCGCGGGCGGCCAGCACGTGAACAAGACCGAGTCGGCGGTGCGCATCACGCACATTCCGACCAATACCGTGGTCGCCTGCCAGAACGGCCGCAGCCAGCACCAGAATCGCGACATGGCGATGAAGATGCTGAAGGCGAAGCTGTATGAACTCGAGATCCAGAAGCGCAACGCCGAGCGCGACGCGCTGGAAGCCACCAAGTCCGACATCGGCTGGGGCAGCCAGATCCGCAACTACGTGCTCGACCAGTCGCGCATCAAGGATCTGCGTACCGGGATCGAGCGCAGCGACACCCAGAAGGTGCTCGACGGCGACCTCGACGAGTTCGTCGAAGCCAGCCTCAAGTCCGGCCTCGAAGCCGGCGCCAAGCGGATCGACGCCGCATGATCCATGCGCAGCCATCGCGCAACCCCGGCGACCGCGTCCGCGCGGTCGCCGTCGTGTCGAAAAAACGCATCATCCCCGACTGATACCGTCGCGGCAGGAGCGGCGGTGGCCGCGGACATCGTGGCCTTTGCGATCCTGCAGCATCGCACTTCCACGACCACTCCCGGATTCCCACCGCCATGACCGATGAACAGACCCTGCCGCACGACGAGAATGCCCTGATCGCCGAGCGTCGCGGCAAACTCGCGGCCCTGCGCGGCCAGGGCGTCGCCTTCCCGAACGATTTCGCGCGCACGCACTACGCCGGCGACCTGCAGGCGACCTACGGCGACGCCGAACGCTGGACCGGCGAGGCGCTCGATACCGAGGGCCTGCGCGTGGCCGTGGCCGGCCGCATCATGGCCAAGCGCATCATGGGCAAGGCCGCATTCGTGCAGATCCAGGACATGACCGGCACGCTGCAGCTGTTCCTGCAGGCCAACGCGCTGGGCGAGACCTACGATGCGTTCAAGCACTGGGACATCGGTGACATCGTCGGCGCCCAGGGCCCGGTGATGCGTACCAAGACCGGCGAACTCTCGGTGAAGGCCGAAACCCTGCGCCTGCTCACCAAGTCGCTGCGCCCGCTGCCGAGCACCTGGTTCGGCCTGAGCGATGTCGAACAGCGCTATCGCCAGCGCTACGTCGACCTGATCGTCAATCGCGAGGCGCGCGATGTCTTCGTCAAGCGTTCGAAGATCATCTCCGCGCTCCGCGGCTGGCTGGATGCGCGCCGCTTCCAGGAAGTGGAGACGCCGATGATGCATTACATCGCCGGTGGCGCCGCTGCGAAGCCGTTCGAGACGCACCACAACGCGCTCGATCTCGACCTGTATCTGCGCGTGGCGCCCGAGCTGTACCTCAAGCGCCTGGTCGTCGGCGGCTTCGAGCGCGTGTACGAGATCAACCGCAACTTCCGCAACGAAGGCGTGAGCACGCGGCACAATCCCGAATTCACCATGCTCGAACTGTACGAGGCCTACGCCACGTACCACGAGGTGATGGACCTCACCGAAGGCATGATCCGCGACGTCGCCCGCGCCACCATCGGCGGCGATTCCGACGACTGGGCCGGCACGGTGGAATGGGACGGCAACGCCATCGATCTCGCCAAGCCGTTCCGGCGCTGGAAGCTGGAAGAGGCGGTGCGCGAATGCAATCCGGAGATCAGCGTTGCCGATTGCCGTGATCGCGAAGCGCTGGCCGCGCACTGCGCGCGGCTGAAGATCCACGTCAAGCCGGCCTACGGCTGGGGCAAGCTGCTGCTTGAGATCTTCGAGAAGACGGTCGAGGCCGATCTCATCCAGCCGACCTTCATCACCCACTATCCTGTCGAGGTCTCGCCGCTCGCGCGCGAGTCGGACAGCGAGCCGGGCATCACCGATCGTTTCGAACTGTTCGTCGGTGGCAAGGAAATCGCCAACGGCTTCTCCGAGCTCAACGATCCCGAGGATCAGGCCGCACGTTTCCGTGCCCAGGTCGAAGCGAAGGAGGGCGGCGACGACGAGGCCATGCACTACGACGCCGACTACATCCGCGCCCTCGAAGTCGGGCTGCCGCCGACCGGCGGCCTCGGTGTCGGCATCGACCGCCTGGTCATGCTGCTGACCGGTTCGACCTCGATCCGCGACGTGCTGCTGTTCCCCTACATGCGCCCGGAAGCCTGAGCCCGCCGCACCTTTCGTCGCATCCTCGCGCGCCAGGGAAGGCGCGCAGTGCCGACCGTTCGTCAGTCGACCCTGTCTGGTCTTGCAGGGTCGATGCGATAACTTCCACGCCAACCCCGCTAACGCGCCTGCGCTGCCGGGAGTCGTTCATCTGCGCCGAATCAAGCGCTTATGCGCGGAATGCCCTGCGCAGAGGAGCCGTCGCGCCACTGTCGCCCGATGTTTGCCTCGGGGTATCAGATCGCCTGCGCTGGTTCACACTCGCATCGCCCGCCGTCTAGAATGGGTCGGCAATTCAGCAACATGCGGGGCATGGCATTGAAATTGCTTTAATTTCGGCGCAACGTATCGGCCAGCAACTTCACGAACCGCAAGGACGCACGGTATCCGCATGTGGGGCAATTCCGTGAAAATCGTCATCGTTGACGACCAGACATCCGCACGCACGATGCTGCGGCACATCCTCGAGGACATCAGCCCCGAGCTGGAAGTGTTCGATTTCGGCGATTCCGAGGAAGCCCTGCGCTGGTCGGAGAACAACCGTCCGGACCTGCTCCTGCTCGACTACCGCATGCCGGTCATCGACGGCCTGGAATTCGCGCGTCGCTTCCGTCGTTCGCTGGGCAACCGCGACGTACCGATCGTGCTGGTCACCGTGGTCGGCGACGAACCCATCCGCCAGGCGGCACTGGATGCCGGCGTCATCGATTTCCTGGTCAAGCCGGTGCGTCCGCGCGAACTCCGCGCACGCTGCCGCAACCTGCTGCAACTGCGCCAGCAGTCCGAATCGATCAAGCAGCGCGCGCTCTCGCTGGAGCAGCGCCTGCTGTCGAGCATGCACGAGGTCGAGGAGCGCGAGCGCGAAACCCTGTCGCGCCTGGCCCGCGCCATCGAGTACCGCGACATCGGCACCAGCGCCTATCTCGAGCGCATGGCGCATATCGCCGGGCTGATCGCCGAAGGCCTCGGGATGCCCGAGGACGAGGTCCGCCTGATCGAACTGTCGGCGCCGCTGCACGACATGGGCAAGATCGCGATTCCCGACGAAGTCCTGCTCAAGCCCGGTCCGCTCGACGAGCACCAGCTGAGCATCATGCGTCGCCATCCGCAGATCGGCCACGAACTGCTCAGCGGAAGCCAGAACCGCTTCATCCAGGCCGGCGCGACCATCGCGCTTCGCCACCACGAGCGCTTCGACGGCAGCGGTTATCCCGACGGCCTCAGCGGCGCGCAGATTCCGATCGAGGCCCGCATCGTCGCCGTGGCCGATGTCTTCGACGCCCTGATCTCGCCGCGGCCCTACAAGGCGCCGTGGAGCTTCGACAGCGCGCTCGACTTCCTCGTCGAGCAGAGCGGCAAGCTGTTCGATCCACAGTGCGTGCAGGCACTGCTGGACAACCGGGAGCGCTTGGAAGACATCTGCCAGCGCTACTCGACCGGGTCGCAACGGCCGGGGCTGGAGTGAACGCGCTGCGCGCCGCCTACCGCTGGACGCGCGCGAGGCTGACCAATCGGCCGGACACCGAGCACTCGCAGGTACTGGTCCGCATCGTCATCACCAGCCTGTTCTCGACCTACCTCGGTTGGGGCGTCAGCGGCGATGGCGGAACGACCGCGCTGTTCGAGGTCTGGCTCATTCTCGTGGGCGAACTGGTCGTCTCGCTCGCGCTCTTCGCCGCGATCCTGCGCAATCCGGGGGTTTCGCATTGGCGGCGCTGGGTCGGCATGGTGTCCGACTATGCCGCCATCGGTGCGGTCATGGCGCTGCAGGGCGAAGTGGCGTCGCCGCTGTACAGCATCTATCTGTGGGTGACGATCGGCAACGGCCTGCGTTTCGGTAGCCGTTACCTGCATTACGCCACGGTACTCAGCGTGCTCTCGTTCTTCGTGATGAGCCAGGTCACGCCGTACTGGCAGTCGAATCCCTATCTGTCCTGGGGTCTGCTGGCCGGTGCTGCAGCCGTGCCGCTGTATTTCTCGTCGCTGCTGAAGGCATTGACGCGCGCCATCGAAGACGCACGGCGCGCCAACGAGGCGAAATCCCGCTTCCTGGCCAACATGAGCCATGAACTGCGTACGCCGCTCAACGGCATCCTCGCCATGGCCGAACTGCTGTCGGCGAGCAAGCTGCAGAAGGAGCAGCGCGAGTCCGCGGACATGATCCACACGTCGGCGCAGACGCTCCTGCTGCTGATCGACGAAGTGCTGGACATCTCCGCCATCGAGGCGGGCAAGGTGCGCCGTCACGAGGAGGATTTCGATCTCAATCAGCTGCTGTCCCGCGTCTACCGGATGCTCATGCCGCAGGCGCGGGCGAAGGGGCTGGAATTCACCATCGATACCGATATCCGCATACCGAATGCGCTGCACGGCGATGCCAGTCACCTGACCCAGATCCTGCTGAACCTGCTGCAGAACGCCGTGAAATTCACCGAGCGAGGGAGCATCGCGCTGCATGCCGGCGAGCTGTCGCGCACGGACGAGCGGATCGTGCTGAAGCTCTCGGTGCGCGATACCGGCATCGGCATTCCCGAAGAAGCGAGGCAGCGCATCTTCCGTCCCTTCGAGCAGGTCGACAGCGGTCGCGACCGTCGTTACGGTGGCAGCGGCCTCGGCACGACCATCGCCAAGAGCCTCACCGAACTGATGGGGGGGCGCATCGGCGTCGAAGACAATCCCGGCGGCGGCACGCACTTCTGGGTGGAATTGCCTTTCCGGATCGCCCAGGCATCGAGTCAGTCCGAAGCGATGGGGGCGCAGGTCGAACAAACCGATGCCTTGCCCGGCGAACGCCGACGCATCGACGCGACAGGCAAGATCATCGATTTCGAGGATCCCTTCCTGCGGCATCGCATCCGGGTTCGCTCGATGCGCATCCTCGTCGCCGATGACCAGCCGACCAATCGCGTCGTGCTCCAGCGTCTCCTCGAAAAGGCCGGGCACAGGATCCTGTTCGCCGAAGACGGTGAGCAGGTGCTGGACGTGCTGGCCGGGGAAACGCCGGACCTGGTGCTGCTTGATCTGCACATGCCGGGGCTGAGCGGTCTCGAAGTCATCCGTCAGGCGAGGGTGATGCAGGCGGGGCATGCCCGGAAGACGCCGATCGTGGTGTTGTCTGCGGACGCAACCGTCGAATCGATGCGCGAAGCCGATCGCGCGGGTGCACGCACCTACCTGACCAAGCCGATTTCCGTGCCCAAGCTGCTGGACACGATCGCATCGATCGCTGCCGCCGAGGGCGAAATCGCACCCGTACAAACAGGCAATGCTGGTGCGGCGTCAGCCGATCCTGTGCTGGGCGATGCGGTCGACAAGGAGAATCCGATCCTCGTGGAGCTTGCCGGCATGGGCCTGGGCGACGAATTCATCCGCGATTTCGTCGAGCAGTGCCTGCGCGACATCGGACGTTCGATGTCCGGCCTCCAGCAGGCGGCGGCCAGTGCGGACTACGAAGCCATGCGCGAAGCCGCCCATGCCATGCGTGGCGTCGCCGAAAACATCGGCGCCACCCGTCTGGTCGAGCGCTGTCGGGTCGTGATGCGACTCGACAATGTGCAGATCAGCCGCCAGTCGCAGAACCTCACCAGCGACCTCGACGCGCTCGTCGAACAGACCGCATGCGAAGTGCGTGCGCAACTTCCCCGACTGCTCGGGTCCCATCATTCGCGACAGGACCCGCTTCCGGGTCCGGATCCGTGATCATCGGCATCAGGCCGTGGCGGCATCGAGCGACTGGTCGCGCTTGAACTGCGCGCGGACGAGACGCTCCATCGTACGCAGGGATTTTTCGCCGAGCTGCAGCGCGGTATCGACCCAGACTTCGGTGATCGCCATCATTTCTTCCATGGTGACCGGCTGCGCCATCGCGCGGACGCGATGCATGGCTGCGCGCGCGTGCGGGATGCGGCGGTTGTTGCGAATGATCTCGTCGACGGCGTTGCGTCCTTCGCCCTTGGGCACGAGCACGTCGACCAGGCCCATCTTGTGGAGTTCCTCGCTGCTGTAGATGTTGCCTTCGAGCATGAGGGTTTCGGCGCGATGCGCCGGGATGCGCTTGCACAGGAAGGAATACGCGCCCATTCCGGGGAACAGGTCGAACAGGACTTCGGGCAATCCCATGCCCACGCCTTCTTCTGCGACGATCGTGTGACAGCTCAGCGCAGCTTCGAATCCGCCACCCAACGCGTCGCCTTCGACGAGCGCGATGCTGTGCGCGCCGACGCCGAGTCCATTATGGAATGCATGGACGCCGCGGACGCACTGGCGTGCATAATTGAGGAGCGTGGTGCGATCGCGACCGCGGATCGCGTTGCAGAACAACTGCAGGTCGCCACCGAGGTTGAATACCGTGGGATGGCAGGAAGCGAGCACGATATGCGCCAGCTTGTGCGTTCCCTTGCTCTGCTCGTTGCGGATGCGGTCGGCGAGACTGTGCTGCCAGCCCAGGATTTCATCCACGAGTTCGTTGCGGAAGCAGGCGCGATCCGGACGCGATGCGAGATCCGCGTGCATGTTGCACCAGTACACTTCGCGCTGGATGTCTTCCTCGATCTGCAGCTTGGAGAAGCGCGGAACGATGTGGAGTTTTTCGATGTTGCTCATGGTGAATCCCCTTTGATTGGACTGCATGCCGTCCGGGCGGCGCGACATGCGAGTGGAAGTAGAGTGAAGCCCGGCCGAAGGTTGTATGCTCCGAAAAAACGGAAACTTCAAGATCGACCACCCCGCAATGTTCGACAGGTATGGGGTAATTCCGGGGAGTTTTGCCGTCAAAATGCGAATTCCGTCTCTTTATGGCCGCGATTCCGGCGGATTATCCGCTCGCAGGATTTTCTGATCGGATACCGTTTTCGAGCGCGTTGTATACGCATTTTCCGCATTACCGCGCAATCATTGCGCATGACGGAAGTGCGATTCTGCTAACTTTTTCTGACACGAATGCTAAAGGCTTGCGTCGCGTCGCCAAAGGATCGGCGTTCTGCGCGACCCGGGTTTGCGCCGGATTCTGCAGCGGCGCAGCGTCTGCTGCAGCCTCGGTGAAAGCCGTCGGTTCGTGGCGCGAAGACATGCCATGCATGTGTCGCATGCCATCAAACGCGATGCCCGGATGAATCAGGTCATTCCGCTTGCGCGATGGCAGCAGCGGTGGCTGCAAGGCGGCGAGGGTGTTCGTGACTGGGCGGAAGAGGCGTCGCCCGGAGAGTCGTCACGTGCCGCGTCGCGAGGACGCGGCACGTGGAAGCCCGCGATCAGGCAGGCGGCTGGTCGCGCAGTTCGCGACGCAGGATCTTGCCGACGTTCGTCTTCGGCAGTTCGGTGCGGAATTCGACGAATTTCGGCTGCTTGTAACCGGTGAGGTTCTCGCGCGCGTGCGCCTTGACCTGCTCGGCGGTGAGGTTGGGATCCTTCTTCACGATCACGACCTTCACTGCTTCGCCGGACTTGTCGTCGGGCACGCCGACGGCCGCGACTTCGAGTACGCCGGGCATCAGCGCGATCACGTCTTCGACTTCGTTCGGATACACGTTGAAACCGGAGACGAGGATCATGTCCTTCTTGCGGTCGACGATGTAGAAGAAACCGTTCTCGTCCATCTTCGCCATGTCGCCGGTATGCAGCCAGCCTTCGCTGTCGAGCACCTTCGCGGTTTCCTCGGGGCGCTGCCAGTAACCCTTCATCACCTGCGGGCCCTTGATGCACAGTTCGCCGACTTCGTCCACGCCCAGGGTCTTGTTGTCCTCGTCCTTCACGCAGGCATCGGTGGAGGAAATGGGCAGGCCGATCGCACCGTTGTAGTCGGCGAGATCCATCGGGTTGATGCATGCCGCCGGCGAGGTTTCGGTCAGGCCGTAGGCTTCGACCAGGGTCACGCCGGTCACCTGCTTCCAGCGTTCGGCCACCGCGCGCTGCACGGCCATGCCGCCGCCGAGCGTCAGGTGCAGTCTCGAGAAATCGATCTTGTCGAAACCGGGGGTGTTGAGCAGGCCGTTGAACAGCGTGTTCACGCCGGTGATGGCGGTGAAGGGGATCTTCGACAGTTCCTTGACGAAACCGGGCATGTCGCGCGGATTGGTGATGAGGTAGTTGTGGCCGCCGAACTTCATGAAGACCAGGCCGTTCGCGGTCAGGGCGAAGATGTGGTACAGCGGCAGCGCGGTGACGATCACTTCCTCGCCCATCTTGGCGTTCTGTCCGATCCACGCCGAGGACTGCTGCATGTTGGCGACGAGATTGCGATGGGTGAGCATCGCGCCCTTGGCGACGCCGGTGGTGCCGCCGGTGTACTGCAGGAAGGCGATGTCTTCCGGCCCGATCTCCACGTGCGGCAGCGCGTGCATCTGGCCGAGGGTCAGCGCGTTGCGGAAGCGGATCGCGCCCGGGATGTCGTAGTCGGGCACCATCTTCTTCACGTACTTCAGCACGAAGTTGATGATGTTGCCCTTCGGGAAGCCGACCATGTCGCCGAGGCCAGTGGTGATGACCTGCTTGACCTGGGTGTCGGCGACCACGTCCTGCACGGTCTTGCCGAAGTTGTCGAGGACGAGGATGGCGCTGGCGCCGGAATCGACGAGCTGGTGCCTGAGCTCGCGCGGGGTGTACATCGGGTTGGTGTTCACCACCGTGAGGCCGGCGCGCAGGATGCCGAAGGTGGCGATCGGGTACTGCAGGCAGTTCGGCATCATGATGGCGACGCGGTCGCCCTTCTTGAGCTTCAGCTCACCCAGCAGGTAGGCCGCGAACTGTTTGCTGTAGTGATCCACTTCGGCATACGTCAGCGACTTGCCCATGTTCGAGAACGCCGGGCGGTCGCGGTATTTCTCCAGCGACGACTGCAGCACGGCCACGATCGAGGGGTATTCCTCGACGTCGATTTCATGCGGTACGCCTGCCGGATAGCTCGCGAACCACGGGCGTTCTTGACTCATGGGATCCCCTCTCTCTTGCTGGAGTGCGGCCACTGCGGGCCGTTCATTGGCGGTTTCGACCGATTGGAGCATAGGCCCCCGGGAGCCGCAAGACGCCCCCGTATGTTTCGTCTGGCGACTTGCGATTGCCGGGCTCTCGTCCCGGTCGGGGCGTTGTGCGGAGGATTCGCGCGCCGGTGAGCGCCCTCGCGCCATGCGCGAGGGCCGGGCTTCCGTCCCTGCCGCTGAGGCGGGTCTTCACTGTGCCGCAAGCTGGCGGAGCACGTAGTGCAGGATGCCGCCGTGGCGAAAGTACTCGACTTCCTTTGGCGTCAGCAGCAGGACGCGGGCCTCGAAACTGCGTTCGACCCCCGCGCGGCGTGCGATGACCCGGGCGATCTTGCCGGCGCCATCGTCCAGACCGGCGATGTCGATCACCTCGCTCCCGTCCAGGCCGAGGGTCTGCGCATTCTCGCCGGGTGCGAACTGCAGCGGCAGCACGCCCATGCCGACGAGATTCGCGCGGTGGATGCGCTCGAAGCTCTCGGCGATCACCGCCTTCACGCCGAGCAGGTTCGTGCCCTTGGCCGCCCAGTCGCGGCTGGAGCCGGTGCCGTATTCCTTGCCGGCCATCACCACCAATGGCACGCCAGCGTCGCGGTAGCGCATCGCCGCGTCGTAGATCGAGAGCTTCTCGACGCTGCCATCGGCGGCGTAGTGCAGGGTGTTGCCGCCTTCCTCGCCGCCGAGCATCTGGTTGCGGATGCGGATGTTGGCGAAGGTGCCGCGCACCATCACGTCGTCGTTGCCGCGCCGCGAGCCGTAGCTGTTGAAGTCGGCCGGCTGCACGCCGCGGTCCTGCAGGAAGCGGCCGGCGGGCGAGTTGGCCTTGATGTTGCCGGCGGGCGAGATGTGGTCGGTGGTGATCGAGTCGCCGAACAGGCCGAGCACCCGGGCGCCATGGACATCCTCGATCCGTCCGATGGCCATCGTCATGCCTTCGAAATAAGGCGGATGCTTGATGTAGGTCGAGTCCGCATCCCAAGCATAGGCATCGCCATCCGGTGCGGCGATCGCGTTCCAGCGCGAGTCGCCGCGGAACACGTCCGCATAGTTGCGCGCGAACATTTCCGGACCGACGGTCGCGGCGATGAAGTCGCCGATCTCCTTGCTCGTTGGCCAGAGATCGCGCAGGTACACGGGCTGGCCGTCGCGGTCGGTGCCCAGTGGTTCTCGGGTCAGGTCGATGTCGACCGTGCCGGCCAGCGCGTAGGCCACGACCAGGGGCGGCGAGGCGAGGTAGTTCATCTTCACCTCGGGATGCACGCGGCCCTCGAAGTTGCGGTTGCCCGACAGCACCGAGGCCACGGCCAGGTCGCCTGCGGCGATGGCCCGTGACACATCGTCCGGCAGCGGGCCGGAATTGCCGATGCAGGTGGTGCAGCCGTAGCCGACCACGTGAAACCCGAGCGCTTCCAGGTCGTCGAGCACGCCGGCCTTCTTCAGGTAGTCGGTGACCACCAGCGAGCCCGGACCGAGCGAGGTCTTCACCCACGGGGCCGGCTTGAGGCCGCGCGCCACGGCATTGCGGGCGAGCAGGCCCGCACCGAGCATCACCGCCGGGTTGGAGGTATTGGTGCAGGAGGTGATGGCGGCGATGACCACTGAGCCGTCGCCCAGTTCGCGTGCGTTGGTCTTCGTCGGGGGCGAGGCGGCGAGATGCTCGGCCTGCGGCTGCGCGCCGCCTTCCTCTATGAATTCGGAGACCGCCGCGTCCTTGGGCTTGCGCTGCGCGGTGAGCCCGGCGACGTGCTTGCGGTAGTCGGCCTTCATGTCCTCCAGCAGCACACGGTCCTGCGGGCGCTTGGGGCCGGCCAGCGACGGGCGGACGCTGCCGAGGTCGAGTTCCAGCGTGGTGCTGTACGCCGCCGGAGGGGTGGCGGCGTCGTGCCAGAGGCCCTGCGCACGCGCATAGGCCTCGACCAGCGCGATCTGCGCCTCGTCGCGGCCGGACAGGCGCAGGTAGGTGATCGACTCCGCGTCGATCGGGAAGATGCCGCAGGTCGCGCCGTATTCCGGCGCCATGTTCGCGATGGTCGCGCGGTCGGCCAGCGGCAGGTGCTGCAGGCCGTCGCCGAAGAATTCGACGAACTTCCCGACCACGCCCAGCTTGCGCAGCATCTGGGTCACGGTGAGCACCAGGTCGGTGGCGGTGGCGCCTTCGGGCAGCCTGCCGGTCAGCTTGAAGCCGACGACCTGCGGGATGAGCATCGAACTGGGCTGGCCCAGCATCGCCGCCTCCGCCTCGATGCCACCCACGCCCCAGCCGAGCACGCCGATGCCGTTGATCATCGTGGTATGGCTGTCGGTGCCGAACACGGTATCGGGGAAGGCCTGCAGTTCGGTGCTGCCGTCGGGCAGGGCGACCTCGTGGGTCATCACCACCCGTGCCAGGTGCTCCAGGTTCACCTGGTGGACGATGCCGGTGTTCGGCGGCACGACCTTGAAGTTGTCGAAGGCCTTCTGGCCCCAGCGCAGGAAGGCGTAACGCTCGCGGTTGCGGGCGAATTCGATCTGGCCGTTCAGGTCCAGCGCCTCGGGCTTGCCGAAGACGTCGACCTGCACCGAGTGGTCGATGACCAGTTCGGACGGGATCAGCGGATTGATCTTCGCCGGATCGCCGCCGAGCGCGCGCATTGCGTCGCGCATGGCCGCCAGGTCGACCACGCAGGGCACGCCGGTGAAGTCCTGCAGCACCACACGCGCGGGCATGAAGGCGATCTCGGTGTCCGGTTCGCTGGCGGGGTTCCAGTGCATCACTGCGCGGATGTGCTCGGGCAGCACAGTGACGCCGTCCTCGTGCCGGAGCAGGTTCTCCAGCAGGATCTTCATCGAGTAGGGCAGGCGGGCCAGGGCCTCGTCGGCCTCCAGGCGATGAGCCAGGGCCGGCAGGCTGTAGGTGGTCAGGGACCGGTCGCCGGCCTGCAGCCGGGTGCGTGTACCGAAGGAATCGCGCATGGCTGGCTCCTCGAACTGTGGGGGATGGCCCGATTATGGCCCCCCTTTGCGACGGTTGGGCACGCCGGTCGGTCGCGCACGCGCAACCCACCGTTCAGCGGGGCTGCGTGGAGTATGCAAGGAAAAGTATGTAAAATTCGCCCATACTAGCCGAGGGATACCCGATGGAAGCCACCGTTGCCGAACGCGGCCAGATCACCCTGCCCAAGGCCGTCCGCGATGCCCTGGGCCTGACCAAGGGCAGTGTGCTCAAGGTCGAGCTGGAAGGCAGTCGCATCATCCTGCGCAAGAGCGTCGACGACGCCATTTCCCGCGCCCGGGGACGCTTCAAGCTCGACGGCTTCGCGTCCACCGACGAAGCGATGCAGGCCGTGCGCGGCCGCACCGCCGCCGAGGACGGCGAGGGCGGGGCCGAGGGGGCAGGCGAGGGATGATCGCGACATGATCGCCATCGACAGCCCGGTGCTGATCGACCTGCTGGCCGACGGCCCGCATGCCGACGCCGCCGAAGCCTGCCTGCGCCAGTGCCTCAGCGCCGGCCCGGTGGTGGTCTGCGACGTGGCCCTGGCCGAGATCTGCGGCGCGCTGCGCGACGGCGCCGAGGCCATGGCCGTGCTGGAGGAGATGAGCATCCGTTTCAGCCCGCTGGAGGCCAAGTCCGCCCTGCGCGCCGGCGAGATGCAGCGCCGCCACCGGCAGCGCGCTGGCGGCAGCCTTCGCGCCGCACCCGATTTCCTGATCGGCGCCCACGCACTGCTCCAGTGCAACGGCCTGATCACCCGCGACGACCGTTTCTTCCGCGAATACTTCAAGGGTCTCAAGCTGATCGTGCCGACGGTCTGAGTCCCAGCAACAAACCCACTTCGAAGCACGCCGACACCAGGAGTCATCAGAATGCTCGCAGCCTACCGCCAACATGTCGCCGAACGCGCCGCGCTCGGCATCCCGCCGCTGCCGCTGACCGCGCAGCAGACCGCCGAGGTCATCGAGCTGCTGAAGGCTCCGCCGGCCGGCGAGGAAAGCGTCCTCGTCGATCTCATCACCAACCGCGTGCCGGCCGGCGTCGACGATGCCGCCAAGGTCAAGGCGTCCTACCTGGCTGCCGTCGCCTTCGGCACTGAATCCTGCGCCCTCATCAGCCGCGAGCGCGCCACCGAACTGCTCGGCACCATGCTGGGCGGCTACAACATCCATCCGCTGGTCGAACTGCTCGACGACGCCGTCGTCGGCACCATCGCCGCGAATGCGCTCAAGCACACCCTGCTGATGTTCGACGCCTTCCACGACGTGGAAGAGAAGGCGAAGGCCGGCAACGCGAATGCCAAGGCCGTGCTGCAAAGCTGGGCCGACGCCGAATGGTTCACCAGCAAGCCGGAAGTGCCGTCCTCGCTGACGATCACCGTGTTCAAGGTGCCGGGCGAGACCAATACCGACGACCTCTCGCCCGCGCCCGACGCGACCACGCGTCCGGACATCCCGATGCACGCGCTGGCGATGCTGAAGAACAAGCGCGAAGGCGCGCCGTTCGTGCCGGAGGAAGACGGCAAGCGCGGTCCGATCCAGCAGATCCTCGATCTCAAGGACAAGGGCCACCTGGTCGCCTACGTCGGCGATGTGGTCGGCACCGGTTCGAGCCGCAAGTCCGCGACCAACTCGGTGCTGTGGTGGACCGGCGAAGACATCCCCTTCATCCCGAACAAGCGCTTCGGCGGCGTGTGCCTGGGCTCGAAGATCGCGCCGATCTTCTACAACACGATGGAAGATGCCGGTGCGCTGCCGCTGGAAATCGACGTCGCCGACATGAACATGGGCGACGTGGTCGAGCTGAAGATCGATCACGCCACTGGCAAGGTCACCGCGTTCAAGGACGGCCACCAGATCGCCGAGAGCGCGCTCAAGTCCGACGTGCTGCTCGATGAAGTGCGTGCCGGCGGCCGCATCCCGCTGATCGTCGGCCGTGGCCTCACCGCCAAGGCGCGCGAATCGCTGGGCCTTCCGGCCTCGACCCTGTTCCGACTGCCGCAGCAGCCCGCCGACAGCGGCAAGGGCTTCTCGCTGGCGCAGAAGATGGTCGGCCGCGCCTGCGGCCTGCCCGAAGGCCAGGGCATCCGTCCGGGCGCCTACTGCGAGCCGAAGATGACCTCGGTGGGTTCGCAGGACACCACCGGCCCGATGACCCGCGACGAACTGAAGGATCTGGCCTGCCTCGGCTTCTCCGCCGACCTGGTGATGCAGTCGTTCTGCCACACCGCCGCCTATCCGAAGCCGGTCGACGTGAAGACCCACCACACGCTGCCGGAATTCATCTCGACCCGCGGCGGCATCTCGCTGCGCCCGGGCGACGGCGTGATCCACAGCTGGCTCAACCGCATGCTGCTGCCCGACACCGTCGGCACCGGTGGTGACTCGCACACCCGCTTCCCGGTCGGCATCAGCTTCCCGGCCGGTTCTGGCCTGGTTGCCTTCGCCGCCGCCACCGGCGTCATGCCGCTCGACATGCCGGAGTCGGTGCTGGTCCGCTTCAAGGGCGAGATGCAGCCGGGCGTGACCCTGCGCGACCTCGTCAACGCGATCCCGCTGTACGCGATCAAGCAGGGCCTGCTGACCGTCGCCAAGCAGGGCAAGAAGAACATCTTCTCGGGCCGCATCCTCGAAATCGAAGGCCTGCCGAACCTGAAGGTCGAACAGGCGTTCGAACTCTCCGACGCCTCTGCCGAACGTTCCGCCGCCGGCTGCACCGTGCGCCTGGACAAGGCCCCGATCATCGAATACCTCACCAGCAACATCACCCTGCTGAAGTGGATGATCGCCGAGGGTTACGCCGATGCCCGTTCGATCGCCCGCCGCATCGCGAAGATGGAAGCGTGGCTCGCCAACCCGCAGCTGCTCGAACCCGATGCCGACGCCGAATACGCGGCCGTCATCGAGATCGACCTGGCTGACGTGCACGAGCCGATCGTCGCCTGCCCGAACGATCCGGACGACGTGAAGACGCTGTCGGATGTGTCGGGTGCGGTGATCGATGAAGTGTTCATCGGTTCGTGCATGACCAACATCGGCCACTTCCGCGCCGCCGCGAAGCTGCTGGAAGGCAAGCGCGACATCCCGACCCGCCTGTGGGTCGCGCCGCCGACCAAGATGGACGCCTCGGAGCTGACCAAGGAAGGCCACTACGGCACCTTCGGTACCGCAGGTGCGCGCATGGAGATGCCCGGCTGCTCGCTGTGCATGGGCAACCAGGCGCAGGTGCGCGAGGGCGCGACGGTGTTCTCCACCAGCACCCGCAACTTCCCGAACCGCCTGGGCAAGAACTCGAACGTCTATCTCGGCTCCGCCGAGCTGGCCGCGATCTGCTCGCGCCTCGGTCGCATCCCGACCAAGGAGGAATACATGGCGGACATCGGCGTGATCAACGAGAAGGGCGCCGAGATCTACCGCTACATGAACTTCGACCAGATCGCCGAGTACCAGGACGTGGCGAAGACCGTCGCCGCCTGATGCCGCCGTAGAGCGGAGCTTGCTCCGCTCATCGTGGTCGACAGGCATCGAGCGGAGCAAGCTCCGCTCTACAAAAGATGAAGCCCGGCGAAAGCCGGGCTTTTTTACATTCTTATCGCGCCGTACGAATTATCTGTATGCAATACGGCACTATAGTCATCAGGCGCCTCTGGCCACCTTGTTGGTGGGATTAGAGAGATTGGAATTGACAAGCAAACCTTATCTTCCAAGTCTCCGGTCAACAGTGGGTCGAGTCGAAGTGACTGGTGCTGGATTGTCCTTGGTTCGCCTACAGTGATCATAAATGCCACCGGGAAGAACTTGAGAAGCGCAAAAACGAATCCGTTTTCTCCTTTTCTTATTGAAAGGCTTGCGCTGCCTCGTATTACGACTTGATCGTTGCTAGGGTAGGGCCAGAAATGCAGCTGAAGGTTGCTGGGCCAAGCGGCATGAGGGAACATGAAATAGTCTGTCAGTTCCTCATACATTGTCCCTTGTTTGTATAATTCAATTCCGTGGGCTATTAAATGGCCAACCACGCTCCTAATCAGTCTATTTTGTCTTGTTTCAATTTCTATGGGCAGGTAAAGCTTGGATTCCAAGCCGACTTTGATCCTGTTGGAAAATTGGATCAGTTCAGGATCGTAATGATGTCCGAGTAGGACGGAATTACAGTTCGAACATATGGACCGATACTTCACTCCGCGCTGAAAGAATCGGCCTGTCTTCTTCTCTTGCTTTTGGCCAAGAAAGGCCATTATTTCCATCAGTCGGGCTTGCCCGACTTTTGGGCATCCTTTAGGAGGTATGTGGTCTTCTGTGAGGCGTGAATGCTTTCCGCACAGATTGCAGATCCCCTCTTGAGGGCCGCGCGTCTCTATCTTCATGGCTCACCCCAGCTCTTCCTCCACCACCTCCATCATCGCGCGGCGGCGGAAGACGAAATCCCAGTAGCTGCCGCCGAGCTGGCGCCAGAGCACGGCTGAGCGCAGGGCGGCGAGGAGCAGGGCGCGGATCTCGGCGACGACCTGCGGCTGCTGCAGGTAGTGCGGGTTGCCCTGCACGATGACCTTCGGGCGCAGGTGGCTGATGGTGTCGGCATAGAGCTGGCCGAGGCGGCCGATCACTTCGGGATGGATGCTGCCCTGGCGTTCCGCCGTCGACTCCAGCGCGCGCAGGCCGGCGACGACCTGGTCGGCCATGCCCGCGTCGCCGACGAAGCGGCGCTCGATCTGCAGGATCGCCATGCCCAGCTTGGGCAGCAGCTCGTCGCCGCCGCGATCGACCAGGTGTTCGCGCATCGTCATCAGGCCGGGCCTGAGCTGGCCGCGACCACCATAGACGGCGTCGACCGAGTCGGCATCAATGCGGAACACGCTGTCGAGCACGATGCGCTGGCTGCCGGTATCGGCGTGGCCGGTCTCGGCGATCTGGCGGACCAGTTTCAGCGACTGGACCATGCCGGCGAGGGCGAGGACACGGGGGCGCATCATGTGCGGGCGATCTCCGGGGAAGCGGATGGAATGGACTCGGATGAGTCCGCAGCAAGTGTGGCGGCGCGTTCGGCCGCTTCAAGGGGGGCGTCCGTGGCAGCGATGACCGCGCCGCCGAGGCAGACCTCGTCCCGGTACAGCACCAGCGACTGCCCGGGCGTGACCGCGCGCTGCGGGCGCTCGAAGCTCACCGACAGCGTGCCGTCGGTCTCCACCACGACCTCGCAGGCTTCGTCCTGCTGGCGGTAGCGGGTCTGCGCGGTGCAGGCGAAGCGGGTGGCGGGTGCAGTGCCGGCGATCCAGTGCGCCGCTTCGGTCCACAGCCGCGTGGAGAACAGGTAGGGCGAATCCGTGCCCTGGTCCACGATCAGGGTGTTGTCGCGCACCCGCTTGCCGACCACGAACCACGGCGCGGCGGCGAAGCCCTTCACGCCGCCGATGTGCAGGCCCTCGCGCTGTCCGAGGGTGAAATAGAACACGCCCGGGTGCTCGCCGATGCGGCGGCCGTCGGGCGTGACCATCGGACCGGTCTTCGCGGGCAGGTACTGCGACAGGAATTCGCGGAAATCCCGCTCGCCGATGAAGCAGATCCCGGTCGAATCCTTCTTGGCCGCCGTCGGCAGTCCGGCCTCGGCGGCCATGCGGCGCACGTCGGTCTTGATCAGTTCGCCGAGCGGAAAAAGGGTGGCTGACAGCTGGCGCTGGCCGAGCTGGTGCAGGAAGTAGCTCTGGTCCTTGCTGCGGTCGACCGCACGCAGCAATTGCCATTCGCCGTCGCGCTCGCGGACGCGCGCGTAGTGGCCGGTGGCGATGAACTCGGCGCCCAGCGCATGCGCGGCGTCGAGGAAATGCTTGAACTTGATCTCGCGGTTGCAGAGCACGTCGGGATTGGGCGTGCGGCCCGCCGCGTACTCGGCGAGGAAGTGCTCGAACACCCCGGCCCAGTACTCGCCGGAGAAATCGCGGAAGTGGATCGGCAGGCCCAGCCGGCCGCAGACCGCCACGGCGTCGCGGCGGTCGTCCTCGGCGCGGCAGTCGCCGCTGCCGTCGTCGGCCCAGTTGGTCATGAACAGCCCGGCCACCGACCGCGACGGGTCGGCCATGGCCTGGTCGCGCAGGATCAGCGCGGCGACCGAGGAATCGACGCCGCCGGACATGCCGACGATGATGCGGGGCGCACTCATGCCGCTGAACTCATGTCACGCGACTCATGCCAGGTGCTGCAGTACCGACAGCGGCGTGCGCTGGCCCGCCAGGTGGTCGGCGACGACCTGCCAGACCAGCGGGCTGCGGTGCGCGTCGCGGCGGGCGAGCAGTTCGTCCGGCGTCAGCCACAGGGCCTGGACGATGCCTTCGTCCAGCGGGCGCGACGGGTCGTGGCGCTCGGGCTCGGCCGCGAAGGCGAAACGGAGGTAATGCCGGCCGGTCTCTTCGGCCTTCCACTGGTAGGCTCCGAGGAACGCGGTCAGGCGCACGTCCCAGCCGGTTTCCTCGCGGGTCTCGCGCAGCGCGGCCTCGGCCAGGCTTTCATCGGGTTCGAGGTGGCCGGCCGGCTGGTTGATCACCAGCCGACCGTTCACGCGCTCTTCGACGCAGAGCAGCCGGCCATCGGCGACCACCACGGTGGCCACGGTGACGTCCGGCTGCCAGAAGCGACCTTCGCGATACGTCACTTACAGGTCGTCCCGGTCGCCGCTGATTTCCAGTTCCATGTCGTCGGCCGTCTGCGCGGCGATGTCCATGGCGGATTCGAGCTGGGCGGCGTCGAGGTTGTCCGGCACCTTGATGACGAAATACAGCACGTCGCCGGCCAGTTCCCAGCTGCCGAGCTTGTTCTTGCGGCTCTCGGCCATCAGTTCCAGGGCCTTGGCGCCGTTGATCCGGTCCTTCTCCACGCGAGCCGCGGGCGAGAACACTTCGCGGACCTGGAAACCCCCGACGCTCTCGGTCTTGCCGCTGACGAAGACCAACTGGGTACGGCCTTCCTTCGAGTAGTTGTAGGTGACCTTGTAGTCGCCGTCACCGTCGACCTCGTGCTTGATGCCGCGCGCGTCCAGGCGCGTCTTCACAGAGGCATCGAAGGCATGGGCTGCCGGCAGCAGCGCGCAGCCGAGCAGGAGGGAGGCGATGAAGGCGGCGCGGACAGGCTTCGTCATGGAGAATTCCCCTTGTGGGCGCGGCCGGAATAGCCGACGCGGCCGTGCATTGTGATCCGCGACCGGCGGGTGCGTCCATGCCCGGGCGCATGGATGCGCGGCTGACGCCACCCGGGCATCCGCCGCTCCGACGAGGTGCGCCGACCTGCGGACGCACCTGGTCGATGTCGTCCGCATCGCGCCCGCTATAATGTCCGGATGACCGGCCAGCACGACCACGAACGCGACCACGGCATCGCCGTCGAAACCAGCAAGCCCGAGCTTGCGCGGCCCCCGCTGTATTCCGTCCTGCTGCTGAACGACGACTACACCCCGATGGATTTCGTGGTGGAGGTCCTCATGCGCTTCTTCAGCATGAACCTCGAGAAGGCCACGCAGGTCATGCTCCACGTGCATACCCGCGGCCGGGGCGTCTGCGGCGTCTTCACCCGGGAGATCGCCGAGTCCAAGGTCGCGCAGGTGAACGAATTCGCGCGCCTCAACCAGCACCCGCTGCTGTGCACCATGGAAAAGACCTGACGCCGTCCCCAGTTCGGCATGAACGCGGCGCTTCCGGAACATGGCCCGGAACTTGCATCGATGCAGGCGACGAGTGCATCTTGATCCCCGGTGGTGACGTAAGGGGTTCGAAGGCACCCGGCACCTGCGATGCAGTGTTCCAGATCTTCGGTATTCCGCTGCAGGATGCACGTACCCATCCTGCGTTCACCGGGACGCGATGTGACCCCGCCGGGCACACTTGGTCCCGAACGGCAACCCCTATCGGAGGGCAGCGACGATGTTCAGCAAAGACCTCGAATACGCGATCGGCCAGTGCTACAAGCACGCGCGCGAAGCGCGCCATGAATACATGACCGTCGAGCACCTGCTTCTCGCCCTGATCGACAACCCCTCCGCCGAGACCGTGCTCAAGGCCTGCGGTGCCGACTTCCAGCGCCTGCGCAGCGACCTGGAGCACGCGATCTCCACCTCGGTGTCCACGCTGGCCGAGGACGACACCCGCGACACCCAGGCGACGCTGGGCTTCCAGCGCGTCCTGCAGCGCGCGGTCTACCACGTGCAGTCCAGCGGCAAGAGCGAAGTCACCGGCGCGAACGTGCTGGTCGCGATCTTCGGCGAGAAGGACTCCTACGCGGTCTACTACCTCAACCAGCAGGGCATCACCCGCCTGGACGTGGTGAATTTCCTCTCGCACGGCATCACCAAGGCCGGCGACGCCAACGAAGCGCAGAATCCCGACCAGAACGAGCAGAGCGGCGAAGGCGAGGGCGGGGAAGGCCGAAACGACCCGCTGTCGGAATTCACCACCAATCTCAACCAGATGGCCCGCGAAGGCCGGATCGACCCGCTGGTCGGCCGCGCCGACGAGATCGAGCGGACCGTCCAGGTGCTGTGCCGCCGCCGCAAGAACAACCCGCTGTACGTCGGCGAGGCCGGCGTCGGCAAGACCGCGATCGCCGAAGGTCTGGCGCGTCGCATCGTCGACGGCGAAGTGCCCGACGTGCTTTCCACCGCCGTCATCTATTCGCTGGACCTCGGTGCACTGGTCGCCGGCACCAAGTACCGCGGCGACTTCGAGAAGCGCCTGAAGTCCGTGCTCGGTGCGCTGAAGAAGATTCCGCAGGCCGTCCTGTTCATCGACGAGATCCATACGATCATCGGCGCTGGCTCGGCCAGCGGCGGGACGATGGACGCCAGCAACCTGATCAAGCCAGCCCTGGCCTCGGGCGAACTGCGCTGCATCGGTTCGACGACGTTCCAGGAATATCGCGGCATCTTCGAGAAGGACCGCGCACTGGCTCGTCGCTTCCAGAAGATCGACGTGGTCGAGCCGACGATCGGCGAGGCCGTGGAGATCCTGCGCGGCCTGCGCACGAAGTACGAAGCGCACCACAACGTCACCTACAACGACGACGCCATCCAGGCCGCCGTCGACCTGTCGGTCAAGCACATCAACGACCGCCTGCTGCCCGACAAGGCCATCGACGTGATCGACGAGGCCGGCGCGCGCCAGCAACTGCTGGCGCCGGAGAACCGCAAGCAGCGGATCGATGTCGAGGAAGTCGAGCTGATCGTCGCGAAGATGGCGCGGATCCCGGCCAAGCAGGTCAGTGCATCCGACAAGGACGTGCTGCAGCACCTCGAACGCAACCTCAAGATGGTCATCTTCGGCCAGGATCCGGCGATCGAGACCCTGACCTCGGCGATCAAGCTGGCCCGCTCCGGCCTGGGCAACCCCGACAAGCCGATCGGCAGCTTCCTGTTCGCTGGTCCGACCGGTGTCGGCAAGACCGAGGTGACCCGCCAGCTCGCACTGCAGCTGGGCATCGAACTGGTCCGCTTCGACATGAGCGAGTACATGGAGCCGCATTCGATCAGTCGCCTGATCGGCGCACCTCCGGGCTATGTCGGTTTCGACCAGGGCGGCCTGCTGACCGAGAAGGTCGTCAAGACACCGCACTGCGTGCTGTTGCTGGACGAGGTGGAGAAGGCCCACCCGGACATCTTCAACATCCTGCTGCAGGTCATGGACCGCGGCGTGCTGACCGACACCAATGGCCGCGAGGCGAATTTCCGCAACGTGATCGTGGTGATGACCACCAACGCCGGTGCGGTGCAGGCCGCGCGTCGTTCAATCGGTTTCACCAAGCAGGACCACAGCACCGACGCGATGGAAGTCATCCGTCGCAGCTTCAGCCCGGAGTTCCGCAATCGTCTCGATGCGGTGGTGCAGTTCCAGGCGCTGGGCTTCGACCACATCCTCCGCGTCGTCGACAAGTTCCTGATCGAGCTGGAAGCCCTGCTGCACGACAAGAACGTCTCGCTGTCGGCCACCCCGGCCGCGCGCGACTGGCTGGCTGAGCACGGTTTCGACCCGCTGATGGGTGCACGCCCGATGGCGCGGGTGATCCAGGACAAGGTCAAGCGCCAGCTCGCCGACGAGCTGCTGTTCGGCAAGCTGGTCAACGGTGGCCGGGTGTCGATCGACGTGCGCGACGGCGAACTGCTGGTCGAGTCCCAGGCGGAGCCGGAGAAGCTGCTGCCGGCGGTCGTGGAATGAGGGTCGCCGCCATGCGCCGTGAGGCGCATGGCCGGTCGGCGCACAGGCATGAAAAAGGCGACCGTGAGGTCGCCTTTCTCTTTTGAATCAGTGATGTATCGCGCGATCGACTGCTTGCCGCAGGGTGATCACTTCATGCGATACGTGATCCGACCCTTGGTCAGATCGTAGGGGGTCATTTCGACCTTGACCTTGTCGCCGGTGAGGATGCGAATGTAGTTCTTGCGCATGCGCCCGGAGATGTGGGCAATGATCTCGTGGCCGTTCTCCAACTTTACCCGGAACATGGTGTTCGGGAGGGTTTCGGAGACCGTGCCTTCAAATTCGATGACGTCGTCTTTCGCCATGCGCCTTTCGCTGCCGTGAGGGATGCCGGACCAAATGCCCGACGAAGCCGCGCATTCTGCCACGCCGGGCCCGGGATCGCAAAGAAAACGTCAATCGCCGGCCAGCACCCGGGCTTCGACGTGGCCGAAATCGTCGGTCCAGGGGCCGATCCTGCCAGGTTGTCCTGTCAATGCACCGATGCGGTCGAGGAACTCGGCGCGGGGCATCGACACTGCGCCCATCCGCAGCAGATGCGGGTTCTCGACCTGCGCGTCGATCAGCGGCCAGCCCCACTGCCGCAGTCGGAAGGCCAGCGCCGCTAGCGCGGTTTTCGAGCCACCCGAGGCCAGACTGACCATGCTTTCGCCGAAGAACATGCGGCCGACGGCCACGCCGTACAGACCGCCGACCAGGGCTGCATCCGCCGAAGCGCCGTCGTAGACCTCGATGCTGTGCGCATGCCCGAGCCGGTGCAGGCCGAGATAGGCGGCGCGCATGTCGTCAGTGATCCAGGTGCCGTCCTGTCCGGGACGCGGCTGCGTGGCGCAGGCGTCGAGCACGCGGGCGAAGGCGGTGTCGGCGCGCACGACCCAGCCGCTGCCGCGCAGCGTGCGCCGGAAACGCCGGGTCAGATGCACGCCGTCGGTGTGGAACACGGTGCGCGGATCCGGCGACCACCACAGGATCGGCTGCTCGTCGTTGAACCAGGGGAAGATCCCGTGCCGGTAGGCGTTGAGCAGGCGCTGCGGATGCAGGTCGCCGCCGGCGGCGAGCAGGCCGTCGGGATCTCGCAGGGCGTGTTCGGCGGGCGGGAACGGGGCGCGCGGATCGGCAGGCAGCCAGTACAGGCGCAGGCTCATGCACCGGGTTCCTGCATGTCGCGGTAGGGCGAATGCGCCGCGATCTGTCGGGCGTAGGCGCGCACCGAGGTTGCTTCCTCTTCGCACCAGCGCGACAGCGCCTCGGCGAAGCCCGGGTCGGCGACCCAGTGCCGGCTGCGCGTCTCCACCGGCAGGAAGCCGCGCGCGACCTTGTGCTCGCCCTGCGCGCCGGGTTCGAAGCGGGTCAGGCCCTCGCGCAGGCAGTAGTCGATGCCCTGGTAGTAGCAGGTCTCGAAATGCAGGCCGGGCAGGGTGCGCGTCGCGCCCCAGTAGCGGCCATGGAGTGTGTCGCCGCCGCGCAGGCAGAGCGCACCGGCGATGGTCTCGCCGGCGTGGTCGGCGAGGATCAGCACCAGCTGTCGCGGCATGTGCCTGGCAAGATGGCGCAGGAAATCCAGGGTCAGCGCCGGGGAATTGCCGTACTCGGCGAAGGTCTGCAGGTAGAAACCGTACATCGCGGCGAGGTCGGCATCATCCGCTTCATCGCCGTGCAGCACGCGGAAGGTCACGCCCGCACGTGCGACCTTCGCGCGTTCCTGGCGGATGTTCTTGCGGTGCTTGTGGTTCATCGCCGACAGATAGGCATCGAAGTCGCCCCAGCCGGCCTCGTTGTGCCAGTGGTATTGCACGTCGACGCGCGCCAGCCAGCCCTCGCCGGCATCGATCGCGTCCGCACCCCCGGCTTCGAGGAAATTCACGTGCGCAGACGAACAGCCGGCGGCGCGGACGAGATCGGGGATCGCGCGCACGAGCGCTGTCCGTGCCGTGTCGTCGCGTGCGAGCAGGCGCGGACCGGTCACCGGCGAGTAGGGCACGGCGCACAGCCATTTCGGGTAGTAGTCCTGGCCGTAGTGCGCGTAGGCGCGGGCCCAGGCGTGGTCGAACACGAACTCGCCGTGCGAATTGGTCTTGAGATAGCCGGGCGCCGCCGCGACCAGCGCGTCGCCGTCCCACAGCGTCAGGTGATGCGGCGTCCAGCCCCAGCGTTCGCGCAGGCAGCCGTGGGTTTCGAGGCCGGCGAGGAAGGCATGGGACACGAAGGGATTGCGGCCGTCGTGCAGCGCGTCCCATGCGGACGCGGGAATGTCGCCAAGAGACGAGAGAACGCGCGATGCCGTCATGGGAGCGATGCCGTCATGACACCCGCGCGGGGTCGAGGTCGTCGAACGCCGCGCGGGTTCCGGGCATGTCTGGTGCTCCGCCTGCGATCACTCGCCCTTGTCGAGGAACTTCTCGGCGTCCAGTGCTGCCATGCAGCCGAAGCCGGCGGAGGTGATCGCCTGGCGGTAGACCTGGTCGGCGACGTCGCCGGCGGCGAACACGCCGGGCACCGAGGTCTGGGTGGCGTTGCCTTCCAGGCCGGTGTTGATGACGAGATAGCCATTCTTCATCGCCAGCTGGCCTTCGAACAGCGTGGTGTTCGGGGTGTGGCCGATGGCGACGAACATGCCGTGGACGCTGATGTCGCGGGTGCTGTCGTCCTGCATGGAGCGCAGGCGCAGGCCGGTGACGCCCTTGTCGTCGCCCAGCACTTCATCGACGGTGTGGTGCCACACCGTCTCGATCTTGCCGGCCTGCACCTTCGCGAACAGCTTGTCCTGCATGATCTTCTCGGCGCGCAGGGTGTCGCGGCGGTGGACCAGGTAGACCTTGCGTGCGATGTTCGACAGGTACAGCGCCTCTTCCACGGCGGTGTTGCCGCCGCCGATCACCGCGACGTCCTGGTCCTTGTAGAAGAAGCCGTCGCAGGTCGCACAGGCCGAGACGCCGCGCCCCTTGAACAGTTCTTCGGAGGGGATGCCGAGGTATTTCGCGGTGGCGCCTGTGGCGATGACCAGCGCGTCGCAGGTGTATTCGCCGCTGTCGCCCTTGAGGCGGAACGGGCGCTTCGACAGGTCGGCGGTGTGGATCTGGTCGAACACGACCTCGGTCTCGAAGCGTTCGGCATGCGCCTGCATGCGCGCCATCAGGTCCGGGCCCATCAGGCCGTGGGCGTCGCCCGGCCAGTTGTCGACTTCGGTGGTGGTCATGAGCTGGCCGCCCATCTGCATGCCGGTGATGACGACCGGCTTGAGGTTGGCGCGTGCGGCGTAGACGGCGGCGGTCCAGCCGGCCGGGCCGGAACCGAGGATGATCAGCTTCGAATGCTTGGGCGTGCTCATGGGAACTCGATGGAGGTGAGGAACGCCGCGGCATCGTGCCGGGGCGGCAGGGTCACATTGTAGTCAAGCGGATGCGGATCAAGGCGCCGAGGCGATCCACGTGCGGAACACTGCAGGCTGTCGTGACGGGCCTGCCGGACGGGCCGTCACCAGTCCTGGTGATTGGGCAGCAGGCCGTGCAGCTCGGCATCGGTGAGGTTGCGCCATTGGCCCGGCTTGAGCCGACCGAGCTTGAGGTTGCCGATGCGCACCCGCACCAGCTGCTTCACGCGGAAGCCGAAGTGTGCGGCCATCAGGCGGATCTGCCGGTTCAGGCCCTGCACCAGCACGATGCGGAAGCCGAACGGGCCGATCTTGGCGGTGCGGCAGGGCAGGGTGGTCTGTCCGTGAAGCGGCACGCCGCGGCTCATGCCGCGCAGGAATTCGTCGGTGACCCGGTGGTTCACCGCGACCAGGTATTCCTTTTCGAGCTTGTTCTTGGCGCGAAGGATCGCGTTGACGATGTCGCCGTTGCTGGTCAGCAGGATCAGGCCTTCGGAGTCCTTGTCGAGGCGACCGATCGGGAAGATGCGCTCCTGATGGCCGACGAAGTCGACGATGTTGCCCTTCACCGCTTCCTCGGTGGTGCAGGTGACGCCGGCAGGCTTGTTCAGCGCGATGTAGACATGCCGGCGCTGGCCCTTGGCGGCGGTGCGGGCGCGGAGGACGTCGCCGTCGATGCGGACTTCGTCGCCCTCGGCGAGTTCGGTGCCGACCCGGGCGCGGACGCCGTTCACAGTGACTCGGCCTTCGCCGATCAGGCGGTCCGCCTCCCGGCGCGAGCAGAAACCGGTGTCGCTGATGTGTTTGTTGAGGCGCATGGGGGCGGGCGGCACGAAAACGGCCGCATAGGGTAACCCGGAAGCGGCAGGCCCATGCCGATGCAGGCAGGGCACAGGCCCGCCCGGAAACGCGAACCCCCGCCAGAGCGGGGGTTCGGTGGATCGGTCTGCAGGGCCGGATCAGCGCGGACGCGTGGCCGGCGTCAGCGGCTTGAGCGTCGGCAGGCCGGTCATTGGCATCACGAGCGACTTGCCGGCCTTCGCCTTGACCTTGGCCTGGACGAACGGGTTCGGCGCGGCCGGGCAGACGATCTTCTTCGGCGGCACCGCGCCGTTGATCAGGTAGTCGGTGACGAAGTCGTCCACGCACTGACTGCGACCGGTGTAGGACGCGACATGGCCCCAGCCGGCGTAGGACAGCAGGCGGCTGCCGCGCAGCAGCTTCTGGGTCTCGACCGCGCCGCGATAGTTCGTCGCCGGGTCGAAGTAGTTGCCGATCACCAGCACGCGCGAGGAGGTGCCGGTCTTCCACGGGCCGGTATAGCGGTTCGGACCCTTCGGCCAGGCCGCGCAGGCCGCATTGAGCCACCACCAGTTCGGGCCCATGAACGAGCCCGCGTCGGCGTACTTGCCGATCGCCGAGTACCACTCGAAGCCGTAGGGATAGGACGCGTCTGAACAATGGTTGCCGAAGTAGGCCTCGAAGCCGTTGTCGTAGAACGCGCGCTGCACGGGGCCGGCATCGGCGAAGGCCTTCTCGATCGCGCGGCGGCTGGCCAGCGCGGCCTTCTTTGCGGCCTTGTCGCCGGTGAGGGCACGATTCAGCAGGTCGAGGAAGTTCGCATAGGCGGGCCACTGCTCCGGCGAATACATCAGGCCGGACGCATCCGCCGCCACTTCGTCGTAGCCATACTCGAACACGTCGTTGCCTTCGCCGATGACGATCGTGCCCTGGCGGCGGGCCTCGGCGAGGATGACGTCGAAGCGGGCCTTCGAGCCGCGTTCGCCGCCGAGCACGCAATCCTTGCCCGCCAGGTCGCACTGGCGGAAGAACTCCAGCAGCACGTGGTAGGCGCCGACGCGGTCGGTCTTGATCTGCCAGCCGCTGCTCCACTGGCGCGGATCGAGCACGCCGTCGATGACCATCGCGCGGATGTTGCGCGGGAACAGGTTGGCGTAGGTGCTGCCGATGTACGAGCCGTACGAGTAGCCGAGGTAGTTCAACTGGCTGTCGCCGACCGCGCGGCGCAGCAGGTCGAGGTCGCGGGCGACATCGCCGGTGGTCATGAAGTTGAGGATCGGCTGGGTGCCGACGTTCGCGAAGCACTTGTAGGCGACGTTGCGGTAGACGTCGAAGAACGGACGCTCCTGCGCGGCGCGATACGGGAAGATCGGCTGGCCGCGGAAGTCGGCATTGCGGTCGTCTTCGCTGTCCCAGCACTGGATCGGCGTGGACTCGCCGATGCCGCGCGGGTCGAAGCCGACGATGTCGAAGCGGCCGCGCAGGATTTCATTCAGGACATCGCCGAAGCCGTTGTAGATCAGGTCGACGCCCGAGGCGCCCGGACCACCCGGGTTCAGGAACAGCGTGCCGATCTTGTTGTCGCGATCGGCCGCCGGAATGCGTGCCAGCGACAGCGTGGTCTTGTGGCCGTAGGGATTGCGGTAGTCCAGCGGCACCTTCACGGTCGCGCAGTCGAGGTTTTCGATGCCCTCGATGCACGGTGCCCAGTCGATGGCCGGCACCTGCGGCGGCGGTGGCTTGCGCGCCGCGAACGAAGGCGCTGCGACCAGGGCAAGGAGGAGGGGGGCAAGGCCCAGTGCGACACGGCCAAGACGGCCGCTCGAAAAACGGGTTGACGCCATTTCGCTGACTCTCCGTGGTTGTGCGAGGGCGGGGCCTGCGCGCTGAACAGCGTGTCCCCCATGCAACTGGCCGATGATAGCCACTGGATCCGGTGTCGCGGGTCCGCGCGGGGAAAACGGATCGCGAACTGGGTCACGATTGTACAAATAACTTTTGCGGTGGCGCGCGTTGGCGCCCTCATGCGCCGATGCTGCGGCGCAGCAGATGCGTGCTGTCCGCGTGCACGGTCGTCGTGCGCGAATGGATCGATGGCGTCTCGGCATCGCGTCGTGGCAGGATGTCGTCCAGAGCGCGCGCCCCTGCCATGCCGTCAGGGCTTTTTCCCTGTAACATCAGCCCCCTAGGCGAACTTCTTCAGGCATCCCGACACGGTGGCACGCGAGCTTCCAGAACGCAGCAGCAAGGCAGCCCGACGCACCGCCACCGTCGCGGCCGAGGCGCCCGCCCGCAACCCGAGGCGGCAACGGCTGGTGCGCGACATCGCGCTGATCATGATCGCGCCGTTCCTGCTGTACCTGCTGGTCTGCCTGTTCACCTTCTCGCCCACCGATCCCGGCTGGTCGCATTCGGGTAGCGTGACCGCACCGCTGCAGAACGCCGGTGGCCGCGTCGGCGCCTGGCTGGCGGACGTGATGCTCTACCTGTGCGGCTACGTTGCCTTCCTGCTGCCGCTGATCCTCGGTGCGGTGGCGTGGATCGCGCTGTTCGGCATGGACAGCGATGGCGACGGAGATGCCGACCTCGGGCCGGCGCTGCGCCTGGTCGGCATTGTCGGCTTCCTGGTCGCCGCCGCCGGCCTGCTGCACATGAAGATCGGCGCCGCGCCGGACTTCTCCGCCGGTGCAGGCGGCATCCTCGGCCAGATCACCGGCCGCTCGCTGTTCCGCGGCTTCGGGCCCGTGGGCGCGAACCTGTTCCTGATCGCCCTGTTTCTCATTTCGGTGACCCTGGCCACCGGGCTGTCCTGGCTGGCGGTGATGGACCGCATCGGGCAGTGGATCCTGAAGATCCCGCCGATGTTCCGCAAAGGCACCCAGCAGGCCAGCGAATGGCAGGCCGCGCGGGCGATGCGCGAGGAACGCGAGGAAGTGCGCAAGGTCGAGACCGAGAAGCGCGCCAAGCGCGAACCGGTCAAGATCGAGCCGCCGCCGGCGCCGGTCGTGGAAAAGAGCGACCGTGCGAAGCGCGAGCAGCAGATCCCGCTGTTCCATGTCGCCAACCCCAGCGGTGTGCCGCCGCTGTCGCTGCTCGACGACCCCAAGCCGCAGCCCAAGGGCTACGACGAATCCACGCTGGAAACGCTGTCGCGCCAGATCGAGTTCAAGCTGAAGGACTTCCGCATCGACGCCCAGGTCGTCGGTGCCTATCCGGGACCGGTCATCACCCGCTTCGAGATCGAGCCTGCGCCCGGCATCAAGGTCAGCTCGATCAGCTCGCTCGACAAGGACATCGCGCGCGGCCTGAGCGTGAAGTCGGTGCGCGTGGTCGACGTGATCCCGGGCAAGTCGGTGATCGGGCTGGAAACGCCGAACACGCATCGCGAGATGATCTATCTCAGCGAACTGCTGCGGTCGAAGGAATACGACAAGTCGACCAGCCCGCTGACCCTCGCGCTGGGCAAGGACATCGCCGGCCGGCCGACCGTGGCCGACCTGGCGCGCATGCCGCACCTGCTGGTCGCCGGCACCACCGGCTCGGGCAAGTCGGTCGCGGTGAACGCGATGGTGCTGTCGCTGCTGTACAAGGCAAGCGCCAAGGACCTGCGCATGCTGATGATCGACCCGAAGATGCTCGAACTGAGCGTCTACCAGGGCATCCCGCACCTGCTGGCGCCGGTCGTCACCGACATGAAGGAAGCGGCCAACGGCCTGCGCTGGTGCGTGGCCGAGATGGAGCGCCGCTACAAGCTGATGAGCGCGGTCGGTGTGCGCAACCTCGCCGGCTTCAACAAGAAGATCAAGGACGCCCAGGACGCGGGCCAGCCAATGCTGGACCCGCTGTTCCGTGCCAATCCCGACCTGCAGGAAGCGCCGCCGGCCCTGGAGCCGCTGCCGTTCATCGTCATCTTCATCGACGAATTCGCCGACATGATGATGATCGTCGGCAAGAAGGTCGAAGAACTCATTGCCCGCCTGGCGCAGAAGGCCCGCGCCGCCGGCATCCATCTCATCCTCGCCACCCAGCGTCCGTCGGTGGACGTGATCACCGGCCTGATCAAGGCCAATATCCCGACCCGCATCGCGTTCCAGGTGTCGAGCAAGATCGACTCGCGCACCATCCTCGACCAGAGCGGCGCCGAGACACTGCTCGGCCACGGCGACATGCTCTACCTGCCGCCGGGCACGGCCATGCCCGAGCGCGTGCATGGCGCCTTCGTCAGCGACGAGGAAGTGCATCGCGTGGTCGAGCACCTCAAGCAGATCGGCGGCGGCCCGGACTACATCGAAGGCGTGCTGGAAGAAGTACAGACCATGGGCGACGGCGTGGTCGTCGGCCCCACCGGCCTGCCGGAGACCGGCGGCGGGGCCGGGGACGAAAGCGACCCGCTCTACGACGAGGCCGTGAAGATCGTCACCGAGAGCCGCCGTGCCTCGATCTCCGGCGTCCAGCGCCGGTTGAAGATCGGCTACAACCGCGCCGCGCGCCTGATCGAAGCGATGGAAGCGGCCGGCGTGGTGTCGCCGCCGGAGCACAACGGTGACCGATCCGTGCTTGCGCCGCCGCCACCCCGCTGATCCTCCCCTTCGATGCACGACGCCGGCATCGAATGGCCGGCGCCGCGCGATGGCTCATTCCTCGATGTTTCATTCCTCGATGTTGCAAGGCCAGGTGTTCTCTACCTTGTAGATCGTGCGCTGGCCCCAGTGCAGGTAGCCGTCGCAGGTCCAGCGCTCGTTTCCGACCCGCGTGGTGTAGCTGTAGTCGGTGTAGTAGGTCACATCGTAGACGTAGCCTGCCGGCGGAAACTTCGCCGTGGCCGCGCCGATCGCCAGCAGGCCACCGGCGATCAGGGAGCCCCTCAACAGGGATTTCATCGTCAACCGGGGAATCGTCCTCATGATCGTTTCTGTCCTTGGCGCAGCCGGATGGCTGCCCGCAGAGGATCGCGCCGGCCGCCCGCGCCTGCTGCGACCGACGTGGCGGATCGGGGAATCCGGCCACCTGGCGCCAGGGCGCAGACCCTGCGTCCAAACCATGTTCAGCCAGTTCCGTTCAGACTTCGCCCATCGTTCGCCGAGAGCCCGCCCGTGATCCGAGCCGTCCGCCTGCTGCCCTCCCTGTTCGCCCTCGTCCTTGCCCTGGCCGCCATGCAGGCCCATGCCGGCGGACGGGAATCCTTCGATGCCTTCACACGCAGCCTGAAGGGCCTGGACGGCCAGTTCAGCCAGCATGTGTTCGACAGCAAGGGGCAACGCAAGGAGTCTTCCTCTGGCCGTGTCGCCCTGTCCGCCCCCCGATTGTTCCGCTGGGAATACGTGAAGCCGGCGCAGCAGATCATCGTCGCCGACGGCAAGGCCGTATGGATCTACGACCCCGATCTCTCGCAGGTCAGCACCCGTCCCCAAGGCGAGGAAGAGCAGAACAGCCCGCTCGCCGCGCTGGTCGACCCGAAGAAGCTCGATCGCGACTTCACACTGAAGGATGCCGGCAGCCGCGACGGGGTGACCTGGCTCGAAATCCTGCCCAAGCGCGGCGAGGACGCCGGCTTCCGCAATGCCCGCCTCGGTTTCGATGCCGGCAACGCACTGGTGAGGATGGAGATCGTCGATGCCCTGGGGCAGCGCACCGACATCCGCTTCAGCGGCTGGAAGCGCAACCCGGCCTTCGCGGCCGACACCTTCCGCTTCACGGTCCCGAAGGGCGTGGACGTCGTGGGCGCGCAGTGACCGGCCCGATGCCCCGGCTTTTGTCGTTGTGCTGCGCATGACGCGTCCTTTCCCACATGCCCTCGCCATCCTGCTGATGGTCGGCGGAACACAGCCTGCATTCGCCGCGAAACCGGCGGCCGATGTCCGCACGCTGGAGGCCCGCGAGCGGGAGACGCTCGACGGCGTGGTCGCCGCCGCGCTCGTCGGAGCCCTGTCCGAACAACTGGGCGGTCGTGAGGTGAAGATCCGCCTTGGCCAGGTCGACGTGCGGGTCAGCAGCCTGCGCGACAGGATCGTCAGCGGCCAGGGCGAGTTGCAGATCGACGGCGCGCCGGAATGGCTCGGCTTCCGTTTCAGTACCCTCTACGACAGCCTGTACGAAAGCGCGGGCTATCCCGAACTGAGCATCGGCATCGCCGGTCCTGGCGGACGTGCGGTACCGAACGATTCCGGCCTGATCCGCGAGGCCGAGGAGCGCGTGATCGCGCAGTTGGCCAGGGAATTCGGCTACCAGAAAGTCTGGCTCCAGCTGGACCGCATCGCCACCGTCGAATCGGGACAGCGCTACCTGCGCATCGACGCTTCGGGCACCGCCGACTTCGGTCGCGACGGTGCAGCCCCGGCGCGCATCGAAGGTCTCTACGATCGCGAGCAGAAGGTCTGGTTGCGCGTCGCCTATGTGCTCGAAAGCACGATGCCGCAGCCGCCTCCGGCCGGTTGAGCGCGCGCCCTCCAGCGCGCCAGGTGTTAACGTAGGTCCTCTTCCGTTTCCCGATCGCCGCGCTTCGATGGCGCCGCCGTGCCCGCCACTGCAATGAGCCTCTTCGACGCCCCGACCGACGCCCTTCGACCGCTCGCCGAGCGCATGCGACCTCGCACGCTCGACGACATGGTCGGCCAGCGCCGCCTGCTCGCGCCGAACTCGGCGCTGCGCAAGTCCATCGAATCCGGACGCGTGCATTCGATGATCCTCTGGGGGCCACCGGGCTGCGGCAAGACCACGCTGTCATTGCTGCTCGCGCAGTACGCCGATGCCGATTTCCGCGCGATCTCCGCCGTGCTCTGCGGCCTGCCCGAAGTGCGCCAGGTGCTGGCCGAGGCCGCGCAGCGTTTCGCCGAGGGTCGGCGCACCGTGCTGTTCGTCGACGAGGTGCATCGTTTCAACAAGACCCAGCAGGACGCGTTCCTGCCGCACATCGAACGCGGCACGATCGTCTTCGTCGGCGCGACCACCGAGAACCCGTCGTTCGAGCTGAACTCCGCGCTGCTGTCGCGCTGCCGCGTACACGTGATGGAAGCGGTGTCGGTCGAGGACATCGCCATCGCCCTGCAGCGCGCGCTCGACGATGCCGAACGCGGTCTCGGCGGACGTGGCCTGCGCATCGGCGACGCGCAGCTTCGCCTGATCGCCACTGCCGCGGATGGCGACGTGCGTCGCGGCCTGACCTTGCTGGAAATCGCCGCAGAACTCGCGGAAGGCGAGGGCGATGCCGAGGCAACGACTTTCGAAGCAACGATCACCGACGACATCCTCGAACAGGTGCTCGCCGATCGCACGCGCCGTTTCGACAAGGGCGGCGAACAGTTCTACGACCAGATCTCGGCGCTGCACAAATCCGTGCGCAGCTCGAATCCCGATGCCGCCGTCTACTGGCTGGCGCGCATGCTCGACGGCGGTTGCGATCCGAGCTATCTCGCGAGGCGACTCACGCGGATGGCGGTCGAGGACATCGGCCTCGCCGATCCGCGCGCGCTGCAGATGGCGATAGATGCCTGGGACACCTTCGACCGGCTCGGCAGCCCGGAAGGCGAACTGGCCCTGGCGCAGGTCGCGATCTACCTGGCCAGCACCGCGAAATCGAACGCGGCCTACACGGCCTACAAGGCGGCGAAGCGCGACGTGAACGAATACGGCACGCAGGACGTGCCGCTGCACCTGCGCAATGCGCCGACCAAGCTCATGAAGTCGATCGGCTACGGCAAGGACTACCGCTACGACCACGACAGCGAAGGCGGCGTGGCGCTGGAACAGACCGGGTTCCCCGATGCGATGGGCGAGCGCGTGTATTACGAGCCGGTCGAGCGCGGCCTGGAGATCAAGCTCAAGGACAAGCTCGATCGCCTCCGCGCCGCGCGCGAGGACGCACGACGCAAGGCGGGACGTTCGTGAGCCTGTGGTGGCAGCAACTGGCGCTGGTCGCCGGCGGTGGCGCGCTCGGCGCGATGCTGCGCTTCTGGCTGGGTGGCTGGTTGCTGCGCCAGTTCGGCGACGGCCTGCCGTGGGGCACGCTCGCGGTCAATCTCGCCGGTTCGTTCGCTGCGGGTTTCATCGCGATCTGGCTGGAAGGACGCGGCCCGTCGGCACTGTACTGGCGTGCGTTCCTGATCGTCGGCGTGCTCGGTGCGCTGACCACGTATTCGGCGCTGATGCTCGAATGCCTGCTCTACGCGAAATCGCAGCGCAGCGGCGCGATGATCGGCTATCTCGCGCTGACCCTGGCCGGCGGCCTGCTGCTGGTCTGGCTGGGCGCGCGCTCGGCGACGCTTCTACGCATGCCCTGACCGACAATGCCCTGATCGCCCGATGTCCTGACCGCGAGGCCACGCTGTCGGAAAAGTCCGACAAGGCATCGTGGAATGTCCCGATACATCCGGACCGGCCTTGCCCGGAAGCTGTGCGTGTCCATCACGCGGAGCTTCCGATGTCGCATCACTTCCTCAGTCCTTGCATCGCCCTCGTCCTGCTGTTCTCGTCAGTGCCGGGACCGTGTTCGGCGGCCCGAGTCGTCGAGACGAAGGCCGGAACGACCGCCGCCGTGCATATCTGCATCGATGCCCAAGGCCAGGTCGCCTACCAGGGCATGCCGTGTGCCGACGGTCAGCGCACGCGTGCGGTGCGCACCTTTTCCACATCGCCGGTCGATCCCGCCGCAGCTGCGCGAACGCGGTCCATCGAGCAGGAGATGGACCGACGCAACCGTGGTGGTGGCGTCCGTGCGACGACGCGCGTCGCCAGGCCTGCGAAGGCCGCGTCGGATCCCTGCAAGGCGGCCAAGGCCAGGCGCAAGGCGATGATCGAGCGCGCAGGCGTGAAGCGCGGCTACGCGCTGCTCGAAGAGATCGATCGCGAGGTGTGGACGCTGTGCAAGGGCTTTTGAAACGGGTGTCGTGTCACGATGGATCGATCGCTATCAATCGATCACGATCAATCGATCACGGCGAAGCCGATCATCATGCCCTGGTCTTCGTGTTCGAGATTGTGGCAGTGGAACATGTAGCGCTGGCGACCGCTGTAAGGCTGCGAGAAGTCGATCTGGATCGACACCGTTTCGCCCGGCCAGACCAGCACGGTGTCGAGCACGCCGAGGTCGTGCGGGGTACGCCCTCGTGGATCGATGGCGCGCTCCGCGACCTGCTTCGGGCTGTTCGCGCGTCCGGTGACGACGAACTGGAAGCCGTGCAGGTGCATCGGATGCGGCATGCTGCGCATGTCGTTGGTGATGTCCCAGCGCTCGACGCTGCCGCGCCGGATCTCGAACACGTCCTGTCCGTGCGCGAGATGATGGTTCCAGTGGTTGATCATCCAGCGCCCGGAATCCTGGATCCACAGGCGGAACGGGCGGCGCGCGGCGTCCTCCCGGATGCCTACGGCATGCGTCGACAGGCGCTCGGGCAGGGTACCGGCGGCGCCACCGGGCTTGTCGCTCATGCGGATCAGCATCAGCGCCATGTCCTCGCCCATCGGCATCGCGCCCGGATGCTCCATCGCGAAGTCTTCCGGCGGGCCGATGCCGACATCGTTCTCCATCGGGTCGTAGACCACGCTGCGCATCATCAGCAGGTCGCCGGGCGAGCGGTCGCGCAGGTCCAGCAGCACGTCGACGCGCTGGCCGGGGCCGAGGAACACGCTTTCCATGCGATGCGCGCGATCGAGCAGTCCGCCGTCGGTGCCGAGCAGGTGGAAGGGCAGGCGCTGCCTGTGCTCGTCGTCGAAGCCGATGCAGTACAGGCGTGCGTTCGACGTGTTGGCCAGGCGCAGGCGCAGCCAGCCACGACGCGCTTCGAAGACCGGATCGGGCGTCCAGTTGACCAGCACCTTGTCGCCGACCCAGTCGTCGGCACCGACTTCGTGCACGATCTTGTTGCGCAGGCCGAACTGCTTGTCGGCGATCGACAGCGCGATGTCGTCGATGCCCCAGGTGAGGCCCAGTGCCTTCTGCAGCGCCAGTTCCTCGTCGTCCTCGACCACCACCAGCCCGGCCAGGCCCTTGTGCACCTGCATGCCGGTCTGCCCATGCGGATGCGCGTGGTACCAGTACAGGCCGGCGCGATTGCGGATGTCGAACTCGTAGACGCGGCGCTCGCCGTGGCGAACCGGATGCAGGCCGCTGCCATCGTTGGCTTCGTCGACGGTCATGCCGTGCCAGTGGATGGTGGTGTCGTCGCCGAGGCGATTCTCCAGGGTGACCTTGAGCCGGCCACCGCTGCGCGCGAACAGGGTCGGGTTGAGCTGCACCTGTCCTGATACGGTGCGCTGCGCGTAGGCCCACACATCGGACAGCGCGCCTTCGCGCAGTGGCTGCGGATGGATGCCGGTCTGCAGGACGATGCCGGCGTCGGCGGCGTCCGAGGCTTCGCCCAGCCGGGCGGATTTGCCCGGGATGCGCAGTGGTTTCACGAAGCGGTGCCCGTGCCGGGCCAGATCCCCGTGACCCGGTCGGTGGCGCAGGCCGAAGTAGCCGGCCGCCGCAGCGACGCCCGCCGCGAGGCCGCCCACCAAGAGTTTGCGCCTGCCGGGGGCGGGAGGTGCCTGCGTCATGCCAAGCCTCTGAAAACGATGGAAAAACTCGATCAGCATGGCAGTGGCCCCGGGCGATGGCAAGCTGCGACGGGCGAGCGCCGTGTCGTCCTTCCCATCCTCGCCTGGCGCAGGGCTGGACGTTCAGACGTGCGATCCGGACAGCCCGGGAGCGCATTCGATCGGGCCGCCCGAGCCCCGTACCGACTGCGCGCCGACCAGCCTTCCGTGCTTTGCCGTATTGGGCGGTAGAGTTTCAAGTCATTGTTATTGAAAGAGAAATATTTTCTGCCTTGACACTCGTCACAACCGGCTGGCAAGGTCCGCGCTCGACCGGGGCGCGCTGCGTCATGCACGCCATGTGGACGCCAAGGGGCCGGTCGTGGACGAGGTCTGCAAGCATTGCTAGGGGAAGGGATATGCGGCGATGGGTCTGGCTGTTGGCGTTTCTTTGCGCCATTTTCGTGGTGGCTGCGCAACAGTCCGGGCACACGACCGAGGTGCAGAAGGGCTTCGCCTGGCTGCGGGCACAGGTCCAGGCCGACGGTACCGTCGCCGGTGAAGCCGCCTCGCAGGCCCTGCCGGTTCAGGTCCGTACCGAAACCATGCACACCCTGGCCCTGCTGGACTCGCGTCCGGCGGAGCTCGCGAACCTCATCGGCTCGCAGCCGCAGAAGCACACCGAACTGCAGGCCCGGAAGGCGCTGGCCCTGCGCCTGGCTAATCGCGACGCGCAGCAGGTCATCGCCGACCTCGGCCTGCAGCAGAACGCCGACGGCGGATTTGGTTCGCGCCGCGAATACGGCAGCAACGCGCTCGATACGTCCTATGCGCTGATCGCGCTGGCCGCCGCGCCGGATGCCGATGCCACACGCGTCGCCAATGCGTTGACCTACCTGCGCACCAGCCGCCTGTCGCCCTCCGGCTGGCCGGTCGGCGATCACCCCAGCGTCCACGTCACGTCCGCAGTCCTGCTCGCCGGGCAGGCGTGGTCCAGTCGCTACCAGGTCGGCGACATCGTCGCGGCCGCACGCGACTGGCTGCTGTCCCAGCGCAATGCCAACGGCGATTACGGCAATGTCATCGACAACGCCAACGCGCTGCTGGCGCTCACCACCCAGACCTCCGACAACGCCGTGCTCGGTCCGTTGGCCGATGCGGTGAAGGCCGCGCAGCAGGAGAGCGGCAGCTGGGAGAACGATCCCTACGTCACCGCGGTCGCGCTGCGTGCCCTGTATCGCTCCACCGTCGGCCTGCCGCCGAGCACCACCGGCGTGATCGCCGGCACGCTCGTCGACCGCGACAGCCGCGACCCGGTCGCCGGCGTCACCCTGACCGTGCGCGCGATGCCGGAGATCCGCGTGTCCAGCGCTGCCGATGGCACGTTCATGCTGCTCGGCCTGCCGCCGGGCTCGCATGCCGTCGACATCCAGGCGCTCGGCTACGTGTCGACTTCGTTCACCGCGACCGTGACGGCCGGCAACACCACCAGCACCGGCGAAATCCCGCTGCAGAAGACCACGCTCACCGCCGAAGTGTCCGGCGTCGTGCGCAACAGCGGCGGCACGGTCCTGGCCAACGTGGTCGTGTCTTCAGGCACGGTGTCGACTTTCACCGATGCGAGCGGTCGCTACAGCCTCACCGGCCTCAATGCCGGTGCCGCGACGGTGACGTTCGCGCTCAGCGGCTACCGCACGCTCGACGTGCCGGTGACGCTGGAGCCCGGCAAGCGCTACCAGCTCTCGCCGACGCTCTACAGCACCGGGCAGACGCCGCCGACCACGGCGACGATCCGCGGCACGGTGACCAACCAGGCCAACGGCCAGGCCATCGCCGGCGCCAGCGTGCGCGTCGGCACGACCAATGCGACCACCAATGCCAGCGGCGCGTTCGAGCTCACCGGTCTCGCACCGGGCGCCTACGCGCTGACCGTGCAGGCCACGAATTACCTGTCCGTGCAGGGCTCGGTCACCCTGGTCGCGGGCATCAACAACGTCGGCGCGATCGCGCTCACCCGTGCGCCCGAGACTTCGACCCTGGTCGGCGTGATCACCGATGCGCAGACCAATGCCCCGGTGCCCGGCGCCGTGCTGGTCGTGCAGGGACAGACCGCGACCGCGGTCTCCGGTCCGGATGGCCGCTACCTGCTGCAGGGCGTGCAGGGCACTGCGTTCACCGTGATCGCCAGCGGGCAGGGCTACAACAGCCGCGCGCTGAACCTGTCGCTGCCGGCCATCGGGCAGAGCACGCTCGACATCCAGCTGCTCCCGATCGGCAACAGCGACATCGTGTTCGAATCGGTCGCGACGAATCGCCCGATCTACCGCCCGAGCGGCGAGATCGAACTGGAGATCGAAGTCCGCAACGGCGGCACCGTCGCCGCCGACCTGGTGATCGATGCCGAGGTGCAGGATCCGCAGGGCAACGTGGTCCACGTGTTCAAGGCCAACGCCATGGGGCTGGGCCAGAATCCGCCCAACCGACCGCTGCGCTTCGAGCCGGGCACGCTGATCGAAGTCGAGATGGACTGGGTGATCGCGCGCCAGCAGGCGGGCGTGTACACCGTGATCGCGCGCGGCCGCGATGTGCAGGGCAACGTCCGCGCCGAAGGCACCACCCGCTTCACCATCGATTCGATGCCGATGCTCGCCGGCGCGGTGATCGCCGATCCGCCGCTGGCCCAGGTCGACAGCGCGATACCGGTCAGCCTGCGCGCGGAACTCACCAATCTCGGCAACCAGCCGATCGTCGCCGGTCAGGTCGACCTGAAGATCACCCTCGACGCGGCCGACAGCAACGGCAACAGCGTCGTGCGCACCACCATCGAGCCGCTCGCCACGTTCCCGAACCGGAGCATGGCGCATCTCGACCGTGATGCGCAGGGCAACTTCTACATGGCCGAATCGAACCGGATCAACCGGATCGCGCCCGATGGCACGGCATCGGTGCTGGCCACGGTGTCCGGCATCACCGACCTGACCGTGCAGGACGACGGCACGGTCTGGACCTGCAGCGCACGCACGCTGTCGCGGATCACACCGCAGGGTGTGGTGACGACCTACACCGTCGCGTCGCTGGGAACCTGTGCGACGATCGACGCGGACAACAACGGTCGCGTGCTGATCGCCGGCACGTCGCAGAACGGCCTCGACCACCTGCTGCTGCGCTACGTGGTCGGCGAGGCCGAACAGGTGCTGTGGCGCAACGGTCTCTACCAGCCGATCGGTCTCACGCGCTTGTCCACCGGCGGCTATGCGGTCGCCAACTATGGCGACGGCACCATCAATCGCGTTTCGGAGCAGGGCGTGGTGACGCCTTTCGCCACCGGTCTCGATCGTCCGTTCGACCTGATCGAACTGCCGGGCGGCGATCTGCTGGTCGCCAACAGCGGCGGCAACAACCTCATCCGCGTCGATCGCGATGGCCAGCGCAGCGTCTACGCCACGGGCCTCAATCAGCCCATCGGCCTGCTGCGTCGCGACGATGGTGCGATCTTCGTCAGCAACCAGGGCAACAACACCATTGCGCTGGTCGGCACCGACGGCCAGGTCACGACCTATGCGCAGGCCTTCGCGCATGCGCCGAGCGGGCTCGCGCGCGACAGCGACGGCAGCCTGATCGCCGCGAATGCCGGCGACGGCACGCTCAAGCGCCTGCGTGCCGGCAACGTCAGCGCACTCGCGACCGGTCTCGGCACCACCAGCGCGCTGGCCAGCGACAGCCAGGGCAACCAGTACGTCGCCAACAGCGCCGGTCGCATTTATCGGCTCTCGTCCGCTGGCGTGCTCACCGAACTCGCCAACGGCCTCGGCGCGGTCGGCGGCCTGGCGGTCGAGGACGATCGCGTGCTGCATGCCAGCGACGTCAACGGTCACCGGATCCTCCATGTCGATCTCGCCACCGGCAACCGCAGCTACACGAACAGCATGTTCGTCAGCCCTGGCCTGATGCGGATCGCGCCGAACGGACGCAGCTACACCACGAACAGCGGCTTCATCTCGGCACGCAACGCCGATGGTGCGATCTCGCGCTTCGCCAGCGTCGCCGCCTCCACGATCGCGGTGCGTCCCGAGGGCGGTCTGTACGTGCTCCGCTCCAACGTCGAAGTGCAGCGCTACGACGAGAGCGGTGCACTCCTGCTTGGCCGCACGCTGCCGTCGTACGTCTACAACATGGCCGCGCGCAGCGGCGACAAGGTGCTGGTCGTCCGCTACAACAGCCGCTACGAGCTCGAAGAACTCGACATGGCCACCGGCGCGCGCCGGCTCGTGGCCGCGCTCGCGGGCAATCCCAACTTCATGGCGTCCGATGGCGCAGGCAATGTCTATTACCGCATCAGCAACGAGCTGCACCGCATCACGCCGGCCGATGTCGACACGGTCATCACCCTCGCCCTGAACGGCGAGAGCGTCCGCCAGTTCAGCGTCACCGGCGACGACCTGCTGCTCGTGCAGACCACGTCGAACAACCTCTACGAGTACGATCCCGCCACGGGCATCACGACCCGCCGCCTGACCCAGTTCACGACGGGATCGTCCTTCGTCCGATCCGTGGATGGCGGCTACCAGCTCATCTCCGGCAATGGCCTGGCGCTGCTGTCCGCCACGGGCACCAGCGTCGGTTACGAGGCCGGCTTCGTGAATCCGCGCGGCCTGGCCTGGACCGGCAGCGCCCTGCGCATGGTCGACGGCGCCAATCGCCTGCTGCAGCTGTCCTCACCGGGCGCGATGCCCCAGCGCCTGTCCGAGAACTTCTACTCGACCGCCCTGGCGCACGACACCGACAACGGCTCCACCTATGGCGTCGGCTACTCGCGCTACTTCATGGAGTATCGCGCCAACGGCACCGTGGCGACCAACACCACGCTGCTGCCCAGCAGTTCGAGCTACACCGCGATCGCGACCCTGGGCGGTGGGCGCCTTGCGGTTTCCGACAGCGCCAACAGCGCCGTCTATGTCCTGCAGTCCGGTGCGATCGCATCGACGTACGGTGGGTTCGTATCGCCGCGCGGCCTCACCTTCGATCCGTCCGGCAACCTCGTCGTCGCCAGCTACGTGTCCAATACCGTGGTGCGCCTGAGCGGCAGCGACGGGGTGGGAGAAGTCGTGCACAGCGTGAGCACGCCGCGCTACGTCAAGTACGCGGCCGATGGCGCGTTGTGGATCTCGGTCAGCGGCGGCATGCGCCGCGTCGCCACCGACGGCAGCGTGACCACAGCGTCGATGACGATCAGCTCGGCGGTCAATGCGAACGACTTCGAACTGTCCGGCGCCGACATCGTCGTCGCCGACTACAACACCGGATTGGTCAAGGGCCGCATCGGCGGCACGGCGACGCTGCTCGCCGGTGGCGTGCGCAGCGCAGCCGGCGTCGCATGGACGCCCGCTGGATTGCCGGCGATCATCGACGGCACGGCCAACGCGGTTCATGTGCTGGAGGGCGGATCGCTGCGCCAGCTGCACAATCGCGTGCCGAATGCGCGCCATCTGTCGTTCGAGTCGCAGGGCACGCCGTTCACGGCAGGCAACGCGTCTTCGCTCACGCGCCTGCTCGGCGCGGACCTGCAGACGCTGCAGGTGGGTGCGCTGGTCAACGGCATCGCCTTCAACGGCCTGCATGCCTTCTCCGACACGGTCGCCTATGTCAGCGCCTATGGCTACAACCCGGCAACGGCGCGCAACGAGAGCACGATCTACCGCGTGACCGCGACCCGACCCACGGCGCCGGTCGATGTCGGCCAGGTCGTGTTCGAGCGCTCGGTGCCGTTCAACGGGTTGTCGACCGACGTCGACATCCTGCCGATCGACTTCGGTACCTGGCGCCCGCCTTACGCCGGCGACTTCAAGATCGAGGTGTCGATCGTCGGCGTCGAGGGCAAGCTGACGAACTTCATCCATGTCGGCGCTTCCGCCGTGGGCGCGCTGACCGTGAATCCGGAGGAATTGCCGCCGGGCGACCAGACCGCGAGCATGCGACTCAGCCTCAGCGGCGGCGACTTCACCACGCTCTCCCGCGTCGAGCTGGCGCGGCTGCGCAAGGTCGTCGACATTTCCTTTCCGTCGGGCATCACCGCCGATCGCTCGGGCAACATCTACTTCACCACCGCGACCGAACTGCACAAGGTCTCGCCGGCCGGCGTGCGCACCACGATCGCCAGCGGCCTCAACGTCCGCTTCGGCCTCGCGGTCGACAGCCAGGAACGGTTGTACTTCCTGCAGCGCAACGCAGCCGGTCGCTACGACGTGGCCCGCGCCGACACCTCGGGCCAGTACGCGATCTTCGCGAACATCGACGCCGCCTCCGCGTCCGGCGTGGCGATCGACAGCGTCGACAACGTGTTCGTGGCCGCGCCCAACCGGCTGATCCGCATCACGCCGCAGGGCGTGATCAGCACCGTGACCAACAGCGGGTTCCCGAGCCCGCGCGGCATCACCGTCGACGGCAAGGACAACATCTACGTCCAGAACGACAACAACCTCGTCGCGCAGGTCGCGCCGGATGGCAAGGTCTACCAGCTGTACGCCGGTGGCGACGGCGTGGACAACCCGAGCTTCGAGGGCGATGGTTACCCGAACATCACCGCCGACTGCAGCGACAACCTGTACATCGCGACCTGGCAGTGGTCGAAGATCGGCCAGAACGGCGAAGAGCACACGCTGGCGCAGATCGTCTCACGCACCGGCCATGTCGGCCTGCTCGTCGACACCAGCCGCACCGTGCCGCGCCTGACCGACATCGACTACCTGGCCTTCGACAAGTTCGGCCAGCGCCTGATGCTGTGGGATCACTCGTCCTCGGCCATCTATTCGATCCCGGTCACCTGCGGTGCGATCAGCGTCGATGCGCACTTGTTCAGCCAGCCCGGCCAGAGCCTCACCGGCTTCACGATGCCGCCGAGCGCGACCATCCCGCATGCCGATGGCCGCACCGAGTACGTGTGGAGCCTGCGCGACGTGACGGTGCAGGGCGTGTCGATCGACTTCGGCGCGCCGCTGGAAGATCTGGTCCTGGGCGAGGCGCGCCAGACGATCGATTCCGGCTACCTCGCGTTCCAGAACTCGTTCACCTCGGGCGAGTACCGCGTGCCGCTGCAGGTGCCCAAGGTCACGGTCTCCAACCTCGTCGACCTCTCGGTCGCGACCGACAAGCCCGAATACGCCGCCAGCGAAACGGTGCGCATCACCACGACACTGCGCAACGCGCACAACCGACTGGTCGATGGCAGCCTGGTGCTGGAGATCCTCGACGCCAACGGGATCCTCGTCGACGAGATCCATCGCGGCGATGTATCCATCCCGGCGAATGACACGCTGACCGTGCCCGACACCTGGAACGTCGGCAGCATCCTGCCCGCCGGCTACAGCGTGCGGGCGCGACTGCTCGACAGCACGCTCAACACCGCCGAAGCCAGTACCGGATTCGTCGTGCTGCCGTCCAACGCGCAGGCCGCCGCCGATGCGCGGCTCATGGTCGACCGTGCGGTCTACAACCCCAGCGATCGCGTCGTCATCACGTCCACCGTCGTCAACCGTTCGGCCAACGTCAATCTGTCCGATCTGCTGCTCATGGTGCGGGTCTACGACGCTGCCGACACGCTGCAGTACACCGGTGGCCACACCGTCGGCATGCTGCTGCATGGCGTCACGCGCACGTTCACCGCCGACCAGGTGTTGCAGAACGCCGCGCCCGGTGCCTATCGCGTGGTGCAGGTGTTGCAGGATGCCTCCGGCCGCGTTTACGACACAGACGAGACGAGCTATGTCGTCGCGTCGACGGCCGAGACCGGCGTGGGCATCGCCGGCCGCATCGCCGCGACGCCTGCCGAGGCAGACGTCGGTACGCCGATCGCACTGGACGCCGTCGCCAGCAACACCGGCAATGCGGATCTGTCGAACGGTACGCTCATCGTCCGTGTGCTCGATCCGGAGAACGGCCTGCTGCTGCAGGGCTGGGAGGCGCCGGCGGGTATCGCCATCGGCGGCGAACAGGACATGGATCGCGAATGGCTCAGCGCGCAGGCCCCGGCCGGCGAGTACGTCGCGACGCTGTCCCTGCGCATCGGCGACCAGGAGCGCCTGCTCGCCAGCACCACGTTCCGCCTCAAGCAGCGCAGCGTCCGCATCGGCCTGCGCCAGAACCTGCATCACGAAGGACGCCTGCTGGTCCTGGCGTCGTGCATCCCCGGCGAGGCGCCCGAGTGCGCCACCCGCAGGAAGGGCGAGATTGAACAACTGCTCGGCGCGATCGATGTGCCGCATACGGTCACCACGGACTACGACACCTTCATGCGCCTGATGCGCAGCGGCGAATTCGACGCCTACTGGGTGTCGGGCGGTTCGCTCAAGCTCGATCAGGTGCTCGCGGACGAGGTGATCGAGGCGACCTTCCGCGGCGACGGCCTGATCGTCGATGGCGTGCATGATTCGCGCAACCAGCTGCTGCATGCGCCGATGGGCGTCAAGTTCCAGGGCAAGCTGCCGTTGCGCCAGGTCGTGGTCGATGTCGAGGACACCGCGATCTTCGATCCGGCGCAGTTCGACATCCGCGACAAGACCGTGCGTTTCGCCCTGGCTGGCGCGAGCATCCATGCCCGCTTCAACAACGGCGATCCGGCCGTGCTCACCCGCGATTTCGGCTGGGGTCGCACGGCGACGATGAGCTTCGATTTCGTCGAGACGCTGAAGACCACCACGTCGCCCGAGGCCATGCGCGAAACGCTGCGCGATGCCGTGGCCTACGTGCTGTCGGGCGAGCAGGGACGGTTGTCGGCCGGCCAGACCTTCGGCGTGCTGACCACGGTCTTCAACCAGGCCGGCGCGACCCCGGCCTGGCTGCGCGTGGTCGCGGCGCAGCCGTTGTCGATCCTCGGCACCTATCCCGATGCCCTCGTGCGCGATGCGAACAGCGCGGCATGGCGCTTCGATCTCGACCTGGCCCAGGAACGCGCGTTCACCACCTGGCTGCGTGCGCCTGACCAGGACGGCGACTTCGCGATCGACGCCACCGCAGGCGTCGGCACCGTGGTCGGCGAGAACCCGCAGGCGCAGGCGAGCACGCCGGTCACGGTGGTCTCCAGCGAACGGCTGGTGATCGACCTGATCGCGGAGGTCGAGGCATTGCGTCCGACGCGCGCCCACGAGATGCAGGCGCTGCGCCGGGTGCTTGAGGACATCGAGATGGCGCGGGGCAAGGTCGCGGCACGCGAGTACGACCTCGCGATCCGGGTCCTCCTGCGCGCACGCGACTCGCTGTTGAAGGTCACCACCGTGGACGTGGCCTCCACGCGCCTCGCACTGTCGAACTATCTCGCCTTCGTCGAGCGCAAGTCGACGCAACAATGACGCTGGTTCGTCCCCGCGGGCACGTGCCCCGGGGACGGTTGCGATGGGGAAATGCATGAAGCAGCAATTCAATCTCGGACTGTCGCTCGCACTGGCCGCCCTGGTCTCGGTCGTCGGCATCACCCATCCCGAACCCGTGTTCGGGCAGGTGGCCGCACGTCCGACCGACGCCGTCGAAGTGCCGCCGGCGACGCTCGACAACGCGACCGTGAGCGAGGCCGATGCGGCCCGCCGTTTCGGACAGGTCGCACGCGCCGCGCACGCGCTGCGCACGGCCGATGCCGCGAACGTGCCGCGCGAAGAACTGCTGTCCCTGGCCGACGCGCTGGGGCAGGCGGTGGTCGCGCTGGGACCGATCGAATACCTCTTCGGCGCCCCGACGCCCGAAAAGCGCGAAGCGCTGGAGGACATGCCGTACGAGATGCGCAGCCTCCACGGTGACGGCGAGCGCGAGATCGTCGCACGCATGGTCGCCTTCCGCGAGCGCGCCAACGTCCTGCATGGTGCGCGCATCGGCAACCAGCCCGAGGCGATGCTGACGGCCGCGCGTTCGCTGGCCGAGTCGATCAAGGACCAGGAGTTCAACGGCCGCTTCAAACCGCTCGATCCCGACAGCGTGCGTCGCGTCGTGACCGGCAAGATCGACCGTGCGCCTGTGATGACGCGGAATGCGCTTGATCGTGTCGCGGCCGTCCAGCCGGGAGCATCGGCGAAGCAGGCGGCCACGACCGAAGCGGCGGCTGCGCCAGCGGCAGCGGGCGAGGGCGACTTCGCCACCCGGGCGCTGAGCAGCGATCCCGCCGAAGTGACGCCGCGCATCAAGGCGCTGGCCGAGCAGCTTGGACGCAGTCCGATCCGCATCCACAACTGGGTGCACGACAACATCCGCTTCACGCCGACCTACGGCGTGCTGCGCGGCGCCGAGCAGACCCTGATCGCACGTCAGGGCAACGCCTACGACACCAATGTCCTGCTCGCCGCGCTGCTCAATGCCTCCGGCTACAGCACCCGCTACGTCTACGGCACCGTGCAGGTGCCGATCGCGCAGATGCAGAACTGGCTGGGCAATGCGCGCACCGGCGACGACGCGCTGGACCTGATGCTGATGGGCGGCATCCCGGCGCAGTACCTGACTTCCGGCGGTCGCATTTCGGCGATCCGCTTCGAGCACCTCTGGCTGGAAGTGCACGTCGACTTCATCCCCTCGCGCGGCGCGATCGAGCGCACGCCCGATACCTGGGTCCCGCTCGACGGCAGCTTCAAGCAGCACACGTACGGCACGCCGGTTCCGCTGCTGCAGGCGACCGGCTGGAACCCCGCGACGGCGCTGCAGCGCGTGGTCGACGGCGCCGTGCGCGGCGACGATGGTTCGATCACCGGCATGGACCTCAATGACTACTCGACGTCGCTGGATGCCTATCTCGATCGTGCCGCCGCGCACATCGATGCGAATGCGCCCGATGCGAAGCCCGAGGATGTCTTCGGCGCGCAGACGATCATTCCGCTCAACGACGAAGTGCTCGCCGGCACGCTCCCGTACCGGGTCGTCGCGCGCGGCACGCCGCAGGACGTTGTGCCCGACCGGCTGAAGAACCATATCGTCGTCAACCGCTACGACATCCGCACCGATTACGCGCTCGAATCGCCGTCGATGACCGTGCGCCTGCCGACCCACAGTCTCGGCGGGCACTCGATCGTCGTCGGCTACGAAGCCGCCACCCAGGCGCAGCGCGACACGCTGCTCGACTATGCCGCGCGCAACCTCGCCAGCCTCTCGCTGTCGGCGTTCAGCGTGCGTCCGGTGCTGCGCGTCGGCGACGAGATCGTCGGCACCGGCGGCTATGCCGCCATGGGCACGATGCAGATGTGGACCGCCGGGATCGTCGATCCGCACGGTCGCGGCAGCTTCGGCGCCGAACCGCACGAATACGCCGCAGGCTCGCACATCAGCTTCACGCCGAACCTCGGCGGCGTGACCCGGGAGCAGCTGAGCGAACTCATCGAACCGCTGCCCGACACCGTGACCCTGCCGGTCGCGCAGGGCCTGCATCTCGCGGGCATGCAGTACTGGTTCATGAGCGACATGCAGGGCGACCTGAGCGCCAAGGGCTGGGGCGGCAGCTTCCTGCGTCGTCCGTCGGTCGGTGCCTTCGCGATCCCGCTGCAGGTCACGTACTTCTTCGGCATCCCGCGCACAGGCTTCTTCACCGGCCAGTCGACCGACATCAAGTCCGACAACATCGCGATCGCCAACAGCGACCCCGAGAAGCGCCGGCTGATGATCGTGCAGTACGGCGCGCAGGCGTCGTTCAACGAGAGCCTGACCTGGGATCTGCTGCTCAGCGGCCAGCCGGGTTACGGCATGTCCGCGACCAGCATGCTGCTGCGCGCGAACGAACTGCGCGTGCCGATCCACATCATCACCCGCGACAACCTGTCGGTGATCATGCCGAAACTGCAGCTCAGCGCGGACGCCGAGTCCGAGATCGCGCAGAGCGTGTCCGCAGGACTGGTCGCGATCGTCCCGGAGCGCGAATACAGGGACACTCGCCAGGTGGGCGCGGGTTACGTGATCCTCGATCCAGAGTCCGGTGCCGGTCTGTACCGCATCGACGGCGGCCTCAACGGCGCCATCACCGTCGGCTGCATCGCCAAGGCGGTCTCGCTCGAACTGCTCTGCCGTTCGAAAATGATGAAGATCCTGACCCGCCGCATCGCACGCTGGGGCGCGCGCATGCTGGCAGGGCTCACCGTCGCCGCCGTGCTCGGCCCGGTCGCGTTGCCGGCGATCGCCGTGGTCAGCGCGGTGCTGTGGACCATCGAGATCATCATGACCGCGATCGAGGTCATGAACTGGGTCCGCATGGTCATGAACGGCATCGAGAACCTGACGCCGGAAGAGCTGGCGGAGCTGGGGATCAGTGCGCTCGATGCCGCGATCTGCAACTACAACCCGCCGTGCTTCGGAGGCGGTGGAGGATTCGGTGGCGGTGGAGGCGGGGGATTCGGCGGCGGGTTCGGCGGTGGCCGACCGGGTCGTGGCAATCCGGTCAGCGTCGACGCCGGCGTCAAGTACCAGACCGAAACCGATTACATCGGTGCGGGCGTGTTCCCGCTGGTGTTCGAGCGCAATTATCGCAGCTACCTGCCCAATGGCAGCGTGCTCGGCCACAAGTGGACCAACCGCTACCTCACGAAGGTGAAACTGGCGCCGGATGCCGACCCTGCGAAGCGCCCCGAAGCGGTGCTGGTCGCGCGCGGCGATGGCGCGCTGTTCCAGTTCGTGTATCGCAATGGCGCCTATGTCGCGCCCGTCGACGTGCCGGAGCGTCTCGAACGGCAGACCGACCTGCTGGGCAGGACGTCCGGCTGGATCTACGTCAACATCGACGACGAGACCGAGACCTACGACGAGGAAGGCAAGCTGCTGCGCATCCGCAGCCGCGCCGGCGTCGAACAGGTGCTCACGTACAACGATGCCGACCAGCTCGTCCGCGTGACCGACGATGCCGGCCGTTCGCTGCGCTTCGAATACGATCCGGTCTCCACGCAGATGGTGCGCATGATCGATCCGCTGGATCGCGTGTACACCTACGAGTACAGCGAATACGGCAGCCTGGTGAAGGTGAACTATCCCGGCAACCTCTCGCGCGAGTACCACTACGAGATGCCGGGTCGCGGCTCCCTGCTCACCGGCATCACCGACGAGCGCGGTATCCGCTACGTCACCTGGCGTTACGACTACCAGAACCGCGCGATCGAATCGGCTTACGCCGGCGGCGCGAACCGCTACACCTTCAGCTTCGGCGACAAGCGCACCGTCGTCACCGATCCCTATGGCGCGAGCAGTACCTTCCTGTTCCGCCAGATCCAGGACACCAACTACGCCACCTCGACCAGCCAGCCCTGTTCGAGCTGCGGCGCGGGCAGCGTCAGCACCTCGGAGTTCAACGGCAACGGCGATCCTTCGTGGGAGCGCGACCACAACGGCAACCTGACCACCTTCAGCTACAACGCGCGCCGCCTGCTGACCCAGGTGACGCAGGCTTCGGGCTCCCCGGAAGCGCAGACGCGTTCGGCGACCTGGCATCCGACCTGGCGCCTGCCGACGCGTATCAACGAGCCCGCGGCGTCCAGCGGTTCGATGGTCACCGACTACACCTACAACGCCCAGGGTCTGGTCGAGACGAAGACGATCACGGCCGACGGGCAATCGCGCGTGTGGCGCTACACCTACAACGCGCGCGGCCAGGTGCTGACCATGGATGGTCCGCGCACGGATGTCGTCGATGTCACCCGCTACGTCTACGACGACGCCGGCAATCTCGCCAGCGTCACCGATCCGAACAACCTCGTCACGCGCTACACGCAGTACGATGGTGCGGGCAAGCTGCTGACCCGCGTCGATCCAAACGGCACGACCACGCTCTACGGCTACGACGAGCGTGATCGCCTGCGTACCTTGACGGTCGTGCCTGCGGGCCAGTCCACGGGCGAGACCACCGTCTACCTCTACGACGGTGCAGGTAACGTGACCCGGATGCAGCTGCCGGACGGCAGTGCGTTGACCTATGGTTACGACGATGCAGGTCGTCTGACCACCATCAGCGATACCGTGGGAAATCGCATCGTCTACACGCTCAATGCGGCGGGCGACCGGGTCAAGGAGGAAGGCTTCGATCCGCAGGATCGCCTCGCCCAGACGATGAGCCGCACGATCAACCACCTGGGGCGCCTGACCGAGCTGAAGGGTGCGGATGCGGACGACATCACCCGTTTCGGCTACGACACGCACGGCAACGAGACGTCGGTGCAGTCGCCGATCCACGCGCAGGCCGCGCGCAGCGAGTACGACCCGTTGCATCGTCTCAAGGCCAGCATCGATCCGCTCGACGGCCGCGTCGGGTATCGCTACGACGCGCAGGACAACCTGCGCGAGGTCACCGATCCGCGCGGTCTGAAGACCGGCTACACCTACAACGGCTTCAACGAACTGCTGAGCCTGGCCAGTCCGGATACGGGCACCGCGCAGCATCGCTACGATGCTGCGGGCAATTTCGTGCAACGCACCGATTCGCGCAATGTCGTCGCGAACTACAGCTACGACGCGGCCAATCGCCTGTTGCGCATCGTCTATCCCGACGAAACCCTGGACTACGCCTACGACGAAGTTGCCGGAGGCGCAGGCGCGAAGGGCCGGTTGACCACGATGTCCGACGGCAGTGGTCGCACGCGCTATGTCTACGACGCTCAGGGTCGGGTCACCGCGAAGGTCCAGCAGCTCGGCGCGGACGACAATGCCGTTGCCCGGAAGACCATGGGCATGGCCTATGCGAACGGCCTGCCCAGCGCGATGCAGCTGCCGTCCGGTGCAAGCGTGGCCTACCGTTACGCCAGCGACGGGCGCATCCGCGAGCTGCTGGTCAACGGCCAGGTCATCGTCAGCGAAGTCGACCACTTCCTGTTCGATGGCCCGAGCGGGTGGACCACCCCGGCCGGACGCTACCAGCGCACGTTCGATCTCGACGGTCGCATCACCGGTCATACGCGCGGGTCGCGATCGGTCGCGTTGCAGTACGACGCGGCGGGGCGCATCACGGCGCAAGGCGACTGGACCTACGGCTACGACGACCAGGATCGTCTGGTCTCCGCCGACGGTCCGCAGACGCTCCGCTGGTCCTACGACGCCACTGGCAACCGCACCGAGCAGCGCAGCACTGTAGGAGCGACGCAAGTCGCGAACGCCTATAGCATCGAAGCGACCAGCAACCGCCTGGCATCCATCGACGCGAACACGCGTCAATACGACGCGGCCGGCAATACCACCAGCGCCGACGGCAAGACCTTCGTCTACAGCGGTCGCAACCGCATGGCCGAAGTGCGACAGGGCCCGACCGTGCTCGCGCGCTACGCGTACAACGCCATCGGCGAACGCGTCTGCGTGGCGCTGCAGGGCGGTGCATGCCCGACCTCTTCCGCTGCAGGCAGCAACTACCACCAGTACGTCTACGACGACGCCGGCCATCTGCTCGGCGAGTACGATAGTGCCGGAAGCCTGATCGCCGAGCACGTCTGGATCGGTGACACCCCGGTCGCGGTCCTCATGCCTGCATCGACTGCCGCCACGCATGGTGGCCTGGTCGCCGGCGACGTCGCGGTGTACTTCGTCCACCCGGACCACCTCGACACTCCGCGCGCCATCGTCAATGCCGCTGGCACCGAAGTCTGGACCTGGGACAGCGGGCCCTTCGGCGACACCGCCGCCAACCAGAACCCGGGCGGGCAGGGCGTTTTCGCCTACAGCCTGCGCTTCCCGGGCCAGCAGTTCGACGCGGCGAGCGGGCTGCATTACAACTATTTCCGCGATTACGAGGGGGCGCTTGGACGCTATGTCCAATCCGATCCGATCGGTTTGTATGGTTCCTTCGCTACATATTCCTATGCTGATAGCGACCCGCTTTGGATTATCGATCCGCTCGGCCTATGGGGCCGAAATGGCCGAGGCCATAATCTCAACGCGCGAGTCACACGAAATGGAAACGTGGTTTGCGAGCGTTCTTACAAGAGCGGAGATATGACGGACGATGAGAGGGCACTTGGGTTCCCGCAGAGCACACTTGCCACTCACACAGAAGCGAGGGCATGTCGTGATCTTTCCTGCATGCTCGAGCCTGGCGATATCGTCGACCTTGAAGGCGAGCGGCCGCCATGCAATAGCTGCAAGGGGAAAATGAACAACCTGAAGGCGAACACAGGAGCGGACGTTAACTACAGTTGGCCTGGTGGATCGTGGTCAGCCGGACGGGGAAGAGGGCGTCGCTGATGCTTCCAGGCAATGTGATATTTCATCCGGCAGGGGCTGTTTCCGCGACAACGGAAGATGGCTACTGGCAGATCGCCTTCGCAGACGATGCCGATCGCCCTACGACATACCTGATTTGCCAGAATGCATTCGAATATGACGAGGAAGATCGACGTGCCGGCATGGACTCGAACTACGTCGAGCTGAACGATCAATCGCAATCCGCTTATGGCGGTGTCAAGCGTGTAGTGCTATGGCGCGATCGTGTTTTCTTCGAGTTCGTTCCCGATGTTGCTGACATGTTCGATTTGCCCGACGGGCTCGGGCTCGCTTTCCGTGTTACGGATAATGAATATGCGAACTTGGAGGATCTTGCGAGGAAGATCTTCTGCGACAATATTCAGGTAGTGGAGTAGTCTCGTCCATGAATGCGCTGCGGTTAACGTCCAGCCAGGCATGTTTCGCAAGAGAAGTGGTTGTTCCTTCGCCGGATACTAGTCAAAGAATGAAGCAGAGGCGGCCTGAGGGCACGCCCCTGCTTCGGTCACTTCAGGTCGGCGATCGATCCGACCCGATAGGGATGACTTACTGACGCACGCGCTCGGCGACGGCGTCCTTCTGTTCCTTGCTGCGCTCGGCCTGCGCCTTGGCGGCGTCATAGGCGGCTTCGGCCTGGTCCTTGCATGCGGACTGCTCGGCGGACGGCAGCGCTTCGCACTTCTGCTTGGCCACCTCGTAGTCGGCCTTGGCCTTGGCTTCGCTCACGTCCTGCCCGGCGTCGGCATTGTCTTCGATGGCATCTGCCTGGGCTTCGCGCGCTTCGGCGGCATCGTCGGACTTCGCGATGTCCTGCTGGCCTTCGGCGGCTACCTCGGCTGCATCCGCAGCCTGTTCGGCGACTTCCTGCTGGCCTTCGGCCTGCGCTTCGGCGACATCCTGCTGCGTTTCCTCGGCGGATTCCTGCGTGTTGCAGGCGCCCAGGGCAAGGGCGCTCGAAGCGACCAGCAGTGCGGACAGCAGACGGGGAGTGAAGGTGTTCATGCGGGGGATCCTGATGTGTGTCGGGAGCGACAGTGCTCGTTGCTCCCGTAATCAAGATCCATGCCAGTCGCAAGTCATTGATCGTCAGTGGAAATCGGAACGATGGGCCTTGCATCCGGCACGCCGCCGTGCGGCTTGCACGACGGCGACCGGAAGGTGCGACCTCAGCTGGCTTCCTCGCGCAGCGCGATGCCGCCGAGGTTCTGCAGCAGCGGGGCGTTCTCGCAGGCGATGTAGAGACAGGTGGCCTCGTCGCTGAGATTGCGGTGCTGGTGCCAGGCCCAGACCGGGATGTAGACGGCGTCGCCGGCTTCCCATTCCACCTCCCGATCCTCGATGGTCGTGACGCCACGGCCTTCGATCACGTAGAGCACGGTCTCGTAGTTGTGGCGATGGCGGCTGGTGGTCTGGCCGGGTTCCAGGCCACCGAGGGTCATGCTCAGCGTCTTGGACGGCAGGTCGACGAGGAACACCGGATGCTTGCGTTCCTTCGAGAAGGTGTCCGCGCCTGCGACGTCGGTGCGGGCCACGCCCTTGTGGATCAGGCGATCGGGGATTTCGGCTTCCAGCGAGGCGCGTGTGCGCCAGAAATCGCGGGAGCTGAAATTGCCGGGCTGCGTGCTCATGCCTGCACCTCCGGGTGCTGGGCGAGCACGGCATCGAGCATGGCCATGCGAATGCGCACCATGTCCTCGCCGATGGCTAGGACTTTGGCGCGGCGGTGGGGATGATCGCGCAGGAGTCGGTTGATGATGTCGCGCATCACCAGGGCATGCGCTTCGTCTTCCGAGACGTGCAGCACGAAGAAATGCAGTTGCCTGTCGTCGAATCCGGCTTTGCGCAGGCCTTCCAGGATGCCGCCGTAGAGCGTCGGGACGATGGCTTCCGCGCCGAGGCAGAGCGCGGCGAGGCCTTCGAGCGGATCGTGCGCGCGGCAGTAGTGGAACATGTTGTCGATCAGCGCACCGGTTTCCGGCAGCATCGGCTGGCTGTGCGGCGTGACGCCGATTTCGGACAGGCAGCGCCGATACAGTTCGGCATGGGTCACCGCATCGGGGCGGTCCAGTCCGGTCTCCTCCACCAGGTTCACCGCCAGCGCACGCACGTCGTCGCCGTTGGGCAGGTGCGACATCAGGGCGCAGAGGTAGCGCGTGAATTTCTCGGAGTAGTAGCTGTGCTGCACGAGGAAGCCCCGCAGCAGCGACAGAGGCGCCTTGCCTTCGCGGCACAGACGCAGGAACGGGTGGTCTTCGAGTTCGCCGAGCAGCCCCTGCGGGAACAGGTCGTCCCACAGCGAGGGGGGCAGGAGCGTGGGCGCGGTGTGCGGAGTCTGGCGTTCGCTGATGAGCATGACGGGCTCGACTATGTGTGGTTGGACGGGGTGGTGCTTGGTGTGGGAAGAGAAGCGGTCAGGCGAGGAGCGGCCATGCGGCGCCGGTTTCGGCGGCGACGAGCGCCGCATATTCGGACGCCAGGCGCCGCGCGATCGGTCCGGGGGAGTGCAGGTTCGGTGCGGGGTCGCGGGCGTCCGCACCGTCGCCCGGATCGACAGGCAGCACCCGGCGCACGGGCGCGATGCCGATCAGGGCATTGCTGATCATCAATTCGCTGGCGTCGGCCAGGCGCGACAGGGGAATCGCGGCCTCCGCATGCGCGATACCCGCAGCGGCGGCCAGTGCGAGCAGTCGCGCTCGCGCCGTGCCCGCGAGCGGACCTTCGTCGAGCGGAGGTGTGACCAGCACGTCGTCGATCACGGCGAAGACATTGCTGAACGCGCCTTCGCAGACGTGGCCGCGCGGGTTGCAGAGCAGCGCCTCGTCCGCACCCACCGCCTGCGCATCGTCGAAGGCGAGGATGGACGCCAGATAGTTGGCGTGCTTGCTCGCGGTCGGCATCTGGCTGGGCATGGCGTGTTCGCGCGCCGAGAGGGCCAGCACCATGCCTTCGTCGTACACGCGCGTGGCGTAGCGGCGTGCCGGCAGGCAGGCGGCGATCCATGTGGGCTTTGTCGCGGCAGCGCAGGCGAGTCCGCTGCCGGTGTTCACGCCGCGCGTGATCCACAGGCGCAACGAGGCGTTGTCGGGACGTTCGGCATCGAGCAGCGCCGACACGGCGGCGCGCCAGTCCTCAAGGCTCGGGGCGTTGGCGATGCGCAAGGCCTCCACGCCGCGCATCAGACGCGCCAGGTGGTCGTCGAGCAGAAACGGGCGGCCGGCGTAGATCGGCATCGTTTCGAACAGGCCGTCGCCGTAGAGCAGGCCGCGATCGAAGATCGAGACCGTGGCGTCGCAGCCGCGCAGCTGGCCATCGATCCAGATCATCGCGATCCTCCCCACGTACCGCGCAGTTCGAGGAGGAGCAGCGAATCGCGGCGCAAAGCGCCGAGGTTGGTGTCGACGGGGCCGCTGAAATGCTGCCAGCGTGCGAGCAGGTTCCAGTGGTCGTCGATGCGCCAGGCGACATTGGCGAACCAGGCCTGGCCGCGATCATCCAACGTCTGCAGTACGCCGACGTTGCCGCTCAGCGCGCCTTCGAACTGTGCGCGGTTGAGGCCGAGGTACACGGCATCGCTGCGGGCCTCGGTCTGGAACCACACGGCACGGTTCAATGCGCTGGCGAGCGAGGGCAGGGCGACGGGTTCGCGCTCGGCACGGCGGTGGACCCATTGCGCCAGCGCGAGCCAGCCGCCGTCGATATGGCGTTCGACGCCGAGCACCGCATAGCGGAAGTCGCCGAGACCGGCGGGTGCGCGACCGTCGAACGTGGTCGACGCGAATTCGCCGCGTACGCCCCAGCGGTCGCCGAGCGCGGCGCTGAAATCGGCACCGACGATGCGCACGCCGGGCTGGATGGCATGCGGCGCGAAACCGGGCGGCAGCGCATCGACGAAGGCCGGGTTCATCGACGGGCCGTCGACGATGCTGATCGAGGCATCCAGCGCATTGCCGGCGTAGTCGATGCGCAGGGCCTGCGTGTTGCTGTCCGAGACTTGGTCCGCGACGCGACGACCGCCGAAGAGGGTGGGGATCGACGCGATGCCGTCGGGCAGCACAGTCGCGCGCATGCGCGGTGCATGCAGGAAGGTGGCGTTGACGCGCTCGCCCAGTTGCAGGCGCACGGAGGCCGAGTCGAGGCCCATGCGATCTTCGTCGATGTCCGCGACGAGGCCGCGCAGATTGCGTGGCGCGAGATTGTCGGTCGGATTGAGCCGGTCGGCGCGGCCCCAGGAGAGGATCTGCCGACCCAACCGCCATTCCACCCGGCCGCTCGCGTGCGACAGCCAGGCTTGCCGCAGCCACGGCGCGGCATCGTAGGCGAGCCTGTCGCTGCCGAATGCGACTTCACCGAGTGCCCGCCATCCCGAGTGCCGCCATTCGCCGCGTCCACGCAAGGCCAGACCGAAACGGGTGCCGGCATCATCGAGATCGCGCGTGCCGCTTGCGGCGACAGCGGCCACGGAGGCCGTGCCGGTCCAGCGCGGCGAGGTCGGCAATGCGCTGTCGTCGGTCGCGTCTGTTTCAGGCACCGCTGTTTCGGGCACGGCCGTGTCATCGACGGCCGGTGCCTGCGATGCCGGATCCTGAGACGGCTGGTCCTGAGACGGCTGGTCTTGAGATGGCAGGTCCTGCGCCCATGCCGGCGCACCGGCACAGGCCAGTGCGATGGCAAAGGGCAGCAGCGAGGTGGTACGCATGCGATGCATTACTGGCCCAGGCGTGATTCGATGAAGAGGTCCGACTGCAGTGGGCGTGCGCTCTCCACATCGCGCAGGGTCAGCACCGAGCGTCTGCCGCCCTTGCTGCTCACCATTTCGCGGCGAGTGGCGACGAACTTGCCCGGCTGTCCGGCGGCCGGCACGTGGCCGGAAATGGTCTGGCGCTTGAACTCGACGCCGTTCTTGTCGAAATAGCGCACCAGCACGGTCGCGAAGTCGCGGGTGCGGATCGACGCGACGACCTTGCTGTAGCCCAGCGATGCGGCTGTCTTGGCATCACGAGGCACGGACTGCACGACATGGCAGCGCGCATCGCCGCAGGCTTCCTCGGGCAGCAGGCTGTGATTGAAGTCCTGGCTGTCCTGCGCCATCAGGTCGGCGTAGGCGAAGTCCGAGCCCATGAAGCTGTCTTTCTTGTTCGATGCCAGGATGCGCCGGGTCTTGGCCATGCTCGGGAAGTAGATCCAGAGATCGTCCTGGCTGACCGCGTTCTCGTGGACGAGCACGGCGGTGCCAGCGACATCGGCGGGCGTCTGGAAGCGGAACAGGCGATGGCTGTCGACGCCGTTGCCCTGCAGCTTGTTGTAGACGATGCCGCTGCGGACGCGGGCGCGATCGCCGGTGCGGATTTCCAGCGTGCTCGCGGCACGCCAGTCGGCGACCTTCTCGGCCGTGGCGCTGCGTTCGAAGATCTGCTGTGCGCTGGGCTTGCCGCTCTGCGCGTGGCCATCCCGGACGAGACCCGCAGTGACGAACACGAGCGTGGCGGCGAGGCAGGCGGCCAGCGGGCGATGCGCGCCGGCGACGGATGGAATGCGGATCATGCGTTGTCTCCGATCGGTTGTGCGGCAACGGGCGGGTCGTCGCGCAGCGGCAGCAGTTTCTGCAGCCAGCCCAGGCGCTCCAGGCCCATCAGGACGGCAGGGGTGAACAGGAATTCGCAGAGCGCGCCCATGCCGATGGCCAGCGCGGTCATGCCGCCGAACTTGGCGAGGCTCTGCACCTCCGACAGCATGTAGACGAGGAAACCGAGCACCAGCACGGTCGACATCAGCAGCACGGCCAGGCCCGTGCTCGCGAAGGTCTCGTGCAGGGCCGTGGCCATGTCGCGGCTGCGGCGGTAGTGGTCGAGCACGGTCTTCACGAAGTGCAGCGTGTCGTCATCGAGCACGCCGATCGCGATCGCGGCGACCAGCAGCGTGAACGGATCGAGGAAGACGCCGGCATAGCCCATGATGGCCAGGGCGATGGCGACCGGCACCAGGTTGCACAGGGCCATGGTCAGACCGAGGGTGGCCGAACGGAACACCAGCACCATCACCGCCAGCACGACGAAGAAGGACAAGGTGATGCTGCGGATCTCGTTCGCGGCGAGGTACTGGGTCAGGCGCGACCACATCGGGATCACGCCGGTGGTCTCGATCGACTTGATCTGCGGCGTGCCCGCAAGGATGGCTGCCGACTCGGCGCGAATCGCCTCGAACACGGGCTGGTACTGCGAATCCGGGCGGTACTTCAGGCGCAGGTTGATGCGTGCCTTGCCGTAGTCGCTGGTGACGAGCGTGGTGAGTTCGTCGGAGCCCGACGACTCGAACAGGATCAGCGACTCGGCGACGGCGGCGCGTTCGTCGGGGATGCGGTACATCGCAGGATCGCCATCGGCGAGGGCCTGGTTGATCTCCATCACCACGTCCGCGACGCTGTAGGTCTTCAGGCCGAGGTGTGCGAACTTTGCTTCCAGCGAATCCTGCATCGCGCGCATGCGCTTGAGCACCGCCGGATCCTTGATCGACTCGCCACCCGCGTCGGCGCTCTCGATCAGCAGCTCCATCGAGGCAGCACCGCGCAGGGTGTTGTCGACGTGGATGTAGGACTGGTGGATGTCGGTCCGTTCCTTGAACAGACCGACGTAGTAGTAGTCGGTGGTGACCTTGGCCACGCCGAATCCTGCCACGACCAGCAGTGCGAGCAGAATCAGCAGCAGGCTGCGCCAGCGCCGCGTCACGAAGTGCGACAGCGCATGCATCGCGCGGACGCGCCCATCGAGCAGTTGGGCGGTGCGCTGCGCATCGGGCAGCAGGCGGAAGCGGCTCAGCGCGGCCGGGATCACCAGCCAGCTGATCAGCAGGGATGCGATCAGGCCGGAGGCCATCGCGATGCCGACGCCCTGCACGGGCCGGATCTCCGACCAGGAAAAGGACAGCAGTGCGCCGGCGGTGGTGATGACCGACAGTGCGCTGGCCCCTGCGGAATGGCTGAAGCCTTCGACGATCGCGTTGCGGACATCGCCGCCGGCGGCATAGCGACGATAGATCTCGGCCAGCAGGAAGATGCTGGAGCCGACGCCCACCGAGATCAGGAACGACGGGATGATCGCGGTCAGCATGCCGACCGGCGCGCCGATCAGCGCGCTGACCGCCATGGCCACGACGATCGACAGCGATGCGACGGTCAAGGGCAGCAGGGCGACCATCCAGGAGCGGAAGATCAGCCAGAATCCGGTGGCGACCAGCACGAAGGAGATCGTGCCGAAGATCGCGCTTTCGCGATTGATGATGGTGAAGACATCGGCGTCGATGATCGGCGCACCGATGATGCGCATCTTCAGGTCGGCGAATTCAGGCGCCTTGGCCAGCGCGCGGATGCCCTTGGCCAGGTCGATCTTGTACATCACCTCGCCGGGCTTGAGGGTGGTTTCGGCAAGGATGCCCATGTGCCGACCGTTCGCGCTGACCAGGAAGTCGCGGTAGTAGGGATGCTTGAGTGCCTGGGCGCGCTTCTCGGCGAGCGCGGCGGCATCGAGGTCGTCGGCGATGAACGGCCCGACATCGAGCGCGCCTTCGCTGCCGTCGATATGGCGCACGTTCGCGATCGACGTCACCTTGGTGACGTCGGGTATCGCCGCGATGCGATCACTGAGGTCGCGCACCTTGGCGATGAAGTCGGGGCTCCACACCTCCGGCGACTCGATCACCAGGAACGTGTACTCGTCGCTGCCGAAGTCGCGCTTGTACTCCGTGTACCGGATCAGGGTCGGATCGTCCTTCATGAAGAAGGAGTCCGGCGTGTTGTCGAATTTCAGCTGCGTCAATGCCAGCGCGGACAGCGCCAGCAGGGCGGCGAGCAAGCCGATGCAGAGTCTCGGGTGTGCGAGGATCCGGTGGATGAGCGTACGCATGATGGCCTGGGTGGGGAGCGGAAAGGACGGGGGTGTCTGGAGCGGGCGCGAGCGACGCGAGGATCGGTCGCAGGGTCAGCCGTTGGCGGCAAGGGCTGGCACCGCGTCATCGCTTGCGGTGATCCGGCGCAGTTCGGCGATGAAGGGATCGACGTAGCGCTTGCGTGCCTGCGCTTCGTCCATCTGGCCCTTGTCGTAGAGGAAGACCAGACGGAGGTGGCCGCGGAAGGCGCTGATCTGCACCATCACCTCGCCCGGCGGGAACAGCTGCGGGAACGAGTAGTAGCTGCGCACGGCGATCGGGCCGAAATGTTCGAGCCGCGCATCGATCGGGCCGACGTTGGTGCAGATGAGATTGGCACGCGTCAGCACGTTTGCGGCGAAGCGGATCGTGGCCGCCTTGGGCAGCAGCAGCGAAGACTGGAAGAGCAGGCGGAACCGGTAGATCTCGGAGAGGATGTCGCCGTCCTTCAAGGCTTCCAGGCGCTGGTGCGCCGTGGACAGCACGGCGGCATCGTCCTGCTCCGGATCCAGTTCGAGGGTGTAGGGCACGGCGACGCAATCGTAGAGCTTCTGCATGCGCGGGTCGTCGACGAAGCGGCGCAGACTGAAATTGTCGACGATGCGCAGGCCATGGCGCAGGCGCTTGCCCTGCGCGGCGGCGTCCTGCTGCGCGGTGCGCAGCAGCGCGAGCAGCAGCAGCGGATGGATCGTGCTGCCCTGGCGCGCGCCGGCGTCCTTCAACGCGCCCAGCATTTCGCGCGGCAGTTCGACCATCAGCACGTCGGTTTCGCCGCTGCGCTTGCCGCCGACGAGCAGTCGGCCGGACGGCATCACCAGGTCGTGGACGAAGCCGGTGACGCCCTTCCATGCCAGGCGCAGCGCATCCTTCCAGCCGAGGCCGGATAGGAACAGCCTGTCGTGGTTGCGTTCCGGCAGGTCGATCACTTCGGTGTCGAGCGGACGGCCTGCAGCCAGGTGTCCGTAGGCCTCGGCGATGTCGCCGGAGAACAGCTGCGCGGCCTTGCCGTCGGTGAAGGTGTGGCTGGTGAGGATCTGCAGGATGTGCCGGTCCGGTGTGCGCGTATAGATGAAGCGGAACGGATGCCCGTCGCGCACGGGCACGCGTTCGCGCCAGGCGTTGTCGAGCAGTTCTGCGCGCAGGCGCGCCGGATCGACGTTGATGCTGGTGCGCTGTTCGATTTCGATCGGCAGGCGCTTGGCCAGGTGGCGCCATCCGAGGATGACGCCACGCTGGTACTGGACCGAGCGCGCCATGGGATGGCGGTCGATGACGTGCTCGATCGCACGCTTCAGCAGGGTAAGGTCGGGCGCCGACTCCAGGTCGATCAGGTCGCAGGAATTCGCGTTGCAGATCAGGTTCAGGTGCGCATAGATCTGGTTGAACCTGCCCAGCCTGAACTCGCGGTCGACGGTCGGCGCCATGGCTCAGCCCTCGTTGCCCGAACGGTAGGGGAACTCGTTGCGCTCCAGCTTGATCAGGTCGGGACGACCGATCTCGGCGAAGACTTCCTCGACTTCCTCGCGGAACTCGTTGCGCAGGGTTTCGTTGTCCTTGCGCTTGAGGCCGTAGGCGCTCAGTCGCGCGCCACGCGAGGTCGACGGCGGACCGAAGAAGTTCAGGCCCTTGGCGTACCAGTTCGAGATCTTGACGCGGGCTTCGTCGCTGTCGCCATTTTCGGCCAGGTAGGTGCGCAGCTCGGCGAAGCCGAAGCCGATGTGGCCGCGCTCTTCGCGCAGGATGATCTTGTTGGCCTCGGCCCAGGGCTTGAAGCTGGCTTCGCAGAAGTTGCCGACCATGAACTTGCCGGCGCGGTCGAGGAACATGTGGTTGAGCATGATGTCGATCCACTCGTTCTCGTCGTCGCCGACGCTGAGCGGACCTTCAAGCGAAGCATCGTGCATCGGCCGCTGCGAGCGGCCTTCGGCGATGGCGATCGCTTCCTTCTCCGGGATGCCCATGCGCTCCAGCAGGTTGTAGATCAGGTAGGAGTGCTGCGCTTCCTCGGCGATGATCTTGGCGAAGACGCGGCGACGCTTGTAGTCGGGCGACTTGGCGATCCATTCGATGCCTTCGGTCGATGCCTTCTCTTCCGAATAGGCCTGGATCGCCATCAGGCGGACCAGTTCCGTGCGGTATTCCTCGGGCATGTTCGGAAGGTCGGCGAAGTCGACGGCACTGGGCGAATAGTCGTGGACGACTTCGGCGGTAGCGGTATGGCTCATGGCGTGTCCTTGCGGTGGCGTGATGCGGTGTTGAGTGGATGCGGTTGAAAATGGTGCTGGAGAGTGGCGGGATCGCGCAGGCGCGGTGAAGGCGCTCAGGCTTCGGCGTAGCGCTCGCGGACGCGGCGCTTGAGTACCTTGCCGGTGAGCCCGCGGGGCAGCTGTTCGCCCGGCGGCAGGATCTCGATGCGCAGGCTGGTCTGGTCCGGCACCTGCTGCCTGAGCCAGCTGCGGAAGGCATCGGTCTCGACCTCAGCACCGGGACGGAATTCGACGACGGCGCCGGCACCGGTCGCATCGCGGCCATGCGGCAGCTCGACCACGGCGACATCGGCGACAGCCGGATGCTTGAGGATGCGTTCCTCCAGCTGCAGCGAGTAGACGCGCTTCTCGCCGGCACGGATCGAGTCGACTTCGCGATCGAGGTGGTAGTAGCCGCCGCCGGATGTCTTCATCGCGACGTCGCCCGTCCACCACCAGCCGTCGATGTAGACGCCGTGCAGGCGGTCGTGGCCGTTCCAGTAACCCTTGAAGAGGGTCGGTCCCTTGACCATGAGTCGGCCCGGTACGCCGACGGGCAGGGGGCGGCCCTGTTCGTCCGCGACCTTGACCTTCGGACTGACCAGGGTGGGTTTGCCGACATAGCGGTCGAACTTGCGCGTGAAGGAGAAGTTGACCTTCAGCAGCGCGGCGAAGCCGACTTCGGAGGTGCCGAAGAATTCGAGGTACATCGACTTGATCAGCGGCTTGCCGAACAGCCGGAGCATCGCGCCCTGCGCGGTGAACTGGCGGATATGCACTTCATGGCTGGAGTCGCCGCCGGCCATCCAGGCCTTGACCCGCGACAGGTCGAAGCGTTCCAGTCCGACCTCGCACATCCCCTGGTAGATGTCCGGGAAGGACAGCACCAGGGTGCAGCGTTCACGCTCGATGAGTCGCAGCAGTTCTTCAGGCGATTCGCCGGCGGGTACATAGCACGGAATGCCTGCGGCGAAGCAGCTGATGATGCTGGCCTGGGTGATGTGGTGGTTGGCCGGCGAGGCCAGCAGGATGCGATTGGCGCGGGTCAGCGGCTGGATCACCAGCTGACCCTTGGTCGCGCGGGCGATGCTGTACGACCCATGCAGCACGCCCTTGGGGAAGCCGGTGGTGCCCGAGGTGTGCACGATCATGACGTCGTCGTGCAGGTGGATGTCGACCGGCGAGAAGCGGTCCGCCCGTGCGGGCAGCGCATCCTGCAGGCAGACCGTGCCGGCGCCGGCCGGGCCCTCGCCATCGGTGACGATCGCCAGCCTGCGACCTTCGGCCAGCGCGCCCGTATCGAGCCGGGCAAGTCGCTCGCGGTCGACGAAGGCGAAGCGCGAGCCCGTGTAGTCGAGGTAGTGGGCCAGGTCTTCGGTGCGCATGTTGCCGTTGATCGGCACGGTGATCGCACCGGCGCGCATGATCGCGAGCGAATAGATCAGGTATTCCACGCTGCCGCGCTGGCAGATGGCAACGCGGTCGTAGCGCTGCAGGCCGTGCGCGACGAGCATCTGCGAGATGCGATCGCTCAGGGCCTTCAGTTCGCCCAGGGTCAGCGACTGGCCGGGCACGCCGAAGCGCTGCAGGCTGCCCGAGAAGCGCATCACCTCGAAGTCCGCGCCATAGCTGGCGATGGACTTCTCGAGCGCGTTCGCAACGGTCAGTTCGCGGTCGAGGATGAATTTCAGTCGGGAAAGCATGGCGTCACCTCAGGCGGTCGCGTAGACGCGGTCGAGCTGGGCTTCCCGCTCGGGTTCGCGATCGATGGGCGCCGCCGAGGCGGCATCGCGCTGGCGCAGCGGTGCGCGCTGCAGCTTGCCGGTGGAGGTGCGGGGCAGGGCATCGACGAATTCGACGAGGTGCGGATAGCGGCGGCTGTCGAGGCGTGCCTTGCACAATGCGCGCAGCTCGTCCGCGAGCAGCTCGGACGGGAGGTCGCTGACGATCCAGGCCTTGGTGCGCAGGGTGGCGTCATCGCTGCCGCTGGCCGTGACTGCGACCTCGCGGACTGCGGGATGCGAGAGCAGGACTTCCTCCAGATCGAGCGGCGATACCCACTGGCCGGCGACCTTGAACATCTCGTCGCTGCGCCCGCAGAAGTAGAAGTAGCCATCCGCATCGCGCCAGAAGACGTCCTTCGTGCAGTACCAGCCGTTGTCCACCATGCCGCCGGCGCGATCGCGCGCGGACACGCTGATCGAAGGGCCACGCAGCCACATCACGCCGCGCTCGCCGATGCGGCAGGGGCTGCCGTCCTCGTGGCGGAGCACCGCGTCGAAGCCGGGAACCAGCTTGCCCGTGGCGTTGTTGTGCTCGACGTCGGCGACATTGCTCAGGTAGGTGGAGAAGGCTTCCGACGAGCCCAGACTGTCGAGCAGGCGGATGCCGTGGCGCTGGAACCAGCGCGTGGCCACGGCCTGCGGCAGGCGCTCGCCGGCCGCGATGCACAGGCGCAGGCTGTTCTGCGCGATGCGGGCCGACAAGGCGGCATCGTCGAGCAGGTACTGGTAGATCGTCGGTACGGCGAACATCACCGTCGGCCGTGCCTGCGCGATCACGTCGGCGATGACCGCCGCGGAGATCTTCTGCGGCGCGATCACTGCGGTCGCACCCTTCAGCAGGGCGATCAGCAGGTTCTGCATGCCGAAGGCGAACGTGGTCCGCGAGGCCGAGAACAGCACGTCGCTGGTGCGCAGGTCGAGCATGTGCGCGGCATAGCGGTCGGCGGCGACGATCGGATCCTGGTGACGGTGCTCGATCAGCTTGGGAATGCCCATCGATCCGGAGGTGAAGACCGCGAAGGCGATGTCGTGCGGCGAGGTCGGCGCCGCGAGCGGCAGGCTCGCGGCTTCGCCCGGAGCGGCGATGTCCTGCAGCGACAGCATCTGCGCCTGCGTCTCCATCTCGGGGCGCTTGACGAGGCTGGCCGCGTCGGCGAGCACCCAGGCCGCTTCGGCCTGGTCGATCATCGCGGCGATGTCGCGCGCAGGCAGCAGCGGATTGATCATCACCGCGACCGCGCCGAGCAGCTGCACGGCGAGCAGGCCGATCACGTGCTCGATGCCGTCGTGCGAGACCAGTGCGACCCGCTGCTGGCCGTGCACGCCGGCATCGGCGAGGCGACGGGCCGCCAGGGCCACGCGTTCGGCGAGCTGCGCATAGCGGATCGAAGCGCCCTCGTGGCGGATCGCGATCTTGTCGCCATGCCTGACCGAGGTGCTGGCCAGCAGGTGTCCGGCCAGGTTGAAGCGCACGGGAAGACCGCGCTGCGCGGAGAACAGGTGGGCTTCGGTCGGCGTCTCGCGCAGCGACCAGCGACGACGCAGGAAGGTCTTCAGCCAGCCGAGCACCGCCTGGCGGTCGATGGTGTAGCCGGCCTGGAGATCCTGCCCGCAGGCCTGGACAGTGGTGTCGCGCGCGAAGGTCTTGTTGCCCACCAGGTAGGGCTGGTAATGCCAGACGCGCCGTGCGAATTCGACTTCGCGACGGTTGAGCGGCGCTTCTGCCAGCGCTTCGGGCGTTTCCGCGCAGATCGGCACGCCGCTGGCTTCGGCGACGGCCGACAGGAAGTCGGCGGTGCTGATCGTGGTTCGCGAGACCAGATGGAAGATGCCCTGGCGCGAAGCGGGATTCGCGTCGATGGCCAGCATTTCCTCGACGCACAGGTCGACCGGAACGAAATTCAGATGGGCGCCGGCCGGTGCCGACATGCGCAGCGTGCGATACGCGGCGCCCGAACCCTGGCGCAGGCCGGACCAGAACTCGTCGAGCATTTCGCTGAACTTGTAGAGCCCGCTGTCGCTCGCGCTGAGGCCGGTGCGCGAATGACCGACGATGATGCTCGGGCGCATCACGCGCCAGACCAGACCGGCCTCTTCGGCACGCGCACTGATCCTTCGTTCGGCGTCGAACTTGCTGCGCTCGTAGGGATTGGAGAATGCATTCGGCGGCGATGCTTCCAGCCGCGCATCGATCAGGCCGCTGCGATCGCCTGCGACATAGGCGGTGCTGACATAGTTGAATGCCTCGCAGCCGGCCTCGATCGCGATGTCCAGCGCATTCATCGCGCCGTCGCTGTTGATCCTGTCGAGCTCGCCCTGTTCGGTCTCGGTGAAGCGCACCGTGGCCGCCACGTGCCAGAAGGTCGATGCCTGGCCGGCGAGCGCGAGCAGTTTCGTGCCCAGGCCGGGGTTGGGGCGCAGCGGATTGGCATCGACCACGTCGATGCGCGCGAGCATGCCCGTGTCGAGCACGCGGCCGCAGGTATGCGCCGCCTGCGCCACGGCATCGATTACGCGATCGCGCGCGGCGCGGTCGTCCGAGCGCGCCAAGCAGACGACACGGTCGTCAGGGCGGGTCGCCAGGATATCGAGCGCAAGGTGGGACCCCAGGTACCCGTTGGCACCCGTGATGATATGCACTGTGTTCACGATTCAAGCCCCCTGTTGTACGGAACCAGGCACTGTCGCGCCTGCGATGGTGTCGCTTCCCCTGCATTCGCCCGGAACGGACCAGCGTTGCGAATCCCCGGTCACGCAGCCCGCAACCGCACGCATCAGGGCGCGGGCCTTGACCAGGATTTCCTCGAATTCGTCGTCGGCGTCCGACAGCGCGATCACCGCGCCGCCGACGCCCAGTTCGATCTCGTCGCCATGCTTGACGAGCGTGCGGATGACCATGCTCAGGTCGGCGGCGCCGTTGAGCGACAGGAAGCCGATCGCGCCCGAGTACACGCCACGTGCGGAGGCTTCGAGACCGTCGATGATTTCCAGGGTGCGACGCTTCGGCGCCCCGGTCATCGAGCCGCCGGGGAACGTGGCCTGCAGCAGGTCGACCACGTCCTGGCCTGCGCGCATCTGCGCGCGGACAGTCGACACCAGCTGGTGCACGGTGGCATAGGTTTCGACATGCATCAGTTTCGGCACCCAGACCGAACCGATTTCGCAGACGCGGGCGAGATCGTTCCGGGTCAGGTCGACGATCATCAGGTTTTCGGCGCGATCCTTCTCGCAGCCCCTGAGTTCCTGGACGATCGCCTGGTCCAGCGCGGCATCCATGGCGCGTCGCCGCGTGCCCTTGATCGGCTTGATTTCGACCACGCCGTTCGGACTGAGGTGCAGGAAGCGTTCCGGCGAGGAACTCAGCACGTCGAAGTCGTCGAAGCGCAGCAGCGCGGCGTAGGGCGCGGGATTCACCTTGCGCAGGTGACGGTACAGCGACACCGTCTCGACAGGCGCACGGGCGCGCATCCGGTTGGTGAGGCAGACCTCGTAGGTCTCGCCATCGTTGATCTGGGCGAAGCACTGCGCGATGCGATCGCGATACGCTTCGCGATCGAGTTCGGGCAGGAATTCGACGTCCGCCAGCCCCTCGGCCTGCTGATCGTCGATGCTGTCCTCGGCTTCCGGCGTGCCGTGCAGGGCAAGCTCGATCTCGTCGAGCCATGCGGCATCTTCCGCCGCGCGCGACATCGGACCGGTGGCGACCGCATGCCATGTGCCGTCGAGATGGTCGTAAGCGAGGAAGCGCGTGATGAATCGCAGCAGCAGGTCTGGCTGGCGTGCGCGATGCGGCCCGCCGACTTCGGTGAGCGCCTTGAGCTCGTATCCGAAATAACCCACCCAGCCGCCGACGAAATCGAAGGGCAGGCGTCCGCCGCCGATCAGATCGACGGACAGTCCTTCGCGGATCGCGCCGAAGACGGCGTCGCGCTCCGATGCGGGATCGGCATGCGCGCCATCGCCGATCACGTGGCGCAGCGTGCGCGCGGTCGTGTCGTTGCCATCGCCCATGAAGCTGAAGCGCGAATAGCCCGGGCGCACCGCGCTCGAATCGAGCCAGAATGAGGCGTTGCTGTGCGCGAACTGTGACAGGAAGACCGACTGCGGATCGATGCCGGTTTCGATCCGACGCGACTGGATCTGCCACGCCGGTCGCTCTGCGACGTTCAGCGCAGCGGCGACGACAGGCGCTTCGCGTCGCGCACTGCGGCGCTTGCGCTGCATGTGCTGGCGTGCGAGATCGATGAAGTTGTGGATGATCTGCCGACCGAAGTCGGTCTGGATCGATTCCGGATGGAACTGCACTCCCCACATCGGACGCGTCGCATGTTCGATCGCCATGACCAGTCCGTCGGGCGTTCGCGCGGTGACGCGCAGCATCTCCGGCAGCGGCTCCTGCGCCATCAGCGAGTGGTAGCGGACGACGTCGAAGGGCGATGGAATGTTCGCGAAGAGTGCGCTGCCATCGTGTTCGACCGCGCTGATGCGTCCATGCATGGGCGTCGGCGCATGCACGACCTTGCCGCCATGCACGTGCACGAGCGCCTGGTGACCGAGGCATACGCCGAGCACCGGCACCGTCGCATGGCGCAACACGTCGTTGCTGATGCCCATGTCGGAATCGCGTTCCGGCGTGCCCGGTCCGGGCGAGATCACGATCGCGTCGTAGTCGCCTGCCAGCAGGCTGGCCCAGTCGGTTTCGTCGTTTCGGACGATGGTGGGAGGGGTTCCCGTTGCGTCGCCCAGGTAGTGGGCGATGTTCGCAGTGAAACTGTCGTAATTGTCGACAAGCAGTACGCGCATGCTATCCATGTCAGTGAAGCTCCAGTCGCAAGAGGCTAGCGGCTCGTGATGTAGAACGCAACGTCTTCGTGATTGCGGACATCATTCTTCATTCGAATCTCATGCATCGAGACAGATGCGCATGTCGTCTTGATGACACACGCATGCATTACGCATATCTGATGACATCGATTCGATGATCCGCATCACGTGGAACGCGACGCGCGCATTCGGATTCATGTTGATGAAAGGTGCGCGACATGCGCTCGTCACGCGGATCCAGTCAAGGATCCAGTGCGCTCTGCTCGATGTCATCGACCGTGAGGTGTCCGCACGATGACGGCTCTTCCGTTCGTCGTCTGAAGCGGCCTCGCTACCCCTTTGTCGACCGGGCGGGGTTGTGCGTCGGTGCAGGTTCGTGATAATTCGCGCCTCCGTCGCGACATTGGTGCCATGCGTTCATTGACCGCTACGGGGCGGCCGTTGATCATGCCGGCATGGTGCCGAAAGGTCTGTTCCGAAGGGGGGTGTTGCCCGTGACGAGGGGAAATGGCTCGCGCCTGTCGAACGGCGGCCTGGGCGGGAATGAAGCGGGATGAGACTCTTTGCACTGTCCGACATCCATGTGGACTACCCCGACAATGCGCGCTGGGTGGATGCGCTGTCGTCCGAGGACTATCGGGACGATACCCTGATCCTCGCGGGCGATCTCACCGAGGATCGCCACCTCTTGGCCTGGTGCCTGCAGCGCTTCGTCGCGAAGTTCCGCCAGGTGCTTTTCGTCCCCGGCAACCACGACCTGTGGGTGCGACGGGATCCGGACATCGATTGCTCGCTGCGCAAGTTCGACCAAGTGCTCACCATCGCGGCCGATGCCGGGGCATGGATGCAGCCGAGGTTCCACCGGGACACCTTGGTCGTACCGCTGCTGGGCTGGTACGACTATTCCTTCGGTTCGCCCTGCGACGACCTTCGGGTCATGTGGATGGATTACCGGGCCTGCCGCTGGCCGGACGACTACGGACCCGAACGGGTGACCGAACATTTCCTGCAGATGAATCCCGACGGGCTTCCGCATGCAGCGAGTCGCGTGGTCACGTTCTCCCACTTCCTGCCACGCATCGACCTGATCCCGTTCTTCGTGCCTCGCGCGATGCGACGGCTCGATCCCGTGCTGGGCAGCAGCGGGATCGAGCGGCAGCTGCGTGCGCTGGGTTCGGATCTGCATGTCTATGGCCACAGCCACATCAACCGCAGGGTCGTCATCGACGGCGTGGTCTATGTCAACAATGCATTCGGTTATCCGCAGGAAGGGATGATCGCGGCGCGCGCACTGCTTGCCTTGGACAACGAACTGCGCTGACGCCGTTGTCCGCATGCGGGGCAGGGGCAGTCGTGCCTAGACTCAGGTACAGAGTGCCTCGGAGCGCCTCATGAATGGCGCGATCATCGGCATTTCGTCGCCCAGGGGCGTGAATTTGCGCATCGAGATCGCAGGCGCGCCATCCGCACTCTGCTCGGCGCAGATCGCCATCAGGTAATCCGGAGTGGGCCGGTATTGCCAGAAGCGCCAGCGATCGGCGTGGTCCTGCAGGTCGGGACGGATGCGGATGCTGACCGTGCCGGGCTGCGGGAACTGGAAGGTGAAGCCATCGAGCGGCAGCGACAGGCCCATGCCGCGCGCCTTGATGTAGGACTCCTTCAGGGTCCAGTACTCGAAGAAGCGGTCGTGCCGACGGTCGGGGGCGACGCACGAAAGCTCGGCGACCTCGGTGCGGGAGAAGAAGTGTTCCGCAACATCTAGGGATACGGCACGCGCTGAGATGTTCTCGACATCGATGCCCAGTTCCCGGCCGCGTGTCACGGCGATCGCGATCAGGCCACGTGTATGCGAGATGTTGAAGGACAGCCCGCGCGCCTCGGCTTCGACCTCGACAATTTCGTCCGCGATGGCCGGCCGGCCATAGGCGTTCTTCGAGAAAGCCCAGCGTTCGGGCGCGACGCGCGCGTAGCGCGACAGGACCATGCGCACCATCGCCCGGGTGACGAGATAGCGTTTCCGGTCGTCGGCGAAGTAGAAGCGACCTTCGCGATCGACCTCGTCGTCGCTCAGGAGCGATCGCATCCCGGCGAGCTGTCGGTCGTCGTCGATCTCATTGTAATAAGTGAGCCAGATGTCGATATCGTCGCAACTGGCCGCCGAAGGCACACGGGCCTCCCGCAACAGCATGGATGCAGACATTCTTCCTATCCCGTCGATGCATGGGTCGGCACGGAGACAATGCGGGAGATTCCTCCTTCCCCTCTCCGACCGAAACCTACTTGCCACTTTCCGCTGGCATCATTACCTGATGTTGACGTTGAATGGAAGCGATTCCTGCCAGACGGTTCTCGGCAATGCTTGCGTTGGGTGTCCTGGATGCTTGCCATCTTGCGTTTGCTTGCTTCGCAAGTTGGAGTCGAATCGTGCAATCGGCATCGCCTTCTCGAAGCTGCCTTGCATATGAGAATCATTCTCGAATGACTCTCCAGAAATCGTTTTCATCGCAGTGATTACACAAATCTTCGTATTGACAATTTTCTGAAGGCGCTGCTGAAATGGGGCGCGGAAAGGGGAGGGGCGCAAATTCCATTCGAATTGAACCGATCTCCGGGGTGAGCCCCTGAAAGCTCAAGGAATGCATCAAGGAATGAATGCAGTGCGCGCGGTTCCACCGCGCCGTCGTCTTGAAGGATCAAGCATTGGGCGTATCAGTTACAGAAGTGTCGTGTTCGTTCGATTGGATTCATCGACGCGTCGCCAATTTTTCCGTACAGGCTCCATGCATCGAGCTGGCGTCTTGCCCGTCGTACATCCATTCATCCGTCGATGACGCAAACACACGGTCCAGCGCGCCCGGCATGCAAGAGGGCGCAAGCGAAGGCCTGTGGATGCGGATCGACGTCGCGCCTGCGGCAGCACTCGATGACCAGGTCTCACTGGAAGAGACGCGTTGCTGCCCGAATCACGAACGACCGACGAATTCTACAGGGATGTGGTGTTCTGCATGAATGCATCGGACAAGACTGCAGCGGGCGCGGAGACGCCGCTGCATATCGGCGCCTCGGACCTCGAAGCCGCTCGCTTGCCTGTAGATGCCGAGCGCCTGGCCACAACGCTCGTTGCCGCGCAGCTTCGTGCATTGTTCGCAGACGCGCAGGGCGATTGCATGCCAGCGGAGATGGTTGCCGGCTTGCGTCCGGCGCATGGCCGATGGCTTGACGCCAGCCTGCGTCATCTCGAACGTCATGGTCTGCTCTCGTTCAATGGGCTGCGCTGCCGGTTCGCCGCAGTCGACGACGTCGAAACGCTTTGGCAGGCCTGGGACGCCGCGATGCCGGACTGGTGCGGGAACGCGAACCATCGCGCCTATCTCATCCTGATCGATGCCTGCCTGCGCAACCTCACGGAGATCCTCAAGGGCACGATGCCTGCGACCGACGTGATGTTCCCCGAGTCGTCGATGCGCATGGTCGAGGGCATCTACAAGCACAATCCCGTCGCCGATCATTTCAACCACGCTCTCGGCGAGCAACTGCGGGCAGAACTCGCGGCGAGGGCGGCCCGGAGCGAACGCGGTCTGCGCCTGCTGGAAATCGGCGCCGGCACCGGCGGCACGACGGCCGTCCTGCTGCCGATCCTGCGCGGTTTCGGCGACCTGGTCGAAGAGTATTGCTACACCGACCTGTCCAGAGCCTTCCTGCTGCATGCGCAGGAGGTCTATCGTCCGACATTCCCGGCGCTGCGCACCGCGATCTTCGACGTGGGCAAGCCGCTTTCGATGCAGTCGGTCGAGGGCAACCGCTACGATGCAGTGATCGCGACCAACGTGCTGCACGCCACTTCGAACATGCGCGAGACGATGCGCAACGCCAAGGCGCTACTCAAGCGCGGCGGCGTCGTGCTGATCAACGAGATCAGCGAGTGGGGCTGGTATACCCATTTCACGTTCGGCCTGCTCGACGGCTGGTGGCTGTTCGAGGATGAAGCGCTGCGCCTGCCGGGCAGCCCCTGCCTGTCGCCCGGGCAGTGGGAAAGACTCCTCAAGCTGGAACGCTTTCGCGACATCCGTTTTCCGGTACGCAACGACCATGGCCTCGGGCAGCAGCTCGTGGTTGCACGCAGCGACGGCGTGGTCCGCCAGCGCCTGGCCCCGCGCGACGCCGTGGCCGACCTGGGCATGCCTGCACCGGTCTCGCCGCAGCCGACAGTCATCACCCCGACGGCCCCGATCGCAGCCACGACCGACGATGCCGCACTGCGCGAGGCCTGCACGACACGGTTCCGCGAGATCATTGCGACGGCGCTGCGCATGGGACCGCGCGAAATCGAGCCCCATCGTCCGCTCGAACAGTACGGACTGGACAGCATCCTCGTGGTCCAGCTGACCACGCGGTTCCGCGCCCTGTTCCCCGATGTGCGCAGCACGCTGTTCTTCGAGGTGAAGACCGTCGATGGCCTCGTGCAGCATTTCCTCGAGAAGGATCGGTCAACGGTCGTGTCGGTACTCGCCGGGAGCGAAGCTGCGACCGGCCTCGGCACGCCACAGCTCGCCCTGCCGACCGTTCCGTCGAAGCCCACTGTACAGGTGAGCGCATCGGCTGCAGCGGTCATGACGCCAGCCGCGCCGATCGACGCCAGCGACGAAGCGGGTCTGCGCGATGCCTGCACGACGCTGTTCCGCGGGATCATCGCGACGGCGCTGCGCATGGACCCGCGCGAGATCGAGTCGCATCGACCGCTCGAGCAATACGGTCTGGACAGCATCCTCGTCGTGCAGCTGACCACGCAGTTCCGCACGCTGTTTCCGGGCGTGCGCAGCACACTATTCTTCGAGGTGCAGAGCATCGACGGGCTGGTGCGCCATTTCTTCGAGAAGGAACGGGCGACGGTGGCGTCGGTGCTCGCCGGGCGCGGCATCGTGGCCGGCAATGCCGCACCGCAGGTGGGCTCACCATCGAACGCATCTTCCGGCGATGCGGCAGTGGCCCCGACGCCGCGTTCGCAGCCGCCGGGCGGGCGTGTCGAAAGGCGTCGTCTCGCACCGCGCAGGCCCGACATCGCATCGGTATCCCCACCGCTATCTGTCGAAACGTCCAGCACTCCGACGGACGCCGCGCCGCAGCGGTCCGTGCCGTTCGATGTCGCCATCATCGGTGTGAGCGGTCGCTATCCGCAGTCGCCTGACCTCGACCGGTTCTGGGAGAACCTGTCGAGTGGTCGCAGCTGTATCGGCGAGGTGCCGGCCGACCGCTGGCACTGGCAGGACCACTACGATGCGGAGAAGGGCAAGTCCGGCAAGATCTATACCCGCTGGGGCGGATTCATCGGCGATGTCGACAAGTTCGATCCGCTGTTCTTCCGTATCGCACCCAGGGAAGCGAAGAAGATCGACCCGCAGGAACGCCTGTTCCTGGAAGCCAGCTACCACGCGATCGAGGACAGCGGCCATACGCCGCAGAGCCTCTCCCCGGGCGGCAAGGTCGGCGTGTTCGTCGGTGTGATGAATTCGCGCTACACGGTGCAGCCGCTGTACTACTCGATCGCGAACCGGGTGTCGTTCCTGTTCGATTTCTCCGGCCCATCGTTCGCGGTGGACAGCGCCTGTTCCTCCTCGCTGACCGCGATCCACCTGGCGCTGGACAGCCTCTACGGCGGGCTGTGCGATGCCGCGATCGCCGGCGGGGTCAGCCTGATCCTCGATCCGCAGCACATGATCGAACTGTCCGCGCTCGGCATGCTGTCGGAAGGCGCGGAATGCCGCTCTTTCGGCGAGAACGCAGACGGATTCGTCGACGCCGAGGGCGTGGGCGCGATCGTCCTCAAGCCGCTGGCGCATGCGCTGCGCGATGGCGATCACATCCATGCGGTGATCAAGGCCAGCGCCCTCAATGCCGGTGGCCGCACCCATGGCTACACGGTGCCGAATCCGGTCGCCCAGGCCGACGTGGTCTCGACCGCGCTGGCCCGTGCCGGCATCGATTCGACCGATGTCAGCTACCTGGAAGCGCATGGCACCGGCACCGCACTGGGAGACCCGATCGAGGTCGCTGGGCTCACCCGCGCCTTCCGCGAGCGCGGCCGCGCAGATGCCGCCGCGCGCGGCCCGCATTGCGCGATCGGTTCGCTGAAATCCAATATCGGCCACTGCGAGTCCGCGGCGGGCATCGCCGGATTGACGAAGGTTTTGCTGCAGTTGCGGCATGGCCAGCTTGTCCCGACACTGCACGCGGAACGGGTCAACGACGAGATCGACTTCGAGGCCACGCCGTTCCGTCTCCAGCGCGAACTCGGCGCCTGGCGGCGGCCCATCGAGGCTGGACGCGAAATCCCGCGCATCGCCGGGATTTCCTCGTTCGGTGCCGGTGGCGCGAATGCACATCTCATCGTGCAGGAAGCGCCGATGCGCGACGTTTCGCGCACGGTGGCCGGCCCCTGGCTGGTGCCGCTCTCGGCGCGCACTGCGGACCAGCTGCAGGAAAAGATCCGCCAGTTGGCCGCTTTCCTGCGTCGCCAGGGCAACGACATCGATCCTGCGGCGCTGGCCTACACGCTGCAGGTCGGTCGCGAGGCGATGGACGAGCGCATCGTGCTGCAGGTCGATGCGATCGACGACCTGCGCCGCCAGCTTGAGGCGCTCGCGGATGGTCGGTCGATCCATCCGCAGCCGCAGCAGGGCAGCGTCCGCAGGCATCGCGAGTTCCTCGCGGCCTGCCGTGCCGACGCCGGTTTCGCCGCGCGCCGCGACGACTGGCTCGCGCGTCGCGATCTGGCATCCATCGCCGAACACTGGGCGAAGGGTGTGGACATCGACTGGTCGCGGCTGTACGGCGATGTCCGACCTGTCCGCATGCCGCTGCCGACCTATCCCTTCGCGCGTGAACGCCACTGGATCGCGCCGCAGCGCACGCTCGGCCAGGCGACGGGTACCGCAGCTAAGCACCCGTTGCTCCAGCGAAACACCTCGACTCTCCGCCATCCCGCGTATGGCATCGAACTGAAGGGTGACGAGCGCGTTCTCGTCGCCGACGCCGATGACCGGCGACGCCTGCCGGCATTGCTGTGCCTGGAAATGGCACGCGCTGCGGTCGCCGAGGCCTATCCCGACGAACTCGCCGCGCGTGCGCTGTGTTTCGAGGGCATCGCGCTGGATGACGACCTGCGCATCGAACCGGGCTGCATGCTGCAGATCGCGCTGTTGCCTGACGGCAACGATGCGCTGCGCTTCGAGGTGTACAGCGTCCAGGGCGGCCAGGAACGGATCCATGCCCAGGGCCTTGCGCGTTTCGCCGACGCGGAGACCGCGACGCAGGCCGTCACCGCAGGGTTCGCTTCGCGGCTCGCCGGTGGACTCGCCGCCGATGCCTTCCATGCGCGGATCGCAGCGCTGGGGCTCGGCGATCGCGCCGGTCATGCGGCGGCCCGCCGGATCGCACGCACGGCGCGCGAAGCCCTGCTCGAATACGCCGTTGCCGATACCGCGTCGGCCGGCTGGGATTTGCCGCCCGATCTGCTGGTCTCGCTGATCGATGGCGCTGCGTGGCTTTCGGCCGAACTCGGGCCGCTGCCTGCTTCGCCATGCGCATGGCCGGTGCGCGCGATCGATGCGGTCCGTTTCCACGGCCGTTGCCCGCAGCAGGGCTATCTCCAGCTGCGCTGTACGGATACCTTTTCGACAGATGCCGGGATCTCGCGCTGGGATGCGATCGTCTGCGACCTGCAGGGTCATCCCGCGTTCGAGATCCAGGGGCTGCAACTGGCGTGCGTGCCGGCGGGGCCGGGCGTGGGCGCGATCGCTGCAACGATGGACGCGTCGACCGCTTCGGTGACCACGGCCTCGGTCTCGACGCCGGCTGTCGCTTCGCCTGCCGTCGAAACGCCGACGCCGGCACCGGTGCTGCCCGAAGCCGGGCGTCGGATCGCATTCCTGCGCGCGAGGCCTTCGGTCGTCCGCGCGGCCGTTCCTTTGGACAAACCGCAGGCGCTTTGCCTGCCTGAGGCCGATGCGTCCCCCGGGTTCGATGCGGCGCCCGTACCGCGTCCCACGATCATGCTGCCGTCTCCCGCGCTCGAAGCCCATGCGGCCGACGCGTCGAGCGATGGCCTGCCCATCGATGCGGATGCCGCAGCGGTCGGCATCGATCTGCGCGCGCTCGGTGACGGCGTCTATGCGCTGTGCAGCGTGCAGGACACGCCGACAGGCCTCGCCATCGACCAGATGCTGCAGGCTCTCGACCATGTGCGTGGGTTGCCGGATGCCAAGGTCCTGCTGCTCGACGGCCTCGCCCAGGCGTTCCCGTCGGGCGAGGCGGTCGCGGTCGACGCAGCCATCGCGGCTGGCCTGCCGGGCGCGCTGCTTGCCTTCCCGCTGCCGACCATCGCTGCGTTGCCCGAAGAGACCATCGGCGCAGGATTCCTGCTCGCTGCGCTGTGCGATTTCATGATCGGCGCGCATGACGCACGCTATGGTTTCGCCGATCCTCAGCGTGGTCTGCTCGCGACCGATGCCGAGGCCGAACTCCTCGAAGTCCGCTTCGGCGCCGCGCAGGTCGACGACCTGCTGTACATCGGTGGCGTCCAGTCCGGTCGCGCGCTGGTCGCCAAGGGCTGGACCTTCCCGGTCGTCGAGCGCGCACAGGTCGCGTCGACAGCCGTCGCACTTGCGGCATCGATCGCGGCCAAGCCTCGCACCTCGCTGGAACTGCTCAAGGCGCGCCTGGTCGAGACGCTCGCACCGCAGGTCGAGCGCCTCGGTCGCACACCTCGTCCGCAGGTCGCGCAGGCCACACCCCGCAAATCCGCAACGACGGCCACGCGCGAGCGTTCGGTCGCACGCGCGGGTCTGGTCGTCGACATGCTGTCCGCGACGGTCGCCTCCATCCGCATCGGCCTGGAGGCCCGGGAACTCCCGAAGCTGCTCGCCGACCTGCGCGCCACGCTCCAGGATCTCGCGACGCAAGGCCACGCAGCACTCGTGCTGCGCAGCGATCATCCCGGTTTCCTGCCTGCGGTCGACCCGGTGTTTGACACGGCATCGGTCGTGGCTGCGTTCGACGCACTGCAGGCGAGCGTTGCCAGCTTCCCCGCGCCGGTCGTCGTCGCCTTCGAACAGGATGCCGAGGGCCTGGGCTGGCTGCTCGGCCTGGGCGCCGACGCCGGCGTCCACGATGCCCGCAGTCGCTGTTCGGCCGAGGCGCTGTGGCGTGATCCGCTGCTGTTGCGCCGGGCCTTGCCGCTGTTCGCGCGTCGCCTCGGCGACAATCTCGCCCGTCAGTGCCTGTTCGGCGCCGCTTCGATGGCGACGGCCGCGATCGAAGCCACCGCGCTGACCGCCGCTGCGGCCCACGTCGCCGCCGACGCGCCAGCCGCCGCGTTGGCCCTGGTCGACGGCTCGCCGCTGCGTTCGCACGAAGCACTGCAGCAGTGGCGCCGACACCGCGCGGCCGCGATCAACGTCGATGTCGCCGCTGAGCCGCTCGCCGGCGAGCGTCGTGCCGCGCCGCTGCCGTCCTCGCCCGCGATCGAAACAGAGCTGCGCGACAACGGCGTCCTCGTCGTGCGCATGGTCGATCGCGATGCGAAGAACATGTACTCGCCCGCGCTGATCGGCGGACTGGAAGAGGTGTTCGCGCACATCGACGGCTGCGACGACTACCGTGCGGTCGTGCTCACTGGCTACGACACGTATTTCGCCTGCGGCGGCACCCGCGACAGCCTGCTCGCGATCCAGCAGGGCGCCGCGAAGTTCACCGACGCCAAGGTCTACCAGCTGCCGATGAGCTGCCGGGTGCCGGTGATCGCGGCGATGCAGGGCCACGCCATCGGTGGCGGCTGGACGCTCGGCATGTTCGCCGACCTCTGCCTGTTCAGCGCCGAAAGCCGCTACATCAGCCCGTACATGCAGTACGGGTTCACTCCGGGCGCGGGCGCCACGCTGGTCTTCCCGACCCGGCTGGGCCTGGACCTCGCGCGCGAAACATTGTTCACCGCCAGCGAGTACACCGGCATCGAACTGCGCGGGAAAGGCCTGCCGCATGTCTGCGTGCCGCGCGCCGACGTGCTGCCGCGTGCGCTCGCGCTGGCCGACGCGATCGCCTCGCAAGGCCGCGAGGATGCGATCGCGGTCAAGCGCCATTTCAGCGCCTCGACGCTCGCCGAGGTCGAGGCGACCTATGCCCGCGAACTGGAGATGCACGACCGCAGCTTCGTCGGTCGCGGCGACGCCCTGCAGGGCGTGATGCAGCATTTCCGTGACGATCGCGATACCGCGACGGTTCCCGTCACCGTAGAGCCTGCCATTGCCGTGTCGCTACGGGACCCGGCAGCGTCCGTCGCCGTTACGCCCGTTGCGCTGGGTATGGACATCGATGGCATCGCCGACGTCCTGCGTTCGATGCTCGCCTCGGAACTGCAGATGCGCGCCGAGGATGTCGACGAGGACACCCAGTTCGTCGACCTCGGCCTGGATTCGATCACTGGCGTGACCTGGGTTCGGAGGATCAACGCCACCTACGGCACGAAGATCGAGGCGACCAAGGTCTACAGCCATCCCACGCTGCGCCAGTTCCGCGACTTCGTGGTCGCACTGGTATCGGCGCACGACGCTTCCATGTCGCGTACCGCAGCACCACTGCGCTCGGCGCCTGCGGTCGCGCCGGTGGCTGTCGAAGCGATCCGCGTCGATGCCGAGGTCGGCCACGCGGAGGAGCGCGACGACGATCTGTGCGAGACGCTCAGGCGCATGCTCGCGCAGGAGCTGCACATGGCGGAGGAGGAGGTCGACGACCACCGGCAGTTCGTCGAACTCGGCCTCGACTCGATCACCGGCGTGACCTGGGTGCGCAGGATCAACGCCACCTACGGCACGAAGATCGAGGCGACCAAGGTCTACAGCCATCCGAACCTGGCCGAGTTCAGCCGCTTCCTCGCCGGACTGCTGCCGGCGCGCCCGGCCTCGTCGCCCGTGCCGGGCGCACGTGTCGCGCCGCTGCCTGCTGCGACGCCTGCCACGTCCGCATCGCGTCCGCTCCCGTCCGGCCTGGCGCAGGCGCAGCGTCTCGACTCCTGGCGCAAGCGCAGCGCCCGTCGCAGTACATCGATTGGCAACGACGCGATCGCCGTGATCGGCATCGCCGGCCAGTTCCCGCGCGCGAAGACCCTCGACGCCTTCTGGCGCAACATCGCCGGCGCGAAGGAATGCATCGACCTCGTGCCGGCCCAGCGCTTCGACATCGAGCGCTATTTCAGCGAGGACATCTCCGTCCCCGGCACCACCAACAGCCGCTGGATGGGCGTGCTCGACGACTGCGACGCCTTCGATCCGCTGTTCTTCAACATCGCGCCGACCGAAGCCGAAAGCATGGATCCGCAGCAACGCCTGATGCTGCAGAACTGCTGGCATGCGATCGAGAACGCCGCGATCGACCCGCGCAGCCTGTCCGGGACGCGCTGCGGCGTGTTCGTCGGCTGCGGCTCGACCGACTACCACGACCGCTCGCGCGAGCATCGGCTCAGCACCCAGGGCTTCACCGGCTCTGCGATGTCGATCCTCGCTGCGCGTATCGCCTATTTCCTGAATTTGCAGGGACCGTGCCTGTCGATCGACACCGCCTGCTCGTCCTCGCTGGTCGCGATCGCCACGGCTTGCGACAGCCTGCTCGCGCAGAACTGCGATCTCGCGCTCGCCGGCGGCGTGGCGGTGATGGCCGGGCCGACGATGCACGTCAATACCGGGCAGTCCGGCATGCTCTCGGTCGACGGCCGCTGCTACGCCTTCGACCATCGCGCGAACGGTTTCGTGCCGGCCGAAGGCGTGGGCACGGTGCTGCTGAAACGCCTGGCCGATGCCGAACGCGATGGGGACATCGTCCACGCCGTGATCCGCGGCTGGGGCGTGAACCAGGACGGCAAGACCAACGGCATCACCGCACCCAACCCGGTGTCGCAGACGCGACTGATGCGCACGGTCTACGACCGCTTCGGCATCGATCCCGAGGACATCCAGCTGATCGAAGCGCACGGCACGGGCACACGGCTCGGCGATCCGATCGAAGTGGAGGGCCTGACCCAGGCCTTCCGCCACTACACCGACAAGACCCAGTACTGCGCGCTCGGCTCGGTCAAGGGCAATGTCGGTCACTGCCTGTTCGCGGCCGGCATCGCCGGCGTGCTCAAGCTCGTGCTGGCGCTGAAGCACCGGCAGTTGCCGCCTGCGGCCAGCTTCGAACGCCTCAATCCGCACATCGATCTGTCCGACAGTCCGTTCGTGGTCAATACCGCGCTGAAACCCTGGCCGACGAATGCCAGGGGCGGGCGGGCGGCGGTCATCAGCTCGTTCGGTTTCAGCGGCACCAACGCCCATCTCGTGCTGGAAGCCGCGCCGGAGCGAACCGCGCGCACGCCGCGCAACGTCCATCCGGAACGCCCGGTGCTGGTCCCGCTCTCGGCCAAGACCCCCGAGCAGTTGCGCCAGCGTGCGCAGGATCTGTCCGATGCGCTTACGGATGCGCTCGCCGCCGATGACGCGCCTTCGCTGCTCGACATCGCCTACACGCTGCAGGTCGGCCGCGAAGCGATGCAGGAGCGCTGCGCGCTGGTCGCGCGCACGCATGCCGAACTCCAGGAACGGCTGCGCGCCTTCGCCGAAGGCGCCACACCGCGCGGCCTGCATGTCGGCAGCACGCTGGCGCGGGCCAACAAGCTGGCCTTCATCGGCCAGGACGGCGACCTGCAGGCGGTGCTGATCGAGACCTGCCTGCGCGAAGGCAAGCTCGACAAGCTGGCGGAGCTCTGGGTCGACGGCGTCGAACTGCCGTGGCCGCAGCTGTACCGCGAGCTGGTCGGCGCCACGCGCCCGCAGCGCATCGAATTGCCGCTCTATCCCTTCGCGAAGGAACGCTACTGGCTGGACGACGATGCAGCGATCCAGGGCCAGGTCGGGGCACGCGCAACCGGCGCGATCCACCCGCTGGTCCACGCCAACGCCTCGACCCTGCGCCAGCAGCGGTATATCAGTACGTTCGATGGCAGCGAATTCTTCCTGCGCGATCACCGCGTGCGTTTCGGCGATGGCCGGGTCGAATGCGTGCTCCCGGGCGTCGCCTATCTGGAGATGGCCGCAGCGGCCATTGCCGATGCGCTGGCCGACGACGCGGGTCAGGCCACCGGCCTGCGCGAGCGCCTGGTGCTGGGCAACGTCGCCTGGTGGCGTCCGCTGTTCGTGGACGGCCCGACGACCGTCGAGATCGAAATCGGCGCGGACGAGGGCGACATGATCCTGTTCGAGATCGCCAGCGGCAGCGGCGACACGCGCATCCTGCATTGCCAGGGTGAGGCAGGCGTGGTCGACGCGGTCGGCGAACGCACGGCCGACGCATCGCTGCTGGCCGCCGCGCAGCGCGACGAGCGCTGGGACGGCGACGAGATCTACGCGGCCTTCAACCGCGGCGGCCTGCACTACGGCCCTGCACATCGCGGCCTGCGCAGCCTGTCGCGCACCGGCGGGAAAGTGGTGGCGACGGTGACGCTGGCCGCGCAGCGCGGCGACGTCAACGCAGGCATCGACGCCTATCGCATGCATCCAGGTGTCATGGATGCCGTGCTGCAGGCCTGCGTCGGATTCCTGCCGTCGCTGCAGGCACTGCCGCAGGCGCCTTCGGTGCCGTTCGCGTTGCGTTCGCTGACCCTGCATGCGCCATGTCCGGCGGACGCCGTCGCCGTGCTGACGCCGATCGGCACGGGCGCGGACGGTACCGTCGAAACCTGCGATGTCTCGATCTTCGACGCGGACGGTGCGCTGTGCATCGACATTCGCGGCTTCGCCTGGCGCAGCGTGGAGCGGACGCGCACGGCGACGGTCGTGCCCGCCGACGACACCGACGACGCGGGCATGCCGGCATTCGATGAAGCGTTCTACCGGGAGCTGCTCGACAGCCTCGCCAGACAGGAAATGTCGGCTGAAGAAGCCGCAGAACTCGGGTTGTCGTCATGAAAGAGTCCTTGCTGCCCATCTTTCGCGCGGTTGCGGAAGGCCGACTCACCCAGGCCGAAGCGCTGGTCCGGATCAAGGCGCTGAAGCGTCAGTCGCGCGATCCGGGGCAGGGCGTTCTGCTCGCGGATGTCGAATGGACGGCTGCGCCAGCGCGCGCCTCTGCTGAGCAGGCGCCCGATCGCGTGCTGCTGTGGGGCGTGTCGCGCGATGCGGTGGCCGCACTGCAGGCGCAGGGCGGTCCGGAGATCGTCGAGCTTTCGACGCCGGTGTCCGGATCGGTCGATGACGTGTTCGCACAGGCCACGCTGCAGGCCTTCGAGGCGATCCGCTCGATGCTGGGCGCCACTGCGGGGGCACGGGTCCTGCTGGTCGTCGCCGATGCGGCGGAGGCGACCGTCGCCGCCGGCTTCGAGGCGATGTGCCGCACGGCGATGGAGGAAAACCCGGGATTCGCCGTGCGCACCGTGCGGGTGCCGGCAGACATCGACGGTGACGAACTGCGCGGCGTCGTCCGCGATGAATCCTCGATGGCGTCGCCGCGCGGCGTGGCGGTGCGCCATGTCCGTCGCGAAGGCGGGCTGCATCGGCAAATCGCACGCTGGCGCGTGGTGGACATGCTCGAAAACGGCTCTGCGGGCGCGGCAGGGGACGCACTGTCCGTCGCGCCGGTGGTGTTCAAGGAAGGCGGCTGCTATCTGATCACCGGCGGTGCCGGCGGGATCGGCCTGCAGTTCGCCCGCGAGATCGTCACCCAGACCGGCGCTGCGCGGATCGTCCTGACCGGGCGTTCGCCATTGGGTGCCGATGCGCGCAGGGCGATCGACTCGCTGTCGACGCCTTCGCATCGCATCGATTACGTCGAGCTGGATGCGACACGCGCGGAGGCGGTCGACGCGCTGATCGCACGACTGCAGGCCGAGGGCACGCCGCCTCGCGGCATCCTGCATTGCGCCGGCATCCTCCGCGACGCCTTCGCGATCCGCAAATCCACCGAGGACTTCGCCGCGGTGCTGGCGCCCAAGGTCGCCGGCCTCGTCAACCTGGACCGCGCCACCCGCGACCTGCCGCTCGATTTCCTGCTGCTGTGCTCCTCGTTCGCGGCCTGCTGGGGCATCGTCGGGCAGATCGACTACGCCGCCGCCAACGCGTTCATGGATGCTTTCGCAGCGCATCGCAATCGCCTCGCGGCGCGTGGCGAACGCTGTGGCCGGACGCTGTCGGTGAACTGGCCGCTGTGGCGCGACGGCGGCATGACCATCGACGCCGCGACCTGGGAGCGACTGCAGGATCACACCGGGATGGAGCCGCTGGCCACTGCGACCGCGATGCGCGCGACCTATCGCGGCTTCGCCCTCGACTGCGAACGCCTGCTGGTCATGGAAGGCGAACTGCCGTCGATGCAGGCACTGCTGGAAGTCTCCGATTCCACGCAGGAAGCCGCGCCGGTACGTACGACGCCCGTCGACGGCGACACGGCTCATGTGGGCATGGACGATGCTTTGCGCGCCAAAGCCCTCGACTATCTCTGCCAGCAGTGCGCCCAGGTGCTCAAGGTGCCGGTCGCCCGCCTGCGCCCCGATGCGCCACTGGAGCAGTACGGCATCGACTCGATCCTGGCGATGAAGCTGGTGACCCATCTGGAGTCGATCTTCGGCCGACTGCCGAAGACCCTGGCCTTCGAGTATCAGACGATCGCGCAGCTCAATGGCTATTTCTGCGAGACGCATGCGCAGCGCCTGATCGCGATCCTCGCGCCCGACAGGACCACGGCGCGTCCCGCTGCGGCGCAAGGCCCGGCGCCAGCGCCGACGCCGGTTGCGTCTCGCATTCCCGGCAAGCGCGGCGCCGTGCGCGAACCCGCGCGCACGGAAGCAGCGGGCATGCTGGCTGCGAGCAGCCCTGCCGACGCCAAGCCTGTCGACACCAGGCCGGTCGAAAGCCGGGCTGTCTCGAACGAACCGATTGCGATCGTCGGGCTCAGTGGCCGTTATCCCGATGCCTGGGACCTCGACGCCTACTGGCACAACCTGTCGCAGGGCGTGGACTGCATCCGCGAGATTCCGGCCGAGCGCTGGCGCTGGCAGGATTTCTACCGCGAAGCGGCCAAGGGCCAAGCCCTCGACCCCGGACAGCACAGCAGCAAATGGGGCGGCTTCATCGAAGGCGCAGACGAATTCGACCCGCGTTTCTTCAGCATCACGCCGCGCGATGCCGAGCAGATCGATCCGCAGGAACGCCTGTTCCTGCAGCACGCCTGGATGGCGATCGAGGATGCCGGCTACACCCGCGCAGCGCTGCAGGCCTGTCGCGGTGGACAGGTCGGCGTATACGCGGGCGTGATGTACGGCGAGTACAACCGTTCGGGCAGTCTCGCCAGCATCGCCAACCGCGTGTCCTACGCCCTGAACGTGCACGGGCCGAGCATGACGCTCGACACCATGTGCTCGTCGTCGTTGACCGCGATCCACCTGGCCTGCCAGGACCTGCGCCTCGGTCGCACCGACATGGCGCTCGCCGGCGGCGTGAACCTGAGCATCCACCCCGGCAAGTACAGCATGCTCAGTGCCGGACAGTTCATTTCGAGCGATGGTCACTGCCAGAGCTTCGGCGAAGGCGGCGACGGCTACATTCCGGGCGAGGGCGTGGGCGTGGTCGTGCTCAAGCGCCTGTCCGACGCCGAGCGCGATGGCGACGCGATCCACGCGATCATCCGCGGCAGCGCGCTGAACCACGGTGGCAAGACCAACGGCTACACGGTGCCGAACCCGCAGGCGCAGGCGGCGGTGATCGCCGACGCGCTGCGCGATGCGGGCGTGGACGCGCGGCAGGTGAGCTACATCGAGGCGCACGGCACGGGTACGAAGCTGGGCGATCCGATCGAGATCGCGGCGCTGTCGAAGGCCTTCCGCGAACACACGCAGGACACCGGGTTCTGCCTGATCGGCTCGGCGAAGTCGAACATCGGCCACTGCGAGTCTGCGGCCGGCATCGCGGGCCTGACCAAGGTCGTGCTGCAGATGCGGCATCGGCAGATCGTGCCGTCGCTGCATTCCGCGCGACTCAATCCGAATATCGATTTCGAGACCACGCCGTTCGAGGTCAACCAGCGCCTGCGCGAGTGGCGGGCACCGGTCATCGATGGCCGCGAAGCACCGCTGATCGCTGGCATTTCCTCTTTCGGCGCCGGTGGCGGTAACGCGCATCTGGTGGTCGAGGCCTATGCGGGCAACACCGCCCGCGCGTCGCGCGAGGAAAGCATCCCCTGCGTCGTGCTGCTGTCCGCGCGCACGCTGCCGCAACTGCGGCAGAAGGCCGAGGATCTGCGGGCGTTCGTCGAACGCGAGCCCGACCTGGACCTGCACAGCCTGGCCTACACCCTGCAGATCGGCCGCGAGCCGATGGAGGAGCGGCTCGGCCTGCGCGCGGATACGCGCGCGGAACTGCTGGACAAGCTCGCCCTCTTCCTCGCCACCGACGAACATGAGGACGGCGCGCTCGCCGATGATCTCTACTACGCCCAGTCGCGTCGTCATCGCGAGAGCATGGCGCTGTTCACGGTCGATCGCGACCTGCAGGCCAGCGTCGACGGCTGGTTCGTCGCCGGCAAGGTGTCGCGGCTGCTCGATGTCTGGACCAAAGGCCTGGATCTCGATTGGCTGAAGCTGCACGGCGCGCCCTTGCCCGCGCGCATGCATCTGCCCGTGTATCCCTTCGCCCGCGAGCGCTACTGGCGCGAAGCGACGGCGGAACGGCCCGCTGCCGGAGGCACGGAAGCGGCCATGCACTCGCTGGTCCACCGCAACGCCTCGAAACCGGGGCGCCAGCGTTACGCCAGCAGCTTCCGCGCCGACGATCCGCGCATCGCCGGCCTGCGCGTGCAGGGCCATGCAGGTTTGCCGCTTGGCCTGCAGATCGAAGCCGCTCGGGCCGCGCTGGCGGACGCCATGCCGCAGGCCAGCGGCTGGGCGCTGCACGACGTGCGCTTGGCCGCGCCGCGCGCCGTCGACGGCCTGGTCGAACTCGAGATCGCTGTGCTGCCGCCAGGGCAGGGCGCACGTCCTGGCCTGGATCGCACCGCGTTCGAGCTTTCCGATGTCGGCGATGGCCATGTGTTCTCGCAGGGACTGCTGATCGCCTGCGACGACACGTCGCCACCGGTGATCGACATCGCGACGGCCACGCGTGGCGCCTCCTCCCTGCATGCGGACAGGACCGCGATCCTCGACGCACATCGTGCGCAGGGCATCGAGATCGACTCGCTGTATCAGATCGCGACCGGGGTGCAGCGCACGGCCGAAGGACTGTGGCTGGATTTCGCCGCTGCGGCGCCGTCGCCGGCCTTCGCCGACTGCACGATCGATCCCGCGCTCGTCGACGCGGCGATGCGTGCGGCGCCATGGCTGGGTTCGGATCGCGATGCGCTGTACCTCCCGGCTGGCTTCTCGGCCATGCATGCCTATCCCGTCGCCGCGCGTCCGCGCCATGCGTCGATCCGGCCTCACGGCGCGCAGCAGGGCGATGCGCTCTGCGTCGACATCGACCTGTGCGCCGAAGACGGCACGGTCTGCGTCGCCTTCTCGGCGGTGACCCTGCTGCCGACCCTGGTCACGGCGGTGCCTCGCGACGAGACAGCTGCAGTGCACAGGACTCCCGTCGCCCTGACGTCGAACAGCAGCGATTCGGTGGCGGAGGCGTCACCGAAGCACCAGGCGATACCGGCGCCACCGATGCCGGAGCGCCGTTTCTCCTCACGCATCGCCGACATGCCCGCTGCGGTGGCGTCCGCAGCGGACAATGCGCTGCAGACATCCGCCGCATTGCAGAAGCCCGCCGCGATCGCACTGGTCGCGCCCGATCGGAAAACCGACCTCCCGGCGTCACCCACAGGCAAACCGTCGCTGTCGCTGGCGATCCGCCAGGACGCAGTGCGGAAAGATCTCTCGAACGATCTCGCCGGCAGCGTGGCTTCGGTCGTGCTGCGCGATGACGGCGATGGGCTCTTCACCCTGCGTCTTTCGGCCATCGACGGTCGTGTCGATGCCCCATTGATCGATGCCCTGCGCGAGGCGCTGGCGTTCGCCGGCGGGTTGCCCGTGCTGAAAGCGCTGCTGATCGAAAGCGACGCCGATGTCTTCCTGCACGGCGATCCGCGCGTCCTCGCCGACGAGGCAGGGCGCGCTCTGCTGCAGGCCCTGTCCGCATTTCCGGCGCCGACCGTCGCGCTGCTGTCCGTCTCGGCGCTCGGCGCCGGGTTCCGCATCGCCTGCGCCTGCGATCTGGTGCTTGCGGTGGAAGACCAGCGCTACGGTTTTGCCGTCGACGCCACCGGCACAGACACCGGCACCGGCACGCCGGGGCTCGATGTCGACCAGGCGGCATGGCTGGTCGCGCGCTTCGGCGAAGCGCTGGCGCTGCGCCTGATCGCGGATGGTGGACCGCTCGATGGTCGCGCCCTGCAGGCCGCCGGCTGGGGCGCCAGCGTGGTGGAAATCACGGCATTCGCGGACAGTGTCGATGGCGTGCGCGCCGCGCTGTCCGACAAGTCGGCCGATGCGCTGCGCCTGCTCAAGGCGCATCTCGCGCGCGAATTCGATGCCGCAGTCGCCGCGCTCGCTGCCGTCGACGTCGCAGCGAGTGGCAGCGATGGGACACCGTCCGACGCGCTCTCGGCGCGCGTGCGTTCGATCGCGCAGATCGCGACCGAACGTGCGCCGATGCTGTCGGCGCACGGGTGGTCGTCGTCGCCGGACGCTGCGGTCATCGAACCGGGACCGACCGATGCGGCCGCGACCGCCGTCGCGCTGCCGCTGTCCTCGGCCGTGGTCCGCGCAAGTGTCGATGCCGATGGCGTGGTGCTGGTGCGTCTGGAGGATCGCGACGCGCGCAACATGTTCTCCGATGCGCTGATCGCAGGCCTGCAGGAGGTCTTCGACCACATCGCGCAGTCGCCGGCGTGCAAGGCGGTCGTGCTTACCGGTTACGACACCTATTTCTCGTCGGGCGGCACCCGCGACGGTCTCAAGGCGATCCAGGAAGGCAAGGTCCGCTTCACCGACCACGATGTGTTCCACCTGCCGATGCGCTGCCCGGTGCCGGTCATCGCGGCGATGCAGGGCCATGGCATCGGCGCCGGCTGGACGCTCGGCCTGTTCTGCGATGTCGTGCTGTTCAGCGCGGAAAGCCGCTACCTCAGCCCGTACATGAACTTCGGGTTCACCCCGGGTGCGGGCGCCACCGGCATCCTACCGGCACGGCTCGGCTTCGATCTGGCACGCGACAGCCTGTTCACCGGCCGCGAGATCACCGGCGAAGCGCTGGCGCGGCGCAATCCGCTGCTGAGCGTATTGCCGCGCGAGCAGGTGCTCGACCAGGCCCTTGCCATCGCGCGCGGCTTCGCCCGCCGCTCCCGCGAAGATCTGCAAGCGTCGAAGGCGGCACATGTCGCGCCGCAGCTCGCAGCCTGGCAGGCGCTGTTCGCACGTGAGGTCGAGATGCACGCGAGCACGCTGGTCGGCCAGCGCGACGCGCTCGCGCGGATCGAACAACGCTTCGCGTCCGCACAGCAGGCCGATGTCGATATGCCGCAAGCGGCAGAGCATCGCGCGTCTGCCGTGGCGGTTCCCGTCGCCGAGGTCCTGTCGATCATCCGCAGGCTGCTCGCCGAGGAACTGCGCGTCGAGGAAGGGGAGATCGATCCGCGCACGCCGTTCGTCGATATCGGCCTCGATTCGATCTCCAGCGTGACCTGGATTCGCCGGATCAACGCCCGCTTCGGCCTGTCGATCGAAGCGACGAAGGTCTACAGCTATCCGAACCTGCAGAAACTCGCGCAGCATCTCGCGGAACAGTCGTCGGCAGGCGCGGAGGCGACATCGTCCGCGCCGCCTGCGAACCTGGATGCCGCTGCCACGCCAGTGCGCGCTGCCGCAACGCGTCCGACGACCACCGCAGAACCGGCGCGGTCCCGCGTCGAACTGGGCGCGGTGCGCCGCACCCTCGTCGAACTGCTGGCGCAGGAACTTCGCGAGGAGCCTGAGAGCATCGATGCCGATCGCGGGTTCGTCGACCTCGGCCTCGATTCGATCTCCGGCGTGACCTGGGTCCGCGCGATCAACGGGATCTATGGCACCGAGATCGAGGCCACCCGCGTCTACACCTATCCTACGGTCGAACTGTTCGCCCGCTTCGTCCGCGATCTGCTTGCGCAGCGCGACGCGCAAGAGACGTCGTCGGAAGCGCCCGAGGCCATCGCCTCGATCGCGTCGCCGAGGATCGCAGCCCGCCCGGTCGAGACCATCGTCCTGCATCAGGATCGGCCGCCGCTTCAGTCGTGGCGCGGCGACGATGCCGCCATGTCCGCGCCGATCACGGCGCAGGCACAGGGTCGCACGTTGCATGCAGCCGAGATCGCGGTGATCGGCATGGCCGGCCGCTTCCCGATGGCGAAGGACCTGGATGCGTTCTGGGACAACATCGCCAACGGTCGCAACTGCATCAGCGAGATTCCGCCGTCGCGCTGGGACGCCGGCACGTTCTACACCGAAGGCCAGCCCGGGCTGGGCCAGACCAATTCGAAGTGGATGGGCGTACTCGAAGGCCACGATCGCTTCGACCCACTGTTCTTCGGCCTGTCGCCGGTCGAGGCCGAGGCCATGGACCCGCAGCAGCGCCTGTTCCTGGAGTGCTGCTGGCATGGCATCGAAAGCGCCGGTTACACCGCCGAGCGGCTCTCGGGCAGCCGTTGCGGCGTATTCGTCGGCTGTGCCAACGGCGACTACCATCTGCTGTCGCGCGAGCAGCAGGTCGACGCGCTGGGCTTCACCGGCAACGCCACGTCGATCCTCGCCGCGCGCGTCTCGTACTTCCTGAACCTGCAGGGCCCCTGCGTCTCGATCGACACCGCCTGCTCGTCGTCGCTTGTCGCGATCTCGAATGCCTGCGACAGCCTGATCACGGGCGCGTCGGACATGGCGCTGGCCGGCGGCGTGTACGTGATGGCCAACGCGGACATGTTCCTGAAGACCGCGCATGCCGGCATGCTCTCCCCCGATGGACGCTGCTACACCTTCGACCAGCGCGCGAACGGTTTCGTGCCGGGCGAGGGCGTCGGCGTGGTGATGCTCAAGCGCCTGGCCGACGCCGAACGCGACGGCGACGAGATCCTCGGCGTGATCCGTGGCTGGGGCGTGAACCAGGATGGCCGCACGAACGGGATCACCGCGCCGAACGCGGAGTCGCAGCAGCGGCTCATGCGCGACGTCCACACGCGTTTCGGTATCGATCCGGGCAACATCCAGCTGATCGAGGCCCACGGCACCGGCACCAAGCTCGGTGATCCGATCGAGATCGACGGCCTCAAATCCGCGTTCCTGCCCGCGACCGACCGCCGCCGGTTCTGCGCGATCGGTTCGGTGAAGACCAACATCGGCCATTGCCTCACCGCCGCAGGCGTCTCCGGCTTCATCAAGCTGCTGCTGTCGCTGCGCCACCGGAAGCTGCCGCCGACCATCAATTACGAGACCCCGAACGAGCATCTCGCCCTCGACGACAGCCCGTTCTTCGTCAACACGACCCTGCGCGAATGGGTCGCGCCTGCGGGCGTGCCGCGCCAGGCCGCGATCAGCTCGTTCGGCTTCAGCGGCACGAATGCGCACCTGGTGCTCGCCGAGCATGTGCCGCAGGCCGCGACGGTCGCCATCACGGCTTCCGTGCCTGCGCCGGTACCGGCTGTCGGTGTGATCGTGCCGCTTTCGGCGCGTACCGCCGACCAGTTGCTGCAGAAGGCGAAGGACCTGCGCGCGTGGATCCAGACGGCGCACGCGTCAGGGAATCCACTCGACCTGGTCGCGCTGGCCGGCAGCCTGCAATTGCATCGCGATGCGATGGACGATCGCCTGTGCTTCGTCGCGCACAGCATCGGGGACGTGGTCGAGCGGCTGACCGCCTTCATCGATGGCAACGGTGCGCAGCGCGCGCTGCCGCATGGTGCGTTCGCCGCGCATGTGCGCCAGGGTCGTGAAAGCGTGCGCCTGCTCAACGAAGATGCGACCATGGCCGAGCTGGTGGTCGACCGCTGCATCGCGGACGGCAACCTGGCCAGACTCTGCGATCTGTGGGTGAAGGGTCTCGCGCTGGACTGGCGGAAACTGCACGGCGAGCGTCGCCTGCCGCTGCTCCCGTTGCCGCCGTATCCGTTCGCCGAAGAGACCTACTGGATCGCGCCGAGCGACCAGGACGCGTTCGCTCGGCCGGCGGCGCGCGGCGACCGTCCCGTGCATAGGCATCCGCTGCTGCAGGAGAAGGTCGCCGACCTGCGCGAGCAGGGTTATCGGCAGACCGTCGCCGCGCAGGGCGCTGCAGCGGAAGACATGCCGCGGACCCGGCGTATCCATCTGCCGACCTATGCCTTCGCCCGGATGCACTGCTGGATCCCGTCGAAGGCCGAGGCGGGCGGCACGCCGTCGGGTGCGTCGTCTCCGTCTCGCGGCATTGACGGGCATGGCGGCACGCAGCCGGATTTCGACGCCATCGCCGCGCTGTTCGCGGCACTGGAAGAGGATCGGTTGAGCACGGGGGAAGTCGCGGCACGCGTGAAGCAATTGGCGTGAAACGTCCGTTCCCGACAATGGCGCGGACCGGGCCGAGGTGGTCCGGAACGCACCGGAGGCGGGGCAGGTCGGCCTGAAGCGCTGGCCTTTGCGAACGGCCTCGAACGTCATACAAGCGGTATGCAGCAAAGATTCGCGGCATGAAGCCGCGATCCAGGAAACTCTAGAGAACGGGATGTCATGGTGGATTTCGTCGAGTACGTCGTAAGCGAGCTGAAAAGCAAGCGTCTGGGCAAAGCCGGCGCGCTGGAGCTGATCAGGCAGTTTTCCGGACGCAGGGCATCGCCCGCGCAGCTGCATCCGCTCGTGCATCGCAACGTCTCGACCCTGACCCAGCAGCGCTACCGCACGCAGCTGGGCGGCGGCGAATTCTTCCTTCGCGATCATCGCGTGAGGATGCCCACGGGCGCTGCAGTCGGCGTGCTGCCCGGCGTGGCCTACCTGGAGATGGCCCGTGCGGCGGTGGTCGATGCAGTCCCGGAATTGGCCGACGGCGCGTTGCTGGCCTTCGAGAACGTACTGTGGCTCTCGCCGTTCGCGGTGGAAGGCGCGCGCGAGATCCTGATCGACATCGACGCTGGCGACGACTGCCTCGAATTCCGGATCTTCAGCGAGACCGGAACCGGACAGCGCAGCGAACATGCCTCCGGCCGGATCCGCTTCTACGATGCTGTCGACGCTTCGCCTTTGGATCTGGACCAGCTGCGTGCCGCGATGGTGCGCGATCACTGGGACGCGGACACGGTCTACGCCACTTACACGCAGATCGGCATCGAATACGGTCTCGCGCATCGCGGCATCGTCCGTCTCGACAGCGGCGATGGCCAGGTGCTCGGTGAACTGGCGCTGCCCGAGGTCCTGGCCGGCCAGGACAACACCGCGTACGTCCTGCATCCGTCGCTGATCGACAGCGCCCTGCAGGCCGCGATCGGCCTGGGCGAACGCGGTGTGGTCCCCGGCGACCCGATGCTGCCGTTCGCGCTCGAATCGCTGTGCATCCTCGGCGACTGCGGCACGCGACCGTATGTGTTCGTGCGCCATGCCGATGGCGGGACGACCGACGCGGCCCAGCTGACGCTGGACCTCGATCTCTGCGACGAACACGGCAACCTCTGCGTGCAGATGCGCGGCTTCAGCGCGCGTCGCTTCGACACCCGCAGCGCGGCCGTCTCGCTGGAGGCTGCTGCGGTCGACACCCTGGTGGCGGTGCCGGGATGGGGCGAGTCGCTGCCGCCGGTGGAACGCGCGTCCGTTGCCACGTTCACGGATGTACGCATCCTGCTCTGCGACCTGTCCGGGCATGAGGCTTTCGCGACGCAACAGGCGGGTGTCGAAGCGCTGCTGTCGGCAGCCGGTGACGACCCTGCGCGGCGCTACGAATCCATCGCACTGCAAGTGTTCGAACGCCTGCAAGGCATGCTGAAACGACAGACCAGCGATCGCACGCTGCTGCAATGTGTCATCGCCGACAGTGCGGAAGGCCGGCTGCTGTCCGGTCTGGGCGGCATGCTGCGCACTGCCACGCTGGAATATCCCTCGCTGTCGACCCAACTGGTTCTCGTCGACGCGCATACCTCGTCCGAGCGACTCGCTGCGGATCTGGCCGAAGCCGCCGCGAGGCCGCATCTCCCGCTGGTGCGCTGCGCTGCGGACGGCTGCCGAGCGCAGGTCTGGTCGGTGCTGTCGCCGACCTCAGCCACCGACGCCGACGAGTCGCCGTACCGCCAACACGGCGTCTACCTCATCACCGGGGGCCTGGGGGGCCTCGGCATGCTGTTCGCGCGCGAGATCCTTGCGCAGGCCGAGGGTGCGCAGGTCGTGCTCACCGGCCGTTCGCAGGAGGACGAAGCGCTTCGCACACGGCTCGCCAGCGCCTTCGACGGCAACGCCGCGTTCGACCGCGTGCACTACCGTCGCCTCGACCTGGACGATGCCGCGCAGTGCGCGCAGGTCGTCGATGCGATCGGCCGCGAGATCGGCCCGATCCGTGGCGTGCTGCATTGCGCCGGTGCGCGCAGCGACGATGTCATCCTCCGGAAATCCGTTCAGGACGCGGCCGCCGTGCTCGCGCCGAAGGTCCGTGGCACCTGGCATCTGGACGAGGCCACGCACAGTCTGGACCTCGACTTCTTCGCGCTCTTCTCGTCCGGCGTGGCGGCGTTCGGCAACGTCGGTCAGGCCGATTACGCTGCCGCGAACGGCTTCCTCGATGCCTTCGCCGCATTCCGCGAGGCGCGCGTAGCGGCGGGCGAACGCAGTGGCCGGACCGTGTCGATCGACTGGCCGCTCTGGGACGAGGGCGGCATGCGCCCGGATCCGGAGACCGTGCGCTGGCTGCAGACCCAGACCGGCATGGTGCCGATGCGCAGCGCGTCGGGCCTCGCGGTGTTCCGTCGTGCGCTCGCCTCGACGCATGCGCAGCTGTTCGCCATCGAAGGCGACGCCCGGCGCCTGCGCCGCCTGTTCGATGCGCCCATCGCACCGCAGCTGACACCGCGCACCGATGCGCCCGCGCCCATGGCCATGCGCGATACGTCGCCTGCAGCCGCGGCGGATAGCACCGTGTCGAGCGTTGCGCCGAGCGGCGATCTGCTCTCGCAGGCGCGTGACTTCCTGCGTCGCGAGTTCGCGCCGGTGCTGAAGATCGCCGCGAACCAGATCGACATCCACGAGGCGCTGGAGAATTACGGGATCAATTCGATCCTGGCGATGAACCTCACCGCCCAGATCGAGAAGCATTTCGGTCCGCTGCCGAAGACCCTGTTCTTCGAATATCAGACCGTCGCCGCACTCAGCGAACACCTCGTGCAGGCGCATGGCGAACGCCTGCAGTCGCTGGTCGCGCCTGCTGCGGTCGCCACGGCAGCGCCTGTCGCGCAGCGTCCGGCGCCGGTCGCAGAATCGATCGCGTCACGCCCGGCGCCGAAGCCGGCGCTGCGCGGCAAGGCCAGCGCGCCGGGCGCGCTGGTGCGTCGCGGCCCGGCGGGTTCGTCGATGACCTCCGAGCCGATCGCCATCGTCGGCCTCAGTGGTCGCTATCCGGAATCGGAGACCCTGCGCGAGTTCTGGCGCAACCTGCAGGACGGCCGCGACTGCGTGGTCGAGATCCCTGCGGAACGCTGGCGCTGGCAGGAGTACTACACCACCGATCGCGAGCAGCCCGGGCATTACAGCAAGTGGGGCGGCTTCATCTCCGGCGCCGACGAATTCGATCCGCAGTTCTTCAACATCTCGCCGCGCGAAGCGCCCTACATCGATCCGCAGGAGCGTCTGTTCCTGCAGCACGCCTGGATGGCGATCGAGGATGCAGGCTATTCGCGCAAGGCCCTGCGCCTGCCGCGCGCCACCGGCCTGGCGGGCCAGGTCGGCGTGTACGTCGGCGTGATGTACGGCGAGTACAACCGTTCGGGCAGTCTCGCCAGCATCGCCAACCGCGTGTCCTATGCCCTGAACGTGCACGGGCCGAGCATGACGCTCGACACCATGTGCTCGTCGTCACTGACCGCGATCCATCTGGCCTGCCAGGACCTGCGACTCGGTCGCACCGACATGGCGCTCGCCGGCGGCGTCAATCTCAGCATTCATCCCGACAAGTACAGCATGCTGAGTGCGGGGCAGTTCATTTCGAGCGATGGTCACTGCCAGAGTTTCGGCGAAGGCGGCGATGGCTACATCCCGGGCGAGGGCGTGGGCGTGGTCGTGCTCAAGCGCCTGTCCGACGCCGAGCGCGATGGCGACGCGATCCACGCAGTCATTCGCGGCAGCGCGCTGAACCATGGAGGAAAGACCAACGGCTATACGGTGCCGAACCCGCAGGCGCAGGCGGCGGTGATCGCAGACGCGCTGCGCGATGCAGGCGTGGACGCGCGGCAGGTGAGTTATATCGAGGCGCATGGTACCGGCACGAAGCTTGGTGATCCGATCGAGATCGCGGCGCTGTCGAAGGCCTTCCGCGAGCACACCCAGGACACTGGCTTCTGCCTGATCGGTTCGGCGAAGTCGAACATCGGTCATTGCGAGTCGGCGGCCGGCATTGCGGGCCTGACCAAGGTCGTGCTGCAGATGCAGCACCGGCAGATCGTGCCGTCGCTGCATTCGGCGCGACTGAATCCGAACATCGATTTCGGAATCACGCCATTCGAGGTCAACCAGCGCCTGCGCGACTGGGACACGCCGGTGATCGACGGCAAGCGCTTGCCGCGCATCGCCGGCCTGTCCTCGTTCGGTGCCGGCGGCGCCAACGCGCACTTCGTGATCCAGGAATATGTCGCGCCCGAGGCGCAGGCCACCGACGGCGTACCCGCCATCGTGCCGCTGTCGGCGCGCACGCCCGACCAGCTGATGCAGAAGGTCCGCGACCTGCTGTTCCTGCTGCAGGACGCCTCCGACGCGGGACGTGCGATCGATCTCGCCTCGCTGGCCTACACGCTGCAGGTCGGCCGCGAGCCGATGGAGGAGCGGCTGGCCTTCGTCGTCGATTCGACCGCGCATCTGCAGGACGTCCTGAGCGCGCACATCGACGGCGATGCGACTGGCGCCTATCGCGGCCAGGTCAAGGCCAACAAGGAGATGCTGGCGCTGTTCGTGGCCGACGACGACTACGAGGCCGTCCTCGACAAGTGGATCGCCCAGCGCAAGTTGGCCCGGCTGGCCGAACTGTGGTCGAAGGGCCTCGACCTCGACTGGCGCAAGTTCCACGGCAAGCGTCCGCCGCTGCGCATGCACCTGCCGACGTATCCGTTCGCGAAGGAAAAATACTGGATCGACCCGACCGTCGGTCTGTTCGCGCACATCGGGCCCAAGCCTGCAATGCCGCGCACCTCGGCGCTGCATCCCCTGCTGCACGAGAACACCTCGGATCTCGACCAGCTGCGGTTCTCGTCGGTATTCCCGGCGTCTGCGGCAGGCGAGGCCGGGCTGTCCTCCGCGCTGCTGCTGGAAATGGCGCGTGCCGCGCTGGCCTGCGCGAGGCGCGAGTCGCCGGCTGCGGCTGCGATCGAACTGGGGGCGCTGCAGTTCGGCGCGCCGTTCATCGCGGACGGCGAACGTCCGCTGCACATCACCCTGTACCCGTCCGCCGCCGGCCACATCGATTTCGACGTCTACAGCGGCGACGACTGCGTGCACGTGCAGGGCAGCGGCGAACTGGCGCCGACAGGCAACGATCAACGTCTCGATCTCGGCGCGCTCGCCGCGCGCATGTCCGAATCGGCATGGCCGACGTCTCGCGCATCCGATCGTCGTGCGCCGAACGACTGGCGCCTCTGGAGCGGGGCAGGGGAATGGCTGATCGCCGTGACCGATACGCAACCGTCGTCCGCGTCCGGCCTGCTGCTCGATCCCGCATCCGCCGATCGCGTCTTCGACGCACTCGCGTCCCTGATCGGGCTCGACCGTCTCGCGCCGCGCGATCTCGCATCGCTCACGGTGCTGTCCGGCTGCGGTTCGCCGATGTGGATCTGGGCGCGGTGGAGCGAGGGCGATAGGCCCGGACTCGACATGGACTGGTGCGACGCACACGGCACGGTTGGTCTGCGCTGGCGCGGATTCGTGCACGCCACGGCAGCCGATCTGCGCGTCGATGTCGTCGCGCCGGCTGCGTCCGCGATGCTGCTGGCCTCACCGATCGCTGCGCCGCGACTGGCCAAGCCCGATGCGATCGCGCTGGCCGCACCGGGCAACGTGCCCGCAGTGGTCGGCAGTCATCAGCCCAAGCCGAACGCATCGCGGCTGGCCGCGCTCGATGCGACGGCACTGCCGGCATCGTCCGCTGCACCCACGGCACCTGCGCCGGCAACGCTGCCGGTGCTCTCGCCGGCCGTGACGCCGGTCGTGACGCCGCCGGTGGTCGCTGCGGACGAGCGCGTCGACGTGCGCGGCTTCCTCAAGCGTTCGCTGGCGCAGGCCCTGTATCTCGACGAAGCGAACATCGACGACGATCGTCTGTTCGTCGACCTCGGCCTCGATTCGATCGTCGGCGTCGAGTGGGTGAAGAACATCAACAAGGGACTCGGCGTCGAGATCGGCGCCACCCGCGTCTACGACTACGCCAACCTCGCGGCCCTGGGCGCCTACGTAGAAAGCCTGCTGCCGAAGGCATCCGCCTCGCCGATCACTGCCAAGCCGACGGTCACGCAACCGTCGGCTGCAGTGCCGGCGACTGCCTCGGTGCCGAGCCTGGTGCGCGATCTGCCAGGCTTCGATCCGCCCGCGACACCTGCGCCGGTTCCGGCGCGCAGTACTCATACCGTGGAGTCGCTGCAACCACAACTGCGCAGCAGTCTCGCGCAGGCCCTGTACCTCGACGAGTCCGCGATCGACATCGACAGCGCCTTCGTCGACCTCGGCCTGGATTCGATCGTCGGCGTGGAGTGGGTCAAGACGATCAACAAGACGTACGGTCTGGAGATCTCCGCGACCCGGGTCTACGACTACGCCAACCTGCGCGCCCTCGCGCGCTTCGTGCACGAGGAAATCGCGAAGCTGCCGCCGGATCGCGTGCCGCAGCCGTTCGCTCCCAGCGCGCCGGTGCCGGTCGCGAGTGCGCCCTCGCAGCCCGCGGCGACGACCGTGCCGATGCATGTCGCCGTGCCGCAGCCGGGCTTCGCGCCGACGCTGCCTTTCGCGCAGAACGCGCTGCGTCGTCGTTCGCGCAGCCTGCCGGTCGCGGCCGACATCGCGAGCGCCGCGCCGGTGCAGCGGTCGCAGGGTGCGCAACGCATCGCGGAGAAGATCGCCATCGTCGGCATGTCCGGGCGCTACCCGGGGGCCGACAATCTCGAACAGTTCTGGCAGAACCTGGTCGAGGGCCGCAACTCGATTCGCGAGATCCCGCCGTCGCGCTGGGATGTGTCCGCCTGGTACGACCCCACGCCCGGCAAGCCCGGCAAGGTCTACTGCAAGTGGCTGGGCATGCTCGACGGCGCCGAGGAATTCGACCCGATGTTCTTCCAGATCTCGCCGTCCGAGGCCGAGGTCATGGATCCGCAGCATCGACTGTTCATGCAGGAAAGCTATCGCGCCTTCCAGGATGCGGGCTATTCCAGCGCCGCGCTGAGCAACCGCAAGTGCGGCGTCTATCTGGGCATCATGAGCAGCGAGTATTCGATCCTGCTCGCCAAGGGCAGCCCGCTCAACGTCGAGACCACCGCCAACAGCTTCGCGATCGGTGCCGCCCGCATCGCCTACCACCTGAATCTCAAGGGCCCGGCGATTCCGGTCGACACGGCCTGTTCCTCGTCTCTGGTGGCGATCCACCTCGCCTGCCAGGCGCTGCTCAACCACGAGATCGACATGGGTCTCGCCGGCGGCGTCAGCCTGTACCTGATCCCCGAGTCCTACCTCGGCATGTGCCGCGCCGGCATGCTCGCGCGCGACGGCCAGTGCAAGACCTTCGACAACAGCGCCGACGGCTTCGTGCCCGGCGAGGGCGTGGGCACCGTGGTGCTGAAACGTCTTTCCGACGCCGAACGCGATGGCGACGAGATCTACGGCGTCATCATCGGTTCCGGCATCAACCAGGACGGCAAGACCAACGGCATCACCGCGCCCAGCGTCAACAGCCAGATCGACCTGCTGCGCGACGTGTACCGCCGTTACGACATCGACGCCACCACCATCAACTACGTCGAGACACACGGCACGGGCACGAAGCTCGGCGATCCGATCGAACTCGAAGCGCTGTCGACCGTGTTCAAGGAACAGGGCGGCAAGCGCAACGGTTGCGCCCTGGGCGCGGTCAAGACCAACCTCGGCCACACCTCCGGCGCCGCTGGCGTGGCCGGCGTGCACAAGGTCCTGCTGAGTCTGCGCAACGGCATGCTGGCGCCGAACGTGAATCTCAGGCAGGAAAACGCGCTGTTCGACTTCGGCGCATCGCCGTTCTACGTCAGTCGCGAGGCCCACGCCTGGGCGCCGGCCCACGGCCGCAAACGCCGTGCGGCGGTCAGCGCCTTCGGCTTCAGCGGCACGAACGCGCACCTGGTGATCGAGGAGTACGTGCCGACGCTGCGCCGCGCTTCCGCCGGCCCGCAGACCTGCGTGGTGCCGCTGTCCGCGCGTACCCCGGACCAGCTGCGGACCATGGCGCAGGATCTGCTCGTCTTCCTCGAACGCGCCGGGACCGGCATCGACCTGCGCGATCTCGCCTACACGTTGCAGGTCGGTCGCGATCCGATGCGCGAACGCGCCGCGTGGGTGGCCGGCACGGTCGCCGAGCTGCAGTCGCAGCTGCGCGACTTCGTCGACGGCCTGCCGGGCGGGCAGCGCGGCACCGTGGCCCGCAGCCAGGACATAACGATTCCGACCGAAGAGGCTGCCGCGCTGCGCCGCCGCGAAGGCGCGGTGCAGTCCGCAGCGCTGGCCGCGCTCTGGGTGGAAGGTGCGGAGATCGACTGGGCGGCCTACCATCTCGACGCCCAGCCGCGCCGCTTGCATCGCGTGCCGGGCTATCCGTTCGCGAAGGAACGCTACTGGCCGCAGCCGCAGCCGACCGCTACCGCATCCGCGACGAGCACAGCGACGACGGCGCTGCCCGCAACTGCACAGATCGAGCCGATCGAAGCGCGTCGTGCGACCTGCTACGCGCCGGTCTGGCGCGACGCCGCACTGCCTGCGCAGCGAGTCGCATTCGGCACCGATGACGTGCTGCTGGTCCTCGACACCGACGATCGGCTGTTCGAGCAGATCCGCGCACGCCTGCTCCCGGCCACGCCACTGAAGGCGATCGTGCTGGCGCGCCTGGGCGAGGCCGGCTTCGTTCAGGAAGATCCGGATCGTTTCGTGCTCGACCCGTCGCAGCCGGCGCAGTTCGAATCGCTGCTCGCCGCATTGCGCGATGCGGGCCGCACCCCGAGCCACGTCCTCCACAACGTCGACGCAGCGCGCCTGCCGGAAGGTGCCGACGCCATCGCCACCGAGCGTGCGCTGCAGGTCGGCGTCGATGCGCTGTTCGGCCTGTGCAAGGCGCTGGCCGCAGTCGGCACGCGCCAGGCGCCGTGCACGCTGCTGTCGAGCTTCCATGCCGATGATGGTGCGAATCTCGCCGCCTGCGAGGCGCTCGCCGCGTTCTACCGCTCGTTCGCGCTGGAGAGCAGTCGCTACCAGGGGCGTGTCCTCGCGCTGGAATCCGGCACGGACAGCGGCAAGGGCACCGCCGCCGACCTCGAAGCGCTCGCCATCGACACGGTCACCGCGCTCGTCGAGGAGTTGCAGGCGCCGTCGCGGCAGCAGGTCGAGGTCCGCCGTCGCGCGGGCGAGGGCCAGCATGCGCAGCGTCGCGTGCGTGCGTTGGTCGAACAGTCGCTCGCCGCATCGGCCAACGGCGACGTGGCCCTCAAGCACGGCGGTGTGTACCTGATCACCGGCGGGCTCGGTGGCCTGGGCCTGCTGTTCGCGCGTCACCTGGCCGAGCACTACCGTGCGCGTCTGGTCCTGAGCGGCCGCTCGGCGCTGGATGCCCGTGGACAAGAGACGCTGCAGCAGCTCCAGAGCCTCGGCGGCGAGGCGATCTATCTGCAGGCCGACATCGCCGATGCCGAGCGCGCTCGCGAGCTGATCGCCGGTGCCAGGGCGCGCTTCGGCGCGCTGAACGGCGTGATCCACAGCGCCGGCGTGAACGACGATGCGCTGCTGATCCGCAAGGACCGCGAGCGCTTCCGCCGCGTGCTGGCCCCGAAGGTGCAGGGCACCCTGCATCTGGACCGGTTCACCGCCGAGGAACCGCTCGACCTGTTCGTGCTGTTCTCCTCCGGCGCCGGCAGCTTCGGCAATGTCGGCCAGACTGATTACGCCTACGCCAATGCGTTCATGGACGCCTTCGCCGAACACCGCGAACGCGCCCGCGCTCGTCGCCAGCGCTATGGGCGGACCCTGTCGATCGGCTGGCCGTACTGGCTCGCCGGCGGCATGCAGGTGTCCGACGCCGACCTGCAGCGCACCGAGGAACGCACCGGCCTCAGCGCGCTGCCGACCGACATCGGCATCGGTTACTGGAACGCACTCCTGCGCGCGGATCTGCCGCGTGCGCTGGCGCTGTACGGCCAGCCCTCGAAGATCGCGGCCTACTGCGACCCCGCAGGGCCGATGGTCGCAGCCTCGATGTCTGCGAGCCATGCGGTCGCGCCGAGCGTCGCCTCCGACGTGGCATCGCATGACCGCAATGCGTTGCTCGCGCAGGCGAAGCGCTACGTGTGCGAACGCGTCCACGACGAAACCCGGATCCCGGTGGACGCGATCGACGTCGATGAACGCTTCGAGGCCTTCGGCTTCGACTCGATCATGATCGGCCGGCTGAATGCGACGCTGGAACAGGATCTCGGCGACCTGCCGAAGACCCTGATGTACGAATACGACACCGTCGCCAGCCTCGCCGCGTATCTCGTCGACCACGCCACGGCGGCGCTGGCGCGTCATGTCGGTGCCGCATCGGAGGCCTCGCCCGTGGCGCCGCAGCTCGCGACGGCGGAAACGCCGGTCGCGCTGGCCGCACAGCCACCGGTTGCCGTCGCCGAAGCGATACCTGCGCAGGCCGAGCCGATCGCGATCATCGGCGTGCACGCCCAGTTCCCGCAGGCGGACGATCTCGACAGCTTCTGGGAACACCTGCGCACCGGCACCGATCTCATCCAGCTCGTGCCCGGGAACCGCTGGAACCAGGCCGAGTTCTTCGACCCGGATCCGGCGAATGCCGACCAGGGCAGGATCTACTGCAAGTGGGGCGGCTTCATCGACGATGTCGACAAGTTCGACGCGGGCTTCTTCAATATCGCCGATGCCGAGGCCGCGATCATCGACCCGCAGGAGCGTCGCTTCCTGCAGTCCGCATGGTCTGCGATCGAGGATGCCGGCTACACGCGCGAACGCCTGAAGCAGCGTCACCCCAAGGGCAGGAGCGCCGATGTCGGCGTGTTCGTGGGCGTGACCACCAATACCTACCAGCTGCTCGCGCCAGAGGCCTGGCAGCGCGGCCGCATGGTCACGCCCAGCGGGATGCCCTGGTCGATCGCCAACCGCGTCTCCTACGCGCTCGACCTGCAGGGCCCGAGCATGCCGGTCGACACCGCCTGCTCCTCGTCGCTGGTCGCGGTTCACCTGGCTTGCGAAAGCCTGCGCCGCCGCGAGTGCCAGGTCGCCCTGGCCGGTGGCGTGAACCTCTACCTGCATCCCGCGAAGTACCAATCGTTCTGCCACCGCCGGATGCTCGCGGTCGGCGACAGGAATCGCAGCTACGGCGACGGCGACGACGGCTTCATCCCCGGCGAAGGCGTCGGCACGCTCGTGCTGAAGCCGCTGCGCCAGGCCGAGCGAGACGGCGACCGGATCTACGGCGTCATCCGCGGCAGTGCCTACGACCACAGCGGACGCTCCAACGGTTACGCGACGCCGAATCCGAACTCGCAGGCACAGGTCATCGCGCAGGCGCTGGCGCAGGCCGATGTCCCGGCGCGTTCGATCGGCTACATCGAAGGCCACGGCACCGGCACGAGGATGGGCGACAGCCTGGAAGTCGCCGCCATCACCCAGGCCTTCGCGCAGCAGACCACCGAAACGGGTTTCTGCGCGCTCGCCTCGCTGAAGGCCAACATCGGCCATGCCGAATCCGCGACCAGCATCGCCGGCATCGCCCGAATCCTCATGCAGTTCCGGCACCGCCAGATCGCCCCGAGCATCCATGCCGATCCGGTCAATCCCGACATCGATTTCGCTCGGGCGCCGTGCTACCTGCAGACGTCGCTCACGCCCTGGGAATCGCCTGCGGGCGTGCCGCGCCGCGCGCTGATCAATGCCTTCGGCGCCGGTGGCGTCAACGCCTGCGCGGTGCTGGAGGAATACCTGCCTGTTGCGAATAACGTGGCCTCGACTCCGACCGAAGGCGACGCCCTGTTCGTCCTGTCGGCCATGAACGCCGAGCGCCTGCGCGAATACGCCTGGCGCCATGTCGATTTCCTCGCGCTCAATCCCGACTGCGACGTGCATGCCCTGTGCCGCACCTTGCAGGTCGGTCGCGAAGCCATGCCCGAACGCCTGGCCCTGGTCGTCGGCAGCGCCCTGCAGCTGCGCCACACGCTGCAGCGTTGGCTCGACGGCGATCCGGGGCTGGTCGCCGGCCGCGATGCGCTGTGGCAGGGTCGCATCGATCCGCGCAACGCGGGCCATGCGACGCGCGAGCAGCGCGAACGCATGCAGTCGCTGTGCGCCTCGCGGGATCTCGCCGGGCTGGCCGCCTTCTGGACCGAGGGCGGAAAGGTCGACTGGACGCGACTCGATGAAGGCGCGTCGCTGCCCGTCGTCGCCGCGCCGGTCTATCCGTTCGCCCGCGAACGCCACTGGGTGGTCGATTTCGCGACCGCCGAGCGGGCCCCGGCCGTGGCCATGCCCGCGCGCCTGCATCCGCTGGTTTCGCACAATGTCTCGACGCTCGACGGCATCCGCTTCGCCGCCGGACTCGACGGCGACCGCTACTACGCCCGCGACCACCGGATCCAGGGGCAGGCGGTATTCCCCGGCGCCGGTTTCCTCGAAATGGCCTGCGTCGCGGGCAGCATCGCCGGCCAGCGCCGCGTGCGTCGATTGCGCGATATCTACTGGGTGCAGCCGCTGTCGCTGACCGATCCGCCGCAGGACCTGAAGATCGGCCTGCGCAGCAAATCCGGCAGTGCGATGGCCGGCGCGGAATTCGCGATCACCACCGTCGACGACGACCAGGAGATCGTGCTGCACTGCGAGGGTCGCGTGCTGTTCGATGACGACCGCGCAGGCGACGGTCACGCATCGCAGCAGGCATCGCAGCAGGCATCGCAGCAGGCATCGCAGTCCGCCGCGCTGCCGTCGCTGTCCGCATGGCGCCAGCGCTGCGGCGAGTCTCACGACAGCGAACGCTACTACCGCATCTTCCAGAACCTCGGCTTCGACTACGGCCCGACCTTCCGGGTGATCGACAGCGTCGCGATCGGCGACGGCTGCGCCATGGCCAGGCTCTCGCTGGATCCGTCGCTCGCCAGGGATTTCGAGCAGTACGTCCTGCATCCGACCCTGATCGACGGCGCGCTGCAGACCGTCATCGCGCTGCTCGCCGCGGACGAAGGCGGCGTGCCGCACCTGCCGTTCGCGATCGACGAGATCGAGATCCTCGGCAGCCTCACGCCGCAGTGCCATGTGCTGGTCGAGCGCGCCGGCGACCCGCAGGGCAGCGCCGGCATCCTCCAGTTCAACCTCCACATCCTCAGCGAAAGCGGCGAATCGCTCGTGAAGATCACCCATTTCTACGTCCGCGCCCTGGTGCCGCCTGCAGCGTCGCCGGGCGATGCCGCAAGCGACCGTTCCCGTGATGCCATGGCGGTGAATCCATGAACGCCATGGCATCGATCGACCGGCAGAACGACTATCCGGTCGGCGAATTCCGCTCGGTCTTCGACGGCAGCGAACCGTTTCTCGCCGACCACATCATCCAGGGGCAGAAGATCCTGCCCGGCATGGCCTATCTGGAAATCGCACGGGGCGCGGTCGCGGCCTCGGCGCCGACGGAAGAGGGCACCATGCTGGTGCTCTCCGACAGCGTGTTCGTGAACGCGCTGACGGTGAAGGACAAGCGCGCGGTGACCGTGCGGGTCTATCCGGGCGCGGCCGGCCAGTTCGGCGTCGAGGTCATCACCGACCAGGGCGTGCACTTCCAGAGCCGGGTCTCGGTGCAGAACACCGCCGACTGTCTCGCCGCGCGCGGCTACGAACGGAACGTCGATCTGGCCGCCCTGCGTGCAGTCTGCAACACACCCGGCCCGTCGAAGGCCGCGTTCTACCAGACCTACCGCAATCGTGGCGTCGAACTGGGCCCGTCGCATCGTGGCGTCGAGGACATTTTCATCTCGGCGGACCGGAGCGAAGGCTTCTCGAAGATTCGTCTGCCCGGCTCCTCGGCACGCGGCATGGCGATGGACGCGGGTGCGCTCGACAGCATCATCCAGAGCGGCCTCGCCCTGGTCGACAATCCGGAGGCCAACGTGGTGCCGTTCGCGGTGACGAGCACGCTGGTCGTCGATGCGCTCGTCGATACGATGTTCGTGCATGCGCGCAAGCGCGCCGACGGGTTTCATTACACCGCGACCGATGAACACGGCCGCGTCCTGGTGATCATCGAGGGCTTCCAGACCCGCGAGATCGATCTCAACGCGAAGCAGGACAGGCTCAGCTTCCATCGCCCTGTCTGGAAGGTCGTGACGCCGCCGGCTGCAGACGATCGCGCCTTGCGCGTGGTCGAGGCAGGCGAGGATTACGTCGCCACGACCCGTGCGCTGCTGGCTGCGGCGCAGGCCCTGGCGCAGGACAGGCGCGGCCCGGCCTTGCTGGAACTGCGCACCAGAGCCGACGACCGACTCTCGCGCGGCCTGTGGGCGGCGATGAAGAGCGTGTCGATCGAGCATTCGCAGATCGAATGCCGCCTGAAGTGCGGCGACGCGTACATGGCCCTGGAATTCCAGGATGCCGATGCCGACATCGGCTCGGAATTCGCGTGGAAGGATGGCTGCACCGCGCTGATCACCGGTGGCTTGGGTGCGCTCGGTCTGCTGATCGCGCGGGACATCGCGGAACACAGCAAGGGCTGCACGCTGGTCCTGCTCGGTCGGCGCACGCCCCAAGCTGCGGAGAGCGCGGCCATCGAAGCGCTGCAGGCGCTGGGCGCGACCGTGGTCCAGCGCCGCTGCGACATCGCCCGGCTCGACGAGCTGGAGGCCATCGTCGCCGAGTTTCCGGGCATCGATATCGTGGTGCATGCCGCCGGACTGCTCGAAGACGCGCTCCTGGTCAAAAAGAGCGATGCGTCCATCGAACGCGTGCTGGCTCCCAAGGTGCAGGGGTTGCAGAACGTGGACCGCGCCACCGCCGGCTGTCCGCTCGATGCGTTCGTCGCATTCTCATCGGTTGCCGGCGCACTCGGCAACGCCGGCCAGTTCGACTACGCAGCCGGCAACGGCTACATGGATGCGTACATCGAGGCGCGCGCGGCGCGGGTGCGCGCAGGCGAGGCTCGCGGGATCTCGGTTTCGATCGACTGGCCGCTGTGGGAAGAGGGCGCGATGCAGCTCGACGACGCCAGTCGCGAAACGCTGGCGCGCGCCTATGCGATCAAACCGATGCCCACCGTCGAGGGACTGAGGGCGCTGCGCCAGGCCATCGCCTCGCCGCATGCGAACCTGCTGCCGCTGTTCGGACAGAAGAGTGCGCAGGCCGCGCTTTTCGCACCGCCGAAGCCGGCCGCAGCGGTGGCTGCGCCGGAAGCGCAGCAATCCTCGGCGGAACTCGATCGCCTGCAGCGCGAAATCCTGCAGGAAATGCGCCTGCAGGCCGCACAGCACCTGAAGATGAAGCCGAACCAGATCAACGAGACCGAGGACTGGACCAATTTCGGCTTCGACTCGATCCTGATCTCCAGCTTCGTCTCGCACCTGAACCACGTCTACGACCTGAACCTGATGCCGACGGCGATGTTCGAGGCCTCGAACCTGCTGCGCTTCAGCCAGTTCCTCGCCGACAACCACGCGGCGGAAATGACCCGCAAGCTGTCGCTCGGTGGCGCCAGAACCGCCGATGCATCCTCGGCCGCGCCGGCAGTGGCAGCGAAGCCATCCGCCCGCGCACCGGAGACCGGCGGCGCTTCGGTGTCGCAGTTCGCGCGTCGCTTCCGCGAGGCCTACCGCAATCGCTCCAGCTATCGCGACGAGGACGTCGCCGTGATCGGGATGAGCTGCCGCATCGCCGGCGCGAACAATCCCGACGAGTTCTGGCGGATGCTCGACGAAGAGCGCGACATGATCAGCGAGATCCCGGCGGACCGCTGGGACTGGCGCGATTACCCGGGCGTGAGCCGCTGGGGCTCGTTCATCAGCGGCATGAAGGAATTCGATCCGCTGTTTTTCGGCATCTCGCCGGCGGAAGCGATGTACATGAGTCCGGAACAGCGGCTGATGCTGCAGTCGGTCTGGGAATGCCTCGAAGACGCCGGCTACGGCGGCGACACCCTGAAGGGCAGCGACACCGCGATCTTCATGGGCTGCGGCCCCACCAGCTACATCAGCCTGATGGCGCACCTCCCGGTCGAGGCCTACTCGGTCACCGGCAGCTTGTCCTCGGTCGGGCCGAACCGCATCAGCTACTACATGGACTGGCACGGTCCGAGCAATCCCATCGACACCGCGTGCAGCAGTTCGCTGGTCGCGGTGCACCGCGCGATCGAAGCGATCCGCGCCGGGCATTGCCAGACCGCGATCATCGGCGGCGTCAACGCGCTGCTCGCGCCCGACGTGTACATCAGCTTCACCAAGTCCGGCATGCTCTGCGAGGACGGTCGATGCAAGACCTTCTCCGACAAGGCCAACGGCTACGTGCGCGGCGAAGGCGTGGCGATGCTGATGCTCAAGTCGCTGCGTGCGGCCGAGCGCGACGGCGACGACATCTATGCGGTGATCAAGGGCGCTGCCGAGAATCACGGCGGTCGCACCACCTCGCTGACCGCCCCGAACCCGAACGCGCAGGCGGCGGTCATCCGCCGCGCGATCCAGGACGCCGGCATCGACTTCCAGCGCATGGGCTACATCGAATGCCACGGCACCGGCACCGAGTTGGGCGATCCGGTCGAGATCAGTGGCCTCAAGTCGGTGGCGAAAGAGCTGATGGACACCGATGCCGCCGTCGAGAAACAGGCTTCCTTGCCTTGCTACCTCGGCAGCATCAAGTCCAACATCGGCCACCTCGAATACGGCGCGGGCGTGGTCGGCCTGATCAAGGTCATCCTGCAGATCCGCCACCGCAGGATCGCGCGAAGCCTGCACTGCGACACCATCAGCCCGCTGATCGACCTGCGCCGCACGCCGTACCGCATCGCGCAGCAGGCCGTGGACTGGGACGTGCCGGACGGGCAGACGCGCATCGGCGGCGTCAGCAGCTTCGGCTTCGGCGGCGTCAACGCCCATGTCGTCATCGAGGAGTACATCGATCGTCGCACGGCGCCCGATGCCGGCGATGTCGAGGCGCCGCAGCTGCTGGTCTTCTCTGCGCGCAATGCGGACCAGCTGCAAGCGACGCTGGAGGCGTATCCGGCGTTCCTGGCCAGGACGGACCGCAGCGACGAGACCCTGCGCCGCATCGCCGGCACGCTGCAGACCGGCAGGATCGAGATGCAGGAGCGGGTGGCCTTCGTCGTCCGCTCGATCGACGAGTTCGAGGAACTGCTGCAGGGTTTCTTGCAGGACAGGGACAACTTCTATCACCGCAAGGTCTTCCGGGGCTCGGTGCGCAGCGGGACCGGCGACAAGCTCGACATCGGCGACACCCAGGCCGGGCAGGAGTTCATCCGTCGCCTCGTCGAGACCGGCGAGATCGAGAAGATCGCGGAACTGTGGGTCAAGGGCGCGAAGATGGATTGGCGGGTGCTGCTCCACGACGATCCGGATGTCTGAACGGGATCGCGACGGTCAAGACAGGAATCAACACTTCATGAGGTTTGGAGAAACAGGATGAGAGCAGTAGGCATCGAGGCAATGAACGTTTTCGCGGGCACCGCATTCCTGGACGTGCGCAAGCTGTCCGAGCATCGCAAGCTCGACACCACCCGGTTCGACAATCTTCTGATGAAGGAGAAGACGGTCGCGTTGCCGTACGAGGATCCGATCACCTTCGCGGTCAACGCCGCCAAGCCGATTATCGACGCGCTGAGCCCCGAGGAGCGCGACCGGATCGAGATGGTGATCACCTGCACGGAGTCTGCCTTCGACTTCGGCAAGTCGATGAGCACCTATTGCCACTCGCTGCTCGGCCTGAACCGCAACTGCCGCCTGTTCGAGATCAAGAACGCCTGCTATTCCGGCGCCGCCGGCATCCAGATGGCGGTCAATTTCGTGCTGTCGCAGGCATCGCCGGGCGCGAAGGTGCTCGTGCTCGCCACCGACATCTCGCGCTTCATGGTGGAGGAGGGCGGCGACGCGCTGACCGCTGACTGGTCGTTCGCCGAGCCGAGCAACGGCTCCGGTGCGGTCGCGATGCTGATCAGCGAGCAGCCCTACATCTTCCAGGTCGACGTCGGCGCCAACGGCTACTACGGCCACGAGGTGATGGACACCTGCCGTCCGACCGTCGACGGCGACGCCGGCGACTCCGACCTGTCGCTGCTGTCGTACCTCGACTGCTGCGAAAACAGCTTCCTGGAATACCGCAAGCGCGTGCCCGAAGCGGATTACGCCACCAGTTTCTCCTACATCGCCTATCACTGCCCGTTCGGCGGCATGGTCAAGGGCGCGCACCGCAACATGATGCGCAAGATGGCCCGCGCCAAGCCGCAGGAGATCGAAGACGACTTCCAGAACCGGGTCCTGCCCGGCCTGGTCTACTGCCAGCGCATCGCCAATATCATGGGCGCGACCATGTCGCTCGCGATCCTCAGCACCATCGAACACGGCGAATTCGAGACGCCGAAGCGCATCGCCGCGTTTTCGTACGGTTCGGGCTGCTGCTCCGAGTTCTTCAGCGGCGTGGTCCGCAAGGAAGGCCAGGAGCGCCTGCGCCGGATGGGCGTCAAGGACCACCTCGACCGCCGCATCGAGCTGACGATGGAGGAGTACGACCGCCTGCTGGTCGGCAGCAACGCCGTCAAGTTCGGCACCCGCAACGTCGTGCTCGACGACAGTTTCATTTCGCGCGCCCGGACCGCGATGGGCAAGCCCGTGCTCTTCCTGAAGGAAATCAAGGAATTCCACCGGGAATACGAGTGGGTCGGCTGATGGATGCCAGTGCCTTCACCACGCTGCGCGTGCGTTTCGACGACGACATCGCCTATCTGCAGATCCATCGACCGGACGCCAACAATGCGATCAACGATCGCCTTGTCGCCGAGTTCACGACGGCGCTGGACCTCTGCGAGGAGCGGGCCAAGATCGTGGTCGTCGAAGGTCTGCCCGAGGTCTTCTGCTTCGGCGCCGATTTCGCGGAGCTGCAGAAGAGCTTCGACGACGACGGCGTGCCCCAGCAGGATCCGGGACCGCTGTACGCGGTGTGGCGCCGGCTGGCCAGCGGGCCGTTCGTGTCGATCGCGCATGTGCGCGGCAAGGCCAATGCGGGCGGCATCGGTTTCGTGGCTGCCTGCGACATCGTGCTCGCCGACTCGGCCGCGGTCTTCAGTCTCTCCGAGCTGCTGTTCGGGCTGATGCCGGCCTGCGTCCTGCCGTTCCTGATCCGCCGAATCGGCTTCGCCAAGGCGAACGTGATGACCCTGTCGACCCAGCCGGTGACGGTGCAGGCCGCGCAGGAGTGGGGGCTGGTCGACGCCTTCGATGACAACAGTGAGAACCTGCTGCGCAAGCACCTGCTGCGCCTGCGCCGCCTCAACAAGAAGAGCGTGGCCCGCTACAAGCGTTACATGGCCTCGATCGAGGGTTCGCTGGTTTCCGCCGAACCGAAGGCGCTGGCGGCCAATCTGGAGGTCTTCACCGATGTCGAGAACCTGCAGCGCATCTCGCGTTACGTGAAGACCGGCCAGTTCCCGTGGGAGAGCGCGACGTGAGCGCGGACAAGGCCATCGACCTGCAGTTCGTCGCCCCGCATGTCCTGCAGATCCGGATGCAGGACCGGGTGAGCAAGAACACCTTCTCCGAGGCCATCACCGAGGGCCTGATGGATGCGTTCGCGGAGGTCGAGCGCCAGCCGGACTGCAAGGTCGTGATCCTCACCGGCTACGACAATTACTTCGCCAGCGGCGGTACGCAGGAGCAGCTGCTGAATCTGTCCGACGGGCGAGGCGCGTTCACCGATCGCGCCCTCTACAGCCTGCCGCTGCAGTGCCCGGTGCCGGTGATCTCGGCGATGCAGGGCCACGGCATCGGCGGCGGATTCGTCCTCGGCCTGTTCGCTGATCTCGTCGTGCTCGGGCGCGAGAACATCTACACCACCAACTTCATGCGCTACGGCTTTACCCCGGGCATGGGCGCGACCTTCATCCTCCCGCAGAAACTGGGCATCGCCCTGGCCAGCGAAATGATGCTGTCCGCAAACAACTACCGGGGCGAGGAGCTGCAGCAACGCGGCATTCCCTTTCCGGTCGTGCCGCGCGACCAGGTCATGGCCCGCGCGATGGAACTGGCGCAGTCATTGGCCGAGAAGCCGCGCGTGTCGCTGGTCGCGCTCAAGGATCATCTGAGCGCGCCGCTACGCCAGGCGCTGCCGGCGACGATCGCGCAGGAAGTCGCCATGCATGCCGTGACCTTCGCCCAACCCGAAGTGAAGTCGAAGATCGCCACCCTGTTCGGCGCATGATCGCGCGCCGGCCACCACTTACCATCAGCAAGGATCCACCATGAACGTGCAGGACATCTTCGACATTCTCGCCGGCCACACCCGAGAGATCGTGCCCGGGCTCGAGAGTCATCCGTTCCAGTTCTCGGACTCGCTGCGTGCGCTCGGGGCCAATTCGATCGACAGGTCCGAGATCATCATGATGACCCTCGAATCGCTGTCGCTCAGCATTCCGCTCATCGACCTCGCCAAGGCCGAGAACATGGGCGAGCTCGCGGGCATCATGCACGCCAGGCTCTGAGCATGCAGGCTTCCGCTCCCGCCCGCATCGTCGTCGACGGCATCGGCGTGACCGCGTCGATCGGCCAGGGCCGCGACGCGTTCGCCGCTGCCCTGTTCGGTGGCGAGCACCGGTTCGCGCCGATGCAGCGCCCGGGCCGTCAGCGTCCCGACGCGGGCGAGGGCGATGCCCTGTTCATCGGCGCCGAGATCGACGCATTGCGGATGCCGGCGTCGATCCACCCATCGAAGGTCCGCAACGCGTCCTGGTCGGCCCAGGTCGCACTCGCGACCCTGCACGAAGCCTGGCACGACGCGGGTCTGGATGCGGTCGATCCCGCGCGCATCGGCCTGGTCGTCGGCGGGTCCAACGTGCAGCAGCGCGAACTGGCGCTGCAGATGCTCAAGTATCAGAACGCTTCCGTGTTCCTGCGTCCGACCTACGCGATGTCGTTCATGGACACCGACCTGTGTGGCCTGTGCAGCGAGACCTTCGGAATCCGGGGGCTGGCGATCACCGTGGGCGGCGCGTCGGCAAGCGGGCAACTGGCGACGATCCAGGCCATCGAGGCCGTTCGCTCGGGGCAGGTGGACGTGTGCATCGCGCTTGGCGCGCTGATGGATCTGTCGTTCTACGAGTGCCAGGCGTTCCGTTCGCTGGGCGCGATGGGCTCGGACCGCTTCGCGCACGATCCGGCGCAGGCCTGCCGACCATTCGACCGCGACCGCGATGGCTTCATCTTCGGCGAAGCCTGCGGTGCGGTCGTGGTGCGTCGCGAGGGTTCGCCACGGCCCGACGGCACGCCGCCGTACGCGGCGCTGAGCGGCTGGGCGATGGCCTGGGACGCCAACCGCAATCCGAATCCGTCGCTCGAAGGCGAGTCGACGGTGATCCGCAGGGCGCTGGCGATGGCCGGGCTGGACGCCGATGCCATCGACTACGTCAATCCGCATGGCACGGCATCGCTGGTCGGCGACGAGACCGAACTGGCGGCGCTGCGCGCCTGCGGCCTCGACGGCGCATGGATCAATGCGACCAAGTCGCTGGTCGGGCATGGCCTGAGCGCAGCGGGTCTGGTCGAACTGATCGCGATCATGCTGCAGATGCGAGCCGGGCGACTGCACCCGACGCGCAATCTGCAGAACCCGTTCGACGAGGGATTCCGCTGGGTGGGAGCGACCCCCGTCGATCACGAGATCGAGCATGCGATCAACATGAGCATGGGCTTCGGCGGCATCAACACGGCGGTATGCCTGCAGCGCTGCCGGTAGCGCTGCGTCGCACCGCAAGGATTCGCAATACACACATTGATTCAGGAGGATTCGATGAAGACCTACATGTTTCCGGGACAGGGCTCGCAGGCACGCGGCATGGGCGGCGAACTGTTCGACGCGTTCCCGGCGCTGACCGCCAAGGCCGATGAAGTGCTGGGCTACTCCATCCGGGAGCTCTGCCTGGAGGATCCACGCAAGGAACTCGGCAAGACCCAGTTCACCCAGCCGGCGTTGTTCGTGGTCAATGCGCTCTCGTATTACAAGCGGGTGGAGGAGAGCGGAGCGCCGGATTTCCTCGCCGGCCACAGCCTCGGCGAGTTCAATGCGCTGCTGGCGGCCGAGTGCTTCGATTTCGAGACCGGCCTGAGGCTGGTCAAGAAGCGCGGCGAGCTGATGAGCCAGGCCACCGAGGGCGCGATGGCGGCGATCGTCAACGCCACCCGCGAGCAGATCGAAACCCTGCTCAAGGAGAAAGGCCTGATCAACGTCGACATCGCCAACTGCAACACGCCGATGCAGACCGTGATTTCCGGACCGACCGCCGACATCGCGGCCTGCCAGGACATCTTCAACTTCGACCGCGTGATGTACGTCCCGCTGAACACCAGCGGTGCCTTCCATTCCCGGCTGATGATCCCTGCGGCGCAGAAGTTCGAAGCCTTCCTGAAGAAGCGCAAGTTCTCGAAGCCGAAGATCCCGGTGATCGCGAACATCACCGCGAAGCCGTATCCGGAGAAGTCCGTCGTCGAGTACCTGTCGAAACAGATCCACAGCTCGGTGCTGTGGAGCGATTCGATCCATTACCTGATGTCGCTCTCCGACGACATGGAATTCGTCGAGGTCGGTCATGGCGACGTGCTCGCGAAGATGATCCTGAAGATCAAGCAGATCGCCGCCAAGGCCGCCGCTGACAAGGCTGCGCCCGTGCCCACGCCCGCAGCGCCGGTCGCGAAGAGCGAACCGACGGCGGCGACACCTGCGCCCGCCCAGGCCGAGAAACCCGCGGCGCAGCCTGCCGCGAAGCCCCTCGAAGCCACGGGTGCCGGTGCGGATCGCTTCGCGGCCGCCGAGCGCAAGGTCGCGGACTGGAACAGCCGGCATCCGGTCGGTACCCGCGTGAAGTCGCTGGTCGCGACACAGGACGCACTGGCCACGCGCACTCCGGCCATGGTGCTGTTCGGCCATCGCGCCGCCGTCTACATGGAAGGATTCAACGGCTACTTCGATCTCGACGAGCTCTCGGTGGCCTGATCGCCATGCATCTGCCCGTCGTCTTCATGTTCTCCGGCCAGGGTTCCCAGTACCACCAGATGGGACGGGAACTCTACGACCGGCATCCGCGCTTCCGGATGTGGATGGACCATTGCGATGAAGTCGTGCAGCCGCTGATCGGACGCTCGCTGTGCGGGATCCTGTACGAGGGCGACGACAAGAGCCGACCCTTCGATCGCCTGCTGCATACCAATCCGGCGCTGATCGCCTTCGAGTGCAGTCTCGCGAAGGTGCTGGTCGAAGCCGGCGCGAAACCGGCCTGCGTGCTCGGCTACAGTCTCGGCGAGCTTTCTGCGGCGATCGTCGGCGGCGCGCTGACGCTGGAACAGGGGCTGCGCTTCGCGGTGGAGTACGCGCAGCAGGTCGAGGCGGTCAGCCCGCCGGCGCAGATGCTCGCGGTGATCAATGCGCCGGACCTGGCACGCACCCACGCCGACCTGGTCGACGGTTGCTGGGTGACCGCGCGGAACTTCGACCAGCACCTGGTCGTCACCGGACCGGTCGAGAACATCCAGCGCCTGCGCGAAGCGCTGCAACGCGAGGGCGTGCTGCACCAGGTGCTCGCGGTGAACTACGGGTTCCACACCGAAATGCAGCAGCCGCTGCAATCCACGCTTCTGGAGATGGCGCGGCATCTGGACTTCAGGCCGTTGCGCATTCCGTTCGTGTCCTGCTGCGATGGCGTCGTCTACGATCACGACACCGATCCCGCTGTGTGGCCGCAGCGCCTGTGGGACACGTTCCGCAACCCGGTCGCCTTCGACACGACCGTGCATGGCTTGCTGCAGCGCGGTGATTTCCATTTCGTCGACGTTGGCCCCAGCGGCACGCTTTCGACGTTCGTCAAATATCTGGTGCCGACCGGCAGTGGTACGTCTTTTTCTGACGTGATCAATCCGTTCGGTCGCGACGTCCAGACCTATGCCGCCGCGGTACGGCGAATGGGCCTGGACGACGCACGTCTCCAATGAGCCAAGGAAGGACACACGCTGGTGCATGGATTCTTCGAAAAAGGTCAGCAGGTGCTGGTCTCGCAGCCGTTCAGTCGGCTGCTGGGCACCGAACTGTGCGAGTTGTCGGAAGGCTATGCCGAACTGTCGCTGCGCATCCGCGAGGATTTCAAGCAGAGCTATGGTTTCGTGCATGGCGGCGTGGTCAGCTACCTGGCCGACAACTGCCTGACCTTCGCGGGAGCGACCGTGCTCGGCAACTGCGTGACTTCCGAATTCAAGATCAACTACGTCATGCCGACGATCGGCGACACCCTCGTCGCGAAGTCGACGGTGCTCGCCTTCGCACTGCGCCAGGCGGTCTGCGAATGCAAGCTGTACGTCCTGCGCGGCGGGGAATCCATGCTGGTGGCCGTCGCGCAGGGGACGATCGTCAAGATCGAAACCGATGTCAGGGGCGGCGTATGAAGGCCGCGATCTACCGGGCGTATGGTTCGGCCGACGGTGTGCGGATCGAGGATGTGCCGACTCCGGAACCCGGGCCAGGTGAGGTGCGCATCCGGGTGCGCGCGGCATCGCTCAACCATGCGGACATCTACATGCTCCGTGGCTGGCCGTACATGCTGCGCCTGCAGTCCGGGCTGTGGCGTCCGAAGAACAACGGCATCGGTCTGGATTTCGCAGGCGAGATCGAGAAGCTGGGCGAGGGCGTTGCCGACCTGCGTCCTGGCGATGCCGTCCTTGGCGAGATGACGACGCCATTTTCCGGTCGCACCCGCACGATCGCCGAGTACCTGTGCGTGCCCGCCGTCCAGGCGGTGAAAATGCCGAGTGCGCTGTCCTTCGAGGAAGCGGCCGTGCTGCCGCTCGCCGGCTGCACTGCGATGTTCGCGGTGCATGATTTCGGCGGACTGCGACCGGGCCAGCGGGTCCTCATCAATGGTGCAGGTGGCGGCATCGGGGTCCATGCGGTACAGCTCGCGAAGCATGCGGGCGCCATCGTCACGGCAGTGTGCAGCGGCGAGAAGGCCTCGATGGTGCGCGAACTCGGCGCGGATCGGACGATCGACTACCGCCGCGAAGACTTCACTGCGGAGGACATCCGCTACGACGTGATGATCGACCTGGTCAGCAGCCGAAGTCCGGAGGAGTGTCGGCGCGTACTGGCATCCGACGGCCGCTTCGTCTGGGCCGGCAGCATGGAGTCGAGCCCCGTTCTTGGCCCGCTGCGTCCACTGTTGCGCATGGCATCCGCATCTCGGGGCGCGCCCGGCCAGCGATGGGATACGATCAACAGGAAGACGATATCCGCAGATCTGATGAAGCTCGTCGAATTGCACGCCGAAGGTGCATTTCGTCCGGTCATCGGTCTACGCTATCCGCTCGCGGAGGTCGCGGATGCGATTCGCCACATGGAAACAGGGCATGCAAGCGGCAAGATCGTCATCGCCATCTGACGCCGGATCCACCGGGATTTCATTGTCCGAAGGCGAAGTGCGGGATGATCGAATCGTTACAATCGAAAACATTGCCATCCGGCTTGCATTTTCTGTTGAAACGTTGTTATAGAAATATTGATTCACTATGATTGAACGAGGCGCGGCAGGATTTCCGCGTCAGGATTGGATCGCAAGGATTGCTGAACGATGATGGATCATGATGCCCTGCAAGGGCGCACCGAAGATTATCTGAAGTGGCTGATCTGCGAGGCTGCAGACGAAGCGCTCGTTTTCGATGCGGAAACGCCGTTCGGCGAACTCGGGGTCAATTCGTTCCTCGTCCTGAAGATCCTCAAGCGACTCGAAGAGGACTTCGGCACGCTGCCGAAGACCTTGTTGTTCGAGAACTTCAATGTTCGCGATCTCGCGCGGTATTTCGTCAAGTCGCACGCGGATGCGTTGATGCGCAAGTTCTCCGGCGGGGCGACGCCAGTGCCGGCGAATGTCGCGACGAGCGCATCCGTGCCGGCGCCGGCCGCGATCGCAGCTCCCGCAGTCGTGGTCGAGCGTGCGCCCGCCCTGGTGGCGATCCGTCATCTCGACCGCTATCCCGAATTGAAGCAGCGCCGTCTCGAGATCTTCCATCGCTACAAGAACGAGTCGTCGGTGTCGCGCGGCACCGCGACGATCGCGCCGCTGCTGTTCTTCGGCAACGAACAGCGCGGCTACTTCAATTGCGGCAAGGGCAAGAAGATCCTGCTGGCCTACGGCTACACCGGTCCGGAAGAACACTTCCTGCCGCTGGCCGAAGAACTGTATCGCCATTGCGAGGCCAATGGACTGCAGTTCAACCTCTTCGCCGAAAACCGGCTTCCGCCGATCTGCGGCAAGACCTTCTCCGCCACGCCGTTCGGCGTGATGCAGCGCGTGCTCGACCTGCCTTCGTTCACGCTCGAAGGCCAGAAGATGCGCCGCCTGCGCTATCTGGTCTCGAAGTTCTCCAACGCCGGCGTGTGCCGCACGGAAGAGTACATCTGCGGCAGCGACCCGAAGACCGCCGAGGCGATCGCCGCGATCATCGACCAGTGGTGCGCTTCGCGGACGATGGTCAACCCGCTCATCCCCGTGGTGAAGGAGGAAATCCTCGCCGGCACGCTGGACCGCGAGCATCGCCTGTTCGTCACCCATGTCGACGACACGCTGCAGAACGCGATCCTCGTCTCGCCGATGGCGGACGGCGCGGGCTATCTCATGGATCTCGAGTTCTACGGCCCGGACATGCCGCTCGGTGGCCTGGAATTCGCGATCGTCAACATCATCCGCACCTTGCGCGACGAAGGCTGCCAGGTGTTCAGTCTCGGCGGCACCTATGGCTGCAAGCTCGGTGATTCCCCGGATGCCGACCCGCAGATCGAGCGCATCCTCGAGGACCTGCGCCAGCAGAACATCTTCAACGACGAGGGCAACCTCCAGTTCAAGAACAAGTTCCGTCCGGAGAGCAAGGACATCTTCCTGTGCCGCGCGACCGACGCGGGCCGCGCGGACAACGTGCTCGACATCATCCTGATGATCGCCGATCCGTCGAAGAACCAGATCGACGAGCCCGAGGCCAGCGCCGCGCCTGCGGCATCGACCGTCGCCGTGACTGCACCCGCTCCCGCGCCGGCGCCCGCAGTGCAGGCCGCGAGCGGGCAGGGCATCGCGATGCACACCGTCGACATCGGTGCCAGCCCGCGCTGGCAGTCGCTGGAGGCAGCCGGCTTCAATCCGATGAACCTCGCGGCCGGCCAGGTCGAGTTCGATCTCAAGACCGATTCCTGGGCGCAGTTGACCCTGCCCGCCATCGACAAGCAGATGGTCAGCCTGTTCGCGCAGATCCAGCGTCCCATCGACGTCAACGCCGCACTGCGCCGGGTCTTCCCGTTCGCCTGCTTCACCCTCACCCCGTCGGGCCGCACCGCCGAGGAACTCTTCTGCCAGGCCTGGGAGAAGAAGGGGCGCGTGCCGCAGAACATCCTGTTCCCGAGCACGCTCTACCACCAGATCGACAACGGTTTCTCGCCGAAGGAACTGCCTGCGGCGGCTGTGACCGACCTGCAGTCGAACGCGCCGTTCAAGGGCGACATCGACCTCGCCGCGCTCAGGGCCGAACTCGATGCGCACGGCGCGGAGATCGGCTACGTCTGCATCGAACTGACCGACAACGCAGCCGGCGGCGGCGCAGTGTCGCTCAGCCACCTCAAGCAGGTGAGGGCGCTGCTGGACAGCTGCCGCGAGCGGCACCCGATCTCCCTGGTCCTCGATGCGACGCGCGTGGTTGAGAACGCCCTGGTCGTCATCGAGCACGAGTCCGAATGGACCAATACCACTCCGTGGCAGGTCGTCGAAGCCCTGCTGTCGCAGGCCGATGTGGTGATCGCCAGCCTCGCCAAGGACTTCTGCGTCGACAAGGGCGGCCTGATCGCGACCAACGACCGGGCCTTGCACGACCGCCTGCAGGCCTTGCAGCAGCGCGGCGGCAAGGCGCTCGATGCCATCGATCGCAAGTGCATCGCCGCAGCCGTGCAGAACCGCAGCTTCATCGAAACCCAGATCCGCCGTCGCGTCGACGCGGTGCGCGCCCTGGGGCAGCGCCTTGCCGATCACGGACTGCCTGTGGTCCGGCCCTCACTGGCCCACTGCGTGCTGATCGACGTGAAGCGGATGCCCGAATTTCGCGATCTCGCCGCACCCGTGGCCTCGTTCGTGGCCTGGCTGTACCTCGCGACCGGCATCCGTGCCGGTGCGCACAGCGTCGGCATGCAGCAGAACTCGCCGCTCAACCAGCTCGTGCGGCTGGCGATTCCGGTCGGCCTCAAGGCCGATGCCGTGCGCACGCTCGGCGACCGCCTGATCGAAGCCTTCGCGCAGAAAGTCAACATCCCGGATCTCGCCGCTGTCGAGATCCCCGGTGATCTCAATGCCAGGCATCGTCTGCAGCAGCTGCGTCTGCCCGCAGCGGTGGTCTCCGCAGCCCAGTCTTCCACCGTGCCAGGCGGCGCGTCGCAGGCTGTGGTCGCTCCGGCCACGCAGACGCCGGATACATTGCCGGCGGCTCCGGCCATGCCTGCGCGCCAGGCGGCGCCGCGCGACGAGGACATGGAGATCGCGATCGTCGGCATGGCCACCCGCCTGCCGAAGGCGCGGAATGCCGAGGAACTGTGGGAAAACCTGGTCGGCGGCCGCGACTGCATCGGCGAGATCCCGCAGTCGCGCTACGCGCGTCGACGCAATCGCGATGCGCTGGGCCGTTATCGCGGCGGCTTCATCGACGATCTCGACCGCTTCGACTCGCTGTTCTTCAACATCTCTCCGCGCGAAGCGGAGACCCTCGATCCGCAGGAACGCCTGTTCCTCGAAGTGTCCTGGGAAGCGCTGGAAGACGCCGGTTACTATCCGGAAGCCTTCCAGAGCGAAGAACTGGGCGGGCGGCGGATCGGCGTGTACGTCGGCGCGGTCTGGTCGATGTACCAGATGGTCGGCGCCGAAGAGCGCATGGCCGGCAACCAGGTAGTCGCGAACTCCTTCCTGTGGAGCATCGCGAACCGCGTCTCGTATTTCATGAATTTCACTGGCCCCAGTATTGCTGTGGACACTGCGTGCTCGGCCAGCCTCACTGCGATCCACCTGGCCTGCGACGCTATCCAGCGCGGCGAATGCGCGGCCGCCCTCGTCGGCGGCGTGAATCTCGACGTGCACCAGTGCAAGCAGGAAATCACCGTTGCCGGCGGGCTGCTGTCCGAGGAAGGCCTGTGTCGTGCCTTCGGTCGCGGCGCCAGCGGCTACGTGCCGGGCGAAGGCGTCGGTGCGCTGCTGCTCAAGCCGCTCGCCCAGGCCCGTCGCGATCGCGACAACATCTACGCGGTCATCAAGGGCTCCGCGATCAGCCACGGCGGACGCAACAGCGGCTACGCCGTGCCGAACTCGAAAGCGCAGTGCGACGTCATCAGTGCGGCGCTGAAGCGTGCGAACGTCGATGCACGCAGCATCGGCTACATCGAGGCGCATGGCACCGGCACGGAGCTGGGCGATCCGATCGAGATCGCCGGCCTGAACCAGACTTTCGAACGGTACAACGCGCCGCTGCACAGCTGCGCCATCGGCTCGATCAAGACCAACATCGGCCATCTCGAAGCCGCCGCAGGCATCGCGGGCGTCTGCAAGACGCTGCTGCAGATGCGTCACCGCACGCTGGTGCCTTCGCTGCATTCCGCCGAGCTGAACGAATTCATCGATTTCGCGCATTCGCCGTTCGTGGTGCAGCAATCGCTGGCGCCCTGGGAACCGAAGCAGGTCGATGGCGTGGTCCAGCCGCTGCGCGCGGGCATCAGTTCCTTCGGCGCGGGCGGCTCGAACGCGCACGTCATCCTGGAAGCGATCGACAGCGACGCCGCTGCCGCGCAGGACGAGGTGTGTCCGCGTATCTTCCCGCTGTCGGCGCGCAACGAGGAACAGCTGCGCCATGTCGCCGAACGGCTCAAGGCCTTCATCGAGAAGCATCGCGACAGCGCGTCGCCGCCGAGCCTGGACGACATCGCATTCACCCTGCAGGCGGGGCGCAAGTCCTTCGACCATCGCGTCGCCCTGATCGCCGACAGCCGCACGCAGCTGCTCGACAGGCTGCAGTCCTTCCTCGCCGGCACACGCGACGAGCGGATTCTCATCGGCCACGTGAAGAACGCCGAGGGCATCACACGGCTGCTCAACCGGCAGGAAAAGGACGCGTTCGTCGATCTGCTGGCCAAGTCGCGCGATCCGATGAAGCTCGCGCAGCTGTGGATCGATGGCCTGGTCTCCGACTGGCAGGGCATGCAGGCGCAGGGACGTGGCCGGCGCATTTCGCTGCCCAGCTATCCCTTCGCGGACAAGCGCCACTGGCTGGAGCCGGTCGACGGTGCATCGATGCGCATCGGCGCATCGGGTCCGGGCGCGTTGCATCCGCTGATCGACAGCAACGAATCGACGTTCGAGCGCCAGCTGTTCCGCAAGGTCTTCAACGACCGAGAATTCTTCATCTACGACCACCTGGTGTCGGACATCCCGACCCTGCCGGGCGTCGCGTACCTCGACTTTGCGCGCAAGGCCGGCGAGATCGCCGCCGGTCGCAAGGTGCGGAAGATCCGCAACATCCTCTGGGTCAGTCCGCTGACGGTCCAGAACGGCGTCCCGAACGAAGTCTTCATCGAGCTCAAGCCGTCCGGCGACGCCGTGTCCTTCGAGGTCTTCAGCGAGCGCGAGGGCGGTGGCCGGCAACTGTACTGCCAGGGCAAGCTGCACTATGCCACCGCGCAGGAAGAGGCCATCGAGGACGAGTACATCGACCTCCAGGCGATCCTCGGCCGCTGCGAGCAGGTCACCGATGCTGAACGCGCCTACCCGCAGTTCAAGGCGCTGGGCCTGGATCTCGGCCCGACCTTCCAGGCGCTGCAGACGGTCCATCGCAATCCGCAGGCCGCCTTCGAAGTACTCGGCGCGCTGAAGATTCCGGATCTCGATGCGCTGCGCTTCGACGACTTCATGCTGCATCCCTCCCTGGTCGACTCCTCGTTCCAGGCCGCGATGGGGGCTCGCCTGGCCGATGCCGGCGGCGAGATGTTCGTGCCGTATTCGCTCGGCGAAGTCGAAATCCTGCACCCGCTCACCCCGGTCTGCTACAGCTACGTCACTGAAGCGAACGACGCGAAGAAGTCGTCCAACCTGTCGAAGATGAACGTGCTCATCGTCGACGAGCAGGGCAAGGTCCTGGTGCGGGTCCGCGACTCGGTCGGCGTACCCCTGCTCGACGTGCACGAGAAGCCGGGGCAGGCTGGCGCCGGCAAGGACGCGCCAGCCACGGACGCGGCCGCGTTCTCCACCCTGTACTACGGCACCGAATGGCAGTCGTCGGCGTTCGATCCCGCAGCGGTGCCCACAGGCGCACGCCACACGATCGTGCTGTTCGCGGCCGACAGCGCCGCTGTCGATGCCTATCGCAGTGCGCTGGCCGCAGCAGGCGATGATGCCAGCCACCTGATCGCGGTTTATCCCGGCGACGGATACGCCCGCATCGACGCGCATGCCTATCGCGTCGACGGCGGCAGCCGCGAGAGCTTCGAGGCGCTGCTGTCGGCGCTGCGCGAGACCCATGCGGCGCCGCTGCAGGTGTGCTTCGCATGGCCGGCGGCCATGGTCGACGATGCACTGCCGGTCGAAGCGCGCACCGCGCAGTCGCTCGACAATGGCGTACGCGCCTTCCTGCATCTGTGCCAGGCCGTGATCGCGCAGAAGGCCGAAGCGGACGTCCGACTGAACTACGTCTACTTCAGCGATGGCCAGGACGCGCGGCCACAGGACGAAGCGATCCAGGGCTTCGTCACCATCCTGCGTGCCGAAAGCCCGAAGCTCGCCTGCAAGGTCATCGAGTTCCAGGCGCCGACGATGGGCTTCGATGCTTCGGCTGTCGCGGCGCTCCGCCTCGAATACGGCATCGACACCCGGGCGCTCGGTGTGCGTCATGCCGACGGTCGCCGCTGGCTGCGTCGGATCGAGTCCTGTCCGTCGCCCGATGCGGAGAACGCGCCGCCGGTGTCGATCCGCCATCGTGGCGCGTACATCATCACCGGCGGCGCGGGTGGCCTCGGCCTGATCTTCGCGGAGCATCTGGCGAAGGCGTTCCAGGCGCGACTGGTGCTCAGCGGCCGCAGTGCGCCGAAGCCGGAGATCGAAGCGACCCTGGACGCGCTACGCGCGACGGGCGCCGAGGTCGAGTACGTCCAGGCCGATGTCTCGAAGCGCGAGGATGTCGAGCGGCTGGTCGCGACCTGCCGCGAGCGCTACGGTGCCGTCCACGGCATCGTCCACAGCGCCGGCGTGCTGCGCGATGCCTACATCCGCAACAAGTCATGGGACGACATGGCGGCGGTCTTCGCACCGAAGATCCTCGGCGCGGTCCTGCTCGACGACATCACCCGCGACGACCCGCTCGACTTCTTCGTGATGTTCTCCTCGCTGGCGGCGCTCGCCGGCAATGCGGGACAGAGCGACTACTCGTACGCCAACCATTACATGGATGCGTTCGCTGCCCGGCGCAACGCACTGGCGCGCGACGGGGCGCGCCACGGCCGGACGCTCAGCATCAACTGGTCGATCTGGGCCGAAGGCGGCATGCGCCTGGACGAGCAGACCGCGCTGTTCTTCGAGCGCAATCTCGGCATCAAACCGCTGCAGCGCGAGATCGGCCTGCAGGCCTTCATGCTCGGACTGCAGACCGAGCTGTCGCATCTCGCCGTCATGCAGGGCGTGCGGGAGAAGATCGAGCGTGCCTGGGGCATCGGTGCGCCCGACGTCACCACGCCCGCAGCGTCCGTCGTGCCGGCATCGCCGACCACGGCAGCGACCGCAGCCGGCAGCGCGGAAGCGCCCGCAGGCGGCGGCGACGATCTGGTCCTGGCGGTGCAGGACACGCTGTCCGCGATCGTCATGGATTTCCTGAAGCTCGATGCCGACGACATCGATCTCGACAGCATCCTGCTGGACCTGGGCTTCGATTCGATCGGCCTCACCTCGTTCAGCAACCTCGTCAACGACAAGTACGGTCTCGACATCACCCCGGTGACGTTCTTCGAGTACCCGAACATCCGCGAGATCGCGAAGCACCTCGCGCAGGACCATCGCGATGCCGTCCTGCGCGTGCATGGCCAGCGCACGTCGGCGACGGCAGCGATTCCTGCGCGTGCCAGTGCTCCGGCCGTGTCCGAGCAGGCGCCGATCGCCTTCAAGAAGAAGCTTGAATCGGCCAATGCCCCGCAGGCCGAAACGCAGGGCGGCGGCAGCGGAGGGTTCTCGCCGCAGCGTCGCTTCATCGAGCGCCCCATCGCGATCGTCGGCATGAGCGGCGTGATGCCGCAGGCCGACGATGTCGACGAGTACTGGGAGAAGCTCAGCAAGGCCGAGAACAACATGGTCACCCTGGTGCCGCCGGACCGCTGGGACTGGCAGGCGTACTACGGCGATCCGATGGCGGAGAAGAACAAGACGCTGTCGAAGTGGGGCGGCTTCATGCGCGAGGTCGACAAGTTCGACCCGCTGTTCTGGGGCATCTCGCCGCGCGAGGCGGAGATGATGGATCCGCAGCAGCGCATCTTCCTGGAAAGCGTCTGGGGTGCGATCGAGGATTCCGGGCACAAGGTCTCGGAGTTCGCGGGTACCAGGACCGGCCTGTTCGTCGGCGCGGCGACGCGCGACTACATCGACATGATGGCGATGAACCATGCCGAGCTGGACGGCTACTCCGCATCCGGCACCTCGCACGCCATCCTCGTCAACCGCGTGTCGTTCCTGCTCGACATCCACGGCCCCAGCGCACCGCTGGACACGGCGTGTTCGAGTTCGCTGGTGGCGCTGCACCGCGCCATCGAATCGATCCACACCGGCAGCTCGGACATGGCGATCGTCGGCGGCGTGCAGGTCATGCTGACGCCGGCCGGACACATCTCCTTCGGCGCCGCCGGCATGCTGGCCGACGACGGAAAGTGCAAGACCTTCGACTCGCGCGCGAACGGTTACGTGCGCGGCGAGGGCTCGGGCGCGATCCTGATCCGCCCGCTGGAAGACGCGATCGCCGATGGCGACCACATCTACGCGGTGATCAAGTCCACTGCGGAGAACCACGGCGGCAAGGCGACCATGCTCACCGCCCCGAATCCGAACGCGCAGGCCGACCTGCTGGTCGAGGCCTACGAGAAGGCCGAGATCGACCCGCGCAGCGTGGGCTATCTGGAGTGCCATGGCACCGGCACCAGCCTGGGCGATCCGATCGAGATCCAGGCGATGAAGAAGGCCTTCTCGGATCTCTACCGGAAGCATCAACTGCCGCCGGCAGCAAAGCCGCATATCGGCCTGACCTCGGCCAAGACCAACATCGGCCATCTCGAAACCGCGGCCGGCATCGCGGGCATCCTCAAGGTCCTGCAGTCGATCCGGCACAAGCAGATTCCCGCGCTGCTGCATTTCGAGAAACTGAATCCCTACATCAACCTCGACAACACCCCGTTCTATCCGGTCACGAAGACCCAGCCCTGGGAGCCGGCGCTGGACGAGCAGGGCAGGGCGTTCCCGCGCCGGGCCGGCATCAGTTCCTTCGGTTTCGGCGGCGCCAACGTGCATGTCGTGCTGGAGGAGTACATCGACGCGCAGGCGAGGACATCGCCGCGCCCTGCAGGGCCGCACCTCATCGTGCTCTCGGCCAAGACCGCCGACCGCCTGCGGGCCAACGCCGCGCGCCTGCTGGCGCACCTGGCGAAGGGCACCGATGAGGACTTGGCCGACATCGCCTATACGCTGCAGATCGGCCGCGATGCGATGGCCGAGCGCATGGGGCTCGTCGTGGCATCGAAGGACGAACTCATCGCACGCCTGCAGGCCTTCGTCGACGGCGACGAGGCCAGGGCCGATGCGAAGCGGGGCACCATCCGCCGCAAGTCCGAGACCAAGCCGACCGACGCCGCGACCATCGCCCAGTGGCTGCGCGATCGCGACCTGACCGCACTGCTCGATCTCTGGCTGGCGGGGCAGGAGCCCGACTGGAAGGCGCTGTACACCGGTCATGTCATGCGCCGCTGCACGCTGCCGACCTATGCCTTCGCACGCGAGCGCTATTGGTTCACGGTCGATCAGGAGAAGCAGAAGACAGGCAGTCAGGCCGCCATCCATCCGCTGCTGCATCGCAACGTCTCGGTATTCGGGCGACAGTCGTTCGCATCGGACGGCACGCTGCTCGCGACATCGCTGCGCGGCAAGGGCCTGCGACCCGACACGGTGCTGCCGGAACTGCTGCCGGTCGAGATGGTCCGGCTCGCAGTGCGGGAATCGCTGGGCGACCGCGGGCACAAGTCAGGCATCGAATTGCGTTCGCTGGCCTGGGTGGAAGCCGCGGCCACGACGCAGAGCGGCACGGTCTCCGTGGATCTCCATGCGAACAGCGGCAACGGCTTCGACTTCAACGTGAGGGTTTCGGGTGCCGAAAGCGAGTCGACGCTCTGCGAAGGTGCCGGCAGTCATGCGATCGGGGACGCGCCGGATCGCATCGATGTGGCCCAGCTGCGCACGCTGTTCCCGGGCGGCGCCCTGGATGACGCCGGTTTCCATGCCTCCCTCATCGAGGCCGGCATGGTCCGCGACCGGCTGCCCGATGGCGTTGTGGCCTGCCTTCGCGGTGAGCGCCAGACACTGCTCGAATTCCGCCTGCCGACTGCTCCGGAAGACATCGGTCCGACTGCAGCGGATGCGAGCGATGCGCTGGACGGCTTCTCGCTGCTGTCCCTCGCGCACCTCGCCTGCCTCGACCATCTGCGCGAGAAGGGCGTCGCACCGTCCGCAACGACTGTGCTCGAACTGCAGCGCATCTGGTTCGCGCCGGTCGCGGCTCGCGCAGGCATGATCTGGGTCCGGCCGGCTCGTGGCGGAAGCCACGAGGACGACCGCACCGCGATCGACGTCGACGTGATCGATGCCGAAGGCCGCGTGCTCATCAAGATCAAGGGCTTGATGATCGGCCATGCGCCGACAGCGAGCGTGGAGCAGGTGCACGACGAAGAGTTCGCCGCGATGCTCGAATCGCTCTACGCCCCGGGCCGCCAGATGGTCGGTCACGCGGTGCAGGGCGCGACGAGTCTCGAATTCGAAGGCGCGCTCGATGCGATCTACGAGGAAGGCGCGACCTGATGGGATTCGCTTCCGCGTTACATGCATCGAGTTCGCGCGCGATTCGCCATGACCGCAAGTGCGGAGTGGACGTATCGATGGCATCGCCCCCGTTGTACGCGGGTCTGGCCGACATCGTCCGCGCGAGGTTGCGAATGCATTGCAAAACCATGGCGAAAACGCGGTTGATGAAACCATGTTTCGCCTCGATACTGCTGGACAGGACCATCGGATGATCCTCCCGCATTGCGGGTCTTCGAACACGGAGCGTTGAATGCAGTACCTGACGACACTCATCGAGAGTTGGGCCGATCACGCCGATCGCACTGCGATCGTCTGCGATGGCGACGCGCTCGACTACGCGCAGCTGCACGCCAGGACGCGGTACTGGCGGGATCGGCTGCAATCCATCGGCATCGCACCGGGCACCTGCATCGCAATGCGAGGCCAGGTGACCGGCGACATGATCGCGCTGCTGTTCGCGCTGGTCGAGAACGCGAACATCGTGGTGCCCATCCTGTCCGCCAGCGACTCCGAAGTGGAGGAATCGCTGGAGACGGCATGCGTCGATGGTTTCTTCGAATTCTCGGACGACGGCGACAGCCGGTACACGCCTTGTCGTCATGGCAAGCATCATCCGCTGCTCGACCCTCTGCGCGGCGAACCGAAGGAAGCCGGGCTGATCCTGTTCACGTCCGGGTCGAGCGGCAAGAGCAAGGCTTCGGTGCATCGTTTCTCGCGACTCGTGAAGAATGTGCTGCAGAAGCCCGGGGCCGCGTATCGCACCCTGATTTTCCTGATGTTCGACCACATCGGTGGCGTCAACACGCTGCTGCACGTGCTCTGCAACGGCGGCACGGCGGTTTTCGTCAGGGATCGCGCGGTTCCGACGGTCTGCCATGCGATCGAATCGCAGCGTATCCAGCTGCTGCCGACCACGCCGACCTTCCTCAACATGCTGCTCATTTCCGACCAGCGCCAGGGCTACGACCTGTCGTCGCTGGAGCTGGTCACCTACGGCACCGAACCGATGTCGCTGGCGACGCTGAAGGCGCTGAACCAGGCCCTGCCTGGTGTGCGCTGCAAGCAGACCTACGGACTCACCGAAGTCGGCATCCTGCCGACGCGCTCCGACGATCCCGGATCGACCTGGATGAAGGTCGGCGGCGAGCGCCACGAGATCCGGATCGTCGATGGCATCCTGTGGATCCGCACCGATGCAGCCATGCTCGGCTATCTCAATGCGCCATCGCCCTTCGATGAAGACGGCTGGCTCAACACCGGCGACATGGTCGAGGAGCAGGACGGTTACCTGCGCATCCTCGGCCGCGAGTCGGAAATCATCAATGTCGGCGGCGAAAAGGTGTATCCGAGCGAAGTCGAGAACCTGATCCTGCAGGTGGAGAACATCAGCGACGTCGTCGTCAGCGGCAAGCCGAGCGCGCTGACCGGTCATCTGGTCTTCGCGACCGTGCAACTGGTCGAACCCGAGCCCGCGGCGCAGGTCGAGCAGCGCGTGCGCGCGCATTGCAGGCAGCATCTGCCGCCATTCAAGGTGCCGGTCGGGGTCAAGGTCAGCGAAGACCCCCTGTTCGGCGCCCGCTTCAAGAAGATTCGTCGCCAGTCGCGCACAGCGCAGGACGGTGCCATCCATGCCGAAAGGGAGCAAGCAAGTGTCGACTGACAGGAAAGTGGTCATCATCAGCGGCGGCAGCCGGGGACTGGGACAGGCCCTGGTGCAGGACCGGCTCGACGCGGGCGATATCGTCGCCACGTTCAGCCGCTCCAGCAACGATTTCATCGATCGGCTGCGCAAGGCCGACCCGGAAGGCGAGCGTTTCCACTGGGAGCCGATCGAAGGCACCGACCTGGACGGCGTCCGCACCTTTGCCATGAACGTCGTGCGCCGTTACAAGCGCATCGATGCGCTGGTCAACAATGCCGGCGTCGGCGTCGAAGGACTGCTGACGATGACGTCGGAGCGCGACATCCACCTCGCGCTGGCCTTGAACCTGGAGTCGGTGATCGTGCTGACGCGCGCCTGCCTGAAGGCGATGATCGCGGCGCGTCACGGCAGCATCCTCAACATCTCCTCGGTCAATGCCCTGCGCGGTCACAAGGGCCTGGCCGTCTACAGCGCCACCAAGGCGGCACTGCTCGGCTTCACGCGCAGCCTCGCGACCGAAGTGGGCCCGCAGGGCATCACCGTCAATGCGATCGCGCCGGGCTTCTTCGAAAGCGAGATGGTCGGCCACCTGACCGACGCGCAGCGTGCCCGCATCATCCGCCGCACCCCGATGCGCGCCATGTGCACCACCCAGGACATCGTCGACAGCGCGCGTTTCCTGCTCTCGACGCGCGCCATCACCGGCCAGACCCTGGCGGTCGACGGCGGTTTCACTGCCTGACCGATGTCCCGTCGCAAGCCCTTTGTCCATATCGATTCGAGGAACACCATGAGCGAACACCAGCAGATCATCTACGACACCCTGCGTCGCGTTGCGGAGGAGGAAGGCGTCGAACTCGGCACGATCACCGATTCCAGCGCGCTCATCGATACCCTCGGGTTCCGGTCCCTGCACATCGCCCGCATCCTGGCGATCCTGGAAATCCATTTTTCGCACGATCCGTTCGCGAGCGGCGAGGTGCCGATCACCAGCCTGCGTACGGTCGGCGACCTGTGCGCCGCCTACGAGCGCTGATCGAGTCTTTCATTGGAGGCAATCCACCGGGGTGCCAGCGCACCACGACCCCGGCATGAATTGCAGCAGGATCCGGCATGGAAAAGCAGCACGGCGATATCGCGATCATCGGAATGGCAGGGAGATTTCCCGGCTCGGCCTCGACACATGAGTTCTGGGCGAACCTGTGCGCCGGCCGTTCCGGCATCGCCGCGCTTTCCGACGAAGAACTGCTCGCCAACGGGGTGTCGCCGGACACGCTGGCTGATCCGAACTACATCAAGGTCGCGCCGCTCCTCGCGGACCACGACTGTTTCGACGCCGAGTTCTTCTGGGTCCCGCCGCGCGATGCAGAAATCATGGATCCCCAGCATCGCCTGCTGCTCGAATGCGCATGGGCGACCATGGAGGACGCCGGCTATCCGCCCGATTCCCAATCCGCCCGGATCGGTGTCTTCGCCGGATCCGGCGGCATCGTGTCCAGCCATCTGCTGTCATGCACCGGGCATTACGACGATGTGGTCGGCAAGACCGGCGGCAGCTGGCACGTCAACAACGACAAGGACTTCGTGCCGACGCGCCTGTCCTACAAGCTGAACCTGCGCGGCCCGAGCATCGCGGTGCAGACCGCATGCTCCACCTCGCTGGTCGCGGTACACATGGCATGCCAGAGCATCCGCTCGGGCGAGTGCGAGATGGCCCTGGCCGGCGCGGTCAGCGTGCGCACGCCACACGTCGCGGGTTATTTGTACGAGAGCGGCAACATCCTCTCCGCCGACGGCCAGGTCCGCGCCTTCGATGCGGACGCGAAAGGCGTCGTGTTCGGCAGCGGCGTCGGCATGGTCCTGCTCAAACCCCTGCAGCAGGCGATCGCCGATGGCGACTGCATCCACGCCGTGATCAAGGGATCGGCCATCAACAACGATGGCGGCCAGAAGATGAGCTTCCTCGCCACCAAGGTGGACGGGCAGCTCGACTGCATGCGCGCCGCGCTCGACAACGCTGGCATCCCGGCCGACAGCCTCGGCTACATCGAAGCGCACGGCACGGGCACGGCGATGGGCGATCCGATCGAGATCCTCGCGCTGAGCCGCCTGTTCCGCAGCGAGACCGAACGCCGCCAGTTCTGCGCGATCGGATCGGTCAAGAACAACATCGGCCATCTCGACATCGCCGCCGGGATGGCCAGCCTCATCAAGGTCGCGATGGCCCTGAAGTCCGCGCGCATTCCACCGTGCGTGAACTTCGCCACGCCGAACCCGAAGATCGATTTCGAGAGCAGTCCCTTCCACGTCAACACCGATGCGATCGAATGGCTGCAGGACGGGACGCCGCGCCGCGCCGCGATCAACTGTCTCGGCATCGGCGGCACCAATGCCTTCATGGTGCTCGAAGAGCCGCCGCAGCGGCCCGAGCCGGTGCGTACGCCGGTTGTGCCGCGCATCGTCGTGCTGTCGGCCAAGACGGAGGCCGCGCTCTGGCGAAAAGTGGCCGATCTCGCTGCCTGGTTCGATGCCGGCAACGACGCACATCTCGACGACATCGCGTTCACGCTCGCGACCGGCCGCAACCTGTTCGAGCATCGCTGTGTCGTGGTGGCGAACGATGCCGGCGACCTGCTCGCCAAGCTCAAGCGTCTGGCACGCCACAAGCGCGCACCGGATTGCTTCGTCGGCAGCGGCGTCGAGCGGACTGGCAGCGCGACACCCGGTCTGGACCAGTTCGCCCGCTTCCTGGTGGAGCAGATCGCCGGTGGCCTGCCGATCGAAGAGATCCACGGCAAGCTGCTCGCGCTCGCGGATCTCTTTTGTCGCGGCGCGACGCTGCCGTTCGACGCACTGTTCGCGGGCTCCGGCGCACGACACATCGCGCTGCCGACCTATCCCTTCGAAAGACGTCGCTTCGCGATTCCGGCGCTGCCGCATGGCATCCGGACGCAGTCGATCGCAGCCGCCGCGTCGTCGCTCCTCCATCCGCTGGTCCACGCCAACGTTTCCGACCTCTCGGGTCCGATCTTCGCGTCGGAATTCCATGGCCAGGAGTTTTTCCTGCGCGACCATGTCGTGCTCGGACGCCGCGTGCTGCCCGGCGTGGCCTATGTCGAGATGGTGCGCGCCGCTGCAGCACTGGCGCTGCCGGCAGCGCTGACCCGCACGTTCGAATTCAGGGATCACGCCTGGATCCAGCCGGTGGTGGTCGAGAACGCGTTCAGGCTCTCGGTGGTGCTGCACGATGCCGGCGAAGACGAGGACGGCGGACGCTGGCTCGATTACGAGATCCGCTCCGGCGCGGCGGACAGCCGAACCTCGCACGCCCGGGGTTCGGTCCGTTGCAGTGCGGACGCCATCGACGCCGGGGCAGTGGACCTTACTGCGGTCGACAAGGCCATCGTCGGCGCGCACCGCGATCCCGCCGCGCTGTATGCGCGTTTCGAAGCCTTGGGCCTGCGCTATGGGGCGATGATGCAGGGCATCGCCGAGCTGCGCAGCAATGGCGATGAGGTGCTCGCGCGCCTGCGCTTGCCGGCCGGGACGGCTCCGGGCTTCGGCCTGCACCCCGCGATCATGGATGCCGCGATGCAGTGCACGGTCTGCCTGCTGGCCGGTCTGGACGGCGAGGGCGGCACAGCGGTGATGCCGTTCGCCTTCGACGACATGATCGTCCAGGGCGGCACTACCGCCGACATGTGGGTCTGGGTCCGCCGCTCGTCCGGGGCGCAGGTCGCGGGCATGCCGTCGCTGGATATCGATCTGGTCGACGACCAGGGCCTGTCGCGCGTCAGCCTCCGCGGTCTGGTCTCGCGCACGGTCGCAGCAGCGCCTGCAAGTGGGTCGCCTGCTGCTGCCTCGTCTGTGGCGGTCTCGCCAGGCGGTACGCCACTGCACGCCGTCGCGGCTTCGCCGTCGCCCGCGAGAGCGGCGCCGCCGACGCTGTCGGCACCCGCGCTCCGCGCCCTGGCCCCGATCTGGAATCCGGTTCGCTTCGAGCGCGAGGCCATCACGCCCGAGGCGGGCGAACGCTGCCTGCTGCTCGGTGGCGACGAGGCGCTGTTCCAGTGGCTGCGTATCGCGCCAATCGATCTGCGCCACCAGCCGATCCCGTCCGGCGATGCTGTCGAACACATCGAACAGCGGCTGTCCGACCAGGCATTCGATCATCTCCTCTGGTTCGCTCCCGAAGCAGGGCCTGGCGACGACACGATCGTCCCCAGCCAGGAAGCGGGCGTGCTGTCGCTGTTCCGAATTCTCAAGGCGCTGAATCGCCTCGACGCGTTCGAACGCGAACTCAAGCTCACGATCGTCACGCGCCGCGCGCTGCAGGTGTTCGACGACGAACTGGTGTCTCCGCATCATGCCGGTGTGCACGGCCTGGTCGGCAGCCTCGCCAAGGAACTGCCGCTGTGGCGCATCCGGCTCGTCGACATCGAATCGACCGACGATCTCGATGCCCGGGAAATCCTCGCCTTGCCGTGGGACGCGCAGGGCAGGGGCATGGTGTATCGCTGCGACGAATGGTTCCGCCAGGAATTCGCCGATGCCGGCCGCTTGGCGTTCCACCGCGCCGCCTGTCGGCAGAAGGGCGTGTACGTCGTGATCGGTGGTGCCGGCGGGCTCGGCGAAGTCTGGACCCGGCACATGGTCGCGCAGTACGACGCCGAGGTGATCTGGATCGGCCGGCGTCCGCAGGATGCCGCCATCGAGTCGAAACTCGATGCGATCGCGGCCATCGGTCGTCGTCCGCACTATGTCTCCGCGGATGCCACCGATACGGCGGCGCTGGCGGCGGCTGTCGCCGACATCCGGGCGCGCTTCCCGCGCATCGATGGCGTGGTCCATTCCGCGCTGGTGCTGCAGGACCAGACGGTACGCACGATGGACGAGGCCGTCTTCCGCCGGAGCCTCGCGGCCAAGGTCGACGTCAGCGTGAACATCGCAGGTGCCTTCGCCGGCCTCGATCTCGATTTCATGCTGTTCTTCTCGTCGGTGGCATCGTTCCACCGCGATGCCGGCCAGTCGAACTACTGCGCAGGCTGCACCTTCAAGGACAGCTTCGCGCAGGCCATGCGCGCACGGCATCCTTATCCTGTAAAGATCGTCAACTGGGGCTACTGGGGCAGCGTCGGCGTCGTCAGCGATGCGTTCTTCCGCAAGCGCATGGAAAGCCGGGGCATCGGCTCGATCGAGCCGGAGGAGGCGATGCGCGAGCTGGATGCCTTCCTCGCTTCCGACATGGATCAGCTGGTGATGATCAAGACGATCTCCCAGCGCGCACTCGACGAACTCTGGGTATCGGAAGAAGTCCACCATTACCAGGATCACGCGCCATCGACCGGCTGCGGCAGCGAAACGGCGGCCGCATCGTGACCCGAGCGCACATGAGTACATGGGGCATGCCACCAGCATCGACGCACGTCGATGCCTGTCCATGTTCGTCGACCATCTGCACGATCGATGGCGATTCGCCCCTCGTGCTTCCGTGTATCCCACCTCGGTCGGGATGGCATCGCCCGGATGGGCGCCGCCACGACCGGACAAGGTCGGCAAAACGATTGGCAAAACGACTGGCCAGGTTCGGCCGTCTCATCGAATCGAGGTGTGAATTGCCGGATTTTGCCATCGATCCCGTTGAAATCCGCGGCAAATGTTGTGTCATCATCAGCTGCGAGGGCCTGCGCTTCGGCCCCCCGACGACATGGAATCGCCGTATGCGGTCAAGGACGAATTCGAATCCCTGCTGGAATCGATGTACAAGTCGACTGTCTGGTCGGCCCGGCGCGCAGCGTATCGGGCGCAATCGGGCGTCGAATCCGGAGCTGTCCCGAGCGAGCGTCGCAAGGGGTACGGGAAAGGAATGAAGACCGTACCGCTCCTCCCCGCGACGCGCTCGGGGCAACATGGCCGTTTCCCGCATCCGCTGCAGGCACACCCGCTGAAGTCGGCGGCGATTTCGCTGCTCGCGCTCGGCGTGGCCTTCGGTGCGCATGCACAAGCGCCGAAAGCCGGGTCTTTGCCCGATCCGGACAGCGATCTCCTTGAAGGCGTCGTCATCGATCCGCCCTCGGAGACATCACCTGCAGCACCTGCCGCGAACGCAACCGGGATGCCTGCCGTATCGCCGCCGGAGGAGAACGAAGAGACGATCGCCGAACTCGATGCCCTCGATATCGACATCGACATGACGGTCGATCCAGACACGCAGGATCCAGAGGAGCCGGTGCCCGCAGGCGAGACGCCAAGTGCGCCGGCGGCAGACGGGGACGTGGCCCCGACCGATGCCGCGACGAAGGGCGACAGCGTGCTCGCGGCCTGGCTGGAACCGCTGCGCGTCAGCCTGAAACATGAAGTGTCCTACAAATTCGCTGCGCCCAGGCGCGTGGTGAACAATCGCTCCTCGGTGCGGCTGGAGTACTCGAAGGCGCTGACCAGCAATCTGTATGTCCGGCTCGACACCAAGCTCAACCTGCACTGGGGCAACGATCATCGCGCAAAGGCCAAGGACGAGGATCCCTTCCGCGAACTGGTCACCCGCGAGGCCTATCTGCAGAGCAGCTTCGGCAACACGAGTTTCCGGGTCGGCTACCAGATCCTCCCGTGGGGCGTGTCGGAAGGCGGTGCGATCACCGACGAAGTCAGCCCCCGCAACAGCGCAGAATTCTTCTTCGTCTCACTGGAGGAGTCGCGCGTCGGCCAGCCGATGCTGACGATGGATCGCTTCGGCGATTCGGGGCAATGGACCGCGTTCTTCGTTCCGCGCCCCGGCTACAACAAGTATCCGGACCGCGACTCCGAATACGACATCCCCGGTGCCTTCGACAGGAACGCGCCTGACGATGACTGGGACAACGCCGGCACCTGGGAATTCGGCGCACGCTGGAAGCGCACATTCGGCAAGAGCGACATCAGCCTGATGGCCGCCAGGCTGATCGACAACGATTACCTGGTGCGCCAGCAGCGCTTCCGCATGTACGGTCTGACCGCGAATCTCGGGATCGACAACCTGCTGCTGCGCGCGGAAGTCGCGCTGAAGCAACCGCGTGCCTTCTTCGCGCGTTCTGCGAGCAGCAGCGATCTGACCATCGTCGAAAGCGACCAGTTCGATTCGAGCTTCGGTTTCGACTATTCGCCCGGTGGCCGTGCGCTGACCTACAGCGCCGAAGTCGTCTGGAGTCGTCTGCTCGACTGGAACGGCGACATCGTCGCGCGCGAGCGCGATGAGTATTCGCTGATCGGCTCGGTGAGCAACCGCTTCTTCAACGACGATCTGACCCTGAGCTGGCTCACGATCTACACCCGGCCTTACACCAGCTTCCAGCACAGGTTCCTCAGTTCCTACCTGATCGACGACAACTCCACCGTCTATTTCGAATTCTTCTATCCCGACGAACGGGACGAGCGCAGTGGAACCTGGTCGTATCGCGACCAGAAGCAGTTCGTCATCCGATACCAATATCAGTTCTAGCGGCCGCGAGATGGATCACGCCATGCAGATGCCCATTGAAGACCTATCCAACAAGATCCTGTCGAAGCAGATCGACAAGCAGGACGCCCTGCGCCTGTTCCAGTCGCTGGACAAGGCGTCGCAGGCGCAGGTGCTTGCCATCGTCCGTCGAGCGGAAGCGAGCGGCGGCAAGGGCGCGGTGCGCCCGCTGAAGGCCCTCGACCAGCGCGACCTCACCGAAGAGCATCGCGCCTGGATCGCCGCCCTGGTCGAGAAATACGACCGTTTCGTGCCGAAGTCCAAGGCCAATGTCCTGGAGCACCAGGTCCACTTCGTCGACCAGCGTCGCGCCTTCCACCTGATCAAGGATCTGAAGAAGCTGCACTTCCAGATCACCTATACCCAGGCCGAAGGCGCCTACGTCCACGACGTCGACGGCAACCGTTACATCGACATCTCGGGCGACATGGGCGTGAACCTGTTCGGGCACCGTGCGCCGTTCCTGATCGACGCCGTCAAGCACAGTCTCGACCAGGGCATCCCGCTGGTCGGCTATTCCGACATGATCTTCCGCGCATGCAAGCTGTTCTGCGAGATCACCGGGCACGAACGCGCACTGTTCACGCAGTCGGGCACCGAAGCGGTGATGTTCGCGGTGCGCATCGCGCGTGCGGCGACCGGCCGCAAGAAGATCGTGCTCTTCGACGGCAGCTATCACGGCCTCTCGGATGCCGTGGCGGCGACCAAGGACCTGGCCGGCAACAGCTTCCCGCTCGCACCGGGCATCCTGCAGGAATTCGCCGACCAGATCATCGTGCTGGACTATGGCGACATGGCGTCGCTGGACACGATCGAACAGCTCGCCGGCGAGATCGCGACCGTCCTGGTCGAGCCGGTGCAGTCGCGCCATCCGTACCGCAAGCCCGTGGAGTTCCTCAAGGCGCTCCGCCAGCTGACGATCGAGAAGAACATCCCGCTGATCTTCGACGAGATGATCACCGGCTTCCGCGTCTGCCCGCAGGGCGCGCAGGGCCGCTTCGGCATCCAGGCCGACATGGCCACCTACGGCAAGATCCCCGGCGGCGGCCTGCCCACGGGCGTCATTGCCGGCGCGGCGAAGTACATGGACCTGATCGACGGCGGCACCTGGCGTTTCGACGACGACAGCATGCCCAGTTCGAAGCGCACGGGCATGGCCGGCACCCATTCGCAGAACCCGCTGAAGATCGCCGCCGCCCTGGCCGTTCTCGGGGAGATCAGGAATCGCTGCGGCGAGGCCGTGCAGTCCTGCGACAACTGCACCTGCTTCCAGCGCAGCCTCAACGAGAAGACCACGCGACTGGCCGACACGCTCAATGCGTTCTTCGCCGAAGAGCGACTGCCCGTGGTGATCGACACCTTCGGCTCGCTCTTCCGCTTCCGTTTCGTCGACAGCTACTGGGGCGTGACCGAGGCGTTGTTCTTCATCCTGCTGCGCATGGAAGGCGTGGAGACCAATATCCAAGGCAACTGCTTCCTCACCACGGCCCACACCGACGACGACATCGAAGCGGTGATCGCCGGCGTGAAGACCAGCATGTCGACGCTGAAGCAGAGCGGATTCTTCCGGGAACCCGCCGAGGAGCCGGTGCAGGACAGCGAGGCGCTGGCCGACGCCACGGCATTCGTGCCTGCCCAGTCCGGCCGGACGTCGTCGCGCAACGAAATCGAGCGCCTGAGAGCGCTGCTCGCCGCCGACCTCGCGTTGGCAGAAGAATCGGGGGATGTGAGATGAGCGCTGTCGCAGAACCGGCACTGGTGGACACCATCGCGAAGACGGTCGCCTCCACCCTGAAGATCCCTGTCGACCGACTCGATGTCGACGCCGACTTCGACTCGTTCGGCATGGATTCGATCATCGCGATCGAGCTGATGACGAACCTCAGCAAGCAGCTCAAGATATCGATCACCCCGGCACAGCTCACCGCGGTCAACTCGATCAGCGAGCTGGCCGGCGCCATCTCCGGCTCGATGACCGAGGCGCCGGCCGCGCCGTTGCCCAAGGTCCCGCCGAGCGTCGCCGCACCGGCGTCGCCTCCCCCTGCGGCCAGGTCATCGGCGGCGCCCGTGGAACCACGCGCCGTGCCGAGGCGTCGTGCAGAGCTTCAGCCGGAGCCGCGAAACGATGGGGCAGGGGGGCTCGCCCGCATGCTCGCATTCGTGCGCGAGGAATACGGCCTGGACCTGCGTGGAGAGCGTTTCGCCTCCAGGCAGGCGTTGATCGATCATCTTCTCGAACAGCACGCTGATGTGCTTTCGCATTACTACGGCCTGTCCGCAGACGAGCGCGCCACCGAACCGGCCGAAGTGCAGACGCATGCGGAGCCGGCTGGAAACAGCGACATCGCGGTTGTCGGCATGGCCTGCACGTTCGCGAATGCGAGGACGCCGGAAGCACTGTGGCAGAACCTCATCGAACATCGCCCCTCGATCATGCCCTTGAAGCGAAGTCGCTGGGGCGGTGCGAATGCATTTGCCGAAACGCGCTGGGGCGCCCGGATCGAGGATGTCGACCGCTTCGACCCGCAGTTTTTCGGCCTGAGCGAAGAGGAAGCACGCTTGTGCGACCCGCAGGAACGCCTGGTGACGCAGGCGCTTTTCCACGCACTGCAGAATGCCGGCCTGCGTGCGGACAAGCTGCGAGGCACGCGTACCGGACTGTTCATCGGTTACGAGTATGCGGAATACGAGCATCACCTGCGTCGCAACCTGCACCGCATCCCGAGCGCCCCGGCGCTCAGTTCGTCGAGCCCCATCTACTACCTCGCCAACCGCATTTCGTTCCTCTACGACTTCAAGGGACCGAGCGAAGTGGTCAACGCCAGCTGCGCCTCGTCCGGCCTCGCGATCCATCGCGCCTGCCAGTCGCTTGCGCTGGGCGAGTGCGACGTGGCCATCTGCGGCGGCGTTTCGCTGAACCTCTTCGAAGGCGACTTCGCGGCGATCGCCCGTTACGGGCTGCTGTCGCCGGACGGCACCTGCGCCGTGTTCGACGATGCCGCCAACGGCTTCACGCGAGGGGAGGGCGTCGGCCTGCTTGTGCTGACGCGCCTGGACGATGCCGAGCGCGACAATCGCCGCATCTATGCCAAGGTCGTCGCCACCCATCAGAACAACCGCGGGCGTGCCAGCTTCATCTCCGAGATCAAGCACGAAGCGATCACCCAGGTGATCGCCGAGTGCTACAGCAAGCACGACATCGCGCCGGACTCGGTCCGCTACATCGAGGTCGACGGCTACGCGACGAAGTGGGGCGATTCCTTCGAGTTCGAAGGCATCAAGAATGCGTTCGGCGCGTCGGTCACGGGCGAGAAATCCTGCGCGCTGGGCAGCATCAAGGGCAACATCGGCCATCTCGAACCGGCCAGCGGCGTGGCCAGCGCGATCAAGGTCGCCCTGTCGCTGCACCACAAGCAGTTCCCCGCCACGATCACCAAGAAACGGCTCAACAGCTTCATCGACATCGAATCGAAGACGCATCCGCTCTACATCGCGGACGAGCCGCTGCCGTTCGAGAGGCTGCGCCGCGGCGACGAAGCGATCCGCGCGGGCGTCAATTCCTTCTCGGACAGCGGCGTGAACGTCCACCTGGTCTTCGAGGAATATCGCACCGATCACGTCGTCGAGCGCACGGAGCACAGCGGCCGGCAGCTGTTCGTTTTCTCCGGACGCACCCGCGATTCCCTGCAGGAATCCCTGACGCTCGTGCGCGAGACGCTCCAGGACGCCCTCGAGTTCTATTCCAGCCGCATGCGCATCCAGGAACCCTCGCCGGCACTGGAAGACATGGCCTACACGCTGCAGATGGCGACCGTACCGATGGAACACCGGCTCGCCATCGTGGCCTCCAGCCACAAGGAGCTGATCGAAGCCCTGGGCCGCGCAGGCAAGCTCCTGGCCGCCGGCAAGCCTGTGGACGGCAACGGTCCGATCTTCATCGGCGGCCCGCAGGAGCGCGACAACGCCCGCGTCTTCGACGTGATCAAGTCGCAGATCGGAGACGAGAAGCTGCTCGACAACCTGCGCGGAGGCATGCTGAAGGAGATCGCGCTGCTCTGGGTGGGCGGCATCGACATGCCCTGGGAGCGTCACTGGCGCGACGTGGTGCAGACGCGCCGCAGCAACGGGCAAGCCGTGCCGCAGCTGGTCGACATGCCGCTGTATCCGTTCGCCCGGAACCGCTACTGGCTGGATTTCGACGACGGCGATGCGCCGCGCGTGGAGATCCCCACCGTCGCAAGGCCGCAGAAATCAAAGAGCGAGCAGGATGGCGACTCCGCGCCCAGGCTCACCCGCGAACTGCGTTTCGTCCACACCCTCGGCGAAGGCGAGCAGTCGCAGGCGCTCGAAGCGGAAGACAAGATCGTGCGCTTCCTCGCGCAGGAGACCGCGCGACTGCTCAAGATGCCGAGCGCGGACTTCGATATCGGCCAGAGCTTCCTCGATCTCGGCTTCGACTCTGTCGGAATGGCCTCGCTGCTCAATGATCTCATCACCTTGATCGGCGAGAACATCTCGCCGAGCGTCGTGTTCAATTACCCCGACATCGAACAGCTCGGTCGCTACATCGCCGAGAACCATCGCGACAAGATCGATCGCATCCATGTCGTCTCCACTTCCGGTACCGGTGGTTCGGCCGCTGCGCCCCCATCGCCATCACTCGAAAAGCCGAAGAAGGCGTCCGCCCCCAAGACCGACCTCGAGACCTGGTTTGTCAACCGCGACACGGTCTCGAAAGAGCTGCTCGTGCCCATGCAGACCAATGCCTCGGGCACACCGGTCTTCGCCGTCGCCGGTTCGGACGGCAGCGTGCTGTCGCTGCAGACCTTGAGCCGTGCCATGGCCGGGGTACGTCCGATGTTCGGTTTCCAGGGCGTCGGCCTCGACGGCAAGCGCGAACCGCTCGATTCGATCGTCGCGATGGCCGAAGCCAACATCGGCGCCCTTTCCGGATTGCGGGACTGCAACAACCTGAACCTGCTCGGATATTCCAATGGCGCGGTGGTAGCGTTCGAGATGGTGCATCAGCTGCAGAAGAAGAAGATCAACGTCGAGCGCCTGGTGCTGGTGGACTGCCGTTGCCCGACGACATCGCCCTTGCGCAGCGTCACCGATGAAATCGCCGATGCCATCGTCAGCCTGATCAATTCGCTCGGTGGCAAGTGGCAGCTCGATGCCGCCGCTTTCCGCGAAGTTCCCGACGACCAGCGCCCCGAGTATCTTTTCGAACTCGTCCGACGCAACGGCTTCTGGATCTCCAGGGATCACTTCATGATCGCCTATCGGCTTTCGCTCGCCAGCGAGAAGGCCTGTCGCAGCTATCGCCCGAAGAAGCTGCCGAAGCACTGCGAAACCGTGGTGATCCGTGCGACGCGAAGCAGCGCCGATCAGCCGCAGGCGATGGGATGGGACAAGTTCCTCGTCAAGCCTCCCGTATGCATCGATGTCGATGGCGATCATTTGTCGGTGGTCGGCGCGGAGGGCAGTTCAGTGATAGCGAGGATCTTCCAATGAACCGATGGCCAGCGCGGCCGTGGTGCCCGCCATGCCGGCATCCCAACATCGCATCGCCCTTGAACCAACCTTTCTTCGCAGGCGAATCGAACCTCCGCAAGACAGTCACCATGACCAAAAGGAAGTGCATTCATGTCCGTTAGAGAGCGAGTCGTAAGCAGATTGTCACAGCACTTCGAGAGCGTTCCGGACGCACTGCGCAAGAGACGCCTGCTGTTCGGCATCGTGTTTCTTGCCTTGGTCGCCGGCGCCATCCTGGGCATGGGCAAGCTGCGCATGGACATGACCATCGAGGGCTGGTTCCACAAGGAAGATCCGACACTGGTCGCGTTCCACCGTTACCATGAACAGTTCGGCAGCGAGGATGGCGTCTACATCATCTACAAGCCCAAGGATGGCGACGTCTTCTCGACGACATCCCTGCAGGCGCTCATCGGCGTCCAGAACGACCTGATCAACTTCCGGAAGAATCTCAAGGAAGGCGAGGAATCAGCCCTGAAGCACATCGTCAACGTCAAGACGCTGGCGAATGCTTCGGTCCTGACGGTCGACGGCGACGTGCTGTCGGCGAGGGCGCTCGTGGGCGATACGGCGCCCACCTCGCCGGAAGCGATCGCCGAGATCAGGGCGATCGCCGAAGCGGAAAAGCAGCTGCCGCTGCAGTTCTTCTCGCGCGACCACAAGTACGGCGGCATTCACATCGAAACCGATTTCGGCGCGATCCCCGTCGATGCGGAGGAGGTCACCGAGGATACGGTTCTGTCGCTCGATGAGGTCGAAACGACCGAAGATGACAAGCCTGTCGAGTTCAAGCCGACCGATCAGGCCGACTACCTGAAGCTGTTCGAGGAAATCAAGAAGATCCTCGCAAAGCCCGAGTACGCGAAGCACCTGGACTATTACGCCGTCGGCAACACCGCAGCCGCCGAGCATGACGTGAAGATGACCGAAGAGATGGGCATGCTCTATCTGGCTGCCTTCGCGATCATCATGCTGCTGCTGTGGTTCCTGTTCCGTTCCGTGTCCGCTGTGGCGTGGTCGATGCTGATCGTCATCCTGACCACGGTCTTCACGCTCGGCGTCACCGGCTGGCTCGGGCTTACCGTGACCGGCTTCCTGATCCTGACCATCTTCCTGATCCTGACCGTCGGCGTGGCTGATTCGGTGCATACCCTGACCAGCTACACTCGTTTGCGCACGTCCGGCATCGACCATTCGACCGCGCTGCGCCGCACCTACAAGTTCACCGGCGTCGCGCTGCTCCTGACCGGCATCACGAACATGACCGGCACGATGGCGCTGAATATCACCCCGGTCGTTCCGATCCAGAACTTCGCGATCATGTCGACCCTCGGCATCCTGTTCGCGTTGCTCCTGACCTTCTACCTGCTGCCGATGCTGATCGACATCTGGCCGACGGTATCGAAGAAGAAGGTGGTCGTCGTCACGACAGAGAACAAACGGTTCCTGGATGTGCTGCCGTCCCTGAAGTCGGCCCTGGAGAAGGTCGTTCCCCTCGTGGAGAAGCGTCCGGTCGCATTCATCATTCCCTTCGTCTTGCTGCTCATCGTCTCGATCTATGGCGCGAGCCAGGTGAAGATCAACTCGCAGATCCTCGACCAGTATCCGGAGGACTCGACCTTCACGAAGAGTGTCCAGGTCGCCGACGAGCACATGATGGGCGCCTACACCATGGTGCTCTACCTCGATTTCAAGGAAGACTTCGCACTGCAGGACCCGGCCGTGCTGAAGGCGATGGAAGCGCTGCAGGAGAAATTCAAGACCAAGTACGAGAAGTACGTGGTGACGACCCATTCCATCGTCGATGTGGCAAAGGATGCCAACCGGAAGCTCAACGGCAATGCGCCAGAGTACGAACGCATTCCCGATACGCGCGAAATGCTCACGCAGACGCTGTACATGTTCAACAACGCGAACCCGAGCGAGCGCCAGCGCCTGGTCGACGACAGCTATCGCAAGGCCAACATCAAGATCTCGCTGCACAGCTACGGATCTTACGAGTATTCCGAGGTGTTCAAGCAGATGCGCGCAGACATCGACGAGATGATGGTGCAGCTGAAGGCGGAGTATCCAAAGACCGAGGTTTCCATCACCGGCATCTTCGCGCTGGCGATGCAGGCGGCCCAGTACATCACCGAGAACCAGGCCACCACTTTCGGCATCGCCCTCGTGGCGGTGAGCATCATCCTGCTGCTGGTGTTCGGGTCGATCAAGGTCGGATTGATCGCGCTGCTTCCCAACCTGATCCCTGCGCTGCTGACCCTTGGTGTGCTCGGGATTACCGGAGTCCCGCTTGATTTCTTCACGATGATGCTGGCGCCGATCATCATCGGCATCTCGATCGACGACACCGTGCATTTCATGTCCACTTACCAGATGCAGCTCGAAGAAGACGGAGACGTCAATGCCGCGCTTCGGCGGACCATGGCCGAAGCAGGTCCCGGTGTGGTGTTCACCTCGCTGATCCTCGGCCTGGGTTTCGGCATCATGGCGGTCGCCTCCGCAGCAGGCACGTCCAACATGGGCAAATTCGGTGCGCTGGCTATTTTCGTGGGCATGCTCAACGACCTGTTCCTGTTGCCGGCCCTGTTGCTGAAATTCAAACCGAAGTTCAATAAGGAGAACGTTGCATGAGAAGCGCCTACGGCATTTTCCTCGCCATGCTGTTCATGGCCGCCCCGAGCGTATCGCTCGCCCAGGACGCACGGGAGATCATGGTCAAGGTGGATGATGTGCTGAATCGCACGTATCGTTCATCCGTGCGCCAGATGGAGTTCTCCACATGCCGCTACAAGTTGTCGAATGGCAAGCTGACCTGCGCCGAGAAGCCACGCAACATCCGCTTCGAAGTCTTCAGTACGCACAAGCCGATCGCACAAGGCGGGGTCGACCACAAGTCGCTCGACGTGATCGTCGATCCCGTGAGCGAGAAGGGCACCACGATGCTGTCGTGGATCTACGCCGATGAAGACAAGACGTTCGATATCTGGGTGTACCTGCCCGTGTTGAACAAGGTCAAGCGCCTGGTCGCCGTTTCCGATGGCAACGAAGCCGCCGCGATGTTCGGCTCGGAGGTGTCGACCGAAGACTCTTCCGACGACAGGAAGGTCAAGGACTACACGTACAAGCTCCTCGGGCAGGAAACCTATCGCGGACGGCCGGTCTGGAAGATCGAGATGATCCCGACCGAGAAGCGCCGCAAGCGTTCCTACTACAGTCGCATCGTCACCTATATCGACAAGGAGCGCTTCAACGTGCTCAAGGATGAGCTGTACGATCCCACCGGTCGTTTGTACAAGGAATGGTCCGTCATCGAGGTCAAGCAATTCGGCAGGATGTGGGTGCCGATGAGGGCTTCGATGAACAACCTGCTCAAGCGCCGCATCACGCTCGTCAAGACGAATGCGGCTGCGTTCGACGTCGAGATCGACGAGGAATTCCACACGCAGCGCTCGCTGACCGACTTCGCGTATCGAGAGCGTCAAATGCAGCTCTACCGCAGGTCCCTGAACCAGGGCAAGGGCGCCACGCCGCAGGCACCGGCCAAGCCATGAGCATGTCCGCGGAAGTCGAAACCTACGATTGCATCGTGGTCGGCTCGGGAACCGCCGGCGCTACCATCGCGCGCGAACTCACTGCGCGCGGCCAGAAGGTCTTGGTCCTTGAGCGGGGCGAGTATGTCCCGCTCAAGGAGACGCTCTGGACCCTCGGGACGATGTTCAATGAAATCACGGTGGCGCACAAGCTCAAGGACACCATGGTGTACGCCGCTGGCGGCTCGAGCGCGCTGTATCTGGCGGTGATGGACGAGCCCCCGATGGAGGCTTATCGGGCATTGGGAATCGATCTGCAGCCCGCCTACGATGCAATCCGTCCCCAGATCCCGCTCGCCGAGTTGCCCGACGCGCTGATCAGCCCGCAGGCGCACAAGGTGCGGGAGGCCGCGATCGCGCTCGGTTACGACTGGAAGAAGAAGCTGATGCTGATCGACCAGTCGAAGTGCAGCGGCGCCTACTCCTACGAGGCCAAGTGGAAGGCGCTGACCTTTCTGGACGAGGCCGTCCGTCAGGGCGCGGTTCTCAAGTGCGAGACCCTCGTGGAGCGGGTATTGATCGAGAATGGACGTGCGGTCGGCGTGGAGTGCCGGATCCGGGAAGGCACCTTCGGCAGCCGTACGGTCCGGTTCCGGGCAGGGCGGGTCGTTGTCTGCGCGGGATCGCTGGCGACGCCGCTACTGCTGCGCGCCAGCGGACTGCAGCACGTCGCTGCCGGCGGCTACTACATCGACCCTCTGTTCACGGTGTTCGGACGTGTCCGTGGTCTTCGCGGCCTCGACAGTTTCACCGGCACGATGGAGACCACGCTCGAAGAGGGTCTTGTCCTGAGGGACTCGAACTTCCACAAGCTGCCGTTCCGCATGTTCATGCTGAGATACCTGCAGATCTCGCGGATGTTCGCGTATCACGAGCACATCGGAGTCACGGTGATGGCGCACGACGAAGTCGGCGGCGGACTGTCCCCCGATGGGTGCTATCACAAGACGCTCGACGCCCCGGTATTCGAAAAGCTCGCGCGCGGCGAAAAGGCGGCCCGCGCGATCCTCGAACGTGCGGGTGCCCGAGACATCTACAAGATGCCGATATTCACCGGCGGCGTGCTCGGCACGCTGCGCATCGGCAGCGATGTCGACACCAGGCTCGAAACCAGCGTGCGTGACCTGCATGTCTGCGACGGCTCTCTGATCCCCGAGAACGGACGGGTTGCGCCGACGCTCACGCTGCTTTGCCTGGCGAAGTATCTCGCCGACATCTTCACCCAGACCCGGAACACGCCTGCTGAAGCTGGAACGGTCGCGGCCTGATCGCCGCTCCAGCGAACGGCGTCGATATGCCATCACTCAATCCACAAGGACAGGAAAACAGCATGAACGAAGTGTCGAACAGCACAACCACGGACAAGGTTGCCGCGCCCCGGAAGGTCAAGGATCCGCTTTGGAAGCGGCTCTACTTCGCATTCAGCCTCGTCGTGATGGCAGCGCTCGTCGCGCATTTCGCATGGGCTGCCTCCGGGTCGGGGGAATGGGAGCTGGCCAAGGACGAGGATGGCATCAAGGTCTACACCATGAAGGCTCCCGGCGACGTGATGCTGAAGCTGCGGACAGTGATGGAAGGCGACTACACGCTGAGCCAGCTGGTCTCGCAGCACGTCGTCATCGGCGACACCCTGCCTGTTTGCAAGCAGTGGATCCCCGGATGCGTGGGTTTCAAGCGCATCATGGACTTCACGCCTGAGCGAGGCTACGACCGGGATCTATGGCGCGTGGAAGTGCCCGGGCCGTTCGCCGATCGCGAACTGCTGATCTCGACGATATTCCACCAGGACAAGGCGACCAAGGCGGTCACGCTCGATGTGGTGGGCATGCCGAACAGCTTGCCGCACACGCCGGGCGTGGTGCGATTGGAGCGGATCCACAACCAATGGACCTATACACCCAAGCCGAACGGCAAGGTCGAAGTCGCGCTGATCCAGGACGTCGGTTTCGCTGAAGTCGGCTTCGTTCCGTACCCCTTGCTGAACCTCAGCCTCGTCGACGACAGCCACAAGTTCTTCGCGACGACGTTGCGCACGACCTTGCTGGAAGACAAGTATGTCAACGCCAAGGTCGACCTGGTTGACCTCGAGGACATCCGCTGAGCGGTTCGTTTCAGCGCTGCGAGATGTGTGCCTCACCTCCGGACGGCATGTCCGGGGGTGGGGGATAGAGACCCGAATCGAGCGAATGCAGTGTTCGCCGCCAGCGCATTCGCGCCATTGGCCGGCCAGTCTCCCGCAGACGCAAGCCAGCACTGCCATGATCACCGTGCTTCGAGCACCCGCGCATACCGCGCTGCATTCCGCACTCTTTCCGTAGATCACGGCAATCCAATGTTGGCTGGCATCGTGTGGTCGTTGAGGCACTGATGGCGTCAACATTGGGCGATTGGCCTCCAAGACCAGACCAGACTAGAGGCTCAGTGACAGGGAACGGCCGAGGGCTGTCGCCGGCGAGTCTCAAGCGTGAACGCATGCGCGTCGCGCGATCCGGATCGGTCGAACAGATCGCGGCCCGCAAATCGCACGGCCATGTTGTGATGGCGCGCAGTACAGGTTCGGTCAGGCAGACCTGGACTTGTGGCAAGGACAGGTTTCGTCCAAAGCGAATCGAATGCGCTGGAAGATCGAGGTGATGGCCTGGAAACGGCGCTGTCGATCGAACTGCCCGCCGCGCGACATCAAGCATTCGATGCGTTTTTCACGCTTTCAGGCCTGGTGAGCAGGGGAGGGGGGCAGCGCTCCCGCTGGTGTTGCCCGACTGGTCCATGCCACTTTCGACCAGTCGGGCGCATCGCCAGTGTTTAGACGCTGATCGGGATATCCGTCGCGGCGCGCATGTTCATGCGGCCATTCCAGAGCACCGGACCTGACAACGCCAGTTTGGGGAACCTGTTGACCAGACGGCTGACCGCAACCCGGCCTTCCATTCGGGCGAGCGCGGACCCGAGGCAGTGATGTATGCCGACGCTGAACGAGACTTGATGGCGGGCATCTTCGCGGTCGATCCGCAGCACGTCGGTGTCTGGGCCGAACATGCGCTCGTCCCGGTTGGCCGAGCCGAGGAGGGCGATCACCAACGCGCCGGGCGGAATCTCCTTGCCGCCGATCGTGTACGGGCCGCGGGTAATCCGGCGGGTCTGGTGTGTCGGGCTGTCGTAGCGGAGGAATTCCTCGACGGCGTTGTTGATGAGTTCGGGCTTCGCCCGGAGCAGCGCATGCTGATCGGGATGGCGCAGCAGCGCAGTCACACCGTTGCCGAGCAGGCTGACGGTCGAATGGTGGCCCGCCATGTAGAGCAGCAGAAGCTGCGCCACAAGTTCGTCCTCAGTGTGGAAGTCGCCGTTATTCGCTGCATGGATGAGTCCGGTCAGCAGGTCCTCTGCCGGATTCTTCTGCTTCCATGCGATGGCCTCACGCATCATTTCGCACAGTTCGATGTTGGCCCGGACAATCGTCGCCATCGCTTCGGGATCTCCGACCGGCTCCAGCGCAAGGACCATCGTTTCGGTCAACTCGAGCAGCCGGGTGGTATCAGCTGTCTCCGGCATGCCGAGCATCTTGTTGATCACCGCGAACGGGAGCGGGAACGCCAGCGCGTCGATCAGATTCGCCGAACCTGCATCGGCGATGCGGTCCAGCGCCTGGTCGACCAGTTCGGTGACCATGGGCTCAAGCGCTGCGATCGCGCGTGGCGAGAACACCTTGCCAACCGATGCCCGAAGCCGGGTGTGGTCCGGCGGGTCGCTGTCCATCATGGTCACGAGCTTGATGGGCGAGTTGAGGACAATTTCCTCATACTGTTGGCGCATCGGACCATCGGCGATGTTCTCTTCCGACGCGGACAATTCCGGATCGCGCAGCATTGCGGAGACGTCGGCATACCGGGATACGAACCAGACGCCCATCGGGTGCTCCTGCACCGGGTGGAGATCGCGCATCTCGCGGTAATGCTCGTACGGGCTTTCGTCGAACCCCGGCGTGAACGGGTTGAAAATTCCCGGAGGCATCATCATTTCCGGGCTCATCTCTGCTTCCGGGGTCGTTTCGCTCATCGTCTGGTTCCCTTCATTCATGGTTTCGTTCCGTTCGTTTAGGTCGTTTTGCAGCTCACACACGAGACATGCTCTGAAACATCGACCACGGCATCGCCGCAGTCTGGGCGGTTGAAGCGAATTCGCAAGTCAATGGATGTCTGCGCCGAAGGCCAACGACAAGCTGGAAGCCTGCGCTGCACGGCTTTCGCACGTTGCGCGCGAAGCGTGCTTGCTGTCGGCGACACCAGGCGCGTTCGAGCAGATGGCTACACGGTGACCGGGACGTCCGCCGCGCCGCGCAGATTCATGCGGCCATTCCAGCGAACTGGACCGGACAGTGCCATTTTCGGAAATCTGGCCACCAGTCGGTTGAATGCCACCCGGCCTTCCAGCCGCGCGAGCGCGGAGCCAAGGCAGTAGTGCACGCCAGCGCTGAAGGACAGGTGCTGGCGTGCCAGTTCGCGATCGATCCGCAGCACGTCGGTGTCTGGACCGAACATGCGCTCATCCCGATTGGCCGATCCGATGCATCCGATGATCATGGTACCGACCGGGATCTCGATGCCGCCGATGTTGTACGGGGTGAGGGTGATTCGGCGGGTCTGGTGAATGGGGCTGTCGTAGCGGAGGAACTCCTCGATTGCGTTGCCGACGAGGTCCGGGTTCGATCGCAGCAGCGCAAGCTGATCGGGGTGCCGCAGCAGCGCGGCCATACCGTTGCCGATCAGGTTGACGGTCGTGTGGTGGCCTGCCATGTAGAGCAGCAGGATCTGGGCCACCAGTTCGTCGTCGGAGAGCAGGTCACCGTTTTCCTCCGCCTGGATAAGGCCTGTCATCAGGTCATCGGCGGGGTTGTTCCGTTTCCACGTGATGATCTCCTTGACCATGCCGCACAGCTCGACCTCGCACTGGGCGATCGCCTTCATCACCTCTGGATCGGTGACGGGTTCCAGCGACATGATCAAGGTCTCGACCAATTCGCGAAGCCGCGTGGGGTCGCTGTCGGGCATACCGAGCATCTTTCCGATCACCGCAAACGGCAATGGGAAGGCGAATGCATCGATCAGGTTGGCCGAGCCGGCATCCGCGATGCGATCCAGGGAATCGTCGACCAGTTTGGTCACCATCGACTCCAGCCCGGCGATCGCACGCGCAGTGAACACCTTGCCGACCAGGGCACGCAGACGCGTGTGATCCGGCGGGTCGCTGTCGATCATCGACGTCAGCTTGACTTCCTGGTCTGCGATCAGGTGCTGGTACTGCTCGCGCATCGGGCCGTCGGCGAGGTTGCGATCCGCGACGGACAAGCGGTTGTCGCGCAGGATCGCGGACACATCGGCGTGTCGTGTCACGAACCAGAACCCCATCGGGTGTTCCTGCACCGGATCCGTATTACGCAGATCTCGGTAATGATCATATGGATTCTCGTCGAATCCAGGCAGGAAAGGGTTGAACAGTCCCCGGGGCATCCCGGTCTCCAGCGGCGCTCCGATCTCCTGGCTCGTCGCGGGTTCCTGGATTGTTTCGGTCATGTCGGATTCCCTCCGTTCTTGTCCATGGTCTAGTTCCGTTAGTTGCCATCAGCGCATTCAGCGCATCCTTTCGAGGATATTCCATAGGAAACGCATGTCAACCGCGTGGCAGCACAGGTGCGCCTGCATCCGCAAGCAGTCGGACGGGCGGTGACCTGTCTTGATCCTTGATGCCGTTCTACCGTGCTTTTTGTCCGGCAGGAATCGCGTTTCGCCGGTGGTGCAGGGTTAGACTGTTCAATGTGGCATACGCGCTCAGGACTGTGTCCTGGACTGAGTGCAGTGGATGGATCCATATCGCCCGCAGCCCTGAATCTTCGATTTTTTTCGCAGTTTCGATCGCTACACGGGATGTGCTTGCCGCAGATATTCCAGCATGGAGGCCATGTCTATGTTCAAACCCATATTCGCCTTGCTGTGCGTGCTGACACTTCCCGTGGCAGCCGAGGATGGCGTGATCCACAAATGTGTGGACGCAGCGAAGCGCGTGACATTCCAGAATTCGCCATGCCCGCCAGGGCATGTGACGCAATCGACGCGGAGCTACAGCGATCCGGGCTTCAATCCGTACCTGGCCGACAAAGTCGAACGCGATCGCAGGGCCGTGGAAGAACGTCGGGCCCGCAGCCGACGCAGTGATGGCGATTACTCCTTCGGCTGGCCGGACGCCAACCGATCCGGCTCTGGTCCATCTGCCTGCCAGATCGCACGAAGCCAACGCGACGCGTTCCGGCAGTCCGCAGGATTGAACACTACCTACAACCAGCGCCGGTATTACGACGAGCGCGTCTACGAGGCATGCAAGGGGACGGGCGGGATTAGGTAAGGTCGGTGGAAAGAGGTCGGTCGAGCTGCAGACCTTAAAGTGCATTTAGCGTATTTCGCATAATGCATATCCGGCGCGGCCATTCAGGTCCGTCGATGCCTGCACGCGAGAGGCGAGCGGAATCAACATCAGCACAAGCGCGGCCGCACTTGCAAGACGGCGCCACACGGCCTTTTCTTCTCGCGAAATCGCTCGCGCCTCGCCAACAGTGCCAAGTACACGAGCAAGCGGAATCTCCGTGATTTCAGCTATTTTTGCGCACGCCACAGTGTCCGGATAATTCCTCCCGCACTTCCAATTGCTGACGCTTGCACGCGTCACACCCAACCGCTTTGCAAGCTCTGAATCGTTCGTGCACGAGCTGCGTTCCTTCGCCAGTTCCACGAGTTCTCGAACGTCCATTGCTTAGCCCCTCTTGACGGCCTTCGTTTAGCCGCACTATACATCCGCCCACGCTTAGAGCCTCTAAGCGTAGGCCACCCGGCGCCGGGCGGGGGCCGTCGCGGTCCCCCGCTTCCCTCGGGACCTCCGTACCGCGATCCCGCCCGGCTTTCATGGACAGGGGCAGGGCATGGGCGCGGTAGATCACATCCTCATTCTCGGGATCAGCGAAACAGGGCCGACGATCTGGACCGTCGCGGTCGCCTTGACCAGTGGCGCCATTGTTTGGGCGTCCATGCGGGGGCGGAACGATGACCGCTAAGCCGGCTTTCCTCGACGGCATCTGCACGGTCTACGACTGCTTGCCGCAATACCTGCAGGGCGGATGCCTGCTCATTGCCGTGATCTGCGCGCTGATCTTCTTCTTCAACCGCAATCGGTGGTTCCGATGATCGCCGACCTGTTCGCCGTGTTGTTCTTCGGCGGCTGGACTGTCGGCTTCTGCTGGCTGGTCTTCCGCGTTGATCGCGCCTACCGCGCCGGCCTCGCGTTCCGCCAGGACACGCTACTCCTGTCCTCGGTCCCCCATGCACGACTGCAGCGCGACATGTTCGCAGGGCAGGGCGGCAATGGCTGATGTTGACGTTGCGGCTTATGACCTTCTGTCGCACCTCGGCCGCCAGTGTGAGGCCGCCATGCGCGTCGAATGGCACGCCCGTGACTGCGGCGACCTCATGACCGCCGCCATCGGCTCGGAAGCGGCAGAGAGCGCGTCTGCGCTCGCCTTCGAGATTGCCGAGGTGCTCTGTGGCTGACGGCGCCGCTACCGGACTCCCCGCGTCTAACAGGGGAGTCAGTGGGTTCAGGGAAGACGATCAGCCCTTCCGGGTCCTGCTCGATTGGTTCTCGGCATCGGTTGACCTTCCTGCGGTTCTGCGTGAGACCGGATGGGACCGATCGATGAAGGACACGCTTGACACGCTTGACGCCACAGGCTCGAACGCCTGCGCGCTGGCATCCGTCCTGTGTGCGTTCTTCTTCGGCGGATCAGGTATCCAGCCACACGACGAAGTACGCGCCGGCCGCTTCTACGCGTGGCGCGTGAGCCTACGCAACGGGGCAGGGGAGCACGTCGGCTTGATCGAAATGGGCGGGCCTCACACCGTCCGCAAAGATGGCGTCTACACCGCACGCCTTGAACTCACGGGCGATGGCTGCCGACTGTACGAGGGCGCTGCGGGCTCTGGCCATGCGAAGCGGTGGCTAGAGCTTCGGGCGAAGCTCGAAAGCAGCGCCGGGAGAATCACCCGCGTGGACGTTGCCGCAGATGACTTGCACGGCTTCCATCCGATCACCTGGGCGATCTGCAGACATCAGGCAGGCGAGTTCGATAACCGGGGCCAAACACCCAAGGCCCAGCATATCGACGACTTCGGCAGCGGCGATGGCTCGACCTTCTACATCGGCAGTGTCACGTCCGAAAAGCGCATGCGCGTCTACGAGAAGGGCAAGCAACTGGGCGACCGTGAATCGCCATGGGTGCGCTACGAGGTGCAATTCACCGCGTCGAATCGTAAGGAATTGCCGCTCGACCTTCTCCGCGATCCTGCCAATTACCTGCTTGGTGCGTATCCCGTCCTGCGCTTCCTGCAGGCCATGGCAACGCGCATTGACGTCACCAACGCAGCAGCGGTCGCCACGCTCAAAAGCTGCCGTCGTCACCTCAAGCGCCAGTACGGCGCAACCCTTCATTTCATCGTCAAGCACACGCGCAACGACGCGGAACTTGGCTCCGTCATTCGCTCGCTCACGTCACCGAAGCTTCCCGACTGGGCGTCGAACTCAACCGGCGTTGACTGGCCGGAAATTCACTCACTCATCACGTCACAGGAAATCAACCAATGAACCTCGATCAGATCAAAGTCTCCGTCTTGTCCGCCAACGTCGAAGAGCGCAAAGGCACCTTCACCGATGACAGCGGCAAGGACCGCGAGTTCACCACGCGCAAGCAGAAGGCCAAGCTCGAAGTGGGCGGCTTCGCCTATCCCTTCGATGTCCGTCTGGAAAACGGACAGCAGCCGTACGCACCGGGCGAGTACCTGCTCGACCCCGCCGCGATGCTGACCGTCAACAAAGGCGCGCTGAACTGGGGCCGCTTCCCGGTCCTTCGTTCGCTCGCTGAATCCGCCACGCCGCGCACCCGCGCTGCCTGACAAGGAATCCCCCTATGTGGGTCTACGCCTGCCCTCAATTCGACACACAAGCAATGCAGTGCCCTGCCGGGCAGTGGATCGAGGTTGAAGACCCTGGACAGGCGATGGCCGACATGCTGCCCACTGTGGAAGACGCAAACACGGTGGGTAGTGCTCTCTTCGCTTGCGTCGCAATCCTCGCGATTTATCGCGATCTCCTGTCACCACCCAAAGAGGACTGAAAACCATGAACCGCAAGAACCTGCAGACAGCCATCCGCCGCGCCCGCGACAGTGTGGCCTCGATCGTTTCCACCGCATCCCATCGTTCCGCTGCCGTCACGCTGGGCGGCTCCGCCCTGATCGCTGCCGGCAGCGCCTCCGCCCAGGCTGGTGGCGGTGGTTTCGACGCGGCGACCGTGACAGTGATCATCGCCGCCATGCTCGCGGCGGGCATCCTCATCCACACCGCGTGGGTGGGTGCGCGCTGGGCGCTCAAGGCCTTCGGCATCCTCAAGTAATTGCCGCCGGCAAGCATCTGCCGACCGTGGCCCGCTCCGGCGGGCCATTTTTTCAGGAGAAAACATCATGACCGGCGTCGTCGTTCTCATTGTCTGGATCATGGGTGCCGCAGTGTTCATTAAGGGGGTCTGAAATGAATGCGCGCTCACTCTTCCTCAGCTTCTTCATGCTCGCCCTTGCATTGCTTATCCCTCCTGTCGCATCCGCTCAGTCGTCGAATACATGTGGATCAGCGAACGATGGATGCTCTGAGGGGCGCGCATACAATCAATGCATCGCTGCAGTTGCCTACACCATGACGTTAAGTGTCGGTTCTGTCGTCTACGACAACTGCACTAAGACCGGAACCTTCCAATTCTCATGCGGTGTTCGTCCGAAGGATTCAACCGCGAACATGTGCCGTAACGCGAACGGCGGCAGCCAATCAACCTTCGTCTTCACACGTTCGTGTATCGCGCTTGAGGCGTTGCCACCTGGGCTAATCATCTTCTCCGGCTTCGACAAGTCGGAAATTTGCGCTGGCGGTTGCAAGTTCAAACGAGGCGATGCGCCGTCAGACAATTACGATATCGAAGGCTTCGCTAGCACGATCGGCACCGTCGGCGGCTGGACGCCTACCGGCGCAGTCTGCAAAGACGACGAACCGCCACCGAAACCCGATCAGCAGTGCGTGCCGGCTTCGGCTGGTCAGACGATGTGTGTCAAGCCCAACGGCGAGAAGTGCGCTACTGCGAGCAACGGGAAGACCTTCTGCTGGGGCAAGGGCGACACCGGAGACAAGAAGGACGGCAACCAGTACGGAACCAACGGTGATGGTGCGCCCAAGCCGCCTGCGCCTGATCCGAAGCCTGCCGACAATTCAGACTGGAAACCTCCCACCAACTGCACGACCGTCTCTGAGCGTTCGGGCAATGGCTACACCGGACGTACGCACGTCATTTGCACGGGCACCAGCACGGGCACGCCAAATCCTTCCACATGCAATCCCTCAACTGATTCGAATTGCCGCAGACCATCCGATAACAACACCGGTTGCGACCCAAAGACCGACCCGAAGCAATGCCAGGGCGGCACTGCTTCCGGTGGTCAAGGCTGTGACTCACCGCCATCGTGCAGCGGTGATCCCATCGGCTGCGCAATTCTTGGGCAAGGATGGCGTCAGCGATGTTCGCCTAACGGCAACAAGGCGTCAGGCGGCGAGTGCTTGGCCTCTGGCGCTGTGGCCGAGTTCACCTGCTCAGGCGATGAAATTCTCTGCAAGTCAGCACGCACCGCGCTGGAACAGAAGTGCAGGGCGAGAAAGGCAGACGACGATCTGGCCTCAGATGCAGGAAACGGCATTGATGATGGAGAGGAGCCCGACGGCGTATTCATCGAAGAGGGCGACGGGCCGTCGTTCAATCAGGGCCTCGTCAACGTCGGTGGTGGCACGCTCATTCCACCCATCAGCATCATGGGCCACACGTGGACCCTACCGCCTGAGTTCTACACGCTTTTGTCTGTCATCCGATTGTTCGTCATTGCGATGTGCAGCGTCTACGCTATGAAGGTGGTGTTCTCATGATCGACTTCGACAGCAAACTTTTGGGCGGCGTCGCCCAGGTGATCAATCTCGTCATTCAAGCGAGGGCGGCCGTGTGGGTAGGCAAGATCCTTTCCGCCCTTGGCCTCGGCTTCGTCGCTCAAGAATTCCTCTACGAGCCATTGATTGATCAGGCGATCACATACTGGCATGCGATCCCGGCGCAGTTCGCCGCATGGATTCACGCGCTTGGCATTGACACTGGCGTGTCGATCATTCTTAGCGCGTACGGTATTCAGGGCGTGCAGCGCGTGTTCTTGGCGAGGAGACAGGAGCCATGATCGGTGACACCGCACCTCTATCGATCCTCACCGGGCTGCCCGGTTCCGGAAAGTCGCTGCGCATGGTCCAGCGCATCGCCGATCTCGTCGAAGCCGGGGAGCACGTCTTCGTGTGCAACATCAACGGGATTTCCGTGCCCGGTGTAACGCCTTGGGATGACCCCTCGAAGTGGACCGAACTGCCGGCCGGCGCAATCCTTTTCATAGACGAGGCGCAGCAGTTCTTTCCTGCGCGTCGTTCTGGCGAGCCTGCTGCGCACATCCGCGAATTAAGCAAGGTTCGTCACTACGGCATCCGCATCGTGTTTGCCACGCAACAGCCCGACTTCCTCGACACATACATTCGGGGCCTGATCGGCTTTCATGAACACCTGTACCGCAGCGCAGGCAAGGACGAGACGTTCATTTTCCGCAATCATCAGATCATGGAAAACGTGCGCTTGCCGTTCAAGCGCATCAAGTCCATGTATGACTATGAGAAGTGGGCGTTACCGTCCAAGTATTTCGCGTTCTACACATCCGCCGAGTTGCACAAGATTCGTTATCGGATGCCGTCCATCCTCAAGCGTGCGCTCATCATCGGCCCGATATCGTTGTGTCTCTTCGGTGGCGCCTTGGCATTCGTCGCGACGTATAACCCGTTGGGCGACGAACTGGCGGCGGAAGGCGCCGATGCGGGCTCCGTCCCGCGCGGCGCTTCTGCCGACAGTTCGTCATTACCGGGGAATGATCGCGGCAAGCAAATGAGCACCGAAGAGTATCTGTTGCAGTTCGTGCCACGCGTTCCGTCGCAGCCATGGTCAGCGCCGTTCTATGACGATATCGCTCGCGCCTCGGCGCCGCCTCGCGTCTTCTGCATGATTTCCGGCGGCCACTACGACGGCACATGCAGTTGTCTGACAGAGCAGGGCACCAGGTACGCATTGGGTATTGATCAGTGCCGCGCAGTTGCGCTCAATGGTCAATACGAACCGTATTTGGAGCCCTCGAACGAACCGCCGCAATCCACGGCAAAGCGTGAGGAGGTCGGCACGGCATCGCGACGTGATGAAAAACAGCCGCTCCGGCCGGCCTCGGGCAGAGCCACGCCCTTCGGCGAAATGCACAAGTACGGTGCCCTTGAACTCGCTCCGGGAACCAAATACTGAAAGGAAGATTTTGTGAATTGCAGCCAAACCACAAAAAATGGGAGGCCCCGAAATCCGGAGCCTCCCTCGTCAATCACCTCTTGAGAATTACCTGTATGTTGTAATCTTCCAAGAACGAAAGACCCTGAGTCTTTGCCTCAGAAGCTTGAATGACTATCAGACTGTCGTTCGAATCCACGAATGCACCTAGATGGTTTTTGACCGCCTCAGTAGACGCGAGCGAGTGGATCAGCCAGACCGATTGCTGAATCTGCATATGCGGATGGAATTGCTGAAGCTGGCTCTTCAGGTGAGCGTAATCTTGACCTTGCTTCTTCAGGTCGTAGCACACGAAGTAGGCTGGCATGTTGTTAGCTCCTTCATCACAAAATGTGATGTGTATCGAGTTAACCCCTTGACACTACTCGTTCGGCATACCTACGATGTTTGGCGTCTTCAATCATCGTGGAGCGGAAAGAGCAGCCTTTCGAGGCGGGTCGGAACCTCCGAAAGATTGGAACCCTCGTCTGGTTGGCCCCAGGCGGGGGTTTTTTTGCGTCAGTCGAAACCTACGAGCGCGTCATCACGATAGACCAGTGATGCGGGTCGGTCAACGCCATGAAGGACCGGAGTTCCACAAGATATTGTGTGAAACACCGAATTGATCCACAAGGCGTGAAACCAACTCATTGAAACCTGATTAGCAGTAAAGCTAATGAGGTTCCTTCCGTCAATAGAAACTCCTCACCACGTCGGGAAACCCCGGCCTTTGGGGTGTAGGGGGCCACGCCCCCTACGGCCAAGTCCTATAACAGCCGGTGCCGTCACCGTGGGCGGCTTCCTTCCGTCGGCAGCCCGCCGGGCATGTCGCGTCGCCTCCGGGCTTCTCCGGGGGTTCCTGCAGGGGCAGGGGAGGGGTAGGGATGCCACCCACGGCAGACCCTTGCTAAGCTCGCTCCGCGATCACGGGGGATCACACACATGCACGGACGCATTGCCGCCCTATTCTTGATGCTTGTCGTACCTGCAGCCGCCCAGGACGCGCCTGACGGTTACATCATCCGATGCGCCAAGGGAAAGCAGGTCAGCATCCAGAATGTCCCGTGTGAGCCGGGCTGGAAGCAGCAAGGCGAAACCGGCGTCTACTACGCGCCCCCAGACACTGAGCGCGCACGCAGACAGCTTGAGGCCACCCGACGAGAGATTGCCCGCAGGAACGCCGCAATGCGCCAATCGGGCCACAGCACGCCGTCCCGGCGATCGCCGGATTACCTCGACTGCCAGAACGCGAGGGCCTACGTTGACCGTGTACGGCTAGAAATCGGTTCCCAGCGTCTCACTCGCGCAAAGGCGTCGGAGCTGTGTCAGGTCGAGCAGGACGCATGCGGCTGGTGTCGCTAGCCGCACCGTGTAAACGCCAGTGCGCGTACATCCAGCGATCGACCATCGCCGGCGATGCCCATTCGCGCGATGGTGAGACCAATCGAGCGCCAGCTAAGCGCCAGCCCGACCAAGGGCCGTGTAATTCCGTGTGATTGAAGATCGTGCGCCAGTAGTGGGCGGCAGCGCATTTGTTCGGGCAAGGTGCGCCAGGCTTCCAGCAGGGCGGCCGATCCATTGACCGCGTATCCATGTCAGTGACTCGAAGTGAAGAGCAAGCCCCGTCTCGGCGGGGTTAAGAAGATGTTAAACCGAGTCCTGAGCAGCGGGCAAGCTTCACGCAGTTTCGCGCAAATCCTGCGCATCATTTCGCATAATGCATATTATGTAATGAAAGAAATCCCGCTCCGCTTGCCCCCGGTCATACGCAGCGCCCTTCGGTCGGCGGGACGATGCGCGGGCCGAATGATCCCACGAGCAGGTCGGCTGCCTGACGATCAGGCAGCCGAGCAACGCATAGATCCCAGATCAACGCGATTCGATACCGAAAGGCTGTCCGTCCAGGTTGTACTTGGCAAGATCGGAAACGACCAGTCGTTCGCCAGGTTCGAGGCCCGAAATCACTTCGATGTGCTGGCCTGCCTGCCTGCCGAACCTCACCTGCTTTGGTCTCGCGGTGGAGTCGCCCTTGGCGACGACATATACCTGCGCGGAGGTATTCGGTGAGACGCCTGCCGGTCGCCGGACGTACTTCACGTTCTCGAGCCGATCACCGATGATGCTGCAGTCGACACTGAGGTTCGGTCGCGCGCTGGTGCCCTTGGTGCTCGGGAGTTTGATCTCGATTTCGACGGTGTTGTTGGCCACGATCGGCACGATGCGGGTGACGCTGCCGTTGATCTTGCCGTCGCGCGTGTCGATGATGGCCGTGTTGCCGATATGCACGGATTGCGCCTGGCCCTGCGGAACGCGAATGAGCGCAATGAGGTCCGCATCGCTGCCCACCAGGGCGACTTCCTGTCCCGGAGACAGGCCCTGGCCGACTTCGACAGGCAGCTTCAACAGAACGCCGTCGAGGCCTGCCTTGACGGTCAGGCGATCGAGCTGGGATTGCGCGATGGCCAGGTTGCCCTGCATCTGCTTGACCTGATCCTGCTGGATATTCACCGACTCGCGATGCAGGAGATCCAACTGGGCCATGCTCTGGTTGGCCAGGGCGATGCGCTGGTTGAGCTGCTTCTCGTTCTGGACCGTCTGCTCGAAGGTCAGGCGCGAGACGATGCCGCTGGAGACCAGCTTCTCTTCGGCTTCGCGCTGCACGGTCGTCTTCTGCCGCTGCGAGACGAGCTCGGCGAGACTGGATTGCTCGCGAAGGCGTTCGCGCTGATTGTTGAGCATCAGCTTGCGCAGGTTCGCCTGGGACTCGCTGACGACCTGCTTGGCCGTTTCGACGCTCTGGGTCAGCTCGGGATCTTCGAGCAGCGCGATCACACTGCCCGCAGTGACCTTCGCACCGGGCTTGAGCACGATTTCCTTCACGGTGGCCCGGGAAGGCGAACTGAGCAACTGCTGCCTCGCCGACACGAGTTGCCCGAAGCCGTCGACCGTCACATCGAGGCTGCCTTTCTGCACGCTGTCGAGGACGAGCTCGCGCTCGCTGATGGCGACGGCGTTGCCAGATCGCATGACGACCAGCAACGCGACGATAAGCAGTGCAGCGAGTGCGATGCCGATCTTTGCCTTGGAGCGCCAGGCGGTGGCGGTCTGCGGCGATTTCTTCTGTACATCCATCGATTTCTTTCCTGAATCCTGGCTGCCCTGCCCTTGCCCGCGCGCTCGATGGAATCGGAAGCGCCTGCGTGTCCGGGCCGGGACGATGAGTCGATTTTAGTGGTATTGCGAGCTTGATCAGCTCGCGTTTTCCTTCGCTTCCATCCGCACGATTTTCTGCAGGCGGCCGGCGATCTCGTTCACGCCGACGATGGCGTGGTAGATACCCGGAAGACGCGTCGCCGCGTTGTTCTGCGACTTGATGTAGCCGAAGCAGGCGATCAATATGCCGGCCGTGACGCCAGGTGTCGATATGGTCACGAACGCTGCGTAAGCGAAGACGGCAATACCGATCAGTTCGAATGCGCAGAAACTGAAGGCCTCGTAGTCGGAAAGCTTGACCTTGATATGGGCGATTTTCCGGAAGTGATTGGTGATCCTGGCGTAGTCGCCGGACTCGATCTCTTCGACCTTGCGCTCTCGCTGGTTGTTGCGCTGCGTAAACAGCGACCTGACCGGCTTTCGCGTTGCCGCCCAGACCAGCTGGGTGATGATCAATGCACAGCCGGCCGCAATGCAGATGCGGATGTCGATGTAGGCCAGCATGATCATCGCGCCGACGACTTCGACGATCGATTTGACGATGACGAACAATCCGCTTTCGAAGAATCCCAATATCTCGTCGCACAGCGCGGTGCGTTCGGCCGTCTCCGAAAGGGAAGAGTTGGCGCGCTTCTGGTGGATCACGGTTTCAACCGACAATTCCGAGCGGATGGCCGCGTAGGTCCTGTCGTCGTAGCCCATCCTGAAGGTCGTGACGAACGCATAGATCAGCATGATGCCGATGTAGATGTGCAGGTGATAGTAGTCGCCTGCAATCAGCCCGTCGACCGTGTCGCCGATCAGTTTCGGCTGGGCGATGAACAGCATGTTCTCGATCACAACAAGCGTGAATGTGCCGAGAATCGGCCATTTGAAACGCTTGAATATGCCCCACAGGGAGTAATCGGTGATAGGCGCTTTTGCGAGTATGTTCACGGCTGAATCCTGATCCTGCTGCCAGCGACCGTCTCACGGAGATGCGACGGGCCGGAAATCCATGGCTGCGGCGCGCCGGGATCGCGCAGCCCCGATGGGGCGATGCGCATCCCGGCATGCCGGCAGCGGTCATGCATGGGTTTTTTCCCGCACGTTCTCCCAGTGCGTGATATCGCTCATCCCGCACAGCAGGCTGCGTTCACCCTGATAGCTGCGGCGTCCATGGGTCACCAGGATATTGTCGATCATGATGACATCACCCTGCTTCCATTCGAATTCGACGGTTTCCGCCTTGTAGGCATCCTGCAGGGTGCGGATCACCGCGTCCTCGATGATCCCGCCGTCGCCATAGAACGTCTGGTTTGGCAGCTCGTTCGGTTCGAACGAACAGCTGAGGATTTCCTGCGTTTCCTCATCGAGCGACAGCAGGTTGAAGAACGTGCAGTGGTTGAACCAGCACGGCTCTCCCGTGACGGGATGATAGGCGGTCGTGTGGCGCACCTGGTAAGTCTTCAGCACATCGTCCGGGAACCACTCGAAATGGATGTCGTTGTTTCGGCAGTACTCTTCCACCTTCGACTTTTCCGGCGTCTGGAACGCGGTCTGCCACGTGGTACCCATCACCTGCCAGAAGCAGCGGGAGTAGCGGTAATGCCGCTTTTCGAAGGTGGAGACGATATCTCCAGGGATCCGCTTGTAGATTTTCCTGGCGTCGGCAATCGGCGTATTGCCGCCGATCGGCGATGGCTTCTCGCAGTAGAAGAAGATGCGCCGCGGAAAGGATTTGTTGTACGACTGCTCCGAGTGCTGGACGATCTCCTTGTCCGGCGGATGGTCGGTCGACGTATAGATGTTCCTGTAGACCGCATGCCGCGGCGACGAGCGTTCGCTGTAGAAAAGCGCGTCCGAGGACGCATGCGAGATGAAATCGTTGAAGGCTTCCTTCGACGCGACGTCGAAGCCGCGGAACAGGATCGCGCCATACTGCGCCAGGAGCGCATCGAGCGCGTCCTTGTTCGCCGCGACCTCGAGCAGGCCGATCTGTTCGCCCTGTCTTGGCTGGATCACCAGCGGGAGCGGTCGATCGAGGTCGAAGACCGACATTTCACAGCGGTCGATACGCTGTCCTTCCTTAATATCCAGAACGTGCATTCCGGGATTCCTCTCTTTCATTCAGATATCGTGATTCGTATACAGCTTCGACATCGCCACGCAGACGCGCCGCGGCCCCTTGAAAGGCGACCGGCCATGCGTCAGCAGGAAATTGTCCACGAACAAGACATCTCCCTTTTCCCATTCGAAGCGGACTGCATGTTGATCGTAGATCGATCGGATGATGGCAACGACCGAGTCCTCGATCGGGCTGCCGTCGCCGTAGTACGCATTGCGCGGCATGCCCTCTTCCGTGAACTCCTCAGCCAGGAATTCTCTCACGTCGGCCGGCATGTTGGAGCTGTGGAACAAGTGCGCATGGTTGAACCATACGATGTCGTTCGTGACCGGATGGACGGCAATGGCCTGCCTCACCGCTCGCGTACGCAGGACGTCGCCGGGCAGCCATTCGAACTGCGTCTTGCTGGCCGCAAGATATTCCTCGACGACAGGCTTCGAATCGGTCTGGAAGGCTTCGCGCCAGTCCATGTCGACGCCAAGGCCGTAGTTCCTGACATACATCACTTTCTTGTCGATGAAGCGCTGCTTGATTTCATCGGGAATGGCGCGGATAACCTTGCGATCGTCGGCCAGAGGGGTATAACCGCCCTCCTCCGCGACGATCTCGCTGCAGAAGTAAAGGGTTGTCGGCCAGTGATGCGAGTAGGACATCTCGTGATGCATCGGGATGACCTCCTCCTTCGCGTACTCCGTCGACGAGTAGACCTTGTCGCCGAGGCGAATCCGCGGAGCGCCGCGCTCGATGTAGTCGAGCAGTTCGTCCGAGTGCGCAAGCGCGACCGCATTGAGCCGTTCGGCGGAATCGATGCCGAAACCCTTGAACAGCACAGCGCCATACCTGTGCAGGGCGCGGTCGACATCGGCGCGATTGCGGCTCACCCATTCATCGAGCGAGACAGCTGACGATCCGCGCCTGATGATGAAAGGCAGCACGGAGCTTTCATATTGAACGTCTTCAGGCATGCTGGCCGAGAACGCGGCCACGCTCTGCGGCTCCACGTCGTTTTCGAGGATCGATTCCATTGTCTGGTTCCATGTAGACGCCTGCCACCCGGCTCACGGCCGGATGGCAGGCAGATCGTGCAGGGCTGGCCCTGCCATTGCTTTCATGCGGTCATTCGTTGCGCAGAATGAATGCCGGAGGTCTTGAGAACAGGATGCGCAGCGGGAGGTAGCATGCAGCGAACGCGATCCCCAGGACGATCGCCAGGTTGACCACGAACACCCCGATGAGATCCATGCTGATGTACGGCATGACGGTCTCGCGCATGAATGCGTACACCCCGAACAGCAGCGCCAGTCCGATCAGGATTCCGATGGCGATCGGCATCAGGTTCTGCCCGAGGATCATCTTCAGGAGCTGGCGCCGCTTGGCGCCGATCGCGATGCGGGTGCCAAGCTCGAAGCGACGCTGCCTCACCGAGTTGTTGACGATGCCGTAGATGCCGAGCCCGGACAGCAGGATGATGAGCGCCGTCAGCGAGGCCGAGATCGCGATGGTGGCGATCTGCTTGAACAAGGCCAGACGGTAGGTGTTGATCAGCGGTTCGTACTCGTTGACGACATAGTTCGACGTCTTCTCCTTGATGCGCGAGGCGATCGTTTCACGGTCGATTTCGGTGCTGGTCTTGACAAGGAAGTAGCTCGCATCGGCTACGATCGGGGTATAGGCGCGTGGGATGCCTGCATCCTCGTTCGGGATCGTGATCTCGTTGACCACGCCGATGATCTCGTACGGTTCGCCGTCGCCAGTCGAGAGCCTGATCTTGAGCGGGTCTCCACCCAGTTCACGGGCGAACGCCTCGTCCACGACCATCACGCGCCGCTCGCCACGGACGTCTTCCTGGGAGATGCCCCTGCCCTTCACGATCCGCTGGTTGATCATGCGGAAGTATTCGTGATCGATCTTCTTGCGCTCGGGCGTGTAGGGCTTGCCGCTCGCGACATCGGTCAGCGCCATGCCGGAGAAGCTGGCGAGAGGCGAACCTGACTGACTGATCCCTTCGACGCCGGGAATGGCCAGCAGCGCGGCCTTGATGTCGGCCAGGGTCGCGATCTGTTGCTCGCTGGTCTGCTCAGCCTGGACCGACTCGTCGAGGAACAGGCGCGTCACGCCATCGACCTGGAAACCCATGTCGGTATCGATGATCTTCTTGGCGTTCAGGAACAGGGCCATGTTGCAGAAGATCAGGAACGAGGCGATCGTGATCTGCACGGCAATGAGCACCTGCTGCTTGCGCTTGGACAACTGCAGGCCACCGCCCTTGCTACCGCTCTGGATCATTCCGGCCAGCGCGTTGTAGTTGACCGCGCCGATGCTGAGCGCCGTGAACACCAGCGAAAGCAGGACGCACAGCGACACTGCGATCAGCATGGAGATGGCATTCAGCTGCAGCTCTTCGACGCGGGGCAGGACCGTGGCCATGTGCGTCTGCAGGATCGAGAAGCCGACGACGGCGATCGCGAGGGCGATGCCGGTCGCGAAGACCATGAGCAGGCCGATCTCGGCGAGCTTGCCGAAGAACAGCTGTCGCTTGCGAGCGCCGACCGAAGCCTGGATGGCCATCGATTTCTGCTGCTCGGCCGCACGCGACATCATCAGGCAGGCGATGTTGACGCAACTGATCAGGGTCAGACCGAGCACGCCGATCAGCAGCATGACCGCCATCTTGGTGCTGTCGCCCGTGATGTGGTCCTTGAACTTGGCCATCTTGGCGCGCACGGTCCAGCCGGTGAAGAACTCCTTGCCCGCCACTTCCTGGCGCCAGCGCGTGTCGATCAAGGTCGTCAGGAGCTGCGCGGCCTGCGCATCGGTATTCGTGGGCTTGAGGCGACCCAGCCACAGGATCGAGTCGCTGATGTTGCTCCAGCTCTGGCGACGCTCGTCGTCGGTCGGGTTGAAATCCCAGGGAATCCAGATATCGGTGCTGTGACCCGCTTCCAGGAGCTGCGGCTCATGGAAGGATTTCGCGGTCACGCCGACGACGCGGTAGGCGCGCCCCGCGATCTCGATCTTGCGCTTGAGGATCTCCGGATCGGAATTGAACTCTTCCTGCCAGGCGCGGTAGCTGATCACCACATTCGGATTGTGGGTCTCCGGCTTTTCGCGATCGTCGAAGGCACGCCCCATGGCCATGGTGGCGTCGAGAAGCGTAAAGAGGCCGGGCGTGGCGTAGGTGCTGTTCAGCGCAGGCTGGCTGGCTTCCGAGGTCAGCACATCCTGCGAGTAGTAGACGGTCGCGGTCTGGCTGAAGACGGTCTGCTTCTCGTCGAGGTAGCGCACGCCAGGATAGGTGTAGGCCTCGCCCTTGACTTCGCCCTGCTTGTCGGAAAATTCGTTGGTGACGACATACAGTTCGTCGGGACGCTGATACGGCAGGGGTTGGACGATCAGCAGGTAGCACAGGGTCGCGATGCACAGCAGCGCCCCCAGGCTGATGCCCAGGCTCGCGATGATCGACCCCGACAGCAGCGGCTTCCGGACGACGTTCCGGAATGCGTATTTGAGGAAGAAGATCAGCTTGCTCATGCCACGCATTCCATTTCGGCCGGCTTGCTGATCGCGCCATCCTGCAGCTTCAGCCTGACCTTGGCGACTTCGGCGAAGTGCGGATCATGGGTCACCATGCAGATCGTCGCGCCCTTCGCATTGAGGTCCTGCAGCAGTTGCATGACCGCCTCGCCGCTCTTGGAATCGAGGTTGCCGGTCGGTTCGTCGACGAGCAGGATGCTCGGCTGGTGCACGATGCCGCGGGCGATCGCGACTCGCTGCTGCTGTCCACCGGAAAGCTGGTTCGGGAAATGGTCCTTGCGATGCTGCATGTCGACGGTCTCGAGGCTGGCATTGACCAGCGCAGCGATTTCCTGCTCGGTGCGGCTCTTGCTGCTGTAGCGCAGCGGCAGCGCCACGTTGTCGAACACGGTCAGTTCGTCGATGAGGTTGAACGACTGGAAGACGAAGCCGATCTTCTCGTTCCGGATCGTCGCGCTCTGGTCGAAGCTCAGCGAGGAGACATCGGTACCGTCGATGAAGTACTGGCCCGAGGTCGGCTGGTCGAGCAGGCCCAGGATCGACAGCAGCGTGGACTTGCCGCAACCCGAGGGACCGGAGATCGATACGAAGTCGCCCTTGGCGATCTCGAGGTTGAGATTGGTGAGCGCGTGGGTCTCGACGAACTTGGTGTCGTAGACCTTGGAGACCTGCACCAGGCGGATGGGATGGTTTTGCATGTTCAGACCTTTCGTTCCGTGAGTTAGATGTTGTCGATCGTCCTGCTGGCGCCGATCAGGAGGATGGTGGCGAGGAGCAGAGCCATGGGGCCGATGGAAGCGAGGGAATCGGCGCTGCTGCCGATGCGCTCCAGCACGACGCCCAGGTTCTGGGGAAGCGCGAATTTCTCGGGCATGATCGCGACGGTCAGTGCCGCCGATACCGCTGCCGATGCGCCCAGCACGAGCGTGCGGCGCCTGCGGCGTCGCACTGCCGCCTTCATGACGCCCTGGACGAAGCCTTCGCCGGGCAGGTGTTTTTCGTATCTGAGGACGCGATCGAACGAGGGCAGACCGTCGTCGTCGGCTTCAGTCGGGGTGCGGGAATCATTCATGCGTTCGGATTCTCCATGTTCAGGAGCTTGGCGAGTTTCCGCTTGGCGCGGTTGACGTGCGATTTGATCGTTCCCAGCGGTGCACCCGTGGCATCGGCGATTTCGGAATGGCTCATCCCGGCCGAATAGGACAACGTGACCATCAGGCGTTCGTTGAGGCTGAGATGCTTCATCATCTGTTCGACCATGATGTCCGAGACGACGCTGGGCGCGGTGGACGCCGTATCAGGGAAGTCCTCGTCGGAGACGAATGCGATTGCGTCGCTGGATTGCACATGCCGCAGGAACATCCGGTAGGCCACCGTGTGCAGCCAGGTCGACAGCGTGGCCTCGCCGCGGAACGTGGACAGGCTGGTGAACAGCCTGACGAACACTTCCTGCGCGATGTCGTCTGCAAGCGCATGATCGCCCGCCGTCAGCCGCCGGAGGAATTGGCGGATCGACGACTGGTGGCGCCTGACCAGCGCTTCGAATGCGGACTGGTCGCCAGCGAGGAATCCTGCAATCAGTTCGCTGTCGCTCTTCGACATCAACATCTAATGGGTTCGCTCAAACTCGATGATCGGGGCGGTTCCGGGCTTGCCTGGCATGCGCGATCCATGCTGGATGGCATCGATGCCAGGCCTCTGGCGGGGCGGGAAACCTCCGGGTCGTGCGCATGCGCTCCGCCCTGCCCCACCCTGCCGGTTCACTCGGACGGACGGTCGGCCTGGTCCAGCTTCCACACGACCATGAAACCCAGGCCCATGAAGAACGGGAAGGTGGCGACGGTGGCGAACTCGGTGACCGCGCCGCTGATGATGCCGGCGAAGGCCGCGGCGACGCCGATGGACATGATGATGATCCCGCGCTTCAGGTCGGTCTTGGCCGAAGGGCGGTTGGTGTTCATCTGCGCAACCAGTTCGGCGGTCAGCGGCGTGCCGCGTTCGAGCGCGGCGCGCAGGGTCTTCTGGACTTCGCGCTGGTTGCGGGAGTTGAGCACGGAAAAGGTCACGAACATCGCGGCGATGCAGATGACGCCGATGATGGGGATGAAGATACCGTCCATAAGCAGTTGTCTCTCGTTGGGCGACCGGATCGGTCAGGTACATGTTGGAGACAGCGGGAGGGCCTTTTGGATGCACCCGCTGCAGATTTTTTTTCGCCGCCCCGATCCGGCCCGGATGGGCCGGATCAGTCTCAGTCCTGGGTCGCCAGCGCGTCCTCGACCTGTCCCTGCCGTACCCTGCCCGCCAGCCAGCGGGCCACGGCCTGCACGTGAGGCGGCTTCATGACGGTGAAATGGTCGCAGGGCAGCTCCAGCACCGAACGCAGCGTCGCCAGCCCGGCCCAGCCCTGTCTCGCCATGCGCGTGGTGTCCTCCCCGGCGATCAGCAATCCGACATCGCCGCCGTACGCCCTCGCCCGGTGTGCGCGCAGCGCGACCAGGTTCGAACGGTAGATGCGGAAGCGGTCGCGGAGCGTTTCCCAGCGCAGTGTCGGCTCGATCATGCCCGCCTGAACGGCGAGCTCCCTGGCTTCCACGAGGGCGGCATCGATGCCGCGGGACGCGAGGATGCCATCGAGTCCGGCCCACATCCCCGGTCTCGAAGGGCCGAGTTCCCTGAGCATGACCCCCAGGGCGGACAGCGACACGTCGGGCCTGTGCGCATCTTCGACGAGCAGTTCGGAATCGATCAGGCTGACCGTGGCAACGGTCGCGCCCTTCTCCTCCAGTTGCCTGGCCATTTCGAAGGCGATGACCCCGCCGAATGAATAACCGCCGAGATGATAGGGGCTGCCGTCATGCGCAGCTTCCAGTTGCGCGACATAGCGCGCAGCGAGCTCCGGAACCGTCGCTTCGTGCGGCTCGTTCATCTGGAGACCGAAGACATCCCAGGCAGCATCCAGACCCTCCGCAAGGGGCGAGTAGCACAGGATGTCGCCTCCGATGGGATGGATCAGGTAGAGCCTGGTCTTCTCGTCGGCGCGATCACCGGCCGTGGTGCGGACACCATTGCCGAGCCTGACCAGTGCTTCCGTCGCCGCATCCCTGTCCGCCAGCGATGGATCGATCCTGGCGATGAGTTCGCGGATGGTGGGATGCTTGAACAGATCGACCATCGACAGCCGGCAGCCGAACTGCCTGTTGATCGCATTCACCACCTGCAGCGCCAGCAGCGACTTGCCGCCCAGCGCGAAGAAGTTGTCGTCCAGACCCACGCGGCTCGCCTTCAGCAGGCGCATCCACAGCGCCGCCACCCACTGCGCCTGCGGCGACAAGACCTCTTCCGCCGAAGACGCCGACGATTGCCCCACCCCACGATGCCGCCATTCGTCCAGATAACGCGCACGCAGCGCCTTCCGGTCGATCTTGCCGTTCGCGCTCAGCGGCATCGCCTCCACCGCGATCCACTCCTGCGGCAGCATGAAACCCGGCAGGC
>NZ_JBHTIF010000003.1:0-365869 GCF_042677005.1 Lysobacter brunescens | reverse complement strand
GCGCGCCGTGCGGCACGCACACGCCCTTGGGCTGGCCCGTCGAACCGGACGTGTAGATCATGTACGCCACCGTCTCGGCCGTCACCGGACTGGCGTACTCGCTGCCGTCCTCGCCCGCCGCGTCCGACACCAGCACCACACGCTGGCCCGACAGCGGCAGCTGCGGCGCCAGCCAGGCTTCGGTCAGCACGTGGCCGATGCCCGCATCCGACAGCAGGTAGGCCAGACGTTCGTCCGGATAGCCCGGGTCCAGCGGCACGTAGACCGCGCCGGCCTTCATCGTGCCGATCACGCTGGCGACCATGTCCAGCGTGCGTTCCTGGCACACGCCGACGCGGTCGCCGACCTGCACGCCGGCGGCGACCAGTGCACGGGCGATGCGGTTGGAACGCGATTCCAGCTCGGCGTGGTCGAGTGCCTCGTCCTCCAGCTGCACCGCCACCGCATCGCCGCGCTGCTGCGCGTTGGCGCGGAACAGCGCCGGCAGCAGCACCGCCGCGCGCTCGGGCGCCGGGCCTTCCGACAGCGCCACCAGCGCCGCGCGTTCGTCCTCGTCCACCAGCGGCAGCGCATGCAGCGGCCGCTGCGGATCGGCGACCACGGCCGACAGCAGCGTCTCGAAGCTGTTCGCCATCCGCGCGATCGTCTCGGGACGGAACAGGTCGGTGGCGTAGCACCAGGTGAGTTCGAATCCGTGCGCCTTCGGCTGCACGTAGAGGGTGAGGTCGTAGTTCACGCTGATCGGATGCTGCGCGTCGGCGTCATCCCCTGCTTCATAGCCGAGGATGTCGTTGTCCGAATAGACCAGATTCAGCACGAGCTGGAACAGCGGGCTGTACGCGGGATTGCGCTCGGGATTCAACGTGCGCACCAGGGCTTCGAACGGCATGTCGAAATGCGCCTGGTCCGCAAGGGCGCCATCGCGCGTAGCGACGAGATGTTCGATGAAGGCCCGTTCGCTGCGCACATCGTTCCTGAGGACGACGGTATCGAGGAATGCGCCGATGACATGACGGGTGTCCGGATGGTCCCGGTTCGCCGATGCCGTACCGATGACGATGTCGCCCTCACCTGAGAGACGCGACAGGAATGCGGAGAACAGTGCCTGAAGGCCGACGAAGAGCGTCGCCCTGTGCTGGAGGAAAAGGTCCGACAATCCTTGCTGGAGATCTGCGCCGATGGTCTGGACGTGGTACGCGCCAGCAGAACCCTGCACGGAAGGCCTTGGAAAATCGAGCGGGAGCCCATGCACAGCGGGCAGATCGTCGAGACGATGCAGCCAATAGGCCTCCAGTTCCGGCAGGCGCATGGAAAGCCGCTGCTTCTGCCATGCGGCGTAGTCGGCGTACTGGATCGGCAGCGCGGGGAGTTCAGGCGTTCGGCCGCAGGACAGCGCTTCGTGGCAACGCAGGAACTCGTCGACGATGAGCTGGTTGGACCAGGCATCCGAGACGATGTGATGGATGTTCAGCAGCAGATGACTGCTCGTCGGCTCGCGGACGAGCATCGCTTCGATCAGGGGGCCAGTGCCCAGATTGCGCGGCAGGCCGTAGGCATCGCGCAGGATCGACGCCATGCGGCGACGCCGTTGCCCGGCCTCCTCCTGCCTGAGATCGATGACGACCAAAGGACAGGAGAACGGCGCGTGGACGACCTGCCAGAGACCGTCCGCATGCTCGAAAGTCGAGCGCAGCACCTCATGCCGCTCGATCAGCGTATCCAGGGAGCGCTGGATGACCGCTTCGTCGCACGTCGCATCGAGCGCGATGCGCATGACGATGTTGAACCGGTTCCCCGCTGCACTCAGGTCGTCGACGAACCAGAACTTGTTCTGGCTGTAGGACGCCGGATATCTCCCCTGACCACGCGGCTGCACCGGGATCGTCTCCAGGTCGCCCCCCATGCCGCACCGGATCCTGTCCGCCAGCTCCGAGAACCGGGAGTTTTCCAGGATATCGCGCACCTGCAGCAGCAGGCCGAAGGCATCGTAGAGCCTGGACAGCAGCTGGATCGCGATCAGGGAATGCCCGCCCAGTCTGAAAAAGCAGCTGTCGGTCGCGATCGTTTCGACCGGCACGTCCAGCAGCGACGACCAGATGGACGCGAGCGCACACTCGATTTCACCGGACGGCTGAAGACCGACGGAGACATCACCGGCCTGCGTGGCAAGCTTCAGGAGCGCATCGCGGTCGACCTTGCCATGCCGCGTCGTCGACCAGGCGTCGACGGTGACGTAACGCGCAGGCTGCATGTAGCCAGGAAGCTGCCGTTCCACTTCCGCCTGAAGCGCGGACAGGGCAGTAGCGGGAGGCGCATCGGACGCATGGGGAATCACGAAGGCGAGCAGTTGCTGTGTGTCCTGCTTGAAGCACACGCGCACGTCGCGGACCAGAGCAGTGGCACGGATGGCCCGTTCGACTTCGGCGATCTCCACGCGATAGCCGCGTATCTTGATCTGGTCGTCGCGACGACCCACGAACTGCAGGCGTCCATCGCGCAACCGCCTCACGTAATCGCCTGTACGGTAGATACGACCGGGCGTCTGTCCGCAGTGCGGATCGGCAACGAAGGCGTTCGTGGTGAGATCAGGATGGTTGAGGTAGCCCCTGGCCACGCAGGCGCCGCCGATGCACAGTTCACCGACGCTTCCGTAGGGCAGCAGCGACATGCCCTCGCCGAGCACGTAGGCGCGGCATCCTGCCATCGGCCTGCCGATCGCGACATCTGCTTCCATCACGTCGAACGCACAGTTGATGGTGGTCTCGGTCGGACCGTAGGCATTGATGGCCTTGCGTCCGAAACGCCTGCAGTAGGCCTGGATACGCTCGAAGTCGGCCGGAGACGTGTCGTCGCCGCCGACGATGAGATGCGGCGCGCAGTCCTGATCCCGGACGCGATCGACCAATGCCAGCGCCAGCTTCGGCGACGATTTGAAGACCTGGATGCGATGCTGAGCGACGACCTGCATGATCTGTTCCGGATCACGCATCTGCTCTTCGGAAAGAATCACGACCTTCGCGCCACGGGCAAGCATGCACAGCGCGATCAGCGCGGGGTCGAACGTAAAGGATTGGCTGACCAGCCAGGCGTCGAGTTCGGAGAGCCCAAGGGCTTCATGTTGCGCACGGAAGCCGGACGCGAAGTTCGCGAACTGACGATGTTCGACGACCACGCCCTTGGGCATGCCCGTGGAACCCGAGGTATACACGATGTACATCATGTCGTCGGGGCGCGGGACGGGCAGCGCCATCACCGGCAGGTCGGATGGTGCGGCCAACAGCGAATCCATCTCGATGATCCGGCATTGACGGAAATCGGACCACTCGCCCGCATCTGCGCAGACCAGCAGCGAAGGGCATGCATCCTCGATGATCGTGCGATTTCGGGCCGTCGGCGCCTGCGTATCGAGGCAGAGGAACGCCATGCCGGCCTTCGCAATCCCCAGCATGAGCGCAACCGTGTCGTTTCCCCTCGGCACATGGAAGGCAACGATGGGCTGCTGCCCGGTGTCGCGAGGAACCGTGCGGAGCAGCGCGGATGCGATCCGATCGACGCGCGCGGAAAGGGTGCCGTAATCCAGGGATGCCGCCTGGTCGACAAGCGCGATGCGGCTCGGCGAACGCACGGCCTGTGCGTCGAAGGCGGAGATCAGCTGGAACCCTGCGTCATCCGGGCTCGGCCCCGTTGAATGCGCGATGAGGCGGCTGTGCTCTGCCTCGTCGAACATCGGAAGCATGTAGATGTTGCATGCCGGGTCGGCGACGGCGGAGTCGATCAGACGGACGAGGTGCCTGTGATAGGTCGAAACCGTCTCCTCCGTGAAGAGATCCGCATCGTAGGTAAAGTGGAAGCGGATCTCGCCATCGTCGTTCGAAACGAAGAGATTCAGGTCGTACTTGGCCTGATCGGTGAGCGACAGGCGGAAACCGGATGTCGAGCCTTGATTATCGCCATCTTCCGCCATGTTCAGCATGATCTGGAACAAGGGCGAAGCGCGATCGTCGCGCGCCACGCGCAGCTCCTTGATCAGCAGCGAGAAAGGCACGTCGCTGTTTTCGTAGGCTTCGATACTTGCCGTTCTCACCTCATCCAGCAGGCCGGAGAACGAACTGGACGCCGGGCAGTCCACACGGATCACGAGCGGATCGGCGAACATGCCGATCACACGATCGCGTTCGATGCCGTCGCCGCGCAAGTCGAACCTGTTGGCGAACGGAACACCGATGACGACATCGGACCGATTGCTGTGACGCGCGATGAGGGTCGCGAATGCCGCGTGGATCGCCATGAACAGTGAAACGCCGCTGGCAGCAGCAAGGTCGGCGAAACGCCTGGACAGAGAAGCGCCCAGACCAGCCGAGTAAAGGCCGCCGCGATGTCCCCGCCGTGCCGGCCTGGGGGCATCGAGCGGCAAACCGTGCAACGGAGGAAGGTCCGAAAGCCGCTGGCGCCAGTAATCGACCTGTTCGCGGAAATCCGCGCCTTGCAGGCGCTGGTGCTGCTGGCGGCAATAATCGAGATAATCCCCGTCGATCTGCGGAAGATCGGCGCTCGCACCCGAAACCTCGGCATCGTACAAGGCCTTGAATTCGTCTTCGAAAATGCCGATGGACCATGCATCGAAACAGATATGGTGCACGGACAGGATCAACGCGCATCGTTCGTCACCGAGCGCGATGTACTCGACACGCAGCAGCGGGCCGACCGACAGATCGAACGGGGATCGATTCTCGGCATCGACGCGCGATGCCACGTGCGCTTCCTGGGCGGCCGGATCCCGGGACTCGAAGCGCGTGCTCACCCATGGCACATGCACTGCATCGAGCGTTTTCTGCAAAACGCGACCGTGCTCGATCCGGAAGACGCAGCGGAGCGTGGCATGACGTGAAACGATCGCCTCGATGGCACGGCGGGCAGCGCGCTCATCCAGCATCTCATCGTAAATCCTGTGGTAGACAAGATTGTAGAGATCGCTCCCGGCAAGCTGGCCATGCAGCCAGACACCCATCTGCTGGAAGGAGATCTCGCAATCTCCTGCCTGCGCTTCCGAGGAAGCCATGGTCGTCTGGGAATGAAACGCTTGTTTCGTATCGTCTTGCATGGATCGTCCTATTTCCGTCGTTACTTCCGAATGCATGGGCGTGCTCGCAGCCCATTTCAGGCATGCGTATGCGCCATGCCTGCCGCGCGTCGTCCGAACCGGTCGATTCCAGTCCAGACACGGCTTCTTGAATCATGCGCGCGACATGTCGCCGGGGAGACATGGGCGCAGCCATCACCGCGACGTTCGCGGAAGCGGAGGATGCTTACGGCATATCGCAGTACGCCAGACCCAGAAGTCATGTCGGCGACATGCCGCCGACATGAGGTGCGAGTTCCGATGCGACGATGCCGGAGGCTTTGATCTGCCTTGAAACGCCATCCCGTGCGGCGGCATGGGCGCAACGTGGACGCTTCCCGGAAAGACGGCGTTCCACGCATCTGCGATGACGGATTCATGCCGCGCACGAGACCACAAAACGGAACGCCTTCGTCGCTTCTGTCGCACGATCCATGGCCTGATCCGGGGTCTCGCCGGTGGCGATCACCGCTGCCGCACGCGAGGAGGAATCGAATACCTCGCCGAGCACGGCGCCGGGTTTCTTGAGAACGCCCAGATCCTCGACGCCGGGACACGCCCTGGCTTCCTCGACTCCTTCCACGCGCTCGAGAACGCCGAAGGCGTGCGGGCTGACATAGCGAATCGCGGCATGCTTGCCGTCTCCGCAGATCGGAACCTCGTCGATGACCGATTGCCCCAGTGTCTGGCGCCACCAGAGCTCGTGGGGATCGATTCCGGTCACCAGTCGTATGAGTTTGCCGATGAGATCCCCACCCATCCGGGTATGGGTCTCGACCACGCGCGGTCCACGCGGTGTCGTGATGAGTTCCGTGTGCGTCGGGCCATCGAGAATCCCGAGCGTCGTCAGCGTGCTGCCCACCAAATCATGGATGGCCCGAGTCGCTTCAGGTTCGAGCAGCACGGGAAGACAATGTCCGGTTTCGACGCATGTCTTCGGATCCTTGTATTTCCGGGTGATGCACATCACACGGTGCACACCGGCTTCCGAAAATGCTTCGACGCTCCACTCATCGCCTTCGAGATACGACTCGACCAGAAGCGCATGCTTGGAGGCCCATCGCTCGAACCAGCGAATGGCCGTGTCGAGTTCGTGCTCGTTCCTCGCGATGGAGACGCCGAGGCTGCCACCACCATCGACGGGCTTGAGCACGACGGGATAACCGTGGTCGGCAGCGAATGCTCGAATACGCTCGCCATCGGCGGATGGCAGCAGGCAGCTGACCGTGTCGTCCACGCCAGCGGCGCGAAGCGTCTGCCTCATGCGGAACTTGTCGTGGGTATTGGCGACCACGTCGGCGGAGTGGTAATGCAGGCCGAGCGCAGAGGCGATCTCGGCCGAGATCGCTTCCTCGTCTTCGGTGAATCCTCCGATGGCATCGACAGGATCGCGCTGCTGGATCAACCTCGCGTGGGCGATCCATTCCTCGACGCCAGCGCCTGGATCGAGCATGACGATCCGGCTGAAGGAACCGAGATCTTCAATTCCCACGCGCGGAGCGTTCTTGCACAGCAAGGAATAACGCACACCATGCTTCACGCCCTTCGTCAGCATCTCGAGGGAGCGTCCCACCATCAACACATGCTTCATCGGATCTCCATATCGCGCGCATTCCGGGCGCGCAAGAACATCGCGCCGACCGATGAGGGTCGGCTGCCTCCAGCGGTCAGGCTGCGTCGCGAATCGAGAGTTGGCGGCTGCCGCAGGCCTTATGCATCGGGAGTCGATGCAGGGCGCAGATCTCGCCGCGAGGGAATCGCTTGTCGAGTGTCGATGCGAGAAGAGGGGCAGGCGGATCAGCGACGGGGATGTCGCACCTCATTTCCTCGGGTATTCCATAACCAGCAGACGACCGTCTTCCCATATACATCCTTAGACCTACCGACTTCCAGATCACGGCGCACCATGCACCGATGATTCGTGCCCCCGTTCCGGACGTGCATACCATCCGGAACACCACGTCTTCGAACCCGCGTATACCCATGAACCTGATGGAGGCCTTGGCACGTATCGAAGCAGTACGACTCTACAGCGAACAGCATTTCATGAAAAGCCCGATCCGTCCTCGGATTCAATCGAATGCTGTTCGCATACTCAAGGGAAAATCCCTTGACAAATGCATCCGCAGAGAAAATCCGCATTAAATTCGAATCTGCCGCGCCATTTTTTTTACCAACCGGGGCGGATTAATGAAACGCAAAGTTAACAAAGCCGCGGATTATGGCGACGCCGTTACACGTTGTCCGGCCAGACATCCTCCCTGCGGCTTCATCCAGGCTGGCCGATCCGGATCGCGCCATCCGGATCGGCGCGTCCGGTCTGGCCCTGTCCAGTCTGATCCTGACCACGATCTCCAGCACCGCCCCGTACTGCCACGTGGGATTGACCCATGGACCGCACATTCGGCATGAGCATATTCAGGACAATGCGTTCCATATGAATGAAAAACTCCGGCACGACTCCGCGCCGGTGCATGACGGCCAAGAATCATGAACCGCTGTGGCGCGGGACTGGACCTGATGCAATCGATGGCCGGAGGCGACCGGCCGCGAGCCCGGTTCCGCCAGGTCTTGCGCGTGGATCAGCGGCCACGCTGCTCACTGCGCAGGGGAATGGCGATCGACTGAAACCGACCTCGGGCGCGTCAAGCGGCCGGAGGCGGTGGCGACATGGGGATCATCGCGTCCATGCAGCCATCGGTGACCTCGTATACCGGCGCGAAGCCGCCGCCGGGGGTCCGGAAGTTCGTGGTCTGGCCCTGGTAGAGCCGCGCGGCCAGCCATTGCGACTGGCCCTCGTAGACATAGCTGCGCAGGTCGAACTTGAGGGCCTGCGGTGTTTCGCCTGTGGACAGCGCACGCTCGCCGGGCGCGACCAGCGCCTGGGCGATGTAGCCGCCTGTGAGGATCTCCTGCCAGACGCGCCGGGTGATCTTGTCGCCCCGGTAGGTGGCCCGGCTGCCGTAGCCCGCGAACGGTTTGAAGAACAGCCGCTTGCGCTCGGCCCAGAGCCGCTCGGCGTTCGCGGGGTCGACGATCTCGGTTCTGGGGATGCCAGCCAGCAGCGCCGCCTGCGCATCAGCCGGTACACCCAGTGCTGTCAGCTGCAGCGGGTCGGACAGCACCGCGAGGTTGCGCTTGTCGGCGTACAGCGCATGGGCATGCGGGTGCGGCGTGATCACGGCCACGTCCTGCAGCCAGGCTTCGCGCAAGGCCGCGCTGGCCTCCGCTTCCAGGTAGAAATCCGTCAAGCGGTTGTAGACCAAATCGATCGGCTGCTCGCCGCAATGCAGGCGGCCGTCGCGCAGGCTCAGCTCAGCGGGATCGGCGATCACGGTCGTCCAGCCGTTCGCCTCGAACAACCGCCGGAACAGCAGGAATTCGGGATACAGGTACTGCGACTGCGGCTGTTCGTCGACGATGGCGATGGTGCGCAGCGGCTGCGTCCGCCCGGCAAGCGCCCATTCGTTGCGGAACATCTCGGCGATCCGCGCCTCGAAGGCGTCGGCGGTCGCCATCAGCGGGAAGAGCTGCTCGATCGGCGGGCAACAGGCGCGCTGCGCCCGGGCCAGCAGGGCGTTGAGCATGGCGCCACCAGCATTCGTGTTGATCTCGATGAGGCCGAGTGCCGTCGCCGTGACGTGGAAGTCGTAGCCGAAGAAGACGCCGCGCGCCCCCGGCCGATGCCGCGCGATGGCAGGCGCACGGGCCAGCGCCATCTCCCGGTAGGCCGGCAGCGCAACGACCGACTCGATCGCCTCGACGAGCGCGGACATCCGCGCGCGCTGCGCCGGAGACACGAACACCGGTCGCGACGCGAAGACGTACGGGCAGCGTTCCTCCAGCAAGGCGGGGAGTCCGTCTTCGCCGGCCCGGGCGTGGATGGCCGCACGCAGGGCTTCGCGGTCCAGGCCCATGCAGAAACACTCGGCGTTGAGGCGTTCGCTGGCGAGCCATGCCAGGCCATCGCGGCCGGCGGAACGCGCGGAAGCAAGGCCTGGCGCGCAGCCATCGATGGAGTCGGTCATGCGTCACCTGGCTGTCATGAAGGATTGTTAGGGTATCCATGTTTGATTATTCTGGAAATATGGAAATCAAAGACGCAACCCTCGCGCTGGCGGCCCTCGGACAGACCACCCGGCTGTCCGTGTTCCGCCTGCTGGTGGAAGCCGGTCCCGAAGGCCGGATGGCCGGCGACATCGCCGATGCCCTGTCGTTGCCCGGCGCCACGCTCTCCTTTCACCTGAAGGAGCTGGCGTCGGTGGGCCTGATCCAGGGCGAACCGCGTGGCCGCTTCATCTGCTATCGGGCGGACTTCGGCCGGATGACCGAGCTGATCGCCTTCCTCACCCACAACTGCTGCGGCGGCCAGGCCAATGCCTGCCTGCCCGTGTGCGCCCCGGCGGACGCATGTGCAGGCGCGGACCGCTGCGCGTGACCCGCATGCCACCTGCACATCGACGCCCTGCCCCCGGCACCCTACACCTCTCTTCCCTGCCCTCCACAAGACCACGTCCATGACCCTTCGTGTCGGCATCAACGGCTTCGGCCGCATGGGACGGCTCACCCTGCGCACCGCATGGGGCGATCCCGAACTGTCCTTCGTCCACATCAACGACCCCGCAGGCGATCCCGCCACGCTGGCGCACCTGCTGATGTTCGATTCCGTGCACGGCCGCTGGAACCGCGATGTCGGCACGGACGGCGACGCCATCGTGATCGACGGCGTGCGCATCCCGGTGACGCGCAACAAGGACATCCCCACCACCGACTGGTCGGCATGCGATGTCGTCATCGAAGCCTCCGGCAAGTTCCGCAAGCCCGACGTGCTGCAGCCGTATCTGGACCAGGGCGTGAAGCGCGTGGTGGTGACGGCGCCGGTGAAGTCGGCCGGCACGCTCGACATCGTGATGGGCGTGAACCACACCCGCTTCGATCCTGCGCAGCACCGGATCGTCTCGGCCGCGTCGTGCACCACCAACTGCCTGGCACCGGTGGTGAAGGTGATCCACGAAGGCATCGGCATCCGCCACGGCAGCCTGACCACGATCCACAGCCTGACCAACACCCAGGTGATCGTCGATGCGCCGCACAAGGACCTGCGCCGGGCCCGTGCCTGCGGCAGCAGCCTGATCCCGACCTCCACCGGTTCGGCGACCGCGATCGCGGAGATCTTTCCCGAACTGAAGGGCCGCCTCGACGGCCACGCCGTGCGCGTGCCGCTGACCAATGCGTCGCTGACCGACTGCGTGTTCGAGGTCGAGCGTGCGACCAGCGTCGATGAAGTCAATGCGTTGCTGCGCGCCGCCGCCGAAGGCCCGCTCGCCGGCATCCTCGGCTACGAGACGCGTCCGCTGGTGTCGATGGACTACCGCACCGATCCGCGATCGAGCATCGTCGACGCGCTGTCGACGATGGTGGTCAACGGCACGCAGGTGAAGATCTATGCCTGGTACGACAACGAGTGGGGCTACGTGAACCGCACCGCCGAGCTGGTGCGCTACGTCGGGAAGGCGGGCTGAGGCCGGACGATGAGCATGCAGTCGCGCCTGTCGTCCGATGTCCGCCAGTACCTGCTGATCACCGGCAACTACTGGGCCTTCACCCTGACCGACGGCGCGCTGCGCATGCTGGTGGTGCTGCATTTCCACGCACTGGGCTACAGCCCGCTGCAGGTGGCGCTGCTGTTCCTGTTCTACGAGATCTTCGGCGTCGTCACCAACCTGATCGGCGGCTGGCTGGGCGCACGGATCGGGCTCAACCGGACGATGAACATCGGCCTTGCGATGCAGGTCGTCGCGCTGTCGATGCTCATCGTGCCCGCCGCGTGGCTGACCGTGCCCTGGGTGATGTCGGCGCAGGCACTGTCGGGCATGGCCAAGGATCTCAACAAGATGAGTGCCAAGAGCAGCATCAAGCTGCTCGTGCCCGGCGATCGGCAAGGCACGCTGTTCCGCTGGGTCGCGGCGCTCACCGGCTCGAAGAACGCGCTCAAGGGCATCGGTTTCTTCCTCGGCGGCGCCCTGCTCACGGCGGTGGGCTTCACGCAGGCGGTGGCGATCATGGCCGGCGCGCTGCTTCTCGTCTGGCTGGCGAGCCTAGTCCTGCTCAAGCGCGATCTCGGCAAGGCCCAGGCCAAGCCGAAGTTCCGCGAGATCCTCTCCAAGAGCCGCGCGATCAACCTGCTCTCGGCAGCGCGCCTGTTCCTGTTCGGCGCACGCGACGTGTGGTTCGTCGTCGCCCTGCCCGTCTTCCTGTCGACCTCGCTGGGGTGGGATTTCTGGCGGATCGGCGGCTTCATGGCCGCGTGGATCATCGGCTACGGCCTCGTGCAGTCGCTGGCGCCGTATTTCACCGGGCGTCGCAGCGGTCGCACGCCGGATGGCCGGGTCGCCTGCCTGTGGGCGATCGGCCTGACCGTCGTGCCTGCGGCGATGGCGCTGCTGCTGGCGCGCGGGTACGACGCGCAGACGGTACTGATCGCGGGGCTGGTCGTGTTCGGCGTGCTGTTCGCGATCAATTCCTCGCTGCACAGCTATCTGATCGTCAGCTACGCGAGCGAAGACGGCGTCTCGCTCGACGTCGGCTTCTACTACATGGCCAACGCACTCGGCCGGCTGATCGGCACGGTGCTGTCGGGCTGGGTCTTCCAGGCTGCGGGCATCGGCGCCTGCCTGATGATCTCCGCGGCCTTCGTCGCAGCGGCAGCGCTGATTTCGCTCGCACTGCCGCGCCACAGGATCACCACATCGACGACGTGATCCGACCGGCAGGGCTTCACGCCCGGCCGGTCATTCAGGCATCTCGATCTCTGCTTACTTGCCGTGTCGGCTGAAGACGCGGGTCTTGCCGTCGCGGCCCACCAGTTCCACGGCATAGGCTTCCACCGTGCCGTCGGGCACTTCCATGCCAGGCGAACCCAGCGGCATGCCGGGTACGGTCAGTCCACGCGCTGCCGGCTTCTCCGCGAGCATGCGCTTCACGTCTGCGGCGGGCACGTGGCCCTCGACGAAATAGCCGCCGACTTCCGCCGTGTGGCAGGACCCCTTGCCGTAGGGCACGCCGAGACGCGCCTTCACCGCACCGAGGTCGGCGAGATCGCGGGTCTGCACCTTGAAGCCCGCCTGCTCCATGTGCTTGACCCAGACCTTGCAGCAGCCGCAGGTCGGGGTCTTGTAGACCACCATCGTCGGCAGGGCGGCGATCAGGCCGCCGGGCTTCGCGGGTGCGCGGGCGGGCGATGCCGCGGCGGCGGACGTCGGCACCTTCGCAGGCGCGACGGGTTTCTGCGGCGCCGCCTGCGCCATCGCCAGCAGGGGCAGCAGGCCGGCAAGCGCCAGCAGGGTCGTGGTGGTTTTCATCGGTCGTGTCCTCATGAATGTGTGTTCCCTGGCGATGGTGGTTGACTGCGCGCGCGTCAGAACCAGACGCGCATGCCGATCACCGCCCGTGTCTCTTCGGTGCCCTCGCCTTCCTCGCGCTGCAGGTCGGCGGTCCTGCCGACACTGCGTTCGTGGACGATGCCGACGTAGGGCGCGAAGCGGCGGGTGATTTCGTAGCGCAACCGCAACCCGGCTTCGATCCCGCCCAGACCGCTGCCGATGCCGCGTTCGACTTTGGTACGTCCGTGGAGTTCCACCTCGATCGAGGGTTGCAGGATCAGGCGATTGGTCAGCAGCAGTTCGCGCTCGGCTTCGAGGACCAGCGCGGTCTGCCCGCCTTCGCCTGCATAGAACGTGGCTTCGACCTCGAACTTCTGCGGTGCCAGCCCCATCACGCCGACTGCGGCGAAACTGCGGCTGTCGCCCGGCTTGAAGTCGTGGCGCACGCCCGCCACCACGTCCCACCAGGCCGAAATACTGCGGCCGTAGAGCAGTTCGAGATCCGCCGCATGGGTCTCGCCCGCCTCGCGCTCGCCAGCACTGCGTATCCAGAGGCGATCGGTATCGGTACCGATCCAGGCCTCCGCTTCCCAATGCAAGCCGGTGCCGTGGTCGGCGTCCCAGGCTTCGAGGCGGTCGACGCGGTAGAAGCGATGGAGGCTGCTGCCGTGCGACATCGTGTGACGGAGAGGCCGGTTCGCAGCGGCACGATCGGCGTCGGTGATCGGCGGAATCGGCGTCTTCGGCTGCGAGGCATCGGGCGATGCATGCTTCGAGTGATCAATGCCCGAGTGATCCATCGTCGAATGATCCATGCCCGAATGATCCATCTTCGAGTGATCGACGTCTGTCGCAGGCGCCTTCGGCGGCGACTCGGGCTTCGCAGGCGGGTTTTCCTGGTGCTGGTGCGCGTGACCATGCTCGTCATGCCCACCATGCGACTGCGCATGCACGCCATGCAGCGGCACGAACGCCAGCAGCGCCAGTGCGAGCGCGCTGAGCCTTGTGAACGGACGTGTCGTCGTACGTGCGGTCATGCGCTTCATTCGACCACCCGCACTTCGCGCATCATGCCCGACTCCATGTGGTACAGCAGGTGGCAGTGGTAGGCCCAGCGGCCCAGCGCATCGGCACGCACGCGATAGCTGCGTTTGCTGCCCGGCGGCATGTCGACGGTGTGCTTGCGCACCAGGAATTCGCCCTGCTCGTCTTCGAGATCGCTCCACAGGCCGTGCAGGTGGATCGGATGCGTCATCATCGTGTCGTTGACCAGGGTGATGCGCATGCGCTCGCCGTAGTTCAGGCGCAGCGGCTCGGCATCGTCGAACTTCATGCCGTCGAAGCTCCAGGCGAACTTCTCCATGTGCCCGGTCAGGTGCAGTTCGACCGTGCGCCCCGGCTCGCGACCGTCGGGATCCTCGAACAGGCTGCGCAGCATCGCGTAGCGCAACACGTCGCGGCCGTTGTCGCGCAGGCCGATGCCGGGATCGTCGAGCTTGGGCACCGGCATCATCGTCTGCATGTCGACCAGCGGATTGCCGCGCTCGCTCTCCGGATGCGACTGCATGCCGCTGCTGCCGTGGTCCATGCCGGCGTGGTTCGTGCTGCCATGGTTCATGCCACCGTGGCCCATGTGCGCGCCGCAGCCGCCTTCCATCAGTTTCGATGCCGGCGCACTGCCCTGCTCGCTACCGTGCGCGGAATGGTCCATGCCTCCGTGCCCCATGTCGGCCATGGTCAGCAGCGGGCGCGGATCGATATCCGGCACCGGCGCACGCAAGCCTTCGCGCACCGCCAGCGTGCCGCTGACATAGCCAGTGCGCCCCATGTCCTGGGCGAAGACGGTGAAGGCGTCCTGCCCGCTCGGCTCGACGATGATGTCGTAGGTCTCGGCCGGCGCGATGCGGAATTCGTCGACGCTGACCGGATGCACGTACTGGCCGTCCGCCGCGACCACGCGCAGCTTCAGGCCCGGGATGCGCACGTCGAAATAGGTCATCGCCGCCGCGTTGATGAAGCGCAGTCGGATCTTCTCGCCGCTGCGGAAAAGCCCCGTCCAGTTGCCCAGCGAGGTCGTGCCATTCATCAGGTAGGTGTAGGTATGCGCATTGACGTCCGACAGGTCGGTCGGCGTCATCCGCATCGTGCCCCAGGCACGACGATCCGCGAGCGTGGCCTTCAGGCCGTCGCGCTTCGCATCGCGCAGGAAGTCGGTGACGGTGCGCTGGTAGGTGTTGTCGTGCATCGCCATCTTCTTCAGGCGACGGAACAGTGCGGCCGGCGCCATGTCGGTCCAGTCGGACAGGATCACCACGTAATCGCGGTCGCAGGCGAAGGGCTCGGGTTCGGCGGGATCGACGATCATCGCGCCGTACAGGCCGGCCTGTTCCTGGAAGCCGGAATGGCTGTGGTACCAGTAGGTGCCGCCCTGGCGCAGGGTGAAACGGTAGTGCCAGGTCTCGCCAGGCGCGATGCCGTCGAAGCTCATGCCCGGCACGCCGTCCATGTCGGCCGGCAGCAGGATGCCGTGCCAGTGGATCGAGGTGTCGGTGCCGTGGACGGAGCCGCGCGGCAGCGCGTTGGTGACGCGGACGTTGACGGTGTCGCCCTCGCGCCAGCGCAGCACCGGCGCCGGCAGCATGCCGTTGACGGTGACGCCGGGACGGGTGCGGCCGGTGATGTTGACCGGCGTTTCGCCGATGACGAGGTCGAATTCGGTGCCGGACAGGATTTCGGGCTGCCCGGGGGATTTCAGCGCCCACAGCGGGCGGGCGTGCAGGCCGAGGCCGGTGGCGACGCCACCGAGCGCCAGCCCTTGCACGAAGCGGCGGCGCGACAGACCCGGCCCGGGGCCGGATGGATCGAAGGACATGGTTGACTCCGGAGCAATAGACGATGACGCGTCAATCGTTCGACGCGGTGGTCGTGGCGTTTGCCGGAATCAGGCGATGGGAGGTCGGATGCGGTCGCGCAGGTGCGGATCGGGCTGCGTGGCCACCGTGATCGGCAGCGGGCCCGCAGCGGGCGCGAGGGTCAGGTGCAGGCGCGGGACGCCGGGGATCGACACGGCACAGTGCTGGGCACAGCTGCTGCGGCAATCGCCATGGTCGTCGCAGCAATCGCCGTCGTCGGCTGGCGCAGGCGACTGGCTCGGTGGCGCATGGTCGGCCGGCGCCGCATCGTGGCAGCCACCGGCCTCCGCGTCGTCCGCCACGTCCACCGCCATGGCAGGTACGTGGTCCATGGCCGGGACCGCATGCGCGGGCGCCGCGATCATCGCGGCATGCACCGCCGGCACCGATCCGTTGAGGATCAGCGCGAGGCAGAGCATGAAGCGGAGCAGCACGGCGAGCGGCGACATGGGCGCAAGGATAGCGCCATCCGCGACTCAGTCGGCGAAACGCTGCAGGTCGAACGGCGCAACGGCCGATGCACCCTCAGGATCGTCGAGCAGCGTCAGGACCCGATCGGCCGTCACGGCGGCGAGGGTCAGGCCGAGGTGCTGGTGGCCGAAGGCATAGCAGACATTGCCCGCGGTCCGGCTGCGGCCGATCGCGGGCAGGTAGTCCGGCAGCGTCGGCCGCGCGCCACACCAGGCCTCGGGCTCGCCGCGCACCGGCAGGCCCAGTGCGACCGCATGCGCACGCAGGCGTTGCCACTTGCGCACGTCCGGCGGCAAACCGGGCGGCACGAACTCCACGAAGCCGGCAAGCCGCAGTCCCCCGTCGAAGCGCGTCAGGATCACCGAACGGTCCTCGAACACCAGCGGCGGCAGGTCCGGCCAGTCGTGGTTGCGCCACTGCAGGTGGTAGCCGCGCTCCTCGATCAGCGGCGCGTGCTCGCCAAGATCCGCCATCAGCGATCGCGAACCGGGACCGGCAGCGATCAGGATGCGATCGGCATCGATCCGACGACTATCATCGAGCACGATCCCGGCCCGCCCGTCGGCATGCGCCAGTCCGGCGACGCCCGCGCGCAGCCACTGCCCGCCCCGGTCGAGCAAAGCCTCGCGCAGGGCCCGCATCAGCTTGCCCGTATCCGAGACCTGGGCGCTGCCCTCGAAGCAGAGGCCGGCGCGCAGCGGTAGATCCAATCGGGCCTGCAACATGGCCAGGGCCCTGTCCGCCAGCGGGGTCGCGCGGGCCTCGCCGATATCGCCATCGAGCCAGGCGGCCAGACCGCGCCGTTCGCTGTCGGCGCTCTCCCATACCACCCAATGCCCCTCCTCGCGCAGCAGTCCCGGGCGACCGATGTCCTGCAGCAGTCGCCGCCACGCCGGTACCGCGTCGGCGAGCAGACCACGCAGCGCCTGCTGGCCGGCGGCGTGGCGGCGCGGCGAACAGGCGCGCAGAAACTGCCACAGCCATGGCGCGATCGACCATGGACGCGGCACGTCCACGGGCCCGCCGCGACCGAACCAGCGTCGCGGCAGCGAGCGCAACGTGGCCCATGAAGCCAGCGGCGCGACCTGCTCGATCGCGATGTGCCCGGCGTTGCCCCAGGAGGCAGCCTGGCCGTCGTGCATCGGATCGATCACAAGACAGTCAACGCCGGCCAGGCGCAGCCGCAGGGCGCAGGCCAGTCCGACCACGCCGCCACCGATGACAACCACACGCCCGTCGGCCCCATCCTGCCGGTTCGCCAGTGCCGCCATGCCATTGCCCCGAAGCCTGAATGTCATTTAGTATACGATATACATACTTTCGGAGATCGACATGCAAGTGCTTCCCTGCCCCTGGCACGGCGTCATTCCTGCCGCCACCACCCAGTTCGACGCATCGCTGGCGGTGGACATCCCGGCGACTCGCCAAGTCCAGGACGCGCTGGTCCGCGACGGGGTCCACGGGATGATCGTCATCGGCACCGTGGGCGAGAACAATTCGCTGGAGCGCGAGGAGAAGCTCGCGGTGATCGCGTCGGCCGCCGAAGCCGCCGGCGGGCGCATTCCGGTCATTGCGGGCGTTTCCGAACTGACCACGCCGCGCGCCTGCGCCTTCGCCGCAGCCGCCGAGCAGGCCGGCGCGACCGGGCTGATGGTGCTGCCGGCGATGGTCTACGTCCCGGCCGAACACGAACTGGAAGCGCATTTCCGCGCCGTCGCCGCCAGCACCTCGCTGCCGGTCATGCTCTACAACAATCCGCCGGCCTACCGGGTCAGCATCGGCGCGCGCACGCTGGCGAACCTCGCCGACGTGCCGAACATCGTCGCCGTGAAGGAAAGCGCGCCCGATCCGCGCCGCTTCACCGATCTCTACAACATGTGCGGCGACCGCTACGTGCTGTTCGCCGGGCTGGACGACGTGGCGCTGGAAGGCCTGGTGCTCGGCGCACGCGGCTGGGTGTCGGGCCTGACCAACGTGTTCCCGCGCGAGTCGATCGCGCTCTGGGACGCGGTGCAGCGCAATGACCTCGCCACGGCGCTGAAGATCTACCGCTGGTTCATGCCGCTGCTACACCTCGACGCCGAACACGATCTCGTGCAGTCGATCAAGCTCGCCGAAGCAGTGATGGGTCGCGGCTCCGAGCGCGTGCGCATGCCGCGCATGCCGCTGCAGGGCGCGCGTCGTGCCGAAGTGATCCGACTGGTCGAAGCGGCGGACGCCGCGCGGCCATCACTCGGCCTGTAACCGGAGATCACGCATGGACGACCAGATCGCTGCCGCAAGCACCGCTGTCCGCGATATCGCCCTCGGACAACAGCGCCGTCATATCTTCGAATGCATCGACGGCCATACCGCAGGCAATCCGGTGCGCCTGGTCGTCGAAGGCAGGCCCGCCCTGCGCGACGGCAGCATGAGCGAGCGGCGGCAGGAATTCCTGGCGACATGCGACTGGATCCGCACCGGCCTGATGTTCGAGCCGCGCGGTCACGACATGATGTCCGGCGGGTTCTTCTACCCGCCTCAGTCGCCGGAGGCCGATGTCGGCATCCTGTTCATCGAAACCAGCGGCTGCCTGCCGATGTGCGGCCACGGCACGATCGGTCTGTTGACCTTCGGCCTCGAATACGGTCACATCGTGCCGAAGACCCCGGGCCAGCTGGTCGTCGAAGTCCCGGCCGGCACGCTGCGGATCGATTACGCGATGGACGCCGGCCGCGTCCATTCCGTGAAGATCCGCAACGTGCCGAGCTACCTGGCGATCCGGGACCTCGCGATCGAGGTCCCGGGCTTCGGCCCGCTCACCCTCGACGTCGCCTACGGCGGCAACTACTACGCCATCGTCGAACCGCAGGGCGCCTACACCGGCCTGGACGCGCTCGGCGCTGCGCGCCTCATCGAACTCAGCCGCACGATCCGCAGCCTCGTCCGCGACATGGTCGAACCGGTGCATCCGATCGACCCGACGATTCGCGGCGTCAGCCACGTGCTCTGGGCAGACGCGCCGTCGGCACCCGATGCCGATGGTCGCAATGCCGTGTTCTACGGCGAACGCGCGATCGACCGCAGTCCCTGCGGCACCGGGACCTCGGCACGGATGGCGCAGCTCGCGGCGCGCGGCCGGCTGTCGGTCGGCGACAGCTACGTGCACGAAAGCTACATCCGCAGCCGCTTCATCGGCCGCGTCGAAACCGCCACGACGCTGGGAGAATTCCCGGCGATCGTGCCCTCGATCGAAGGCAGTGCCTACGCCACCGGCTTCAACCGCCTCTGGATCGACGACGACGAGCCCTTCCCGGCCGGGTTCGTGGTGGTCTGATCCCTTCCCCTCATTTTTCCAGCGACAACGCCATGACCGAAGTCCTCACCCTCGCCCACCACATCGCCGGTCGCGATGTCGACGCCTCCGTCGCGCTCGAACAGCGCAACCCGCATGCGCCCGACGACCTGAGCGTGCAACTGCCCGAGGGCAGCGCCGATGATGTCGACACGGCCGTCGCGGCCGCGCGTGCGGCGCAGCGCACATTGACGGGCGGCGGCATCGAGGCCCGTGCCGACGCACTCGCCCGTATCGCACGCGCGCTCGTCATCGATCTCGAACCGATGGCGATGCTCATCGCCCGCGAGACCGGAAAGACCCTGCGCGATGCGCGGATGGAGACGATGCGCGCCGCGCGGATCTTCGATTTCTTCGCAGGCGAGGCGCTGCGCATCGTCGGCGAACGCTACGAGTCCACGCGCAACGGCGCGATGGTCGAAGTCATGCACGTGCCGGTGGGCACGGTCGGCCTGATCACGCCCTGGAATTTCCCGATCGCGATCCCGGTCTGGAAGATCGCCCCTGCGCTGGCCTTCGGCAACGCGGTGGTGTGGAAGCCATCGGAAGTGTCCTCCGCTACGGCAGCGCGACTGATGCGCCACATCGCTGCGGCAGGCCTGCCTGCGGGCAGCGTCAACATGGTGCTCGGTGCCGGCACGGCGGGTACGGCGATCACCGCGCACGAGGGCATCGAGGCGGTGTCGTTCACCGGCTCGGAAGCCACCGGCGCCCGCGTGCGCCAGACGGTCTCCGCGCGCAACGGCCGTCTGCAGCTGGAAATGGGCGGCGTGAACGGCCTGATCGTGCTGGCCGACGCCAACCTCGACATCGCCGTCGACTGCGCGGTCAATGGCGCCTACTTCGCCGCCGGCCAGCGCTGCACCGCGACGTCGCGGATCATCGTCGAGGACGCCGTCGCCGGGCGCTTCATCGGCGCCGTCCGCCAGAAACTGCAGACGCTGCGCATCGGCGACCCGCGCGATGCGGCCACCGACATCGGCCCGCTGGCCAATCCGCGCCAGAAACAGCGCGTCACCGCGCAGGTCGATGCGGTGCGTGCCGAAGGCGCGGCGCTGGCCATCGGCGGAACGCTGTCTCAGGACGACGATTGCCACGTTCCGCCGATGCTGTTCGACGATCTGGACAATCGCAGCCTGATCGCGCGCGAGGAAATCTTCGGCCCGGTGGCCGGGCTGTTCCGCGTGCGCGACTTCGAACATGCGCTTGAAACGCTCAACGACAGCCGTTACGGGCTCTCCGCAGGTTTGTGCACGTCCTCGCTCCGGCATGCCGAAACGTTCAAACGCGGGGCGCGTGCGGGTATGCTGATGGTCAACCTGCCGACAGCAGGCGTGGACTACCACGCACCATTCGGCGGCGAAGGCGCTTCCAGCCATGGCCCCCGGGAACAGGGGCGGGCCGCCCGGGCCTTCTACACCTCACTTCGCACCACTTACCAACACCCGGGGTAGCTCCACCGCCATGGTCATTGCCGCCAAGACGCTGTCCGAACAGGCTTTCGAAATCATCCGCGAGCGCATCCTCTCCACCGAGCTCGCGCCGATGACGCCGATCCGCCAGGACGCCTTGGCCGATGAACTGGGCATCAGCAAGATCCCGCTGCGCGAAGCCCTGACCCGCCTCGAACAGCAGGGCCTGCTCAGTTCGCATCCGAACCGGGGCTTCACCGTCTCCGCGCTCACCCCGGAAGAGGCGGAGGACGTGTTCTGTCTGCGCCTGAAACTCGAACCAGAAGCCGCCGGCGCCGCCTGCCTGGTCGCCGATGATGCGCGCCGCGACACCGCGATCTCCGCGCTCAGCGGCCTGGAAGCGATGCTCCGCGACGACCCCGTCAACGCGGTGCGCTACAACCGCAACTTCCATCTGGCGCTGGTGCAGAACCCGCTGCGCAAGCAGACCGCGCACATGGTCGAGCGCCTGCACTTGGTCGCCGAACGCTACGTGCGCAAGCATCTCGAACCGGCAGGCCGCAACGAGCGCGCCGATCGCGAACACCGCGACATCCTCAACGCCTGGCTGGCGCGCGACGCCGCGACCGTGGAAGCCAAGCTGACCATGCACCTGCAGACCACGCTGGACGAGCTGCGCGAGGAAGTGGCGCGCTGACGCGCCTCGGAACACCCTCACCCCGGCCCTCCCCCGCACGCGGGGGAGGGAGACATCTCAGGTCGCGAGATTGATCCAGGTCGCCTTGACCTCGGTGTACTTCTCGAAGGCGTGCAGCGACTTGTCGCGGCCGTTGCCGGACTGCTTGTAGCCGCCGAAGGGCGCGGTCATGTCGCCGCCGTCCCAGTAGTTCACCCAGACGCTGCCGGCGCGGAGCTTGCGCGCGACGCGATGCGCGCGGCCGATGTCGCGGGTCCACACGCCCGCCGCCAGGCCGTACTCGGTGTCGTTGGCCATGCGGAGGGCGTCGGACTCGTCGTCGAAGGCGATCACCGACAGCACCGGGCCGAAGATTTCCTCGCGGGCGATCGTGTGGCCGTGCTCGACGCCGTCGAACACCGTCGGCTCGATGTAGCAGCCGCCCGCGACTACGTCGGCACGCTCGCCGCCGAGCAGCACGCGCCCGCCCTCGGCGCGGCCCTTGGCGATGTAGTCGAGGACGCGTGCGGTCTGGCTTTCATCGACCATCGCGCCCATCGGCGCGCCGGGATCGAGCGGATGGCGTGGACGCATGGCGCGCCCGGCCTCGACCACGGCCGCGACGAACTCGTCCTTGATCGAACGTTCGACCAGCAGCCGCGATGCGGCGGTGCAGACCTCGCCCTGGTTGTAGAAGATGCCGCCCGCCGCGGCCTTCGCGGCCTGCGCCAGGTCCGGCGCGTCGGCGAAGACGATGTTCGGGCTCTTGCCGCCGCATTCCATGTAGGCACGTTTCATGTTCGAACGCCCGGCGCACTGCAGCAGGTGCTTGCCGACGGCGGTCGAACCGGTGAAAACGAGGCCGTCGACGTCCATGTGCAGGGCCAGCGGCTCGCCGGCGCCCTTGCCGAAGCCCGGCACCACGTTCAGCACGCCGGCGGGGATGCCCGCCTCCATCGCCAGTTCGGCGAGGCGGATCGCAGTCAGCGGCGACTTCTCGGACGGCTTGAGCACCACCGAATTGCCGGTTGCCAGCGCCGGGGCGATCTTCCAGGTCGCCATCAGCATCGGGAAATTCCACGGCACGATCGCGCCGACCACGCCCAGCGGTTCACGGGTGATCAGGCCCAGCTCGTCCGGACCGGTCGCGGCCACTTCGCCGTAGACCTTGTCCAGCGCCTCGCCGGTCCAGGCCATGCAGCGGATGGTCGCGGCGACGTCCACGGCCCGGGCGTCGGACACCGGCTTGCCCATGTCCAGCGATTCGAGTAGCGCCAACTCATCGCCATGCTGTTCAATGAGTTGCGCGAACCTGATGAGAATCTTCTTTCGATACGCAGGCTTCGCGTTCGCCCAGCGTCCGGCCTCGAAACTCCGCCGGGCCGCTGCGACGGCGCGCTCGATGTCCTCGCCTTCGCACTCGGCCACCCGGCCCAGCACGCGGCCGTCGATCGGGCTGATGCAGTCGAAGGTCCTGCCGCTGGCGGCGTCGACGAAGCGGCCGTCGATGAAGGCCTGAGTACGGAAGCTCAGGCCGGCGGCGAGCGCCTGCCAGCCATCGAGGGTGCGGGGTGCGTTCAAGGGGGAGTCTCCGGGACGAAGCGTCAGAAAGTCGGCGGGGTGCTGGCGCTCACGATCATCACATCGGTGTCGCCGACATTGCGGAAGCGATGCGGGATGCGGCATTCGAAGTAGTAGGCCTCGCCGGGGCCGAGCACGCGGACCTGGTCGCCGACGGTGATCTCGACCTGGCCGGACAGCACCACGCCGCCCTCCTCGCCCTCGTGGGTGATCATCACTTCGCCGGTGTCGCTGCCGGGCTGCATCACCTCGCGCAGCACGCACATCTGCCGCTGCGGACGGCGATGGCCGACGAGGAAGTAATGGATGTCGTTGTTGCCGACGTCGGGCTGTTCCTCTGCCGTGTAGAACGGGGTATCGGCCGGGTCGGCCTCGATGTCCATCGTGAAGAAATCGGCCATCGAGATCGGAATGCCATCGAGCACCTTCTTCAGCGAGCTGACCGACGGACTGACCTTGTTCTGCTCGATCAGCGAGATCGTGCTGTTGGTGACCCCGACGCGCTTGGCCAGCTCGCGCTGGCTCAAACCCTTGCTCTTGCGGACCAGCTGAAGACGCGCACCGATATCCATGGAACCCCAGCGACTCTGATGATGCAGATACTTTACATCGATAATGCCGTGCAGCATTTGTGCACAATCGAGCGACAGTTGTAAAGTTTTTTCAACGCGCTAAGCTTGGCGGCATCGTGCGGGCGCGGCGCCGGCACGGACGACCGCATCGGAGACCGCATGCACGACGATCCGCAGACCCACCCGGATTACACCGCGCACTACAGTCGCGAAGCGACCCGCGCCCCGGAGGCCCTGGACGCATTCTGGATGCCGTTCTCGGCCAACCGCCAGTTCAAGTCCGCGCCGCGCCTGATGGCCAGCGCCTCGGGCATGTTCTACCGCACGGTCGACGGCCGGGAAGTGCTCGACGGCACCGGCGGCCTGTGGTGCTGCAACGCCGGCCACGCCCGCCCGCGCATCGTCCAGGCCGTGCAGCAGCAGATCGCAACCCTGGACTTCGCCCCGACCTTCCAGATGGGCCACCCACTGCCCTTCACCCTGGCCGAGCGTCTCTCGGCGATCGCGCCGGGCCACCTCAACCACGTCTTCTTCACCAATTCCGGCTCGGAATCGGTCGACACCGCGCTGAAGATCGCCCTCGCCTATCACCGCGCCCGCGGCGAAGGCCAGCGCACGCGCCTGATCGGCCGGGAAAAGGGCTACCACGGCGTCGGCTTCGGCGGCATTTCGGTCGGCGGCCTGCCCAACAACCGCAAGTTCTTCGGCAGCCTGCTCCCGGGCGTGGACCACCTGCGCCACACCCTCGACCTGCAGCGCAACGCCTTCAGCCGCGGCCTGCCCGAGCACGGCGCCGAACTGGCCGACGACCTGGAACGCCTGGTCCTGCTCCACGACGCCAGCACCATCGCCGCCGTCATCGTCGAGCCCGTCGCCGGCTCGGCCGGCGTGGTCCTGCCGCCAAAGGGCTATCTCAAGCGCCTGCGCGAGATCTGCGACAAACACGGCATCCTGCTGATCTTCGACGAAGTGATCACCGGCTTCGGCCGCGTCGGCAAGGCCTTCGCCGCGCAGCGCTTCGACGTGATGCCGGACATGATCACCACCGCCAAGGGCCTGACCAACGGCTGCGTGCCGATGGGCGCGGTGTTCGTGTCCGACGCCATCCACGACGCCTTCATGCACGGCCCGGGCAACATGATCGAGCTGTTCCACGGCTACACCTATTCGGGCCATCCCCTGGCCTGCGCCGCGGCCCTGGCCACGCTGGACACCTATGCCGAGGAAGGGCTGTTCGAGCAGGCGATCACCCTGGAGGAGCGCTGGGCCGATGCCATCCACGGCCTGCGCGACCTGCCCAACGTGATCGACATCCGCAACATCGGCCTGATCGGTGCGATCGAACTGGCGCCGCGCCCCGGGGCGCCGGGCACTCGCGCCTACGACGTGTTCACCCGCTGCTTCCACGAAGAGAACCTGCTGATCCGGGTCACCGGCGACGTGATCGCGCTGTCGCCGCCGCTGATCCTGACCGAGGCGCATATCGATAGAATTTTCCGGACACTTGCGCATGTGATCGCCGAAACGGCCTAATGCGCGCGCCCGCAAGCGGCCGGCGCGCGGGCGTCTCGTTCACGTTGTCCCTCTTCCCTACTCTATTCGGTACTCAGCCATGCTGATCGGCGTCCCCAAGGAAATCAAGAATCACGAATACCGCATCGGCCTGACCCCGGCCGGCGCTCGCGAACTGGCGCGCAATGGCCACAAGGTCATGGTCCAGCGCGACGGCGGCAAGGCCATCGGCCTCACCAACGAGATGTACGAGAAAGCCGGCGCGGAGATCGTCGACACCGCGGAGGAAATCTTCCGCCGCGCCGAGATGATCATCAAGGTGAAGGAGCCGCAGCCGGTCGAATACGCGATGCTGCGCGAAGGCCAGCTGCTCTACACCTACCTGCATCTCGCCCCCGATCCGGACCAGACCGCCGGCCTCGTGAAGTCGGGCTGCACCGCGATCGCCTACGAAACCGTCACCGACCGCAAGGGCGGCCTGCCGCTGCTGGCGCCGATGTCGGAAGTCGCCGGTCGCATGTCGATCCAGGCCGGCGCGCACGCGCTGGAGAAGGCCCAGGGCGGTTCGGGCGTGCTGCTCGGTGGCGTGCCGGGCGTGAAGCCGGCGGAAGTGCTGGTGATCGGCGGCGGCGTGGTCGGCATCAACGCCGCGCGCATGGCCATGGGCATGAACGCCCACGTCACCATCCTCGACCGCTCGCTGGACCGCCTGAAGTACCTCGACGAGCTCTACGGCCACCAGCTGACCACGATCTACTCGACCCACGACGCCATCGAGGAGCGCCTGCCCGAGACCGACCTGGTCATCGGCGCCGTGCTGATCCCCGGTGCCGCCGCGCCGAAGCTCGTCTCGCGCGACCAGCTCAAGCTGATGCGCCCGGGCTCGGTGCTGGTGGACGTCGCGATCGACCAGGGCGGCTGCTTCGAGACCTCCAAGGCCACCACCCACCAGAACCCGACCTACGAGGTCGACGGCATCATCCACTACTGCGTCGCCAACATGCCCGGCGGCGTCGCCCGCACCTCCACCTTCGCCCTGACCAACGCCACCCTGCCCTTCGCGGTGCAGCTGGCGAACAAGGGCCCGAAGAAGGCGATGCTGGACGACGAGCACCTGCTGAACGGCCTGAACGTCCACGCCGGCAAGATCACGTACAAGGCCGTCGCCGACGACCTGGGCTACGAGTACGTGCCGGCGGCTCAGGCGCTGGGTTGATCCACCCGTTCCCGGGCGTTGCATCGCCCGGGATTTCCCCATCGCGCCTTCGGATGACGAGGGCGCGGTGGCGACATCGCATGAACCGCGATGCAGCAGGGCGGAACTGGTGGCCATTCCCGATCACCGCGCTGGAGCATCCATGCAGACAATCCCACACCTCATCGGCGGTCACGCCACAGAAACCTCGACGCGCCACGCCGACGTCTTCGACCCCGCGACCGGGGCGGTCACCAGACGCGTTGCACTGGCCTCCGCCGATGACGTGCGCGCGGCGGTCGATGCCGCGCAGGCCGCGTTTCCCGGCTGGGCCGCGACCACGCCGCTGAATCGCGCACGGGTCATGTTCCGCTTCAAGGAACTGCTCGAACGCCACGCCGGCGATCTCGCGGCGATCATCACCTCCGAACACGGCAAGGTCCTATCCGATGCGCGCGGCGAAGTCACGCGCGGCCTGGAGGTGGTCGAGTTCGCCTGCGGCATCCCGCACCTGGTGAAGGGCGAGCACTCGATGAACGTCGGTCGCGACGTCGATTCGTGGAGCGAATACGCGCCGCTGGGCGTGGTCGCCGGCATCACACCGTTCAATTTCCCGGCGATGGTGCCGCTGTGGATGTTCCCGGTCGCCATCGCCTGCGGCAACACCTTCGTGCTCAAGCCGTCCGAGCGCGATCCGTCGGCCGCGAACTTCATGGCCGATCTGCTCAAGCAGGCCGGCCTGCCCGATGGCGTGTTCAACGTCGTCCACGGCGACAAGGTCGCGGTCGATGCCCTGCTCGACGAGCCGCGCGTGCAGGCGATCAGCTTCGTCGGTTCCACGCCGATCGCCGAGTACATCTATGCGCGCGGCAGCGCCAACGGCAAGCGCGTGCAGGCGCTGGGCGGCGCGAAGAACCACATGGTCGTGCTGCCCGACGCCGATCTCGATGGCGCGGTCTCGGCGCTGCTCGGCGCCGGCTACGGCTCCGCCGGCGAACGCTGCATGGCGATCTCCGTGGCCGTGTGCGTCGGCGACGCCACCGCTGATGCGCTGGTCGCGAAGCTCGCGCCGAAGGTCGCCGCGCTGAAGATCGGCCCCGGCTGTCTTGATCCGGAAATGGGCCCGCTGGTCACCGGCGCGCATCGCGACAAGGTGCGCGGGTATGTCGATGCCGGCGTTGCGGAAGGCGCGACGCTGGTCGTGGACGGTCGCGGCCACGCGGTCGAGGGCCATGCCGCCGGCTTCTTCCTCGGCGGCTGCCTGTTCGACCGCGTCACCCCGGAGATGACGATCTACCGCGAGGAGATCTTCGGCCCGGTGCTGTGCGTGGTCCGCGTGCCCGACTTCGACACCGCGCTGCGCCTGGTGAACGCACACGAATACGGCAACGGCACCGCGATCTTCACCCGCGACGGCGGCGCCGCACGCGAATTCGCGCATCGCGTGCAGGCCGGCATGGTCGGCGTGAACGTGCCGATCCCGGTGCCCATGGCCTTCCACAGCTTCGGTGGCTGGAAGCGCTCGATCTTCGGCCCGCTGCACGTCCATGGTCCGGACGGCGTGCGCTTCTACACGCGTCTGAAGACCATCACCGCGCGCTGGCCGGAGACGCATCACGCGGAATTCGTGATGCCGACAATGAAGTGATACTAACGGATGACACTGACTGTCGACGTCTACATCAGAATGCCGAACAACGACCTGGAGCGTCTGGAGCTACCTTCCGACCTTGCAGGGTTCGAAAGCACGAGATACACGTTCTATGGCTCCGATTTCGCGAAGTCCATGGGACTCAAGCTGTTTCCATTGCTTGCAGAAGAATATTGGTTTGAATTTGAAGGCGACGAACTGGATGAACTGAGGCGAGAAGCGGTCATGCTCTACGAGCACGTCATCGAAACCGAGGTCGGAGGATACTGGGCCTTTCGCATTAACAACATCTTGAACGCTATCGATGCAGCACGGCACTTCGATGGCCTGGTCAGAATCTGGTAATTCGGCATTAACCGAAGAACATGAAGATCAATTCCAACAAGATCGTCATCCTCTCCGGCTCCGGCATCAGCGCCGAGAGCGGCCTGCCGACCTTCCGCGACGCCAACGGGCTGTGGCGCAACCTGGACTGGCGCCAGCTCGCCAGCCCCGAAGGCTGGCGCGCGCATCCGGAGCTGGTACTGGAGTTCTACAACGAACGTCGTGCGCTGGCGGCGCAGGCGCTGCCCAACGCCGCGCATCGCGCGCTGGCAGAGCTGCAGTCGAAATACGAGGTGGTGATCATCACCCAGAACGTCGACGACCTGCACGAACGCGCCGGCTCGACGAACGTGATCCATCTGCACGGCGAACTGATGTGGGCGCGCGGGACCTCGCCGCGTCGCCTGCGTCGCCACATCGGCGCCGCACCGATCCGCATGGGCGACCTGTGCGAGGACGGCACGCAGCTGCGCCCCGACATCGTCTGGTTCGGCGAGGCGGTCGAGGCCATGGGCCTCGCCGAGGGAGAGATGGTCGATGCCGGCAAGGTGCTGGTCGTCGGCACCTCGCTCACAGTCTACCCCGCCGCCTCGCTCACGCTGTACGCGCATGCGGATGCCGAAAAGGCGGTCTGCGCGCTCGAACTGGACGAAGTGCCCTCCGGCTACACGATGCTGCAGGGCACCGCCACCGCGCACGTGCCCGCACTGGTGAAGCGCTTGCTCGACGAGGTCGCATGAAGGCGCCGATCGAACCCGACAAGATCGTCGTCCTCTCCGGTGCCGGCATCAGCGCCGAAAGCGGGATCCCGACGTTTCGCGACAACGGCGGTCTCTGGCACCAGCACGCCATCCACGACGTCGCAACGCCTGCCGGCTGGGCCCGCAATCCGCAGCTGGTGCTCGATTTCTACAACGAACGCCGGGCTGCAGCCGCACTGGCGCAGCCCAATCCTGCCCATGTGGCACTCGCCGAGCTGGAGCAGCGCTACAACGTCGTCGTGCTCACCCAGAACATCGACGACCTGCACGAGCGCGCCGGCTCGAAAAACGTGATTCACCTGCACGGCGAGCTGGCATGGGCGCGGGGCACGTCGCCTCGCGGATTGCGCAGGCACATCGGCGCCGCACCGATCGCCCTCGGCGACCTCTGCGAGGACGGCAGCCAGCTGCGGCCGGACATCGTCTGGTTCGGCGAACCGGTCGAACGCATGGCGCAGGCCGTCGCCGAAATCCGCACTGCCGCGAAGGTACTGGTCGTCGGCACCTCGCTGACGGTCTTTCCGGTCGCATCACTGGTCAAGAAAGCGCGCTGGCACGCCGAGAAAGTGCTCTGCGGACTGGATGTCGAGCGTCGGCCCGCCGGTTACACCCTGCTGCGAGGCGCGGCGGGCAACATCGTTCCGGGCCTGGTGCGTCGCTGGATGACGCAGGCACCGACGCACTGATCCGACACCGGTATCGCACGTCCCGGCGAACGACGTGCGACTGTCCTCCGGTGATGTCATGACCCACACCCAGGCACCCGCAGCATCCGCCACGGCCGTCGATCCGAATGCGGTCGACCAGGCGTTCACCCGCATCTCGCCGTACGGCACGCACGCCGAGCCGACCTACTCGGGTGCGCTGAGCTTCCTCCGCCGCCGATACACCAAGGACCTGACCGGCGTGGATGTCGCCGTGGTCGGCGTGCCCTTCGACCTGGCGACCACCAATCGCCCGGGCACCCGGCTCGGGCCACGCGCGATCCGCACGATGTCCGCCTCGCTCGCGTGGTGCGCGCCGTATGCGTGGAATTTCGATCCCTGCGAGCGATTGAACGTGATCGACTGGGGCGACGTGTTCTTCGATCACGGCCGACCGGAGCGCGTGCCGGATGCGTTGCGCGACGCGTTCCGCGCGTTTGCCGAAGCCGGCGTGACCGTGCTGGCGCTGGGCGGCGACCACTTCATCAGCTACCCCATCCTGCAGGCGCTGCACGAACGCCACGGGCCGCTGTCGCTGATCCATTTCGATGCGCACAGCGACACCTGGGAAGACCGCGATGCGCGCATCGACCACGGCACGATGTTCTGGCACGCAGCGCGCAACGGCATCGTCGACCCGGCGACGTCGATCCAGGTCGGCATGCGCACGCTGAATCCCGACACGCACGGCTTCCGCCTCCTCGACGCGCGCTGGCTGCACGCGCACGGCGTCGAGGCCTGCATTGCCGAGATCCGTGCCCGCGTCGGCGACCGCAAGTGCTACGTCAGCTTCGACATCGACTTCCTCGACCCGGCGTTCGCGCCCGGCACCGGGACGCCGGTGGTCGGCGGCTTCGACACCCACACCGCGCTGCGGCTGGTGCGCGGACTCGCTGGGCTGCAGATCGTCGGCATGGACGTGGTTGAAGTGTCGCCACCGTTCGACCATGCCGACATCACCGCGCTGGCAGGCGCATCGATCGCGCAGGAGCTGCTGGCCGCGTACGCGAGCCGCTTTCCGGACCGGACTCTCAGCGAGGCGGATTGAGCAGGAAGACCACGTAACCGCGGAATTTCGGATGTGCCGCCAGGGACGGCGGCGGCGTCCATTCGCCGCCCTGCAGCAGGCCGATGCGGAACGGCACGTTGAGGCGATCCAGCCGCTGCAGGTAGCGCGCATAGCCGGGGATGACCCGACGCCCCTGGTAGATCTGCAGCACGATCTCGTCGACCACGCCTTCCAGCGCGCGCAGGCCTTCCGGGTCGCCATTGGCGCTCCAGTCCAGCAGACCGGTGATGCCGAGCTTGTAGCGTGCCGGCAGGCGTTTGCGCAGATCGCGCAGGAACGTGGCGTATTCGTCGAGATGCCGCGTGCGCGCATCGAAGTCGATCTGCACCCCGACCAGGCGATTGCCGGCCGCGCGCCAGCGTTCGATCTGCGCCAGCAGCTGTGCATGGACCTGCGGCGTCCAGCGCAGGGTCTCGACGCGATACACGATCCAGACATCGGCATGGCGGATGCGCGGTGTCGCCGGGCGCTGCGCGACCATGCGCACGTCCGGCACCGACTTGATCTCGCTGTGCAGCACATAGACCGTCTTCGCGCGGTCGAGCACGGGCTGCGGCTTCACGCCCGCCCACAGCCAGAAGGCATCGTGGTGCGACGCATCGACGCGACTCTCCGCGCCCGCCGTCGCGGCGATCAGGCCGCAGAACGAGAGGAGCAACCGCGCAAGCAGACGACGCATCGCGTCACCAGTAGTAGCGGAGCTGCTGGGCCCAGGTCGAGTTGGGATAACGCGTCTTCAGCTGGTTGAACCAGGCCTTGCGGGTCGCTACCGGCACATCCTCGCCGCCGCAGTCGTTGTAGCCGGCCGGTGCATAGCAGTTCACCGCGCGGAACAGCGCATAGGCGCGCTCGTCCGCCGGCGCGGCGGCATCGGCGATGATCGCCTGGTAGATGCCCTGTCGCGGCAGGAAGCGGCCCGGGAACTGCCCCGGCGTGCCACCGAGTTCGTCACCGCGGACGGCGAAGGACCACGATTCGACGCGGTCATAGCCCTTGAGCCGCAGGAAATCGCCGAGGCACAGGCTGGCCTTCGTGGCCTTGGCGTCGGCGGCCAGCATCGTCGCGATCTGCTGCAGCGACGGACAGACATAGCCGTCGCGCGTGCCCTGCCAGCGGAAATCCGAGAGCGCGGTCAATTCGCCGAGCTTGTCGTAACTGCCTGAATCACCGTCGATCTTCGACGGCAGGCGCTTCACGTCCTTGAGGAATTCCGAGTACCGCGCGCGTGTCAGCTGCTTGTAGAGCAGCACGTACAGCGCCAGAGCGCGCTCGCGCTTCGAGGCCTTCACGTCGTCGGCGCGTGCGCGCAGCAGATCTGGACCGGCGACATGGATCAGCAACTGCTCGCGCAGCGCGGGATCGACGACCAGGCTGTCCGGCGCGAACACCCGCGCAAGACCCTCGTTGCGTTCCTCGTGCATGGCCAGCGCCAGCTCCAGCGTCTGCCGCTGGTGGACGCCTTGCGCCTGGGGGAACAAGGAGATCAAGGCCGCGCGTGCCTCCTTGTCCTTCGGCGCATCGAGCGCGAGCGCACGCAGGGTCTGGCGACTGAAGGTAACGGTGTCCATTGGACGCGATGGCGTCTCGGCCGGGATCAGTTCGAGCACGCGGTGCGGTGCGGCATCGACGAAGAACGCGTGCGCCGCGAGGAGATAACCGTACAGATCCTCGCGCCCCTTGAAGCGCGGGCGCAGGGCTTCGATCTCCTTGCGCGTGATACGGCCGCTGTCGTCGTCGCCGGTCTTGCGCATGCGACGCAGCACCTCGACCGCGACCAGCACCGGATGCGCATTCTTCGACAGATAGGGGTCCGTCGCCAGCTTGGCGTCGATCTCCTGCGCCAGGTCGATCTCATGCGCATTGCGCAAAGCGGGATCGCGCTGGTCGATCTGCCAGCCGTAGGCCGCGGCGAGTGCGTCGGTATCGCCGGCCAGCCAATGCACGCGGCGGATCAGACCATGTGCGGACGCCACGTAGCGACCCTTCGGATAGGCCTTGAGATAGGCCTCGAGCGCGGACCGGGCCTTCGCCAGCGCGGCCTTGTCCATGCGTTCGTGTTCGAGTTCGCCATAGGTGCCGAAACCGCTGGCCTGGCCGACCAGTGCCCAGGCACGGCCGACCATGTAGCGCGAGGCTTCGCGCACCCACGGCTGTTTGCTGCCGGACAGGGCCTGGAACGGGGCCGGATCGTGGTTGCCGGCGTAGAACGCCGCAGTCGCACGCAGGTAGTCGGCGAAGGCACGGCCGGCATCCGACGACACCGCGATGTCGCCGGGCGTTGAAGCGCCTTCGCCCACCGGGCAGGCCATGGCCTTGCGCGCGGCGGTCAGGTCATCGCGCTCGTTGCCGGCGAGCTTGCGTTCCGCCTGCAAGGCGTCGAGGAAATCTGCCTGTCCGCGCACGTTGCTGACGCAGGTCGTGCCCTCGCCGCTCGACCATGCCTGCGGGCCGTCCTGCTCGCTGTCCTCGGGTGGGAGGAAGCGCAGGTACATGTCCGTCCATCCGAACGGCACCGAGGACATGGGCCGCTGCCCGGGATCGGCGGGCTTTGCTGCAGGTGCCCGGCGACCGCCATGCGCATCCATCATCAGCCAGGCGAGATTGACGCGGGTGTCGTTGCCGGGCGCCAGCAGGGCGCTGCTCGCGCAATCGGAGAAGGTCGCCGAGACCGGCACGAGGCGCGGCTCGCAGCCCATGTCGGAACTGGCCAGGGCCGGCGAACCGACCGACAGCGCGCCGAGCGCGAGCAGCGTGGCGATGAGGATGCGCATCGTGCCTTCTCGTATCTGGAGGGGGATGCGCGATTCTAGCGCGGGAAGCGGAAGGCTTCGGCAGCCATTGTGGGAGCGACGCTAGTCGCGAATCCAGTCAAACATCGCGACTTGCGTCGCTCCCACAAAACATCGTGCGACTAGGCCACATACACCGTCTTGATGTTCATGAACTCGTGGATGCCGTGTTCGGCGAGTTCGCGGCCGAAACCCGAAGTCTTGGTGCCGCCGAACGGCAGGCGCACGTCGCTGCGCACGATGGCGTTGACGAAGGTCGCGCCGACCTGGAGGCGACGGGCCACGGCTTCGCCACGCGCCTTGTCGGTGGTCCAGACGCTGGCACCGAGGCCGAAATCGGTGTCGTTGGCGATACGCACCGCGTCGTCCTCGTCCTTCGCACGCAGGATCGACGCGGCCGGGCCGAACAGTTCCTCGTGATAGGCGGGCATGCCGGGCACGACATTGTCGAGGATCGTCGCCGGATAGTGCGACGCACCCTGCCCCGGCGTGCCGCCGAGCAGCAGGGTCGCGCCGGCCTCGATGCTGCGCTGGACCTGGGCATGCACTTCGTCGCGCAGATCGCCGCGCGCCATCGGCGCGAGCGTGGTCGCATCGACCATCGGGTCGCCGACGGCCAGCTTCGACGCGGCGTCGACGAAGCGCGCGACAAAGGCATCCGCAATCCCCGGCGTCACGATGAACCGCTTGGCCGCGATGCAGGTCTGCCCAGCGTTGCCGAAACGCGAGGCCACGGCGGCGGGAATCGTCACGTCGAGATCGGCATCGTCCAGCACGACGAAGGGATCGCTGCCGCCCAGCTCCATCACGCATTTCTTGAGGTGCTTGCCGGCCGCAGACGCGACCGCGCTGCCGGCACGCTCGCTGCCGGTCAGCGTCACCGCCTTCACGCGCCGGTCCGCGATGACGCGCTCGGCCATCCTGTTGTCGATGTGCAGCACGCCGAACACGCCGTCCGGCACGCCGGCCTCGCGCAGCACGTCGGCGATCGCGTCTGCGCAGCGCGGCACGTTGGTCGCATGCTTGAGCACCGCGACATTCCCGGCCATCAGGCCAGGCGCGAGGAAACGGAACACCTGCCAGATCGGGAAATTCCAGGGCATCACCGCGAACACGCAACCCAGCGGTTCGTAGGTCACGTAGCTGCGCTGCGCCTCGGTGGCGATGGCACCGTCGCGCAGGTAGTCGATGGCGTGGTCGGCGTAGTAATCACAGGCCGATGCCGACTTCTCGATCTCGGCCAGCGCTTCGCGACACAGCTTGCCCATGTCGGCGGACATGGTCGCCGCGATGTCGTCCTTCCGCGCGCGCAGCGCGCACGCGACCTTGCGCAGCAGCGCGCCACGCTCGTCGAGCGCACGCGCCGCCCATCCGGGGGCTGCCTGCGCGGCGGCGGCCAGCACGCGCTCGACCTCGGCCTCGCCGACGTAGTCGTAGCGATAATCGACTTCGCCCGTCCAGGGATGGATCAGTTCCACGGTCACGGATCAGTCTCCTTTCTGCATCGCGAGCTGCATGTCGCGCTGGCGTCGTTTCTCTTCGCGGGCCATGAACCACCAGGCGATGAAGCCGGCCGTGGACACGGCCAGGATCAGCAGGCTGGCCAGCGCATTGATCTTCGGACTCAGGCCCAGTCGCACCGACGAGAACACCTTCTGCGGCAGCGTGGTCGAGCCCGGGCCGTTGGTGAACGCGGAAATCACCAGGTCGTCCAGCGACAGGGTGAACGCGAGCAGCCAGCCGGCAACCAGCGACGGCGCGATGATCGGCAGGGTGATCAGGAAGAACACCTTCAGACGGTTGGCGCCGAGATCCATCGCAGCCTCTTCGAGCGAACGGTCCATGTCCTGCAGGCGCGAGGAGATGACCACAGTGACGAAGGCCACGGTGAAGGTGACGTGCGCGATCCAGACCGTACTCAGGCCGCGCTGGATCGGCGTGCCCAGCATGTCGCCGACGGCGACGAACATCATCAGGATCGAGACACCGGTGATCACTTCGGGCATGACCAGCGGTGCGGTGATCAGGCTGCCGAACAGGGTCTTGCCACGGAAGGCGCGCATCCGGGTCATGACCAGTGCCGCCATCGTGCCGAACACGACCGAGGCGCAGGCGGTGTAGAACGCGATCTTCAGCGACATCCAGGCCGCGTCCAGCATCAGCTGGTCGCGGAACAGTTCGCCGTACCACTTGACGGAAAACCCGGACCAGACCGTGACCATGCGCGACTCGTTGAACGAGAACACGATGAGGCTGAACATCGGCACGTAGAGGAACAGGAAGCCCAGCAGCAGCACCAGACTGCGGAACGACAGCAGTTCAGCGCTACGCGAGGCACTACCCATGGACGCGCCGCTCATGACAGCCTCGCTTCGAGCTGGCGCGACTGGTAGCGATGGAAGATGGTGATCGGGATCACCAGCAGCATCAGCATGACGATCGCGATCGCCGAGGCGCGCGGCCAGTCGTTGGCGGTGAAGTATTCCTCCCAGAGTACCTTGCCGATCATCTTGGTCGAGGGCCCGCCGAGCAGCTCGGGAATCACGAACTCGCCCACCGCCGGAATGAACACCAGCATGCAGCCGGCGACGATGCCGGCGAACGACAGCGGTACCGTGACCTGGAAGAAGGCCTTCAGCGGCTTGGCGCCGAGATCGTACGCCGCTTCGAGCAGGCGCTGGTCGTGCTTGATCAGGTTCGCGTACAGCGGCAGCACCATGAACGGCAGATAGGCGTAGACGATGCCGATGTACACCGCGATCGGGGTATAGAGAATCTTGAGCGGCTCGTCGATCAGTCCGATCGACATCAATGCCTTGTTGATGAATCCGTTGTCCTTGAGCAGGCCGACCCAGGCGTAGATGCGGATCAGGAACGAGGTCCACGAGGGCAGGATCACCAGCATCAGCGCGACGTTGCGCACCGCCGGCGAGAGGCGCGACACCGCATAGGCGATCGGATAGCCGACCAGCAGGCACAGCAGGGTCGAGATGCCGGCGATCTTCAGCGAGCTGAGGTAGGCGCCAGCGTACTTGCTGTCGTGGAACAGCGCCGTGTAGTTGTTGAGGTTGAGCGTGAGGTTGATCTCGCCACCGGCCGTGCTGAACAGGTCGCTGTACGGCGGCGACGCGATCAGCGGTTTCGCGAAGGAGATCTGCAGCAGGATCAGGAAAGGAATCGCGAAGAAGATCAGCATCCACACGTACGGCGGCGCGATCACGAACCAGCGCGGCCCGGGCGTCACGGCTTTCAGCAGGCGTCGGGCGATGGCGTTCATGAGGTCAGCACCACGCCGTCGTTGTCGTCCCACGACAGCCACACCGGATCGTTCCAGGTGAAGCGTTCCGAGGCCCAGCGCTGGGTGTTGGCGAAATTCGCCATCACCTTGGCCCCGGTCGGCAGGCGCACGTGGTACACCGAGTGGCTGCCGAAATAAGCGATGTCCTCGATGGTGCCGCGCGCCTTGTTGTGCGGCTGCGCCGGCTCCTCCTTGCTCACCTCGATCTTCTCGGGACGCAGGGCCAGGGACACTTCCTGCCCTTCGAAGCCGGTGATGCCGTGACCGATGTACAGGAGATGTTCGAGCATCGGCGAGGCGATGGTGACGTAGTCGGGATGATCGTCCTGGATGCGCCCGTCGAACAGGTTCACAGAGCCGATGAACTCGGCGGTGAAGCGGCAGCTGGGCTGTTCGTAGATCTCGTCGGGCGTGCCGATCTGGCGGATCCAGCCGGTGTCCATGACCGCGATGCGGTGGGCCATGGTCATCGCCTCTTCCTGGTCGTGGGTGACCATCACGCAGGTCACGCCCAGGCGTTCGATGATGTTGACCAGCTCCAGCTGCATGCGCGAGCGCAGCTTCTTGTCGAGCGCGCCCATCGGCTCATCGAGCAGCAGCAGCTTCGGGTTCTTCGCCAGCGACCGCGCCAGCGCCACGCGCTGCTGCTGGCCGCCGGACAGCTGATGCGGCTTGCGCTTGCCGTACTTCTCCATCTGCACCAGCTTCAGCATCTCGTCGACGCGCTGCTCGACCTGCGGCTTCGGCAGACCGTCCTGCTTCAGGCCGAAGGCGATGTTCTGCGCGACGGTCATGTGCGGGAACAGCGCATAGCTCTGGAACATCATGTTCACCGGCCGTTCGTAGGGCGGCAGCGGCGTGATGTCCTGGCCGTCGAGCAGCACGCGGCCGCGGGTCGGTTTCTCGAACCCGGCCATGCAGCGCAGCAGGGTCGACTTGCCGCAGCCGGAACCGCCAAGCAGGGCGAAGATCTCGCCCTTGCGGATCGAGAAGTCGACATCGTCGACCGCGACCACGCCGTCGTACTCCTTGCGCACGTGTTCGATGCGCAGGTAGTGCTCGTTGCCCAGCTTGTCGTTCCTGGCGCCGTTGGCCGCCTGTGCGGCCTGCGCCGCAGGAGTCGCGATGTCCGTCATGCCCGCTCCGCGTGGACTGCTGTGGAAACCGGCGGGGCCGACTGCCCCGCCGGGGACGCGATGCTTACTTGCCGCTCTTCATCGCCGACCACATGTCGGCGTACTGGCGGCTCATCGCCGGGGTCAGCGGCTCCAGCGGGAAGACCTTCTTCATCATCTCGGCATCCGGATACACGCCCGGGTTCTTGCGCACGGCCTCGTCGATCAGCGGCTCGCTGTCCTTCACCACGTTGGCGTAGGACACGTAGCTGGAGATGCCGGCCATCACCTTCGGTTCCAGCAGGTGGTTCATGAATACATAGGCATCGTCGACGTTCTTCGCGTCCTTCGGGATCGCCATCATGTCGAAGAAGATCGGCGCGCCTTCCTTCGGGATGACGAAGCCGACCTCGGCGCTGCCTGCTTCCTCGGCGCGGTCGCGGGCCTGGAAGACGTCGCCCGACCAGCCGACCACCACGCAGGCGTCGCCGGCGGCGAGCGCGTTGACGTATTCGGAGGAATGGAAATTGCGGATATTCGCGTTGAGCACCTTCAGCAACGGCGCGGCCTTGGCGATCACCGCCGGATCCTGCGAGTTCGGATCCTCGCCGATGTAGTTCAGCGCGATCGGCACCAGCTCGGTCGGGGTGTCGAGGGCCATGATGCCGCAGCCCTTCAGCTTGGAGGCCAGCTCGGGCTTGAAGACCAGGTCCCAGCTGTCGACGGGCACATCACCCAGCGCGGCCTTGACCTTGGCGACGTTGTAGCCGATGCCGGTGAAACCGTAGAGATAGGGCACGCCGAATTTGTTGTCGGGATCGTTCTTGGCGATGATCGCCATCAGCGACGGATCGAGGTTCTTGTAGTTCGGCAGCTTGGCACGGTCGATCGGCTGGTAGACGTCGGCCTGGATCTGCCGGGCGAGGAACTGCAGCGACGGCACCACGATGTCGTAGCCGGTATTGCCCTGCATGACCTTCGCTTCGAGCGTCTCGTTGGCGTCCATGACGTCGTAGACGACCTTGATCCCGGTCTGCTTGGTGAAGTTCGGGATCGTGTCCTCGGCGATGTAGTCGGACCAGTTGTACATGTTCACGACACGCTCGCCGCCCTTGCCGTCGGCCTTGGCATCGGGCTTTGCGCCCGGTGCAGCCTTGTCGGACCCGCCACCGCAGGCGACCAGCATGGAGACGACGACGGACAGCGCCAGCATTCGCAGTTTCATGTGTGTTCCCTCGCCCTTCCGGGCCCAGTCGTGGATGTGTGGACGCGAAGTCCCAGATATCGAACCAAGAGTAGCGGCAATGTCGACCGGCTGCACTACAGCGTGGCGGCGGTCTCGTCCAGGGACTTCCAGGCCTTCTCGAACAGTTCGTCGACCTGCTCGCGGGTCCAGATCAGCGGCGGCGACAGCAGCATCGAGTCGTAGGTGGCGCGGAGGATCAGGCCGTTCTTCAGCGCGGTGTCGCGACACAGCACGCCGACGTGGCCCCGCTCGTCGAAGAACCGGCGTTCGCCCTTGCGCGGCACCAGCTCCAGTGCGCCGACCATGCCCGCGATGCGCGCCTCGCCGACCAGGCGGTGCTCGCCCAGCTCGGCCCAGCGCTCGGCCAGGTAGGGCGCGATCTCGGTGCGGGCGCGGTCGACGATGCCCTCCTCCTGCAGGATCCGGATGTTCTCGAGCGCCACGGCCGTGCACACCGGATGCCCGGAATAGGTGCAGCCATGGGCCAGCTCGCCGCCCTGATGCTTCAGGACGCCGGCCACGCGGTCGTTGAACATGGCCGCGCCCAGCGGGATGTAGCCCGAGGTGATGCCCTTGGCCAGGGTCATCACGTCCGGAGTGATGCCGAAATACTGCGAGCCGAACCACTCGCCGGTGCGACCGAAGCCGCAGATCACCTCGTCGGCGACCAGCAGCACGTCGTACTGGCGGCAGATCCGCTCGATCTCCTTCCAGTACGTCATGGGCGGGATGTACACGCCGATCGCGCCCATGATCGGCTCGCCGATGAAGGCGGCGACGCGGTCCGGCCCCAGTTCGAGGATCTTCTGCTCCAGGCGCCGCGCGGCGACGATGCCGTACTCGTCCGGCGACAGGTCGCCGCCGTCGGCGAACCAGAAAGGCGGGTCGATGTGGTGGATGTCGGGAATCGGCAGCCCGCCCTGCTTGTGCATGCCGGCCATGCCGCCGAGGCTGGCGCCGGCCATCGTGGTGCCGTGGTAGCCGTTGCGGCGGCCGATGAAGATGTTCTTCTGCGGCTGGTCCTGCACCGCCCAGAAGTGGCGGACCAGGCGCAGGATGGTGTCGTTGGCCTCGGAACCGGAGTTGGTGAAGAAGGCGTGGTTGAGGTCGGCGGGAGTCAGCTCGGCGAGCTTGACGGCAAGCTGGATCGTCGGCTCGACCGTGCACTGGAAGAAGCTGTTGTAGTAGGCGAGCTGGGTCATCTGCCGCGACGCGGCCTCGCCCAGTTCCCGGCGGCCGTAGCCGAGGTTCACGCACCACAGCCCGGCGAAGGCGTCGAGCAGCTTGTGGCCCTCGGCGTCCCAGACGTAGGCGCCCTCGCCTTTCACGAGGATCCGCGTGCCCTTCTTCGCCAGCGCGGCGTTGTCGTTGAACGGATGCAGGTGGTGCTCGGCGTCGAGATGCTGCAGGCGGGTGATGTCGATGTGTTCCATGGCGATTCCGGATGAAAAGGGGATCAGACGTTCAGCAGCAGGAACTCGCGTTCCCAGGAGCTGATGACGCGGAAGAAGGTTTCGTACTCCTTGCGCTTGACCGAGATGTAGGCGCGCACGAAACGCGGCCCGAGCATCTCCTGCAGTTCCGTGCAGGCTTCCAGGCGGTCCAGCGCCTCGCCGAGCGAGCGCGGCAGCACGTAGCCGGCTTCATGGGCGCTGGTCGCCAGCGGCTGGGTGGCCTCGAGCTTGCCGCGGATGCCGAGCAGGCCGCAGGCCAGGGTCGCAGCCATCGCCAGGTAGGGATTGGCGTCGGAGCCGGCGAAGCGGCTCTCCACGCGGGTGTTCTCCAGCGTGTCCAGCGGCACGCGCAGGCCGCAGGTGCGGTTGTCGTAACCCCACTGCACGTTCTTCGGCGAGACCTCGCCGAACGCGAGCCGGCGATAGGAATTCACGTTCGGCCCGAAGAAGGCCATGGCCGCCGGCACGAAGGCCTGCAGACCGCCGAGATAGTGCGTGAACAGGGCGCTGTGCTCGTTCGGCTTGCGCCCGGCGAAGACATTCTTGCCGGTCTTCGCGTCCACCAGGCTCTGGTGGATGTGCATCGCGCTGCCCGGTTCGTTCTCCATCGGCTTGGCGAGGAAGGTCGCGTACACGCCATGGCGCAGCGCGGCCTCGCGCATGGTGCGCTTGAACAGGAACACCTGGTCGGCGCGCGACATCGCATCCGAATGCAGCAGGTTCACTTCCAGCTGCGCCGCGCCGGACTCATGGATGAGCGTGTCGACATCCAGCTCCATCGCGTCGCAGTAGTCGTACATGAGGTCGAGGATCGGGTCGAACTCGTTGACCGCGTCGATCGAATACGACTGGCGCGCGGTCTCCGGGCGGCCCGAACGCCCGGCGGGCGGCTGCAGCGGAAAATCGGGATCGGTGTTCTTCTGCACGAGGAAGAATTCCACCTCGGGCGCGACCACCGGGCGCAGGCCCTCGGCCTCGTATTCGGCGAGCACGCGCTTGAGCACGTTGCGCGGCGCGAGGTCGTGCAGCTCGCCGGACTTGGTGTAGCAGTCGTGGATGATCTGCGCGGTCGGATCCGCGGCCCAGGGCACCAGTCGCACCGTGTCCGGATCCGGCCGAAGCAGCATGTCGGCATCGGACGGCGAGGTCAGGTCGTAGTAGTCATCGGGATATTCTCCGGTGACCGTGGTCGCGAAGATGCCCTCGGGCAGGCGCGTGCCGTAGTCGTGGGAAAACTTGCTCGCCGGGATGATCTTGCCCCGCGCGTTGCCGGTGATGTCCGGGACCAGGCATTCGACTTCGGTGATGTGGCGCTGCTTCAGCCAGCGCAGGAGCTGCGATTCGCCGGCGTCGTCGCGCGCGGCGCGTCTGGCGGCCGCCTTGGTCGCGGCCGCGCTGCGTTTTCGGGAGCCGGTCTTGCCCTTGTTCTTGCCGGGTGGTGTCGAGGAACTCATGGGGGTTCACATCCGTTGCTGCGCGCGCTGGCGACAGGCGTCGCCGAACGCACGGAAAATGCCGTGATAGAAAGGGGTTTCGCGCACTTTCCACTCCGGGTGCCACTGCACCGCGAGCAGGAAGGCGCCGCCATCCCGACGATACGCCTCGACGAGACCGTCGGGCGCGAAGGCCTCCGCGACCAGGCCCTCGCCCAGCCGGTCCACGCCCTGGCCGTGGACCGAATTGACCATGACCCGATCCGTGCCGGCGATGCCGGCGAGCAGGCCGTCCGGCGCGAGCGAGATCTCGTGGCGCAGGGCGTACTGCACGTCCAGCGGATCCTCCGGATTCTCGCGATGGTCCATCAGGCCGGGCACCTCGTGGACCTTCTGGTGCAGGCTGCCCCCGAAGACGACGTTGATCTCCTGGAAACCCCGGCAGATCGCCAGGATCGGCAGGCCGAGCGCGATGGCGCGGGGTATGAGCGCGAAATTGTTCTCGTCGCGAGCCGGATCGTGCGGATTGCCGTCCCAGCTGGACTCGTCGGAGTAATGATGCGGTTCGATATTGCTGACCGAGCCGGTCAGCAGCAGGCCGTCGAGCCCGGCCAGCAGGGCATCGGCCGGGAGTGCGGGCTGCAGGGCCGGCAGAAGCACGGGCAGGCACTCGGCGCCGTCGACCACCCCGCGGATGTACTTCTCGCCGACCGCGTGGAAGGGGTGCGGCCCGATGAGCTTGCGGTCGGCGGGCAGGCCGACCCGTGGTGCGCCTGGCGGGAGTGAAGCCGGGGGTGGAGTCATGCGGAACGCTCGACGAGACCTCGTCCGAACGTTAACCGCGATGTTCGATTTCTGCAACACTTCGCCATCAGGGCTCGCCGGCGTTGCGGAAATGCTGCGGCGCAGCAGCTTTGATGTCTGATTTTTCTGGAAATCATCCGGAAAGCCTGTTAATTATTCTTGACGCCGTTTCCGTCCTGCGTCGCCAACTGTCACACTGTTGCGGAGCCCTCGATGACCCACCCGCCCATGTCCGCAAGCCTCAGCCACGAAGACCGCCTCGCCATGGAACAGATTCGCGACTGCGAACTGGTGGATCTGATCCTGCCCGACATGAACGGGCTGCTGCGCGGCAAGCGGATCACCCGCGACGCGCTGGAGAAGGTCTACGAATCCGGCGTCTGCCTGCCGATGTCCCTGATCGCCACCGACATCACCGGCAACACCGTCGAGGAAACCGGCCTGGGCTACGACATCGGCGACGAGGACAGGATCTGTCGCCCCGTCCCCGGGACGCTCCGCCCGGTGCCCTGGTCGAACAAGCCGATGGCGCAGCTGCTGCTGTCGATGGAGGACACCCACGGCAGCGCCTTCGAAGCCAATCCCCGCGAAGTGCTCAAGCGCGTCCTGGCCCGCTATGCCGCGCGCGGCCTGAAGCCGGTGGTCGCGATCGAACTGGAGTTCTACCTCTTCGACCGCCTGCCCGACGCCAACGGCCGCCCGCAGCCGCCGGTCAACCCGCACAACGGCGCACGCAACACCAGCACACAGGTCTACTACATCGAGGACCTGAACGACTTCGGCCCGTTCATCGACGCCGTGGCCAGTACCTGCAAGGCACAGGGCATCCCGGCCGACACCGCCGTCGCCGAATACGCACCCGGCCAGTTCGAGATCAACCTCAAGCATCGCGACGATGCACTCCTCGCCTGCGACGACGCCATCTACCTCAAACGCGCGATCAAGGCCGTCGCCCAGCAGCAGGGCCTGCAGGCCAGCTTCATGGCCAAGCCGCTCGCCGAACAGGCGGGCAGCGGCCTGCACATCCATGTCAGCGTGCTCGACAACGATGGCAACAACATCTTCGCCTGCTCGCCCGACCAGCCCGCCGATGCGCTGAAGCACGCCATCGGCGGCCTGCAGCGCAGCGCACGCGACTGCCTGCTGCTGTTCGCGCCGAACGCCAACAGCTACCGCCGCTTCGTGCTGAACGCCTTCGTGCCGCTCAACGAGGTCTGGGGCTTCAACAACCGCACCGTGGCGATGCGCATCCCGCACAGCGACCGGAAGAACACGCGCATCGAACACCGCATCGCCGGCGCCGACGCGAACGTCTACCTCGCCGCCGCCGCGGTGCTGGCCGGCATGCTCGACGGCATCGAACATGGCTACGACCCGGGCGCGCCGATCGTCGGCAACGCCTACGAGCAGACCGAGATCCGCACACCGTACTGGCGCGACGCGATCGGTGACTTCATGGCCAGCGACTTCATCGCCACGCAATTCGGCGACAAGTTCCGGCACATCTACGGCCAGCAGAAACTGAAGGAACTGCACAGCTTCTATCGTGAAGTGACCACGCTGGAATACGACTGGTACCTGCGATCGGTCTGAGGCACCGATATCGGACCTCGCTAGGAACCTGCTCGTGACGACACACGCGCCAGCCCCCTACCCGCCCAGCTGGTACGCCGCCAGCGTCGCACCGCAGCCGCCGCAGCCGCCGCTCGATGGCGACCTCGACGCCGATGTCTGCATCCTCGGCGCCGGCTACGTCGGCCTGTCCGCCGCGCTGGCGCTGGCCGAGGCCGGTTACCGCGTCGTCGTGCTGGAGGCCGAGCGCATCGGCTGGGGCGCGTCGGGCCGCAATGGCGGCCAAGTCATCTTCGGCTGGGGCTGCAGCGAAGCCACGCTCGAAGCGCAGCTCGGCCGGGAGGACGCGCGGCGGATGTTCGACTGGTCGCTGGAGAGCATCCGACTGATCCACGAACGCCGCGAACGGTACGGCATCGACTGCGACTGGCGCGACGGGCACTGCCACGTCGCGATCAAGCCGCGCCAGGTCCGCGCACTGCACGAGTGGCGCGACGACTTGCAGGCGCACTACGACTATCCGCTGGACTGGCTGGATCGCGACGCACTGCAGGAACGGCTGCCCTCGCCGCGCTACCTCGGCGGCCTGTACGACGGTCGTTCCGGTCACCTGCACCCGCTCAAGTACGCATTCGGCCTCGCACGCGCCGCACTCGAACGCGGCGTGCGGATCTGCGAAGGCACGCGCGTGACCGGGATCGAACATGGCGCCCGGCCCGTGCTCAAGACCGCGCTCGGCAACGTCCGATGCGACATCGCCGTGCTCGCCGGCAACGCGCTGGTGAAGGGCGTCGCCCCCGAACTGGATCGCCGGATCATGCCGGTCGGCACCTACATCGGCGCCACCCCGCCGCTGGGCGATCTCGCGCAGCGCCTGCTCCCGACCGACATGGCCGTGGCCGACATCAACTGGGCGCTGGACTATTTCCGGCTGGCCAGCGACGGGCGTCTCCTGTTCGGCGGGCGCGCCAGCTACTCGAACCTCGAACCGCCGAACCTGCGCTGGGTCATGGCGCGGCGCATGCACCGGGTCTTCCCGCATCTGGCCGACGTCGGTTTCGAACACCTGTGGGGTGGCACCATCGACATCAGCCTCAACCGCGCGCCGCACTGGGGCCGGATCGGCCAGCGCAACGTGTATTTCGCGCAGGGGTTCTCCGGCCACGGCGTCAACGTCAGCGGCCTGGCCGGCACGCTGATCGCCGAGGCGGTGCGTGGGCAATCGGAGCGGCTGGACGTGTTCGAACACATCCGCCACCGCGACTTCCCCGGCGGCCGGGCCTTCCGCACCCCGCTGCTGGTCGCGGCGATGGCCTGGTACAAGCTCCGCGACGCGCTCTGGTGAGTGATCGATGCAAAAAGTCGGCCAACGATGCTTGACGCATCCGGAAGCCCTGTTAAGATATCGAGCTTCCAGCCCGTGGGGCCATAGCTCAGCTGGGAGAGCGCCTGCATGGCATGCAGGAGGTCGCCGGTTCGATCCCGGCTGGCTCCACCAAGTTTCAAGGCAAGCTTCAAAAAATCGTCTGCGGCACTGGCCTGATCGAAAGATCTCGTCGCATTCGAGAGCTTTACCAGCGTCCCCATCGTCTAGAGGCCTAGGACATTACCCTTTCACGGTAGCGACCGGGGTTCGAATCCCCGTGGGGACGCCACTTCTTCAAGCACGAAGCCCGCGAAAGCGGGCTTCGTCGTTTCCAGCACCACGGATTTGCAGGGACATTGTCCCGACGTTGCCGACTCCGCAACGATCACATCAGATTTTCATCGCAAACGCTTGCGGGATCAGGGACATCTGATTAAGATGCGCGTCCCAAATGTGGGGCCATAGCTCAGCTGGGAGAGCGCCTGCATGGCATGCAGGAGGTCGCCGGTTCGATCCCGGCTGGCTCCACCAAGTTTCAAGGCAAGTTTCAAAAAATCGTCTGCGACACAGGCCTGATCGAAAGATCTCGTCGCACTCGAGAGCTCTACCAGCGTCCCCATCGTCTAGAGGCCTAGGACATTACCCTTTCACGGTAGCGACCGGGGTTCGAATCCCCGTGGGGACGCCACTACAACCCCCGGAGGCGTGTCGAGTCGGTATTCGATCGATGCCTCCAGGGTGACCGGATCGAGTTCGACCCGGTCAACAACACTGAGGACGGCGGACCGCAACCCATCGCGGTCGTCGTCCTCAGCCATTTCTGCCACCTTCGAAAGCGCCGCGGCGACGTCAACGGCCGACACGTCCGCGAAGGCGCGCAGCTCCTCGGCCACCTGTTCCGCATCGCGCAGCTGCGCGATCGCTTCTTGCCTCTCGCGTTCGAGCTCGTCGACGCGCCGCAGTGCCGGCGCCGGGTCGGCCAGGTTCGCGGCCATGTCCAGCATCTTCGCCGCCAGCGCTTCCAGCCGCGCGACCTGATCGCGCAGCCTGCGCACCAGTCCCGGATCGGCGGACGCCTCGATCGCGCGGCGCGTGCCTTCCAGCAGGCGCGTCGCGAACTCGGCGGACCCGAGGTCGGCCAGCACCTGGCGCACCACGGGCGTCTCGATCTGCGGCTTGCTGATCGACCGCTGGCCGGCGCCTTTCGCGCCGATGCGATAGCGGTCCGACTCCGCCCACCACTTCCGCCCGTCAGGCGCGAACAGGCGGCCTCCCAGCAGCGCGTCCGACTCGCGCGCCACCGTCATGCCGGCATTGCCTCGCCTGTCGGCTGCGTGCCGCTCCAGGCGATGCAGCACGGCCTCGGCCTGATCGTCGTCGATCAGTGCCGGATGGGTATCGCGGTGGATCACCCACTCCGAACGCGGCCGGCGCTTCGTGCCGCCCTTGTAGCCGTCGGCCGTCCGCTCCGCGTTGACGTTCCAGACGGTGTGCCCCGCGTATGTCAGCGCGTTCCACTCGATCCCGATCAGCGTCGAATCGCTCATCTCGACCAGCGGCGAGCCCGCCTTGCGTTTCGCCCTGGCGCGGGGGATATCCAGGGCCCGATCGCTCAGGTACGACGCCATGGCCGGCGCGGTATCCGGGTCGACGGCAAGCGTCGATTTCACGACGGCCGCGCCGTCGCGCTGCGCCCCGGTGAAGACCGGCTTCAGCTTGTACCCGGTCGGCGCACGGCCGCCCGCACGGAAGCCCTGGTGCACGTTCTCGGCCATGCCTGCCAGCCCCTTCGCCTTGGAATTCAGTGAATGCCATTCGTCCCACGCCTGGAACATCGACCGCACCACCATTTCGGTGAGCGGATCCGCATCGGGGATGGACTTGTAGACCACGGCCACGCCGTGCCGGCGGGCCTCGTGCTCGAAGATGATTGCGGTGTGTCGGCTGCGCGACAGGCGCGAGGTGTCATGGATCAGGATGGTGGACCATCCCCGCCGCGCATTGCGCACGGCGTCCATCATTTGCCGGAAGGCCGGCCGGTTGTCGTCCTTACCGCTGACGACGGCGTCGACGAACTCCTGCGCGATCACCAGCCCGCGCTGGCTCGCCACCGCCTGCAGCGCACGGCGCTGGGCGTCGGGCGACACATCCGCCCTGTCCTTCGACGACCGCAGGTAGATCGCGGCCCGGTTGTCCTTCGTATCGGTCAAGATCGCCCCGCAGGGCCGAAGCCAGCACCGCCCCGATCACATGGGCGACGGTCTGGCCCGGCAATGGTCCGGTGCGGACAATCTTAACCAGATTGGGACAGTTTCGTCCTTTCCTCACGCCGGCCGCCTGCGCGCCCTCTTGGGCCTCTCAAAGACCAACAGCAGGCAGTCCACCGGGCTGTTGTGTGACTTCTTTGTGCGCCCGGGCAGCTCGAAACTAGGCCGTCCCTGGAAGAAGCGTGCTTTGCCTCCCAGCTCGATCGCGCGATGAAACCAGGCGACATTAGTCCGAGCTGGAACCAGGAAGACGGCCAGCTCCGCAGCCGGAGCCTGCTCGATGAACGGCCGGATGTTCGACCAGGGCGGGTTGCAGAACACGCGTTGACCATCCCAAGCGATCGGCTTTTTCGCGGTGGACGCCAAGGGAAGCAGGCCGTTGCCTGGCTCGCTTGCGCCGTCCAGCGTAAAGCCGTATTCCGCGTGAAGCTGATCGAACATTGATCGTGGCGTGCGACAGTTCTGAGCACGCCCCTTCCCGTACCAGTTCACATAGGCAGATGACTTAGCCACGTTCTGCCCCCTTCCCATCCAACGCCAACGTCCGCGCCCTGCGCGTCCGCGTGGCCTTCACTTGGTACCGGCCCAGCCAAAGGCGAAAGCAGCGCAGCGAGCACCAGCGGATGGTGTCGCCGCCGCTGCTGTAGGCGACGCGGCCGTCCTTCACCAGCAGCACGCGGCGCGAGGGCGTGCGGGTCTTCTTGGCGCGGGTCACGAACACCGCGCCGGGCTTGATCTTCGCGGCCGTCATGGCTTCCTCCCCGCCAGCGGCAGCACGAACTGCAGCACCTTGGCGTCCTCGCGCTCGCGCTGCACCCAGCGCGGCACGCGCGCGCGCAGGGCGCCGCACCATTCCTTCGCGGCTTCCTCGAACGTCGGATGCTTCGCGGTCTTGCGGCACTGGCATTCGATGAAGTGGCCGCCGCCGGCCTGCGCCGATCGCCGGTCCTCGATGTGCCGGGCCGGGTGGCCCTCGCCACACGGCGGCAGCTCGCCGGCATGGGTGTGGTGGATCTGCGTCATGACGACCTCCCGCACTCGTTTGCGCCGGGCATGGTCAGTGCCAGCGCGACATCGCGAACCCATATCGGCGTAGAGCCCAGCGCGAACGTCTGCCCAGTCCACGCGAGCAGAAGCGTGCGGCCGATCTCTTCGGCGATGGCCTTCGCTGCGGCAGGCGGCACCGCGTTGCCGATGCGCTCGCGCCACGCCTGGTCGCTCAGTCCGTGCAGCTCCAGGTGTTCCTCGGGGTCGACCAGCGACTGCAGCGCCGCCAGCTCCAGCGTGGTGAACGGCCGGTGCCACGTGCCGTCGAGCGAGCGGATCACGCACACCAGCTGCTGCGCGCCATCAGGCAGGCGCGGATCCGCCACGCTCCACCGGCCGTTGTCGTGGCCAGCGGCAGCGCTCACGGCGCCGCTGGGCGCTTCCCAGGGCACGACGCCGTAGTGGCCATTGGTCAGGTAGGCGTCGCCCGTGGTGCGCTGGTTGGCGGGCCTTGGGTCGGCCACGGCGAACGCGCCCTGCCCGGTGTCGCTGCGCGCGATCACGGTGCCAGCGGTTTCGTCGAAGCCGGTCACGCGGTACTTGCCCGCGCCCTCGAAACCGCACGCGGCGCGTGGATCCTGCACGCACAGTCCGCCAGCTGACGGATGTCCGCCTCCGGTCACTGTTCCCGATGGCTGATCCGTCCGAATGATCCGGAAACAGTTGTTGTGCTTGGCTGGTCCAGCGTGGCGCGGGTCCGCCACGCTGAAGGTGCCTTGCCCCGGCGACTTCACCGCGATCACCGCGCCCGCCGTGTCTTCCATCCGCATCACGCCGTACTGCGAGTACTGCGCCGCGCCTTCGGGTGCGCGGGGGTCTGCGACGGAGAAGGCGCCCGTGGTCGGCCGCGCATTGCCGGTGACGGTGCCCGACGGTTCGTTCCAGTCCCGCACGCCCAGGACGTTGCGATGCCATGCCTCGCTGTGCTCCGGCACGATCAGGTAGTCGCGCAGGTGGCCATCCTCGATCGCCAGCCGGTTGAGCGATCGCCAGTCCTTTCCGGCTTCGACGAACGCCAGACGCACCCACGTCTTCCACTGCAGCGCCGGCACGCGATGCATCGGCCCGGCGCGCTCGACGTCACCTGCCAGCGGCATGCGCGACAGCACCGTTCCCACGGCCTGCAGCGGCCGGCGTGCAGGTTCGTACAGGAACGGCGGCACCTTGGCCTGGTGCCGCGCCACCAGCAGGAAGCGCTTGCGGCTTTGCGCCAGCCCGCCCATCTCGCCGCAGTCGTGCGTGGTCTCGGCGACGGCGTAGCCGTAGTGGGTCAGCATCGACACGATCTGATCGAGCAGATGCCGGCCTCGCGTTGCGATGCGCGGCACGTTCTCGAACAGGATCATCTCGACCGGGTCGTCCTTGTACGCCTCCAGCATCAGCCACATGCCGCGCAGGGTCAGGCGGTTCAACGCCTGGTACTTGTCGGTGCGGCTCTTGCCCTCAGGCATCAGGCCCGAGAAGCCCTTGCACGGCGCCGACAGGAACACCACGTGCGGGTGTTCGTTGTTGAACGCGCGGTGGATGTCGGCCGGCGTCGCCTCGCGCCAGTCGCTCGCCGGCTCGCGGCCGTGGAACGCGATGTACTGGTTGCGATCGAACAGGTCCAGCACGGTGCCCTTCACGCCTGCGATGCGCTCGAAGTCGGCGATGGCGGCCGGGTCGTTGTCGATGCCGCCGACGCAGCGGAACCGCGCTGATGCGCTGCCGATGTCCGGCCGCGCCTGGTTGAAGCCCTTGGCACCCGCGCCCAGCCCGCAGAACAGGCCGCCGTGGCGGATCTCGAATTCAGTGCGGGCGGGGATCATGCATCACACCCCTGCCCGACTTCGCCGGGCTTGCCTGCTTTCGTGAACTCGCGCCAGTGCACCCAGCCGCGATCGGGGCAGTGGAAGCCCCAGTCACGGACGGTCGGGCCGAACAGGAACAGCGTCCAGCAGGGCAACGATTCCGCCGGCACTTGCAGGCCGATGCCGAAAAAAACAGCCACCTTTTGAAAGAGCTGGCCAAGTTCGGATGCAGGCTGTTTGAACAGCTCGATCCGATGCGCGAAGCGCGTGCCGAGGAAGCGCAGCGAACCGGCGTGGTACGCGGTGCGGTGGTGGATGCCGCCGGCGGCGATGGTGTGCTCGATGTAGCCACCGCGCAGCATGTACGACACCGCCCAGGACGGGTGGTCATGCAGGGCGCGGTCGTCGTCGTCGCGCAGGAACTGGTGCAGGTAGAGGTTGGGCAGCAGGCCGACGACTCGGGCAGTGGCGCGGTTCCAGCGCGTGGGCTGGGCCTCGGCGCGATCGCGCAGGCGGCCCTGCAGGCGGCGCCAGGGCGTGAGGTACCAGCGGCGCAGGTAGGCGCCGCCTGGGCTGTCGGCACCGACCACGAAGTCCGGGGCGCGGCAATCGGCCACGCGCGGGATGAGGATCGCGGCAATGTGGTGTGCGAGGGTGGCGGAGGTTTTCATCCGTCGACCTCATCGGCAGTCACTTGTTCAAAATCGACCTGCGGAAGGCCGACCACGTCCGTGATCCGGATGCCGTTGTAGTCGTAGTCACCCCAGCCTTCCGAGTCATGGAAAAGCCGGTCGATCTCCGCAGCCGAGGCATGGCTATTCGAGATAGCAAGATCGATCGCGGCTGTAGCGGCCAACCGGATGACGGTACTGATCGGCTCGTCGTCGCAGGAGGCCAGGCGGCTATCGGCATCGACCCAGAAAGCATTGATCTCCGCAGCCCGCTTGGTTTTGAGGATGTCGAAGTCAACAGCGATTTTCACCTCGATGTCCCAGCTTTGCTCCCAGGTGCAAAGGAAGGTGCGGATGTCAGCCATGACCCACCTCCATGGCAAGCTGCATCCCGTGCACCGGAAACGGCTTGATGCGGCCGACCTGTGCGGTTGCGTGGTGAGACGACACGGTCTTCAACCACAGGCCTACGCGCTCCATGTCGCGCTGGATGAACAAGCCGGATGCCGTTGCGGCATACGCTTTGTGGAGTTCCAGCATGTAATCGCCCAACGCCTTGAGCGATTCCTCCGCGTCGATCGTGACGCCCTCGGCGAAGTCCACGCCCATGGACACCGGAGACGGCGGCGAGGCCTGCGCGATCATCCAGTCCGCCAGCCGCCGCAGTGCGGGCGCATCTGCCGATCCGCTTACATCGATGCGGTGCGCGATCTGCAGAACGTCGTATGCATTGGGCACCGATGTTTGGGTGCGCTCCTCCGCCATGCCTGCCAGCAATCCTTCGAGGTCGTGGCCATGAACATTGAAGAAGGCCTGCACGCTGGTAGGAACTCCGTCCGCGAAGAACGTATGTCGCGCGTCCCCCATGGCACCCCTCAGCGCATTCAGTATCACCGCAGCCCCCGCGCTGCTGATATGCCAGCTCATGGCGACACCTCCGCCCCGCCCGCTTCGCGTTCGGCGTCCACGGTGGCGCAGCCTTCGCCGCGCCACGTCGTGTGGGTGTCCAGCTGGTCGGTCTTCGCGCGGTGCTCGATCACGCGGCAGGTACCGTAGCGGCCCATGGTCAGCGACCACGCGCCGTTCAACTCGCGGCCGGTGGCGCAGCCGGACAGCAGCGACACCATCAGCCCGACGGCGGCCAGGTGCGCGATGCCGGCGCGACGCGGCGGGATGCCCTTGGCGATGCGCTTCGCGACTTCCTCGCGGTGCACGGGCAGCAGGCGGGGGGCGTGGAAGCCGAGGCTCAGGTGCGAGCGGATGGCGTTGTGCGGAAAGACGGTGATGTCGCACCACACGCCGTTGGGCTGCATGATCTTGAAGGTTTCGCCGCGGATGACGACGAAGGCGGGTGTCGGGGTTTTCAGCGCGGATTCGCCGAAGCGGATCTGCGTGCCGGCAGGCGCATCGATGTCGAAGGTCACGGTGCGGCCGGCCTTGGCGACAACGCGCAGCACGATGTGGTCGCCGATGTAGACGGCTTCGCCGGTCTTGCGGGTGAGGATCAACATGGTGGGTTCTCCGTGATGTTGCACGGCGCCCCGGCGTTGCGACCGCCGGGGCGGTGCGGGGTGTGTGGTCAGCGGTCGCTGCCGGCCTGATCGCTGAAGCCGAGCAGCTGCACGCCGATCGGCAAGACCGTTTCAATCTTCTCGATCACCACCGCGTCGGGACCCTCGATTTCGTGGTCCAGGTCGGCATAGAGTGCGGCGCCGCGCGTCAGGCTGCCGTCGTGGTTCACCCAGCAGATGTAGCCGTAGTGGACACTTTCCAGCTCCGTTAAGCCCGGAGAGAACGCCCGCACCTTGATGCGGCTCGGCCCCGGGCTGGGGCTGGTGGTGCCTGCATGCATCGGCGGGTGCACCACGATGGGCATGCACGCGATCGGTTCGCCGGTGGTCTGGTCGGTCTGCGGTTGCGGGTAGAAGGCACTGCTGGTGGTCGGCGAGATCTTCAGCTCGATGAAGCCGGGGTTGATGTACATCGGGGTTTCTCCGGTGAATGGCGCCGCATGGGCGCGGGGATCGAGCGCGCCTGGGTGACCAGGCACGGGAAGGCGTTGCGGGTGGGTGGGCGTCAGCCCTGCGCGAGGGCCTTGGCGGCGGCGGCTTGGGCGGCGGTGTCGGTGCCGTGGCGGCGCACGGGCAGCATGTCGGCGACGCGCATGGGCAGGTCGATGCCGTCGACGAACTCGGCCAGTTCGGCGCCCAGGTTGGGGCTGCGCTGCGCGAAGTCGCGCTCGGTGCTGTTCCAGCTGACGTTGCCGCTGCGGCACCAGGTGCGCGATGCGCTCACGGTGCTGCCCATGTTCAAGGCCACCGATGCGGTGATGGTGTTGTGCCCGATCTCGAACGTCACGCGGGCGTGCGGCGCTTCGTCGGCCAGTACATCGGCATGGGCATGCCGCACCGTGGCCTGCAGGTCACCGCACAACGTGCGCACGCCGCGCGGGGTGGTATGCCGCTCGGCTACCAGCACAAGGGCGCGGGCCGCCGCATCCGGCGAATGCTTCGCCATCGCCTCAGTCACCTGCTGCACCTGGGCGATGTACTTATGGCGGTTCCCGGTGCGGCAGACCATCAGCCGCAGGTAGTGGGTCTCGCCTTCCAGCTCCGGGTGGCGCTGCATGAAGTCGTTGATGCGCCCGCTCACGCTCTCGATCGTGTCGCGGATGCGGTCGCCATCGTAGTCGGCACACAGCGCCAGCCGTGCGGACTCGTCGCTGCCGGCCGGGCAGGCCCGGTGCATGGCGGCGCGGGCGCGGTGCTCCTCCAGCTCCGCCTGCAGGCGGTTGCGGCTGGCCATCATCACGGTCAGCCGTGCGCGCAGGTAGGCGGCGGCCTTGTCTTCCGATTGGACGGTGTTGTCCCCGGTGCTACAGTCCCCGCCGGCAGCCCCGGTGGTTGCCTTGAAGCCATCCAGGTGACTCGCTTGGTCAGTGCTGTTCATAGCAGTACTCCTTGGTGAGCTGGGTTCTCGTGGTGGAGAGGTGCCCCGAGGGTGCGAGTTGCGACCTCGCACCGCCGGGGCTGCCGCTGTCATTCGCCTTCCGGATGGGTGTGCTGCTTGCGGAAGCGCAACTCGTCGATGAGCGACTTCTTGTATTTCTGCGCGTCCTTTTTCTCGCGCTCCAGACGCTTCAATTCCTGCTTGATGGCGTCGTCGCTCAAGAGTCGGGCGCGCTGCTGGTGCTGGTCCATGTCACACTCCTTTGGTGGGTGGGTCAGTTACGCGGCGCCTTGAACACCCACACCGATTTCGTGTAACCGGTGATCGCGCTGCGATTCTTGGCGTTGGCGGTCACGAACTTGCGCGACGTGCTCTTCGGCAACTCGCGCTTCAGGGTGATGAGGTCGCAGGGCATGGTCAGGCGGCGGCTGTTCACCACCTGCTCGAAGTGCGGCAGGTTGATCCAGATCTGTTCCGGGTCGCCGCTGTGGTTCAGCAGGATGCGTTCGGGCTGGCCGTCGCGGTCGGCGCCGATGGCCGTGCCTTCCAGGTGGTCGAACAGCTCCCAGAACGCGGCCACCACCGGCGGGTCGTCCTGCACCAGCTCCTGCCGCTGGCGGGCCGTGGCGCGCAGTTGCTCGTGCGTCTCGGCGATCATGGCGTCGTCGATCTTCAGCACCAGACGCAGGCAATCCACCAGCGCCATCATCAGCGCGTGGGTGTCGGCGATGCGGTAGTTGGTGACCTCGCCGTTGCCGGTCAGCTGCTCGGAATAGATGGTGCGCTCGGCGGCGACGATCTCCAGCAGCTGCTTTTCCTTGCGCACGGCCAGCAGCGCGAAGCCGGACAGCTCGTCCACGGTCAACGCGTTCAGCGCGTGCGCGTGCCGGCGGTTCTCGGGCGTGTGTCGGCTCTTGTCGTAGTGGGTGTAGATGATGCGCTCCAGCAGCGCCTGCGAGCCGGTCACCTGGGCGTTCTGCTCGATCACGATCGAGGCGCGAAACGGCGGTTCGTAGGTGTCGTTGGTGCCGGCGGTCTTCACGCCGATGGCGCGGCCGAACCGGCCATTGAGCAGCGGCTTGAGTTCGTCGAAGTCGTAGGGCTTCTCGCGGCTCTTCTCGTCGGCGCGGTCGGCCTCCACCAGCACCACCGGGATGTTGCTGGTCTGCAGGAACGTGCGCGAGCGGCCCGCCAGCGTGGACTTGGTCGGGTCGATGCCTTCATAGCCCGTGCGGCCCACCAGCTTCCACAGCAGCGCGATCAGCGCGGACTTGCCGGCGCCGGGTGCGCCCGACATTTCGAGGAAGGGGAACATCTCGTGTGCCGCGCGGATCTGCTCGGCGAACAGGCTGCCCAGCCAGTACGCCAGCGCGATCAGCCCATTGGGGCCGTAGCAGCGCCACAGAGCGTCTACCCAGTCGGTGCGGAAGGCCTTCAGGTCCGGATTCATCGCCAGCTTCAGGCTGGCCGTCAGGGTCTTGATCGACAGCCGGCCCATCTCGAAGTATTCGTCGGCGTTGATCGGGTACACCACGCCGTCCTTCACCGCGTAATCGCTGAACACGTAGCATTTGTGCTCGGCGCTGTAGCCGATGAAGTCGATGGTCTTCACTTCCTTCAGGTCCCTGCACGTCTCGCGGTAGTAGGCCTTGAGCATCGAGGGCGACCCGTAGAAGTCGGCGCCGGCAATCGAGTGGATCAGGCGCTTGCAGAACTCGGGCGCGCTGCTCAGCTGCAGCGCGGTGAAGCTGGTGCGCATCGGCGCCTTGCGCCACGGCACGTTCACGCGGAACTGGTACCAGGCTTCATCGGTCAGGTCGTTGCGCATGTAGTACAGCGGCACCGGGTGCACGTTGCAGATCTCGGTGACGGTGATCGCCTGGGCGTCGGCGTCCTCGGTGGTGGCGGCCTCGCCGGCTTCGTCGTCGGCATCCTCGGCCTCGTCGGCGGTGCTGGTGCCGCGTGCCTTCTCGGCCTTGGCCGGGTCGTAGGCGAACCAGAACAGGCGGTCGCGGAACTCGAAGTGGAACGCGTTGCGGCGGCTGCGCTTGTGGATCAGCTTGCCCTTGGCACGCGGCGTCTTCGCGATCAGCAGCGCGCCCAGATGCCGGTATTCCTCCACGTCCTTCGCGGCCATGCGCCCGCGTGCGTGCAGCTCGTCCCAGTCCAGCTTCTCGCCACCCTTCCCTGCCGGCGGCTGCGCCGCATCGCACTCCCAGCCATCCTTGCGAGCGCGCTCCACGAACTCCAGCGTGTAGCGCTTGCCGGCCTCGTCGTCGTCCAGCGCCCACACCAGCTTCGGGCGCGGCACGTTGGCTTCGCGGCACTGCGCGGCCAGCGCCTGCAGGGCCTTCTCCGGGTAGTTCACGCACGACAGCAGCGCGCGGGCGGGTATGCCGTTCAACTCCAGCGCAATCGCCTTGAAGATGCCCTCGGCCAGCCACAGCTCGTTCGGCATCTGCACCGTGTCCGGCATCTCCCACCACAGCCCCTGGTACGCGGTGCCGTAGCCGAAGTTCGCCTTGCGCTTCCCGAACCGCTCCGGGCGGTCGATGATGCGCTCCCAGTAGCTGCCGCCGGGCAGCGCGAAGCGCACCGTGGCACTGCTGATGCCCAGGTCGCGCGGCGCATACACGTCCTGCGTATACAGGCCCCGCAGGCGGTTGAGGCAGAACCCGCGGTTGAACTGCAGGTAGGCATCGGCCGCCGCCGTCGGATCGGTCTCGGTAGCCACGTACCTGTCGGACCAGCTCTCGAACAGGTCGCTGAAGACATCCTTGACCTTGATCTCCGCGCCGCAGTTGTTGGCCCGGCCGCAGCGCAGCATCCACGGCTTTTCCGCGCTGGTGTACATCTCCGAATGCCCGCACTCCGGGCACTTGCCCTTTTGCAGCCACCGGCCGTGCGTCTTGAAGCCGTACTCGGCCACAAGGCGGCGGGTGATTTCAGCGTGCAGGTCTGGGCGCATGCGGGTGTGTTCGTCGGGTCAGTTGGCGCTGAAGTTGGTATTGCGGATCGCTTTGCGGCGGCGGTATTCGGCACGCTTCGCGTCGCGCTGTTCCGGGCAGGTATAGATGCAGGGCTTGCCGTCTTCGGCCACGTTCTTCCAGCCGTCTGCCGTGTGCACCTGGAATCCGTACATGACACGGTTGCGCTTGGTGTCGAACCAATCGTGGATTCGGGTCTTCACGCCACACCGCCTTCGCGTTCTGCCTTCGCATCACCCGCATGCTTTGCTGCGCGCCTGGCGAGCTTTGCCTGCCGCTTCCTCTGACGTGCACTGATGTCTTCTTCGTCACGGCATGGCTGAGGCTTTTTGGGAGATGTCGCGGGCGTTGGCAAAACCGGAGTGGCAGAGGCCGCAAGCAAAAACGCAAGCAGTTGAAACCTTGATGTCCCTATCTGCCTCTTCATTCCACACCGCCTTCGCGGCTGATCGCCAACAGCTTCGTCACCGGCACCATCCGCACGCGGTCCTGCGCGGTGTCGCGGATCACGACCATGCTCGAGGTGCAGCGGTCCAGGTCGATGAAGCCCTCGGCGCCGGCACTGAGCATGTCGGCGCGGGCTGTCATGGCGATGCCCTGCCCTTCGCGGGTGCTGATGCCGTAGCGGTTGGCGATGTAGTCGCCGCACAGGGCCTGCAGCGTGTCTTCGTCGCGGCTGAGGTACTGGGCCGCGTGTTCGTCGTAGAAGGCCGTGGCCGCGTGCAGCGCGGCGGCGCGCAGTTCTTCATTCATGGCTGCCCGACTCCTTCGCCAGGGCCACGAAGCCGATGCCGGCGGCGCCGAACGCGAGGGCGGACCAGCCGATGAAGAATCCGCCGAGCATGCTGGCGGCGCAGATCACGCAGATGGCAAGGAACTTGTCGAAGCTGTTCATGGTTGCTCCTTTGGGAACATGTCGAGTTGGCGCAGCAGCACGTCGCTGCGGATGTGCTGCGACAGCGGCAGCACGACGTCGGGCTTGGGGATGGCAGAGGGCGAGATGGTGCGTTCGACCGACAGCAGCGCGGCGAAGACGTGGCCGCATTCCCAGTTGGTGCACTGGAAGATCAGCGCGCGGACGAGCGTGGATTGCTCGCGGCTGTCGCGGACCCGGGCGGGCGCCTCGCAGTGCGGGCACGTCATCCGGAAGTGGCTGGCGGCCGGCTTGTTCATGCCAGGACAGCCGTGCCCCGCTTCAGGCTGAGCAGCACGGCGACCTTGTGGGCCGCACCGAACTTGCCGGTGTTGTGGCCCTGCAGCACCTTGCGGGCGGTGTCGTAGGGCACGCCGTTCTGTTTGGCCCACTGCGACACCGTCAGGCCCTGCGCAATCAACTTGGCACGCGCTTCGTCGCGGCTGACCACGCGGGTGCAGCGGATGGTGCGGGGTGCGTTGGCGGGCTCGGGCTTGGTCGCTGCGGCCTTTCGGCTGTTTTTCGCGGCTGTCCTGCGCTTTGCCTGTTTCGCGTAAGTCATGGGGTGTGCGTCCTGATTGGGACAATTGGGGATAAAATCGTCCATGGACCGGAAAGGTATTGACGAATACGTCATACGTCAAGAGGGCGAAGCTTTGGCTGCGCGACTTCGCGACGAACGGTTGCGCTTGGGCATCACGCAGGCCTCTGTCGCCGATGCAACCGGCCTGAGTCAGGGGCACGTCAATCGCCTTGAAAAAGGCAGGTATTCGCCAAGTGCAGAGGTACTTTTCTCTCTGGCGCGCTTGGGATACGACGTTCACTTTTTGGTTACAGGTCAGCGCGTCGCCGAATTAGGCCGGAATGGCTATGAGGCGCAGGCAGCAGCCGATGCGGCGTGCACAGTTAACTTGGCAGTCGGCGAAGAGGACCGGCCCGCCTACATCGCCCAACCGGTACCCGCTACGCCCGGCGAACGCATGAAGGCCGAGCGCGTGGCGCTGGGGCACACAGCCTCCGGCTGGGCCGAACTGATCGGCGTCTCGCGCAATGCCGTGGCCAACTTCGAGGCGGGCAGGAACCTGCCCAACAGCGCCGTGCTGATCGACGCCGCCGCGCACGGCATGGACGTGGGCTATGTGCTCACCGGCCAGCCCAGCGCGAAAACGCCGCAGGAGACCGCATTGCTGCAGGCCTTCCGCAGCCTGGCCCCGCGCGAGCGCGCCTGGGTGATGCGCGACCTGGCACGCCGCCATGCCGACGCCCTGCCCGCTGGCGCCGCGCCGCTGCCGGCGCGGAGCAGCAGCGAGCCGCCGCCGGGCCACCTGCGCCTGGAACGCGTGCCCCAGCTGGGCGCGCTGGATGCGCCGCTGTTCGCGCTGTTCCCCGACTTCATCGTGCGCGCCAAGGCCGGCGCGGTGCCGCTGGACGCGGTGCGCTGGGGCCTGATGCCCACCGCCGCCATGGAACCCGCCATCGCACGCGGCGCCGCCGTCGCGCTGGACGTGTCGCGCTGCACGCGCGAGCAGGTGACCGACGGCGAGGTCTACGCCTACACGCTCAACGGCCGCGCCGACATCCGCCGCATCCTCATCCGCAAGGACCACTGGACGTTGGCCGGCCCGGGGCGCGGCGGCGACTCGCGCGACGTGTACCTGTCAGATCTTGCAGGGCTGCAGATTCTGGGGGTCGTGATCGCGGTGCTATAAAGTTGACAACAGGGAGCCGCCAGGGGGTACCGAGCGGCACGGAACGGGGGAAATGGACTTGTTGCGCATCGATATTGTGGCCGTGCTGCGCGGCCTGCTAACCAGCTTCATTTACGCCGCACTCTTCGTGGGCCTTTGGCACCTTTCGTTTGACCAGTGGTACCTGCCCGCAGGCATCCGGGCCGCCAGCCTGCTGCTGCTGCGGTATCGGCTGTGGCCTTACGTATTCATCGGCGATGCTGCTGCGGTCATGTACCTGCGCATACCGCAGGCGACAAACGACGAACAGGTCATCGGTGCGATCGTGGCATCGATACTGCTCTTGCCACTGATTTCCATCATCCCGTTCATCAGCCGATTGTTCATCCCCAAATTCTCGAAGGCCGGGCTCTGGCAGCCCGTCATCTTCGCGGCCATGGCAATCTGGACCGCCTTGTGGATGCAGACCATCAATGCATTCACCATGCCGCAGCCCGTGACGCTGGAAATCTTCTTGCGGTGGGCTGCAGGCTACTACCTGGGCATGCTCGTCATCGTCCCGCCTATCCTGGTCTATGACCGGGCGAGGGAAGCCGAGCCGGTCGTCAGCAACTTCGTACGGGATGTCGGGCTTGCCGGCGTGATCGTTCTGGGCCTCTTTCTTGGCCTGATGGCTGCGCCGAATATGGAAAACTCGCTCCGTGTGGTCCTGCTACTGGTGTTGATCACGCCCGCCATGGCGCTGAGTGCCGTGCATGGCTGGCGCGGTGCAGCCATTGGCGTCACGATGACCAACGTTGCAATCGGGCTGAGCATCCCTGACTTGAGCAAGCTTGGCGACCACAACACGACGACTTTCAATGCTCAGTTAGTCTTGGCTTTTTTCGCAACAATTCTGATCATCAGCGGCGAGTTGTTTTCGCGTCATTTCGAAGCACTGCGCCGCCTCGGCATTGCCGAGGAAAAGGCCAAGCGTATAGCGCGCCTGGGGATCATCGACACGGAGCAGCAGATGCGCGACCGCGTCATGTTCCTCATGCAGTGCCAGAACCAGATCGAAGAAGCGCAAGCCCAGCTCGTCGCCCGTCTGCGTGCAGAAGGCAACCACTCGGCTGCGGAAGAAGTCATCCGCGCGTGGGTCATGCAGCCTCAATTCTTCGAGGCCCACAACAGCGCCCTTTATCCTGTTTCGATCTTGTCCGAGGGCTTGTATCACGCACTACAGTCGTCCTCCTTCCCCGTCATCGTCGCCGGTGGCAGCGAGGTACGCTTTCGCCTCAAGGGGCAGCCAAAGCTTCTATCGACGGATGCTCAACTCACCGCGTACCGCACCATCAGTAGCGCCATCGGGGTTCTATCAGCCGCGCACCCTGCCGGTTATCGAGTGCATGCACGCGTCTGGATTGCCAAGAGATCACGGGGAATCTACCTGTGCATCGAGGCTGTAGGCGGCGGGCGGCTGAATGCAACCATGGCGTCGTCGATGTCAGAGATCGACATCGATAATCGCGTTCAAACTCGAAACGGCGCCAGCTGGCGCCGCCGAGGGCATCAGATCAGTGTTCTTTTGCCTGACACGGACACACTGGAGGCTTATCGATCATTCGGACCGATCAACCAGGCATCCCCGTTTGGCGTCTGATAGCGGCGGACTTCGATCGTCTCGTCGCTGTAGATGAGAAGCCCAGCGCTGATACTGTCGGTGTTGACGCGGTCAGCATCGCTACCCAGAGGCAGAACCCACATCGTGTCTGCAATCCGGCCTACGGCTGCACGCACAACACCATTGCTGTCGTTGACCTGCAGATAATGAATCCCGTCACGCTCGAAGTTGTAGACGCGCCAGTTCGGGTCGATCGATTCATTGGCCGCAGACGGGTATTCCTGGCCGAGCCCCAACGCCGGCTTGGGGTCCGTGTTTCCACCGGAAGGGCAACAGGCGTGAGCAAATGAAGGCACCGACAAAATGGCCAGGCCAAGGGCAACGACAGCAAACGGTTGGTAGCGAGACATGCTTCAGCTCCTTGCAGTTATGTGAATGCGCCATTACCAGCGCCGAGCGACGTTACCACTACAGAACTGATCTGTGGTCAACGGGTTTCACCCGTCCATGCCCAGGCGCTTTCCCCGGGCGGGTTGCTATCGGATCAATCTCACTGAGGGTTTGGGAACTCGGCCTTTCAGGGATGGTCTACCTGCGTAGATGGCTCGGACCACCACAATTGACAGGGCCTATCGTTAGGCACTGCACCGCGCAAATCAGGCCCCGCCAAGGTACAAAATGTGCCCAATTGACCAAAAATGTGCCCCTAGAGGTCAGAAACCCCTTGTTGGGCTTGCCTTTAAGGATTACCGTTCCCCCATCCCGGCACCGACCGGCTTTGCAGATGAGACCCCCCATGAGTCTGCACCGGTGATGCCAGCCCAGAACAATGCGATCCCCCGGTCGCAATCGCACAAGACTGCCAACGCGCTGCGCTCAACGGAGGAGCTAGCTGGTGCAAGATTTGCCTATACCCACCCAACCGTTGCCACCCGATGGGGTGGAGGCGGTGCTTGTAGCAGCCGGCGCTGCCTATCCTTTAATTTCATTGCTATCGGTCATCGGATTAGTAGCCTTCCTCTCTTGGCTATGCTATCGCTTGTTGATCAAAAAGCTTGAAGCTTCCCTGCTGAAATCCCCGGACACCCGAGATATTTTCTTAAAAGTAAAGAAGCTAGAACACGATACTGAAAGGATGAAGTTGAAAAAATCGGTCACGAAGGACTAATCGAGTTCTATCTGGAGACAAGAATGTCAATGTTAATTATCGCCACCACCGTAGTGATTGCCCTGCTTGCCGGATTCGCAATCTACAGCGCATACAAAGCGCGGGAACAATACATCAACACGCAGTACAGCTACGACATCCGCGAAGCCATCCTCAAGGATTGCGATGTTCTGCTCGACGACAAGAGCGCATCACACAACCTGAAGCAGTACGTTTCAAACATCGCCACCATGGCCTTGTCCAGCAAGTTCCTGTACGAGATCGCGAACAACCCTGATCTTGCAGCGATGGCTTCCGAGCATGCGGACACAGGGCGACGGAAAGGCAAGAAGACCGCTTATGACGCGCTGTCGAAAGAAGAGCAAGACCGCGTTCGCTCGATCATGCTGAAGATCTCGCTGGCCAGCATGGCCTACAGCAATGAGTACGCCAGGAACCTCCGGTACATGGTCGACGCCGGCGTTGCCGATGTGATCCTGAAGCAGCTGCACACAGCTCTTCAGTCGAAGCATCACGAACATGAGCCCGTGCTGACCTCGATCCCAAGCAAGAAGAACCCGACGGAAAATCTGAGCAAGCTGTATCAGCGCGTGCCATACATGGAGCAACTGTTCCATGGGCAACTGCAGGCTGCCTAGCCTGCGAGACAGGTTCATTCAAAACCCCGCTCCGGCGGGGTTTTTCTTTGCGCGGGATTTGCCAGCAGCCCCACTCTCCCGAGTGGGGCCCGCCCGGTGGATGGCTTCGATCGGTGACACCATCGGACGAATCGTGGGATGGCTTCGCGTCGTAATCGATGCGCGGGCGTTGCTGACAGGGACAGATTAGGCCTGCGGCGCAGGCCGGGCCATCGGGGAAGTGCGCGGCGCGGTGTAGGAAAAACCCTACAGGCTCAGGGCGCCTTTTCCAGCTCCAGGGTGGTCTCGAAACCGCCACTGCCGGTGAGCGTGTGATTCACCGATGCGGCCAGCCAGCGGATGCTGTCGATCTCGGGCCGCCAGCCGCGTGCACGGCCGATCATCTCGGCGGAGAGGTTAGCGTCGCCGCGTGACAGCGTGACGCTCATGCGCGCTTCGCCGCGCTGGTGCTTGCGGTACTCGGCGTCGGCATGCTGCCGGGCCTCGCTCTCGCTGTGGTAGACGCGGCGCAGGCCCTTGCTGTTCTTGCCGTCGCCCACCTGCACCTTCTTGCGCGTGCCGCTGGCCTTGTCGTGCCACTCGGCGTGCACGCCGCTGAAGCGGTCGCGGTCGGCGAAGGTGACGTTGTGCCGGCCGCAGTTGCTGCGCTCGATCGTGAAGCCGGGCAGTGCTGCGCCACTGGCCGTAGTGCCCTTGCCGATGCGCAGGAAGATCAGCGCGCGGCCCTTCACGGTGGCGGTGGCGTCGTGCTGCTTCGCGAGCCGCGTCATCAGGTTCACGTCGGACTCGCCCACCTGGTCGAGGTGCGCCACCGGGATCTGCGCGAGGTCGGCCGAGATGCGCGGCTGCAGGCCCTGAGATGCGGCGAGGTCCCTGATGACGGCGCCCAGCGTGGTCTGGTGCCAGCTGCGGTTGCGGCGGTTGCGCGCCTGGTTGGTCAAGTCGACGGAGCGGGCGCGGATCACCACGGTGTCGGGCGGGCCTTCGTGGCCGGTCTCGTCGACGACGAAGGCGCCCTTGTCGACCAGCGCCTGCCCTTCCCAGCCGATCGCGACGCGGCACACCACGCCCTTGCGCGGGATCTCGATCTTGCCGTCGGTATCGTCGAGGCGGATCTCCAGCTCGTCAGCCTCGCCGCGCTGGCGGTCGCTGATGCTGAGGGACGACAGGATGGGCCGCACGCGCCCGGTGATGTCCTGCCCGTCGATGGTGAGGCGGTAGGCGGAGCGCGGCTGCGTGTTCTGGCTCATGCGTATTCCGTCGGGTCGTCCACGCGCAGCAGGTCGATGTCGAACTCGACTAGGCGCGGCATGCCGTCGTGCATCAGGCCCCGGTGACTCTCGCTGAAGTTGGTGACCACGAAGCTGCCCAGCACCTCGCCGTAGCCGGTGACCAGCTCGCGGGATTCGCCGCTGTTGGCGATGGCGGCCAGGGTGTCGATCGGCAGCATGCCGCCGCTGAATTCGATGGGCATGGCACCGCCGAGGGTGATCTTTTCCTCGCCCGGGCCGGCGTACTGCGAGGCCGGCCGCGCGCCCACGCGCTCGACCGTGGGGTGGCGGAAGTCACGGGTGCGGCGCAGCTGCTCGATCGGGAGCGTGGTCAGCTGGAAGACGAATGTGCCGAGGGCGAGCAGGTGCATGGTCAGTCACCGGAGTCGGTCAGGGCGCTGCGGGTGCGGGTCTGCCTGGCGCGATCGGCCTCGGCGATGCCCTCGCGCACGGCGCGCTTGATGGTGTTGGGGTCGCCGTTGGCCACCTTGATGGTGATGGCGTAGGTGTTGCCGCCGCCCTGCCCTCTGGCAGCGCCTGCAGGCGCCGTGCCGGGCCGCGTGGCTGTGCCGGGGCGGCCACGGGCCAGCGCCTCGCCTGCGGCCTGTACGCGGCCCTGCAGCGCGTCGATGGCCCGCACCGGCAGTCCGCTGTTGCCGGTGATGCCCAAGGCCAGGCCTGCCATGGTGTGCTGGCCGATGCCCATGAACACGCGGGACGGGCTCTTGATGCCCAGCTTGGCGCGCAGCCCGTCGGGCAGCATGTTGCCGACGCGCTTGATGACGGAGGTAAGCGGACCCATCGCGATCTCGATGCCCACGCGCAGGCCGTCCATGATCTGCCCACCGATGGTGCGCATCCTCGCGGGCAAACCGGTGAAGTAGGCCTTGATCGCGTCCCAGTTGCTGATGATCAGGCCCAGCGGCGACCACTTGAAGGCAACCGCCAGTGCCTCGGCGATCCAGCCGATGACCATGATGGCGCCCTGGATCGCGGGCACCACGAAGATGGACAGCACGTTCGCGAACTTGCGGCCGTAGCCCTCGGCGTTCTTCAGCTCTTCGCTGGTCGAGTTGACGGGCGTCAACAGCTCGGTGATCCACGTCCACACATCGCCGAGCGCGCCGCTCACGGCATCCAGCACCGGGCGCAGCGGTTCCAGCGCGGCCATCAGCTGATCCATCACCGGCGCCAACGACTGCTTCATGCCGTCGAAGAAGCCGGACAGGAATGCCTTGATCGGCTTCCAGTATTTGTAGATCACGCCAGCCAGCAGCGCGACCACGGCGATGACGATAAGCACGGGGCCGGAAATGCCGGCGAACAGCGGCAGCAGCAGCCGCAGGCCATGCATCAGCATCGGGATGGCGTTGCGCGCCAGGGGCATGATGTTGCGCATGAGGGGACCGAAGCGGACGCCAAGCCCCGTGACGGCATAGCGGGCCATCGCCAGCGGGCCGAGCAGCGCGGACACAGCCATGGCGCCGATGCCGAACACGCCGAACAACACCGTGGCGACGGCCGCCATCTTGAGCAGCCCGGCGGTCAGCTGCGGGTTCTCGCGGATCCATTTACCGGCGCGCTCGCTGTAACGGCCCAGTGTCTTGATCAGCTTCTCGATGTCGGGCCGCACGGTTTCGCCGGCCGTGGCCAGGACGTTGGTCAGGGTGCCGGTGGCGGTTTCCCACAGGGCCCTGATGGTGCCGAGCTGCGAATTGACGCGGGTCTGCAGGTTCGCCTGTGCGGCCATCTTGGCCTGCACTTCGCGATAGCCGGCCATGCCCTTCTCGATCATGATGGTCACGACCTGCATGGTCTCGGCATCGTCGCCGAACATCTTGTTGATCACCGCGTTGCGGGTCTGCGTGTCGAGCCGGCGCAGCTGCGCCAGCTGCGCGTACATCTTTTCGAGGCCGGCGAACTCGCCACGGCCGTCGCTGAAGTCCAGCTTGATGCCGGTGCCGGCGAGGATTTCGTTGGCGTTGCCCAGCTTCTTGAGGTCGAGGCTGTACTGGAAGGCCTTGCGGAACGCATTGCCGGCCGCCTCGCCCTTGATTCCCGCCTGATCGGCGAGCACCAGCAGCGGCGCCAGCGCTTCGGCCGCCTGCAGGCCCTCCATGCGCAGGGTGCTCAATGCCGGCGACAGCTTCGAGAAGCCCTGCAGCATGTTGTTCTGGTCGACGCCGAGGTAGAACGTGCGCTGGATGACGTCGGACAGCGCGAGCATGTCGCGTTCGCTGGTGCGCGTGGCGTCCTGCAGCTTGGCGCTGAATTCGGCGGCCTCGGTGTAGGGGATGCGCAGCTGCGCGCCCAGGTACGCCGTCGCCTCGCCCAACCCGCCGAGGATGACCGTGGACGACATGCCCTGCCGGCGCAGCATGGTCAGCATTTCGTAGAAGTCGGACGTGGTGCCCGGCAGGCGGTCGCCCAGGCTCTTGGCCAGCGCGTCGAGCTTCGCGAACTCGGCCGACACCCGGCCATCGGCGCCCATCATGGACGCCTGCAGCTGCGCGGCGGCTTCCTGCTGCTTGGCAAAGGCGAGGATGGGCGCCAGCGTTGCCGCACCCATGGCGCCCGCGCCGGCCGTTGCCGAAGCGCCGGTGCTGCGCAGGTTCGCTGCTGCCGCCTGTGCCTTGTTCACGGCCTCCTGCGCCCGCTGCACGCGGCGGTTGGCGTCGGCCAGGGCGCGCAGCTTGGTGGTCTGCTGATCGACGCGCGTGTTCGCCGCGGCGATCTTCATCGCCAGGTCCTTCTCGTGCTGGCTGAGCTTGGCGACCGAGATGCCGGCGGCCTGCAGGCCCTCGCGCGATCGGCGCAACGCGCCGAGGTTGGCGACGTGCGTGGCGCGGCTCTTCTCCAGCGCCCTGGTCGCGCGGGCCAGCTCGACGGCCTGCTTGCGCGTGGGTTCGACGGTGCCTTCGGTGGCGGCCTTGATGGCCTTCAGGCGCTGCGTGGCAGCGGCGAGCGCGACCTTTGACGCATCGGCGTCGATCTTGAGCTTGCGGAAGCCCTGCACGCGCTGCTGCAGGGCATTGAGTGCCGCCAGCTCATCCTTGCTCTGGCGCAGCGCCTTGGCCGTTGCGCCGGATTCCTTGTTGATCGCGCGCAGCGGGCGCGTGGCGCGATCGATGGCAGACAGGATGAGTTCGAGCTGCAGCTTATCCATCGTTCTGCCTTCGGTTCTGGTCTACGGCCCGCTGGTACCACTCCATCAGCTCGTCGATCGCCATGGGGCCTGTGACCTGCGGGTTGAAGCCACCCCATGTGCCGAAGAGGTAGGCTTCGGCGTCCTCTACGCACTCAGGGATTGCAGGTCGCCCGCTGCCTTCGGGAACAAAAAACCCAGCACGATCCCGCCGGCCTTCAGCAGGTCGGCCACGTCCAGCTGGGCTACGTCGTGCTCGGTCAGTGCTGGCGTGCTGATGCGCGGCAGCAGCTTGGTGAGCTGGTCCACGTCCATCTGCGCCAGGGTGGCCAGTTGCAGGCCGCGCGTGGCTTCCACGTTCGGCTTGCGCAGTTTGACCACGCTGATGGTCATGTCGCCACGGTTGATGGGCTGTTCCAGCGTGAAAGCGTGCGGGTCGCGCTGGGGCGCGGCCGCTGCGGTGTCAGTGTCGGTCTGATTCATGGGTGGGTCTCGTTATGTGGTGCGCGGTGTGCGCGTTGGTGCCGTGGGAAAAAGCGCTGCCGGCGCCGACACCTTCACGCCGACAGCGAAAGCGAGTGCCGGCGTTACAGACCGATGATGGCGCGGAAGGCCGCGTCGGTATCCACGCCGTCGACGATGGTGATGCCGGCCAGCTGGTCGATCTCGATGACGGTCTGTCCGTCGATCACGACCTTGTAGTAGCTGATCGGGAACTTCATCTTCTGCTCGGACTTCTCGCCAGCCTTCTGCGTGCCGAACTCGATTTCCTGGAACCGTCCGCGCATGGTCACTTCCAGCGACTGCGGGATGGCACTGGTGCCGGACTTGTAGGCACCGACCCAGCGCAGTTGCACGCCATCCACGGTGGGTGCGGCGTAGTGCGACAGCGCACGGCGGACCAGGCCGCCGAACTTGATCGACGCCTCCATGGCTTCGTTGCCGAAGTCCAGCTTGACCGGCCCGCCCATGCCGCCGGACTGGAATTCCTCGAATTTGCGCGACAGCTTGGGCAGTTCGACTTCTTCGGTCTCGCCGAGGAAGGAATCGCCGTTGATGAAGGTGTTGAAGCGGTACAGCGAATAGGGCAGGCCCATGGGATCCTCCGGGATCTATGCGTGTGCGTGGCGCCGGTGCCGGCGGATCAGGCGGCGATGGCCTGGGCGAACTGGAAGAAGAACTCGTCGGTGATGGCCTGATCGACGGTGATCGACTCCATCGGCGGCACGGCTGTATACGTGCACGAGATGCGCAGCTGACCGGCCGCCAGCTGGTTGGGCTGGTTCAGTGCGGGGTCGATGAAGTAGCGAGCGCCGATCAGCTGACCCAACGCCACGCGGGCGCGGGCGCGGGCGTTCATGCTTTCCGTCATGTCGCGGATGGACTGCACACCCATCGGCTTGTCGATGTAGGCGGCCAGCACATCGGCGGCGTCCTCATGCAGCACCTGCGCGGTGCGCGTTGCAGACTCGAAGGCGAAGGCCGCGTCGTCGGAGGTGGTGCGGTTGCCCCAGAACCGGTAGCCATTCGAGTGGATCACCGCGCACACATCGTTGGTGTTCAGGTAGCCGGCATCATTCGCGCCGCTGAGAATGTCGAAGCTGACATCCTGCGCGAGACCGAGGATGCCGTTGATCGCCACGTTCGACAGGGTCTTGTGCCAGCCCATGGTGGCGTCGATCTTGGCGCGCATGCCGAGCGCGTAGGCGCTGGCCGGCGCTTCGACGTTGTCTTCCTCCACGGTGTCGAAGCGGACCACGTTGGGCCACAGCAGTACCAGCTCGCGGGCATCGAAGTTGTCGCGGAAGGTGGCGGCCTCTTCCTTGGTGGCGCCCTCGGCATTGGCGTAGCACATGCCGCGCACGGCCTGGGCGACCGATACCATGGCGGCGATCACCGCCTGCGTTTCCAGCCCCGGCGCGCCGATGATCTTGGGCACCAGGCCGAAGCGCTGCCGGGAGACGCGGGCACCCTGCAGGCCGGTGTAGGTGGCACCGCTGCTGCTGCCGATGGTGTTGGCGGCCGTGGCGGCCGCGTCCTCGCCGGCCGGCACGCGCATGACGATGACCAGCGGCTCGCACTGGTCGGCGATGGCGAGCAGCGCACCGCGCAGCGTGCCGGTGGTGCCGGCGGCGCCCACGGCGGCGCGGACGTTGGTGATCAGCACCTGATCGTTGGCCGGGAAGGTGTCGGCATCGGCGTCGTCGCCGGTCGCGACCAGGTAGATGACGGCATTCGGTGCGCGCGACGCCGGGCGGGCGCCGACGCTGCTCTCGACGATGTTGATGCCGTGGAAGGGTGCGCTCATGGTGGGGCCTCGCTTCAGTTGCCTGTGATGGGGATGGACAGCCGAACGGCTTCGGCCTTGCCGGGGGTATCGATGCGGAATCCTTCGATCCGCACGGTGAATTGCGATGTGCTCGGGCCTTGGTCAACGGCGACGCGCTGCAGGCGCAGGCGTGGCTCCCAGCGGCGCAAGGCCTGCGCGGTGGCGCCGAACAGGCGCACGCGGTTCTCGGCGTTGTACGGGTGGTCCACCAGCGCGGGCAGCAGCGAGCCGTAGTCGCGGCGCATGGGCAGCGTGCCGACGGGCGTGGTGAGGATGTCGAGCACCGACTGCGCCAGGTGTTCGACGCCGTCTGCGGCCTTCCCGGTGCGGGCGTGCATGCCGATCATGCGGGCGGACCCGATGTGCCGCTGCCGGACTGGACGCCGGTGTGCGGGTGCGTCTTCAGGCTCTTGCCGCCGCCGATGACATCCTCGGTCGCGGTCACGGTCTTCGTGCAGTCGATCTTGCCGTCGACCTCCACATCCCCGGTGATCTTGATCTTGGTGGCGGTGATGTCGATCTCGCCGCCATCCGCGAGCGTGGCGGTCAGCTTCTTGGCGGCGTGGTTGTAGACGATGCGCGTGCCGTCCGGGTACTCGGTCACGTCCTCATCGGCGCTGGCGGACGGCGCGGCGTTGCTGGTGGTGTACAGGCCAAGCAGCGCCACCGCGCCGTGCGTGTCGCCGCCGGGGCATAGCAGCACGACCTGTTCGCCAACGGTCGGCGGAGACCAGCGCCGCGTGGTGCCGGCGCGCTGCGCCGCCCAGGGCACGGCATCGGTGAGGATGTCGCCCGAACGCACGCGGCAGGTCGCGGTTGCGACATCGACCGATTCGATCGTGCCGAACAGCGTGGCGGCCTGCAGCTCGCGTGGCGTGTCGTCGTGCGTACTCATGCCGCAAACGTTGCCACGCACGCGCGCGGGACTCACGCGGCGGCGGTTGTAAGCGCGGGGATTACGTGATGCCGGCGCCGGCTTCCATGCGGACAGCGTAGGTGTGCACGGTTGCGCCGTCACTGATGCGCTGGATATCGATCTGCAGGTTTGCCCACGCCGTGACAAATACCGCGTTGGGCACGGTCACCGACAAGGCGATGCTGCGCGATTCACTGATCTGCAGCCAGGTGTCCAACGTGCCGCTCAATGTGCCGGCGGTGGACTTCGATATCAACCGGAAGCGCACCCGGTAGGCATCGCCGCTGGTGGACGTTGGGTTCAGAATGAAGTTTGCGGTGGCGGCGCCGCCGTTGACGAAGGTGACGGTGCCGTTGCGGTTGAAGGCCATGGACACCGTGGCGGTGACCGGAGGTGTAGATCCTTCGTTGACCACAATCAGGTCGGCAGGCACGGCCGCCGTGTTGATGTAGACGGCGCTGCCCTTCTGCGCCCACAGCGTGGTCACGTCCACGTCCACGCCGCCGATGCGCACGGTGAAGCCAATGTCGGGGCGTTTGGTGCCGTGCTGGATGTGCGCGAATTTCATGGGCACGCCATCGTCGGTGAAGCTGTGCGCCTGCGGCCCGTCGCCGATCACGTCCGCATCGAACAGGTCTTCCCAGGGCTGCCCCTGCCAGAGGATGCGGCCAGGCATCAGCGCGACTCCTCGATCGCGCGCAGGCGGCGGTCGATGTCCAGCACGGCGGCGCAGGCGACGGTGAACAGTGGGTGGTAGTTGACGCCATCGGGACGGCCCTGGGCATCGCGCAGCACGCAGAAATCCAGCGGGCCATCGGCCAGGCGCTCGGCGATCACGCCGGCCGATTCGAGGCCGCTCTCGCGCATCCGGTACCAGCAGAACCCGATGTCGCGCAGGATCTGCATGGCGTCGGCCGGGTCGATGCCCCGGATCAATTCCTTGTAGCGCTCGGACGATGGCGGCGCGCTGGTGCCGTTGAAGGTAGGCGCGGCGACCGTACCGGTGAACGTGGCGCCGGACAGGTTGGCCTTGGCGTCCAGCGCAAGCTGCAGTCCGCCGATGTCGGCGATGACCAGGGCTACGGCGCCGGTCTTCCCGGCGACGCTGAGCACGGCATCGGTGGGCGTGCGCAGCTCGGTCCAGTCGCTCATGGTGCCGGACGTGCCGGCGTTGCGCATGTAGGACCGGTTGAGGTCGGTGCGCACCGCCACGTCGCCACGCTGCGCTGACAGCGCCAGCTGTGCCGCCTGCGATGCCACCGGGAAGACGTCCACGACGGCGATGCTGGGCAGGTACGATTCCGGCACCTTGCCGCCGGCATCCAGTGGCGCGACGCCGCCGTTGGCGCCGCGAGACGTGGCGAGCAGGAACGCCGTCGCCTGCAGGCCATCCAGCGTGTCGGCATCCAGTCCGTTGCCGGTGCCTTCGTCCTTCAGCGCCGCCGACTTGAGGCCGAGGTCACTGCGCAGCTGTGCCGCCGTCGTCCGCGCCAGCATGGTCTTGGTGAGCGCGCTCGGGGCCTCGGCGCCGAACCGGTCATCGATCTGTGCCTTGGTCGTGGCGGGGGCCATCGCGGTATCGGTGTTCACGCCGCCGATGGCCTGCAAGGTGCTCGATCTGCGGGTCACGCCCAGCACCGTTTCGGACGCGGGCGGATTGGTGAAGCCGCCACCGCTGAAAGTGATGGTGGCGGTGGTCAGCTCGGCCAGGCGCACGTCCACGCTGAGCAGCAGCTGCGCGGCGCTGGCCTTCTCGGTGATGACGTTCGCGGCATTCTCATCGCCACCGATGGCGAACAGCGTGCCGTCGTCCAGGTAGGCCGCGAGCCCGCGCAGGCTGTAGGTGTCGGTGGTGTTGTCGACGATGGTGACGTGGATGGTTTCCTCGTCCACCACGTCGCCGCCGAAGCTGGTGACGCGCTTGATCTCGCCGGGCAGCGAGGTGGCGGTGGACGGGTTGAAGGCTGTGGCGGTGAGGCCGATCTCGGCGATCACCGTTTCCTGCGTCCCAGTTCCTTGATTGTTTCTCAGCGCGGCGCGGCCGGCGGCGGTGATGCGCAGTTGCATGGGCTTATCCCGTTGCGGTGACTTCGATGCGGCGGTACGTCTGGACACGCGCGGCGGCGACCAGCGCGACATCGCCGCGTGCCTGCACGCCCTGTGTGAAGGTGAAATGCGAGCGCACTGGCTTGGTGCGGATGACCTCGGCGATGATGTCGTCGACGTAGGCAGCAGACGCGGTGTAGGGGTCGCCGGCATCGGCCACGTTCAACGTGATCTCGAAGGTGTGCGGCGGCGCAGCGATGCCGGCGGCCTGCATCTCGAACCATTCGCGCAGCACCAGCGAGCCACCGAAGCTGGCGACCACTTCGCGCACGGCTGCAGCGGTTCCCTTTCGCCTGTGCACCGACAGCGAGGCCTTGATGCGGGCGCGCTGCACGTGCTCGGGCCACTGCGGCCGCCAGGTGTCGACCGAGTACGCCCAGGCGAGGAACGGCAGGAACCGCGCCGGGCAGGTGTCGGGGTTGTTGATCTGGCCGATGGGGTGCTGGATGTCGAAGGCGCGCTCGGCGACCTGCTCCAGCGCCCGCATCAGCGGCGTGGCGTTGGGCGGCAGGATGCTAGGCATCGATGCCACCGTGGATCAGCTCGATGACGGTGCAGTGCCCGACCTCGCCGGGGCCGATGGTGATGCTGCTGGCCGGCGTGATCAGCACCACGCGGCTGACGCCTTCGACGTGCAGCGCGGCGTAGATGGCGGACAGCGGGATGTCGCGTGCAATCCGCTTGAGCGCGTCGCGGGTGGCCTCGGCATTGGCCTGCGCCGCAGCGATCACCAGCGCGGAATCCGGGCCCTCGAAGGTGTAGATCTCCGCCTCGATCGCGTAGTCGACCACGGTGACGTTGTTGACCGTGACCAGGTCGGTAAGCGGGCGGACGGTGTCGCCGGACAGCCGTGCCACGACGGCATCGCGTGCGGCGGTGCTGGGCACGCCGTCGCCGACGCGCGACAGGATGGTGACGACGACCTCGCCGGGCTCGGGCGAATCGACCGACGCATCGAGGATGTCGGGGTGTGCGCCAAGCGCGTGGAAGACGTAGCTACCGGCGCTGCCGGCAGTGGTGTAGGACTCCGGCGCCAGCTGCACGCGGCGGCGCAGCTCCGCATCGCTTTCCATCACGGCCGGTGTGTTGGTCTCGGGATCTGCAGGCACCAGCACCTTGCGGGTGATCAGCAGGTTGGCGGCGAGGTGGTCGAGATTCGAGCCGGTGGCGAAGGCAAGCATGTTCTGCCGCGTGGCGTCGTTGATGCGCTGCCGCAGCACCATCTCGCGGTATGCACAGACGATCAGGACCTTGTAGGCCGGGTCGGATTCGGTGATCGCACTGAACTGCGGGAAGACGTCCGGGTTGGTCAGCGTGGCGACCATGTCCGCGAGAATTACCTCGAAATCCAGCACTTCCACCGCTGCGGGCGCGGGCAGCCGGCTGACATCGATGGCGGTGAATTCGGTCATGGCCGCAGGCGTGGGAAGGTTCCGCCTAGCGTCGACGCGCGCGCGCGTATCCTCCAGCGGCGGCGACCGTGAACGCCGGGATTACGTCATCGCGCGGAAAGATGCTGCAGCAGCAGGTCGCGCATGCGCTCGCGGTCTTCGGGCGTGAAGCCCAGCAGCTTGCGGCGTTCGTAGCGCACGGACGGGCCGCCCGGCTTGACCTGATCGACCAGCCCTTCCTGATGCACCAGCGCGATGCGCGCCACGCGGCCGAAGAAACCCACGGCAACGCCATCGGGGGTGGCCTGCACGCGCAGGTAGTCTGCCTTGGTGAGTTGCCGGAACAGCTTGCCGTCGCGCTGCCGGCGGATGCGGCCGGCCTGGTCGCGCAGGGCCTTGCGCGGCACGAACTGTCGGCCATCGGCGTCGAGCTGGGCCTGCACGCGGGCGTGCTGTGATCGGCGAATCTCGCGGCCCATGGTCATCGACAGTGCGCGGCGCTCGCCGGGCGACAGCCGCGCAAGCAGCGGCTCGGCCCAGGTCTCCAGCGCGGTCAAGTCATCGCTCACCCGGGTCGTCCGTGCTCGGGAACGGGCGGATTATCTGGCCGTCCACAGTAACGCCCCAGCCTGCGGGGTAATGAGGTGCTTCCCACTGCGGTTCCTGGCCATCTTCGACCTCAAAGCCACCGCCCGGACGTGGTGTGAACTTCGCGTGTTCGGTGAGCGGCAGATCGATCTGGACATCCGCCAACGCGTTGTCCAGCAGCTCGACTTCGAAGCGGACCATGGCACGGCGCTGCGGGTTCTGCGCCACGTCTTCCTGATGGCGGTTGATCCAGTCCCACAGCACCGCCGTGAACTCGCGCATGTCGCCCGCGAAGTCGATCAGCAGGATGCGCGCCGTGTAGGCGTAACCGATGTGCAGCGGCTCGCCGGGTTCGGACAGCACGTCGCCGAAGGTGCCGCCTTTCACGAAGACGGAGATGGCCTGCGGGTTGGCGGCCAGCCAGCCGAAATGGGTGGTGAGGTGGTCGCGCAGTGAGTGGACCTTGTTCACCGCCCTGCCCCACCCTCGATCAGGCGCACGTGTTCCTGCAGCGCGATCAGCTGCGCGGCGATGGCGTGGCAGGTGGTGTAGTTGTCGGCGACGGTTTCGGCGACGGTAGAGAGCGCAACGGCGGGGGCGGACGCATCAGCAGCTCCGGTGCCGGCCTGGGCGGGGGGCACTCCCTGGGCTGCGGCGTCATGCAGGCGGACAAAGCCATCACGGATAGCGCAAGCGCGATCATCTTCAACGGTGACATAGCGCGGGACCTCTTTCACGATGGTGGCGCCGACTTCGCGCACCACGCGCACGCGATCGACGTAACGGGTGACGATGCGTTCCTTGCCGGCCTCGGTGGTGAGCGCGGACTGCAGCATGCCGACCTGAACCAACGCGGCCTGTGCCTTGCGCTGCTCTTCGTCCGCCCTGCCGTCGGCGCGCAAGCTGTAGATGATCGACAGCAGCAGCGCGATGACGAGGGCGACGATGATGGCGACGGTGGCACGCATCAGCTGATCCCCAGCACGCGGAACACATGCAGCTTGCGGCGGTGCCTGTCGTCCTGCCCCATGGGCATGCGGCGGGTCTTGGCTGTGCCGAGGTTGATGATGCGGCCGATCGACAAGCCGTCGTTCTGGTCGGCGTAGACGTTCAAGCCCTTGTCCTTCCACCACGCGCAGGCGACGGCGGCGCCGCCCTCGATGCCCGACACCAGGTCCGGCTGTTCAACCAGCGGCAGGCCGGTGTCGCGCGCCATGTCGGCGTAGTTGCCGCGCCCGGTGAGGCCGATGGGGCCACGCCCGCGATAGCGCCAGCCGTCGCCGCTGGCCTCGTCGCCGTTGCCGTTGCGGCCGGCGTAGACGAAGTTGGCCAGCGCCTGCGGATTGCGCGCCAGGCGGGCGGATTGCGCAGCAGCGCGCGCCCAGACGCTGCCGGGACCGTTGGCCACGCCCATCTCGGCCAGGCGCTGCGCGCTGTAATTCATGCTTTCCACGCCGCGCGTCAGCCCCTGGCTTTCATGACCGATCTGCGCGAGGAAATGGCCGATGCGGCGCGGGGTGTTGATGCCGTGGCGGGCCATGCGCCCCCACAGCACCGGGAACCATGCGTCCGCCAACGACTGCGGGCACTGCAGGCACTCGGCGAGCTTGCGGCTATCGAGCACGGCGGTCCTCTCCCTTGAACGGCCGCTGCACGCGGCGCCTCTCGCCGATGAAGACATAGCGAATCCACGGACAGGGCGTGGTCGTCGCCACTTCCAGCGCGAGGCACAGGACGAGCGCAGCCCCGAAGGGCCCGACCACCCCCGTGAAGAGCAGTTCGAACAGCGCGGCGGGCGCTGCTGCGAACACCAGCGCGGCGGTGATGGCGCGCACGACGGGACGGATGGCGCGTCGCCAGGCCTCGGTGTCGATCGCATGCAGGCCGAAGCGGGCACCGTGGATGCAGGCGCCTGCGGTGACCCGCCACGCGGTGGCGAGAATCGTAAGGCCGGGGTGCATCTCGGCGAGCTTGGCGCCGGCCGTGAGCCAGCCGACGATGGCCGCGAAGACGATGGCGAGATGCGCGAGGGCTAGGATGTGATCGGGAGACATGTCATTCACCTTTTGCAGCCTTGCGGATGCGCTCGGTTGCCCCCTGGCGGAACGCGTTGTAGAACAGCTTCCCGCCCGACGCGATCAGCAGCGCGATGGGCGCGGCGATGCGGTGGTCGAGGTTGAACAGGTAGACGGCGACGACGGCGCATGCCGCCGACACCAGCGCATAGCACATGGCCATGCCGTACACGCGCAGTCGCGAGCCGCGCGGCTGGTCGAGGAATACCCAGATCGCGGCGCCGAGGAAGGCCATGAAGAGCACGGCGGCCGGGATGGCCACCTGGTCGAAGGGCCAGCTCCACGCCAGCACGGCTGACGATGCGGGCAGTGCGACGTTCTCGGCGATGTTCCGGGCGAAATGATGCGCGTGCATGTCAGTCCCACAGCTTGATGGTGCGCGATTCCGTTCGCACGGTCGCCACGGTGTCGGGTATCAGGATCGGATGGCCTGCGGGCAGCTGGACGCCGACGGCCGCGAGGCCGGGGTTGGCGTCGAAGACGGCTTCGGTGATGCCCATGGTCCGGCCGACGTGCCGCCAACACACGGCGTCCACCGTGTCGCCTGCCTGTGCGCGCACCGTCATCGCCATCAGACCAGCCCGCTGACGGTGTGCGGCAGGCCGCGGATGTCCTGCAGCGCCCAGAACGCGTTCCGGCGGGCCTCTCCGATGCGCGCGTCCAGCATCTCGGCGCGTCGCTGGCCTTCGGCGGTGAGGTCGTAGCCCCGGTGCTTCTCGAACAGGTCGGCTTCGACATAGCCGCAGACGGCGCGGAAGTAGAAGCCCGACTTGACGTGCTCGCCGTCGATGGTCTCGGACGGGACAGCGGCGAGGTTGGCGGCGCCAGTGGCCTGCACCTGTTCGTCCTTCCACGCCCGCAGTTCGTTGTTGACCTGGGCGATGCCATGGCGGATGGCGCGACGCAGCCGCGTGGTGGTGATGGTGCCGTCGAGCACGAGGTCTTCGCGGACCTGGGCGAGGCTGACCGCCGGGAACCAGCCATCGCTGGCGATGGTGATGGCGGCCTCGGCCTGCGAGATGTTCGGTGTTGCGACCAATCCGGCCATGAGGCACCTGTGTGTGGTTGTAGGCGGTGGACCGTGGGCATGCCGGGGGATGCAGGGGATGCGCCCGACATCCCACGGTGCCGCCTGTCGCGCGGGTCGACTCGGTTACGGCGCGGGTTCCTTGGCGGGCGGCGGCGGCTGTCCATTGCCGCCGTCGTCCGACTTGGCCGATGCGTCCCCGGCACCGTCCTGGCCGGTTTCCGCGCCGGTACTACTCGCGCTCTCGGTGGTGTTCGGTTTGCCTGCGGCCTCGGCCGCGCGGCGCTTGTCGTACTCGGCCAGCCAGCGCTCGGCGCGCTCGATCGGCTTCTTCACGCCGACCTGCGTGTGCAGCTCGAAGGCGCGGCGCATGTGGCCGAGGGATTCGCGGATGGGCGATTCGTCAGCGTCGGTGTAGCTGGTGGGCAGCTCCGCCGGCAGCAGCGCCATCCCGGCGGCCTTGTGCAGCTTGGCGCGCACCTGGTCGTGCATGTCGTGACCGGCGGTCAATTCGATTGCGACAAGGATGGCCGACATCAAAGGTTTCGCCCCGGTGTCGAGCGCCTTCAGCGCATCGTCGGCCACGACCTCGGCGATGACGGTCGCGGGCGGTCGCTTGTACTCGTCGGGCATCTTCAGGCCATGGCGCAGCACGTACTCGCCGACGACGAAAGCATCGGTGTAGGCGCCGACATCCAGCAGCCAGGGCAGCGCATGCGCCACCACCGGGTCCTGCGCGCCACGGTCGCCTTCGACCGCACCCATGACCCACGGCATGATGTCGCCGAGCGCGGTGCGCTTGTACTCGATCTTCTTCTCGATCGAGCTGATGGCCTTCAGGCGCGACTTGTGGGACGCGAGCACGCGAAGGACGGCTTCGTGGGCGGTGTCTTCTTCGACCGCTGCCAAGTCGGCACCCTGCGGGGCAACGCCGAGCCTGGCAGCGCGCTTGCGCATGAAAGTGGAGCGGCAGAGGTTCGTCATGTGGGGCCTGTGGTGTCTATCGGGGCAGGCCTTGGCATGCCCCGTTGAAGGTCATCGGAAGGGTGAGGATCAGTCGCCGCCGCCCTGCTGCACGCCGTCGCCGAACTGGATGTTCTCCAGCACGCAGCCGAACTCGTAGTTCTCGACCACGTAGGCCTCGTTCGAGGACTCGTAGTTCTCGATGCGGTTCTTCGTGGGCTCATCCTTGATATGGCGACGACGGGCACCGCGCTGGTAGTAGATCGACAGGTTCGCGGGATCGCCGATCTTGATCGTACCTAGCGGCATGAAGGGCACGAGCAACGCCTGAACGCCGCCCACGGCCTTCTTCGACATCAGCACATCGAGCGCGTTCTGTTCGCTCGGGGCATTGCTGGTGTTGATCAGCGGGAAGTACTTCTCGTCCAGCATGCCGATACCGAGCATCACGCGCAGGCGCGGACTGCCGTGCATGCGCGGGTGGATCAGCTCGTGCACGGCCTGGTACACGAGCGCGTCGAGGTTCGCGAAGTCGGGGTTTGTACCGCCGATCTTGATGATGCCGGACCCGGTAACGCCCTCATCCATGACCCGCTCCGGATTGTCGTCGCGGTAGCGCTGCAGCCAGCCCTTGTTGACGTCCTGCAGCAGCGGATTGGTGTTGCGATTGGTGGTGGCGGCAACGCTGGTGCCGTTCCAGCCGATCATGATGCGGTCCTCGGCCATCTGCGAGACGATCTGAGCAGAGACGAGCGCATTGAAGTTCGGCTGCGAGGACCAGGCGTCGAGCGTTGCGTAGCGGATGGCCGTGTCGAAGTCGGTCTGGCTGCAGATGTAGCTTTCGCCGTTCAGCGCATGCATCTCGCGCGGCGTGCGCACGCCGGAGCCGCTGGTATCGGTGCGACCGGCGATGGTGCCGGTGGTGCCGACACCGATCGCCTGGCCGCTGATGTCGCGCACGCCCTGGATGTTGATGAGCTGCAGGAAACTGGAATCCTGACGGATCGCCGCCTCCAGGCGCTGCTCGACCGCCGGGGTCACGGTGAACTGGGTGTGGGCCGAGCTGACGCCGTTGGCCTGCGCGACACGCGCGCAGTAGGCATCGAAAAGCCGACGGGTATTGGAATCCATGGGTGTCTCCAGGTGCGGGGTATTGATGACCCGTGTGGGCGTGCTGCGCGTGGGCGCCGAGGTTGATCAGTAGACGAAGCCGTCGCCGCCGTTGCCGGTGGCGGGCGGGCGGACGACCGGATCGCCGTCGGTGTTGGCGTTGTGGCTTTCGATTGCATCGACGCGCAAAGCCAGCGCCGCGAGACCGTCCGAAACCACCTTCTGCGCGTCGGCCGACTTGGAGAATGCTTCGCCGATGGTCGGCATGATCTGCGCGGCAACAGCTGTGGCCACCGCCTGCGCATTGAAGCTCTGCAGCGACGGATCGGGGGCCGGGGCCGGGGCCGGAGCGGGGGCCGGAGCGGGGGCCGGAGCGGGTGCCGGAGCGGGCGCCAGGGCGCTGAACTTCTGCGACAGCCAGTCCTTGAAGTCGTCGAACGTGCCGCCGCCATCGAACTCCAGCGCAACGCCTTCGCCCTGCGAGCGGAAGATGCCGCTGCCTTCGCTGCGGTTGGCGTTGGCGGAAAAAGACAGACGCTGCGTAGCCAGGCTGGCGGGGGTGTCGGTGATGCCCATGCCGGCGAGATAGGCCTTGCCGGTTCCACCGAAGTCGCGGGCGATCTCGATAGACGGGAACACCTTCTGGTCCTTGCCGTTGAACCTGAGCAGGTGCTCGTTCGCTTCGATGACCGCGTAAAGCGCTACCGTGCCGCCCTCCTCCTTGGCCTCCAGGCTCACGACATCGCCACAAGCCGGGAAATCGCTATTTGCGGAGAAGCCCCGCACGTGCTCGACGAACACCCGCGCGGTGTACAGCGCCGGGTTGTAGGTAGCGGCCATCTCGCGGAGGTCTTCTGCCTTGATCTCTCGGCCGTCGATCGTCGGACCGGCGGTCGCGACGCGGATGTTCTTGGTCTTGCGGGCCATTGTGATTGCCTCGTGTGGGTTGTTGACCGCATCGCTGCGTGGTTAGGATGCTGCAACCCCTGAAAAACATGGGCAATGATGCGATGACGTAAGCGCGGCGATTACGTGCGCGACATGTTCGACGCGCGCGCGCGACCGGCCAGACTTTCGGCCATGCTCATCCCCTGCCCCGAGACCGACACCCGCCGTGCGTGCCGCCTGCTGTACTGGACCGGCTGGGATATTCCATCGCTTTCTCGCGAGTTCGGCAGGCCGCTGACGACGCTGCATTCGTGGCGTACACGCGATGGCTGGGACAAGGCACCGGTGATCGCGCGCATCGAGGCCGCGACCGAAGCGCGCTACATGCAGTTGGTCCTGAAGGACAAAAAGACGCCGCACGATTTCAAGGAAATCGACCTGCTCGGCCGGCAGCTGGAGCGGCATGCGCGCATCAATCGGTTCCTCGAACCGGGCGGGAATGAAGCCCACCTCAACCCGAACGTCGAGAACCGGAACAAGGGAGAGAAGAAGCGCAAGCCCGCGAACTTCTTCACCGAGGCACAGATCGAGCAGCTGGAGCGCAACTATCAGGACCGGATGTTCCGCTACCAGCTGCGCTGGAAGGAAGCGCTGCTGACGGCGCGCATCCGCAACATCCTGAAGTCCCGGCAGATCGGTGCCACCTACGCCATCGCGTTCGAGTCGCTGATCGATGCACTGAAGACCGGCAAGAACAAGCTGTTCATCTCGGCATCGAAGGCCCAGGCATACGCGTTCCGCGCCTACATCGTGGACTTCGCGCGCGAGGTCGGCGTGGAGCTGAAGGGCGACCCGATCACGCTGGGCAACAACGGAGCGCGGCTGTATTTCCTCGCGACCAACTTCCGCGTCACGCAGGGCTTTTCCGGCGACCTGATCTTCGACGAATACCAGTGGACGGCGAACTTCCTGAAGATCCGCCACACCGCCGCCGGCATGGCGGCGCAGAAACGCTTCACGCAGACGTACATCACCACGCCGTCAAGCACGACGCACGACGGTTGGTCGCTGTGGTCCGGCGACCACTGGAACAGCAAGCGCCCGGCCGGCGAGCGCGTGGTCATCGACATCTCGCACGACGCGCTGCGCGAAGGCGCGTTGGGGCCAGACCGCCAGTGGCGCAACATCGTGACGCTGGAAGACGCTCTGGCGGACGGCTGCGACCTGTTCGACATCGACGACATCCGCGCGGAAAACAGCCCCGATGAGTACGCCAACAAGTTTGGATGCCAGCCGATCGACGACACGGCCAGCGTGTTCCCGTTCGCCGAACTGCAGCCCTGCATGGTGGACAGCTGGGAAGAGTGGCTTGACCTCAAGCCGTTCGCGCCGCGCCCGCTGGGCAACCGGCCGGTGTGGATCGGCTACGACCCGGCGAAGAGCGGCGACGGTGCGGCGATCGTGGTCATCGCTGCCCCGCAGACGCCGCTGTCGCCCTTCCGCATCGTCGAGCGCGAGATGTTCAAGGGCATGGACTACACGGTGCAGGTGGAGCACATCCGCAGGCTCACGGAGCGCTACAACGTCGTGCACATCGGCATGGATACCAATGCCGTCGGCGCGTCGGTGATCGAGGCCGTGCGCACCTTCTTCCCGACGGTGGTTGGCGACACCTACACGCCGGCCGTGAAGACGGCGATGGTCTACAAGGCCAAGGAAGTGATCATGGCGCGGCGCCTGCAGTTCGACCGGGGCTGGCAGGACGTGGCGCATGCGTTCATGGCGATCCGCAAGGGCATCACCGCCAGCGGCCGGCATATCACGTTTTACTCGCAGCGTTCGGAGAGCATCGGCCATGCCGACGTGGCGTGGGCCACGATGCACGCGCTCCGCAATGAACCCCTGACTGCCGTTGGCGACCACGGCAAGGCCCAAGTGGAAATTTTCTCATGACCGAGCTGACCGCGACCGCCGGCACCCTGCCCGCGCACGCCGAGGTGTTTTCCTTCGACGAACCGACGGCCGTGATGGACCGGGCCGAGCTGTTCGACTTCTTCGAGCTGATGCACAACGGGCGCTGGTACGACCCGCCCGTGGCGCCGTCGCACCTGGCCAAGCTGTTCGAGGCATCGCCGCACCATTCGTCGGCGATCTACGCGAAGCGCAATATCCTGCTCTCCACCTTCATCCCGAGCCGGATGATGGATGCAGCGACGTTCTCGGCGTCGTGCCTGGACCTGCTGGTGTTCGGTGATGCCTACCTGGAACGCCGGATGGCGATCAACCGTCGCCCCCTGAAGCTGCAGCACTCGCTTAGCATGTACACGCGCGTGGGCACGAACCCCGGCCAGCATTGGTTCGTGCAGAACTATGCGGCGCCCTTCGAGTTCGCACCGGATTCGGTGTTCCACCTGCGCGAGCCGGACCTGCGCCAGGAGATCTACGGGCGCCCGCAGTACCTGGCCGCCATCCAGTCGTTGTTGCTGGACGATGCGGCGACCGTGTTCCGCCGCCGGTACTACGCCAACGGCAGCCATGCGGGCTTCATCCTGTACATCAACGACGCCCTGCACGAGAGCACCGACATCGAGGCGATCAAGGCCGCGCTGCGTGATTCGCGGGGCAAGGGCAACTTCCGGAACTTCTTCATCTACAGCCCGAACGGCAAGAACGACGGCGTGAAGCTGATCCCGATCAGCGAGGTGGCGAGCAAGGACGACTTCAAGGCGATCAAGGAGACCAGCCGCAACGACATCCTCGCAGCGCACCGCGTGCCGCCGCAGCTGCTGGGGTTGGTCCCGAACAACACCGGGGGCTTCGGCAAGGCCAGCGAGGCGGCCGAGGTGTTCGTCGCCAATGAGCTGCTGCCGCTGCAGATCATGTTCCGGCAGATCAATGACTGGGTGGGCGAAGAGGTGGTGAGCTTCCGGCCCTACGTGATCGGGCAGCCAAAGCCCTGAGCGCAGCCGCCACTTACGACACCGACGCCGGCCATATGCCGGCGTCGTCGTTTCAGGGGGGCGTGATCCATTCGGGATCGAAGTCCGGCGGCGGGTCTTCGTCGGGCAGCCACCAGCGCAGGTGGCGACGATGGGCGCGCGTGATGCGCGGTGTGCCGTCGACCCACAGCCGCATGCGCTTGCGATGCCCCACGGGGGCGTAGTCGATCGAGCGCACGAACGGGGACCACCAGCGGTGCAGCTGCGCCGACACCAGCGGGCCGGGGTCGCCCCAGTCGTCCGGCAGGCGCTCTTCCTGCATGTCCACCACTGCCTGGTAGCGCGGGCCACCGCCCACGGCGACCCCTGTGCCGTCGTTGAAGCGCACGTCGTATCGGGCATGGCAGGCGGGCATGGCCGCGATGCTACGCCCGGCCAGTCTCAGCCCCTGAACAGCCGCGACGAGCGGCTGCTGTCTCGGCAGCAGCCGCGACGAGGCCCAATCCATACGCATATGAACAAACCAGTACGGACCGGCATGCCTTGACCCGCACGCGCGCCGTCGAGACCCCGCCGCGCCTTCGCGCCTCATGTGCAAAGAGCAACGCAGCCCCCTGGAGCCGACTCAGGGGGTACGGCAGACCCTCCGGGCATCGTTCTGCGATTGGGACGATGGCGGCCAATGAGCCGCATTAACGCCACGAAACCGGGGGTGGTAGGGGGTCTAATAAGTTGACCCCTCGGGAAGGGGTGACATAGGTGACAGGCTGTGGATAGACACCTTTTTCAAAGCAGAATCAATGATTTATTTGTCACCCCGAAAAGGTGACAAGAGGTGACGGCCGAGGTGACAAAATCACATGTCATTGAATTAAAAGGACTTTAGAAAATTCTGATGTCACCCCGGGAAAAGGTGACATGTCACCTCTGAATCACCTAAATGTCACCTTCCTACTAGTACAGATATCCCATTGATTCCATTCGTTTAAATGTCCTGCATCCACAGCCTGTCACCTATGTCACCCCTTCCCGAGGGGTCAACTTTTTTTGCCGGAACGACCTGCAGCGGGTCATGACGTGCACCAGGCCGGCGCCGTCGCCAGCCCGCGCATGACCCCGTCGGCAGCCCTCGATCGACCGCTCTACGAGGCACGCGCAGCAACGCACCCAGCGCGATGGCTGGCTGCGGGCATTCGTTTAAGTAGGAAAGCGGCGCGGAATGGCGCCGCCGTCGACGAGCTGGGGCTATGCGGCCCGTGCCGCCTGCCGGCGCAGACTGATGGTGCCCAGATCCCGGCGCCATCGAAGGACGACCACCCGGGGGTTCCGCTCGCGAACCCGTGGGGACGCCACTTCTTCAAAGCACGAAGCCCGCGAAAGCGGGCTTCGTCGTTTCCGGGCTTCGGAAAAATCCGCTCAGACCGCTGGGTCGAGCATCTCGGCGCGCATCGGCGGGACATCGCCTGTCCTGCGCAGGGTGGCCGTGCCATGTCCGCGTTCGGCGAGGTAATGCAGCCACTTGCCGAGGAAGGTGTTCATGCGCAGGCGGTGGTCGAGGACTTCCGACGGCGGCGGATACAGGCCGATCACGTCCTGCCAGCGCCGGCCGATGTAGCAATGCGTGGCCTCGACCTGCTCGGTGTCGTGGTACAGCCGCAGATAGGCGGATGGATCGGGCTCGCCGGTGACCGGATCGAGGATGGCGTAGCTCAGGCGCAGCTCGACGGTGTAGGCGTGCAGCGCGATCACATCGAGGTGCAGGTCGAGGCCGTCACCGATCGAGGACACATAGCGACCTTCGGCCAGGCGTTCGGGCAGGAAGAGCCGCTGCAGCAGGCGGTGGTTCTCGGCATACAGCGCCATCAACCATGAAAACCGGCTGATTTTCGCTGCACTGATGGGGCGGGCGATCAGGTTCGACATGAGGCGATCCTACACATCGCGCACCAGCCGCAACAGGATTGACGGATCGGAACACCGCGCGGAAGATGGAACCGCCACGTCCCGCAACTTCGCTGCATCAGTACATCTCGCGATGCAGGCCCAGGGTGGTCAGCACCTTGCTGGAGATTTCCTCGATCGACGTATGCGTGGTGCTCAGCATCGGGATGCGCTCGGCGCGCATCATCGATTCGGCGGCGGCGACCTCGCGCCGGCACGTCTCCATCTGCGCATAGCGCGAATTGGCCCGGCGCTCCTGGCGGATCTGCTGCAGGCGCACCGGATCGATGGTCAGGCCGAACAGCTTGTTCCGGTACGGCCGCAGGCGCGGCGGCAGGCGGTCGTGCTCCAGGTCCTCGTCGGTGAGCGGGTAATTGGCCGCTTTCACGCCGTGATGCAGGGCCAGATAGATGCAGGTCGGCGTCTTGCCGGCCCGCGACACGGCGACCAGGATCACGTCGGCCTCGTCGTAGTTCGTCGCCACCCCATCGTCATGGGTCAGCGCGAAATTCATGGCGTTGATGCGCCGGTGATAGGTATCGAAATCGACCATGCCGTGCGCCTGCCCCACCCGCGGCTGGCGCTGCTCGCCCAGCTCCCGCTCCAGCGGCTCGATGAACGGCGCGAAGACATCCAGCATGAGCGCCCCGCTCTCGGCCAGCCGCGCGGTCAGGTTGGCGTCTACGCAGGAGTTGACCACGATCGGCCGGACGCCGTGGGCCTCCCCGGCGGCCCGGATGCGCCCGGCGACCTCGTCGGCCTTCTCGACCGTATCGACGAAGGACAAGCGGTCGGTCACGAACCGGGGCCCCGTGAACTGGGTCAGGAGGCTGTGGCCGATGGTCTCCGCAGTGATCCCGGTCCCGTCGGAGACGTAGAACACCGGTCGTATCTGGCTCATGAGGACTCGTTGTGGGACAGCGCGGGGCGCGGTCTTGTTAAAATACCGCTTTCCCCGCCCCGGCGCCCCCACGCGCCCGTCTGGAGTTGTCCCTTGAACGAGAACATCCTCTGGCTGCACGCGCTGCGCCTGTCCGACCTTGCCCGCGTCGGCGGCAAGAACTCCTCCCTCGGCGAAATGATCGGCCACCTGGCCCAGCTCGGGGTGTCGGTGCCGGGCGGCTACGCGACCACGGCCGAGGCGTTCAAGGACTTCATCGCCCACAACAACCTGCACCAGCGCATCTACGACAAGCTGGCGACGCTGGACGTGGACGACGTCCCGGCGCTGACCGCCGCCGGTGCCGAGATCCGCGGCTGGGTGATCGACGCGCCGCTGCAGCCCGAGCTCGATCGCGACATCCGCACCGCCTACGCGCAGCTCTGTGCCGAGAACGGCGGCAGCGACATCGCCGTCGCGGTTCGCTCCTCGGCGACGGCTGAAGATCTGCCGGACGCCTCGTTCGCCGGGCAGCAGGAAACCTTCCTCAACGTGACCGGCGCTGACGACGTGGTTCACAAGGTCAAGGAAGTGTTCGCCAGCCTCTACAACGACCGGGCCATTGCGTATCGGGTGCACCACGGCTTCAAGCACGAGGACGTGTTCCTCTCCGCCGGCGTGCAGCTGATGGTGCGCTCGGATGTCGGTTCGTCGGGCGTGCTGTTCACGCTGGACACCGAGTCGGGCTTCCGTGATGTCGTGTTCGTCACCGCCAGCTACGGCCTGGGCGAGAACGTCGTGCAGGGCGCGGTGAATCCCGACGAGTTCTACGTCTACAAACCGACCCTGCGCCAGGGCAAGCCGGCGATCCTGCGTCGCGCGCTGGGCAGCAAGCAGATCCGCATGGTCTATTCCGACAAGCCCGGCGAGCGCGTGCGCAACGAGGACACGCCGGCCGAGCTTCGCAACCGCTTCTCGATCACCGACGAGGACGTGCAGGAACTGTCGAAGCAGGCGCTGGTCATCGAACAGCACTACGGCCGTCCGATGGACATCGAGTGGGCGAAGGACGGCATCACCGGCAAGCTGTTCATCGTGCAGGCGCGCCCGGAGACCGTGAAGTCGCGCGCGCACGCCACGCAGATCGAACGTTTCTCGCTGCTGCGTCGCGGCGAGGTGATCGCCGAAGGTCGCGCCATCGGCCACAAGATCGGCAGCGGCACCGCCCGCGTGGTGCGCTCGATCGCCGACATGAACCGCGTCCAGCCCGGCGACGTGCTGGTCGCCGACATGACCGATCCCGACTGGGAACCGGTGATGAAACGCGCCGCCGCGATCGTGACCAACCGTGGCGGCCGCACCTGCCACGCCGCGATCATCGCCCGTGAGCTGGGCGTGCCGGCGGTCGTCGGCACCGGCAACGCACTGGACACCGTGCAGGACGGCCAGCCTGTCACCGTGAGCTGCGCCGAGGGCGACACTGGCTTCATCTACGACACCGAGCTGCCGTTCGAGCGCATCGTCACCGATCTCGACAACATGCCGCCGGCGCCGCTGAAGATCATGATGAACGTGGCGAACCCGGAGCGTGCCTTCGACTTCGCGATGCTGCCGAACGCGGGCATCGGTCTGGCGCGCCTGGAAATGATCATCGCCAGCCACATCGGCGTGCATCCGAAGGCGCTGCTCGACTACGCGAACCAGGACGCCGACACGAAGCGCAAGATCGACGCGAAGATGGCGGGGTACGCCAGCCCGGTCGATTTCTACGTCGACCGCCTGGCCGAAGGCATCGCCACCATCACCGCCTCGGCCGCACCGAATCCGGTGATCGTGCGCCTGTCGGACTTCAAGTCCAACGAGTACGCCAATCTCATCGGCGGCGCGCGCTACGAGCCGCATGAAGAGAATCCGATGATCGGTTTCCGCGGCGCCGCGCGCTACATCGATCCGTCGTTCCGCGAAGCCTTCGCGCTGGAATGCCGTGCGGTGCGCAAGGTCCGCGAGACCATGGGCCTGGACAACTGCTGGGTGATGATCCCGTTCGTGCGCACGCTGGACGAAGGCCGCAAGGTGATCGAGGTGCTGCGCGAGAACGGGCTGGAGCAAGGCAAGGCCGGCCTCAAGATCATCATGATGTGCGAAGTGCCGTCGAACGCGCTGCTCGCCGACGAGTTCCTCGACATCTTCGACGGTTTCTCGATCGGCTCGAACGACATGACCCAGCTCACCCTGGGTCTGGACCGCGATTCCTCGATCGTCGCCGACCTGTTCGACGAGCGCGACCCGGCGGTGAAAAAGATGCTGTCGATGGCCATCCAGGCCGCGAAGCGCAAGGGCAAGTACGTCGGCATCTGCGGCCAGGGCCCCAGCGACCACCCCGACCTCGCCCAATGGCTGATGGAAGAAGGCATCGAATCGGTGTCGCTCAATCCGGATACCGTGGTCGACACCTGGCTGAAGCTGGCGAAGTCGAAGGCCGGCTGATCACATCACACAAATCAGAGACATGCCCGTGCGCAAGATGACCACCCTCGCCGTGCTGCCGCTGCTGTTCGGTATCGCGATGCCGTCCACCGCCGCTGCATCGGAAGCCCGCGAAGGCGTCGCGATGATGCTCGATGCCATCAATTCGCAGTGCGGCAGCATGTCGGCGCAGCTCCGGAATGCCCCGGGATTGGGCGCCACGCTGTCTTCGCGGCCGGAAAACCTGCTCTGCGACTGCGTCCAGAAGCGCATCGAAACCATGCCGTTGGTCAAGGAGATCCAGGGCTTCGATGACGCGAAGATCAATGCGCTCATCGAAAAGCAGGGGTTCAAGGACTACCTGGTCGCCAAGCTGTCCGCGACCATGTTCACCTGCGTGACCGATGAGCTGAATGCAGGTGCGGACGCCATCCGGCCGGAGATGTAAACGGCGGGTCGGCAGGCTATGCCGTCAAGAGCCGCGCGGCGCGCTCGACCCGGACTACTTCAACGTCGCACCCGGCTGCGACAGCCACGGATGGATCTCGCAGGCCAGTCGCCCGGCCTTCACCGCAGGGTCGTCGTTGCACATGGCTTCGGCGGCGGCGCGATCCGGGACGTCGAGAACGAAGATGCCGCGCCAGTCACCGTCGTCCATGAAGGGACCGGCGATCTGCAGCTTGCCGGCCGCGGCATAGGCTTCCATGTTCGCCATGTGCCCGGCCTGCAGCTGTTTCGCTCCTCGGCCGACTGGTCGCGCTTCGGGCCGCGCTTGAGCATCACGAACCAGTACTGCTTCATGCCGGGCGGCAGCGCGGGTGCGGCAGGCGTCGCGGGCGCGGTCTCGGCGGCGGGTTTCGCCGGCTGGGCAGGCGCGGGCGACTGCGCGAAGGCGGACATGGCGACGAGGGACAGCGCGAGCACGAGCGGGATGCGGATCATGGCGATCACTCCGACGGCGGGGCGGCGAGTTCGGCGAAGCGGCTGCGGTAGTGACGCAGCTCGGCGATGGAATCGCGCACGTCGCTGAGCGCGGTATGCGCGGATTCCTTCTGCACCCCGGCGAGCACGCCCGGCGCCCAGCGCCTGGCCAGTTCCTTGATCGTGCTGACATCGAGGTTGCGGTAATGGAAATACTTTTCCAGCGTCGGCATGCAGCGGTGCAGGAAGCGGCGATCCTGGCAGATGGAGTTGCCGCAGATCGGCGAGGCACGCGGGCCGACCCAGGCCTGCAGGAATTCCAGCGTGCGCTGCTCGGCTTCGGCCATCGACACGCCCTGCTCCAGCACCCGCTGCCAGAGGCCGGACTTGCGGTGCTGGTTGCGGTTCCAGTCGTCCATCGCCTCCAATGTGGCGAGGTCATGCGTGATCGCGAACTCCGGCCCCTCGGCGAGCACGTTGAGCTGGGCGTCGGTCACCACCGTGGCGATCTCGATGATCGAATCGCGGTCGGTATCGAGGCCGGTCATTTCCAGGTCGATCCAGATCAGTCGGCCTTCGGACGGCAGGGGTTCGGGCGTGGTGATGAGGGCCATGCGACTCGCGTGCGGTTGCGGGAATACCGCATGATACGCAGGCCCCCTCCCCCGGTACACGCCATGTCCCTGCCCGCCCCCATCGACCACCATTCGATCCTCGGTGCGATGCTGGCGCCCGCCCTGCTGATGGCCGCCACTGGCTCGCTGCTGGTCTCGGCGAACGCCCGGCTGGCGCGCGTGGTCGACCGCCTGCGGTCGCTGATCGTGGCCTGGGAGAAAGACGCGCCCGACCGCAGCGAGCGCGACCTGCAGATCCAGCGCCACCGCACCCGCGCGGCCATGGTGTTGCGCGCGTGTCGCCTGCTGTACGCGGCGCTGGGTGCGTTCGTCGGCACCAGCCTCGCGCTGGCGGCCGACGCCCTGCTCGGCTATCCCATCGTCGGTGCCGTGCCGACCGTCATCGCCGTCGCCGGCATGCTCTGCCTGCTGCTGGCCAGCCTCTACATGGGCCGCGAAGTAGGGCTGTCGGTGAAGAGCTTCGACGATGAGCTGGACCAGGAGATGGCGCGACGGCGGGGCTGACCCCGGAATCGCGCGACTGGAAGCCGATCAGCGTTGACCGAGCCTACCGTAGACCTCCGACGCGGAGTCCACGCGCAGGCTGCGTACGGTCCCGTTGCGCTTGTTGAGCTCCTCGACGACTTTGCGCTTGATCCCCACCTCGCCCTCGACCAGCAGGCGCTGCACATACTCGACGGTGGCCGATTTCCTGTCGTCGGCGATGACGATCGACTTGATGTCGATCTTGAGTTCGATCGGGACTTCCTTGCCCGATCTTTCCATCAGTCGCTTGACGTAGCCGATGTTGTTGCTCGTGTTCTCGCAAAAGCGGGCCTTGTCGTAATTGCCCATGCTCGAACGTCCCGACATCGTGATCCGTTCCTTGCCGACGAATTCGTTGTCGCGCATGTCGCACATCGCCTCCGCATCCAGCTTGCGCATGGCCTCGGATTCAGCCGCATAGAACGCACGGACGTCGGATTCGCTGATCGTCCGGCCGCCGATGAAATACCACCACGCCAGCCCAGCCAGCACGCCGGCCAGCAGCACGATTCTCAACATGTTTCGTCCCCCTGTGGATTGAGCCGCCGACCCCCCGGGCCGGACGGCAGTGTCAGATCGGCGGTTTTCCCCGTTTCCGCCGAAAATAATTGGTGAGCATGGTACCGGCTTCATCGGCCAGCACGCCACCGACGACCTCGACGCGATGGTTGTGCCTCGGATCGGCGATCAGGTCGAAGACGCTGCCTGCGGCGCCGGTCTTGGGATCGGTGGCGGCGAACACCACGCGAGCCAGTCGCGCATGCACGGCGGCCATCGCGCACATCGCGCAGGGTTCGAGCGTGACGTAGAGCGTGCAGCCGACCAGCCGATGGTTGGCGAGCGCGCGACCGCCTTCGCGCATCGCGACGATCTCGGCGTGCGCGCTCGGGTCGCGGTCGCCGATGTTGCGGTTCCAGCCCTCGCCGATCACTTGGCCTTCGGCATCGACGAGCACCGCGCCGACCGGAATCTCGTCGAACTCGCGCTCGGCGCGTTCGGCCAGCGCAAGCGCGTGGCGCATCCAGCGGATGTCCTCATCGGCGAGGGGGGCGGCGGGGTCCACGCAAGTCTCCGGATGCATCAGGCGTGCATTATCGCCCGGAGACGCCCACCGGACCACGATGCCGGACTGCGACCGGACTGATCCCGGGCGATGGCAGACCTCGCCTCTGACTCATCACGGGGCTGTGCGATATTGCAGGTAGCCACGGCCGCGCCCATCGCGATACTTCAGCACAGGCCAGCGACGGCCATCCCGCATCGGACCGGATACATCGACAAGGAGCGCACCGCCATGACCACGCCTTCCGCCAGCACGCCCTCGGACACCACTCCTTCCGACGGCACGATCGTCCGTGCCGCCATCCACCCGGGCATCGGCCTGGCCCGGGTCGGCAACAGCGTCGACGAGTTCTACATCGGCCCGTTGGTGCCCGACCCCGCGTCGAAGCCGCAGGGCTTCTACCGCGACGCCACCGGCGCGCTCAAGCGCGAAGCCGCGCAGTTCCGCATCTACGGCTACAACGCGGCCGGCGAAGTGGTCGCTGAGCTCACCGCCGACAACGCCGACATCACCTGGACCGCGCACGTCGCGAACAGCAAGGCTGCCTGGTACCAGTGGCAGATCGCGATGGACATTCCGGAAGCCGCAGGCACGGTGCTGCCGTTGCGCAACGCCACCGTCGCCGACCGCGCCTCGCTCACCATCGATGCCGGCCCGCAGTCGATCTCAGGAAAGAACGCGGCGCCGGTCGACTGCAGCGGCGCCTACACCGGCGTGCCGGTGAAGATCGGCGAGCTGCGCACCGATGAACACGGCCGGCTGCTGTTCCTCGGCGGCCATGGCGTCTCGGCCTCGCCGACGAACACGCCGATCTACATTCCCACCGACCCGAATTCCTTCATCAACGCCGACGGCTGGTACGACGACACCTGCGACGGGCCGATCTCCGCGAAGGTGACGATCGGCGGCCAGAGCATCCCGGTCGATTCGGCCTGGGTGGTCACCGCACCGCCGAACTACGCGCCGCAGCTCAAGTCCGAGCGCACGCTCTACGACCTGCTCTACGACCTGTACATCCAGGCCGGCTGGATGCAGGCGCCGGGCACGCTGTCCTTCAGCCACGACGTCTACCCGATCCTGCAGCGGCTGTCCGGCCTGCAGTGGGTCAACCAGGGCTTCGCCACGCAGTACGGCGAAGACGGGCCGCATCCGTTCGAGGATCCGGCCTTCGTCGCGCGGCTCGCCTCGAAGCCGCCGGCCGGCCAGTACGACCCCAATGCCGAACTGCGCCGCCAGGTGTTCAACAGCTTCCGCCCACCGAATCCGCCGGACGGCAACCAGCTGCCGTGGCCGTGGATCTACGGCGACGCAATGGAAGTGCCCGCCGGGCCGAGCCCGCGCCAGAACGCGGCGATCAGCCAGACCCAGTTCACCATCCTGCAGCGCTGGGCGAACGGCGATTTCGTCGACGACCGCGTCGGCGGCCTGCCGGCGACGGGGCCGTCGGACATCGACCAGGTGCCGCTGGCCGCGCAGCCGGCGACGATCGATCGCGCGGCGATGGAATTCTGTCTCGCCGACGCCTTCCACCCCGGCTGCGAGATGACCTGGCCGATGCGCCACATCACGATGTACCGCGCACCCTTCCGCATCCTCGAACGCCCGCCGGGCCAGCCCGAGCCCGACTACGGTCCCACACTCGACCAGGCGCAGGCGCTCGCACCCGACGGCCCGCTGCACGCGCAGGCCCCCGGCGACATCAACCGCTGGATGGGCCTGCCCTGGCAGGCGGACACCGCGTTCTGCCGCGCCGGCTACGACACTGCCTACGACCCGTATGCGCCGACCTTCTGGCCCGCGCGCGTCCCGAACCATGTGCTGACCGCCGACGACTACGCGATCGTGGTCGACAAGACCCAGCCGATGTCGAAACGCATCGACGCCTTCAGCAACCGCACCAGCTGGAACAAGCCGCTGCACGGCACCACCGCGCAGCAGATGGTGCAGATGACGCACATCTTCGGCTCGATGGGTCTGGTCGAGCCGCGCTTCGATGCCAGCGTCGCGCCGGACTTCCCGGCGCTGATGATGGTCGCCAGCTACGGGCCCGACGTGGCGCCGGCCGATGCAGGCACCACCAGCGATGCCGCCGTCGCCGCACCGCCGCGCGCCGTGGCGAAGGCGTCCGATGCGGAAGCCTCGCTCAAGGCGCATCCGATGGCGCAACTGCGGCTCAGCGGCGTGAATTTCGCGTCGCAGTCCGAAGCCGACGCCGCGCCTCTGCCGGTGCGACGCACGCGGACAACGGACTGACCGGGTGTCGACGCGGCGACACGAAGTCGTCATCGCCGGTGGCGGCCCTGCGGGCGCCGCCGCCGCAATCGCCTTGGCCCGCGCCGGCCGCGACGTGCTGCTGGTCGCGGGCAGCGACGACGCAGCCTTCAAGATCGGCGAGGGCCTGCCGCCCAATGCGCGTGCGCTGCTGCGCGATCTCGGCGTGCTCGAACGCGTGCTCGCCGACGGCCATCGCGCCAGCCCCGGCACCTGCGCGTTCTGGGGCGATGCGACGCCGCACGCCAACGACTTCCTGTTCCAGCTGCACGGCCACGGCCTGCAGCTCGACCGCACGCGTTTCGACGCGATGCTGCGCGACGCGGCAGCACAGAGTGGCGCGGAAGTGCTGCCCGATGCACTCGTGCGCATCGTGACAGCCGGCGACGCGACGAGACCGCACCGACTCGCGCTGCGCCCCGTCGATGCGCAGACGCACGCGGAGGCCGAATCCATCGAGGCCGACTGGCTGATCGACGCCACCGGCCGAAGTGCGACGCTCGCCCGCGCGCTCGGTGCGCGCAAGGTCGCCTACGACGGACAGATCGCGTTCCACCAGCGTCTGCGCAGCGCACGCGACGACGACCACGACGGCCGCACCTTCGTCGAAGCCGTCGAGGACGGCTGGTGGTACAGCGTGCTGCTACCCTCGCGCGAGCGACTGGTCGCCTTCCTCACCGATGCCGACCTCTGCGACCACCGCCGCCTGCTCGACGGCGACGGCCTGTGGCGTGCACTGGTCGACGCACCGCATTTGCATGCCTTGTGCAAGACGCACGGCTACGCCCCGGCCTCGCAGGCACGTGGCGCGGACGCCTCGGGCAGCCATCTGGACCGTGCCGCCGGCGAACGCTGGCTGGCCGTCGGCGACGCCGCCCTCGCCTTCGACCCGCTGTCGTCGAAAGGCATCGCCAATGCGATGTACACCGGCCTGCGTGCCGCCGACGCTCTGCTCCGCCACGATCGCGGTGATGCAGGCGCCATCGACGCCTACACGCAGCACCTGCTCGACATCCATCGCGTCTATCGCGAACAACTGCGCGCGTTCCATGCAATGGAGATGCACTGGCCCGAAGCACCTTACTGGGCGCGACGCCTCGCCGCCCTTCCGCTGCGCGAGACCGCCTGACGCGGCCTCGTCGCCATGCGCGGCAGGCGGGTCCTACCCCGCTGCGGTCCCGCTTTCTGCACGACAGCATGATGGATGCGCGGGCATGCGACAGCGTTCATCGATCGGGCGCATACTCGAACGCATCGCCCTTCGCCTGCGGATCCATCCAGTGAAAACGTTCGCATTCGCATCTGCAGCGTCGATCCTTCTCCTGCTCACGGGCAACGTCGCCATGGCCACCGAAGAACCGCCGTTCACCCTCGTCGTCGATGAGGACGCGTTCCAGGTCAGGCAGTATCCGCCGCTGGTGGTCGCCGAGACGGAAGTGAAGGGAACCCGCGACGACGCATCCAGCGCAGGATTCCGCATCCTGGCCGACTACATCTTCGGCAAGAACACGCGACGCGAGCGCATCGCGATGACCGCAGCGGTCTCGCAGTCGCCGCCGACGGGCGAGAAGATCGCGATGACCGCGCCCGTGAGCCAGACCGGTGTCGCCGGGGCATGGATCGTCCGGTTCACGATGCCGGCCGGATACACGCTCGATACGCTGCCGACGCCGAACGATCCTCGCGTGGAGCTGCGCGTGACGCCGGCCGCGCGCTTCGCCGTGATCCGGTTCACCGGATGGGCGAACAATCGCGACTTCGAACGAAAGCGCGTCGAGCTGGAGCGATGGATGGCGCAGCGAAACCTCAAGGCCACCGGCCCCGCGGTATTGGCGCAATACAATCCACCGTGGACGCTCGGGCCGCTGCGGCGCAATGAAGTGATGCTGCCGGTCGAGGGCAGCCCGACCCGCTAGCCCATGCCGCGTCTCCGTCGATCATCGCAGGTCGAACCGTGCAACCAAACCAAGCTGCTCCCCCGCCCGATGCCGCTGCCCCTGGACATCAAGACCCGGTCCGGCACGGCCGCTTTTCATCGAAGACACGTCTGATCCTGGGCGCAGCGCTGCTGGCGATCATCGCGATTGCCGTCATCGCGTTCCAGCGCCTGCGTCCGCCGCAAGTCATCGTCGAGACCATCGCGCCGAGCACCGTCGAAATCGCGCTCGCCGTGGTCGGCAGGGCGAGGCCCGGCGCGCTTGTCGACATCAAGTCGCCGAATGCCGGACAGATCATCCGCGTCTTCCGCGACGACGGCGATACCGTGGCCGCCGACGAACCACTGGCCATCGTCCGTTCCACCGTTGAACAGGCGCAGAACGATGCCGACAACGCGCGCGCCGCAGCCGCCCGCGCGGAAGCCGCCCGGGCGAAGCTGGCCTACGAGCGCACACGGGCGCTCGCTGCCGATCGATTCGTCTCCAGGGCCGCGCTCGATGAGGCGCGCGCCAGCATGCTGTCTGCGGATGCCGCGGTCGCTGCGGCGGTCGCACAGGGCCGCGCGACCGCCGCGCGCACCGGCGAGTTCACCATCCGCGCACCGATGGCGGGCACCGTGCTGGTGCGTCCGATCGACAGCGGCCAGGTCGTCTCGACGGAGACCCTGCTCTTCCAGATCGGCTCCGTGCAGGGCGTCGAGATCCATGCCGATGTCGATGAAACCTATGCGGATGCGCTGCGTCCGGGCATGGCAGCGCGGGCATCGCTGTCCGGCACGGCCACGCAGTTCGCGGCGCGCGTGATCGAAGTGTCGCCCCGCGTCGACGCCAGCACCGGCGGTCGTCTGGTCAAGCTCGTGCCGGATCGCGCAACCGGAATTCCATCCGGACGCTCCATCGACATCACGATCGTGGTCGCAACGCGCACGCAGGCGATCACGATTCCGCGCCAGGCCATACGCGACGCCACCACCGATCCAACCGTGCTGGTCGTGGATGCCAACGACATCGCGCGTGCCAGGCGCGTGAAGCTCCTGGCGTGGCCATCGTCGAACGCGATCATCGAACGCGGGCTGGCGGCCGGTGATCGCGTGATCCTGTCTCCGGACACCATCGAAGCATCAAGCCGGGTGCGTCCTGTCGCGCATGCGACAAATCACGCGCCCTCGTCCGGCGAATGAGCCATGTTCACCTTCACCGTCGCCCGTCGCTACTTGTTGTCCAACCGCGCGCAGTCCGCGCTGCTGGTCGCTGGCGTCGCTCTGGGCGTGACCGCGTTCGTGTTCATCACCGCGCTGATCCAGGGGCTGGCGATCCGCCTGACCGATGAAGTCACCGCGAACAGCGCGCACGTCAGCCTGGAGCCCGTCACGCGCGTCGCACGGGTCCTGCCGAAGCCCGGTGTCGAGACCGAAGCGGTCGCGCTGGTCTCGACCTTCCAGCGGCAGCAGATCCGCGAATGGCAGTCCACGGTCGCACTGCTGCGCGAACAGCCGTCGGTGTCGGCCATCAGCACCCAGATCACCGGCAGCGCCTTCCTGGTCAAAGGTCAGGCGGTGGCACCGGTATCGGTCACCGCCGTGGAGCCCGAAAACCTGGACGCGATCTCGCCGATCAGCCGGCAGATCGTCAGCGGTCGGCGCAGCCTGGGCGCGGACGGCATCCTGATCGGCACGAAGCTCGCCGAAACGCTGGGGCTGTCTGCGGGGCAACCGGTGCTTTTCCGTACCGATCGCGGTGTCGAACGCCTGCTGACCGTGCGCGGCATCTTCAGGACCGGCGTCCGCAGCGCCGACGAGCGCGTGGCCTATCTGTCGCTGCAGAGCGCCCGCCCGCTCTTCCGCCTGCCGGAAGGCCTGACCAACATCGAGCTGAAACTGGACGATGCCAACCGTGCGCGCGATGTCGCCGTGTTCCTGCAGGACGCCACCGGCCTGCGCGCCACGCCCTGGCAGGAACGGAATGCGAATCTGGAGGACGCACTGACCGCACAGGCGCAGACCGGAACACTCATCCAGATGTTCTCGCTGATCTCGGTGCTGATCGGCATCGCCAGCGCCCTCATGCTCTCGGCCAACCGGCGGCGTGGCGAGATCGGCATCATGCGCGCCTTCGGCATCTCGAAATCCTTCATCGCGACGGTCTTCGTGCTGCAGGGATTGCTGATCGGCCTGGTCGGCGCGGCGGTCGGCTGCATCACCGGCTACGGCCTCTGCCTCTGGCTGTCCACATTGACCAAGGCCGATGGCAGCATGGCCTTGCCGATCGCGCCCGGCCAGGGCGGCTATGCGCTGGTCCTGATCCTCACCACGCTGGGTTCGGTGCTCGCCTCGGTGATCCCGGCACGGAGCGCAGCGCGCCTCGACCCGCTGCAGGCGATCCAGCAATGACCCCGGTGCTCGAAGCTCGCGGCATCGAGATGCGTTTCCGCAACGGCGACGAGGTCACGCGCGTGCTGAACGGGATCGACCTGTCGCTCGACCCGGGCGAGCTGGTGGCATTGCAGGGGGCGTCGGGCTCGGGAAAGTCGACGCTGCTGTCGATCGTCGGGCTGCTGCTGCAGCCCACCGCCGGTACCATCGCCATCGAAGGCCAGCGCGTCGAAGGCCTGACCGAGGCCCAGCGCGCAGTGTTCCGCAACCAGCGGCTGGGCTTCATCTTCCAGTTCCATCACTTGCTGCCCGATTTCACCGCGATCGAGAACGTCGCATTTCCCGCCGCAGCCCCTGCGGGCGGGATCTCGACGGCCATGCGGCAACGCGCCCGCGACCTGCTGGTCCGCGTCGGGCTGGAGGATCGGATGGACTTCCTCGTGACGCGCCTGTCCGGCGGTCAAAAGCAGCGGGTCGCCATCGCCCGTGCGCTGATGAACAGGCCGGCCTTGATCCTGGCCGACGAGCCCACCGGCAGCCTCGACCGGGTCGCTGCGGAACAGGTGCTCGACCTCATGCGCGAAGTCAATCGGGAAGACAAGGCGACTTTCCTGATCTGCACCCATGACGACGATGTCGCAGCGCGCTGCACCCGACGGATCACGCTCAGCGATGGGCGGGTGCGCTCGGCTTGACGCTCGCTTCTTCATCGTGTCGCTCGACAGGCGGGAGAGCGCCCGAGATCAGCGCATCGATGCCCGCCACTCGCGCGGTGACAGTCCGGTCTGCGCCTTGAACGCGCGCGACAATGCGGCCTCGCCGCTGTAGCCGACCAGGTCGGCGACGCGCTTCAGCGCCTGCCCTTCGCGCAATGCCTGCTGTGCAAGTCCGACCCGCCAGCGCTGCAGATAGGCGGCCGGCGTTTCGCCGACGGCATCGCGGAACGCGTTCGCGAACACGCTGCGCGACATGCCCGCGCGCTGCGCGAGCGCATCGATCGACCAGTCTTCCGACGGCTGTTCGTGCATGGCCACCAGCGCATGGCGCAGCTTCGGATGCGCAAGCCCGGCCATCAGCCCCGCCTGCACGTCGCCGTGGTGCATCAACGTGCGCAGCACCTGCACGAACAGCACTTCGAACAACCGGTCCAGCACCACCTGTCGGCCGCAGTAGTCGTGCGCTGCTTCGTTGAACAGGGCATCGAGCAGCGACGCGGTCCAGCCCAGCGACGACAGCGGCATCGCCATGTACGGCGGCAACGCGTTGGCGATCGGGTTCGAGGCGCCGCCTTCGAAGCCCAGCCGCGCGCAGGTGAGTTCGGCCCCGCGTTCGCGATCGCTGACGAAGCGGTGCGGCATCGGGCGCGGATACAGCAGCAGGGACGGCTCGCGGATCTCGATCGCCAGGCGGCCGCCGTGGTGCACGTCCAGCCAGCCGCTGCGGACCACGTGCAGATGGCCGACGTCGGGCTCGTCGAGATCGTTGATGCCGCAGACGGGCCCGACGTTGAAGACCCGTGCGGAGACCGCGAAATGGGCGAACAGGGCTTCGAGTCGATCCGCCATTCGATACGCTCGGTCAAGTTTCGTGGACGAAGTGTCACGTATCGTACGCCGGGCAAGCGCACAGTACACCCCACGGACGGCACCCGTCCGCCCAATCCACCCACCCGCAAGGAGCCCCACCATGTCGCTCGAACAAGTCCTCTACACCGCCGAAGCCACCGCCACCGGCGGCCGCGACGGCCGCGCCATCTCCTCCGACAACGTCCTCGACGTCCAGCTCTCGACCCCGCGCGAACTCGGCGGCGCTGGCGGCCCGGGCACCAACCCCGAACAGCTGTTCGCCGCCGGCTACTCGGCCTGCTTCATCGGCGCCCTGAAGTTCGTCGCCGGCCAGGCCAAGATCGCCCTCCCCGCCGACACCGCGATCACCGGCCGCGTCGGCATCGGCCCGATCCCCAACGGCTTCGGCATCCAGGTCGAACTGCAGATCAGCCTCCCCGGCCTGCCGCGCGAACAGGCCGAGGAACTCGTCCAGAAAGCGCACATCGTCTGCCCGTACTCCAACGCCACCCGCGGCAATGTCGACGTGACGTTGACGGTGGTGTGATGCCACTTCCTCCCCCGCCTGCGGGGGAGGATCGAGGTGGGGGCAAGGCGCTCGAATCTGCGCGCCCCCATCCCGGCCTTCCCCCGCAGGCGGGGGAAGGTGAAAACCACTTCAGCCTCGAAACGAAGAAGCCCCGAACATTCGGGGCTTCTTTTCGTTCCGGATCACGATCGGAGAACACTCACTCCCACTCGATCGTCGCCGGCGGCTTGCCGCTGATGTCGTAGACCACGCGGGAGATGCCTTTCAGCTCGTTGACGATGCGGCGCGAGACTTCGTCGAGGAACTCGTACGGCAGGTGCGCCCAGTGCGCGGTCATGAAGTCGATGGTCTCGACCGCGCGCAACGCGATGACCCACTCGTAGGCGCGCGCGTCGCCGACCACGCCGACCGACTTCACCGGCAGGAACACCGCGAAGGCCTGCGAGGTCTTGTCGTACCAGCCCCACTTGCGCAGTTCTTCGATGAAGATCGCGTCGGCCTGCGCGAGCAGTTCGGCGTATTCCGGCTTCACTTCGCCGAGGATGCGCACGCCGAGGCCGGGGCCCGGGAACGGGTGGCGGTAGACCATCTCGCGCGGCAGGCCGAGTTCGACGCCGAGGCGACGCACTTCGTCCTTGAACAACTCGCGCAGCGGTTCGACTAGGCCGAGCTTCATGTGCTCGGGCAGGCCGCCGACGTTGTGGTGGCTCTTGATGACGTGCGCCTTGCCGGTCTTGCTGCCGGCGGATTCGATCACGTCCGGATAGATCGTGCCCTGCGCAAGCCAGCGTGCGTTCTTCAGCTTGTTCGACTCTTCCTCGAAGATCTCGACGAACAGGTTGCCGATGATCTTGCGCTTGGCTTCCGGGTCGGACACACCAGCCAATGCGCTGAAATAGCGGTCGGCGGCGTTCACGCGGATCACCTTCACGCCCATGTGCTCGGCGAACATCGCCATCACCTGGTCGCCTTCCTTCCAGCGCAGCAGGCCGGTATCGACGAACACGCAGGTCAGCTGCTCGCCGATCGCGCGATGCAGCAGCGCCGCGACCACCGAGGAATCGACGCCGCCGGACAGACCGAGGATCACTTCATCCGAACCGACCTGCGCGCGGACGCGGGCGATCTGGTCCTCGATGATGTTCGCCGCCGTCCACAGCGGCTGGCAGCCGCAGATGTCGAGCACGAAGCGGCGCAGCATCGTCTCGCCCTGCTTCGTGTGGGTGACTTCGGGATGGAACTGCACGCCGTACCAGCGACGTGCCTCGTCGGCCATCGCGATGATCGGCACGCTCTCGGTGCGGCCGGTGACGCTGAAACCGTCCGGAATCTGCGTGACGCGGTCGCCGTGGCTCATCCACACGTCCAGGCCCTTGCGGCCCGGATGGTCGGTGAGCGCACCGAGCAGCTTGTCGTCGCCGACGATCTCGACCTCGGCATAACCGAACTCGCGGTGATGCCCGCCCTCGACCAGGCCGCCGAGCTGCATCGCCATCGTCTGCATGCCGTAGCAGATGCCGAGGATCGGCAGGCCGCTGTCGAAGACTTCCTGCGGCGCACGCGGCGAACCGTCTTCGGTCGTCGACTCCGGCCCGCCCGAGAGGATGATGCCCTTCGGGGCGAACTTCGCGATGTCGGCCGGATCGTGGTCCCAGGCCCAGATCTCGCAGTAGACGCCGATCTCGCGAATGCGTCGCGCGATCAGCTGCGTGTACTGCGCGCCGAAGTCGAGGATGAGGATCTTGTCGCTGTGGATGTCGGTCATGGGCCCGGGATCGCAAATCGGAAATTGAAATGGCTGTCATCCCGAGCGCAGCGAGGGACCTGCTTTTCGTACTCGCTCGGCCGTCTCGACAACAGGTCCCTCGCTGCGCTCGGGATGACAAGAAAAGCGGTGTCGCAATGCCATCCTTGGCGGCACATCGAGGGCTTGCGGGAAGCCCTGCCCGGCCATCCATGGCCGGGCGTTCGGCAGGCCGCGCGGCAATGCCGCGCAAGCGGCCTGCCTCACCCCATCCTGTAATTCGGCGGTTCCTTCGTGATCTGCACGTCGTGCACGTGGCTTTCGCGCTGTCCGGCACCGGTGACCTTCACGAACGAGGGCTTCTTGCGCATCTCGTCGATGGTGGCGCAGCCGACATAGCCCATCGTCGCGCGCAGGCCGCCGGCGAGCTGGTGCACGACGTTGCCGAGCGGTCCGCGATACGGGACACGGCCTTCGATGCCTTCCGGCACCAGCTTGTCGGCGTCGCTGGCGTCCTGGAAATAGCGGTCCTTCGAGCCCTTCTCCATGGCGCCCAGCGAGCCCATGCCGCGATAGCTCTTGTAGCTGCGGCCCTGGAACAGTTCGGTATCGCCCGGGGCTTCCTCGGTGCCGGCGAACAGGCCGCCGATCATGATCGAGGACGCGCCGGCGACGATCGCCTTGCCGATGTCGCCCGAGTAGCGGATGCCGCCGTCGGCGATCAGTGGGATGCGGTCCTGCAGCGCCTCGGCGACCATCGACACGGCGGTGACCTGCGGCACGCCGACACCGGCGACGATGCGCGTGGTGCAGATCGAACCGGGACCGACGCCGACCTTCACCGCGTCCGCGCCCGCGCCTTCCAGCGCCAACGCCGCGTCGCCGGTGACGATGTTGCCGCCGACGACCTGCAGGTTCGGATACTGCTTCTTCGCCCAGGCCACGCGGTCGATCACGCCCTGCGAATGGCCGTGCGCGGTATCGACGATGATCACGTCGACGCCCGCCTCGACCAGCGCTTCGATGCGCTGCTCGGTGTCGCCGCCGACGCCGACCGCCGCGCCCACCAGCAGGCGTTCGCTGGCGTCGTAGGCGGCGTTGGGGTTGTCGCGCTTCTTCTGGATGTCCTTCACGGTGATCAGGCCGCGCAGTTCGAAGCCGTCGTTAACCACCAGCACCTTCTCGATGCGGTGCTTGTGCAGCAGTTCCAGCACTTCGTCGTCGCTGGCGCCTTCGCGCACGGTGACCAGCTTGTCCTGCTTGGTCATGATGTGGCGGACCGGATCGTCGAGCTTCTTCTCGAAGCGCATGTCGCGGCCGGTGACGATGCCGACAAGTCGGCCTCCGTCGACCACCGGCACGCCGGAAATGTTGCGGGCGCGGGTGAGGCGCAGCACTTCGCCGATGGTGGTATCCGGGCTGACGGTGAAGGGTTCCTTGATCACGCCGGCCTCGAAGGTCTTCACCTTCGCCACTTCCGCCGCCTGCTGCTGCCAGGTGAGGTTCTTGTGGATGATGCCGATGCCGCCGAGCTGGGCCATCGCGATCGCGAGGCGGGCTTCGGTCACCGTGTCCATCGCCGCCGAGACGATCGGCAGGTTCAGGCGCAGGTTGCGGGTGAGGCGGGTCGAGAGGGAGACGTCCTTGGGCAGGACGGTCGAATGCGCGGGGACGAGGGAGACATCGTCGTAGGTGAGCGCTTCAGCCTGGATACGGAGCATGGCCGGTCCGGAGGGGAAGAAGCGCGATATTGTAACCGGTTGCCGCCGTTCATTGGGTGGGCCCGGGTGCGCCAGCTCTCAGGCGAATGCACAGGGAAGCCGGCCGGAGGTCTGCAGGAGGGCCTGTAGGAGGGCCTTCAGGCCCGAGCTTTTGATCTCCGGACCCCGTCAGGAAAAGCTCGGGCCTGAAGGCCCTCCTACAAGGCGCCGGCCAGCTCAGGCCGCCGAATCGGCAGCGTCGGCGGCTTCCAGGGTGTTCTGCATCAGGGTGGCCACGGTCATCGGCCCCACCCCGCCCGGGACCGGGGTGATCCAGCTGGCGCGCTCGGCGGCGGCGTCGAACTGCACGTCACCCACGAGGCGGCCGTCCTCGATCCGGTTGATGCCGACGTCGATGACCACCGCGCCCGGCTTCACCCACTCACCCGGGATCAGGCCCGGCTTGCCCACCGCGACGACCAGGATGTCGGCCTCACTGACATGGCGCCTGAGCACTTCAGGCGGCGTGAAACGGTGGCAGCTGGTCACGGTGCAGCCGGCGATCATCAGTTCCAGCGCCATCGGCCGGCCGACGTGGTTGCTCACCCCCACGATCGTCGCGCTCTGCCCGCGCACCGGACGGTCGGTGTAGGCCAGCAGCGTGGTGATGCCGCGGGGGGTGCAGGGGCGCAGGCCGAACTGGCGCAGGACGAGGTGGCCGACGTTCTCGGGATGGAAGCCATCCACGTCCTTGCGCGGGTCGATGCGGTGGATCAGGTTGCTGGCGTCCGGGATGCCCGGCAGCGGCAGCTGGACGAGGATGCCGTGGACCGCCGGGTCGGCGTTGAGCTGGTCGATCAGGGCCAGCAGCTCGGCCTCGCCGGTGCCGGCCGGCAGGTCGTAGTCGAAGGCCTGGATGCCGACCTTCTGCGCCGCGCGGCGCTTGTTGCGCACGTAGGACTGCGACGCCGGGTCGCTGCCCACCAGCACCACGGCCAGGCCGGGGCGGCGCTTGCCAGCGGCGACCCGCGCGTCGACCTGGGCCTTGAGGTCGTCGAGAAGGCTGTCGGCGATGCGTTTGCCGTCGAGGATCCTGGCGGTCATGCGGGTGCGGTTCGAAGCGGGTGGCCGGCTATTATCGCCGAAGTCTCCCCTTCCCCGCCCCGCCCGGACACCATGGACCCGCAGACCGTCACCGAACTCGAAGCCGCCGCCTTCCGCCGCCTCCGCGATCACCTCCTGCAGGAGCGTCCGGACGTGCAGAACATCGATCTGATGATCCTCGCCGGCTTTTGCCGCAACTGCCTCGCCGACTGGTATCGCGATGCCGCGACCGAGCGCGGGATCACGATGAACAAGGATCAGGCCCGCGAGATCGTCTACGGCATGCCCTTCGCCGAATGGAAGGCGAAGCACCAGAAGGACGCCACGCCGGAACAGCTGGCCGCGTTCGAGGCCGCGCAGAAACGCCACGGCTGACCAGCCGGATGCGCACCGTCCTGATCGCCGCCGCCACCCTGCTCGCCCTGCTCTACGCCGGGGCCTGCTGGTTCCTGCACGCACGGCAGCGGGCGCTGATCTACTACGGCTGGACGACGACGGTCCCGGCTGCGCAGACCGATTTCGCGTTGAAGCGACCCGACGCCACGCTGCGCGGCTGGGTGCTGAACCCGCAGGCAGGGCGGCCGATCCTGTATTTCGGCGGCAACGCCGAGCGCATCGAGTTCAATCGCGACGAATTCAGCCGCCTGTTCCCGGACCGCACCGTGTACATGCTGTCGTACCGCGGCTACGGCGCCAGCGAAGGCGAACCCTCGCAGGCGATGCTGGTCGCGGACGCCGTAGCGCTGTTCGACCACGTGCAATCCCGACACCATGGACACGCTGTCTCGGCGATCGGTGCCAGCCTGGGTAGTGGCGTGGCCAGCCAGCTCGCGGCTCGGCGACCGGTCGAACGCCTCGCGCTGATCACCCCGTTCGACAGCATGGTCGGCGCGGCGAAGGCGCACTACCCGCTGTTCCCGGTCGACTGGCTGCTCGAAGAACGCTACGAATCGGACCGCGCGCTGTCGGGCTATCGCCGGCCGGTGCTGGTCCTGCACGGCGGGCGGGACGACGTGGTGCCGGAAGCCAACACGCTGCGGCTGGTCGAAGCCCTGCCTGCACCGCCGACCGTCGTGCGCATCGCGGACGCCGGCCACAACGACATCGACGAGCATCCGCAGTTCGCGCCGGCATTGGCCGGATTCATGCGCTGAAGCGCGGCGTCAGCGGCTGTCCGGATCGCTCGCGCAGGCGACCGCTTCGTCGACGTAACCGGTGAACGCACGCCCCGGCGCGCAGGTCGGGCAATCGGGATCGACCGGCAGCCGGGTTTCGCGGAACCGCATCGACAGCGCGTCGACGTGCAGCAGGCGTCCGGACAGCGAGGTGCCGATGCCGAGGATCAGCTTGATCGCCTCGGTCGCCTGGATCAGGCCGACCAGCCCCGGCAACACGCCGAGCACGCCGGCCTCGGCGCAGTTCGGTGCGGCCTCCGGCGGCGGCGGTTCGGGGAACAAGCAGCGGTAGCACGGCGCCTCACCGCGACGACGCCCGGCATCGAAGACGCTGGCCTGACCTTCGAAGCGATGCACCGCGCCGTAGACCAGCGGCTTGCCGTGGCGCACGCAGGCATCGTTGAGCAGATAGCGCGCCGCGAAGTTGTCGGCGCCATCGACGACCACGTCGATGCCGTCTAGCAAGCGGTCCACATTGGCGGCGGTCACGCGTTCGCGCACCGCCTCGATGCGCACGCGCGGGTTGAGCGCCGACAGCGCCTGCGCGGCGGAGTCGACCTTGGCGACGCCGATGCGCGCCTCGGTGTGCAGGATCTGGCGCTGCAGGTTGCTGCGATCGACCACGTCGTCGTCGGCGATGCGCAGATGGCCGATGCCGGCCGCAGCCAGATAGTACGCCGCCGGCGAGCCCAGTCCGCCGGCGCCGATCATCAGCACGCGCGCGGCTTCGAGCCGGCGTTGCCCGTCCACGCCGACCTGCGGCAGACGCAGGTGGCGCGAGTAGCGTTCGGCGAAATCCGCGTCGAGTTCGCCCTCCGGCATCGTGATCGGCAGCGATTCGGCGACCCAGCGCGTCGTGCCGCCTTCGACCGAACACAGCCGATCGAAACCCTGCGCCGCCAGCGCCTCGGCGGTACGCAGCGAGCGCACGCCGCCCTGGCAGATCAGCAGCACCTCGACATCGCCTGCTGGCAGATAGATCGACGGGTTGGCGATGAGCTCGCCCATCGCCACGCCTTGCGCGCCTTCGGCCATGCCCAGCGCGTGCTCGTGCGGCTCGCGCACATCGATCAGCACGGCACCGTCGCGGCAGCGTACGCGGGCTTCGGCGGGAGAAATTTCGGGGATGGGCATGGCGTGCTCGTCAGTCCTCGTCGCGCTTCGGCAGCGGCGGCACGGCGGATGCGAAGGCGCGCGGACGCGTTTCCCGATCTTCGGCATCGGCCACGGCGGCGTCGCGGGTGTTCTTCTGCACCGCGATCGCGGCGAAGAGGCTCATCATGAAGGCGATGCCGTAGAAACCCTTCTCCGACGGCGTCATCTCTGCGTTCCACAGGCCGACAACCAGCAGCACGATCGACAGGATGGTCGAAAACCAGGCCAGGCCGTAATAGATGCCGGTGACCGGGATCTCCTCGATGCGGTCGCGCACCGCCTTCTGCACCGATACCGCCGAAAACAGGCCATACATCAGCACGGTGAAGTAGTAGCCCTTCTCGTTCAGCATCATCGGCGCGTTCCACAGGCCGGTGAGATAGGCGGCCATACCGACCAGCAGTGCGAACCAGGACGCGCCGATGAACGCAGGCGACGGTCGACCGGTGGCGCGGGCGGGCTTCAGGGCGGGAGTCATCGTGATCCTTGTGTCTGCGATGGGGACGTGCGGCGGAGCGTAATCGAGTTGCGGAGGAATGGCATCGCGTCGTGGGGGGTCGAGGATTCCTCGACCCCGCGTCCATGCGCGTGCCGATAGGCGGGCGGATCAGTAAGGCAGCACGTCGACCGGATCGCCGGCCTGCAGGTCGAGCGGACCTTCGGACAAGACGATCAGGGCGTCGCTGTCGGCGGCGGCGCGCATGCGGTGCGAGCCATCGGCAGGATTGGGCTCGACATGGACTGCACCGTCATCGCCGAACGACAACCGGCCGCGCAGTAATTCCAGGCGCTCGTGCGTCTTGCACAACGGCGCCTGCAGGCGCGCGCGCAGACGCAGCCGTGCTTCACCGCGTCCCTGCAGGCCATCGAGCAGTGAGCGCCCCAGCGCGAGATACGTCGCCAGCACCGAGACCGGATTGCCGGGCAGGCACAGGAACAGCGCGTCGCCCAGCCCGCCGTGGCCGTCGTCGTCGCCCTGCGCCGGGCGCGAGCCGGCGAACAGCACCGGCATGCCCGGTTTCATCCGCACCTTCCAGAAATGCACGTCGCCGACGCGCCGGAACAGCGCCGGCAGGTGATCCTTCTCGCCGGCGGAGACGCCGCCGCAAGTGATCACGACATCGAAGGCGTGCCCGGCATGGCGCAGCGCATTCTCGACCGCGTCGGCGTCATCCGGCAGGGTCGGCCACGCGACCGGCTCGAAGCCGTCCGCGCGCAGCAGGCCCATCAGCAGCTCGCGATTGCTGTTGTACAACTGACCCGGCTGCAGCGGCAGGCCCGGTTCGACCAGTTCATCGCCAGTGGTGAACACCGCGACGGTCGGGCGGCGGACCACGTCGAGGCGATCCTGGCCCTGCCCCGCCGCCAGCGCGATCCGCGACGGCGTCAGCACCTGTCCGGCCGCGAGCAGCGCATCGCCGACGCGCACGTCCTCGCCGGCACGGCGCACGTGCTGGCCGGGTTTAGCGGATTGGAGGATGCGCACGCGGTCGCCGTCGAGGGACGTGCTTTCAACGCGTGTGTTCTCCTTGATGACCACAGTATCGGCGCCGCGCGGCATCGGTGCCCCGGTGGTGATGCGCAGGCAGGTGCCGGGCTGGACTTCGACATCGAGCGCGCGGCCGGCGAACTGTTCGCCGACAAGGGTGAGCACGGTTTCGCCTTCGCTGGCGAGATCGGCATGGCGCAGCGCGAAGCCGTCCATCGCTGAGTTGTCGAAACCGGGCTGGTCGATCACCGCATGAAGGTCGCGGGCAAGCACGCGGCCGTGCGCGCGCTGCAGCGCGAGGCTTTCGCTGCCGAGGCGGCACTTCACCGCGACCGCGCGGACAATGGCGAGGGCCTCGTCCAGGCCGATGCGGGAGGGGAATGGACTCGTCGGTGCTGCGGTCATGCCGTTGGTTCCGGGTCGATGCCCGCCGCGCGCAGGTCGTCGGGCGTGTTGAGATTGCCGAAGCGGAAGCCCGTGAATGCGACCTCGGCCATGCGCAGCGTCGCCTGCAGGCGATGGATCGCAATCTCACCGCGTGAGATCGCTTCGGCGCAGGCGATGCGCAGGGCCTCGGCGCGCCACAGCGCGACCAGCGGCTGCACGCCGTCGTCGTCGCGGGCGAAGGCACCGTCGGCATCGCGTTTCGAGACCAGGGTGCGGACCAGGCAATCGTTCACGCCGACCAGGTCGACCGGCAGCGTCAGCAGCCATGGCGTCGCGCAGGCCTGCGACAGCGCATCGAGGCCGCCGATCGGGCCGAGGTCCGGATGCCGGTCGCCGACGACGAACAGTCCATGCGCGGCGTAGCGATCCGGATCGCGGTTGGCGGATACCAGCACCGGGCCATGTTCGCCGGGAAAGCGCCGCGTCCAGCGCAGCACCTGCGACACGCCGCCGCGCATCAGCCAGGCCTTGTCGACACCGCCCAGCCGCGATGCGCGACCGCCGGCGATCAGGCCGAGTGTCAGCTCATGGGGCGAAGGCAGACGCATAGTTCAATTGGGACGACTCGCGGCAAACTCGAGTGGCTTTCCATCGGTATCCGACAGCTCGACGCAATCAACCAGCCGATAGATTTCCTGCCAGGTCGAGCGGCAACTTTCGCAGCCGACCCACACGGTCAATTCGCCAGATTGAGGCACGGGGATGATGCTCGCAGGTGCACGATCCAGGTCGCGCCCACCACACACAGGGCAAGCGGCACCATGGGTTCGCACATAGGTGTCGATCGAGTCGATCATTTGTTCCGCTTGACGTGCCGGATCATCCGCTGGCGTTTCTTGATCTGGCCTTCGGTCAGCACGTTCTTCTTGTCCTTGTACGGGTTGTCGCCTTCCTTGAACACGAAACGCACCGGGGTGCCGATCAGCTTGAAGCGCTTGCGGAAGAAGTTCTCGAGATAGCGGCGGTAGCTTTCCGGCAGGTTGCGCAGGCGCGTGCCGTGGACCACGAAGGTCGGCGGATTCTCGCCGCCCGGGTGCGCGAAGCGCAGCTTGGAGACGTGGCCACGGATCGACGGGGGCGGATTGGTCTCGTAGGCGACTTCCATCGCCTGGGTGACTTCGGAGGTGCTGAACTTGTAGGTCGCCGAGCGGTGGGCGCGATGCACGGCGCCGAACAGCTCGCGCAGGCCCGAACCGTGCTTCGCGCTGATGTGCACGGCCTCGGCCCAGTTCACGAACGACAGCTTGCGCGACAGCAGACCGTCGGTCTGCTCGCGCTGGTACTGGCTCAGCCCGTCCCACTTGTTCACCGCGACGACCAGCGCACGGCCGGCGTCGAGCACCGCGCCGAGCACGCTGGCGTCCTGGTCGGTCACGCCTTCGCTGGCGTCGAGCATGATCACCGCGACCTGGCACTGCTCGATGGCCTGCAGCGTCTTCACGATCGAGAACTTCTCGACCGCTTCCTCGACCTTCGACTTGCGGCGGATGCCGGCGGTGTCGATCAGGCGGTACTTGCGGCCGTCGCGCTCCATGTCCACCGCGATCGAATCGCGGGTGGTGCCCGGCACGTCGGAGGCGATCATCCGCTCCTCGCCGAGGATGCGGTTGACCAGCGTCGACTTGCCCACGTTCGGGCGGCCGACGAAGGCGATGCGGACGCGCTCCGGGTCGTTGTCGAGGACTTCGGTGTCGCCCTCTTCCGGCAGGCGCGAGAGGACGTCGTCAAGCAGGCGGTCCAGGCCCTGGCGATGCGCGGACGACACGGCCAGCGCATCGGCGATGCCGTAGCGCGAGAACTCGGCGATGGCGGCGCGGCTGTCGATGCCGTCGGTCTTGTTGACCACCAGCACCGTCGGGCGCGCGGCCTTGCGCAGCCAGCGCAGGATTTCGTCGTCCAGCGCCGAAGGACCTTCGCGGCCGTCGACGACGAACAGCACCAGGTCGGCTTCCTCGGCGGCGGCGCGCGACTGCCGCGCGGTCGCTCCGGCCAGGCCTTCGTCCTCGCCGGCGATGCCGCCGGTATCGACGATCACGAACGGCCGCGCCTCGTTCAGGCGACAGATCCCGTAGTTGCGGTCGCGGGTCACGCCCGGCTCGTCGTGCACGAGCGCATCGCGGGTGCGGGTCAGCGCATTGAACAGTGTCGATTTGCCGACATTGGGGCGGCCGACGAGGGCGACGAGAGGCAGCATGGGGTTCGAACCGGAAACGTAGCGGGATGGGATGCGGCGGGTGTCGCGCCTGGTGGAGCGCTGCGGACACCATACCGAAAAAGACGACCCCGGGCAGTCGGGCTCCCCGGGGTCGTCGGTGATGCCTTGCGAGGGATTACTGGACGCGCCAGGCGCTCAGGTCACCGCTCGCGGTCTGGACCAGCAGGATGCCGTCGGACACGACCGGCGCCGCATTGATCGGGTCGCGGCCGGCACGGACGCGGGCACCGAAGTCGCCGTTGTCCAGGCGCAGCCAGTGCAGGTAGCCGTCGTAATCGCCGACCACCGCGAACTCGCCCTGCACCGCGGCGCCGGACAGGCTGCGGCGGGCCAGGCCCGCCTGCTGCCACATCGCGGTGCCGCCATTCTTGTCCAGTGCCCAGACGACGCCCGCCGGGTCTGCGACGACCACGCGATCGGTGGCCAGGCCGACGCGACCGGCGCCGCCATGGTCCTGCGCCCACAGCGGACGACCGCTCGGCGCCTCGATGGCGATGGTCTGCTTCTTGTAGCTCGACGCGAACAGCGTGGCGCCATCGAGCACCGGGCTGCCGTCCACGTCGGCCATGCGATCCAGCTCGGAGCGACCATCGGGCTGGCCCACGGCCTGGTCCCACAGCGGACGACCATCGGTCAGCGCCAGCGACGCCACGGTGCCGTCGTCGTTGCCCACGAACACGACGCCCGGGCCGAAGGTCGGGGCATCGTTGCCGCGCACGGTCAGGCGCGGGAGGTCACGGTTCCAGAACCAGCGGCGCTTGCCGTCAGTGATGTCGAACGCGGTCACGCGGCCGTCGTTGGAGCGCACCACCACCACGCCCTGCGCGATCGCAGGCGCGGCGATGACTTCGCTGATGAGCTTGGCCTTCCAGCGCTCGGTGCCGGTGGCGGAGTCGAGGGCGACCACGTCGCCGTCGAGCGTGCCGAACACGACCAGGCCTTCGCCTGCGCCGGGGCCACCGGAAATCTCGAGATCCGACTTGTGCTGCCAGACCAGCGCGCCGGTCTGCAGGTCGAGGGCGCGCACGCCGCCTTCGATCGCGGCGGCATAGACGCGGCCGTCGGCGACGACCGGGCCCTGGGTGAGGCCGAGCTTCTCGTTGCCGTCGCCGGCCTTCGCCGACCACAGCTTGGTCACCGTGGCCGAGGGCGTGAATTCGACCAGTTCGGCTGGCTTGCGCGCGGCCTTGTCGTCGTTCTTGTCGCCGAACCAGCCCTTGACGGTGGTACAGCCGGACAGCGCGACCACGGCGGCCAGGAGAGCGATCCGCAGGGTTGCGCTGGTGCGCGGGAGGGAATTCGAGGTCATCGGCAAGTCGTCGTACTCAGGAAGCGGTAGCGGGTTTCGGCGGCGTGCCGCCGGCCTGGGTCAGTTTGAGTTCGAGCAGGCGGCGCTGCGGCGCGGCCACGTCGAGCAGGCCCAGGGCCTTGTTATAGGCGTCGCGGGCCTGGTCCTTGCGGCCCAGCGCGAACAGCGCGTCGCCGCGCACTTCATGACTCGTCGCATCGTCGGCGGCCTTGAGCAGACCGAGGGCCTCCTCGTGCTTGCCCGCATCGATCAGCAGGCGCGCGAGGCGTTGCTGGACGATCGGCGCGACCATGCTGTCGGTGGTCTTCGCCGCGCGCAGGGTGGCGATGGCGTCATCGCGCTTGCCGGCGTCCAGCTGGGCCTTGGCGATGTCGAGCGCGACCAGCGCGGCGAAGGCGGTGTCCTTCAGCTCGCCGACCTTGCCCTGGGCTTCCTTGAGCTTGTTGGCCTTGAGCTCCTGGACGACGACCTGGTACTGGTCGCTGGCCTTCAGGCGTTCGGCGTCCTGACGGTCGCCCCACCAGAAATAACCGTAGACCGCGGCGAGGCCGAGGCCCACGCCGCCGATCAGGCCAAGGGCATTCTCGCGCAGCCATTTGCGGACGCGTTCGCTTTGTTCGTGTTCGTCGAGGAGATCGTCGATCGCCATGGTGTCTTCGTTGTGATGGATACGGCTGCGGTGGATGGCGGGTGCCGGGGCCGATGCAAGCCACCCGGAACGCACGCGATCGACTGGGCCGGCGTCGCGATGTCGCGACGTTGTAGCAGTCGACGCCTGAATCCCTGCCGTCGCATCGGGCTGCGGCGGTCGGCCGGCAGGCACGGGGACATGGCAGGGAAACGACCGGACCGGGCCTGGAGGCGGCTGAAGCCGCAGCAGGATGGGACGGGGTTGCGCGTTTCCGGATCGCTTCAGCGGCGGCGTCGCAGCGAACCCCGTACCGGGCGAAGCGACGCGCGCCTGCCCGGCCTCACCGGGATCCCTCAGCGATCGACCGGCTGGAGAGAACCGTCAGAGGATACCGTAAAGCGCGCCACATTCGCGCGGATGTAGGGCGTGAGGTCCACCGGACGGCCCTGGTACTGCACGGCGATGGCCTGGGCATTGCCGAGCACGGCCTGACCGAGCTGGCCGGCCTTGAACACGCGCTGCTGGCCGGGCTGGACGAGTGCCTGCTCGATGACGCTGCCGTCGGCCGCAGTCACGCGCACCCAGCTTTCGCCACTGAACGAGACGGTGAGATCGCTCGCAGCAGTCGTTGCCTGCGGACGCTGCGGCATCGGCGCGATGGATGCGACCAGCGGCTCGGGCTGGACACGCGCCGAAGCCGTGCCGGTATCGGCCGTGGTGGCGGTCGCCGGCTGCGGCAGGGTCAGGCTGGCGGCGCCATCCAGCGGAACCGCGTCGTTGGCGCTGCCATCCAGATGGGACCGCGTCGCCAGCCACACCGGGACGGCGATGGTGGCGGTGATCAGGACGTACACGAGACGGCGGCCGGTCTGTTCGACCACGCGCTGCATGCGCGGCGTGTAGGTCCGCGGCACCAGCTCGGCGGCCTTGGGCGCAGGCACTGCCACGTTGGCAGCGATGGCATCGGCCGGCAGTCCCAGCAGCTTCGCGTAGCTGCGCAGGTGGCCGCGCACGAAGACCGGCGCACCGATCCTGCTCCAGTCCTCGCGCTCCAGCGCCTCGATGACGTGGGTCGGCATCTTCAGCTTCGCGCCCGCTTCCGCAGGACTGATGCCCGCACGCACGCGGGCCTGTCGCAATCTTTCACCGATGCCGCGAACCGTCTCGGGCATCCCGGTCTCCAACGATGTCATCGCGAATGGCTCCCCAAAGCAAAGCGACCCTGCATTGCATCGACGACGCTCGCCGGAGCATCGTCGACGGTCTTGGCGGGAGGCGCATCACGCCGCATGCGCCGCCTCTGGATCCTCGTCGCCCGATGCGCGCCCCACGCGCGCTTCCAGCGACTTTCGGAATTCGGCCTGTCGCCGCGTCCGGTCCGCCACCTGGCCCTTGAGCTGGCCGCAGGCGGCATCGATGTCGTCGCCACGCGTACGACGGACCGGCGCGATCATCCCGGCATCGTTGAGCAACTTCTGGAAGGCGCGGATGACCGCGTCCTCCGGGCGCTCGTAACGCGTGCCGGGGAATGGATTGAACGGAATCAGGTTGACCTTGGCGGCGTCCTTCATCTGCACGGCGTTGTCGAACGCGCGCAGCAGGCGGACCAGTTCGCGCGCATGCTGCGGCTGGTCGTTGACGCCCTTCATCAGCGTGTACTCGAAGGTGACGGACTCGCCCTTCTTGCGCTTGGCGTAGCGCACGCAGGCGGCCATCAGCTCTTCGATGGGGTACTTCCTGTTCAGCGGCACCAGCTGGTCGCGCAGTTCGTCGTTCGGCGCGTGCAGCGACACCGCGAGCGAGACGTCGCTTTCCTGCGCCAGGCGATCGATCATCGGCACCATGCCGGCGGTCGACAGCGTGACGCGCTTGTTCGCCAGGCCGTAACCCAGGTCGTCGCGCATCACGCTCATGGCGCGCACGACGTTGTCGAAATTGGCCAGCGGCTCACCCATGCCCATCATCACGACGTTGGTGAGCTTGCGCTGCTTGTGCGGGATGTTCCCGAGGTGGCGCGCGGCGGTCCACACCTGGCCGATGATCTCGGCGGTGGACAGGTTGCGGTTGAAGCCCTGGGTCGCGGTCGAGCAGAAGGTGCAGTTCAGTGCACAGCCGACCTGCGAGGACACGCACAGCGTGCCGCGGCCCTTGTCGGGAATGTAGACGGTTTCGATGGCGTTCTTGCCATCCATGCCCAACAGCCACTTGTGGGTGCCGTCTTCGGAGGGCTTGTCGAACTGGATCAGCGGCACGCGCACTTCGGCGTGCGCTTCGAGCTTGGCGCGCAGCGCCTTGCCCAGGTCCGTCATCTGGTCGAACTCGGTGACGTGACGGTGGTGGATCCACTTCATGATCTGGTGGGCGCGGTAGCGCTTCTCGCCGAGAACCTCGGCGAAGAAGCGCTCCAGACCCTCGCGATCGAGGTCGAGCAGGTTCTGCTTGGCTGCGGTGTTTTGCACGACCTCGGTCACGGGGACTGCTTTCCTTCGACCGGCGGGATCAGCGCGGGCAGAGTTCGGTGGTGCTGAAGAAATACGCGATCTCGATCGCGGCGTTCTCCAGCGAGTCGGAACCGTGCACGGCGTTGGCGTCGATCGATTCGGCGAAATCGGCGCGGATGGTGCCCGGCGCGGCGTCCTTCGGATTGGTGGCGCCCATCAGCTCGCGGTTCTTGAGCACGGCGCCCTCGCCTTCGAGCACCTGGATCATCACCGGGCCGGAGGTCATGAACTCGACCAGCGCGTTGAAGAACGGGCGTTCGCGATGCACGGCGTAGAAGCCTTCGGCTTCCTTGCGCGACAGGTGCTTCATCTTCGCGGCGACGACCTTGAGGCCGGCCTTCTCGAAGCGGGAATAGATTTCACCGATGACGTTCTTGGCGACGGCGTCGGGCTTGATGATCGAAATGGTGCGCTCAAGCGCCATTGTGGATATCTCCAGGGGTCGTTCGGCCGCAGTCGCTGGGACCGGACCATAACATGAATGGGAAGGAAAAACCCGCGTGGGAACGCGGGTTTAGCCGATTCGGCTGCAGAGGATTCTAACCCGGTCGAGGGTCTCCTTGCATCCTTGTCGGCGATCACATTTCCAGCCGGTGTTTGCATCGCGGTCGATCCGGGGGTAGTCTCCGCAGGCGCTCAAACAAGCGTTTGATTCAGACCGGTCGCCGGGACGCGACACCGATCCCATGCGGAGGCGACATGAGCAAGGCCCAGTTCTCGACCAAGGAACGCATCCTCGACGCGGCGGAGACCCTCTTCGCCCAGTACGGTTTCGGCGGCACCTCGCTCCGCCAGGTCACCAGCCAGGCGGACGTGAACATCGCCGCGGTCAACTACCACTTCGGCAGCAAGGAGAACTTGGTCAACGAGGTTTTCCGTCGCCGGATGGACGAGATGAGCGGCCAGCGCATCGCCCTGCTGCAGGCGGCGATCGAGGCCGACCCCGCCGACCTTGACGGCATCCTCGCGGCCTTCGTCGAACCCCCGCTGGCCATGGCCCAGGACCGCCACGGCGGCGGCGCCTTCATCCGCGTGATCGCCCGGGCCTATGCCGAGAAGAACGACAGCCTGCGCCGGTTCCTGTCCGAGCAATACGGCCACGTGCTGCGCGAGTTCGCCAAGGCGATCGCCGGCTGCATGCCGGGCCTGAGCAAGGAGGAGCTGTACTGGCGACTGGACTTCCTCGCCGGCGCCCTGACCTACGCCATGGCCGATTTCGGAATGATCAAGCGCCCCGCCGGGGTCTCCGAGCAGGAGCACCGGCAGCGCGCAGCGCGCGAGCTGATCCGCTTCGCCGCCGCCGGCTTCAAGGCCGGCAAGGTCAACTGAGCGGGCGTCGACCCGACTTTTCTTCCCACGAAAATCCCACGTTATCAACAGGATACGGAACATGTCTCAGAAACCGCTTGTACGACGCGCCGCGGTGCTCGGCGCCGGCGTCATGGGTGCGCAGATCGCGGCCCACCTGACCAATGCCGGCGTCGACACGGTGCTGTTCGATCTCGCCGCGAAGGAAGGCGACCCGAATGGCGTCGTGCTCAAGGCGCTGGCAAACCTGGGCAAGCTCTCCCCCGCCCCGCTGGCCAGCAAGTCCCTCGCCGAGGCGATCACCCCGGCGAACTACGACAGCGGCCTGGACCAGCTGAAGGACTGCGACCTGATCATCGAGGCGATCGCCGAACGGATGGACTGGAAGCAGGACCTGTACAGGAAGATCGCCCCGTTCGTGGCCCCGCACGCGGTGCTGGCGAGCAACACGTCCGGCCTGGGCATCAACACGCTGGCGGAAGTGCTTCCGGAAGAACTGCGCCACCGCTTCTGCGGCGTGCACTTCTTCAACCCGCCGCGCTACATGCACCTGGCCGAGCTGATCCCGGCCCGCACCACCGACCAGGCGATCCTCGACGGCCTGGAGACCTTCCTGACCACCACCCTCGGCAAGGGCGTGGTGATCGCCAAGGACACCCCGAACTTCATCGGCAACCGCATCGGCGTGTTCTCGATCCTGTCGGTGATCCACCACACCCACGCCTTCGGCCTGGGCTTCGATGAAGTGGACGCGCTGACCGGCCCGCTGCTCGGCCGCCCGAAGTCGGCGACCTACCGCACGTCCGACGTGGTCGGCCTCGACACCATGGCTCACGTCATCAAGACGATGGCCGACACCCTGCCGAACGACCCGTGGCACCCGTACTTCAACGCCCCGGCCTGGCTGGGCGCGCTGATCCAGAAGGGCGCGCTGGGCCAGAAGACCGGCGCCGGCATCTTCCGCAAGGTCGGCAAGGACATCGTGGTCCTCGATCTGGAGAAGCAGGACTACCGCGCGTCCGATCGCGGCGCCGCGCCCGAGGTCGTCGAGATCCTGAAGACGAAGAACCCGGCCGAGAAGTTCGCCAAGCTCCGCGCCAGCGAGCATCCGCAGGCGAAGTTCCTGTGGGCCTGCTTCCGCGACCTGTTCCACTACAGCGCCTTCCATCTGGCCGACATCGCCGACACCGCGCGCGACGTGGACTTCGCGATCCGCTGGGGCTACGGCTGGCAGCTCGGCCCGTTCGAGACCTGGCAGGCCGCCGGTTGGACGCAGGTCGCGCAGTGGATCGCCGAGGACATCGCCGCCGGCAAGGCCATGAGCAGCGCGCCGCTGCCGGCCTGGGTGACCGACGGCCGCGCCGGCGTGCACGGCCCGTCCGCCAGCTTCAGCCCGGCCAAGGGCGCGGACGTGCCGCGTTCGTCCAACCCGGTCTACTGCCGCCAGCGCTTCCCCGATCCGCTGATCGGCGAGCGTTTCGCTCCCGGCGAAACCGTCTATGAAAACGACGGCGTGCGCCTGTGGCACGACGGCGACGGCATCGCGGTGTGCTCGTTCAAGACCAAGATGCACACGGTCAACAACCACGTACTCGCCGGCCTGCAGGAAGCGATCGGGATTGCCGAACGCGATTTCCGCGGCATGGTGATCTGGCAGCCGAAGGAGCCGTTCTCGGCCGGCGCCGACCTGGCCGGCGCGCTGGGCCTGCTGCAGGCGGGCGACGTGGCGGGCTTCAACGCGATGGTGGCGGACTTCCAGGCGACCAGCCAGCGGATCAAGTACTCGCTCGTCCCGGTGGTCGGCGCGGTGCGTGGCCTCGCCCTCGGCGGCGGCTGCGAGTTCCAGATGCACACCGCGCGCACCGTCGCGCATCTCGAAAGCTACATCGGTCTGGTCGAAGCCGGCGTCGGCCTGCTGCCGGCCGGTGGCGGCCTGAAGGAATTCGCGGTCCGCGCCTCGCAGGCCGCAGGCCCGGGCGGCGACGTGTTCGCCCAGCTCAAGCCGCTGTTCGAGAACGTGGCGATGGCCAAGGTCTCCGCCTCCGCGCTCGAAGCGAAGGAACTGGGCCTGCTGCGCAAGGACGACGTGATCGCTTTCCACGCGCACGAGCTGCTGCACATCGCCAAGCAGCAGGCGCTGGCGCTGGCCGAGTCCGGCTATCGCCCGCCGCTGCCCGCGCGTCGCGTGCAGGTCGCCGGCAACGTCGGCATCGCCACCTTCAAGATGATGCTGGTGAACATGCTGGAAGGCCGCTTCATCTCCGAGCACGACTACGAGATCGCGACCCGGATCGCGACCGTGCTGTGCGGCGGCGATGTGGATCGCGGCGCGATCGTCGACGAGGAGTGGCTGATCCGCCTGGAGCGCGAGCACTTCGTCGCGCTGGCGCAGATGCCGAAGACCCAGGCGCGGATCAAGCACATGCTCGAGACGGGCAAGCCCCTCAGGAACTGAGGTTCGTGAGCGGCCGCGCCGTACGCGCGGCACGCCCCCTCTCCTCATTCACGAATCTCGAATCCAGGAACACACCATGACCAAGATCGTTCAAGACGCCTACATCGTCGCCGCCACCCGCACGCCGGTCGGCAAGGCCCCGAAGGGCGCGTTCCGCAACACCCGTCCCGACGAACTGCTGGCGCACGCGCTGCGCAACGTGGTCGCGCAGGCGCCGGGCATCGACACCTCGCGCATCGACGACGCCATCATCGGCTGCGCGATGCCGGAGGGCGAACAGGGCATGAACGTCGCCCGCATCGGCGCCCTGCTCGCCGGACTGCCGAACACCGTCGCTGCGCAGACCATCAACCGCTTCTGCTCGTCCGGCCTGCAGGCCGTGGCGCTGGCCGCCGACCAGATCCGTCTCGGCAACGCCGACCTCATGCTCGCCGGCGGCACCGAATCGATGTCGATGGTGCCGATGATGGGCAACAAGGTCGCGCTGAGCCCCGAGGTCTTCGCGAAGGACGAGAACGTCGCCATCGCCTACGGCATGGGCATCACCGCCGAGAAGGTCGCCGAGGAGTGGAAGATCTCGCGCGAGGACCAGGACGCCTTCGCGCTCGCCTCGCACCAGAAGGCGATGGCCGCGATCCAGGCCGGCGAATTCAAGGCCGAGATCTCGCCCTACGAAGTGATCGCGCGCATTCCGGACCTCGCCGGCAACGCCATCAAGGTGAAGAAGAGCCTGATCGAAATCGACGAAGGTCCGCGTGCGGATTCCTCGATCGAAGGTCTCGCCAAGCTCAAGCCGGTCTTCCGCAACGGCATGTTCGGCGGCACCGTCACCGCCGGCAACGCGTCGCAGATGAGCGATGGCGCCGGTGCGGTGCTGCTGGCGTCGGAACAGGCGATCAAGGACTACGGCCTGACGCCCCTCGCCCGCTTCGTCAGCTTCTCGGTCGCCGGCGTGCGCCCGGAAGTGATGGGCATCGGCCCGATCGCCGCGATCCCGAAGGCGCTCAAGCAGGCCGGCCTGACCCAGGACCAGCTCGACTGGATCGAACTCAACGAAGCCTTCGCCGCGCAGGCGCTGGCGGTGATCCGCGACCTGGGCCTCGACCCGTCGAAGGTGAACCCGCTGGGCGGCGCGATCGCGCTGGGCCATCCGCTCGGTGCGACCGGTGCGATCCGCACCGCGACCCTGGTCCACGGCCTGCGCCGCCGCCAGCAGAAGTACGGCATGGTGACGATGTGCATCGGCACCGGCATGGGCGCTGCGGGCATCTTCGAAGCGCTGTAACCAGGACGAGCGTTCGGCCGGCATCGCATTTCAAGCCGGCAATCCAATCGAAAAACGCAAGCGAAACGACATCGGGCCGCAGGCATCGTCCTGCGGCCCGCGTCCATCCAGGACATTCAGCCGGCCATGATCACGCCGGCTCCGTCTCGCGCGGCGTGGCTTCTTCCTGCGCGAGCCGGTCGCGACCGCCGCGCTTGGCGACGTACAGCGCCGAGTCCGCACGCATCCAGAGGCTGTCGTAGTCGTCCTCGTCGTCGACCGTGGTCGAGATGCCGATGCTCATGCTCGGACGGATCTCGGTCGAGAACGGGTAGACGGAGGCGCGCACCGCCGAGAGCAGGCGCTGCGCGATGATCGCCGCGCCGGCATGATCCACGCCCGGCAGCAGTACGCAGAACTCGTCGCCGCCCAGCCTGCCGAGCAGATCGTTGGCGCTGAGTGCGCTCCGGCAGGCTTCCGCGACCTGAGCCAGGGCCTGGTCGCCCGCCGCGTGGCCGTGGTGGTCGTTGATCTGCTTGAGGTTGTCGAGGTCGAGCATCAGCATCGAGGCAGGCTGCTCGCGCATCCGCGACTGTCGGATCGCCTGTTGCGACAGTTCGACGAAGAAATGCCGGTTGTAGGCGCCGGTCAGCGCGTCGTGGATCAGCAATCGACGCAACTGCACGTTGTCTGCATACAGCAGCGGCACGGCCAGGCCGTAGTAGCTGGCCGAGGCCAGCGTGATCATGGCGAACTGCAGGGTCAGTGCGTGTTCGCCGAGCCCGAGCACGTAGACCTGGCCGACGATGCAGAGGTTGAACACACCGATCGACACCAGCGATTCCAGCGTCCCCTGGGTGTGCACGATCCACAGCTGCAACACGATCGCGATGAAGACGATGAACAGGAGCGGCTCGTTGTGCGGCGCGCGGGAGATCGCGTACAGGGCCAGGCAGGCAGTGCCCAGCGTCGCCGCGAGCTTCAGCGCATAGGCCGCAGGCGCACGCGGCGGACGCGGCAGGTCGTCGAAGGCATGCAGGCGGTGCGGCACCGGGATGCGCAGGCGCGTGGCCAGCGCACGGAAACCGAGCAGGGCCAGCGGGCCGAACGCCAGCAGGCCGGCGACATCGCCGATCAGCCAGGGCAGGATCATCGACCAGGTGTCCGCGCGATCGGCCATGCCTGCCAGGGTGGACACCCAGACGCCGGCGACCGCAGCGATCAGCGCCGCGACCACGCCGCCAAGCAGGAACACGCCGACGGTGCGCGCCAGCGAGGGCGCGGCATTGCGCGGGATCGACTGCAGCGTGGCGTGCGCCACGAGGCAAAAGGGCACGCAGTGCGCGAGCGCGAACAGGCTGCCGTAGAGCAGCATGCGATCCGGGGGGAAGTCGTGGCCGGTGCGCAGGAAGGTGAAGAATGCACCGATGAGGTTGGCGACCAGCAGTCCCGGCCATGCGCCGCGGCGGAACACGGCGAAGGCCGCGAAGCTGATCGCGGTCGGCGGAAACCAGAGGCTGGCCAGCGGACGATATTCCAGCATCGTGGCGGCGGCATTTGCGACCAGCCACAAGACCACGACGAACAGCCCCACCAAGGGCCAGGCCCACCAGACGGCGGGTCGCGCACGTCCGGAACGCCCGGACGTCATTGTTGCCCGCATTCCAGCCCCCTACGGCGTCGTCGGCACACAATCGAAAACAGCGTCCCGGCTGGAAAGTCCCGCGCTGCCTGCGCAAGGCTGCACGAGCATAGCGAGCGCCCTGCGGCCCTGCCACCGGCCGGACCACGCACGCGTTCAGGGTCCGGCGCCCCCAATCGGGAGGACATGCCGCCCGGCTTCGGCAGATGCAGCACTCAACCTGATGCGAATCAATGATTTAGACTGATGTTCGAACCGCGAACCGGCCGACCTCGGAAGGCGTCGAAGCGAAGAAGAGGCTGTGCCTTCATGTGGATTCGTCATGAGCGGCCCGCTCGGGCACCACGATCCACGCTCTCCGCCCGCCTCGACGCCGCCATGTCGAGTCGTGCGCGATCGGTCGTGCGCGATCAACCGACTTCGGCAGCGACCGCCTTGCCGACATCGGGCGGAGCCGATCCCCGAAGTCCTGACGCGAGCACTTCGCGCATCTGCGCATCGAAGCTGCTCCAATCGCCATCGCCGACGAAGCCGCTCGCCACCACGGTGCCGGTGTCGTCGACGAAGAGATAGAACGGCGCCGCATTGCGCGCATTGAGCCGACGCCGCACGCCGGGGCGGATCGACATGACATGGTCCGCGAGCGGCGTACCTTCAAAAAAGGCGCGGACGCGCCGTCGCGCACCGGCACCGAACAGCCACAGACCGATGCCGGATGCGGCGATGGCCGGATGCAGTTCGATCAATTCCAGGCGCCTGCGCCGGCAGTCGCCGCAGGCCGGCGACAGGAACACCAGCACCGCCGCGGCCCCGGACAGGCTCGCGCTGGACAGGACGGCGCCGTCGCCTTGCCTCCGTGCGGTGAATTCGGGGAGCGGCGCACCGATCGGGAAGGCCAGCGGCAGGCGATCGTATTCGCGTTGCTGCACGATGCCCGCCAGACGCAGCGTCAACAGCAGGTTGAGCACGACCAGGACGACGAGCACCGCCAGGACCACCCACAGCACGGCGGGCGACAGCATCGGACTCATTCTCCCGCCCGCGCGCGCAGCAACCACAGCGATTCCCGCATCCAGACAGTCGGCAGCACCAGGGCGATGCCGAGTCCGGCCAGCAGCAGGCGTTCCGGGAGCGCAGGACTGGTCGCCGGCGCGGCATGCCAGGTCCAGGCCGCAGCCGATGCGAACAGCGTGCCACGCAGCAGATCCGCGATGCCGACCTGGCGTCCACTGGCGCCGAAGCAGCTGCAGGCCAATGCTTCGCCGCGCGCGAGCGCCACGGCGATCACGCCGGCGAACACCGCGAACAGCATGGCCGCAGCGAGCGAAGCCATGCGCAGTCCGCCGCCGCCGAGCAGCATCGCAAGACCGATGCCCCACTCCACCACGACGATCAGCATGGCCCATGCGCCGGCCTGCGCCGAGAATCCGGGAAAGCCATCGGCGATGCTCTGCCGGAATGCGGCGAATCCCAGCGACTTGGCCATGGCCGCGAACAGCAGCGCCGACAGCACCAGCCATCGCGCGAGTTCGGCACCGGCTTCCATCCACGTCACGATGCGACCTCGGGATCGAAGGTCGACCAGCGGGGCATCGGCGTCCGGAAGTCGCGCTGGCGACGCAGGGCCTGCGTCGCGGTGAGCAGCGCCGCATCGAACCACGGCGACTCCTCGTCGCCGCGCGTCTCCGGGCCCACATGGCCGCGCAGGCCGCGTACCAGCGCCCAGGCCGCATCTTCCAGCGTCGGATCCGAGACCACCGGCAAACCGATACGCCGCAGGTCGTCGCGCGTCAGGGCATGGCTGTGCGAGTGGAAACCGTGCAGCAGCGTGTCGACGATGCGCGTCCGCATTTCGGCGGGCTGGTCGGCCATGTGTCGCGCGAGCAGTTCCTCGCCCATCGCCTGCACTTCCAGCGCGCAACGGTGGAACGAGGTGAGCGTGGTCGGAAAGATGCTGTGCGCGAGCGCCTGCAAGGCATGCGACTTCGCCGTCGCTTCGTCCAGCCCGAACCAGTCCTGCGTCATGCGCCAGAACTGGCGCAGGTCCTGCACCGACATCGACGAGGGGCCGCTCCCGCCGGCCTCAGCACTGAGCTGCGGATCGATCGGCGAGAAGATCGCCACCGGTCCGGCGACGATGCGATGCGCGGCGAGCGCCATCACCGTTCCTGCGGATTCGCAGAAATGCGGGACAACGAACACCACCTCGTCCGCGAATTCGTGGAGCAGCAACGCGATCCTGCGCGCGGCATTGGTGTCGCCTCCCCGGCACTGCACGACCACCTGCAGTCGCGGCACGCGACCGATCCCGCACAGGATGTCGTAGAGCGGCGGCAGCAGGTCGATGTCCAGCCGCGATGCGGCGAACACCAGGATCGGGCCACCGCCTGCGGTCTCGATCTCGCGCAGGCGCGCAAGCACGCTCATGCGCAGGCTCCAGCCATCGCATCCGTGCGCGCATCGGCGCCGGCGCGCAGGCAATCGGCCACGGCATCGAGCATGGCCAGTGCGGGCACGCGCTGTTCGACGAACAGGAACTGCCCGCCGGGATTGTTTTCCAGGAACACGTATTCGTCCTCATGGTCCACGATCAGGTCGATCGCGCCGTAGGTCAGGCCGTAGCTGTGCACGAAGGCGAGACAGCGGCGCTCGACCTCTTCGGGCAACCGCGCAGCCTCGTAGCGGACCGGCGCATCGTAGTTGCGGAAATCGACCCGTGTGCGCTCGTCGTCCTGCGAGTGGATGCGCGCAGCGAACAGGCGATTGCCGATCACGGTCGCGCGTACTTCGTGGCGTTTGGGCACGTGGCGCTGGAAGAAGCAGGGCAGCGCGCTCACCGCGTCGAGCATGCCCTCGTGCCCGGCCTCGATGCGCGTGGTGCCGATCCCGTGGGCCACCCGCTCGTCGTCTTCGACTTCATCGGCAGCCAGGAACGGCGATTCCATGGTCTTGAACACGATGTCGCCCCCCATGGCCTCGCGGAAGGCGAGCACAGCGGACTTGTCGTCGCTGATCAGGGAGGGGGGCACGCGGAAGCCCATGCGTGCGGCACGGGCGAGCTGCTCGCCTTTCCACTGCGCCGCGCGTACAGCCGACGGATGACTCATCCAGTAGGCCTCCAGGCCATGCAGCAGACCGGAAAGGATGTGCGAGGTCTCGCCGGTCGCGTAGGCGCGCTCCTGCACGCCGAGGTCGACCGCGAAGGCGAAATCGGCGGTCTTGCGCGTCCATACCGCGTGGATCCCGTCGACAAGGATGCGGCTGCCGTCGTCGCGGCGCGCGAGCATGCCGCACCAGCGCAGGCCGTCGAAGGCGAGATCGACCCTGTACTGCGCCGGGAATTCGTCGAGGTTGAGCCGGAAAGGCCGCTCGCCGCGGCGGAGAAGCCGTTCCTGGACGAGATCGGCGTGGATGTCGCCGCGATGGGTGACGATCAGGATGCGTGATTGCATGCGATGCGGGTCGTGCCTGGAAGTGAAGCGGAAAGACGTGCCCGGCGCTGCCGGGACGATGCAGAGGCGCGATCCGCGCCTCTGCACCTGAAACGCATCAGCACCAGTCGCCCTGGTCCTGACCCCACCACCAGCTGTCGTAGCGCAGGTTGCCCGGGTAGAGGTATTCGCTGCATCCACCCGCGACGGCAGCGCCTTCGCGCGCCTTCCACTTGCCATCGCCGGCCTGCCGTGCGTCCGCGCTCGCTGCCGGCTTGCTCGAAGCCAGCTTGAACGCGAACAGTGTCTTCTCGTTGTCCATGTCGTACGTGTCCTTGGCTGTCATGCGGTCGTTCTGGGTGATCCGATCAGGCGCGTCCCTGCGCCACGATGCGTCCTGCGCGCTCGATCAGCAGTAGACGCCGCGATCAGCGCCGTAGAGGGAGTGCGGATAGCGCACGTTGCCCGGGAAGCGATAGTCGGTGCAACCGGCGGCGGCAACGCCTTCCTTCGCCTTCCACTGCGCATCGGCCTGCGGCTGGGCGTTGTCCTTGGCGGCGAGCTTGAACGCGAAGAGATTCTGCTTGTTTTCCATGTCGACCTTTCCTTTCTGGATGGATTGAAGGCACCCGCGCGAACGCGCGGGCGTGGCGGATGCGACCGGCGCGTCTCCGACGCGCCCCCCTCCGCCGCGCGGCCGGCCGGATGCCGGACTGCGCTGGGACGCATCGGCCTGCAGGCCGGTGCGTCACGCGACCATCCATGGCCGCGCCGGCGCCGCCGCGAGGCAGGCCGGATAACGAAGAGGAGGGATTCAGCAGTAGAGACCGCGATCGTTGCCGAAGATCTGGCTGTACGAACGGACATTGCCGGGAAAACGATAGTCGGTGCACCCTGCGACGGCGACGCCGTCCTGGGCCTTCCATTTCGGATCGGATGCCTGCTGGTCCGGCCGGGCCTCGCGCGTGGCGTCGGCGAGGCGGAACGCGAAAAGAACCTGTTGCTTGTCCATCAATACACCTTCCTTGTCCATGGGGTGCGAGGATGCTGCTGACCGCATCGCCGGAATCGCTCCGGCCGATGCCTGACCGAGTGTACTCCAGAAGCTGCAGCCGTCAGGACCGCCTCAACGACAGGGAGGGTGCCGGTCATGCCGCCGGGACGACCGATGGTCGGGCCTGGCTCAGGCGCGGCGCGCGTCGTCGTGCAGATCGCGAAGGGCGTCACGCATCTCCAGCCACCAATAGGTCGCCTGTGCACCGATGAAGCCTGCCGGCTTCATCGCCGATACCAGCCCGTAGTCGGCGAACTCGCGCCAGCGCCCGTCGCCCTCGGCGATCGCCGCCGCCAGGATTTCGCCGGCAAAGGTCGTCGGCGCGACGCCATGGCCGCCGAAGGCCTGCGCGACCCACAGTCCGTCTTCGACCCGGGCGATCTGCGGCATCTCGTGCCGCGCATAGCTCATCAGGCCGGACCAGGCGAAATCGACGCGCACGTCCGCCAACTGCGGATAGACGTGCGCCAGATCGCGCAGCAGCAGTCGCTGCACTTGCGCGGGCGAACGGTCGAGGATGGAGATGCGGCCACCCCAGAGCAGGCGCGTATCTGGCAGCGGGCGGTAGTAATCGAAGGCGAAGCGCGTGTCATACACGGCAGCCTGCGTGCGCAGCACCGTCGACAGGCGGTCGCCCAGCGGCTCGGTCACCATCACGTAAGTCGCGATCGGCAGCACGGCGGCATCGACGTCGCGACGCAGCCCGGCCAGGTAGCCGCCGCAGGACAGCACGATCTGGCGCGCGCGAACCTCGCCCTCGGGCGTGCGCACGCGCCAGCCGGCGCCATCGCGGGACAGCGCGATGGCCGGAGACGCCTCGTGGATGCGTGCCCCCTGCCCCATCGCCGCGCATGCGACGCCATGCACGTATTTCAGCGGATGGAAATGGAAGGCATTCGGTTCGAACAGGCCATCGGCATAGCGATCCGTGTCGAGCAGTTCGCGCATCCGCTCGCGCGCGATCCACTGCCACTCCACGCCGAAATGCTCTGCGAGCAGGCGCTGGCGCGCATGCAGCACACCGGGATCGCGGAACCAGTTGGCCCAGATCACGCCCGCATCGACGAGATCGCAATCGATACCATGGCGACGACTGCGCGCGCGGATCAGGTCCACCGCTGCGACCGTGCCCGCATGCAGCGCCCGCGCGCGCTGCGGCCCGAGGTCGCGCAGCAGGTCGGCCTCGCCGCGCGAGAATCCGGAAAAGACGAAACCGCCGTTGCGACCCGACGCGCCATGGCCGATCCGCTCGGCTTCGAGCACGACGACATCGCGCACACCGCGCTCGCACAGGCCCAACGCGGTGTTCAGGCCAGCGAAACCGCCGCCGACCACGCAGACCTCGGTGTCGTGACGTCCCTGCAGCGCAGGCAGGCGCGCCACTTCGCCCAGCGTGGCCCGATAGAAGGTCGCGTCGCGATCCGTCATGTTGCGGTCCGGCATGGCCAGGCGCTTCAGTCGAGGTCGACGACGCCCAGCTCGCTCAGTGCGTTCTGCATCATCCCGCGTGCGGCATCGCTAAGCTTTTCGTGGTCCAGCGCGTAGCGGATCGTGGCCTCGATCAGGCCCAGGTGCGTCCCGCAATCGAAACGCGTGCCCTGGAAGCGGTAGGCGTGCACCGCCTGTTCCGCCAGCAGCGTGGCGATGGCATCGGTCAGCTGGATCTCGCCGCCCGCGCCCGGCGTGGTCTTCTCAAGGAGCTCGAAGATGCGTCCATCGAGCACGTAGCGCCCGACCACCGCCAGATTGCTGGGCGCGACCTCGGGCTTCGGCTTCTCGACGATGGCACGGATGCGTGCGCTGCGTCCGGCGAAGCCGTCGGTGGCGACGATGCCGTAGCTGCTGGTCTGTTCGCGCGGGACATCCTGGACCGCGATCACGCTGGCGCCACTGTCCTCGGCGGCGTCGGCCATCTGCTTGAGCGCGCCGTCGCCGCGGTTCCAGATCAGGTCATCCGGCAGCAGCACGGCGAAAGGTTCATTGCCGACGATGGGCTTGGCACAGAGCACCGCATGGCCCAGACCCAGCGCCTCGGCCTGGGTGACGAAGACGGCACGGACATGCGGCGGCAGCACGTTGCGGACCAGTTCCAGCTGCTCGGTCTTGCCGGATTTCTCCAGCTTCTGCTCCAGCTCGTAGGCCTTGTCGAAATAATCGGCAACCGCGTGCTTGTAGCGGTTGGTGACGAAGATCAGGGTGTCGCACCCGGCCTCGACGGCCTCGTCCACGGCGTACTGGATCAACGGCCGATCCACGATCGGCAGCATTTCCTTGGGCACGGTCTTGGTCGCGGGAAGGAAGCGGGTGCCGAGACCGGCCACCGGGAAGACAGCTTTGCGGATACGGCTCATGGAAGCTCGACGTCAGTGAATGCGGTGATGAGGTGCGCGCCTGTCGGCGCGCACCGAGCCAGCGTCGCGCGGGGCGGATCAGGTCCTGCGCGCGTTGCGGGCAGGAAATGCTACCACCGTGGCCTCCGCCGGCCGGGTTTCGTCGCTGGTCGGCGTGGGCACGAATTCGGGCACGGCTTCGCGGAGGAGCGACGCCATCGCCTCCAGATCGTAGGCCACGCAGGCCTTGCGCAGGCGAACGAGCGCTGCCGCCAGCGCTTCGGCGGGCACGTGACGCGGCTGTGCCTGCAGGATCTTCGGGTGCGACGTCGGCCGATAGCGCTCGTCGGCGTGGAACAGGGTTTCGTGCAGCTTCTCGCCGGGGCGCAGGCCGGTGTAGACGATGGCGATGTCGCGCCCGGGCTGCTTGCCCGCCAGGCGGATCATCTGCTCGGCAAGGACGCGGATCGAGACCGGCTCGCCCATGTCGAGCGTGTAGATCGCCTGCTGCGAGCCGATCGCGGACGCCTGCAGGATCAGCTGGCAGGCCTCGGGAATGGTCATGAAGAAGCGCGTGACTTCCGGATCGGTCACGGTGACCGGGCCGCCGCTGCGGATCTGCTCGCGGAACAGCGGCACCACGCTGCCGGCCGAATCCAGGACGTTGCCGAAGCGGACAGTGACGAAGCGCGTGGACCGCGGGTCGTCCATGCGCTGGCAGAGCATCTCGGCCAGGCGCTTGGTCGCGCCGAGCACGTTGACCGGATCCACCGCCTTGTCGGTCGAAATCAGCACGAAGCTGCCGACGCCCGCCTCGACGCTCTCCCGCGCCACGGTCTCGGTGGCGAGCACGTTGTTGCGCACCGCCTCGCGGAGTTGCTCTTCGAGCAGCGGCACCTGCTTGTAGGCGGCAGCGTGGAAGACGGCCTCGGGATTGCCGATCCGCAGGGCGTGACGGATGACCGCCGGGTCGCCGCAGTCGCCCAGCACCGACACGACCTCGATGCCCGGGAAATCCCGGCACAGGCGCATGCGGGTGGTGATCAGGGCCAGTTCGTCGATCTCGACCAGCACGATCCGGCTGGCGCCATGGCGCGCGCACTGGCGGCAGAGCTCGGACCCGATCGAACCACCAGCACCGGTGACCAGCACGCTGCGTCCACCCAGCCAGTCGCGCATCGCCTTCCAGTCGGGCACCACGGCCGCGCGACCGAGCAGGTCCTCGATCGCGACCTCCTTCAGCTCGCCCGGCATCGAGCGACCTTCGAGGATGTCGTTGAGCCTCGGCACCATGCGGAACGGCAGACCGGTCGACTCGCAGGCTTCGATGATCCGGCGCATGCGCTGCGCATCCAGCGACGGCATGGCGATCACCAGCAGCTTGGCTGCGGTTTCCGGCGCGATGCGCGCCACGTCATCGATCCGCCCCAGCACCGGCACCCCGTGCAGATGCGTGCCGCGCAGGCGGGCGGCATCGTCGAGAAAGCCGACAGGTTCGTAGGCGCCCGTACGCAGCAGGTCGCGGACCAGCGCATCGCCGGCACGGCCAGCGCCCAGGATCAGGACGCGCACGGCGGACTTGTCGCTGTTGATGAGGCCGTGGTCCTTCCACGAGCGGTACAGCAACCGGGGCGCGCCGAGCATCACGCTCAACACCAGCGGATACATGACCAGCGCCAGCCGCGAGGTCTGGTCCAGCCGGTTGTAGATGAACAGGGACAGGACGATGGCGAACAGGCCGATCAGGCTCGCCTTCACGATGTTGACGAGGTCGGGCACGCTGGCGAAGCGCCAGATGCCGCGATACAGGCCGACGTACCAGAACACCAGGCCCTGTGCGACCAGTACCAGCAGGGTCTCGGTCGACCACAGCGGCGGATGCGCGGCGTTGCCGACCATCGCGAAGCGCAGCTGGACCAGTCCGGTCCAGGACAGCCAGACCATGCACAGGTCGTGGAGGACGATGGCCGTGCGTGGCCACAGTCCGCCCATGCGATCGGTGAAAGCGGTCGTTCCCATGAATCCTCAGTTCGTCGTGGGGGTCGCGGACCGGACACGGAGAACGCGCCACAGACCGATCCCGGATACCAACCAGACCGACACCACCATTGCGATTTCCCTGCGCCCGCTGCCTGCGAGCCATGCCGCTCCGGAACATGCCACCAATGTCCACAAGGCAAAGGCGATGGTGACGGGCGGATGCCCACCCAATCGCCTCGCCCAGCGCTGGTAGACGTGCTGGACGTGTGGCGTCCACCACTTCTCGCCGCCGATGATGCGGGCCGACAGGGTCAGCCCGGCATCCAGCAGGAACGCACTCAAAGGCAGCAGGACCAGCGGCCATGCGGCTTCAGGCAACCGGTGCAGCGACATCGCCAGCAGCAGCGCCAATGCGTATCCAAGCGCCCCGCTGCCCACATCCCCGAGGAAGATACGCGCCTTCGGAAAGTTGAACGGCAGGAATCCAAAGATTGACGCGATCAATGCCAACCCAAGATGAACCAGCACGGCATCCGTACCTGCAAGAAATGCGAGGCCGGCGACGACCAGCGCAGCCTGCGTGGCGGCCAGGCCATTGATGCCGTCCATGAAGTTCCAGACATTGACCAGCACCAGCGCTGCACCGAACGCCACCAGGGCCGTCACGCCACCGCGCCCGGAGAGATAGACGCCGGCCATCAGCCACCCGGCGGCGAGCACGTGCACCGCCAGCCGCGACCACGGCGACAGCGGCCGGTGGTCGTCCACCCAGCCAATCCCGGCCACCAGGACCAGGCCGATGCCGGCGCAGGCCAGCAGCACGATCTCGTCGGGCCGCCGTGCGACCATCGCGACCATCGCGACCAGGAAGGCCAGCGCGATCGCGATCCCGCCACCGCGCGGCGTCGGCACGGAATGGCTGCGCCGCTCACCGGGCGCATCCAGAAGGCGGCTGCGCAGCGCATAGCCTCGTGCGATCCACGTCCCCGCCGCGCCGATGCCGGCGAAGATCAGGCACCAGAGCGCGAGTCCGGGCGTCCAGGTCATCACACCACCGCGTAGTTGAGCAGCGGCTTGACCGAACCCCACTCCTTGCAGCTCGGGCACTGCCAGTGGTGGCTGCGCGCACCGAAGCCGCAACGATTGCAGCGATAGCTCGGATTGCGGACCAGCAGCTGCTCGGTCACGTGCTTGAGGTCGTGCAGGGTCGCGGTCGGGTCGGTGCTGTCGGCCAGGCTCAGGTCGATCAGCGCCGCTTCGCCGCGCACCGAAGGCCGTTCCTTCAGCTGGCGCGCCAGATAGTCACGCGCGGCGTGGACGCCTTCGGTCGCCTCCACCAGGCGAGTCAGCGCCAGCACCGGCGCGATACCCCGGTAGTACTCGCACATCTGGGTCAGGAAGGCGCGGGCCCCGGTCGGGTCTCCGACCTTGTCGTAGCAGACCTGCAGCGGCGGCAGGATCTCCGGCAGGTAGTCGGGGTCGTGACGCGCGGCGCGCTCGAAGGCACGGATCGCGGCAGGATACTGTTCGGCATCGAACTCGATGCGCCCTTCCAGCATGCCCGCGCGCACCGAAGTCGAATCGGCTGCGTAGGCGCGTGCGATCGCGGCACGCGCCTGGTCCAGCTCGCCGGCCACGCGATGGCGCTCGGCCAGTTCGCACTCGAACTGCGCGATCAGCTTGCCCATCGGCTCGCCGGTGACCGCCTCGTAGCGGGACGCCTTCTCGATCGCCTGCTGCCAGTCGCGCTCGGACTGATAGATCCCGATGAGGTGTCGCAGCGCCTGCGGCGCGCGATCGTCCAGCTTCGCCAGATCGGTGAAGACGGTCTCGGCGCGATCGAGCAGGCCTGAGCGCATGTAGTCCTCGCCCAGCGCCAGCAGGGCCTGCACCCGCTGCTGGTCGTTGATGTCGGGGCGCTGCACCAGCCCCTGGTGCAGGCGGATGGCACGGTCGACCTCGCCCCGGCGCCGGAACAGATGGCCGAGCGCGACCTGGGTCTCGAAGGTGTCCTTGTCGAGCTCGGCGATATGCAGGAACAGCTCGATGGCCTTGTCCGGCTGCTCGTTGAGCAGATAGTTCAGGCCACGGAAGTAGGTGGTGGAGAGTCGGCTGACCTGGTGATCGCTGTGGCGTTCGCCGCCTCGGCGCCCGATGACCCAGCCAATCACGGCCGCCAGCGGAATCAGCAGGAAATACCAGAACCACTCAGAGATGAAGGCCATCTCAAGGCTCCGAAGAAGAAAGGGATGCGACGACCGGGGACGGTGTCGTCGAGGCCGCCGGGACAGCGATTTCGCCCGGCGGCGATGCGCGTCGCAGTTCGCGCCGCAGCGGCATCACCACCGCGACGACCATCGCCAGCCCGCCCAGCAGCACGCCGCACAGGACCGCGGCCAGGAGCAGTACGCCGAGCGCGGCTTCGATGCGCCAGAACCCCAGATCGACGGCGATCACGCCCGGATTGAGCGCACCCACCACCACGCCGAGGGCGAGGAACAGGAGGGCGATGAACGCTCGCAGTGGACGCATGCAGGGCCGCTGGGAAGAAAGGAGGAGGTCGACGCCGGCGCATGGCGGCAGCGCACGGTATTCAGTGTATGCCGCGAATACGGCGATGACGATGCCCGCGCACGGCCGTCATGACGACGGTCGCAGCCCAGCGGTCATCGGGGATGCAGGGGTGGCCGGTCGACAGGCTGGCCGAAACTCGCGATCAGTCTTCCGGCGGCAGGGGCACCACCGCGCTGACGCGGTCGCGAAGCTCCTTGCCAGGCTTGAAATGCGGGACATGCTTGCCCGGAAGGGCCACGGCATCGCCGGTCTTCGGGTTGCGGCCGGTGCGCGGCGGGCGGTAGTGCAGCGAGAAGCTGCCGAAACCGCGGATTTCGATGCGCTCGCCCTGCGAGAGGGAGCCGCCCATCATTTCCAGCAGCGACTTGACCGCCAGATCGACGTCGTCGGCCTTCAGATGGCTCTGACGCTGGGACAGGATCTCGATCAGTTCGGACTTGGTCATGAGGGGTACGCGATCCGGACAGGAGGAACAGGCAGGACGTACAGACGGAAAACTGCCGCCGTCCGGCGTTGCGGCGGCCCGGGACATCCCGGACCGCCGCATGCCGCAGAGCGGATGACGCGACGCTTACTCGGAGCGGTTTTCCAGCTGCTCGCGCAGCAGCGCGCCCAGCTTGGTGGTGCCGCTGGCGGCGTCGGCGGACGCCTTGGCGTACTCGGCCAGCGCTTCCTGAGTCTCAGCCTCGTCCTTCGCCTTGATCGACAGCTGCAGGGTACGGCCCTTGCGGTCCATGCCCACGAGCTTGGCTTCGATCTTGTCGCCGACCTTCAGGTGCTGGCTGGCGTCGTCGATGCGCTCGTAGCTGATGTCGCGCGCCGAGACGTAGCCTTCGATGCCGTCGCCCAGGTCGATGGTGGCGCCCTTCGAGTCGACTTCCTTCACGGTGCCCGAGACCTTCGAGCCCTTCGGGAACGAGGCCATGAACTGGCCGAACGGATCCTGCTCCAGCTGCTTCACGCCGAGGCTGATGCGCTCGCGTTCCGGATCGACGGCGAGGACCACGGCTTCCAGGGTGTCGCCCTTCTTGAAGTTGCGGACCACGTCTTCGCCGGTGGTGTTCCAGCTCAGGTCGGACAGGTGGATCAGGCCGTCGATGCCGCCGTCCAGGCCGATGAAGATGCCGAAGTCGGTGATCGACTTGATCTGGCCGGACACCTTGTCGTTCTTCTTGTAGATCGCCGCGAAGGTTTCCCACGGGTTGCTGGTGCACTGCTTCATGCCCAGCGAGATGCGGCGGCGCTCTTCGTCGACGTCGAGGACCATGACTTCGACTTCGTCACCGACCTGCACGACCTTCGACGGGTTGACGTTCTTGTTGGTCCAGTCCATTTCGGACACGTGGACCAGGCCTTCGACGCCCGGCTCGATCTCGACGAACGCGCCGTAATCGGTGACGTTGGAGACCTTGCCGAACATGCGCACGTTGGCCGGGTAGCGGCGGGCGATGTTGTCCCACGGATCCTCGCCCAGCTGCTTGAGGCCGAGGCTGACGCGGTTGCGCTCGCGGTCGTACTTGAGCACGCGCACTTCGAGTTCCTGGCCGACTTCCACCACTTCGGACGGATGGCGCACGCGCTTCCACGCCATGTCGGTGATGTGCAGCAGGCCGTCGATGCCGCCGAGGTCGACGAACGCACCGTAATCGGTGAGGTTCTTGACGACGCCCTTGAGCTTGGCGCCTTCGACCAGCTTCTCGAGCAGCTGCTCGCGCTCTTCCGAATGCTCGCTCTCGACGACGGCGCGGCGCGAGACAACGACGTTGTTGCGCTTGCGGTCGAGCTTGATGAGCTTGAATTCGAGTTCCTTGCCTTCCAGGTACACCGGGTCGCGGACCGGGCGCACGTCGACCAGCGAACCGGGCAGGAACGCGCGGACGTCCTTGATGTCGACGGTGAAACCACCCTTGACCTTGCCGCTGATGCGGCCGGTGATGGTTTCGTTCTTTTCCAGAGCTTCTTCGAGCTCGTCCCACACCATGGCACGCTTGGCCTTGTCGCGGGAAAGAACGGTTTCGCCGAAGCCGTTTTCGAGGGAGTCCAGCGCCACCTTGACGACGTCGCCGACGGCAACGTCGATCTCGCCGGCTTCGTTACGGAACTGTTCGATCGGCACGATGCCTTCGGACTTCAGGCCGGCGTTGATGACCACCACGTCGGTGCGCACATCGACGACGACGCCCGAGACGATCGAGCCGGGCTTGAGCTTGGCCAGGTTCGCGGCCGCGCTCTGTTCGAACAATTCTGCAAATGATTCGGTCATGGGTTGAATACTCTGTTGATGACACAGACCGGAGCGCCGACGATGCGGTGCGGGGCCGGTCCACCCGTTGGGGCCGTGGCGGGATTGCCGTTGGCCGTAGGAGTGAGATATGGAAACACCGCCGCACCACCGCTTGCGCGGTGGAGTGCGACGGAACCTGTAGCCTGCTGCGCGAAAAGCCGCTCGGCGAAGAGCGCAGGTCAGGCGCGTGCGGCGGAGACGACGGCCAGCACGCGTTCGACCACCGCATCGATGCCGAGGCCGGTGGTGTCGATGCAGACGGCGTCTTCGGCCGGTCGCAAGGGCGCCACCGCGCGATTGGCATCGCGGGCGTCGCGGGCGAGGATCTCCCGCAGCAGGTCGTCCAATGTAACGGAAACCCCCTTGTCTTTCAACTGCTTATACCGCCTGTCGGCTCGCTCCTCGGGGCTGGCGGTGAGGAAGACCTTGTGCAGTGCGTCGGGGAAGATGACCGTGCCCATGTCGCGACCGTCGGCCACGAGGCCAGGGGGGCGCCGGAACGCACGCTGGCGCTCGCGCAGGGCGGCACGGACCTCGGGCACGGCGGCGATCGCCGAGGCGGCGGCGCCGGCGGTCTCGGTGCGCAGCTCGTCGGTGGCGTCGACTCCGTTCACGATGACCCGCAGCTCGCCGGCGGCATCCTCCTCGAAGCCGATGTGGGCATCGAAGGCGCAGCGGATCAGGGCGCCGGGGTCGGCCAGGTCCAGCCCGGCCCAGCCGGCGGCGACGCCGACGCCCCGGTACAGCGCGCCGGAGTCCAGGTAGTGCCAGCCCAGTCTGGCCGCGACCAGCCGGCTGATCGTGCCCTTGCCCGCCCCGGACGGGCCGTCGATGGTCAGGACGGGAACGGCGGAGGCCTGGGCGTTGACGGAATCGGGCATGGACGGCTCGCTGCGGGCGTGGGGATGCGACATTCTACCCGCCGCACCGCCCCCGCCCGGCATGCATCCGCTGCAAGCGATTGATCGGCCTTGCTTTCCCGCGCGAGGCACGGCAGAATGCCGGGCTGTTTTACGGTGCAACCCACCGCTTCACCCTTCCCATCCACATTCAACCGCGTTATCGCCGAGGTTTCCATGAAGGTCTTGTCCTCCCTGAAGTCGGCGAAGGCCCGTCACCGCGACTGCAAGGTCGTTCGCCGCCGTGGCAAGGTCTTCGTGATCTGCAAGTCGAATCCGCGTTTCAAGGCGCGCCAGCGCTGATACCGGATCGTCGCGGATCGCGCCGTCGGCACGATCGACAGCGACAGGCGGAACGGCTACAAGCCGTTGCGCCGGCACCCTGCAAAGGCCGCCTCGCGCGGCCTTTGTCATGTCCAGCCCCCGCCACGCGGAGCACCAGCGGCCACGTGGCGGATTCGTGAACGCGGTGCGCCTGCACCGCCGCGATGCGCTTACAATCGCTGCGCCGCAAGTCCCGCCCATCCGCATCCGTTCGAGGAGGTCCCCCATGCGTCTTCTCCCTGCCGCCCTGGTCGTCGCCGCGCTCTGCGCCGCCGCACCCCAGGCCTTCGCCGACAGGCTGCTGATCGAACGCGTGCAGAGCGAGGCCGGAATGACCCTGCCCGCCCGCGGCATGCGCATGGCCGAGGTCGAGCGCAAGTTCGGCGCACCGACCCAGCGCATGGATCCCCGCGGCGGCCAGAAGCGCCAGTGGCCGGCGATCAATCGTTGGACCTACCCGAATTTCGTCGTCTATTTCGAGAAGGATCGCGTCATCGACGCGGTCGCCATCCGCGCCGGCAGCAACGAAGTCGGCCCGAAACCTCCGATCAAGTAATTCGATGTCCACAACTGTCCGTTTTCCGGCGGAATGGGAACCCCAGTCCGCCGTCCTCATCGCGTGGCCGCATCCCGAGACCGACTGGGGCCCGCGCCTGGTCGATGTCGAGGAAACCTACATCGCCCTGGTCGCCGCGATCACCGCGTTCCAGGACGCCGTGATCTGCGTCGCCGACGATGATCTGCAGACCTATGCCGAGGCGCGGCTGCGTTCGGCGCGGGTCGACATGGGCCGCGTCCGCTTCGTGACCGTCGAATACGACGACACCTGGCTGCGCGACAGCGGTCCGATCACCCTGAAGTGCGAGACCGGCCATCCTGGCGCGGCTCGCACGCCGCCTGTTCGGCTCATGTCCGAACAGGCGTCCGCCGAATCCGCTGACGCGGATTCGCGGGCGGCACATCCTTGTGCCGCAGCACCAGTCACGACCGATGGCTTCCTGCAGCTCGACTTCCGCTTCACAGGTTGGGGCGGGAAGTTCGAGGCCAGCCGCGATGACCGTCTGGTCGAGGCGCTGACCGCGCAGGGCGTGTTCGCGAACGCGACGCGCGAGCAGATCGATTTCGCGCTGGAAGGCGGCGGGATCGAGACCGACGGCGCCGGCACCCTGCTGACGACCTGGAAGTGCCTGCACGAGCGCCATCCGGACGCGAGTCGCGAGGAATTGACGACAAAGCTCGCGACGTGGCTTCGCCAGGATCGCGTGCTGTGGCTCGACCACGGCTATCTGGAAGGCGACGACACCGACGCCCACATCGACACCCTCGCCCGCTTCGCCGCCGAGGACGCGATCGTCTACCAGGGCTGCGACGACGTCAGCGACACGCACTACCCCGAACTGCAGACGATGGCCGCCGAACTCGCCGCGCTGCGCACCCGCGACGGCAAGCCGTATCGGCTGTTCGCGCTGCCGTGGGCGAAACCCATCTTCGACGACGGCCGTCGCCTCGCCGCGAGCTATGCGAATTTCCTCATCGTCAACGGCGCAGTGCTGATGCCGTCCTACGGCGATCCGGCGGACGCGCGCGCCCAGGAAGTGATGGCCGAGGCGTTCCCGGGCCGCGAGATCGTCCCGGTGCCGTGCCGCCCGCTGATCTGGCAGAACGGCAGCCTGCACTGCATCACGATGCAACTTCCGGAAGGTGTACTCGCATGAAGACCAAGACGCTTCCCGTCGCCCTCATCCAGGAAATCAACCACGGCACCGCCGAGGCCAACCTGTCGGTGATCGAAGCGCGCGTCGCCGAGGCGGCGAAGTCCGGCGCGAAACTCGTGCTGCTGCAGGAACTGCACAACGGCGCGTACTTCTGCCAGCACGAATGCGTGGACGAGTTCGACCTGGCCGAGCCGATCCCGGGGCCGAGCACGGAGCGTCTCGCTTCGCTGGCGAAACATCACGGCGTGGTGCTGGTGAGTTCGCTGTTCGAGCGACGCGCGGCGGGGCTGTACCACAACACCGCCGTGGTCTACGACGCCGACGGGTCGATCGCCGGCAAGTACCGCAAGATGCACATCCCGGACGATCCGGGTTTCTACGAGAAGTTCTATTTCACGCCGGGCGACCTCGGTTTCACGCCGATCGATACTTCGGTCGGCCGCCTCGGCGTGCTCGTATGCTGGGACCAGTGGTATCCGGAGGCCGCCCGGCTGATGGCGCTGGCCGGCGCCGAACTGCTGCTGTATCCGACCGCGATCGGCTGGGACCCGTCCGACGAACAGGCGGAGAAGGATCGCCAGCGCAATGCCTGGATCCTCAGCCACCGCGGCCATGCCGTGGCCAACGGCGTGCCCGTGCTCAGCTGCAACCGCGTCGGTCACGAGACTTCGCCACTCGGTGCAGCCGGCATCGACTTCTGGGGCAACAGCCACGTCCTCGGCCCGCAGGGCGAGTTCATCGCCGAGGCCGGCACCGAGCCGACGATCCTGCTCGCCGAGGTCGATATGGCGCGCAGCGAGCATGTCCGCCGGATCTGGCCGTTCCTGCGCGACCGCCGCATCGACGCCTACGGCGACCTGCTGAAGCGCTACCGGGACTGAGTCGCACCCGGCGGGCACCGCTCGTCGCTTGGCGCTCGCACGAAACGAACGGTCGCGCTATTCATGGCGCCATGGGACCGCAACCCGCCACCAGCAAAGGCGCCGCCACCCGGGACGTCATCCTCGACCGGGCCTACATGATCGCCGCATCGGCGGGCCTGGAAGGCCTGTCGATCGGTCCGCTGGCCGAAGCCGTGGGCATGTCCAAGAGCGGTGTCTTCGCTCATTTCGGTTCCCGCGAGGAACTGCAGCTGGCCGTGCTCGACCTGGCCGCGTCACGTTTCGGCGAGCACACCTTGGTGGCGTCGCTGAAGGCACCGCGTGGCCTGCCCCGGCTCCACGCGATCCTCGACAACTGGTTCGACTGGCTGCGTCGCGATCGCGGTGGTTGCCTGCTGCTCACTGCGATCAGCGAATTCGACGACCGGCCCGGTCCGCTGCGCGACCGCGTCGTCGCCCTCCACCAGCGCTGGCGCGACGATCTCGCACGCGCGATCGGCATGGCCATGGGCACCGGCGAACTGCGTGCAGACCTCGACCCGGAACAGTTCGCCTTCGAACTGAACACGATCGCCCTCGCCGTCCAGCACGATGCGGCGATGTGCGGGCTGGAAACAGCCACCGGGCGCGGCCGTCGCATGCTCGACCACCTGCTGGCGTTCTACGCGGCACCTCCCAGAAGCACCGTCCCGGTTTCCTGACCCCCCTCCCCCACGAGGTCGACATGTCCAAGCACGCATCCAGAATTAGCACGACCGTTCGTAATATCGTCGGATTGCAGACCCTGCGCATCGGTTTCGCGCTGGGACGGATCCTGCGTCCCCAGAACACCCTGCACCGCGCCGTGCGGCTGTTCAGCACCCCGTTCGCAAGCAGTCGGTCACGGGCGCTCGCTGCGCCGACGCACGGCGCGCGGGAATCGCGACTCGACGTGGACGGGCTGTCGATCGCGACCTACGCCTGGGGCGATCCGTCGCGCCAGCCCTACGTCTTGTTCGCTCACGGCTGGTCCAGCCACGGCACGCGCATCGCGAAGTGGATCGAACCGCTGCAGTCATCGGGATACGCCGTGGTCGCCTTCGACCAGGCCGGCCATGGCCGCAGCGGCGGCCAGCGCACCACCCTGCCCGACTTCGCCTGTCACCTGATGGCGGTCGCACGGCATTTCGGGCCGGCGGCGGCGGTGATCGGGCATTCGCTGGGCGGCGCTGCGGCGGCGGTGGCGCTGGCGCGCGGATTGCAGGCCGAACGCGCGGTGCTGATCGCCCCGGCAGCCGACCCGCTGGCGGCGATGGAGCGCTTCAGCCGCTTCGTCGGGCTGGGGACCGCGTTCGCGGCGCGGATGGCGGCGTTCTTCGAAGCGAGGACGCGCGTGCCGATCGAGGAACTGCAGGCGCATCGCAATGCCCCGCTGATCGCGCGGCCGGCGCTGATCGTCCACGACCTGGAAGATCGGGAAGTGCCGTGGCACGAGGGCGAACGGTACGCGAGGCTCTGGAACGGGGCGCGGCTGATCAGCACGCGGGGCTTCGGCCACAACCGGATCGCCGATCATCCGGGCGTGATCGGCGACGCGCTGCGCTTCCTGCGCGGGGAAACGGTCGGCGAGCGTCTGGTGTCGTCGCCGAACCTGCCTTACGGGATGTGCTGAGGCGGACCGCGCAACGCCTGGGGGCGGACGCAGACAGCGCCGGCGCGAGGCTCTATCCTGCGCGCTGCGTCGCAGGCTCCCCGCTGGACCGGTGGGACAGGCAACCGCGATTCCTAGAACACGCGATCCCGCGCCCCCACATGTCCCCCTCGTCACGATGACCGATACGCCACACACCCCGACCGACGCGACACCGACCGTCAACCCGGACGCCCCGCTGCAGGGCCAGCCGCACGCCATCGTCGAACGCGACGGCGTGCGCTACACCCTGCTGGGCACCGCGCACGTCTCGAAGACCAGCGTCGACGTGGTGCGCGCGGCGATCGCCACCGGCGCCTACGACACGATCGCGGTCGAACTGGACCCGCAGCGCGCACAGGCGCTGACCGATCCCGACGCGCTGGCCAAGCTCGATCTGGTCAAGGTGCTGCGCGAGGGCAAGACCGCGGTGTTCGCCGCAAACCTCGGTCTGGCCGCGTACCAGCGCCGCCTCGCCGAACAGCTGGACATCGAGCCCGGCGCCGAACTGAAGGCGGCGGTGCTCGATGCACGCGAACGCGGGCTGACCATGACGTTGATCGATCGCGACGTCGGCCTGACCTTCAAGCGCGCGATGCAGCGCCTGGGGTTCTGGGGCCGCGCGAAGGTTGGCGGCGGACTGATGACCTCGCTGTTCGTCGACGAGAAAGTCTCGGACGAACAGATCGAGAACCTCAAGCAGGGCGACATGCTCGAAGCGAGCTTCAGCGAATTCGCGGAAGGCAGCCCGGCGCTCTACGAAACCGTCATCGCCGAACGCGATGCCTACATGGCAGCACGACTGCGCGAGATCCCCGCACAGCATCCCGAGGCACGCGAAGTGCTGGCCGTCGTCGGCGCCGGACATCTGCAGGGCATGGAGCAGCATCTGCGCGAAGACACGCGGGACCCGGCCGCCCTGCTGTCCGATCTGCGCACGGTGAAGGAAAAATCCTCGTTCCCCTGGTTCACCCTGCTGCTGGCCTTCTTCGTGCTCGGTGGCTTCGTCTGGGGCTTCTGGCGCGGCGGCGCCGAGGTCGGCGGCGAACTGGTACTGGAATGGGTGCTGGTCACCGGCACATTGGGCGCCGTGGGCTGCCTGCTCGCCGGCGGGCATCCGCTGAGCATCCTCACCGCGTTCGTGTCGTCGCCGATCACGCCGCTGCATCCGGCGCTGGCCTCGGGCACGCTGAGCGCACTGGTCGAAGCCTGGGTACGCAAGCCGACGTATGCCGACTTCATGGCGCTGCGCGACGATGTGCAGAGCGTGAAGGGCTGGTGGCGCAACCGCGTGGCGCGCACGCTGCTGAACTTCTTCCTGACCAGTTTCGGCACCGCGATCGGTGTCTGGGCCGGCGGGGCGAAGATGATCAAGACGCTGCTCGGGTAAACAAGCCCATCGAAACAAGAACGGCCGGGGATCGCTCCCCGGCCGTTTCACCATCCGGCGACTGCCATCAGTCGATGTGGATTGCCGTCACCGCAGCCGCCGGCACCTCGCGCTTGCCCATGGCTCGCCTGGAGATGCGCAGGAAGTTCGCACGCGTGTCGTCCAGTACGGCGTAGATCGTCGGCAGGAAGAGCAGGCTGACCACCGTCGAGAACGCCAGGCCGCCGGCGATCGCGCGGGCCATCGGGAAGTACGGCGGACCGTCGCCGGCCATCTGCGTGCCGCCCAGCGAGATCGGAATCATCGCGAGGATCGCCGTGCCCATGGTCATCAGGATCGGGCGCAGGCGCTCCCGACTGCCTTCGACCAGCGCATCGGTTCGCGTGAGCCCGCGCCGTCGCAGGTTGTTGATGTGTTCGATCATCACGATGCCGTTGTTCACGACCACACCCATCAACACCAGGATGCCGATGAAGGCCATGACGTTGAATTCGGTGCCGGTGATCCAGAACAGCCAGAACACGCCGAACACCGAAAACAGCACGCCGCTCATGATCGCCGCCGGGAACAGCAGCGATTCGAAGACCGCCGCCATGATCACGTAGATCATGATCAGCGCGATCACCAGCTTGAAGAGCATGTCCTGCATCGCCTCGGCGTCGTCCTGGAAGCCGCCGCCGTCGAAGGTATAGTTGTAGCCGGCCGGGAACGGAATCTCCTTGAGCGTGTCCTCCATCGCCTTGCGCGCCTCGGGCATCGACACCTTCGCGGCGAGATTGGCCTGGATGGTCAGCGTGGTCTGCCGGTTCGAACGCTGGATCTCGGACGCGGCGGCGCCGATCTGCACGTCGACCATCGCCAGCAGCGGGACGGTGCGGCCGTCCGGCGCGCGCACGGTGAACGCGGAGATGTCCTTGATGCCGTAATCCTCGGCGCCGGCGAAGCGCACCCACACCGGGACTTCGGTATCGCCCTTGCGGAACTCGCGCAGCGGCGCGCCACGCAGGGCAAGGCCGACGAACTGCGAGACTTCCTGCGCGCTGAAGCCGAACGAAGCCGCGCGCTCGCGATCGACGCGGACCGACATCTCGCTGTTCTGGTCGCCGATGTTGACGCGGACATCGAGCAGCTCCTTGCGGCGGGCCAGGATCGGGATGACGTCCTCGGCGATCTCCTTCAGCTGTTCAGTCGAATCGCCGACCAGCCGCACCTGCACGTTCTGCTCGAGGCCGCTGCCGCCACCGCCGCCCGGGCCACCGCCCTGGTCGCCGATGCCGATCTTGGCGCGCGCGGACTTGGGCAGCGCTTCGCGCAGCGCATCGACCCGCTGCTTCGTCTCGCCGGCCTTCTTGGTGTCGAACTTCACCTGGGTGCCGGCCCAGCCTTCCTCGCTGTAGAAGGAATAGATCTGGACGATGCCGTACTTCTTGCGATTGGCGTCAAGGAAGTTCTCGACCTTCGTCACCTCGTCGGAAATCTGCTGCTTGGTGTAGGCACCGTTCCACTGGTAGAAGATGTCGGCTTCACCGCCTTCCTCGCCGCCGAACATGTTCGTCTTCATCTGCGTGGCGGGAATCACGCTGAGCAGCACGATCAGCACGATCCCGAGAATGCTCTTGCCGCGATGTTCCAGCGTCCAGCGCAGGAAGGCGGCGTAGCGGCGCTGCAGCGACGGGATCAGGCCGCGATCGCTCTGCACCGCCGGCGGCGTCTTCATCCGCGCGGACAGCATGGGGATCAGGCTGACCGCGACCAGCCAGGATGCCAGCAGCGACACCGAGATGGTGATCGCGATCTGCGACAGGAAGATGCTGATGATGTTGCGCTCACCGAACAGGTTCGGCACGAACACGATGCAGTGGCACAGCGTGCCGGCGGACAGCGCGATCGCGACGTTCTTCGTACCGATCAGCGAAGCCAGGCGCGGCTGCCCGGGCATGCGCTCGCGCTCCTGGTAGATGCTCTCCACCACCACGACCGCGTTGTCGACCAGCATGCCCACCGCCAGCAGCAGGCCCATCATGGTCAGCACGTTGAGGGTGACGCCGGCGAAGTACATGAAGCCGAGGGTCATCACGAAGCAGATCGGGATGGCCGTGCTCACCATCAGCGTGGAGGGCCAGTGGCGCAGGAAGAAATACAGGACGATGATCGACAGCAGCAGGCCGACCAGGCCGGCTTCGGCCAGTTCCAGCAGCGAGCTGGTGACGGCGTCGCCCTGGTTCTCGACTACCAGCACCTGCACGCCATCGAGCGCCGGGTCCTCGGCGATGACATTGACTTCATCGAGGACGCGCCTGGCGACATCGACGAGATTGGCGCTGCGCTCCTTGAAGATGTCCAGGCCCACCGCCGGCTGGCCGTCGAGGCGACGTCCGTAGTTGATGCGCGCGGGCTTGAGCTGCACGTCGGCCACGTCGGCCAGGCGGGTGCCCTTGCCGTCGATGACGATGTCGCGGTACTGCTGCAGGTCGACGATCTCGCCGATCGGCTGCACGCGCAGGCGACGATCCGCATCCTGGATCTGTCCGGCGGAGACCGAGAAGTTCAGCGAGCGCAGGCGCTGGTTCAGCTGGTCGAGCGAGATGCCGTGCGCGGTCAGGCGATCGGGCGCGATCGCGATCTCGACTTCGTTCGGCGGCGCACCGAGCACGTCGACGCGCGCCACGCCGGCGATGCGCTCCAGCCTGCGCTTGAACTCCCGGTCGATCAGGTCGTACTCGCGGGTCATGTCGCGGTTGCTGGCCAGGCGGACCTTCAGCACCGGCTCGTCGGAGGTCGAGAACTTCAGCACGAAGTAGCGCTGCAGGTCGTCCGGGAGCTGGTCGCGGATCGCGTCGATGCGCTCACGCGCCTCGGAGGCGGCGATCGAGGCGTCGCGCTCCCAGTCCGAGAACTGGATGAACATCGACGCGCCCTCGGCGCGCGCGGTGCCTTCCATGCGCTTGATGCCGCTCATGGTCGACACCGCTTCCTCGACCGGCCGCAGCACGGTGCGCTCCACTTCCTCGGGCGTCGAGCCGCTGTAGGGCAACTGCAGGAAGATGCCCGGGAAGGTGAGCGCCGGGAACGCCTCCAGCGGCAGGCGCACCGCCGCGATCAGGCCGACCACGAACAGCGAGATGAAGAACATCACCGTGGTGACGGGCCGCTTGATGCTGAACTCGGCGACGCTCATGCGGATGCGCCCTCCTCAGGCGTCGCGTCGAAGTCCTCGCCGCGACGGGCACGGCTGCGACGACCGCGCGCGACGTAATGTTCGTCGCTCTTGCGATCCAGCAGATCGTAGACCACCGGGATCACGACCAGGGTCAGCAGCGTCGACACCAGCAGGCCGCCGATCACGGTGATCGCCATCGGCGAGCGCACCTCCGCGCCTTCGCCGAAGGCCAGGGCCAGCGGCAGGAAGCCGAACAGCGTGCACAGCGTGGTCATGATGATCGGACGCAGGCGCGAGCGCGCGCCCTCGACCAGCGCGTCGCGCTTGGCCATGCCCGCTTCGCGCGCCTGGTTCACGCGGTCGATGAGGATGATCGCGTTCTTCGTCACCAGTCCCACCAGCAGGATCAGACCGATGAACACCACGACCGACACCGTCGAGTTGGTCAGCAGCAGCGCCAGCACCGCGCCGACCAGTGCGAGCGGAATGGTGAAGAGGATGACGAAGGGATGCAGCAGCGATTCGAACTGCGAGGCCATCACCAGGTACACGAGGAAGATCGCCAGGCCGAACGCGAACAGCAGCGACTTCAGCGACTGCGACAATTCCTCGCCCTGGCCGCCGATGTGCATGTCGATGCCGGCGCCGAGGCCGCCTTCGTTGTTCGCGACCAGATCCTGCACTTCCTGCATCGCGGTGCCGAGGTCGATGTCGCGCAGGTTCGCCGAGACGATCGCCACGCGCACCTGGTCGGCGCGGTGGATTTCACTCGGGCCCACCGTCGACACCACGTCGGCGACCGACTCCAGGGTCACCGGGCTGGCGCTGCCTGGATTGATGATCAGGCGCTTGATGTCCTCGATCGTGGCGCGGTCGTTCTCGCGCGCCCGCACCAGCACGTCGATCTTGCGGCTGCGGAAGCTGTAGCGCGTGGCGACGTCGCCGCGCACCTTCTTCACCACCGAGTCGGCGACCTGGCGCGTGGTCAGGCCCAGCGCGGCGGCGCGCTCCTGGTCGAAGTGGATCTGGATCTCGGGGAAGCCCTGCTCCACCGTCGAGGTGACGTCGGCATAGTGCGGACTGGCGCGCAGCAGTTCGGCCATCTTCCTGCCGGCGCGTTCGATGCCCTGCAGGTCCTGGCCGCGCAGTTCGATCTCCAGCGGCATCGAGAAACTGAACAGCTCGGGCCGGCTGAAATCCACCTGTGCGCCGGCATAGCGCGCAGCGCTGCCGCGCAGCGTTTCGACGAGCTGCGCTTCGCGCGTTTCGTCGCCGCTTTCGCCCATCACCACGGTGAGCTTGCCGATGTTCTCGCCGCTTTCGGTCGGATTGGCGTCCAGCCGCGTGCCGCTGCCGCTCACGCCGTACAGCGCGCGGATGCCCTCCTCCTTCGCGTGCGACTGCTGCAGCTCGCGCACGATGCGGTCGGTGTCGCGCAGAGGCGTGCCCGGCGGCAGCTTCACGGTCATCTCGAAGCGATCCTGGGCCAGCTGCGGGATCAGGTCGGTACCAAGCAGCGGCACCGCGAGCAGGCTGGCCGCGAATGCCGCAGCGGCGAAGCCGAGCACCAGCACCGGTCGCTGCATCGCACCGGGCAGCAGGCGCAGGTAGCCGCGTTCGATGCGGTGATACGGCGCCATCGCGATGTCGCTGAGCTTGCGCATCACCGGCCCGACGACGGCACTCACGCCGCGCCACAGGCGGATCACGAGCCAGCTGAGTCCGAAGGTGGCGCCGCGCGTCCCTGCGGCGAGGCCGCGATTGACGACCGCCACCGGCTTCTGCCAGCCCTTCTCGGGGTGCCATTCCGGGTGCGGTTCTTCTTCCTGGAAGGCCATCGGCGCACTGTCGCGCAGGCCGCTGAGCATCGGGATCAGGGTCATCGACACGATCAGCGAGATACCGATCGCGGTGGCCACGGTCAGGGCCTGGTCGCGGAACAGTTCGCCGGCGATGCCTTCGACGAACACCAGCGGCAGGAACACCGCGATGGTGGTGAGCGTGGACGCGACCACGGCCAGGCTGACCTCGCGCGTGCCTTCGATCGCCGCCTTGAAGATCCCGAGGCCGCGTTCTCGTGCCTTGGCGATGCTCTCCAGCACCACGATCGAGTCATCCACCACCAGACCGGTGGCCAGGGCCAGCCCGCCGAGCGACATCACGTTCAGGCTCAGGTCGAACTGGTCCATGAAGAAGAACGTGGCGATGATCGACACCGGCAGCGACAGCGAGATGACGAACGTGCTCCAGCCATCGCGCAGGAACAGGAAGATGATCAGCACGGCGAGCAGGCCACCGATCACCGCGTCGAACTTCACGTCGCTGATCGCGTGGCGGATGAACTGCGACTGGTCGTCGATGGTGGTGAGCTCGATGTCCTTCGGCAGCGTCTTGCGGATCTCCTCCAGCTTGGCGCTGATGGCGTCGGCGCTGGCGACGGTGTTGGCATCGCCTTCCTTGTAGATCGCCAGCTCGACCGCTTCGCGGCCGGCCAGGCGGATGATCGCCTCACGCTCCTTGTGGCCCTGGCGCACGTCGGCCACGTCCTTCAGGCGCACGGCCATGCCGCCGGCCGGTGCACTGCTGCCGCCACCCGATGCGTTCTGCACGGAGCTCGCGGCCGCGATGGCCTCGGCCGAACCGGTCGCTGCGGCGACCGCGGCCATCTGCCGTGCCGCCGAGGCGGCGGCATCGTTGCCGGCGGTGCGCGTGGTCAGCAGCATCTCGCGCATTTCCTCGACGCTGGCGAACTGGTTCACCGTGCGCACGAGGTAACGCTGGCTGCCTTCCTCCAGGCGGCCGCCGGAAATGTTGATGTTTTCCTGCTGCAGGCGCTGGATGACGGTGTCGATCGACAGGCCGAGCTGCGCGAGCCTCTGCTGGTCGATGTCGACCTGCACTTCGTCTTCCAGGCCGCCGCCGACCTTGACCGCCGCCACGCCGTCGACCGGCTCCAGCTTCTTCTTCAGGTCGTCGTCGGCGAAACGCCGCAGTTCGGTGAGCCGGCGCAGCGCCTTGGCCTCGTCCGCGGCATCGACATCCTTCGCCGACAGCGCGAGACGCATGATCGGCTCGGTCGACGGATTGAAGCGCAGCAGCACCGGCGGCTTGGCCTCCAGCGGCAGCTGCAGCACTTCCATCTTGTCGCGCACTTCGAGGCTGGCCTGGTCCATGTCGGTGCCCCAGGCGAATTCCAGCACCACGTCGCTCTGCCCGGTGCGCGACACCGATTTGAGCTTGCGCAGGTTCTTGACCACGCCGACGGCCTCTTCGACCGGTTCGGTGATCAGGGTTTCGATCTCCGCAGGCGCGGCGCCGGTGTATTCGGTGCGGACCGTCAGCGTCGGATAGCTGAGGTCGGGCAGCAGGTTGACCTTGAGGCTGAACAGCGCGATCGCGCCGAACAGCACCATCGTCAGCCAGAACATCGCGACGGTGACGCGGCGCCGCGTCGAGAACTCGACCAGGTCGAAACCGCCACCCGGGCCTTCGCCCGGACCGCCGGGGCCGCCGTCTTCCGGCGTATGGGAATGGGATCCGCTCACGGCTTGTTCCCTGTCTTGGCGACGGTGGCGACCTGCTTCGCGGCGGGATCGCCGATGACCTGCACGTCGGTGCCTTCGCGCAGCGCGACCTTGCCTGCGGTGACCACGCGATCGCCCTGCTTGAGTCCACCGCGCACCTCGACCCACTCGCCGTCGAAGTAGCCCAGCTTCACCGAGACGCGCGCGGCCTTGTTGCCGCGGACCACGTAGACCGCCGGGTCGCTCTCGTCGTCGAGCAGCGCGTTGCGCGGGATCACCAGCGCATTCGCGCGCTGGTCGTAATCGATGCGGATGCGACCGAACATGCCCGGCTGCAGCAGGGCGGCGCTGTCGAAGGCGCAGATCACCCGGAAGGTGCCGCTGCCGGAGTCGACCACCGGCGCGACGCGATCGACCGTGCCCTGGAACGGTTTGCCCGGCAGCGCATCCACCATCAGCTGCACCGGCAGGCCCGGCTTGATCGTGGCCAGCTCGCGCTCGGGCACGTTGAGCGTGGCTTCGATGCGCGAGGTGTCGACGATGCGGAAGATCGGCGAATTGAGCTGGACGAAGTTGCCGGGCTTGATCGAGCGATCGGCGATGACACCGGAGATCGGCGCGACCACGTTGGCGTAGGACACTTCGAGATTGGCCAGGCGATTCACCGCGCGGGCGTTCTCCAGGTCGAACTTGAGCTGGTCGAGGTCGTTGGCGCTGACCAGCTGCTGCCTGGACAGCTGCAGCGAGCGGTTGTAGTTGGCCTCCAGCTTGCGCACCTGCGCGGCGCTCTGCGCGGCCTGCAGCGCGGCGCGGTCGGAATCGAGGCGGACCAGCACCTGGCCCGCGCGCACCTGCTGTCCCACCTCCGCCATGACCTGAAGGGCGACACCGGAGGTCTTCGCGACCACCTGCGACTCGCCCCGGGCCTCCAGCGGCGCGGTGCCGCTGTAGCTGGCCGCGACCGGCCGGTTGGCGACGGCGACCACTTCGACCGGCACGGCCTCCTGCGCCTTTTCTTCCTTCTTGTCGCCATCCTTGCCCTTGGCCTGGGCATCGGGGCCACCCTTGCAGCCGGCGATCGCCAGGCAGCCCAGCAGCACGGCGGCGGTCAGCGCGTGGACCAGAGGCGTTCGGACAGCCGATGGCACGGGCGTGGAATCGACGGGGGTGGGGGTCGTGGCAGGCATGGCGATCCGGGGAGGGGGTTAGGTGTTGTATGAAGGTAGATCACCCATGCGCGACCGGCATCCGCCAGAGGTCATGGTGACTCGCGTCATGCCAGCCCTTCTCGCCGAAGCATGTCGTCACGAACCATGCTGTCGCCGGAGCGTTCGACCACGCGATGCGATCCCGACCCGCCGCCGCGCGCGCGACCGGGTCGGAACACTGCCGGATCGCACCCTTCGCGACCCGGTCGCGTTGCAGGCTATACTGTCGCGATTGCACGTTTGCGACCGCTTCCCGAGAGCGGTCCATGGCGCCAGCGGGCCGGCACAGGCCGCCGCGACGTGCCCCCGAACTCAACCCTGACCTGACGCCAGACATGATCCGATCGCCGAATCGCCATCCGCTGCTCGCCGGCTGCCTCGCCCTCCTCGCATCGTTCGCCGTCCAGGCGCAGAGCCCCGACGCCGCCGGCGCAGCCGACAAGGGCAAGCAGCTCGCCTATACCTGCCAGGGTTGCCATGGCGTCACCGGCTACAAGAACGCCTACCCGACCTACAGCGTGCCCAAGATCACCGGCCAGACCCAGGAATACGTGGTCAACGCACTGACCGCCTACAAGAAAGGCACGCGCAAGCACCCGACCATGCAGGCCCAGGCGCAGAGCTTCTCCGACGAGGACATCGCCGCCATCGCCGCCTACCTTTCGAGCCTGAAGAAGTGAGCGCCCCCTCCATGACGAAGCGTCCTCTCGCCATCGCAACGACCTGCGCCCTCCTCCTCGGCCTCGCCGCCTGCGGCAAGAGTGAGCCCGCCGCCGAAGGCGCCGGCCACAAGACCGCGAACAAGCACATCAACGCCTTCGACGGCGACGCCGCACGCGGCGAGAAGCTGGCCGCCACCAAACTGCCGAGCGGCCAGTCCTGCGTCGACTGCCACGGCACCGGCGGCCTGAAGCCGATCGATGCCGCCACCCCGATCATCGGCGGCCAATACCAGGATTACCTGTTCCACAGCCTGCAGCACTACCGCGAAGGCAAGCGCGACCACGCGCTGATGACCATGCAGATCAAGGGCGCCTTCGACGCCGGCACTCTGGACGAACAGGGCATCGCCGACCTGTCGGCCTACTTCGCCGCCCAGAGCGGCCCGCTGGGCGACCTGCACGGCAAGTAAGCCGCATCCCCGTCACGCACGGGCGCCATGCTGAAACACGAACGGGAGCCGCAGGGCTCCCGTTTCGTTTTCCTGCCAGGGATTGACGCGGAGGACGCGGATCAAACCCCGGTCAAACAATGCTTTCGATCCGCGTCATGAGCGGCAAAAGATGCCTCATGCCGCTCGCGACAATCACGGCGCGGCGGGAGGCGCCGACGGGCCATCCTTGTCTTCGCGCAGTTCGGGCTTGTAGGGCACGTCCGGCGGCGGTCGCGCGGTCGCTTCCTGATCCTGCAGGTTCGGATCCATGACACGGCAGCTGCCGCCCACGCTGAGCAGGCTCACCGTGCATTCGATGCGCTTGGTCGTGCCCGGGATCGGAATCGCGACCTTCTTGATGCCACGGCTGACCCATTCTTCCAGCAGCGTCTTGTTCGGGATCCAGAACCGGTCGAAGCGCGTCGGGGTGTAGTCCAGCGGCGGACGCTTGAGCCAGGTGCCCATGCGATCGATCTTCTCGAAATCCTCGATGATCGTGCCCGGTGGCAGGCCACCACCGACATCGCCCGCACCACCGGGCAGACGCACGCTGCCGTCGCTGTTGAAAAGTCCCGCCGTATTCCCGTTGCCTGCGCTGGCATTGCCGGGCACGTTGCGGTTCGAAGCGCCCCAGTCATCGTCGCGGGCCGTGGACGTGGCCGCGCCCGGGCGTGTCGAGGGACGCGTGCCGGCGCCCGAGGGTGCGGTACCGGCCGTGCGCCCGGCCGTCTGGGCCTGCGGTCGACCACCGGCCGCTGTCGAGCCGGACGTCGTCGATGGCGTCTGCGCGGCGCCGGTGGACGCCTGATTGCCGGGCGCGCGCGATGGCGTCGAGGTAGGTGAATTTGATGCCGCTCCGCCAGGCACGCCGGGCTTGAGCGCGATCTCGCCCGGGGCGGTGCGCAGTTCCTGGGGCCGCAGGCGCGGCGAGGTAGACGGGGTCTGCGCGATGCCGGTGGAGGGGACGGGCGACAGCGGGGAATGCACCTCGATCTCGGTGACCTGGGTGCGGAGCGTCGGCACCTTCGGCGAGGCGGTGCGCGGCGCGGGCGCCTGGATCGTCGGCACCGGCACGGTCGGCTGGAAGGTGTCGATCTCGACGACCTGCGTGCGCAGCGCCGGCACGGTGGGTGCGACCGGGCGCGGCGTCGGCGCGCGCAGCGTCGGGGTCGGCACCGGCGCGCTCAGCGTCTCCACTTCCACCACCTGCGTCGACAGGTTCGGCGTCTGCGGGCGCAGGCTGGGCAGCGCGATGTCGCGGACGGCGGTCTCCGGCAGGGTGAACTCGGGATCGGGGGCCGCCGCTTCGGTCACCACCAGCGGCTGCGCGCTCGCCGCTTCCGCAGGAGGCGCGGGTTGCGGCGGCGTGTCGTCGGCATCGGGTGGCGCTGCCGCCACGAACGGCGGCGGTGGAGGCGCGGCTGCGGCCTGCTGTCCGCCCCCGGCCGCTGCCGGCTGGCCCGCACCCGCAGACGCCGGCGCATCCGTCTGGCCCGGCGCAGGCGCCCCGCCCTCGTCGACAGGCGTGCCTTCACCGATGAATTCGACCTGCACCGCCTCGCCAGCCTGCTCCGCATCCGGCGGCGCATCGCCGATGTGCACCATGCCCACCCACAGCAGCAAGGGGATCAGGCAGAGATGCATCAGCGCGGACACCGCAGCGCCGATCCGGCGCGTACGGCGCTGATCGGCGGGCGCGGAATGCCATTGCTGGCGCAGCAGATGCCGGTAGGACTGCCAGCGGCCGAGTTCGGCACTGGCCCGCGGCGGCTGGCGCGGCGTGCGCGCAGCGAGGATCGTCAGGTAATCGGCGGCCGGGACGCCGCGCAGGATGCCGGGCCGTTCCGCGATGGCCAGGAACCAGGCGCGCCACGTCGGCGGGAATTCGCCGAACGCACGTTCGGGCTGGAGCGGGAAGCGCCGCCGGACGCGGGCCGACAGTGCTTCGATGAGGTCCGCGGCTGAGAACACGCGCGGCGCGCCCCGTCAGTGCGCGTCGCGAGCGATGTAGGGCGCCGATCCGGTGGCGTGATCGGTCGCATCGCGCACGGCGGTCACGCCGGGCACTTTCTCCAGCAACGTCTTTTCGATCCCCTGCTTGAGCGTCACGTCGGCCATGCCGCAGCCGTGGCAGCCGCCGCCGAAACTGAGGACGACCACGCCATCGGCGGTCACTTCGCGCACCGAGACATGGCCCTTGTGCTGGGCGAGCTGCGGATTGATCTCGTGTTCGACCACCCAGCGCACGCGTTCGACCAAGGACGCATCGCCGTTCGGTGCCTCGCCTTTGATCTTCGGTGCGCGGATCTGCAGTTGGCCGCCGGTGGCCTGAGTGGTGTAGTCGATCTCGGCGCCGTCGAGGAACTGCACGCTGCCGGCATCGAGCCAGAGGGTGAAGCCTTCGCAGTCCACTGCCCATTCGTCGCCCTGCAGGTCGCCGGGTTCGGCGAACTCCAGGCGGACGTCGGCGCGCGGCGTGCCGGGGTGGAGGGCGCTCAGGCGCACGCCGAGGCCCGGCAGGGCTTCGCGTTCGATCAGGCGGCGGAAATGGGTCTGCGCGGATTCGGAAATCTGGATCATCGGGCTATTCTAGCGGCCGGATTCAGCCGCGCTGGTAACTATTTCGTTGCCGCTCCGGAACATTGTTCAGTTTGAACGCCTTCCCGCACAGGACCGCCCCCATGACCGACCTCGTCCCCCTCGCCCAGGCCCATTGCATCCCCCGTCGCGGACACGAACACCGCCTGCCGCCGGCCCAGGTCGCCGAGCTGATGCCGCAGCTGCCCGGCTGGGAACTGGCCGAGAACGGCCATGCCCTCGTGAAGACCTTCGCCTTTCCCGATTACTACCGGACGATGGCCTTCGTGAACGCCCTCGCCCACGTCGCCCACCGCGAGGACCACCACCCCGACCTCGGCGTGCACTACGACCGCTGCGTGGTCCGCTTCTCCACCCACGATGTCGGCGGCCTGAGCGAGAACGACTTCATCTGCGCGGCCAGGGCCGAGGCGCTGGCGGGCTGACCGCCGCCCGAGCCCCGACGCCGGAACGGACACCATGGGCGAGATCACCGAACTCATCGAACAGGGACGCGACGACGGCGTCGACAACGCCGCGCTGTTCGGCGCGGCCTACGACGAATTGAAGAAGCTCGCCCGCGCGCGCCTGTCGCGCAGCGGGCCGATGACACTGCTCGACAGCACCGCGCTGGTCAACGAGATCTGGCTGAAGCTGGCGGACCAGCGCACGCTGCAGGTCGACACCCGTCGGCGGTTCTTCGCCTATGCCGCCGAGGTGATGCGCAACGTCATCGTCGACCAGGTACGCGAGCGCAACGCCGTGCGGCGCGGAGGCGGCGAGAAGGCGCTCACCCTCAACACCGGCATCGGCGACGGCCTGGCCGGGGACGATGAAGCCCTCCAGGTCCACGAGGCCCTGGCCTCGCTGGCCCAGGTGGAACCACGCCTGGCCCAGGTGGTGGAGATGCGCTATTTCGGCGGCATGACCGAAACCGAAATCGGCGAGGCACTGGGGCTGACCGAGCGCACCATCCGCCGCGACTGGGACAAGGCTCGGTTGCTGCTCGCGGCGATGCTGTCCTGAGGACCGGGATGTCCGGTTGCCGCGCCCGCGCCCGTTCGGCGAGGGCATCCCCACGCGAGCGCGCATGAAAGCCCTGCCCTGCACTCCCGCCGATTGGCCCCGTTTCTCGGCCCTGCTCGACCAATGCCTCGATCTGCCGCCGGAAGCGCGCGCGGCCTGGATCGACGCACTGGATGCGGACGACCGTCGATTCGCGCCCACTCTGCGCGCCCTTCTGCAGGACAACGCACGCAGCGCCGAAAGCGGATGGCTCGAACGGCCGCCGGCCATCACGGCCGAACCATCCGGAATGGCCGAAGGCGAGCGGATCGGCCCTTGGCGTCTGCTGCGGCCGCTGGGACGCGGGGGCATGGGCGAAGTCTGGCTGGCGTCACGCGACGACGGCGCCTACGCGCGCGAGGTGGCGCTGAAACTGCCTCATCCACATCTGCTGGGCGGCGCGCTGCGCGAACGTTTCCAGCGCGAGCGCGACATCCTCGCGACGCTGGTGGACCCGCGCATCGCCCGCTTCTACGACGCAGGCGTGGCCGAAAACGGCCAACCGTGGCTGGCGTTGGAGTACATCGCCGGTACGCCGATCGACGCGCACTGCGATCGCTACGGGCTGGATGTGCGCGAGCGCGTGCGCCTGGTCCGCGATGTCGCGGGGGCGGTCCAGGCGGCGCATGCCCGGCTGATCGTGCATCGCGACCTGAAGCCGGCGAACGTAATGGTCACGGCCCAGGGCGAGACCCGGCTGCTGGATTTCGGCATCGCGAAACTGCTCGGCGAGGAAAGCAGCGACAGCAGCCTGACCCAGTGGGGCGGGCGGGCGGCCACGCCCGACTACGCCGCACCGGAACAACTGGAGGGTGGCGTGGTCACGGTCGCCACGGACGTCTACGCGCTCGGCATCATGCTGTACGAGCTGCTGACCGGGACACGGCCGTTCCCGACCCGCTCGCGCCTCGGCCGGATGCTCGACACCCGCAGCGAAGCGCCGCTGGCCTCCACGCGCGTCGAAGGCCCGCGTCGGCGAGCGATCGCCGGTGACCTCGATGCCATCCTCGCCAAGGCGATGGATCCGGAGGCCATGCAGCGCTACGACAACGTCGCCGCATTCGCCGAGGATCTGCAGCGATACCTCGACTCCAGGCCGATCCGCGCCCGTCGGATCGGGCGCTGGCTGCGCTTGCGCAAATTCGTCCAGCGGCATCGCCAGGGCGTCGCCGTGGCGGCGTTGCTGGCCCTGGCGCTGGGCGTCGGCATCGCCGGCGTGCTCTGGCAGGCGCAGCGCGCCGCCGAGGAAGCCCGACGGGCCACGGCCATCAAGAATTTCCTGATCGAAGTCTTCTCCGCGAGCGACCCGCGCATCGCATCGGATGCGCCGCGCGGCAACATCAGCGCCAGGGCGCTGCTCGATGCCAGCGCGGACAGGATCGAGCAGCGCTTCGCGGACGACCCCGACCTGCAGATCGAACTGCTGCGCACGCTGGCCGACCTGTACCGCCAACTCGGCGAAGACGACCGCTACCGCGCGCTGCAGGAAAAACAGCTCGCGAAGGTGCGCGAACGCTACGGCCGCCTGCATCCGAACCTGCTCAATGGCGAAGTGGAAGCGGCGACGATCGCCTGTGTCGCCGCCGACGGCCCCGCCTGCGACCGCGCCCTGACGACATCCGATCGCCTGCTGCGCGAGGCCGGCGACAAGGACCCGGAATTGCGCGCGCACTGGTGGATCCTCCGCGCGAATCGCTGGCAGGCGCAGGACGGCGCGGAGGATCGCGCGCAGGCGGCCTTCGAGCGTGCGATCGCCTTGTTCCGCAGCCACGCACCGCGTACGCGCGGCCACGTCACTGCGCTGCAGGAATACGCCAGCTTCCTCACTTCCCGGCGCGGCGACCACGAAGCTGCGATCCGCACCTACCGCGAGGCCTTGACGCTGGCAAACACCCTGCCCGATCGCAACGATGCCGAACTGCAGACCCTGTACGGCAACCTCGGCCTGCTCCATCAGCAACTGGGTCGTTTCGCCGAGGCAGGTCGCGCATTCGCCGCATCGGCCGACATCGCCGCGCGCACGACCGGCGCGGACTTCCCGACCGCCTGGGTACCGCGATCGAACGCGGCGCGCACCCTGCACCTGGCCGGCGATCGCGATGCGGCGCACCGCGAGTTTTCGCGCGTCGTCCCGCTGCTGCCGAAAGACGGCCGCCATGCGATCGAAGCCGCTGCCGTCCGCGAGGTCTACGGAGAACGCCTGAGTGCCGAAGGCCGGCCCGAACTGGGCACTCCACACCTGCAGGCCGCAGAAGCGATCTATCGGCGGCAGTCCGCGCATCCCTTCAAGTGGCGACTCACGCTGCGCTACCTCGGCGAAGCCCAGGCGCAGGCCGGCCGCATCGACGAGGCCGGGCGCACGCTCAAGCGCTCGCTCGACGACTATCTCGCCCATCAGGCCGATGCGGAACAGCCTGTGATGGCGATCCGCGAAAGCTGGGGGCGCTGGCTGCTCGACCGGGGGCGGCTGGACGAGGCACAGGCGCAATTCGACACCATCCTCGCCCACGCCGAGGACCGACCGCTCGCGCATGTCGCGCTTGCGCAGGGCGGGCTCGCACGCGTCGCGCTGGCGCGAGGCGACACGTCCACGGCACTGCGGCACAGTGCCGCCGCACTGGACACCTGGGCTCGCGTCACCGGCTTCCGCGACATCCGCATGGGCGTCGTGCTGCAGCGCGTGCGCGCGGATGTCCTCGCCGCCACCGGCGACCTGGCCGGCGCCCAGCGGCTCGAAGAAGCCGCCACCGAGGCGAGCCGGCGCTTCGATCATCCGGACAGCCCGCGTACCCGCGCACGACGCCTGGTCTCGCCTGCGCCCTGAAGCCCCGCACCCGCCCTGTCGGCAACGCGTCGACATCTCATGCGCAAGCGATGTCCGGTCCGGCCCGCGAATCTCCGTTCGGCGAATGCCCTTCACCGCACGGATATCCGATGAACGCGTCCTCTTCTCCCTTCGCCCTCCTGCTCGTTCTCGCCTTGCTGGCCGGCTGCCAGCCCGACGCTGCCACACCTTCGTCGGACGCAGGAACGCCCCGGGTCGCTGCGGCGTCCTCCACGCCGGACACGCCATTGCCGAAAGCCTGCGCCCTGCTCGATGCCGCGCGCGTGCAGGTCGTGCTCGGCCAGCCCGCAGGGATCATGGGTGACGATCCCGAGAACTGCGTCTGGGCCAGCCAGGGGCATCCCGGCAACATCGCGATGTTCATGGTCCAGCTGAGCGAGTCCGCCGATGCGGACGAAGCGCAGGGCATGTTCGACGCCATGGTGTCCGCGCTGGGCGGCACCCAGGGCGGCACCGCGCCGCAGGGGCTGGGCGACCGCGCCTGGCGCAAGCAGGGCCAGCTGGATGCCGTCCAGGCCCGCGTGATCGTGGTCCGCAAGGGAGCGCGACTGCTGGTACTGAACATCACCGGCATGCGTGCCGATGGCGCACTCGACGACCGCCTCGAACAGGCCGCACGCGACGCGATCACGCGCCTGTGAGGACCGAAACGCTCGCTGCATCTCCGGTCGATCGCGACGTGATCGACCGCACCCCGACACACAAGGACACCATCATGTTGCCGATCCGCACGTCCGCTGCGCTGCTGAGCCTCTGCGCGCTCGCATACGCATCCATCACCGAGGCCCAGAACCTGCGCCGCACGCGCCAGGAATCGACACACCAGGCGCCCGTGGCCACGCCGCCGAAACGCAGCGACCGCATCCTTCCTACCGATGGCGCGAGCCGCTGGGATCAGGTCCCCGGCTGCGCACGCGACATCACCGGCGCCGGCATCGACATTGTCTACGTGACCGGCTGCGATGTCGGCAACGGCGAACGCGGTGCGTCCGGCCTGTATCGCTGGAACGGCAACGCCTTCGTTCCGCATGCTTCAGGCGGGCGCGGCAGCGCCATCGCCTCGCACGGCGGCAATACCTATGTCGTGGGTGGCGACGCCCTGCTGTGGTCCAGCGCGAGCGACGGCGCCTGGAAACAGCGCGGCACGCCGGATGGGCGGCCGATCGTGGATGTCGGCGCCGGTGTCGCCGGACTGTGGGTGATCACGTCCGAACCTGCCGGTGACGGCGGCAATGCCATCGCCCGCGCGACACCTTGCCCGCCTGCCCAGGGACAACTGTCCGGCAACGACTTCTGCGGCTGGGAACGCGTGAGCGGCGCCGCCACCCGCATTGCGGTCGGCGCCAGCGTCTGGGTCGTCACCGCGAACAACGAACTGTACGAACGCGCCGAGGGCGGCGGCGGAACATGGTCGAAGCGGCCCGGATGCTTCGTCGACGTCGCCGCCAACGGCCACACCGTCTACGCGATCGCCTGTCGACGCGGCAAGGGCGACGGCAATGCCGTCCTGCATTGGAACAACGCCGGCAGCTGGCGGGACACCGACGCGGCCGGAAAGCGCGTCGGCGTCGACAGCGCCGGCAATGCCTGGGTCCTCACCGACAGCGGGCAGATCTGGCGGCGTTCACCACGGGTGCCGGCACCGATGTGACATCAGCGGCCGGGGGGCAAGACCTGCAACGGCAGGGACCCAGTTCTGGCCGCGGCGCAGCAGACGACCGGAATGCTCACGTCCATCGACCTCGAACCGAGTCATGCACAGGTTGCGCCCCCGGTGCGCACGGCCTTCGGCGGAAAAATCGAACGCGATCATGTCCGCCGTCTGCGCGATCGGGACAGCCCGTCGATCCCCGGGAGGACCGACAGATCCGGTGGTTTCGCCGCAACGACCGGGCTCGACCACAGCATTCCGCAGGGCTGCAGCAGCCAGCACGACTCATTCGACGACATGCCCTTCGACGACATGCCCTTAGACGACATGCCATCTCCTCCGATCCGATCCCGGGGCCACGCCACGGGATCAGTTGCAGGCGAGATTCAACTTCTCCACGAGCTGGCGATTCGCCCCCTCGAGCGCACGGCCATATCCGCGATAGGCCTCGTCCTCGCTGCCGTTCCAGTTCATGTTCGGCAACTGCGAACGGATCAACTGCGGCGCCAGTCCATCGACCTGCACTTCGTACACCACGACCGGAATCTTGGTGACGTTCACCTGGTTCATGTACAGGCGCATCAGGCGGACCTCGACAGCGCGCGCATCCGGCGCATCACTGAAACCCACGTTGTGCAGGCTGCTGCGCACCACAGCCGGGGCATCCTCGAACGCGAACATGCGGAACCCGAGCCCGCCGGCACGATCGCCGGCCGGGCGCATGTCGACCACATCGCCGAGACGATACCCGCAACGCAGGCGCGCATCGGTGGCGCCGATGGCGGCCAATCGTCCGGGGTCCATGTCCACTTTCACGATCTTCGGGGTGCAGGCCGACGACAGCAGGGTCGCGCATGCTGCAAAGGCAATGACGATGCGCCTCACGGCGTGTCCGCCTCGGGCTGAGGCGTCTGCGGAGAAGGAGGCTGCGCTTCGGCACCTGCAGGTGCCACCACAGACTCTGCATGGCTGGTCTCGGACGGAGTAGAAACACCCGTCACGGCCGGAGAAGGCATCTCCGCCGTCCTGGCATTCGTGGCAGCAGCCGATGCCAGCGCAATCGGATCGACCACGTTGAAGCCATTGATGCCGTTGTTGAACCCTGGTTTCACGATCGTACGGGTCTGAAGCTTGCGGCCGGGCGCGCCTGCCCGCAGCCAGATCCAGTCATCGCCACGGCGCACTTCCAGGCCGCCGTACTCATGATTGCCGAGCTTGGCACTCGTCTTCTTCACGCTGGCGGTCCACTCGGAACGCCCCTGCGCGCTGAAGTCGTAGACGATCATGTCGGTGACATGGCGAACGCTGCGGTCAAGCATGTCCGCCATCGCATTCGGCGGCAGATTCTGCCAGGTCGCGGGGTAGTCGTCGGCTTTGCCGCCTTCAATTCGATGGCTGAAATTGTAGACGCGCGAGGCACGGTAGCGGGTCTTCAGCTTGCCGTTGCTCTTGCGTTCGCGATCGACGATGTACACGGACGCCTGCACGTACATGCGTCCGAAGTCGAAATCCATGGCATAACGCGGAGCGATCACCATGGCGTACTTCGGCACATCGGCATCCGCCTGCGCTCCGATGAAATCCCGGCTGCTGGACAGGACCATCAATTGCGGGTCGGCCGAAATACCCTCCGAGGCCAGCTTGGCTCGAAGTTCGGCCTCGAAACGTTCATTGAACCGGTAGGAAATCAGCGCATCGCGCAGTGGAGCTACCCGCGCTTCGGCCTTCTTCGCATTGGCGTTGTCGACGGCCGACGAAATCAGTGCGCCGACCAGGCCGAACTGCATGCCCAGGCCGGCCGTACTGTGCACATCGACAGCCAGTTCCTGTTGATGGAGTACGACTTCGACGGGCAACTGTTCGCCGAGCGGCATGGGCAGCGCCTGAGGCTTGGCCGCGGAAACAACGAAGGACATCGCGACCAGCGCGACGGACATGATGAGACGCTTGAACATGCGAGGAGATCCCCTGTAGTGGACGTGCCGGACACCACGATCCCCATCGCAGTATCCGACATGATGATGGTCCATCCGGGGGCGGGCGCCAAGCAGCGCCAGGCGCCTTCTACGACCCCAGCCGATCCAGCACATCCATCAGCTCGGGCGCGAGCGGCGCATCGAGCAGGTACGGGGCGCGACCGCCGTCGAGGGCGAATTCCAGCGATGCGGCGTGCAGGAACAGGCGCTTGAGGCCGATCTGTTCGCGCAGGCGCTTGTTGATCTCGGGGTCGCCGTACTTGTCGTCGCCGGCGACGGCATGGCCGATGTGCTGGGCGTGAACGCGGATCTGGTGGGTGCGACCGGTCTCGATCCGCACCTCGCAGTAGGAATGTCCGCCACGTCGCTCCAGCACGCGGAAGTGGCTCAGCGAAGGCTTGCCGTTCGGATGCACCTGGACATGCCGCTCGCCGCCCTGGCGCAGGCCGATGTGCAGCGGCGCGTCGACGGTCATGACGCCGTCCGGCATGCGCCCGACCAGCAGAGCCAGGTAGCGCTTGGCGATCCCCCGCCCCTCGTCGGCGTCGTTCTCGCGCATCAGGGCCTGCAGTTCGGTCAGGGCCGAACGCTTCTTGGCAACGATCAGCAGGCCCGAGGTATCGCGGTCGAGCCGGTGGACCAGCTCCAGCGACTCCCTCGGCCGGAGGGCGCGCAGGGTCTCGATCGCCCCGTGGCTGATCCCGCTCCCGCCGTGGCTGGCCAGCCCGGACGGCTTGTTGATGGCGAGCAGACGGGCATCCTCGAAGACGATGCTGGCCTCCATCGCCGCCAGCAGGCCCTTGGGTGGTGGCGTCTTTTCACCGGCCTCGGCCAGACGGACCGGCGGGATGCGCACTTCGTCGCCGCCCTCCAGGCGCGTCTCGGCCTTGGCACGGCCGCCGTTCACGCGGACCTGGCCGCTGCGCACGATCTTGTAGATCAAGGACTTGGGCGCGCCCTTGAGCTGCCCGAGCAGGAAATTGTCCAGCCGCTGGCCGGCCCGGTCGTCGGCGACGCGGACAAGGCGGACCTGGCCCGAAGGCCGCTGGGGGGAGTCGTCCCCACGAGAATTGGATGAGGCCATCAGGGTCGTGATCTGCTACACTCGCTGCGCGATATAAGGGTTTGATTTCGCTAAGGAGTTGGTCGCCAGCCGCAACGTCGGCCGGCGGTGCCAGCGGGCCGAAAGCCCACCTCCCCCGCGATATCCGATGGAGTGCGCGACCACCGTCCTCGGGGCGGCCATGTTAGCGGCTCGTCGGCACTCCCGCTTATCGCCGGGTGCCATGCGCACCTGGGCTGAACACGTCCCGTGTGGCCGCCCCTCGCGCCGAAGGCGCGAAGGGAGTCGGCCGCCGGCCCGGCAACACTAGCTCCATGCACAACAAGCGCTCCCGCGGTCCGCCGTGGTGTCGTAGCGCTGGAAACACCCCACGCCATCTGCAACGACGGGCCGTCCGGGCGAAAGCCGGCGGGACGACCCGGGCGAACCGACAAGGAGGTTGTCGCCGGCACCATGCGCCATCGCGCGTGGTGGGCCGGGCCGCAGTTCCGTTTCGACGGGATCGGGGTCCGCAGCGCGCGACAACGCCCCGGGCGCCCGCACGACGCATGCGGCCGAAGGTCTGCTCCAGGCGACGCGCCCCCCGGCGTCCCGCGCATCCGGTTTCCGCATCCACGCGATGCGCCCGGGGAGAGCGCGCGAGGAACGCAAGACCATGAAACGCATGCTCATCAATGCGACGCAGGCGGAAGAACTGCGCGTCGCGATCGTCGACGGACAGAACCTCTACGACATCGACATCGAACGCCCGTCGAAGGAACAGAAGAAGTCCAACATCTACAAGGGCCGCATCACCCGGCTCGAACCGTCGCTGGAAGCCGCCTTCGTCGAATACGGTGGCGAGCGACACGGCTTCCTGCCGCTGAAGGAAATCTCCCGCGATTACTTCCAGGCCGGCGTGGACCACCACAAGGCCAGCATCAAGGAACTCCTGCGCGAAGGCCAGGAGATCGTCGTCCAGGTCGACAAGGAAGAGCGCGGCAACAAGGGCGCGGCCCTGACCACGTTCATCTCGCTGGCCGGCCGCTACATGGTGCTGATGCCGAACTCGCCCACCGCCGGCGGCGTCTCGCGCCGCATCGAGGGCGACGACCGCGCCGCCCTCAAGGAGGCGATGGACAAGCTCAACATCCCCGACGACATGGGCGTGATCATCCGCACCGCCGGCGTCGGCCGCGATGCTGAAGAGCTGCAGTGGGACCTCGACTACCTGCTCAGCGTGTGGCGGTCGATCACCGAGGCCGCGCTGAAGAAGCCCTCGCCGCTGCCGATCTACCAGGAATCGCGCCTGATCATCCGCGCCCTGCGCGACTACATGCGCGCCGACATCGGCGAAATCCTGGTCGACACCCCGGAGATGTACGCCGAGGCGCGCGACTTCGTCGAGCAGGTCATGCCGCACAACCTGCGCAAGCTCAAGCACTACACCGACGACACCCCGCTCTTCAACCGCTTCCAGATCGAATCGCAGATCGAGAACGCCTACGAGCGCACCGTCCGCCTGCCGTCCGGCGGCTCGCTGGTGATCGACCAGACCGAAGCGCTGACTGCGGTCGACGTGAACTCCTCGCGCGCCACCAAGGGCGGCGACATCGAGGAAACCGCGTTCAACACCAACCTCGAAGCGGCCGAGGAAGTCGCGCGCCAGATGCGCCTGCGCGACCTCGGCGGCCTGGTCGTGATCGACTTCATCGACATGACCTCGAACAAGCACCAGCGCGAGGTCGAGAACCGCCTGGCCCAGGCGCTCAAGCACGACCGCGCCCGCGTGCAGCTCGGTCGCATCTCCAAGTTCGGCCTGATGGAAATGTCGCGCCAGCGCCTGCGCCCCAGCCTCGGCGAATCCAGCCAGCTGGTCTGCCCGCGCTGCGACGGCCACGGCCGCATGCGCAGCATCGAATCCCTGTCGCTGTCGATCATCCGCCTCGCCGAAGAGCATGCGATGAAGGACAACACCGGCCAGGTGCTGGTGCAGGCGCCGGTGGAGATCGCCAACTACCTGCTCAACGAAAAGCGCCGCGCGCTGAGCGAGATCGAGAAGCGCCACGACGCGCCGATCGTGATCGTCGCCGACGAGTCGCTGCACACCCCGCACTACGAAGTCACGCGCATCCGCGAGAACGAGATGGGCGAGGAAACCGCGAAGCCGAGCTACCAGCGCGGCACGCCGCGCAAGCTGGCCACGATCGCGCTGACCAAGGCCAACCTCAACATCCCGCCGCCGTTCGCGGTGACCAACGTCAAGCCCGACCGCCCTGCCCCGCTACGCGAAGAACGCGAAGAGCAGCCGCGCCAGCAGCCGGCGCCCGCTCCGGCACCTGCACCGACGCCGGTCGCGGCCCCTGCTCACCAGCCCGCACCTGTCGCGAAGTCCGGTGGTCTCATGGGCTGGCTGAAGGGCCTGTTCGGCGGCGAAACCGCGCAGCCGGCAGCGCCGTCGAAAGCACAGCATGGCCAGCAGGGCCAGGGCCGGCAGGACCGCGGCGGCGACCAGCGCCGCGATCGCGACCAGCGCCGGGACCAGCGCGGGCCGAAGGGCCAGCAGCCGCGCCAGGAGCGTCGCGACGACCGTCGTGACGAGCGCCGCAACGAGCAGTCACGCAACGAGCAGTCACGCAACGATCAAAGCCGCAATGCGCAGCAGGGTCAGGCGCAGGGTGGTCCGCAGAAGCAGCCGCAGAACAACGGCCAGCAGAAGCAGCAGAAGCAGCAGAACCCGCAGCAGCAGGGCGGCCAGCCGCAGGGCCAGGGTCAGAAGCCACGCGGCCAGCAGGAGAAGGGTCAGGAACGCCAGGCCGAGGCGCAGACGCAGGCACAGAAGCCGCAGGGCAACGAGCCGCGCCAGCCGCGTCGCGAGGAGCGTGCGCAGCCGCAACAGGCCGAGGCGCAGAAGCCGCTGCCTGCCGTACCTGCAGTGACCACGGCCGAAGCCGCAGCCGCACCGGCTGTCGCGGCCGTCGCTATCGCTGCACCCGCAGTCGCTGCACCGATCGTGCCGAAGACCGAAGGCATCGCGGCGTCCGACGACGCGCTGCAGGCCGGCGATGACGCAACCGCCGATGCCGGCGATGGCGAAGGCAGCGATGACGGCAGCGCCGAAGGTGGCGGTCGTCGCCGTCGTGGCCGTCGCGGTGGTCGCCGCCGCCGTCGCGGCAATGGCGAGAACGCCGGTGCCGAGGCACTGGGCGATGACGTGATCGCCGTCGACGACGGCGCGCAGATCACGGTTGATCGCAGCCAGCCGGAGTTCGACTTCGACGACCTGCCTGAAGCGCCCGCCAAGACGGAGATTGCCGAGAAGGCAACGCCGGCTCCCGTGGCTGCTGCGATCGCCGCACCGGTCGCGGTCGCTGCCGTCGCTGCCCTGGCGGAAACCGCCGTCGATGCGCCTGCGCAAATCGAACCCACGCCCCAGCAGCCGGCTGTCGACACCGCTGCGAGCACGACACCTGCCGCACCGTCGGAGACGCCCGTCGCACCAAGCGAAACCGTCGTCGAAACGCCTGTGGCGCCCGAGCCTGTGGTGGTGCCCGAGCCTGCGGTGATCGAACCCGCCGTGATCGAACCGACGGTCGTGGAATCCACCGTGGTTGAACCGGCCGTTGTCGAACCGGCAGTCGAACAGGCGGCCGTCGAGCAGACCGTGGTCGAACAGTCCGCTGTCCAGGCGACGCTCGTCGAAACGGCGCCTGCCGCAACGGCCGCCGTCGAGTCTGTCGCTGTCGAAGCACCTGTCGTCGAAGTCCCGGTTGCGGAAGCCACCGTCGTGGAAGCCGCCAAGGTCGAAGCGACTGCGGAAATCTCCACCGAAAGCGTCGCCGCGACGCCGGACGTGATCGTCGCCGCGCCGGACGTCGCCGCCGAGCTCGTCAGTGAAATCGCCGCACCGCAGTACGGCGTCGGCCTGCCGCTGTTCGATGCCCAGCCGGTCGACGCACGTCCCGCCGCCGACACGTCGTCGAGCGACGAGAGCGCACCGCGCGCCTGATGCACAGCCCCGCGCGCGTCACACGGCGCGCGCGGGGTCGCTCAGTCCGTACTGCGTGGACAGCCTCGCCAGCGCGATGCTGTCCTGGATCCCGAGTTTCTCGAACAGACGCGCCTTGTGCGTGTTCACCGTCTTCGCGCTGAGGCTCAGGCGTCGCGCGATCTCTTCCTGGCGGATGCCCTGCACCATCAGCATCGCCACTTCCAGCTCGCGCGGCGACAGCGCATCGAACGGCGTCGCTTCACCACCGAGCCCGGACAGCGCCAGATGCTGCGCGATCCCGCTGGCCAGATAGCGCTTGCCGCGCGACACATCGCGCACCGCGCGCAGCAGTTCGGCCGCATCGCCGGCCTTGCCGACATATCCGGATGCGCCGGCCTCGATCAGGCGCTTCGGCATCGGCCCGTCCTCCAGCACCGACACCACGACCACGCGGCAACCGTAGTCGCCCTTGACGATGCGTTCGGTCACCTCCAGCCCGCTGATGCCGGGCAGATGCAGGTCGCACAGCACCACGTCGGGCTTGAGCTTGCGAATCATCGGCAGTGCGGTTTCGCCGTTGTCGGCCTCGCCGACCACTTCGATATCGGTTTCGTTGGCCAGCATCATGCGCATGCCGGTGCGCACCAGCGCGTGGTCGTCGAGCAGAAATACGCGGATCGTCATTCCCTTGGCTTCCATCGGTTCGTCCGGCGCACAGACTAGGCGGCGCACCGGCGGGCGACAAGCGGAAGACCGCCCTCGGGCCTGTAGGAAAATTCCGACCCCGATGACTTCCGACAGGGCCGTGCGCCCTGCGGCTCTGGCACCATCGGCGCTTCGTCCCCGGAGTTTCGACATGCATCTGCCCGCTTTCCTGCGCCGTGCGCCCCTCGCTCTCGCCGCCCTGCTCCTCGCCGGCGGCATGCTCGCGCAGTCCGCGCTGGCCCTGGACATGCCGAACCCGTCCGAGGTCGCCAAGACCGCATGGCAGGCCGACGTGGCCGGCATGGCGTCGGCCGACGACAACGCGGGGCGTCGCGACTACCTGCGCAAGCGCCTGGACGCGGCCGGCATGCCGGCACAGGTGCACACCTTCCTGCACGGCACCGTCACCGGCGAGAACCTGATCGCCGATGTCAGCGGTCGCACCGAACAGCCGCTGCTGCTGATCGGCGCGCATTCCGATCGCGTCAGTGCGGGGCGCGGCGCCACCGACAACGCGTCCGGCAGCGCGGTCGCCCTGGCACTCGCCGAACGCTTCCGCGTGCAGCCGCTGCAGCGCCACCGCGTGCAGGTCGCCTTCTGGGATCTCGAAGAGGAAGGCCTGCGCGGCGCAGCGGCGTATGTCGCCGACAAACGCGAGAAGCCGGCGCTGTACGTGAATTTCGATGTGTTCGGCTGGGGCGACAGCCTGTGGATGATGACGCCCGACGACGCGCATCCGCTGGTCGCGCGCAGCCGCGACGCCGCGCAGGCGCAGGGCCTGCAGATCACCGCAGGCAGGCAGTATCCGCCAACCGATCACCTCGCCTTCCTCAAGGCCGAATGGCCGGCGGTGTCCTATTCGCTGGTCGGCGCGACCGAGATCCCGAACATCCTCGCCGTGTTCGGCGGCAAGGAACCGGAATCGATGCCGAAGGTGATGAAGGTGATCCACAGCGCCGACGACACCATCGAGCATGTCGACGCGGACGCCGTCGCGAAAGGCATCGACGCGGTGGAGGCTGCGATCCGGGCTTGGGATGCGGGGGTGGAGTGAGGGTTTCGGATCAGGAGCCCTGTATCGCTCCAGAAATTGCTAAGAAACACGTCTTTGGGTCAAGACTGCTTCCGCAGTCATAGAAGTAGAATGCCAAAGAATCCAACTTATACCCCATAAGTCAATCAAGGCACTGCATCCATGACTAGTCGCCCTAGAATTCTCATTCTGTCAGCCGCTGATAAAGAAGCTCTTGATGTTGCAACCGAGGTGCAGAGGCAACTTGACTATAGGTATGAGCCGACGGTTTGGACACAGGGTGTATTTCGAGCCGGGTTCGGCGCTTTAGATTCATTCGCCAAAGCTGTTGACAGTCATGCCTACGGCATATTTGTGCTTACGCCCGACGATGTCTTGCAAAGCCGCGATGCCACGTTTCTCGTGCCCAGAATGAATGTTGTCTTTGAGCTTGGATACTTTGCCGCTAAACACGGCATTCATCGCGCGTTTTTGCTCACGCCACGAGGAGAGAAACTCAATTACCTTTCCGACTTGGCGGGCATACAACCCGTTGACTTCAATCTTGACCGCTTCCGCAAGGGTGAACAAGAAGCCTCCCTTGGGGCTGCGATCCGGAGCATAGAAAGTGCAATTCGCGCCGACCGACTGGATTATCCGGAGATCGTGCAAAATCGCCCCAATGTATTAGCAATGAACGACAACGCTGCGCTTGAAGCGGATAAACGATACTGCTTGGCAGTCAAGCTAAGCAGCGGCCATGCCATAAGGATCAAGTTGATTGGCACACCACATAGCCCAGGTGCAGAACTGAGCATGGGCTGGATGATGTCGTCAACACCGCCATCAATTGCATGGGATCATTCTACCGGCATAGTAGGCGGCACCCAGACCTTTTGGGCGAGCGGCCCCGCTGAGGCATTTACAGACTTTCGAGTGTCGAATGCTTGCAAGCAATTGACTATCGAGATTTATGAGAATGCCAATGCCTTGGATAAGGAGCATGGAATTCCACAGCGGACTCAGAAATTGATAGTCCAGCAGTCAGTTTAATTTTGAGTTTTTTTGAAAAGAGTGAGATTTACTCGGGCCATCCATGGCCCTTTCCGGCCGATGCGTATGCATCGGCGTTCGGTGGCGCGCGGCATGCCGCGCGAATTCCCACCTCACCCCTGCGGGCAGCTTCGCTGTGCGCATCGGCAATCCTGCCGATGCGTCGAACCTGGCGTATTCGTCCACCGGCTGCGCTCCGCCAGATACGCAAAAGCCCCCTTTCGGGGGCCTTTGCGTATCTGGCGGAGAGAGTGGGATTCGAACCCACGGAAGGTTTGACCCTTCGGCGGTTTTCAAGACCGCTGCCTTAAACCACTCGGCCATCTCTCCGTTGTGTTCCGCGATGCATGCCGGCCTCACGCCGGGGTCGGCATTTTAACCTGTTTCGCGCTTTCCACGGTCTGGGGGCAGTTGCTGCACTGCAGGCGGGAGACTTCCAGCAGCGGGGGCATGTACTCGGCGAGGTGGTCGATGAACATGCGCACGGCGGGGAGCAGGCCACGGCGGGAGGCGAAGACGGCGTGGCAGATGCCCATCGGCAGGCGCCACTGCGGCAGGACGACTTCCAGTTCCTTCGCGCGTACCGCTTCGGCGCAGATGGTCTCGGGCAGCAGCGTGACGCCCAGGCCCTGCTTGGCCAAGGCCATGAGCATCGGGAAATCGAAACCGGCGACGCGGGGCTTGAGTTCGACGCGGCGGATCTCGCCGTTCTCGCCCTGCAGTTCCCAGCGTTGGCGGGCTTCGTCCTCGCTCATGCTCAACGTGGTGTGGTTGGCGAGATCCTCGGGCTCGCGCGGGCGGCCGGCGCGGTCGAGGTATTTCGGGCTGGCGACCAGCAGTTCCTGGATCTGGCCGAAGCTGCGCATCACCAGGCTGCCGTCGTCGTCGAGACGGGAACGCACGCGGATCGCGACGTCGAAGCCTTCGTTGATGACATCGACGCGGCGGTTGCTGACCTGCAACTGCACGCGCACCAGCGGATAGCGCGCGAGGAAATCCGGGAGCAGCCTCGGGATCAGTTCCTGGGCGATGCCGACCGGGACGCTGACCCGGACTAGGCCGCGCGGCTCGGCGCTGAGGCGGTCGACGACCTCGCGGGCGGCGGCGGCCTCGGCCATCATCGATTGAGCGTGGCGGTAGACGCTCTGGCCGACATCGGTGACCGCGAAGCGACGGGTGGACCGCTGCAGCAGGCGGGCGCCGAGGTCGGTTTCGAGCTGGCTGATGCGGCGGCTGAGGCGGGATTTCGGGATGCCCAGCGCGCGCTCGGCGGCGGCGAACCCGGAGTGTTCGACCACCATCGCGAAGTAGTAGAGGTCATTCAGATCGTTCATGGCGGCCTTTCCATATTCAGAACACTGAGCGAAATTGAACCAGCTTTATTCGCCATGCGCAACGGACAAAGGTCATCGCTGCCGCCAGGTTCGGTCAGCAAACGCCTGCGACTGTCCGCTGCCACCCTGAACTCCCGTAACCCTCGACTGTCGGACATCGCACGTTCCCACGGAATGGGGGCGTGAGGCGCAAGGTCTCCGGGGGCCGCGCCCATCCGACGCACCATCCCGGCACACGTCGCCGGATCCCCCGTCCGCGCGCTCGTCGGCAACACCTGCTCGAGCGTGCGATCGCACCAGGAGACGCACCATGTCCTTCATGTCCACCCGCCGTCGCGCCTTGCGCGGCGCCTGCGCCAGCTTGCTGCTGGTCGCCGCCGCCCTCGCCTCCACGACCGCCAGCGCGGTCGAATGGGCCGCCCGACACGGCCTGAATTCCACCCAGTACCAGTCCGCCTTCAACGATTTCAACAGCAAGGGCTTTCGCCTCACCGCGATCAGCGGCTACGACGCGGGCGGCGCGCGCTACGCCGCGATCTGGAAGAAAGTCCCGGGCCCGGCCTGGGCCGCGCGCCATGGCCTGACGTCCGACCAGTATCAGACCGAGTTCAACACCCTCAACGGCCAGGGCTATCGCCTGACCTACATCAATGGCTATGCGGTCGCCGGCCAGGCGCGCTATGCCGCGATCTGGGAAAAACGCGGCGGTGCCGCGATGCGCGCCCGCCATGGCCTCACGGCGCAGCAGTATCAGGCCGCGGTGACCGAGGCCGAGCGCGACGGCTACGGCCTGACCCATGTCAGCGCGTTCAGCGTCGGGGGCTCGCCGCGCTTCGCGGCGATCTTCGAGAAGAACAGCGGCGCGTGGGTCGCGCGCCACGGCCTGAGCGCCGGCGAATACCAGACCGCCTTCGACACCTTCGGCCGCCAGGGTTGGCGACTGAAGATGGTCAGCGGCTATCGCGACGGCGGCACCGACCGTTACGCGGCGCTGTGGACCAAGCAGGCGGGACCGTACTACTCCGCACGCCATGGCATTCCGGCTGCGCACTACCAGTCGGTGTTCGACAACCATCTGTACCAGAGCTACGAACCGGCCTACCTGCAGGCGTTCAACAGCGGCAGCGGCGTGCGCTTCAATGCGATCTGGACGAACACGGTGTTCAAGGGCAGCGACCTGGAGCTGATCGATCGCAAGGCGCGCGACTACCTGCGTGCGACCGGCATGCCGGGCGTGTCGATCGCGATCATGCGCAACAAGCAGCTGGTGTACGCAGCCGGTTTCGGCGTCGCCGACAAGGACAGCGGCCTGCCGATGTCGCCGCGCCATCGCCTGCGCGTGGCCAGCGTCTCGAAGCCGGTCACCCATGTCGCGGTGCTGAAGCTGCTCGCCGATACCAACCTCGACAGCGGCAGCAAGGTCTTCGGCAGCAACACCGTGCTCGGCAATACCTGGTCGACGCCGTCGGGCAATCCCGACATCGAGAAGATCACCATCGACCACCTCATCCGCCATCGCGCCGGTTTCCGTCGCATCAACAAGGATGGCAACGGCAGCGACCCGATGTTCGACTACAGCGGCACCGACCACGCCGGCCTGATCACCTGGGCGCTGGAGAACTATCCGCTCGGCTACACCCCCGGCACCACGCCGGCGGACCTCGATGGTTCGGACATGTACTCGAACTTCGGCTACTGCCTGCTCGGCCGCGTGATCGAGAAGAAGACCGGCAAGTCGTACGAAGCCTACGTGCGCGACAACTTCATGAAGCCCGCCGGTGCGCCGGACGTGGTGATCGGCGGCGACAAGCAAGCCGACCGCAAGTCCGACGAAGTCGTGTATTACGGCGGCGGCGCGTATTCCAGCGTGAAGCCGAAGCGCTTCGATTCGCATGGCGGCTGGATCGCCCGCCCGATGGACCTGCTGCGCTTCATGAAGTTCCAGACCGCGCTGGGCAACGGCTATGCGCACTACGGCGAAATGAGCGGCACCTCGGCGGTGTTCCGCGTCGGACCGGGCGGCAATGGCCTGGTCGGCGCCGGCAACGGCGACAACGGCAAGCCGGACGACATGGACACCATGCTGCAGGCCATCGACAGCGGCGTGTCTGCGTGGCCGAACGTCAACCTGTTCTGATCGATAGCCTAGCTGTCATCCCGAGCGCAGCGAGGGAACTGCTTTGAACGACACGGGCCGCGAAAGCGGCCCGTGTCATTGCGCATCACATGAAACGACGACGCAGCGTGAAGAGAAGAAAAACCATCGTCATCCTCGCGCAAGCGAGGACCCATGCTTGAACGCCACTGATGCGTGGGTCCTCGCTTGCGCGAGGATGACGTTTCTTTCCGAGCGATCAGCCGATCAAGCGATCGTTTCGGCGCCACCCATGTAGCCACGCAGCGCATCAGGCACAGTGATCGAGCCATCGGCGTTCTGGTAGTTCTCCATCACCGCGATCAGCGCACGACCGACGGCGACGCCCGAACCATTGAGCGTGTGCACCAGCTCCGGCTTGCCGGTGGCGGGGTTGCGCCAGCGTGCCTGCATGCGGCGGGCCTGGAAGTCGCCGCAGTTCGAACAGGACGAGATTTCGCGATAGGTGTTCTGCGAGGGCAGCCAGACTTCGAGGTCGTAGGTCTTGCGCGCGGAGAAGCCCATGTCGCCGGTGCACAGCAGCACCTTGCGGTACGGCAGGCCGAGCTTCTCCAGCACGGTTTCGGCGGCGCGGGTCATGCGCTCGTGCTCGGCGTCGCTCTCTTCGGGCTTCGCGATCGACACCAGTTCGACCTTCTCGAACTGGTGCTGGCGGATCATGCCGCGCGTGTCGCGACCGGCGCTGCCGGCCTCGGCGCGGAAGCACATCGAATGCGCGGTCATGCGCAGCGGCAGGCGCTCGGCGTCGACGATCTCGTCGCGGACGATGTTGGTGAGCGGGACTTCGCTGGTGGGGATGAGGTAGCGCTTGCTCGCCGATTCGCCCTCGCCCACCGCCGTCGAGAACAGGTCTTCCTCGAACTTCGGCAACTGCCCCGTGCCGCGCATCGAGTCGGCGTTCACCAGCAGCGGGACACTGGTTTCCTCGTAGCCGTGCTCATTCGTATGCAGGTCGAGCATGAACTGCGCGAGCGCGCGATGCAGGCGGGCGAGCTGGCCACGCAGCACCGTGAAGCGCGCACCGCTGAGCTTGGCGGCGGTTTCCGCATCCAGCCAGCCGTGGCGTGCGCCAAGTTCGACATGGTCCTTGACCTCGAAATCGAAGGTGCGCGGCGAGCCCCAGCGGTGCTGTTCGACGTTCTGGGTTTCGTCGCTGCCCAGCGGCACCGACTCGTGCGGGATATTCGGGATCCCAGCGGCGATGGCGTCGATGGCGAGCTTGATCTCGTCGAGGCGCGCTTCGCTCGCCTTGAGTTCGTCGCCGAAGCCGGCGACTTCGGCCATCACGGCGGAGACATCCTCGCCTTTCGCCTTGAGCATGCCGATCTGCTTGCTCTTGGTGTTGCGCAGGTTCTGCAGTTCCTGCGTGCGCACCTGGATCTGTTTGCGCTCGGTTTCGAGCAGCATCAGGTCGGCGACGTTCAGGTCGTAACCGCGGGTCTCCTTGAGGCGGGCGGCCAGGTCGGCGGGCTGGTTGCGCAGCAGGACAGGATCGAGCATGGGGACAGGGGCGCGTAACGTGACGGGACGCCGATTATCGCCTGAATTGCGCCCGAATCCCGTGTCGCCAGCCGCGGAACGGCGGATGGGCGTCGGGATGCCTGTGCCACAATCGGGCCATCTCCGTGCCTGCAGTCCGCATGTCGACCCCACATCCCTCGCATTCACAGGCACCGCGCCTCGGCCTGTCGCGCCGCGCCCTGCTCCTGATCGCCGGCGGTTTCGGACTGGGGCTGCTGCTGTTCCTGCTGCTCTGGCTGGACATGCGCGACAACGGCAATTTCTATCGCGCCACCGACAAGCCCGAGGCCGTGGACGGCCAGGTGTTCGAGCCGCTGCCGGTGCCGATGGCCCCGGGCGAGCGCAGCGCCAGCGGTCTTTCCGAGGCCGCAGAGGAAGCCGCACGACGGCCGAAGCCCGCCCCGCCGCCGGCGCAGATCGCAGGCCCGACCGAAGCGCCCTCGCCTGCCGACACCAACGCCCCGCCGCCCCGCAGCACCTCCGACGTGGCGCCCGGCCTCCCCGTGCCGGTATCCCGGGTACAGCCCGACTACCCGTCCGACGCCATGCGTCGCAACGAGTCGGGCACGGTGACGGTGCGGATCACGGTGGGCAGCGACGGGAAGCCGGACGATGTCGAAGTGGTGCGCAGCAGCCGTTCGCGCGCACTGGACCGCGCGGCCACGCAGGCGGCGAAGCGCTGGCGCTTCCGCCCCGGCCAGGCCGGTTCCGTCGAAGTACCGTTCGAATTCAAGCTCGACGCGCGCTGAGGACCCGGCAGCAGGCGCGTCGACAGGACGATCAACTCTCGCCGTAATGCAGCCAGATGCGGGCGCGGGATTCGTTGTCGAACACCCGGCATTCGTAGCCGTGTTCGCGACCGAGGATCTCGCCGACTTCCATGCGGCTGACCGCAGTGCCGCGCGCATCGACATAGGCCACGCGCACCGCGTCGAAGCCCTGCCCTTCCAGCGCGGCGAACAACTTGCGCATCTGCGTTTCAGGCGGCACCACGCCCTGGGTGTGGTCGAGCACGAGCACCTGTTTCACGCCCGTGCGCCGCACTTCGCCGGCGATGCGCATGAACAGCGCGATCAGGTGCTCGACCGTCTCGATCCGGCCGGTGACCGTGGCCACGAGACCGGAGCTTTCGGTGTCCAGCGTGAGCTGGAAGCCTTGTTCGCCGCCATCGGCCGCCGGGATCACGCCTGAAGCCCTCAGCCCAGCGCGGCTTCGATGTCGCGGGCCAGCGACTCGGGCTTGTCGGTCGGCGCGTAGCGCTTGATGACCTTGCCGTCGCGGCCGACGAGGAACTTGCTGAAATTCCACTTGATCGCATCGATCCCCAGCAGCCCGCCCTTCTCGTCCTTCAGCCATTTCCACAGCGGATGGGCCTTGGCGCCGTTGACGTCGATCTTCGAGAACATCGGGAAGTCGACGTCGTAGGTGAGCGAGCAGAAATTCATGATCTCGGCTTCGTTGCCCGGCTCCTGGTGGCCGAACTGGTCGCAGGGGAAACCCATCACCACCAGGCCGCGATCGCGGTAGGTCTCCCACAGCTTCTGCAGGCCGGTGTACTGCGGCGTGAATCCGCATTTCGAGGCGACGTTGACAATCAGCAGAACCTTGCCTTCGTAGTCGGACAACGCCTTGTCGTGGCCGTCGATATCGATCGCGGAAAAGTCGTAGGCGGTGGTCAAGGCGGTGCTCCACGTGCGAGGGGTGACCCCAGTGTAGGACAAAGCGCCGGCATGGGAATGCCGGCGCCATCCCGGGTGCATGACCGACAGCATGAGCGGCTGGCCATGCGCTTCGCGCCTCAAGGCGCCGCCGCGGCCGCCGGTTGCACGCGGACCGGGTCGGTGAAGCGCTTGATGCCCAGGGCTTCATGCACCTCGGCCGGGTAATAGGCCGTGCCGTTCTTGATCACCAGCGCGACCTTGCGGATGTCGCCGATGGTCTTCGAGGGATCGCCGTCGACCAGCAGCAGGTCGGCGCGCTTGCCGACCGCGATCGCGCCGCGATCGCCATCGGTGCGGCTGTGCTGCGCGGCAGTCCAGGTGGCCACCTGCAGCGCCTGCGCCGGGGTCATGCCGGCCTGCACGTACAGTTCGAGTTCGCGCTGCAGGGCGAAGCCCGGCAGGCTGTCGGTACCGGCCAGGATCGGCACGCCGGCCTTGTACATGCGCCCGACGAATTCGACCATCTTCTCGTAGGAGCGGTTGTAGCGCGCCGCCGTGGCGTCGTCGGGAATGTCGAACTCGGCCGCGTACAGGCCGCGCTTCACGTCCGGCGGCATGTGGTCGGCGACCGCCGCGAAGGTCTGCGAGAGCTGTCCCGGGCGCTGGCGGATGAAATCGAACGTGGCCAGCGTGGGATCGACCGCGATGCGGTTGGCGGCGAGCGCGGCGATGAAGTCCTGGACCGGCTTGGAATTGAAGTCGAGATCGGCGATGCGCTTGGCCGGCAGGTAGAAGCGTTCGAGCGTGCGCGTGTCGGTCTTGTCGTCGACCAGGAAGTTCAGCAGCACCTGGTTGATGTGCTGGATCTCGTCGTAGCCGAAATCGATCGCATCCTGCGCGCGCAGGAACACCGGCACATGTCCGCTCACGCGCAGGTCGCGGCTGTGCGCGTAGGCGACGGTCTCGCGCAGGATGTCCTTGGGGAAGGAGTTGTAGATCTTGATCTGCGGGTAGCCGTTCGCGGCGTACCAGTCGACGGCCTTCTTCGCCTCGGCCAGGTCCTTGATGACGAAACCGTTCCGCGCCGACATCGGGCTTTCGCCTTCGATGAAGCCGGCGGCGACGATGCTGGGCGACAGCACGCGCCCGGTGCGCTCGTCGGCGATCAGCGCCTGCAGGGTCTTGTTGTCGTTGCCCATGTCGCGCACGGTGGTGACACCCGCGGCGATGTGCAGGCCGCCCTGCCAGTCGTTGACGTGGCCATGCATGTCGTACAGGCCGGGCAGCAGCACGCGCCCGCCGGCATCGACGACGTGATCGGCGCGGGCGCGCTCCTGGTTGGCACCGGAGATCGAGACGATGCGACCATCGCGGATCAGCAGGTCGGAGGCCTCGCCCATGCGCGCGGCAACGCTGTCGAACACGCGGGCATTGCGGATCAGGGTCGTGCCGCGCAGCGGCTTCGCCAGCGTCTGCTGCAACTCGACCAGCGCGCGGGCTTCGGCGGACTTCTGCCGCGCTTCAAGGGTGGCAGTGCTGGCCTGCCAGCCTTCCTCGACCAGCTGCAGGTAGCCCGGATAGATCAGTGCGAACAGGCGCGGCTTCGCGTCGTCGGTCATCCACACGAACGTCGGTGTGAAGCCGATGCCGGTGACCCGCTGCAGGCGCACCTTGCGCGTGCGGGTGCCGTCCGACACTTCGGCTTCGTCCGCCTGCTGCATCGTGAGCGTGCCGCTGGGCACCAGCGGCAGCTTGCCGTCCGCGCGCGCGGCCAGTGCGGCCAGCGGCGCGGCGTAGGCCTGGGGGGATCCGCCGAGCGGGAAGTACGCCGCGCCGGCCTGGTGGGGCTGCTCGCCCGCGTCCGCCGTCGATTTCCAGCGCGCAACACCGTTCTCTATCACGAAGGATTCGTCGACAGGCGCACCGAACGTGGAGGCGCCCTTCGCGCTGTAGCTGGCGAAGGTGCCGTCGCTGGCGAGGACGTAGGTTTCCTTCAGCTCGGGACCGCGTCCGTTGTCCTTGAACATGTAGTCGACGCGGGTGACACCGTCGTCGCCGTGTTCGACGATCTGGTGGCCGGCTGTCTTGCCGCCGTCGACCAGGGCGACATAGCGGATGGTTTCGGCGGCCAGCGCCTGCAGGCTGAGCAGCGCGAGTGCGCCGAAGGCCAGGACCCGCACCAGCGGACGCGGACGATGGGGGCAGACATGGCTGCGATGACGGCTGCGATTCACGGACATTCCCTCTTCCTTCGTGGCATGGGGCGACCCGCCGAATCATGCCACAAGCCGTGCGCTCCGCAGCCCGGGCTCAGGCCTCGTCGGCACCGTCGTCCGGCCAGCCAGCAAACCAGTCGGCGTAGCGACGCCAGCGCCCGATCGCACCGCGATGGATCGGCTGGCGGACCTGCCAACGGCTGTGGGTCTGCACGGGCCCGGCGCTCGCGTGGAAGCGCAGGCAATCGTCGTGCCAGGGCAAGCCGGCGAATTCGACGAGACGTCGTGCCTCGGTCTGGGGATCGTCGACCAGTTGCTCGTAGCGGATCTCGTGGATCGGGAGCGCGAGCACGTCGCGCCAGTGTCGCATCAGGCGGGCCTGCTGCTGCATCACGAAGCGGATGTCATCGAGGTCGGTCGCATAGGTGGCGTCGGGGGCGAAGCTCTCGGCATGGATCGACAGTGCGACATCACGCGGATCGCGCCGGCACCACACCACCCGCGCATCGGGCAACGTGGCCGCGACCAGGGCGAGTTGTTCGAGGTTGAACGGATGCTTGTCGATGGCCAGCGCGACGCCGTCCGGTGCGGTGCGACGCACGGCGGCACGCCACCGCTCCGCCAGCTCGGCAAGCCTCTGCGTGTCGGTCGTGAACGGTGCATCCGGCAGCGCGTTGCCGAAGGCGGTGAAGACCGGCAGTTCGCCGCAACCGTGCGCCTGCGGATGTGCAGCGAGGATCCGCTCCACCAGCGTGGTGCCGCTGCGCGTCATGCCGACCACGAACAGCGGCCGGGGGCCGGATACATCGGCATCCTGCACATGTGCGGCGACACCATCGACAGTGCGGGCGATCAGCGTGTCGATGCGCGCCTGGTGTACGGCACGGTCGAGCGCGCCATCCTGCGCGCGGCGCAGGCGATTGGCCTCGCGCCAGTGCGCGGCGGCCTGGTCGGTGGCATCCAGCCGGTCCGCGCGCTTGCCCAAGGCGTGATGCAGCAGCGCACGCGATCGCGGCGGCAGCGCGCCGCTCGAAAGCAGGCCCTGCGCCGCCTCCAGCACGGCGCTAGGCGTGGTCTCGCGGCGCAGACCGATCAGCGCGGACACCGGCTCGGCCCAATTTGGCTGCAGGGCGGTGGCCTGGAGGTAGGCCGCATGCGCGGCATCGGCATCGCCGAGGTCTTCGTGCAGGCCGCCGATTTCCAGCCACAACGGCGCGAAACCGTCGCCCTGCCAGGCCTGGGCCAGTTGCAGGGCCAACGCCGGTTCGCCGAGGGCGCGATGGCATTGCACGACGCGCAGCGTGCGCATCGCGTCCGGCGGCTGCGTCTGCATGAGCCGGCGGAAATGCGCCAGCGCATCCTCGAAACGTCCCTGCAGGAACAGCGTGTCCGCCAGCATCGCGGCGATCATCGGCTGGGCAGGCATCAGCGCCTGCGCGCGTTCGAGCGGCTGCAGGGCCTCGGCGAGCCGGCCATTGCCGTAGTGCGTGGCGCCGAGCAGATACCAGGCTTCCGCACTCGACGGCTGGCGCTCGCAGGCCATCTGGAACGAAGCGATCGCCTCATCGGTCCGGCCCGCCGATGCCTGCACCTGGCCAAGCGCGATGCGCAGCGCGGCATCGTCAGGCGACAGGGCGACAGCCGCCTGCATGGCATCGATGGCGTCATCCCCGCGTCCCGACATCTGCAGCCAGGCCGCCTGCGCGCGCCGGACTTCGGGCAGGTGCGGATGCGTCTGCAGCAGCGCTTCGAGCTTCGGCCCGGCCTGGGGGACGCGACCGCCGGTGAGATCGGCGTAGATCGCCGCCAGACTGGCCTGCAAATCGCTCATCTCGCGGAGCCTGCTGGCGCGCTCAGGTGCGCGGCAAGGTCACGCCGGTCTGGCCCTGGTACTTGCCGCCGCGGTCCTTGTAGGAGGTCTCGCAGACCTCGTCGGACTGGAAGAACAGCATCTGCGCGACGCCCTCGTTGGCGTAGATGCGCGCCGGCAGCGGCGTGGTGTTGCTGAATTCGAGGGTCACGTGACCTTCCCATTCCGGCTCCAGCGGCGTGACGTTGACGATGATCCCGCAGCGCGCGTAGGTGCTCTTGCCCAGGCACACCACCAGCACGTCGCGCGGGATGCGGAAGTACTCGACGGTGCGCGCCAGCGCAAACGAGTTGGGCGGGATGATGCACTCGTCGGCGACCACGTCGACGAAGCTCTTGGGATCGAAATGCTTGGGATCGACGATCGTGGAGTTGATGTTGGTGAAGATCTTGAACTCGCGCGAGCAACGCACGTCGTAGCCGTAGCTGGAGGTGCCGTAGCTGACGATCCGCTGGCCGTCGGCGGCATGCTTGATCTGCCCAGGCTCGAAGGGGTCGATCATGCCCTGTTGTTCGGACATGCGGCGGATCCAGCGGTCGCTCTTGATGCTCATGCGTGTGTGTTCCGGGCCGGGGCCCGTCTGTCAGGGGCAAGGCCGGCCATTCTACGGGATCGCCGCCGAGGCTTGCCCCGGACGGATGCCCGGGAACGACGAAGGCCCGGCAGGGCCGGGCCTTCGCGGGTCGGGGAGGCCGGAAATCAGAAGCTGCTGACGTTCAGACGGCCGTTGCTGACCACCTTGCCGTTGCACGAGGTCGTGGGCACGGCGGTGCCCATGATCGCGGCCTTGATGTCGGCGGCGCTGGCGCCCGGGTGCGACGAGGCATAGAGCGCGACGCCGCCGGTCACGTGCGGGGTCGCCATCGAGGTGCCGCTGTAGCTCGCATAACCGGGCACGACGCTGCCCTTGGAGCTGACCGGCACGGTCGAGTTGACGGCCGAGCCCGGTGCGCAGATGTCGACGGTGGTGGCGCCGTACTGCGAGTAGCTGGCGAGGCTGCCGTTGCTGGCCAGCGCGGCGACCGCGATGATGTTCGCGTTCGGATAGTTGGACGGATAGCTGGCGGTGGTGTCGTTGTTGGCGCCCGAGTTGCCGGCCGCCGCGACGAACAGGATGCCTGCATTGTTGGCACGGCCGATCGCATCCTGCAGCGCCTGCGAGAAGCCGCCGCCGCCCCAGGAATTGTTGGTGGCGACGATGTTCAGGCCGTGGCGCGTCTTCAGGTCGGTGAAGTAGTCGACCGCCTTGATCGCATTGGCGGTGGTGCCGCCGCGGCGGCCGAGGAAGCGGCCGGAGATCATCTTCACGCCGCTCCAGCACACGCCTGCGACGCCGACGCCGTTGCCGCCGACGGCGCCGATGGTGCCGGCCACGTGCGTACCGTGGTCGTCGCCCGCGCCGCCGGAGTTGATGTTGTTCGAATTGCCGTCGAAGTCCCAGCCGCGCACGTCGTCGACGTAGCCGTTGCCGTCGTTGTCGACGCCGTCCACCGGATCGTAGGGATTGGTCCAGATGTTGGCGGCGAGGTCCGGATGGTTGAAGTAGATGCCTTCGTCGATCACGCCGACCAGGACGCCGTTGCAGGCAGTGTGGCCGGCGGCCCAGGCTTCACCCGCCTGGGAACCGAACTGGTTCGCCGGGCTGGTGGCATCGCCGTACATGCCCCACAGCGAACCGTTGGTGTAGTACGGGTCGTTCGAGGACGCCGAATGGGTATAGATCCAGTTCGGCTCGGCGTATTCGATCGCCGGGTTGGTCGACAGGCGACGGACCAGCGCCTGCAGGTTGACCCCGCTGGGCAGGCGCATCAGGGTGGTGTCGCCGCCGCGCTTGCCGCGACGCAGGGTGTCCTGCGACACCGCGCGCAGGCCGGCACGCACGGCATTGCGCTGCACGGTGCTGGCACCGTCGCGGAACTTGATGATGAGCTGGTTGGCCTCATGGGCGCGTCCGGCGTTGAGACCGGAAATGACGGCATCGGGACGGCCACCGGCGAACGCGGTGGAGGACAGGCCGAGGGTGAGCAGGACTGCGGATGCCAGCATGGCGCGACGGACGGTACGGTTCATCTGTTTCAAGCCCCTGTTGTGATTGTGATTGTCGTTGCTGCAGACCGGCGGAAATCCGCCGAAGCGTCGACACACTAGGGACGCATCGCGAGCGGTTGCACGCCGCGATGCAACATCGCCGACCAGCGGCCGGGCTTGCCACCGCTGTCATCGACAATACCTATGAACAACGATCAATTTATTGATCGTGCAATCAATCTGCCGGCAGGATCACAGCAAGGTCGCGCCGATCTCGGCCTTGACCCGCGGACGCTCGCGCAGGGTCGCGACCACACGTGCCGCCAGGGCCCGATAGGCCGCCGCCACCGGGGAGTCGGGCGCTGCCGCCACGACCGGGACGCCGCCATCGCCCTGCTCGCGGATCGCGATGTCCAGCGGCAGGGAACCCAGCAGCGGCACGCCGTACTGCGCCGCCATGCGTTCGCCGCCGCCACTGCCGAACAGGTGTTCGACGTGGCCGCAGTTCGAGCAGACGTGCTGCGCCATGTTCTCGATCAGGCCCAGCACCGGGACGTTCACTTTCTCGAACATCTTCAGCGCCTTGCGCGCGTCCAGGGTGGCCACTTCCTGCGGCGTGGTCACGATGAGCGCGCCCGCGACCGGGATCTTCTGGGCCAGCGTGAGCTGGATGTCGCCGGTGCCCGGCGGCAGGTCGACGACCAGGATGTCCAGGCCCTCGCCTTCGTCACCGCCCCAGCGGGTGTCGTTGAGCAGCTGGGTCAGCGCCGAGGTCGCCATCGGGCCGCGCCAGATCATCGGCGTGTCCTGCTCCACCAGGAAGCCGATGGACATCGTCTCCACGCCGTGGGCCCGCATCGGCACGATGGATTTGCCGTCCGGACTGTCAGGACGCCCGGACAAGCCGAGCATGGTCGGGATGCTGGGGCCGTAGATGTCGGCGTCGAGCAGGCCGACGCGCAGGCCCGAAGCGGCCAGCGCCACGGCGAGGTTCACCGCCGTGGTCGACTTGCCGACCCCACCCTTGCCGGAGCCGACGGCGAGGATGTTGCGGATGCGCGGCAGGGGCGCGAGATCGGCCTGGACGGCGTGCGGAGGGAGTCGGGACATGGAAGGCGTATTCATCCCGATATTGTCGCCGGCACCTGCCCGCCCGGCCAGCACTGCGTCGCGCAGCGTCACAATACGGCACAGTACGTTTATTTTGTGACGAAAATCACTAGTTCAGGGCAACACAGGAACATGAAGTGCTCATGACAACGGCGTTAACCGCATGTTAAGTTCGCCGAGGATGGCCGGGGACTGTCATGCCATCTCGATATCGAATAACGACTTGCAACCGGGGAAACACATGATTTCTAGCAACTCGCGCGCCTTGCGGCGCTGCCAGCTCACCACGGCGATCCTCTCGACGCTGCTGATCTCTGGCATGGCCTTCGCACAGGACAACACCAGCAATTCCGGCGCCCAGCAGGGCCAGGAAGAGAACAAAGACGAGTCCGGCAACCTCGACCGCATCGTGGTCACCGGCAGCCGCATCAAGCGCTCCGAAGTCGAGGGCCCCTCGCCCGTCACGGTGATCTCGACCGAGCAGTTGCAGCGCGAAGGCTTCGTCACCGTCGCCGACACCCTGCGCACGATCACGCAGAACGCCGGTTCCAGCCAGAACGAACTGAACTCGGCCGGTGGCTTCACGCCGAACGGCTCGCCGATCAACCTGCGCGGCCTCGGAGAAGGCCGTACGCTGCTGCTGATCAACGGTCGTCGCGCCGCCGACTATCCGTTCCCGTACAACGGCCAGAGCAACTTCCAGAACTTCGGCAACATCCCGACCGCTGCGGTCGAACGCATCGAAATCCTCAGCGGCGGCGCCTCGGCGATCTACGGCTCCGACGCCGTGGCCGGCGTGGTCAACGTCGTGCTGAAGAAGAACTACGAAGGCGACATCTTCACCCTGCGCGCCGGCACCAGCACCACGGGCGGCGGCGATTACACCGACCTGCAGTGGGTCGGCGGCAAGACCGGCGACAACTGGAGCCTGACCTACGCGCTCGAATACTTCTACGACGAGCCGGTCTATGCCTACCAGCGCGACTTCATGGATTCGCGCGACGACAACCCGCTGCCGCCGGCCGTCGTCGGCAACCAGCCGGCCAGCGGCCTGCTGATCCTGCGCTCCGGCGTGCCGGTCGGTTCGCAGAACCGCATCACGCCGCCAGCAGGCACCTGCGACCGCTTCGGCGGCGAATACGTCGACTGGACGTACCGCGCCGTGTACCCGGCGACCCATCCGCTGGCCGGCCAGTCCTACGTCACCGGCAGCACCTGCGGTTACTTCAAGGATGTCGGTTACCAGACCATCAACAACGGCAACAAGGACCTGTCGGGTTACCTGTACGGCAACTGGCAGTTCGACAACGGCATGGAACTGTGGTCGAGCCTGATGGCCTACCACTCCAAGTCGGAGTTGTCGGGCGGCCTCGAGTTCTTCGGTGGCCCGCATACGGATGGCGTCGGCACGCGCACTGCAGCCTTCTTCGCCACCAACCCGACGATCAACGGCAACGTCACGGTGCAGCGCATCTTCACGCCGCAGGAAGTGGGCGGCGTCGAAGCGACGAACCAGAAGTTCACCGAGAAGTCCTGGGACTTCGCGATCGGCCTGCGCGGCAACTTCGGCGAGAAGTTCGACTGGGATCTGACCCTCGGCCGCGCCGAGTACAGCGCAAGCCGCACCCGCCCGCGCCTCGACGGCTCGGAAGTGACCAACTTCTTCCTCGGCCCGAACCTCGGCACTGCGGCGGCTCCGCGCTACCTGATCAACCTGGACCGCTGGTACCGCCCGATCACGCCCGAGGAATACCGGGCGATGTCTTCGATCCTGAAGTACGAAGCCGATTCGTACGTCACCCAGGGCAACTTCGTGGTCAGCGGCGATCTGTTCGAACTGCCGGCCGGCCCGCTGGGCATCGCCGGTGTCATCGAATACACCAAGCAGGGTTACGAGCTGAAGTCGCCGGCGGGCATCCTGCCGACCAACCGTACGGTCTACAACCTGACCGGCACGAACGGCGGCGGTGATCGCGACCGCTACGCGATCGGCGCGGAAGTCAGCATCCCGATCTTCAGCATGCTGAAGGCCAACCTGGCCGGCCGCTTCGACAAGTACAACGACATCACCAACGTCGACGACGCGAAGACCTGGGCCGCCGGCCTCGAATTCCGTCCGATCGAATCGCTGCTGCTCCGCGCCAACTACTCGACCAGCTTCAAGGCGCCGGACATGCACTACGTGTACAACGAAGGCAGCGGCGGCTTCAGCACCGCGCTCGACACCTTCCGCTGCCTGTCGACCGGCGGCACGCCCGGCACGGCGAGCTGCGCGGGCGCCACGTACAGCTACTCGATGTTCGCGACCAGCAAGGGCGAGCCGACGCTCGAGGAAGAAACCGGCAAGTCGCTGACCTACGGTCTGGTCTGGGACATCACCGACAACCTCTCCGTGCAGGCCGACTACTACGTCGTCAAGCTCGAAGGCGCGGTGGCCAACCTGTCGTCCACCTTCATCCTGGACGCGGAAGCCGGTTGCCGCACGGGCCTGACCCGCACCCGCCAGCCCTATCCGTTCGCAGCGGGATCGGCGTTCTGCCAGGAAGTCATCAGCCGCGTGACCCGTGAGCCTGCCGCAGGCGAACCGACCGACCGCGTGACCGGCATCCGCAGCGGTCCGGTGAACCAGTCGCAGCGCCGCGTGGACGGCATCGACGCGTCGATCAGGTACCGGATGGACACCGACCGTTTCGGCGACTTCGCGTTCTCGCTGGAGTGGTCGCACGTCCTCGGCTACGAGTTGCAGACCTTTGCCACCGATCCGATCGACCGCAACTGGCGTGACGATCCGGGCAACTTCGACTTCCGCAGCCGCATGCGTGGCTCGGTGGGCTGGCAGAAGGGCGACTGGGCGGCGAACGTGTTCATGACCCGCTACGGCAGCCTGCCGAACTGGCAGGAAACCGCACGCGTCGCGCCGTACTTCCTGTGGAACGCGAACGTCAGCAAGAAGATCACGGACAAGGCCAGCGTCAGCTTCTTCGTGAACAACATCTTCAACAACTTCCACCCGGACGACAGCGGCTTCAACACGTATCCGTTCTTCTGGCGCGGCTACAGCCCGATCGGTCGTACCGTTTCGGCGCAGTTCTCGTACAAGTTCAACTGATCGAACTTCGTACGCGCGAGATGAAGGAGCCCGGCGCAAGCCGGGCTCTTTTTTTGCCTGTCCGACTGACCGACATCACGTCCATACCCCACCGGATGCGGTATAACTGGCACATGTCCGGGCGGTACCGAGCCGGGGCACGACACATTCAGAATCCAACGCCCTGGGAGGGGTCACGATGCGCATCCAATCCATCATTTCGCTGTTCGCCCTGCCGCTGCTGGTCGCCTCGTTCGCGGCGTCGGCGCAAGACACCGGCATCGTCGGCCGCTGGAAGACGCTGGACGACAAAACCGGCAAGCCGATGACCATCACCGAGGTCTATCAGGCCAAGAACGGGACCTTCGCAGCCAAGATCGTCGAGAACCTCGGCTTGCCGGACACCTGCACCACCTGCAGCGGCAAGAACAAGGGGCAGCCGGTTGTCGGCATGCTGACCCTGTGGGGCCTCAAGCCCATCGAAGGCGGCTGGGGCGAAGGCAACGGCTACAAGCCATCGGAAGACCGCAGCTTCAAGGCCAAGAAGGTCGAACTGATCGATGGCGGCAAGCGTTTGAAGGTCACCGGCTGCGTCGCCGCATTCCTGTGCCGCAGCGCGGAGTGGGTCCGCGTCAACTGATCGCGTTCCACGCATCCCCAGGACGGCCCGGCATCGGGCCGTCTTCGTTTCCACGCCTCGGAGATCGCCCGTCATGCGCATCGCCCCCGCCGCCGCGCTACTCACCTGCCTCCTGCCCATCGCCGCCTGGGCGCAGCAGGCCTCGCCGGTCGGCCGCTGGCGCAGCATCGACGATGCCACCGGCAAGCCGAAGGCGGTGATCGAGATCCAGGAGGCCGGCAACGGCACGCTCACGGCACGGATCGTGCAGGTGCTGGACACGAAGGACGGCCCGAACCCGCTGTGCACGGCCTGCGAGGGCAAGCGCCGCAACCAGCCCATCGTCGGCATGCACATCGCCTGGGGGCTGAAGCCGCAGGGCAAGGCCTGGGGCGGCGGCCGCATCCTCGATCCCGAGAACGGCAAGGAGTACTCGGTGAAGATGACACCGATCGCCGCCGGCAGGAAGCTGGAAGTGCGTGGCTTCATCGGCATGGCCCTGCTCGGTCGGACCCAGGTCTGGATGCGGGAATGAGCGCATGAACCAGCGGCCGGGGGTCGCGACGCCCGTGCGATAATCGCCGGCCGCCCTGTCCGGAGCCGTCCGCGCCCATGTCCCGTTCCGTCCTCGTCACCAACGCCCTGCCCTACGCCAACGGCCAGATCCACCTCGGCCACCTGGTGGGCTACATCCAGGCCGACATCTGGGTGCGCGCGCGGCGAATGTCCGGGGACACGGTGCACTTCGTCTGCGCGGACGACACCCACGGCACGCCGATCATGCTCGCGGCGGAAAAGGCCGGCGTGACCCCGGAAACCTTCATCGCCGATGTCCAGGCCGCGCACGAGCGCGACTTCGCCGCGTTCGGCGTCGAATTCGACCACTACGATTCGACGAACTCCGCCGGCAACCGCGCGCTGACCGAAGCCATCTACACACGGCTCGACGCCAACGGCCACATCGGCCGCAAGACCGTGCAGCAGTTCTACGACCCGGTCAAGGGCATGTTCCTGCCGGATCGCTACATCAAGGGCATCTGCCCGAACTGCGGCAGCGCCGACCAGTACGGCGACAACTGCGAAGTCTGCGGCGCCACCTACGCGCCGACCGAGCTGAAGGAACCGCGCTCGGTGCTGAGCGGCGAGACGCCGGAACTGCGCGAATCCGAGCACTTCTTCTTCGAACTCGGCCAGTTCGACGGCTTCCTCCGCGAGTGGCTGTCCGGCGACGTCGCCGTGTCCGGCGTCAAGGCCAAGCTCCAGGAATGGCTGGACGCCGAAGGCGGCCTGCGCCCCTGGGACATCTCCCGCGACGCGCCCTACTTCGGCTTCGAGATCCCCGGTCAGCCCGGCAAGTATTTCTACGTCTGGCTCGACGCCCCGATCGGCTACCTCAGCAGCTTCAAGGCGCTGTGCGAAAAGAAGGGCTACGACTTCGACGCGTTCACGAAAGCCGGCAGCGACGCCGAGATGCACCACTTCATCGGCAAGGACATCGTGAACTTCCACGGGTTGTTCTGGCCGGCGGTGCTGAAGGGTTCCGGTTTCCGCACGCCCACGAAGCTGCATGTGAACGGCTACCTCACCGTGGACAACGCGAAGATGTCCAAGTCACGCGGCACGTTCGTGATGGCGAAGACGTACGTCGATGCCGGCCTGCCACCGGAAGCGCTGCGTTACTACTACGCCGCTAAGTCATCTGGGGGCGTAGACGATCTAGACTTGAATCTTGGCGACTTTGTCGCACGCATTAACAGTGATCTCGTTGGCAAGTTTGTCAATATTGCCAGCCGCTGCGCCGGCTTCATCGAAAAGAATTTTCAGGGAAAACTAGCAGCATTCCTATCAAAGGAAGCAGCAGATTTTTATCGTTTTCAGTACAACAAAATCCACGGACAAGTCACGGATGGCAGGTCTGCAGCTTACGGCCTGAACGAATCAGCGCAGTGGGACTTTGCGCATGTCTGCCGACAAACAATGGACGTTGCGGATGCAGCCAACGCTTGGATTGCGGACAAGGCACCTTGGGCGCTAGCCAAGGATGAAAGCCGTCGCAATGAACTTCATGACGTTTGCAGTTTGGCAATCAATCTTTTCCGATTGATTGCTGGGTATCTGAAACCCATCATTCCAGAGACGGCGGCAAGAGCCGAGTCGTTCCTTAATTGCACCGTCTCACGATGGCAAGATCTTGAGTCCCCCCTGCTCGACCACGCCATCCAGCCCTACACCCCGCTCTTCACCCGAATCGACCCGAAACAGATCGACGCCATGACCGAAGCTTCCAAGGATTCCCTGCAGCCTGCCGCACCCGCCGCGCCTGCAAAGGCAGAGACCGCCGCGCCGAAGGCCGCCGAACCGGCGAAGCCCGAAGCCCCGAAGAGCGAATACATCGGCATCGAGGACTTCGCAAAGCTCGACCTGCGCATCGGCAAGGTCCTGGAATGCGGTTTCGTGGACGGATCGGACAAGCTGCTGCGCTTCAAGCTCGACGCCGGCGATCTGGGCGAACGCCAGATCTTCTCGGGCATCCGCGCCAGCTACGCCGAGCCGGAAAAGCTCGTCGGCCGCAGCGTGGTGTTCATCGCCAACCTCGCGCCGCGCAAGATGCGCTTCGGCATGAGCGAAGGCATGATCCTCTCCGCCGGCTTCGATGGCGGCGCGCTTGCGCTGCTCGACGCCGACGACGGCGCGCTGCCGGGCATGCCGGTCCGCTGAGGCCCTGCACGCGTTCGCTTCATCTGCTCGACCATCCACCAGCCCTGGAGATCCGCGATGTCCACGCTGCGCCTGCTGTCCCTGCTCTGCCTGACCGCTTCGCTGGCCGCCTGCTACAGCGTCCCGCCCGAGGTGCGCAACACGCCGGTGAAGCCGGACGCCGAGCCGCAGCGCGCCATCGGCGGCGATCGCGATGCCAACGGTTGCCTGCCCGCCGCCGGCTACAGCTGGTGCGCGCGCGAAAACAGTTGCGTGCGTCCATGGGAACTGGCCAAGGCCAAGGGCTTCGCCAACGACGCCGAGGCCTTCGCGGCCTACTGCGCCGTGCCCGCCAAGCCCTGATTGCGATCGAACGACGCAGCCTGTGCCACTTGATCTCGTCGAACGCCTCGACCGCCTGCTCCCGCAGACCCAGTGCGGGCAGTGCGGCTATGCGGGCTGCCGGCCGTACGCGGAGGCGATGGCACGCGGCGAGGCGGGCATCGATCACTGCCCGCCGGGTGGCGACGCCGGCGCACGCGCGCTGGCACGGGCGCTGGGCGTGCCCACGCGGCCCTACGACCGCACGCGCGGCGCGCACAAGGCGCCGGCCCCGGTCGCGGTGATCGTCGAGGCCGACTGCATCGGCTGCACCAAGTGCATCCAGGCCTGCCCGGTCGACGCGATCATCGGCGCGGCCAAGCACATGCACGTGGTGATCGAACCGCTGTGCACCGGCTGCGAACTGTGCGTGCCGGCCTGCCCGGTCGACTGCATCGAGCTGGTCCCCGCAGGCATGCCCCCGCACATCGCGCCGGAATCGGCTGCGGCATGACTTACCGCGCGCTCGACGAGGCGGCGATCATCGCCACCGGCGAGCGTCTGGCCGCGCGTATCCGCGAACGCTTCCCCGAATCCGGCCTGTCGAAGGTCGCCGGCGAGCTGGTCGACGTGGCGCGGGAAAGCTCGCGGCACATCGCCGAAGCGCGCCGGCCGCACTGGCCGATCCGCATCGCCACCGGCGTGGTGATCGCGAGCATGCTGTCGGTGGTGGTGGGCATCGCGCTCACCGCACCGGCGCCGGCCTCGCGCATCGAGCTGTTCCCGCTGCTGCAGATCGTCGAATCCGCGATCAACGACGTGATCTTCCTCGGCGTAGCGGTGTTCTTCCTCGTGTCCGTGGAAACCCGGCTCAAGCGCAACAAGGCGCTGCATGCGCTGCACCAGCTGCGCAGCCTCGCGCACGTGATCGACATGCACCAGCTGACCAAGGATCCGGAGCAGTTGCTGTCGCCGGAGCGCGGCACGGTCTCGTCGCCGAAACGCACGCTGGACCGCTTCGAACTCGGCCGCTATCTCGACTACTGCACCTAGATGCTGGCGCTGATCAGCAAGGTCGCCGCACTGTACGTGCAGGACATCGACGACCCGCAGGTGCTCAGCGCGGTGAACGACATCCAGAGCCTGACCACGGGGCTGTCCGCGAACATCTGGCAGAAGATCGTGCTGGTCGACACCCTCGGCGAACGCGAACACGCCCAGAGCTGAACGCCGAGGCTGCGGAAGCGGGCGTCAGAGCCTGTCCCAGACCCGCGACAGGCCCCAGGCATGCACCGCGCCGAACGCGAGGCAGATGGCCGAACTCCACCACCAGAACGGCGTGCCCTGCTCGGTCTCGATGGCGAACAGGGCCACGCCGATCCCGACCAGCCCGCGCAGCAGGTAAATGCCGGTGATCGCCGACAGCGCCAGTTTCGACCACGGCATGCGCGGCAGCGCGCCGGCGGCGGAGAAGGCATAGGCCGCCCACAGCATCAGCACGGCGGCGATGCCCGCAGTGATCACGGCGGCCGTCGGATTGCCCGCCTCGGCCATCCGCGCCATGCGCTCGCCCGCGCCGAAGAAGCGGTACCACGGCGCGCCGAAGACGATGCAGCCGATATGCGCCAGCGCGGCGATCGCGCTCAAGGCACCGCCGAGCGCCAGCATTGGCTGGACGCCCGCAGGGGTGACGCTCATCGCTTGCTTCCGGCAACCGGCTTGCCCGCCGCGGGCGACTTGCCCGAGCCCAGCGGGGTCTCCGGCGGACAGCCGGTGCAGACGCGTTCGACGCGATAGCCCTTTGCGCGCAACTTCTCGACCACGCCGTCTTCGCCAAGCAGGTGCAGCGTGCCGACGACCACGAGGGTGTCGTCGGTGCCGGGTCGGTCGAGCATCGCCTGCAACTTGGGCACCCAGGCGTCGTTGCGCGCGACGTTGATGCGCTGGTAGAGCTTCGGATACTCGTCGCGCATCTCGACCGCCATGCCCTGCCACAGCTGCGCGGCATCGCCCCGGCGCCAGGCGGTGTGCAGCTGCTCGATCTCGTCGCCGGACTTGTGCGCTTCGCTCAGCGCTTCTTCAAGGAACTGCAACTGCTCGACCTTGCCCATGGTGTCGAAGATCGCGATCTGCTCACGGCCCTTCTCCAGCCCCGTCGCGGCCTTGCCGGCTTTCGCCGCGCGCGCCATGAAATACTTGTCGAGACCCTGTTCCGGATCGAGGCCCTGCTTGCGCATCTCGATGATCGAGATCGTCAGGCCGACGAACCAGGCATCGAAGGCCAGGAGCATGTCGCCATGCAGGCCCATCGCTTCCAGAGTCTCGGCATTGGCCTTGGTCCAGGCCTGCAGCTGCCTGAGCATCGGCTCGGGCAATTCGTGGCTCAGGGGCTTGCCGTCGGTGCGCAGCGCGGCCTGGGCCATGGCCTGCGCCAGCGCCGGCGAGGTCATTTCCTCGGGCGACAACTCGAAGGCCAGCGTTTCGGCATCGTCGAAGGCCAGGTCGACATCCTGCGACAGCGGGTAATCCGCAGGCTTCAACAGATGGAAGGAGCCGAGCAGGTACAGGTCGTTGTCGCCGTCCGACACCTTCCACAGCAGCGGCACCGGCGGCACCGGCGGCGTCTGCGGCGCAGCGGCGGCCTTGCGCGGGCCGGACTTGGTGGCGGCGACCGCAGAGACGGTGGCGATGGCGGCGACGAGCAGGCCGATGAGCAGGGTTCGGGAGCGCATGGTTCGGGAAGGGTCCGTGGGGGGCGCGACGGGAGGTCAGGCTTTCTTCTTCGGCGGATAGCGCTTCTCGCCGGCGGTGATCGCCAGGTCGAGGCGGTTCTCCCTCGGCGGCAGCGGGCAGGTCGCGAACTGCGTGAAAGCGCAGGGCGGATTGTAGGCGCGGTTGAAGTCGATCACCGCCTTGCCATCCGGACCCGGGCGCGCGACATCGAGATAGCGGCCGGCGCCGTAGCTTTCGTGGCCGCTGGTGCGGTCGGCGATGATCAGCTGCAGGGTCGTTTCGCCCTGGTCCAGGGCCTCGATGCGATAGGTCTTGCCGTCGCGCTGGAATTCGAAGACGCCGGGGTTCGGCATCGCTTCGCTGGTGCCGATGATCGTGCCGATCTCCAGCGTCTTGCCCGGCGGATGCGGCACGAAGCGCGCCTGCACGCGCCAGCCGGGATCGGGCTTCCAGAATTCGATCGGGGTGAAGTTCTTCCGCGTCGGCGCATCCTCGTGGCGCACGCGCACCGCCTGCCGCCCGCCCCGGGTGATCAGGTTCAAGCGGCCCTTGCCCTCGTCGAAGCCGATCACCGTCGGCGCACCGGCGCTGTCGTCCTTCAGCTCGACGCGGCCCTTGAGCGGCTCGCCGTCGACGGTCAGCGACAGCCCCGATTCGGGCACGAAGAACACGCGGTCGCCGCTGCGCTGGATCATGCCCAGCGAGTCGGGCCCGAGCGGGATGCGCATGCCGCTGCGCGCGCTGCTGCCGATGTAGTGCGACTGCAGGGTGAGGAAATGCAGCGCGATCAGGCTGGTCCAGCCATCCGGCCTCACCAGCTGTTCCTCGCGCTGGACGCGCCAGAGGTTCTCGTCGGACAGATAGCGCGCCTCTTCCTCGCTCATCGGCGTCTTGGCCGCTGGCGCATCGCCGCCGCACCCGGACAGCAGCGCCAGCATCAAACCGATGCCGGCCAGGTGCACGACATTGCAGAAGGTGCGATCACGGAGCACAGGCATGTCAGCGTCCTCTCAGGAACCAGCGATCGATCTCGCCCAGGGTGAACTTCGCCCACGTCGGGCGGCCATGATTGCATTGACCGGACCGCTCCGTCGCCTCCATCTCGCGCAGCAGCGCGTTCATCTCCGGTAGGCTGAGGCGGCGATTGGCGCGCACCGCGCTATGGCAGGCCATGGTCGCGAGCAGTTCGTCGCGGGCACCGGCGACCCGGCGCGAGGCGCCGTGCTCGACCAGGTCGGCGATCACGTCGCGGAACAGGGCTTCGATCTCGCCATCGGCCAGCAGCGCCGGCACGCCGCGCAGCGCCAGCGCCTGCGGCCCGCTGCGGGTGACCTCGAAGCCCAGCGCGGCCAGGGTTTCAGCTTCGCGCTCGGCGGTCTCGGCTTCGCGCTCGGACACCGCGATGGTCTGCGGCACCAGCAGCGGCTGCATGCGCAGGCCGATGCTGTCGTGCGCCGATTTCAGCTTTTCGTAGCCGATGCGCTCGTGCGCGGCGTGCATGTCGACGACGATCAGGCCATCGACGGTCTCGCTGAGGATGTAGATGCCGTGCAACTGGGCGATGGCGTAGCCCAGCGGCGGCACCTCGCCTTCCACTGCTTCGGGCAAGGGACGCACGGCCTGCTGCGGCGCGGTCGATGCGCCGTACAGCGCGCCATAGGCCACCCTCGCCTCGTCCACGCGCAGGCCCAGCCCGGTCTGCGGCATCGGACGATTCCAGGCCGAGACATCGGGACGCATCGCCGGCTGTCCGCCGTAGGCCGAAGAGACCGTCGATGACGGCATCGACGATGGCATCGACGCAGGCATCGGAGACACCAGCTCGCCGGTGGCGGGATCGATGCCTGCGACCGCACCGGCGCGCGTTTCGGCCAGCGCCGCGCTCAAGGTGCGATAGACGAACTCGTGGATTGCGCGCGAATCGCGGAAGCGCACTTCGTGCTTGGCCGGATGCACGTTGACATCGACGCGGCGCGGATCGACATCGAGGAACAGCACGTAGGCAGGCTGGCGGCCATGGAACAGCACGTCGGCGTACGCCTGCTTCACCGCATGCGCAACGCTGCGGTCGCGCACCGCTCGGCCGTTGACGTAGAGGTATTGCTGGTCGGCGCTGGCCCGGGAATACGCAGGACGCGCGATCCAGCCGCGCAGGCGCATCGTGCTTCCGCTCTCGGTGGACACCGGGGTTTCGTGGTCGACCTGCAGCGCGTTCACGAGGAATTCCTCGCCGAGGGTTTCGCCGAGACGGTCGGCCGAGAACAGCGTGCCCGACTCGCCGCCCTTGTAGCGACGCAGCGGCTTGCCGTTGTGGGTGACGCGCAACTCCACGTCCGGTCGCGCGAGCGCAAGCTGGCGCAGCCATTCCTCGATGTGCCCCAGCTCGGTGCGTTCGGCGCGCAGGAACTTGCGTCGCGCCGGCACGTTGAAGAACAGGTCGCGGACTTCGACCGTCGTGCCGGGCGGCAACTGCTTGGGCGCGACTTCGCCGACGCGGCCACCCTCGACCAGCAGCACCGTGCCGCGTCCGTCGCGGCCCTGTCGCGAGGCGATGCTGAAGCGGCTGACCGAGGCGATCGACGGCAGCGCTTCGCCCCGAAAGCCCAGCGTGGCCACGGCTTCGAGATCATCAAGTGACGCGATCTTGCTGGTCGCATGGCGCTGGATCGCCAGCGGCAGCTCCTCCGGCGGGATGCCGCCGCCGTCGTCGCGGATGCGGATCAGGCGGACGCCGCCGTCCTCCAGGTCGATGTCGACCCGGGTCGCACCGGCGTCGATGGCGTTCTCGACCAGCTCCTTGACGACCGATGCCGGGCGCTCGATGACTTCGCCGGCGGCGATCTGGTTGACGAGGGTGTCGGGCAGCTGGCGGATCGTCACGTCGTCGAAGTCGCCGCATCTGCGGCCTGTCGTGGAAGGACGATGATGATAGCCCGGGCATCGGGGCCACGGTCGTGACGCTTGCCCTGAAGACACAGACACCGGCACGGAAAGTCCGTGCCGGTGTCTGTATTCGAAGTTCAACCCGGGATCACGCCTGAATCACGCACCAGAATCACACGTCTGGATCAGGGGCTGCCACCGGTGGTCGCAGGCTTCGCCGTCACGCTCGCGGCGCTGGCGACGACGGTCCCGCTCTCCAGTGCCTTGGCACGGGCGGCGTACAGCGTGCCCGGCGGCGGCTGGCGGGTGAAATACGTATCCACGCCTTGCAGCACTGCGCGGGCCAGGTTGCGCTGGTAGGTCGGATCGACGAGGCGACGCTCTTCGTCCGCGTTGGAGATGAAGGCGGTCTCGACCAGCATCGCCGGCATGTCCGAGGTGCGCAGCACCGCGAAGTTCGCGCGCTCGATGTTCGGCTTGTGGTTGTAGCCCACGTTCTTCAGGCCGGAGAGCACCTGGTTGGCCGCATCTTCCGAAGCCTTCATCTGCCCGCTCTGGGTCAGATCGAGCAGCACGGACGCGAGGGTGTTGTCGTTCTTCGGCTTGACGCCACCGATGAGGTCGGACGCGTTTTCCTTGTCGGCCAGCCAGCGGGCGCGCTGCGAGGAAGCGCCGCGCGTCGACAGCACGTACACCGACGAGCCCTTCGCGGAACGGTTCTCGGCGGCATCGGCGTGGATCGAGATGAAGATGTCGGCCTTCGCCTGCCGCGCGAGCTGGCCGCGACGATGCAGGGGCAGGAACATGTCCGAATCGCGGGTCAGGAAGGCCTTGAGACCCGGCGTCGCGTTCACCTGGCGCGCCAGTTCGCGGGCGATGGCCAGGGTCACGTCCTTCTCGCGCTTGCCGGTCGGACCGATCGCGCCCGGATCCTGGCCGCCGTGGCCGGCATCGATCGCGATGATCAACGGACGCGTGCCGCTGCGCAGGTCGCGCAGGGTCTTGCCCGGCGCCAGCGCTTCGGCCGTCACGGGGGCCGTGGCCTGCTCCGGACGCGTTGTCGGCGTCGCAGCGGTCATCGGCGGATTTGCGGTCGTATTCGCGGGCGAAGCGGGGGTCGGTGTGGCGGGCGCGGTCGGCTGCAGGCCGCCGGCAGTGGTGGCGGCGACCGTGGTCGGGGCAGCGGAAACAGGGGGGACGGACTGCGACGTCGCCGCCGGCGACGGCGTCGCAGGCTTCGAAGACGCAGCCGCGACTGCGAGCGGCGCGGCCGTCGTCGCAGTCGGAGCGGTCGTCGGCGTCGTGGCGACCGGCGGCTTTGCAAGACCGTCGCCGGGCCATTCGACGACCAGTCGTGCGCCGTCGGCACCGGCTTCCAGACGCGGCTTGAGCGGTGCGACCGGTGCAGTGAGATCGAAGACGATGCGGGTCACGCCCGGCGCCGGCTGGCCGGTACGGACGGACTTCACGATGCCGGCAGGCGCCGGGAGGCGGAGATTGCGCGCGGCAGTGTCGGGCAGATCGACGACGAAGCGTTCGGGGGCCGACAGGCGCATGGTACGGAAGGCGACCTGTGACTGCAGTTGCAGTTCGGCACGCGTCCCGGCCGGACCATCGGCGAGGTGCAAGCCCTTGATTTCGTTGGCTTGCGCAAGGTTCCAGCACAGGGCGACCAGGAGCGCGAGCCCCAGGATGATCTGCTGGATGGTGGTCCCCTTGATGCGCATGCCGGCCAGTGAACCACCGGCAAGGGAAATTTTCAAGCACTTTTCCCTTAATAATCCGTGACCTGCCTGAACTTCCTGTCGACTGGGGTCAGCTATGCCCCGCAACCGACTGCAGACGGTCCAGCCAGGCCTGCCCCGCCTCCGTTCCGGGACGCAGTTCACAGCGGCGCCCCTCCCCTTCGATCGACAGCGCGACCCGCAGATCGGGAATGGGCAGCGCATCCCCTGCCCGCTCGGGCCACTCGATCAGCCACAGGGCAGCATCGACATCGTCCAGACCCAGGAATTCCAGCTCGGCGCCGTCGCCGATGCGGTAAAGATCGAGGTGCAGGGCCTCGCCGGTCGCCAGCGGATAGCGCTCGACCAGCGTATAGGTCGGGCTGCGGATCGCGCCCTGCACGCCCAGCGCACGCAGCCAGGCGCGTGCGAGCGTGGACTTGCCCGCGCCCAGGTCGCCGTGCAGATGGACGGCAGCAGGGACCGGCGCGGTCGCGGCCAGGGCTTCGGCGAAACCTGCGGTCGCATCGGCATCGGCCAGATGCATGGAGAACGCGCTCATGCCATGGCGCCCGGATTCGCCGATCGACGCAGATTCGCGAAGAGATCCGATGGCAGCAGACCGCGTTCGCCGCCGTCTCGCGCAGCGCGATCCGCAGCGACCGCATGCAGCAGCGCGCCGCAGGCGGCGGCATCGAACGGCGCGGCGCCCTGCGCGATCAGGCCGGCGATCACGCCAGTCAGCACATCGCCCATGCCTCCGGTGGCCATGCCGGGATTGCCGGCGTCGATGAGGATCGGCACCTGTCCGGGCGCGGCGACCACCGTGCCTGCGCCCTTGAGCACGACCGCGCAATCGAAGCGTGCGGCGAGCTGACGCGCGTGGCGCAGGCGATCTGCGGCGATCGCGTCGGTGGTCGTGCCGAGCAGGCGCGCGGCCTCGCCCGGATGCGGCGTCAGCACGGCATCGCGCAGTGCTTCCGCATCGCGGCGCGCGAGGGCGTTGAGCGCATCGGCATCGAGAACGAGGGGCTTTCCGGCGTCCATCGCGGCATGCAGCAGCGACAAGCTCCATTCGCTGCCGCCGAGGCCAGGACCGATGGCGATGACCGAAGCCTTGTCGAGCAATGCCGACAATCCATCGCTGCCGCCATCGACATCCTCGATGGCGCGCACCATCGTTTCCGGACGACGCGCCAGCAGCACCGGCACGTGTTCCGCACGCGTGGCGGCGCTGACCAGCCCGGCGCCGACGCGATGCGCGGCTTCGGTGCACAGCGCCAGCGCGCCGCCGTAACCGCGATCACCACCGATGCAGAGCACATGGCCGAAATGACCCTTGTGCGCATCGTGCGGGCGCGGCGCGAAGCATGACGACAGCGCATCGGCGCGCGCGACGCGCGCGGCCGGTTCGAGATCGTCGAAGAGATGGTCGGCCAGGCCCAGCGCATCGACGACGACATCGCCTGCGGCGACACGTCCGCGACCGGTGTACAGGCCGGGCTTGCCGGCGATGAAGGCCAGCGTGACGTCGGCCCGCACGCTCAGGCCGTGGTCGTCGCCGGTGTCGGCATCCACGCCCGAGGGCACGTCGAGCGCAAACAGCGGCACGCGGCGGTCGGTCGCAGCACGGTTCAACGCGTGGACCAGGTCGCCGGCGGCGCCGTCGAGCGGCCGACGCAGGCCAATGCCGAACAGCGCATCGACCCAGAGTTCGACCTGTGGCAGCGCTGCGTCGGCATTGAAGGCCGTGATCTGGCCGCCGGTCTGCAGAAAGACCGCCTGCGCGCGCCGGGCAACGTCGGATCCCGGACCCTCGCCGAGCTGCAGCAGCGACACCTGCCGCCCCGAGCCCAGCGCCAGCGCGGCGAGAATGTAGCCGTCGCCGCCGTTGTTGCCGGGCCCGCAGGCCACGCCGATGCGCTGCGCCTGCGGCCAGCGCTCCAGCACCAGCCGCCACGCGGCCAGGCCGGCACGGGCCATGAGGTCGTCTTCGTCCAGGCCGAAGCGCGACATTGCGATGCCCTCGGCGGCACGGATGGCGGCACCGAGGTAGACGGTCTGCAAGGCAGGAAAGGACGCGATGCGCATGCACGGATTCTATACTTCCGGCGTGGATACCGACGCGCAGCCCCCGCACGCAAACCCCGACTTCGCCGCACTGGCGGACCGCATCCGCGTGCTCGCGGCCGAGGCCGGATTCCAGCGCTGCGGCATCTCGGGGATCGAATTGGCGGACGACGAGCGCCACCTGCGCGACTGGCTGGACAAGGGCCTGCATGGCTCGATGCGCTGGATGGCCGAGCACGGCGACAAGCGCAGCCGTCCGGCGGACCTGGTCCCCGGCACGCTGCGGGTGATCTCGGTGGGCCTGGACTACGGCCGCGACGCGGACGAAGCCTGGGCCACGCTGGAAGACGGCGAACGCGCCTACGTCGCGCGCTACGCGCTGGGCCGCGACTACCACAAGCTCATGCGCAACCGCCTGCAGAAACTGGCCGATCGCGTCGCAGCGGAGATCGGGCCGTTCGGCTTCCGCGTGTTCGTCGATTCCGCGCCGGTGCTGGAGCGCGCGCTGGCGCGGAACGCCGGGCTGGGCTGGATCGGCAAGCACACCTGCCTGATCGACAAGGACGGTGGCTCGTGGTTCTTCCTCGGCGAGATCTACGTCGACCTGCCGCTTCCCGTGGATCCGCCGGCGACCGCGCACTGCGGCACCTGCACCCGCTGCATCGACATCTGCCCGACGCAGGCCATCGTCGCGCCCTACCGGCTGGACGCGCGCCGCTGCATCGCCTACCTCACCATCGAGCACGAGGGCGCGATCGACGAGGACCTGCGCCCGCTGATCGGCAACCGCATCTTCGGCTGCGACGACTGCCAGCTCGTCTGCCCCTGGAACAAGTTCGCGAAGACCACCGACGAGCCGGATTTCCGCGCGCGCAACGATCTCGACAAGGCGACGCTGGCCGACCTGTTCGCCTGGGACGAGGCCGAATTCCTGCGACGTACCGAAGGCTCGCCGATCCGCCGCAGCGGCCATGCGCGCTGGCTGCGCAACCTCGCGATCGCACTGGGCAATGCGCCGACCACGCCCGAGGCGGTCGCGGCGCTGCAGTCGCGGCGCGACATCGCCGACGCCATGGTCCGCGAGCACGTCGAATGGGCCCTGCGTCGGCACGGGGTCGGGATCGCATCGACATCGAATCCCTGATGACGCGCCCGGTCGCTTGAACACGCCGAAGGATTGGTTTCTACTCGTCTGCAGGGGGAAGATCGCGACGCGGGGCGTATCCACGGACGACGGGGGCCGCTGGACACGGGAGCGCATCGGACCACAAGCCGGCTTGCCCCACGCCATCGCCCCGCCGCACGAGGCCGCAAGGATCCGCCATGAGTTCGTTCCTGTACGCGCAGATCGCACAGCAGAGGAAGACCGCAGCGGCCGCCCCGGCGTCCGACACCACCATCCGCACCTTCACCCAGGCCTCCGGCGGCAAGGACGAGAGCGCACAAGCGAACAAACCGGTCACCGTGAACGGTTATGTCGAAGCCACGGCCGCGCTGGTGCCGACCGAAGTGCTCACGCTGCACGCGCTGATCCTCGGCGCGACCACGCGGATCGTTCCACCGAATGCCGTTCCCGCCGCCACGAAAGCCGCCATCACCGGCGCACCGGAAGCCGCCGGCGCTACGCCGAGCACGATCACGCTGATCTCCGATCCGAGCTCGCTGGCGATCGCCTTCTGGGCCTTGGCGCTGATCGGCATGGCCCTGTACCTCGTGCCCCGGCTCTACGCCGCATGGACCGCCGCGAAGGCCGACAAAACCAGCTGGCGCGCGCAGATGGGCGCCGCCGACTGGGCACGCGCGGCGATCCCGCCACTGGCCTTCACCGCGTGGACGATGCTGCAGCGCGCGACCGCGTTCGACGCGGCCTTCCCGCATCTCACCGAATCGCAGCGCACGGTGTTCGGACTGCTGCTCGCCGCCGTGGTGATCGGCGCGGCCTCGTGGCTCGCGTACAAGCCCACGCCCGCAGCGAAGGGCTGACACGCGTCAAGACCGCCAGCGGATCTCGTCCAGCAGCGCGCGCGTCACCGGGTCGTCGGCGTCCGCTTCGCCGCGCAGGGCCGGCAGCAGGCGGTTCGCGACCTGCTTGCCGAGTTCGACGCCGAACTGGTCGAAGGCGTTGATGCCCCAGAGCACCGACTGCAGGTAGACGCTGTGTTCGTACAGCGCGATCAGCGCACCCAGCGATTCGGGGGTCAGCGCGTCGAGCAGCAGCAGCGTGCTCGGGCGATTGCCTGCGTACAGGCGATGCGGGTCGTCGCTGGCCTGGCCGTTGGCGAAGGCTTCGGTCTGCGCAAGGAGATTCGCCAGCAGCGCGGCATGGTTCTCTTCGTGCGCATGGTCGGGGCGGAGCACGCCGATGAAATCCGCAGGCACGACCTGGGTGCCCTGGTGCAGGGCCTGGAAGAAGCTGTGCTGGGTGTCGGTTCCCGCCCCGCCCCACCACACCGGCACGGTGTCCAGCGACAGCGGGCTGCCGTCGAGGCGCACGGACTTGCCGAGGCTTTCCATGACCAGCTGCTGCAGGTAATTCGGCAGCAGACGCAGGCGTTCGTCGTAAGGCAGCACCGCGTGCGAGCCGGCTTCAAGAGCGTTGCGGTTCCAGATCGCGGTGAGCGCATGCCACACCGCGAGGTTGTCGCGCAGCGGCGTCGCGAGCGTGTGCGCGTCCATCTCGGCGGCACCGGCGAGCAGGCGTTCAAAACCGTCCATGCCGATCGCCAGCGCGATCGGGAAACCGACCGCCGACCACAGCGAGTAGCGACCACCGACCCAGTCCCACATCGGCAGGATGCGGTCCTCGGCGATGCCGAACGCGGCGGCGCGCTCGACGTTGGCGCTGACGGCATAGACGCGGCCGCCGTCGCGCGAGGCGTGCGCACCGAGCCAATCGCGCACGATGCGGCCGTTGAGCAGGGTTTCCTGCGTGCCGAAGGTCTTGGAGATCAGCACGGCGGCGGTGCGCGACGGATCGAGTTTCGACAGCGTGCGGCGGATCGCGTTGCCGTCGACGTTGGAAACGAAATGCACGCGGAGGCCGCCGGCATCGTCGGACAGCGCGTCGGCGACCAGGCGCGGCCCGAGGTCGGAACCGCCGATGCCGACGCTGACGATGTCGGTGATGTCGGAGTCACGCAGCCGCTCGACCAGGGTCGCCATGCGCGTTCGCGCCGCACGCGCCTGCGCGGTGGCATCGCGGGCGACGGCAGCGGTGGAAAGATCGCTGCGCAGCGCGGTGTGCAGGGCCGCACGGCCTTCAGTGACGTTGACGACATGGCCGTCGAACAGGCGACACAGCGCGCCGGCCAGGTCGGCGGATTCGGCGAGCGCGAACAGCGTATCCAGTGCTTCGCGGTCGTAACGCTGGCGCGCGAAGCTGGCGTACAGCGCGCCACTCCGCAGCGCGAAGTCGCGGGGGCGATCGGCGTCTTCCGCGATCAATGCGGACAGCGGGCGATGCTGGAGGCGGCGCGCATGTGCGCGGAGGGTTTCGTAGCTCGATGACGTCATGGGGGAGTCGACAACGGCACAGTGGGCAACCGCCTCATCATGCCAGATCGAATCCGACGGAGATGCGATGTCCGGCAAGTTGGCGCACAGGCTGTCCTGTGCGCGCAGGTGCGTCGCGATGCGGTCACGCAGCCAATGTCGTCCTGTCGCATCGCCTATCCCGCGACGATGCGCGCGACAGGCGACGGGTCAGCCGAGCGTGAATTCCAGGTTGTCGATCAGACGCGTGCGCCCCAGCCGCGCCGCGATCAGAACCACGCGCGGGCCCGGCGCGTCATCGGGCTCGGACAGATCCGGCGCGCGCACGGCCGCGTAATCCACCGCGAAACCGACCTGCGCCAGACGCTGCTCGCCTTCGGCCTCGACCACGGCGCGCGTCGCACCCGCCTGCAGCCGCTCGCGCATCGCCTGCAGCGTGCGATGGATCTCGGCGGCGACCACGCGGTCTTCCGGCGTGAGGTACTGGTTGCGCGAGCTCATCGCCAGGCCGTCGGGTTCGCGCACGATCTCGCCGCGCAGCAACGTGAGCGGATACGCCAGGTCGGTGACCATCTGCTGGATCACCGCGACCTGCTGGAAATCCTTCTTGCCGAACGCGGCCACGTCAGGTTGCACCTGGTTGAGCAGGCGCGCGACCACGGTGCAGACGCCGTCGAAATGCCCCGGACGATGCGCGCCTTCCAGCACGTCGGCGACACCGGGTACGCGCATGCGCACCGCGAGGTCGACGCCGAAGGGATACATGCTTTCGACCGTCGGCAGCCACAGGGCGTCGCAACCGGCGGCCTCCAGACCGCTCGTGTCGGCTTCGGGCGTACGCGGATAGCGGGTGAAGTCCTCGTTCGGGCCGAACTGGGTCGGATTGACGAACACGCTCGAAATCACCCGGTCGGCGTGCTTGCGCGCCAGCGCGACCAGCGAATAGTGCCCCGCGTGCAGGTTGCCCATGGTCGGCACGAAGCCGATGCGCAGACCTTCGCGGCGCCAGCCGAGGATGCAGGCGCGCAATCGCTGGAGTTCGGTGATGGTTTCGATCATGGACATCGTGTCTCGGAGGGAATGCGTGGAGGCCGGTTCAACCGGCGAGGATGCGGATCCAGTCCGCGCGGACCCAACCCCAGCCACACGGGCCACGATACGCACGCGGCGCCGGCACAGGGCTGGACACGCCACACTCGGCAGCGTCCTGCCCCTTCCGCGGATAGACGATCGACAGCCAGGCGCCATCCGCGGAACCGCCGCAGACGAACAGGCCATCGCCCTCGCGCAGGCGGTCGCGCATCGCATGCGTCACGCCCGGCCCCGCGCGTACGGCGAGGAAGCCGTCGCCTTTCGGGTTCAGGCCATGCACCTCGGCCCAACTGCCGCAGGCATCGAGGTCCTCCTGCTCGCCGACGATCACGGGCCTGTCCGGCGGCGACGGCGGCGCGGAGGCCGCCGCGAGCGGCAGGCCCATCGCCAGGGCGAAAGCGGCCGCGCGCAGGCCGATCATTGGTAGGCGTGCTCCGCGCCGGGGAAATTGCCGTCGCGGACCGCGTCGCAGTAGGCGCGCACGGCGCCGGCGACCGAACCGCCTTCGGCCAGGAAGTCCTTCACGAACTTCGGACGCCGGTGGCCGCTGTCGAGGCCGAGAAAATCGTGCAGCACCAGTACCTGGCCGTCGCAGTGCGGCCCGGCACCGATGCCGATGGTCGGGATCGGGCTGGCGGCGGTGACCGACTGCGCCAGCGCCGAGGGCACGCATTCGAGGACGAGCAGCGAAGCACCGGCCTCGGCCACGGCGAGCGCGTCCTCGCGCAACTTCTCGGCGGCACGTTCCTCGCGTCCCTGCACCTTGAAGCCACCGAAACGCAGCACCGACTGTGGCGTCATGCCGAGATGACCGGACACGGGAATTTCGCGCTCGACGAGGTAACGAATCACGTCGAGCTTGTGCGGACCTGCGCCTTCGAGCTTGACCATCTGCGCACCGGCCTGGAGCAGGCGTGTGGCGGCGTCGAGCGCCCGTTCCGGCGTGGCATCGGCCTGGAACGGCAGGTCGGCGATCAGCAGGGCGCGCTGCAGGCCGGTGGCCACGGCAGCGGTGTGGTAGGCGATATCGTCGACCGTGACCGGGAGAGTCGAGGCGTGGCCCTTGACCACCATGCCGAGCGAATCGCCGACCAGGATCAGGTCGGCGCCGTTCTGGTCGAGCACCCGCGCGAACACCGCGTCGTAGGCGGTGAGCATCGCGAGCTTGCGTCCCGCGCGCTTGGCATCGGCCAGGGCGGGCACCGTCCAGGGCTTGTCTTCTCGAGAGGCCATGCGAATCCGAAAGTTGGCCGGTATGGAAGAGGCCGGAAGCAAATAGCCTAGCAGGTCGGGGATTCGAGTAGCGGGCGTATACGGGACGCCGACGCGCCCTCAGCGTTCCGCCAGCGCCTGGATGCCGCTGCGGTCCAGGCGCGCCAGTGCTGCACGCGCGCTGCCCTGCCCGGGGATGTCGATGTCGTCGACCAGTTCGAGCAGCGGCACCAGGGCGAAGGCGCGCTCGTGCAGGTGCGGATGCGGCAGCTTCAGGCTGGGGGTGTCGAGCGTGATCGCCCCGTAGAGCAGGATGTCCAGGTCGAGCGTGCGCGGCCCCCAGCGGACGTTGCCGCTGCCGTCGGCACCGCGCTGGCGTCCGAACTGGCGCTCGATGCCGAGCAGCTCATCGAGCAGGATCTTCGGTGCCAGGGCGGTCTCGATCGCGACCACGGCATTGACGAAATCGGCCTGGTCGCGCTCGCCCCAGGCCGGGGTGCGATGGAAGCGGGACGCGCCAAGGAACCGGCTGCGCGGCACGGTCATCAACCGGGGCACGGCCGAGCGCAACGTGGCGAGCGGGTCGCCGAGGTTGCCGCCAAGGCCGATGAAGGCCACTACCGGTGCGTTCTGGAGTCTGGACATCCTGCGACCTTACTCAGTGCCCTGTCGCCGCCGGCCTGCGACGACGCCGACGGCGCGGCTTGCGCGCATCGCCACCCTCCTCCGTCTCGGCATCGACCTCGGCACGCACCGCGGTCACGGCCAGGGCGTGGTCGGGGTCGAGCTGGGCTTCGGACCAGAAGGCGATGTCGGCAGCGTGGCCATCTGAGGCTGACTGGCGCAGCAGGAGGAAATCGTAGGCGGCGCGGAAGCGCGGGTGGGCCAGCAGGCGGACCACTTTCTTGCGCTGGCGCAGCGAGAAGCGCGATTGCAGCAGCCAGATTTCCTGCATCGGCAGGGAGAACCGGCGCGGCAGCGCGACGGTGTCGACCTGGTGCAGGGTGACGCGGTCGGCGGCGCGGCGCTCGGCATCGGCCGCCTCCACGCCCTGGGCCTGCAGCATCGCCAGGGTGCGGCAGTAGGCAGGCCACAGCAGCAGCGCGAACAGGAACGCCGGCGACACCGGCTCGTCGGCCGCGATCCGCGCATCTGTCGCGCGCAGGCCTTCGATCAGCATCCGGCGCAGCGCGCCGCTGCGGTTCGACGCCAGGGCGCGCGCGGTCTCCGGAAACAGACCGGCCAGCAGGCCGTGGGCCTCCAGACCGAGGAAGCTGGCCTCGGCATGGCCAGACAGGAACAGCTTCAGGCATTCCTCGAACAGGCGCGCGGCGGCGGCTTCCTGCAGCAGCGGCGCCAGGCGGGAAATGGGCTCCGCGCTGGCCGGATCGATGGTGAAACGCAGCTTGGCCGCAAGCCGGACCGCCCGCAGCATGCGTACCGGGTCCTCGCGATAGCGGGTCTCGGGGTCGCCGATCAGCTTGAGCGTGCGGTTGTTCACGTCCTCGAAGCCGCCGGTGTAGTCGCGCACCGAAAAATCGGCGATCGCGTAATACAGGGCGTTGGCGGTGAAATCGCGGCGGACGGCATCGTCCTCGATGGTGCCGTAGACGTTGTCGCGCAGCACGCGGCCGTCCTCGTCGGTCTCCCGGTCGCCGCTGCCGTCGTCGGTGTTGGCGCGGAACGTGGCGACCTCGATGATCTCGCGTCCGTAGACCACATGGGCCAACCGGAAGCGGCGGCCGATCAGCCGGCAATTCCGGAACAGGTGCTTGACCTGCTCTGGCGTGGCATCGGTGGCGACATCGAAGTCCTTGGGGTGTTCGCCCAGCAGCAGGTCGCGGACCGCGCCCCCCACCAGATAGACGCCGTACCCCGCCTCGTGCAGCCGGTACAGCACGCGCAGCGCACTGGGACTGATGTCTTTGCGCGAGATCGCATGCTGATCTCGGGGAATGGTCAGCGGCTCGGCTGGCAGGAAAATCGGTGAGGTCATCGAAACGGCAATGATGGGGATCGGGGGTGTTTGTGGGAAACGAGGGACCGGCTATACTAGCAGCCTGCCGGCATCCAACGCCCGCCATCGTCCTCGCGGCGACCGGGTCCAGCGATGCAGGTCGACGAATCCAGTGCTGCGCCCTCCTTGTATCCGGTGGTCGTGCCCAAGCTCTGCTCCCTTCGTCTAGAGGCCTAGGACGTGGCCCTCTCAAGGCTAAAACACGGGTTCGAATCCCGTAGGGAGCGCCAAACAAAAGCCCATGCGCAAGCATGGGCTTTTCGTTTTGCGCGACCGGAGGGTTCGAACCCCGGGTTCGACAGGTTCGCCCATCCAGCAGCCACCCCGGCCACCTTCGCCTCTCGGCCGGCAGCCTTTACACTACGCGGACATCGTTGCCAGGGTCGGACCCCATGCCTTTCGTCGTCACCGAAAACTGCATCAAGTGCAAGTACACCGACTGTGTCGAAGTCTGCCCGGTCGACTGCTTCCATGAGGGGCCGAACTTCCTGGTGATCGACCCGGACGAATGCATCGACTGCACGCTGTGCGAACCGGAATGCCCGATCAACGCGATCTACCCCGAGGACGACGTGCCGGCCGGCCAGGAGGCCTTCGTCGCGCTCAACCGCGAACTGTCCGCTGCGTGGCCGGTCATCACCGTACGCAAGGAGCCGCTGGCGGACGCGAAGGAATGGGAAGGCAAGCCCGGCAAGCTGCCCCTGCTCGAGCGTTGATGCCCGAAGGCTGACCTATCCTCGGGCGGTGGGGCCGATGCCCGCACCGCCCTGCCCGCCTCAGCGGGCGATGACCTGCCCCGGCGAGAAATCCACGCGACGCCGTTCGCGGATGCGGTCGCGTTCGAAGCCACCCTCCACCAGTTCGTAGCCGAGCAGCGCGAACACGCGTTCACCGATGAAGATCGGCCGCGCATTGCCGTACCAGTCGACGCAGCTGGCCTTGCAGTCGTCGGCCAGCGCGCCGACGGACTTCGCCTTCAGTTGCCCCGCTTCGCTCAGTGCCAGGGCGCGGTTGTGGAGATAGAGGACCGACGCGCCGGCCCCATCCCTGCCTCCGCCGAGCACCGGCAGTCCGACCACGCCGACCTGCTGACCCGTTGGCCGATAGAAGAAGCCATGCGTGCGCTGCTCGCCCTGGCTGGCCTGGGGCAGCACGTAACGTCCCGCCGTCTCGGCCGTGCGTCCGAGGCGCAGGCTGGTGAACACGAGGTCCTGCTGCGACTGGCCGATGACGATGCCGTCCGTGCCCAGGGCTTCGAAACGCTCTGCGGCGTGGCCCACCTCCAGCGCGACGAACGGGTCGCGACTGGCGTAGCGGACTGCATGGATATGGTCGCTGACTGCATCGCCCCGCCAGCTGCGTCCAGCGCCGACGAGCAGCCAGTCGCCGACGAAGCGGTTCTGCACGGCTGCGCTGTCGGGCGAGAAGCCCGTCACCGGCCGGTAGTGCGTTCGCCGCGCCACCAGACTGCCGTCGCCGAACATCGACAGCGGCACGCGCAGCAGCGCGAGTTCGCCGGCGCCACCTTCGGGCGCCCACATCCACTGGCCGTTGGAACGGCTGCCCAACAGCACGTTGAGATGGCCGTCGCGCTGCAGGAACGAGAGCTGATCGATCGGCGCGCCTTCCGCACGCATCGCCGTCGGTGCGCGGCCGTCCAGCGGGATGCGGAAGACTTCGGACAACGCCGGCTTGCGTCGGTCGCGCGACCACGGCGTGGTCCACACGAACGCCGCATCCTCGGACACATGGAAGACCTGTCCCGGCGCGCCGAACACCGCCGTGGCCCGGCACTGCATGTCCGCCTTGGCCAGGTCGCAGATGGTCACGGTGTGCAGGGCGATGCCGGAACGCGCATCCAGCCTGCCGTAGCCGCGATAGATGCGCTTCGCCTCCAGGATGCGCGCGAAGCCCTTGGCATCGGCACCGCGCTGCCAACGCCGCAGCGCCGGCAGGCTGTCGGTGTAGTCGCCGTAGAGATTGAGGTACAGCGGCGCGTAGAAGATCAGCTTGTCGCCGATGAGGCGGCTGGCGTAGTTGCGCGACGAGTAGTAGTCGTTGCTGCGCAGATGGTAGGTGGCGCGATATTTCAGGCCGCCGCTGGCGTCGAGGTCGAACAGGCCGATTTCGGTGCCGCCGCGCTGGTAGCTGTAACCGATGACGGCGATGGTGTCGCCGCTGACCAGCATCTCGTCGTACCACGCGCCGGACGGGTCGATGTCGGGGCCGAAGGCATCGATGCTCGCGATCGGTTTGAGCGCGTCGCCGCCGATGCGGATGGTGAACAGGCGTCCCCGTCGAAGCACGACGAGGTGGTCACCGCGCCGCTTGACGATGCCGCCCTCGTCGACGCCCGCGACCTGGGTATTGGTGATCGATTCTTCCTTGGCCGAAGCGCCGGCCGAGGGCGCGGCTTCGGCCGCAGGCGCGGCCGCCATGGGCGCGGGCGGCGGTGGGGGCGCGGCAGGTGGCGGCGGGGGCTCACGGCGCATGCGTTCGCGCTCCTCGCGGCGCAGGCGCTCGAGCTCGGCCTTCAGGGCCGCTTCGCTGGCGAAGGCGCGCAGGGTCGCCCCCTGCTTGGCTGCGGGTTTGGAAGCGCCCTCCGTTGCGGATCCTGCACCGGTCCCCGACCAGGCGATCGCCCCGGCCACCGGCAGCACCAACAGCAGTCCCCATCCCATCATGCGTCGACTCTTCATGCGTGCTCCATCCGGTCAGGCGGCGCGTGGGCCGCAGTCGCGAACGATAACGGATCGCCGGCGCCGCCGGGGTTGCCTGGACGGAATTGCGCAGGGCGGATGCCCACCCGGACACGCGAAGGACCGGCGATGCCGGCCCTTCGTCGCGTCGCTGGAATCCCGACGTCGGCCGGCACATGACCGGCGGACGTCGCACGATGGATCAGTGCACCATGTCGAGCGGCTGGAAGTGGATCGCCTGCAGCAGGCCGGTGGTCTGGCATGTGGTGTTCATCAGGTTCGCCAGGTCCTGCTGGCGGCGCAACAGGTCGCCGAAGTTGCGCTGCGGCACGCCATTGATCGGATCGTTCTTCGGGAACGTGGTCGGCAGGGCGAGGTTGCCCGTGCCGATCAGAAACTTCGACAGGCGGCTCTGCGCGCCAGGCAGGCGCACGTCGATGTGCACGAAGTTCGTCTCCGGGCCATTCGCCGGCGGGAAGGCCACGGCCGGATTGCCGTTCGCGCGGGTCTCGCCACCATGGCAGGCGTTGCAGGTATCCAGCGAGACCCGATGTCGGTTGGCGTTGGTCGCGCCGGGAGCGTTCCAGACCGCACCGTCGGCGATCGAGAAGTTGAAGTTCGACCCGGTCAGGAACGGCGAGCCCAGATGCGAGGCCGGCACGCTGGTCAGTCCCGAATTCATGTAGTTCGCCAGCTGCGCCGTGTTGTTGCGCGTGTGATGCGGTGCGTTCTTGGTCGACACGATGTTGAGCATCGTCGCGACCGGCGTGCGCCCGGGGAGGATGAACTCGCGCAATTCCCACAGTGGATTGAGCGCGTTCTCGTTGGTGCGGAGCTGGTTGAGCGCGCTGCGGTTCGGCTTGTTCGGCGCCGCGTTCGCGGTCGTGAACTGGTCGGTGATCGCCTGCAGCGCAGGATTGAACGCGGCGCTGCCGAGGGCGATGCTGCCGAGATTGACCCACTGCTGGGCGTAGTTCTTGACGTTGGTGCATCCGCTGATCGGCACGCCGTATTCGAAGATCACCAGGAAGGGCGTGGTCGAACACCCACCATTCGCGTTGCGGTTGACCACGCCGAACACGAAGCGGCCCTCGCCCGCCGAGCCGCCGCCATAGACCGTGTTGCCGCGCAGATCGACGCGGTTCACGATCGCCAGCAGGCGGAACGGCGAACGGTTGAGATCGAGCTTGCCGGCGATGCGCGGCCAGCTGTTCAGCACCAGCGGACCAATGTTCGGACGCGCCGGGACCGGGAACGTGTTGATGGTGTGGTTGACGTTCCAGCTCTGCAGCCAGTTCTCGGTGAACACCGCCGGATCGATGCCGGTGAACGGCTGGTTCGCCATGTTCGTCATCAGCGTCTTGAAGGTCCAGGCGCCATTGGGGTTGCCGGTGTTGTTGCAGATGTCGAAGGTGCGCGTCGGATCGTTCACGACCGAAACATCGGTGATCATCAGCTCGCGGCGCGGATCCACCGCCGAGGCGGGCATCGCGAAGGCCTGACGCGGGATGCGGAACGCCGTGGATGTCTGCCGTGCCCGCTGGATGATCTGCGGATCGATGAACTGGAATTTCTCTTCGCCGAGGAACTCGCGCACGGCGAACGTGGCCTCGCCCGTCGTACGGGTTTCGGCGATGAGGCTCTGGCGGTCCTTCTGCTCGCCGATGAAGCGATCGAAGTCGAAGCGGATCATGCCGTTGAACACGGTCTTGTCCGATGGATCGCGCTTGAAGGTGAATGTGTCCTTGTCGACCACCAGCGGCAGCGCGTCCGGAAGCGAGCCGTCGTCGAGGAAGCGCACCGAGAGCAGCGCGTTGCCGGCCGGGTCGCCGAGGTTCTCGAGCGGCGTGAGCAGCATGTCTTCCACGGGCGGGAGACGCAGCACGGGCGGTTCTTCCGCCGTTGCGGCGAATGCGCCGGCGCGTGCGATGGACGGCGTTGCGGTGAACGCAGGCGATGCGGTGTCCAGCGCGCCGATGTCGGCTTCGAGTCCCTTGTCGGTGACCTTGGCGCTCTGGGTGCCGGGCAAGTCGCACGCGGCGAGGCCGAAGGTCAGCATGAATGCGGTCAGTGGCGTCCACCAGCGCCGGCTGGCCGACGCAGTGATCGTGCAGGTACGCATGAGAGTCACTCCTTGTGATGGTTGGGGGCATCACCCGCGCGGGACGCACGTCGCCAACCGGGCGTCCGTGCCGTTCCGCGTCGAATTCCCTGCGACGCGATCCCACGCCTCCTGCGCGGATGCCTTGCAGCCTGGACACCGGCCGCAGGGACGGTCGATGTCATGACCGAACATACGCGAAGGGCCGGCATGGCCGGCCCTTCGGGCGATCGATTGTTTGGATCGATGCGATTCAGTGCATCGATCACAACCGGTGCGTCACCGCATCCGGTGGATCAGGCGCGACGGTCGCGACGCTCGCCGCTGCGGCCCTGACCCTGACCCTGGCCACGCTGGCCGCCCTGCTTCTGCCCGGTGTGGGCATGGGCGTGGGCACCGCGATCGGCCGGACGGCCGTGGGCGCGGTTGCCCGGCTTGCGCGGCGGACGCTGCCCCCCGGCAGGACGCTGGCCGCCCGGACGACCGGCACCCGGCGCGTTGCCGTCGAGACGGATCGGACGGCTCGGCTCGAAGCCTTCGACGGCCTCCAGCGCGATGTCAGACTTCAGCAGGCGCTGGATCTGGCGCAGCAGCGGCGCCTCGTCCGGCGACACCAGCGACAGCGCCTCGCCCTGCGCGCCGTTGCGGCCAGTGCGGCCGATGCGGTGCACGTAGTCCTCGGCGACCATCGGCAGGTCGTGGTTGATGACCAGCGGCAGGTTCGGGATGTCGAGGCCGCGTGCGGCGACGTCGGTGGCGACGAGGATGCGTGCCTTGCCCGACTTGAACGCGTTCAGCGCCTTCTGGCGGGCGGCCTGGCTCTTGTTGCCGTGGATCGCCAGCGCCGGCAGGCCGGCGGCTTCGAGCTGTTCGGCCAGGCGATTGCAGCCATGCTTGGTCTTGCCGAAGATCAGCACCTGTTCGGTGTGGCGCGTGGTGAGGATGTCGATCAGCAGATCGCGCTTGCGGGAACCGTCGACCGGGTGCGCGCGATGCTGGATGGTTGCCGCGATGGTGTTCTGCGTCGCCACCTGCACCTGGCGCGGATCACGCATGAATTCCAGGGCGAGCTGCTTGATCTGCGCCTCGAACGTCGCCGAGAACAGCAGCGTCTGGCGGTCGGCCGGCACGCGCGCGAGGATGCGCTTGATCGCCGGCAGGAAGCCCATGTCGAGCATGCGGTCGGCTTCGTCGAGGATCAGCACTTCGACGCCGTCGAGCTTGGCGCTGCCCTGCTGCATGTGGTCGATCAGACGACCCGGCGTGGCGACGAGGATGTCGACGCCGCGACGCAGGTTGTCGACCTGCGGGCCCATGCCGGCACCACCGAAGATGGTGGTGACGTTGAGGCGGATGTACTTGCTGTAGCTGCGCAGGCTGTCGGCGACCTGCACCGCGAGTTCGCGGGTCGGAACGAGGATCAGCGCGCGCGGCTTGCGCGGGCCGGCAGCCGGCTTGTTGCCTTCCGACAGGCGCTGCAGCAGCGGCAGGCCGAAGGCGGCGGTCTTGCCGGTGCCGGTCTGGGCACCGCCGAGGACGTCGTGGCCGGCGAGGACCAGCGGGATGGCTTCGGCCTGGATCGGCGTGGGGGTGGTGTAGGCGTTGTCGGCGAGCGCACGCAGCAACGCGGGCGAAAGCCCGAGGGATTCGAACGACATGGATTGAAACTCCGGTGGTGTCGCGCCGGCAACGGGAGGCTGCATCGGGCGCGAAGCGTTACTCGGAGCTTTCCAACCGCGCTGCGAGCAAGATCTTGGACGGTCCACCCGTTGGCGGACCGTGTTCGGCGCGACGAAAGACGTGCGGAGAAGCCGAGCCAGATCGCAGAGGCGGACCGGGCGGCGGCGGCTGTCGAGGGAAAACGGACCAGCCGTGCGCGAAACGAGGCGGATGATACGCGAAAAGCCGTCCCGGCGACAGCAAATCATTGTCCGGCCGGGGATTTCCGACCGACGGGACCGGCGGCGCGCCCCCTCCAACACCGCGCGAGGCGATCAGGCCTCGCGATCAGACCTCGTGTTCAAGACCCGGCCGCGCCAGCATCGCCTGGACGCCGTAGGTCTCACCGATCTCCCCCGCCAGGGCCTCGCGGGCCTTGTCCTCGCCATGCACCAGGACCAGCGGCGGACGCTTCTCGAAGCCCCCGTACCAGTCCATCAGCCCGCGCTGGTCGGTGTGCGCGGACAGGCCGCCAACGGTGTGGCGCTTGGCAGCGACCCGCACGTCGTGGCCATGGATGCGGACCCACTGGGCGCCGTCGACGATGCGCCGACCGGTGGTGCCTTCTGCCTGGTAACCGACGAACACGACATGGGTCTGCTTGCGATGCAGGCGGTGCTTGAAGTGGTGGAGGATGCGACCAGCATTGGCCATGCCCGATCCGGCGATCACGATCAGCCCGCGCTCGATGCGGTTGATCGCCATCGATTCATCCACGCTCTCGGTGACGTGCAGGTTGGGCAACTTGAAGGGATTGGGCTGGTCGCGCCAGACCGCCTTGGCATCGTCGTCGAACAGTCCATGGTGACGGTCGTAGACATCGACGACCTTGGCGGCCATCGGGCTGTCGAGGAAGATCTGCCAGCGCGACATCTTCCAGTCGTCCCAGTGCTTGGCGAACCAGTACAGCAGCTCCTGGGTACGCCCGACCGCGAACGCCGGAATGAGCACCGCCCCGCCCTGCCGCCAGGCATCGTCGAGGATGCCTTCCAGTTCGCGGATGGTCTCGGCGCGCTCGCGGTGCAGGCGGTCGCCGTAGGTCGATTCCATCAGCACCAGATCGGCCTCGGCGATGTCGACCGGATCGCGCAGGATCGGGGTGCCCTTCGGCCCGAGGTCGCCGGAGAACACCAACTTCCGGCCCTCGGCCCACAGCTCGACGATCGACGAGCCGAGGATGTGGCCGGCATCGTGGAAGCACAGCTCGACACCGGGCAGCACCTCGGTGCGCGCGCCGTACGGCAGCGGCTTCACCAGGCGCATGGCGGCGTGGACATCGTCCTTGGTGTACAGCGGCACCGCGACGGGCTGGCCGCGGCGGCGATCGCGGTTGGCGCGCATGGCCTCGCTCTCGGCGATGCCCGCGGCGTCCAGCAGCATGATCGGCATCAGGTCGGCGGTGGCCTTCTGCGCGTAGATCGGGCCTCGGAAGCCACGCTGCACGAGCAACGGCACGCGGCCGATGTGGTCGATGTGCGCATGGCTCAGCACCAGCGCGTCGAGCGCGGTCGGCTCGAACGGAAAGGGATCGGCGTTGCGGGCTTCGGCTTCGGGACTGCCCTGGATCATGCCGCAGTCGAGCAGCAGGCGCTGCCCGGCCGCCTCGACTTCATGCAGGGAGCCGGTCACCTCGCCGGCGGCACCGTGGAATTTCACGCGCATGCAGCATGCCCTCGTCTGTCGATCGACTGAGCATCTCGCAAACAGGGGAAGGCCGCAATCGCGGAGGCGACCGAGGCCATGGAAAGGGGCGGCCTGTTGGTCGGCGCTGCGCACACGCAGCAGCGCCGACCTGCGCGATCGATCACGACGCGGCGCCCATGCGCGATCGGGCGCCGATGTCTGCCGGGATTACGCGACCACCACCGGAATCTTCCCGATCCGCGCCTGCCATTCCTTCGGGCCGGTCTGGTGCACCGAGGTGCCCTGCGAATCCACGGCGACGGTGACCGGCATGTCCTTCACCTCGAACTCGTAGATCGCTTCCATGCCGAGGTCGGCGAAACCCACGACCTTCGCGCCCTTGATCGCCTTCGAGACGAGGTAGGCGGCGCCGCCGACAGCCATCAGGTACACCGACTGGTGTTTCTTGATCGCTTCGATCGCCGTCGGGCCACGCTCGGCCTTGCCGACCATGCCCATCAGGCCGGTCTGCGCCAGCACCTGTTCGGTGAACTTGTCCATGCGCGTGGCGGTGGTCGGGCCGGCGGGACCGACGACCTCGTCGCGCACCGGATCGACCGGGCCGACGTAATAGATGAACTTGCCGCGCAGATCGACCGGCAGCGACTCACCCTTGTTGAGCATGTCGACCATGCGCTTGTGCGCGGCGTCGCGACCGGTCAGGAGCTTGCCATTGAGCAGCAGGACTTCGCCGGGTTTCCAGGACGCGACGTCTTCCTTCGTCACCGTGTCGAGATCGACGCGACGACCCTTGGACGCGTCGTAGGTGAGCTCCGGCCAGTCTTCCAGCGACGGCGGGTCCAGCATCACCGGGCCGCTGCCGTCGAGCGTGAAATGCGCGTGGCGGGTCGCGGCGCAGTTCGGGATCATCGCCACCGGCAGGTTGGCGGCGTGGGTCGGGTAATCCTTGACCTTGATGTCGAGCACCGTGGTCAGGCCGCCCAGGCCCTGCGCGCCGATGCCGAGCGCGTTGACCTTCTCGTACAGCTCGAGGCGAAGTTCCTCGGCGCGATTGCTGGCGCCACGCGCCTGCAGTTCGGTGATGTCGATCGGCTCCATCAGCGATTCCTTGGCCAGCAGCATCGCCTTCTCGGCGGTGCCGCCGATGCCGATGCCGAGCATGCCGGGCGGGCACCAGCCGGCGCCCATCGTCGGCACGGTCTTGAGTACCCAGTCGACGATGGAATCGGACGGGTTGAGCATCGCGAACTTCGACTTCGCCTCGCTGCCGCCGCCCTTCGCGGCGACGATCACGTCCACGGTGTTGCCCGGCACGATCTTCACGTTGACCACGCCGGGCGTGTTGTCCTTCGTGTTGGTGCGCTTGCCGGCGGGGTCGGCCAGCACGCTGGCGCGCAGCTTGTTGTCCGGATGGTTGTAGGCGCGGCGCACGCCCTCGTGGACCATGTCTTCCAGCGCCATCGTCGCATCGTCCCAGCGCACATCCATGCCCACTTCGAGGAACACGGTGACGATGCCGGTGTCCTGGCAGATCGGCCGGTGGCCTTCGGCGCACATCCGCGAGTTGATCAGGATCTGGGCGATGGCGTCCTTCGCCGCCGGGCTTTCCTCGCGCTCGTAGGCGGCGGCGAGGTTCTTGATGTAGTCGACCGGGTGGTAGTAGCTGATGTACTGCAGGCCGTCGGCGATCGACTGGATGAGGTCTTCCTGCTTGATCGAGACCGGGCGGCGGTCGGCGGGCATGGCGGTGGAGGCGGAGGCTGCGGACACGGAAGGAAACCGTCGTGGCGGGTCGGGATGCGGATTTTACCCCTTCGTGCGGTTTGACCGGGGTCAATACGTGGCGGGATGGTGCTTTGCACAATCACCATCAAGCCCACGTCTTCATTCCCGCGCAGATCGCCCCCTCCCGGAGCCCGCCATGCACAGCGCCACCGATCGCCCGTCCTTCCTGCCCTATACCGTCGAGACCCTGGCTGACGGCCGCAAGGTCCTGATCCGGCCGATGAATCCCGGCGACGCCGAGGCGGAGCGCGCCTTCATCCTGGCGCTGTCGCCGCAGGCGCGGCGCTACCGGTTCCAGGAGCAGATCCGCGACCCGGCGCCGGAGATGATCGAGAAGCTGGTGAACGTGGACCACGTCAATGACGAGGCCTTCGTCGCCCTGGCCGATGCCGACGAGCGCGGCGCCATCGTCGGCGTCTCCCGCTACGCGGTCGGCAGCGACCCGCTGGCCTGCGAGATCGCGGTCACCGTGCTCGACGCCTGGCAGGGCCTGGGACTGGGCACGGCCCTGATGCGCCGGCTGATCGAGGCCGCCCGCGAGCGCGGCCTGCGGCGGATGGTGTCGCTGGACTTCGCCGAGAATCAGGAAATGACCCACCTCGCCCATCACCTCGGCTTCCACACCGCGCCGGACCCCGACGACCGCACCCAGGTCCTGCATACGCTGACCCTCTGACCGCCCTTGTCCCGGACGGCGCCACGGAGGCCGTCCGGTACAATGCGCGCCCGCTTCGCCTCGCCACCTGCCCGACCCCATGGCCTCCCCCTACGGCACCGAAACCGTGCTGGACGTGCGTCACTGGACCGACGCCTACTTCAGCTTCACCACCACCCGCGACGACGGCTTCCGTTTCGACAACGGCCAGTTCGTGATGATCGGGCTGGAAGTCCCGCAGCCGGACGGCTCGACCAAGCCGCTGATGCGCGCCTATTCGATCGCCAGCGCGAACTGGGAAGAACAGCTGGAGTTCTTCAGCATCAAGGTCCAGGACGGCCCGCTGACCTCGCGACTGCAGCACATCCGGCCCGGCGACACGATCCTGATCGGCCGCAAGCCCACCGGCACGCTGCTGATCTCGGACGTGCATCCCGGCCGCAACCTCTACCTGCTGTCCACCGGCACCGGCCTGGCGCCGTGGATGGCGGTGGTGAAAGATCCGGCGACCTACGAGCGCTTCGAGAAGGTGGTCATCGTCCACGGCGTGCGCGGCGAGCCGGACCTGGCCTATCGCGACTACATCGAACGCGAACTGCCGCGCCACGAATTCCTCGGCGAGGAGATCCGCGGCAAGCTCCTCTACTACCCAGCGGTGAGCCGCGAGGACTTCTTCTTCCACGGCCGCCTTCAGCGCGGCCGGATCACAGACCTGCTCGACAGCGGGCGGATCGCCGCCGACCTCGGTCTCGACCCGCTGGACGCGGCGCACGACCGCGCGATGATCTGCGGCAGCCCGCAGATGCTCGCCGACTTCCGTCGCATCCTCGACGGCCGGGGCTTCACCGCGTCGCCGCGCATCGGCACCGCCGGCGAATACGTGTTCGAGCGCGCCTTCGTCGAGAAGTGAGGCCGCTCGCTGGCGCAGTTGCGCTCGCATAGACTGGCGCGGCTGCAACCCGCAGCGCCGGATGCCAGACCGATGATGCCTTCCCGCCTCCGTGGCCTGCTGGCCATGCTGCTCCTCGCCGTCGTCGCCACCGTCGCGGCCGCCGGCCCGCATCCGCAACCGAAACCCGGCGAGATCCCGCCGAATGCGCTGGGCAAGGACCGCGAGGGCAATGAGCAGACCGTGAGCCAGCATCGCGGCAAGGTGGTGATCGTGACCTTCTGGGCCTCGTGGTGCGCCCCCTGCCGCCGCGAGCTGCCGGTGCTGGGCCAGTTCCAGCGCGCGGTCGGCAAGGACGCGCTGGAAGTCATCGCGATCAACGTCAAGGAGCCGCGCAAGGACTATCTGGGCGTGATCCGCGCCAACAAGGACCTCGGCCTGACTTGGGTCCACGACAGCAGCGGCGCCACCAGTGTCCGCTATGGCGTGCAGGCGCTGCCGAACATGTTCATCATCGACCGCGAGGGCAAGGTCGCCCACGTGCATCGCGGCTACTCCGAACAGAGCCTGCCGGTGATCATCCGAGAAATCAGTGCACTGCTGCCGCCCGAGGTGCTGCAGCGTCCCGCCGGCGGCTGAGAGCCTGCATCCGCCGGCCACCCGGCCGCGTAGGTGCGTCACCTGACCGAGGAGATCGTTCCATGCGACACAAGCCGTTCGCCCTGATCGCACTGATCGCCCTGATGCTGACCCTGGCCGGCTGCCTGCCGCCGAGCGATCCCTCGAAGACCATCCCCACCCTGCTGGTGCCCGCGCCGCAGCCGGCGAAGCGCCTGGTGATCGTGCTGCCCGGCCGCGCCGACGGCCTGCCCGCGTTGCGCGACAGCGGCATGGCCGCCGCCATCCAGGGCGCCTGGCCCGATGCCGACGTGCTGTTCGCCGAGCTGACCCTCGGCTACTACATGCAGGGCCGCGCACCGGAACGGCTGCACGACGAAGTCGTCGTTCCCGCCCGCCAGCGCGGCTACCGCGAGGTCTGGCTGGCCGGCGCCTCGATGGGCGGCATGGGCGTCCTGCTCTACGACCGCCTGCGTCCCGGCGAGATGGACGGTCTGGTGCTGCTGGCGCCGTACTTGGGCGACCGCAAGCTGCTGCGCGAGATCGGCGACGCCGGCGGCATCGCCAAGTGGGACGCCGGCCCGCCGCAGGAGGTCAACGACGACACCTGGCAGCGCGAGATCTGGCGCCACATCCAGAAGGTGTCCCGCGATCCGGCGCAGTCGAAGCGCTTCTGGCTGGCCTACGGCGACAAGGACCGCCTGCGCAACGCGGTGCCGCTGCTTGCCCCGGCCCTGCCCGCCGAGCAGGTGCTGGTCCGCGACGGCGGCCACACCTGGACGGTCTGGTCCCCGGCGATCGGCGAAGTGCTGAAGCAGGCCGAAGCCAAGCGCTGAGGCGCTGAGGCCCACCCGACCTGCGCGGCTTCAGGCGTCGCGCAGGCCGAACCCGACGTCGCGCGCAAGGCTGTCGAAGCCCGGGAACGAGGTCGCGACGTTGGCGATGTCGCCGACGACGAACATCGCTTCTGCACGCTGCGCGGCGATCGCGAACGACATCGCGATGCGATGGTCGCCGTGGCTGTCGATCCGCGTGCTCCCATCGGCTGCAGGCTGCAGCGGGCCCGGATGGATGTCGGCGCCGTCGGGCGTTTCGTCGACTCGGATGCCGAGCTGGCGCAGGCCGGCGGACATCGTGGCGAGGCGATCGGATTCCTTCACTCGCAGCTCGGCCGCGCCGCGCACGCGGGTCACGCCCTCGGCACAGGCCGCTGCGATGAACAGCGCCGGGAACTCGTCGATCATGTCCGGGACGATGCCCTCGGGCACGTCGATACCGCGCAGCGGTGCGAAGCGCACACGCAGGTCGGCCACGGCTTCGCCGCCGGCCTTGCGCACGTTCAATTCCTCGATGTCCGCACCCATCAGGCGCAGCGCCTGCAGCAGTCCGGTGCGGCGCGGGTTCATGCCGACCGCTTCGAGCAGCAGGTCCGAACCCGGGATCACGCTGGCCGCGACCAGGAAGAACGCCGCCGAGGAAAAGTCCGCCGGCACCGACACATCGGTCGCGCGCAGCGCATGACGACCATCGGCGCCGCCGCGCACGCGCGCGAAGCCGGGTTCGAATTCGATCGGCCAGCCGAACGCGGACAGCATGCGCTCGGTGTAGTCGCGGGTGGGATGCGGCTCGCGGACGATGGTCTCGCCCTCCGCGTACAGGCCGGCGAGCAGCAGCGCGGACTTCACCTGCGCGCTCGCCACAGGCAGCGTGTAGTCGATGCCGGTCAGCGCCTGGCCACCGTGGATGCGCAGCGGCGGCAGGCCGCCCTCTTCGCTGTCGATCCGTGCACCCATCTTCGACAGCGGGTCGATCACGCGGCGCATCGGTCGCTTCGACAGCGAAGCGTCGCCGACCAGGGTGCTGTCGAATGCCTGCCCGGCCAGTACGCCGGCGAGCAGGCGCATGCCGGTGCCGGCGTTGCCGCAATCCAGCGCATCGACGCTGCCGCGCAGGCCCTGCAGACCGACGCCATGCACGATCCGCGACTGCGCGGACGGCGATTCGATCTTCACGCCGAGTCGCTGGAACACCGCCGCCGTCGCCCGCGTGTCCTCGCCTTCGAGGAAGCCGTCGATGCGCGATACGCCATTGGCCAGAGAGGCGAGCATGATCGCGCGATGCGACACCGACTTGTCGCCCGGCACGCGGATGCGTCCCGACAGCGGCGCGCCCGGCGCGACGATCCAATCCTTCATCCCTGCATCCTTTCCTTGTTCGCCACCGCTCATGCCAGCACCTTGTCCAGTTCCGCCAGCAGGCGGCGATTCTCGTCGGCATTGCCGACCGTGATCCGCAGGCAGTGGCCGAGGCCATAGCCGCCCATCGGCCGCAGCACCACGCCGGCGTCGATCAGCGCCGCGTCGATGCGCGCGACCCGCGCCTCGTCGCCCGGCTCGGCGAATTTCACCAGCAGGAAGCTGGTCTGCGACGGGAACACCATCAAGCCGCGCGCGCGCAGCGCTTCGGCAAGCGAGGCGCGCTGTTCGGCATTGCGCGCGACCACCCAGCGCAGGTGTTCGTCGTCGCCCAGCGCAGCCTCCGCCGCTGCCAGGCCGGCGCTGTTGACGTTGAAGCTTTCGCGCACGCGCTCCATCACCGCGATCAGCCCGGGATGGGCGATCGCGTAGCCCACGCGCAGCCCCGCCAGCGCATAGGCCTTGCTGAAGGTGCGGGTCACGACCAGGTTCGGATGCGTCTGGATCAGCGACAGGGCGGATGCCCATTCCGGCGCGTCGACGAATTCGGCATAGGCCTCGTCGACCACCACCAGCACGTCCGCGGGCACCTTGGCCATGAACGCTGCGAACGCATCGGCACCGAACCATGTCCCGGTCGGATTGTTCGGATTGGCGATGTAGACCAGTCGCGTGGTCGGCGTGATCGTCACAGCAATGGCGTCGAGATCGTGGCCGCGCGGCATCGCGTGATCGTCGGCATTGCAGGGCGCGACATGCAGGGTCGCGCCGGCGGCCTGTGCGGCGATGGCGTAGACCGCGAACCCGTACTTCGAGGCGACGACATCCGCGCCCGGTCCCGCGAACACCTGGGCGAACTGCATCAGCAGCTCGTGCGAACCGTTGCCGAGCAGGATCGACGCGGCCTCGACGCCGTGCTTCGCCGCGAGAGCGCGCTTGAGGTCGCCGCCCAACGGGTCGGGATAGCGGAAGCTGTCGTGGATCGTGCCGAGCACGGCTTCCTTCGCCTTCGCGCTCGGGCCGTAGGGGTTCTCGTTCGAACCGAGCTCTACCAGGAAGCGCCCTTCGAATCGGCGCCGGAACGCAACGAGGTCGTGTCCGGGATCGTAGGCGCGCAGGCGCTGGATGCCGGGCTGGGCGAGCGAGGAGAAGAAACTTTCGTCGGGATGCGTCGATGACATGGTGTCGTTCGCGGGCGTCGCTGCAGGAAAGAAGGCGATTGGATCGTCGTCGTTTTCTTTGTCGTCATTCCCCCGAAAGCAGGAACCCGGGCACCATCATGACCATGCATGGGTCCTCGCTTGCGCGAGGATGACGTACGTATTTCGGTTGACGTCAGGGCACCGCCACCGGATACGAGCCCAGCACGCGCACTTCGCCGGCGAATTCGTCGATCTCGGCCAGCGCGTCCTTCAGCGGCGCTTCCTCGGCATGGCCGGCGACGTCGATGAAGAAGGCGTACTGCCAGAGCTTGCCGTGGGCGGGACGCGATTCGATGCGGTTCATGCTGATCATGCGCCGCGCCAGCGGTTCCAGAATGCGGTACAGCGCACCGGGCTGGTCGCGAATGAATACCAGCAGCGAGGTGCGGTCGTTGCCCGAGGGCGGGAACGAGCTGCGGCCGATCACGAGGAAGCGCGTGGTGTTGTCGTCGCGGTCCTCGATCGGCCCGGCGACGACCTTAAGGCCGTAGGCGTGCGCGGCGTTCTCGCCGGCGATCGCGGCGGCATCGTCGGAATTGCGCGCGCGGCGCGCGCCCTCCGCATTGCTGACCATCGCGTGCTTCTCGACCTTCGGCAGGTTCTGGCGCAGCCAGGCCTTGCACTGCGCCAGCGACAGCGCGTGCGAGTAGACGCGCTCGATGTCCTCGATGTGGCCTGTGCGCGACAGCAGGTACTGGTGCACGCGCAGCTCGACCTCGCCGCAGATCATCAGCGGCGAGGTCAGGAACAGGTCGAGCGTGGACTGGATGGTGCCGGTGCCGGAGTTCTCGACCGGCACGACGCCGAAATCGGCATGGCCAGCGGCGACTTCGTCGAACACTTCCTCCACGGTCGCCAGCGGCAGCGCCTTCGCGGAATGACCGAAGTGCTTGTAGACCGCCTGCTGCGAGAAGGTGCCTTCCGGGCCGAGGAAGCCGATCTTCAGCGGTTCCTGCTGGGCGAGGCAGGCGGACATGATCTCGCGGAACAGGCGCACCAGCACTTCGTCGGACAACGGGCCTTCGTTGCGGTCGACCACGCGACGCAGCACCTGCGCCTCGCGCTCGGGGCGGTAGTAGTCGACGGCGGCAGCGAGCTTGCCCTTGGCCTTGCCGACCTGGTGCGCCCACAGCGCGCGCTCGGCGATCAGCGACTGGATCTCGTGGTCGATGCCGTCGATCTGCGCGCGCACCGACAGCAGGTCGGGCTTGCCCTGGGCGTCGACCGGGATGTCGACCTGCTTGCGCTCCTTCACCGCGGCGACCGGCGCGGCCTTGGCGGAAGGCTTCGCAACCGTCTTCGCAGCCGTCTTCGCGGATGATGTCTTCGTGACGCTTCGGGCCGTGCCCGTCGCGGTCTTTGCTGCCTTGGCCGGCGTCCGGCGCTTGTCGGTGGTCATCGCTGTGCTGCGCCGGCGTTGCTGTCGGCGCCCCTCGGTTGTACGAATGGAGAATGGATTCGTCGTGGGTGCGGACCGCCGTCGCCGGGGTGGACGCGGCATTCCGCTCGTCGATCCACCGCTGCAGGGCCGGGCCGGTACGCATCGCGCGCACCGGCCGTGCGACCGATCAGCCGTGGCGTTGCTGGAAGTCCTTCATGAAGTCGGCCAGCGCCTTCACGCCTTCGACCGGCATCGCGTTGTAGATCGATGCGCGCATGCCGCCGAGGGCACGGTGGCCCTTCAGCGCCATCAGGCCAGCGGCCTTGGCTTCGGACAGGAAGGGCTTGTCCAGCGCTTCGTCGTGCAGGAAGAACGGCACGTTCATCCGCGAGCGCACGGCAGCGGCGACTTCGTTGCGGTAATAGCCGCCGGAGCCGTCGATCACCGAATACAGCAGCGCGGCCTTCTCGGCATTGCGGCGAGCGAACTCGGCGACACCGCCTTCGGCCAGCATCCATTTCATGTTGAGGCCGAGCATGTACCAGTTCCAGGTCGGCGGCGTGTTGAGCATCGACTCGCCCTTGAGGTGCGAGGCGTAGTTGAAGATGTCGGCACGGTTCTGGCCCGCACGCTCCAGCAGGTCGCGGCGCACGATGACGACGGTGATGCCGACCGGGCCGAGGTTCTTCTGCGCGCCAGCATAGATCACGCCGTACTTCGACACATCGACCGGTTCCGAGGCGATGCTGGAGCTGAAGTCGGCGACCAGAGGTACGTCGCCGGTGTCCGGCGTGTCGCGGAATTCGACGCCGTGGATGGTTTCGTTCGCAGTGATATGGACATAGGCCGCGTCCTTCGACAGCTGCCACTCGCCGCGCGCGGGAATGTCACGAAAACCGCCGGCTTCGCTGCTGGCGACGGTGTTCACGGCGACGTACGGCTTGGCCTGCTTGATCGCGGTCTTGCCCCAGTGGCCGGTGACCACGTAATCGGCAGTCTGGCCGGCGGCGGCGAAGTTGAGCGGGATGAGCGCCTGCTGCGTGGTCGCGCCACCGGACAGGAACAGCACCGCGTAGTCCTCGGGAATCGACATCAGCGTGCGCAGGTCGGCTTCGGCCTCGGCGGCGACCTGGATGAATTCCGGGCCGCGGTGGCTGTGCTCGACGATCGAGGCGCCGGAACCGCGCCACTCCAGCATCTCGTCCTGGGCCTGGCGCAGGACGCTCTCGGGCAGGGTGGCGGGACCGGCACTGAAGTTGAACGCGCGCGACATCGGGAATTCCATGGTCTGGCGAAAGGGTCCCCGAGTATGCCGCAGCGCACCATCGTTGTGTGCATCCGGCAAATGCCGATTCGCCATTTGCCGATCACGCGCATCCTTTCAGCCGCCAGCCCCGTCCCTGCTCATGCCCGGAACGGTTCCATACGTAACCGTTTCATGCGAAACCACATCGGCAAGCCCATCGTCGGCGGCAAGGTGAACGATGCCTGCAACGGCATGCGCGACACGCGCAACCGGAGGCACGGTATCCACCTCCAAGCACCGTGACGCCATGCGATGCTGCCTCCCGCACATCGGCCGCCGGCATTCCCTGTCCACGGAGTTTCCATGTCCCAGTCCCGCTCCATTCGCGACGCCCTGCGCATCCCCCCCAGCGAGATCACCGACGAAGCGGTCTACCGCGACCGTCGTCGCCTGCTCGGCCTGCTCGCCGCCGCGCCGACCCTGGCCCTGTCCGGATGCGCCGAGGCCGAACCGCCGCCGCCACCGCCGAAGAGCGCGCTGACGCCGGCGCAGGCGAAGGCGCAGGCCAGGTCCGGCTTCCGCACCGACGAGGAGCTGACGCGCTACGAGGACGTGACCACCTACAACAACTTCTACGAGTTCGGCACCGACAAGGCCGACCCGGCGCGGGCGCGCAAGACCCTCATCACAAAGCCGTGGACCGTCGTCGTCGGCGGCGAATGCGCGAAGCCCGGCAAGCTCGAACTGGCGGACCTGATCAAGGGCCTGACGCCAGAGGAGCGCATCTACCGCCTGCGCTGCGTCGAAGGCTGGTCGATGGTGATCCCGTGGCTGGGCGTGCCACTGGGCGATGTGCTCAAGCGCTTCCAGCCGACCTCGAAGGCCAAGTACGTGGCCTTCACCACCCTCGCCGACCCGAAGCAGATGCCCGGCGTCCGCGTGGATTCGATCAACTGGCCCTACCGCGAAGGCCTGCGCATCGATGAAGCCATGCATCCGCTGACCCTGCTCGCCACCGGCCTGTACGGCAAGCCCATGCCGCAACAGAACGGCGCACCGGTGCGCCTGGTCGTGCCGTGGAAGTACGGCTTCAAGAGCATCAAGTCGATCGTGGAGATCCGCTTCGTCGAGACCATGCCGAAAACCGCGTGGAACGACCTGCAGCCCGAGGAATACGGGTTCTTCAGCAACGTCAATCCGGACGTCGACCACCCGCGCTGGAGCCAGAAGACCGAGCGCCGCATCAGCGGCAGCGCCAGCAAGCTGTTCGCCGAACGCATCCCGACCCGCCTGTTCAACGGCTACGCGCCGCAGGTGGCGGGGATGTACAAGGGGCTGGACCTGAGGAAATGGTTCTGATGGCAGGTGCTTCCGGGCGGTTCATCGCCGTCAAGACCTTGGTGCATGCGCTGTGCCTGACGCCGCTGGCGATCCTGTCCTGGCAGTTCTGGGACGTGTACCGCACCGGCAGCGACGCACTGGGCGCGGACCCGGTGGCGGAGATCGAACACCGCCTCGGCATCTGGGCCCTGCGCTTCCTGCTGATCGCGCTCGCGGTGACGCCGCTGCGCCAGTTCACCGGCCAGCCGGTGGTGATCCGCTTCCGGCGCATGCTCGGCCTGTACGCCTTCGCCTACGCGAGCCTGCACCTGGCGGCCTATCTGGTGCTGGACCTGCGCGGCTACTGGCTGCAGATCTTCGAGGAGATCGTGAAACGACCGTACATCACCGTCGGCTTCGCAGCCTGGCTGCTGCTGGTGCCGCTCGCGGTGACCTCGACCACGGGCTGGATCCGTCGCCTCGGCAAGCGCTGGGCGAGCCTGCACAAGCTGGTCTACGCCATCGCCGTGCTGGCCGTGCTGCATTTCTGGTGGCTGGTGAAGTCCGACATCCGCGAGCCGGCGCTGTACGCGGGCATCCTCGCCGTGCTGCTGGGCTGGCGGCTGTGGTGGCGATGGCGGAAGGCGCCCTCGAAGAAGCCGGGCTCGGCCTGACCGGCCCGTCTTGGTTCAGTCGCCGCCGAGCAGCAGCAGGGCCGAGATCGCGCCGGCGAGCATCAGGGCCGCCAGCAGCAGCCACGGCAGGCGATGGCCGCGACGGCGCGCGGGCGCCAGCGGCAGTTCGATGCCGTCGGGATCTTCGGCCGGCTTGGGCGGCTGCGGCGTGGCGACCGAAGGCGCTTCGATCACGAAACGATGGTGCAGGTCGAACACGATCTGATCGCCCGGCGCCAACACGGCATCGCGCACCGCCTCGCCATTGACCAGGCTGCCGTCACCGCTGCCCAGGTCGCGCAGCACGATGCGGTTGCCGATCATCTCGATGCGCGCGTGGCGCTCGGCGAAATCGGGGTCGTCGATGCGGATGTCCGCCTCGTCGCTGCGTCCGACCAGCCTGGGCGCCTCGAGGGTGAAGCTGCGTCCGTGGTGCCGACCGCCCACGCCGCGCACGACCACGCGGCAGTCGCCGCGAAATTCGCCGGGCACGTGGCGAAGGGCATCGGGCAGCGGCTCGACGCGACGCATCGACGCCAGCACCATTTCGACGCCGTCCAGATAGATCGCATCGCCCAGACGGAGCATGGCCATGCGCTGCACCGGGCGGCCATTGACATGGATGCCGCGCGCACCGTCGGCGACCGTCATCCACACGCCGCGACGATCGACGTAGAGCCGGATCGCCGGCGCATCGCCCTCGCCCGTGCCGACCAGACCGACGGTATCGCCGATGCGCCCGATGCCATGCACGCCGGGACCCAGCGGCATTTCGGGGTGGTGGTGTTCGGGGAACCGGAGCTTCAGGCCTTCCATCGGCACGCAATCTAACATGCATGCCGCGCCGTTGAAGGGGACGAAGGTCGATTCGACAAGCGGAGTGGCGTTAGACTCGCGGGCCATCCGAAATACGCCTGATCAGGAGCCCCCATGTCCGGTATCGACATCCGCCACCCGCATTCGCTGCCACTGCCCAAGGCGCGCAAGGCGATCGAGGAAGTCGCGGAGAAGCTCGCCGAGCGCTTCGATTTCGAATGGCACTGGGACGGCGACACGCTGCACTTCAACCGGTCCGGCGTCGACGGCCGGATCGCGCTGTCGCCCAAGGACCTGCATGTCACCGCCAAGCTCGGCTTCCTCGTGGCGATGTTCAAGGACTCGATCGAGCAGGAAATCCGCCGGGTGCTGGACGAACGTTTCAATTGAGTCAGCGCGTCAGCGGTTGCGCATGCGCCGCACGTCGCGCCCCGTCTCCCCGGGCGGATGTGCGTCCGGCAGCGGTTCGAACGGCCGGGGATGCCCGGCGAACAGGCGACGCGACACTTCCCGCTCGCTGCGCTCGATGTCGGCGATGAACTCGCCCACGTCGTCGAGCTTGGCGTAGGCGCCGAAGCCGCGCTCCAGGAAGGATTGCAGTTCGCCCAGCCCGGCCGCACGCGCGGGACCGCGCAGCACCGCCAGCAACGTGGCCACGCCCCGGGTGCGCAAGGCATGGCCAAGACCGTAGCCCGCGACCACGATCAGGTCGATCTGGTGCGCGCGCAGGCGCGGCATGCCCACCTCGCGGTAGGCGCGGCCGTAGAGTTCGTCGTCGAGGGTGGTACGGCGCGGCGCCAGCCGCTGCAGGGTTTCGGCGAGGCGCAGGTCGAAGGCATGGGTCAGCGCGCCCAGCTCGATCGCATCGGCCAGCGTCTCCAGCAGGGTCTGCGGCAACAGGCGCTGCATCTTCGGCACCACCCGGGCGATATCGGCATCGCGGCGGCTGAAATCCTGGTCGCCGTACAGGTCGGTCAGGAAGAATTCGGCCGCACCGCGCCGTTTCGGATCGGCCATGAAGGCCTCGAAGCTCCTCGACAGGCGGGCCGCCTGCCAGCGGCGCAGGATCGGCAGCCAGCGCAGGTCGTTGCGCGGTTCGAAGGTTCGGTCGTGGATCCGCTGGTGCCAGCCCAGCCGGCGGCGGAGCGCGGCGGCGAGGTCCGCTTTGTCGAGCCGGCGGCGACCGTGGGCCAGGTCGGGCGTGACGATCTTCATGCTTCGATGATCGGGGCGAGCCGGCGCCGGAACAAGGACGATCGTCCGATCCGGCGGGCCGTGCGGGTTTGATGCAGCGCAACGGTCCATGAACGGGCTTTGGGCTACACTCGACCAGACTCTTCCGTATTGCCTGCATGCTCTCACTCCACGCCGCCACCCGGCGCACCGCGCCGGCCCGCACGGGCCGCCGCAAATCCGCCACCCCCGCCCCGTCCTCCGCCCGCATCGGCCTGGCCATCGCCGGCGGTGGCCCGATCGGCGCCATGTACGAACTCGGCGCCCTGCGCGCGCTCGACGAAGCCCTCGACGGTGTCGACCTGACCCGGATGGACTGCTACGTCGGCGTCAGCAGCGGTGCCTTCCTCGCCGCCGGACTGGTCAACCGCATGACCACCGCCGAGATGTGCCGGATCTTCATCACCGGCGACAGCGACGACGTGCGATTCCGGCCCGAGACCTTCCTGCGCCCGGCGGTGTTCGAATACCTGCGCCGCGCCTCGGCCCTGCCGCGGCTGACCTTCGACTGGTGGGCCAGCCTGCTGAGCCCGCGCGAGTCGCGGCTCTCGGACTTCATGGTCCGCTTCGGCAGCGTCGTCCCCACCGGGCTGTTCGACAACAGCGAGGTCGAGCGCTTCCTGCGCGAGATCTTCTCCCGGCGGGGCCGCACCAACGACTTCCGCAAGCTCGAACGCGAGCTGTTCGTGGTCGCGGTGGACCTCGACAGCGGCGAGGCCGTCCGCTTCGGTGGCGAGGACTGGCGCGACATCCCGATCTCCAAGGCCGTGCAGGCCAGCGCCGCCCTGCCCGGCCTGTATCCGCCGGTCGAAGTCCGCGGCCGGCACTATGTCGACGGCGCCCTGCGCCGGACCATGCACGCTTCGGTACTGCTGGAGCGCGGCGTGGACCTGCTGATCGGCATCAATCCGCTGGTGCCGTTCGACTCCACCAAGGTCGACAGCGATGCCGGCCGCCAGGGCGACATCGACCCGCACCGCATCTGGCAGGGCGGCCTGCCGGCGGTGATGTCGCAGACGTTCCGCACCCTGCTGCAGTCGCGCATGCAGGTCGGGCTGGCGAAGTACGCCCAGCAATACCCCGACATCGACCAGCTGATCTTCGAGCCCAACGCGAACGACGGCGAGATGTTCTTCACCAACGCCTTCAGCTTCGGCAACCGTCGCAGGCTCTGCCAGCTGGGCTACCGCAACACGCTTCAGGACCTGCGCAAGCGCGCCGAATCCCTGGAGCCGGTGCTCGCCGCGCACGGCATCCGCCTGCGCCACGACATCCTGGAAGATCGCCATCGCACCGTGCTCACCGGCCTCGGCACCGCACCGCCGCGCAGTACCGACACCACCGCGAAACTGCGCCGCGCGCTGGACGAAACCGAACACCTGATCCGCAAGCGCAAACGCGGCTGACGCATCCCGCGACGCTTCACCGGCCACGCCCACGCCCGCCGCGCACGTCGTCGGCGGGTGCTGTCGCATGCGCGCAACCTCGTGTGAATACTCTAGACATGACGCGCATTCTGTTGCGCAATCGATCACTTGCCCGCTCGGAGGGCACATGGCCAAGTTCAAGAAGACCGCGTCGAAGAAGACCACCGCCAAGACCGCAGGCAAGACCGCTGGATCGCAGGCCGAAGCCGAGCGCCTGTCCAAGTCCCTCAGCGAATCCGCACAGCAGATCTGGCTCGCCGGCGTCGGCGCCTTTTCCCGCGCGCAGGCCGAAGGCACCAAGCTGTTCGAAGGCCTGGTCAAGGAAGGCATGGGTCTGGAGCAGACCGTGCGCAAGTTCGCCGGCGGTCGCGCCGAAGTGGTCCGCGACGCCGTCGAGAACCGCGTCGGCCAGGCCCGCGAGCGCGCCACCGACACCTGGGACAAGCTGGAAAAGGTCTTCGAGGACCGCGTCCAGCGCGCGCTGGTCAAGCTCGGCGTGCCGAGCCGCGAAGACCTCAACGACCTGAGCGATCGCGTCGAGGCCCTGACTGCCGAACTTCGTCGCCAGGGCGGCGCCGCGCCGACCGCCAAGCGCAAGCCGGCAGCCAAGGCACCGAAGGCCGCAAAGGCCCCGGCGAAGAAGGCCACCAAGCGCGCGCCGCGCAAGGCCAAGGTCGCCGCCAGCGAGTCGCAGGACGCCTGACCTCCCCCCGCAACCATCTCTCTCTCGTCGCGCAAGCGACGTCCCTTCGGCAGCGATCCTGCCGCTTGACCCGTCGATCCCGCACGAAGTCCGTCGCTCCCCTCCCCTCACGGCTTCCGATCGACGGGTTTCTTTTATTCGCCGCGCGTCGCTTGCGGCAAAACGAAAGGCAGCCTCGCGGCTGCCTTTCGCGTTTGCGTCGCCGGGAAACCGGGCGTTACCAGTGCACGCCCCGCATCAGTGCGGCGAAGGCGATCTGCTCCTGGCTGGGCTGTTCTTCCTTCAGCGCCTTGCGGTCGCCCTTGGCCGCAGCCGAATCCGGGAACAGCTCGAACGCGGTGTTCATGATGACCTCGTACGCCTTCGGCGCGACCGCGTTGAGCAAGGCCGAGAAGATGCCGAGTCGGGTCGCGATGCGGCTCGGCTTCTCGATGATGCCCTTGACCACCAGGTCCGCGGCCTCGTCGGTGCTGAGCGTCGGCACGCTTTCGTACATCTTGGTCGGTGCGATCATCGGCGTGCGCACCAGCGGCATGTTGATCGTCGTGAAACTGATCCCCTTGCCGGAGAGTTCGCCCTGCGCGCAGCGGCTGAAGGCATCCAGCGCCGCCTTCGAGGCGACGTAGGCCGAGAACCGCGGCGAATTGGCCAGCACGCCGATCGAACTGATGTTGATGATGTGACCCTTCCGGCGCTGCACCATCGTCGGCATGAAGCCCATGATCAGGCGCAGGCAGCCGAAGTAGTTCAGCTGCATGGTGCGCTCGAAGTCGTGGAAGCGGTCGTAGCTCAGCTCGATCGAACGACGGATCGAACGACCGGCGTTGTTGACCAGGATGTCGACATGGCCGTGCTCCTTGAGGATGGTCGCGACCAGCCGATCGCAATCGGCCATGTCCGCCAGGTCGGCGGTGTAGGCGAAGACCTTGCCGCCCTTCGCCTTCATCTCGTCTCGCGCCTTGAACAGTTCCTCCTCGCCTCGCGCGACGATGATCGTGGTGGCCCCCGCCTCGGCGACGCGCTGCGCGCTCGACAGGCCGATGCCCGAGGAGCCGCCGGTGATCACGACGACCTTGCCCTTGACCTTGCCCTTGAGGCTGCGATCGATGAACAGGTCCGGGTCGAGGTGGCGCTCCCAGTAGTCCCACAGGCGCCAAGCGTAGGTTTCCAGGCGCGGCACGGCGATCCCGCTGCCCTTCAGCGCACGCTCGGTCTCGCGATTGTCGAAACGGGTCGGGTACGTGATGAACTTCAGCACTTCCTTCGGGATCTTGAAGTCGCGCAGCAGCATGCCGACGAAGCGCTTCACCGGCGGCAGGCTGCCGACCGCGCCACGGATGCCGCTGGGCACGAAGGCGAACATGCGCGCATCCAGGCGCATGGTCATCTCCGGCGCGTGGCCGGCGCGTGCAAACGTATTCAGCACCTCGCCGACGCGCATCGGCTCGGGATCGACCAGGTGGAAGCAGTGGCCGTCGAGCTTGGGCTTGTGCGCGATGTGGTCCATCGCATCGGCGACGAAATCCACCGGCACCACGTTGATCCGGCCACCCTCGATGCCCAGCATCGGCATCCACGGCGGCAGCATCTCGCGCATCTTCTTGAGCAGGGTGAAGAAGTAGTACGGCCCGTCGATCTTGTCGATCTCGCCGGTCTGCGAATGGCCGACGACCATGCCCGGACGGTAGATGCGCCACTTGATCCGCTTCTCGCGGCGCACCAGTCCCTCGGAATCGTGCTTGGTGCGCAGGTAGGGATCGTCCAGGCCCTCGGCCTCGTCGAACATGTCCTCGCGGAAGATGCCGGGATACAGGCCTGCCGCCGCGATCGAACTGGTGTGGTGGAAGCAGCCCGCGCCCACCGCCGCCGCGAGGTCGAGCGCGTTCTGGGTGCCGTCGACGTTCGCCTTGCGCTGGCTGTCGGCGCTGGCGGTGAGGTCGTAGATCGCGGCGAGATGGAAGAAGTGCTTCACCTTGCCGGCCAGGATCTTGAGCTGGGCGGCGGTGACGCCGCATTTCGCGGCGGTCATGTCGCCGTGCACCGCGACGACGCGCTTGGGATCCCAGCCTAGTTTCTTCGCCAGCGCATCGAATTTCTTCTGCGAATCCTTGCGCACCAGCACGTAGATCGTGCCCTTGCGCTTGAGCAGGTTGCCGACGAGGTAGCGACCGATGAACCCGGTGGCGCCAGTCACGAAATAGCTCATATCCTTGCCCTCATTGGGATCAGGCCCGCGGCGCGGTCCGAAGCGGTTACGTTGCCAGAGCCGGCGGGCAAGAACAATCCGGCGCCGTAGGGTCCGGCGAGGCGTCCTGGCGCGGACCACCCGGACGCCGGACGGCATCGTATTGACCCGCCGGCCCGGCCCATGCTGTCATGCCGCATCGACGGAGGAATCGAAACCATGTCCGATCTGCAGAAGCTGTTCGAGCAAGCCGCCAAGGACGTCCAGGGCCTGTCCGAACGTCCCGACAACGAGACCCTGCTGCGCCTGTATGCCCTCTACAAGCAGGGTGCCGAGGGCGACGTCCACGGCGACAAGCCGGGCTTCTTCGATTTCGTCGGCACGGCAAAGTACGAAGCCTGGGCCAAGCTCAAGGGCACGGCGAAGGACGACGCCATGAAGAAATACGTCGACCTGGTGAAGAAGCTCGTTGGCTGACCTTTCCGCCAGCCCCACCCGGAAGCCCGCCCGGAAACCCGCCGGCATGGCGAAGCAGACACGACAGCGCATCCTCGATGCCTCGCTTGCGATGTTCAACGCGCAGGGCGAGCCCAACGTCACCACGAACCATATCGCGGACGAGCTGGAGATCAGCCCGGGCAACCTGTACTACCACTTCCGCAACAAGGACGACATCATCGAGCAGCTCTTCGCGCGCTACGAAGAGCGGATGGACAACGCGCTGGCCTCGCCCTCGGGCCGGCTGCCCCAGCTGGAGGACATCTGGCTGCAACTGCATCTCGTGTTCGAGTGCATCTGGGACTACCGCTTCCTCTATCGCGACCTGGTCGAGATCCTCAGCCGCAACCGGCGCATGCGCATGCGCTTCGCGCGCATCCTCAAGCGCGCCGACGACCGCGCGCACATCGTGATGCGCGGCCTGTGCCAGGCGGAAGTGATGCGCGCCTCCGCGGACGAGCTCGACGCCGCCGCGACCAACATCCTCGTGCTGTCGACCTTCTGGCTCAACTACTCCGCCGCGCGTGGCGACCGCGACGAACAGGTCGCGATCCGCCAGGGGATCGTCCAGGTCATGATGCTGCTGGCCCCTTTCCTCCGCGACGCCGAGCGCGTGCACCTCAACACGCTGATCCGCGCCTATTTCGAGTGATCGCCCTGGACGCCTGTCCTGAACCGTGAGCCAACCTGCAAAACCGGATGACCTGCCGCGCTAGAGTACGCGCCGCAGGGAAAGCAGCATTCGAAGCCATAGCGACGGAAGCGTCTTCGGCCAAGCCCAGGGACAGGGGACTGGACGGCTCGCATCGACCATCGTTCCAGCTGCGGAGCTCTTCCTGCCGGATTGGCTTGCCTTTTGCCCAGCCACGCAACGGGTGCATGCAAGACATTCCGCGACTTGCACCACAAGGACGGTCCAGCCGTTCCCGGCTGTTCAATTCCGTGGATCCCGCCCTGCACGAATGGGCTTTCTCTCAAGAAAGGAATCTTCACATGAAGCACTTGCGCGTCATGCTGGCCACGCTCGCGACCACGATGCTGCTGACATCGAGCGTCACGCAGGCACAGCCCTTCTACTCCTGCGGCAACTGTTACTGGGAATACCTGCAATGCGTCCGTGCCGGCGACCTGGACGAATCCGAATGCTATGTCCGGTACGAGGAGTGCCTGCGCTGGAATCTGTGCATGGATCCCTGATCCATGCATCGGCAGGAAGGTCGCCGATGGCGTCCTTCCTGTCTGGGCACGTTGCCGGGGCGATCCCGGATAATGCGCGCCGTCCTGCTTGAAACCCGCCCTTCGGCGACACGTGCAGGCCACGCGTCTCACGCTCGATTCGATGCAGTGCAGCATCGACCGCAGGTCATCACCTGTTCGCTCTCAGCCAGATACTCGGGATCCGGGGTCGTCCTCCCATGTCACGCGATGTCTGCCGCTTGTCATGAAATCCACGCCGCCCATCCCTGCTCGTACTCAGAGGCGATTGTGCATGCCGATGGCTTATTGGACGCTCGCTTGTACAGGGGAATCCACACGACAAGGACATGTTCATGAACACAATGCTGAAGACCGGCGCACTCGTCATCTCCATCGCTGCGCTTTTCGCGCTGCCCAGCGGCAAGGCGAACGCTTCGCCGCACTGGTACTGCTACCAGCAGTATCAGGATTGCCTCGCCTACGGTGGCGATGCCTGGACCTGCGAAGTCGAGTACTACACCTGCCGCGGCATGCTCATCCCGGTGAAAGCCCCGACGGCGAACAGCACCGGCAACAAGCCTGACTGAGTTCGCGGGATAGCGCACGAAAGCGAAAGGGCGCCATCGGCGCCCTTTCTTCGTCATGTGCCTGCGAGATGCGAATCAGGCACGGCGCGTACGACGCGCCACTTTCGCCTTCGGTGCGGCACGACGCGCGGTCTTGGCCGTCGGCTTGCGTCCACGGCGCGCGGTGCGCTTGGCCTTGCCTGCGGGCTTCAGCTTGGCGACCAGCGGCGAGATCGCCTGCTCGAGCGCTGCATTCACACGGTCTGCGGTGGTCTCCAGGCGATCGCGCACGGCGATCGTGGCCGATGTCGCCTGCGAACCGACCTGACGCACAGCGGTGAGCGCATCCTGCCGCGCACGCGCGGCACGATCGGCGATGGTGCCGACTCCGGCCACCGTGCGACGGCTGGCGATGGAGACGAATCCCAAGCCAGCCAGCCACAAGTGACGAGGCGTCGCGGTCGGGGTGATGCGGGGGGAGGTCTTGCGTGCCATGGATGGACTCCGTTGCGTGGGGCGCCGGAAAACCCGGCTCGGGATGACAACAGACTGCATCGTATGGTCAGAGCAAACACACTACGTTGCCCAGCCTTCCGCAGACGCAAGAAGCTGCGATTCGGGGCTTGCCTGCCAGGCCGTCTCGCGGGATGCTCAGCGCACATTCTGGAGGATACGAACGATGGCCAAATCCGCCTGGGCCCCTTTCCCGCATGATGCAAAGGCCTTTGCCTACACCGGCGATGCCCTCAAGAAAGCCTGGCCCAAGTTGCACGCGGGAGACTGCGAACCGTTCCCGGACGCCAAGCGCGCAGCCTCACTGATCAAGGCCGCCGGAAAGGCCGCTCCCAAGGGGCTGGATGCGGATGCACTCGCGGAAGCGCTGCAGGATGCCTGGCGCAGCTTCCACCACGGCGACTTCAAGGCCGCCTTCGAGGCTGGTGAAGCCCTCGGCCCCATCGGCGCATCGGTCGCGATCAAGGCGCTCGGCATCCATGCCACCTACCTCGTCGATGCCGACGCAGAAAAACTCAAGCGCTTCGAACAGGCCGCCAAGCTCGCCGAGGCCGCGATCAAGGCGCTGCCGGACGAGGCCAACAGCCACTATCGCCACGCCTTCGCCCTCGGCCGCTACAGCCAGGGGCTATCGATCACCAAGGCGCTGAAGGAAGGCATCGCCGGCAAGGTCCGCGCCTCGTTGCAGACCGCGCTCGAACTGGCCCCGAAGCACGCCGAGGCGCACACCGCCATGGCCCTGTACCACGCAGAGATCATCTCCAAGATCGGCGCGATGATCGGTGGACTGACCTACGGCGCGAAGGCTGCCGATGCCGAGAAGCACATCAAGGAAGCCCTGAAGCTGACGCCGGCCTCCCCGATTGCCCTGGTCGAATACGGAAACGTGCTGATGCTTCTGCACGGCGACAAGAAAGAGGACGATGCCGCCGCCGCTTACGAGAAAGCCGCCGTGTGCAAGCCCCTCGACGCGATGGAAGCCCTCGACGCCGCCTACGCCCGATCAGAAATCGAGTGAGCCGGGGCCTGGCAGCCAAGCCTTATCCGGACCGCTTGCCTCCCCGCCGCGTCCTCCGTACAATGGCCGCCCGCGACATCGGGCGGTTAGCTCAGCGGTAGAGCATTGCCTTCACACGGCAAGGGTCGCAGGTTCGAACCCTGCACCGCCCACCAGATCGGAAAAAGCCCGGAGCAATCCGGGCTTTTTTATGCCTCCGAGTATCAAGTCAGTACCCGGACATGACGCCACGGACCACTTACTCGTCGTAACCCGTCCACTCGTTGCTCGGCCTGACTTCCTTCACAGTGCATCCCGCTCCTGTCTGCTGGACACAGGCCTCCGCAATCGCCTTCTCTGCTTCCTTCAACGCCTTCTTCGCCTGGCGTATCTCGGACGTGAACTGCGGATAGGGATAGATGGCATGGACGAAGCCTCCGTCTGCCGCCTCAGCAAGTGCAAAGAGCCCACGATCGAATTTGCGCACGACCCGGCAGTCGCGGATAGCAGCGGCCTCGCAACGACGAAAGACCCGCGCCTCCGCATCCTCTGCAAAGACTGCATCAGCCGCGAGCATGTAGGCCGCACGGCCATCGCTTCGGGTGCCGATGGCCAACACCCAGTGCGCGGCGTGAATAGGGGCAGGACCACTCTGACTGGCCGAATAACCCGCACTGCCCGCCCCGGTGTCCACGCACATCGGAACGGAGGCGACGCCATTCGATCCCCCCGCCGTGCCTACCTGTTGCTGCCCCGCGCCGGGACCTTGCGGGCAGGGATAAGCCTGTGCGAGTGCAGTCCCGGCATAAAGGAACAGAAAACTCGCGACAACAAAGTGAATGGATGAATACGGCGCACGGACAAATGGTTTCATCACTGCATCATGCGGCATGATGCAATCACCAGCAATCACCAGCAATCACCAGCAATCACCGATTGAACGCGAAGATCTTCCCGGCAGTACCGGGAGAAACAGCCATGGCGTGCGAACTGAGCGTTGCCTTCGACGCCATGGATGGAGCCGGTTCGGTCATGCCGATACCTGAATCATTCGTCGTAACCCAGCCAATCGTTGCTGGGCAGGACCTGCAGCAGCTTGCAGCGTCCGCCCGCTTGCTTGGAACAGGCCGACAGCACGGCATCACCCGCAGTTTTCCTGGCTTTCTTCGCCTGCTTCATCTCTGAAGTCAGCTGAGGGTACGGATAGACGCCGTGGATAAAACCGCCATCCGGTGTCTGCGCGATCGCCAGAACACCCGAGTTGTACTGGTGGACGACGCGACAATTCCTGACGCCCGCAGATTCACAGCGCCGATACACGACACTTTCCGCCGCTTTTGCTGACAACGGATCTGCGCCAAGCGCGTATGTCGATTTGCCGTTAGGGCCAACGCCCATTGCAAGCACCCAGTGGGCAGTGTTTCTGGCAACAGGCCCTACGGGCACATGGCCTGAATCAGTCTGCCCTGCCTGACCGGCATCACCGCGGTCTACGGGTTCACGAATGCAACGCGGATCGTTCCAAGGCAGGCCTGCGGGGCAGGTGTAGACGTAGTCACCCACAACCTGCTGCGCAAGCACTTCGCTTGCGAGGAATGCAAATGCTGCGGCAAGAAAAAGATAGGGCCTCATGACCATCGCACACAAGGACTACTTATAACTCCAGTTTGTGACATAGGCCACTGCACTCCCTGATCCGCTTCGACAATTCCGGATCAGCCAACCCTCATTGAATAAATGCAGGCTGTTTAAAGAACCTTGCAACTGGAAGTCATGCTCGAACAAGGCTGAAGTGCAAGCTTGCCGGCCTGTCCGGCTATGCCTGCACTGTGGGGAATAGCTTCGATATCACCACCGACGATGGCATCACACTGATTATAAAAGAAAATCAAGACCTTACAGTTCTTCTTGGCACCGCCTCAGGCAATACAATCCGCTATCGCTGCGGCATTGGTCTTGCGCTTGCTGCGCTGGCTATGGGATGCACCAATCACGCGCATAGGACCATCGACTGATATAGCGCCCCAACTGATCACCAAAGAGAACCTACATAAGGAACACCACGTCCCGCATTTGAAATCAAAGCCCAATAAGAAGACTTTGCTTCTCTCTCTCACTGCACGCGCGCTGGGTAGCTGCACACAGTCTGAATCAATTTGCAGTTTGTGGTCCGAGATGCACAATCTCTGACTGCACCGCGACTAGCCTCGTCAACTGTCGGGGCACGGAAGGCCACAGCCTGAGAGTCACCTGCCGCCATGGCTCCGCATTGATTGTAAAAGGAAACCCAAGCCTTGCACTTCTTCGACCCACCCTTGGCTCGACACTCCTTGATGGCTGAAGATTCTGCTTTCCTCTTGCTACCCTGATTGTAGGAGGAAGCAACAACCTGCTTATCTCCATCGGCAGCGATGGCACCCCACGTAGTCATCCAAGAAGGGCCAGTATCCGGAGGCAGGCCTGATCCACCAGGCATCGGTGCACATCCCATAACTCCTGGGGAATTAACAGGATAGTATCCGGGGGGACATGTCCCCCCCTCAGCTAAAGCCGTCTTCGCAAAGGCCAAGAGCATAAAACTTAAAACGAGCAAGTTCGTGAACTTCATGCTGTTGCTCACTCTGTCCTAGGGCGATTAGAAGCTGTTTTTACAACATCAGCCTGAACTTGCTGTGTACCGTAGTTAGGATTGGTGGCAGGGTTGTTATAGTTGGGCGCAGGGGGAGCTGAAGCCTGCTGCGACGCCCCGCCCCAACCACCAGAGTAACTGCCACTGGAGGGATTAGGTGCAGGCGCTTGCGCACTCTGTCCGCGATATCCAGCCTCACCTGGGCGCTGACCAACATTGCCGCCCCCCTGCCACGCGGTGTAATGGGCGAAGCTACCGAGGGTGCCCTGGAAAAAGCTGGCAGCCATAGGTGGAGTGCTGATTAGGAGAACAGTAAGCAGGATGCCAATTCCGCCCTGCTGGACAGCAATGCCCATAAAGCCATCATTGAAATTCAAACCAAGCAAGCTACCTGCAGCAGCAGTGGCCCAGAACGCACCGGCCACGGCTACAACAACCTTGGTGGCAATAGCGACCATGGCCGAAAGCACTGCCATGGAAAACAGGGTTCCGATCCCATAAAGCAGCCATCGCTGGAAAAGCGACTTCGTCGAATCAAACAAAAGACACAATATGAAGATAGGTCCAAAGCCGATAAACATGGCCATGGCGACCTCATATAACAACAACATGGCCGCTCCAGTCATCGCCGGACCAGCCGTACCGACACCAGCAAGCATCAACGCCTGCTGCTTCTTGTCGTTGAGAATCTGATCGTTATTGACGATCTGCACAGCATCGATGCTTGTCATCGCAAGATGCATGTAAAGCAGATTCTCATCGATCTGCTCTTTAGGGGAAGTGTCATCTTCGCCCGTGACCAATTCGGTAATCGTCGCCTGAAGACCTTCGGTAAGGACTTCGTTGACTTCCGACCCAGCGACGCCCATCGATGTAGCGGCAGCAATGATGAGTGTCGCCTTGAGCGAATTCATCACCAAGGCCATCATCGAATCTCGACTTTGCCCAGTGACCATTCGGAGGCCCTGGAAGAACACCCAGCACATCATGACAATCAAGGCGATGCCGCCGATGAGAGCTGAGGCACGCCCCAGCACTTCATCACGGAAATCGTTTATCTGATCGTGGAGAAAGTCGTAGATCAGCGTGAAATAGCCAGCTTCAGCCCACGACTGGGCCAATGGATTGAGCAACATGTCCAAGCCGGATGCCGAGACATGACCAACAACATTTAGTATTTGATAATCCATTGCGCCCCTACCTACTCAAAACGATCCATTCAACGAGAATGCTGGCATGACCATCAGCCGCCACGGCAAACGAAGTCAATCTGCAATCTCAAGCGCACCCTTCAAGGCTGCGAGAGAAACAGCCTGGCCCATCAGGCCTTTTTTACCATTCAACATCTGAATTGCATAACCATTCGACTCACGCTGTAAACGATCAACCGCGGAATCGTATGCAGCCATCTTAGCCTGAGCGTAATTCATCTCAGTGATCTGCTGATTCATGAGCATCGTCGCACGAAGCATGCTCGCCCTATGAGCGCCTTCAGTCTTGTTGCCACCAGGGCCACCCACTTGCGACATGATGTTTCCAACCTCAGTGCTGCGGGCCTCTGCAGACTTCGCGAAATTCACGACATCGTTGTACTTCCTGTTCTTCAAACGCACGATCTGATTGCACAGCACCCATTGCTTCTGGACAGCATCATCGTTCGCGCTTGGCACCAACGAAGCGAAGAGACTGGCGGGATTGTCAAAGGAGAATCCACTGCCCTGAGGAGCAGGGCATTGCATTTCGGCACCATGGTCTATGTCGATTGTCCTGAGGCTGGTGTCGAAATTCGAAAGCATGAGACTCGGGTTCTGCACGATGCTGGTCACTTGGGTCAGCGCATCCTGGAACTCGGACAGCTGTCGCTGCCAGCGGCTGTACTGTTCCATGAATTCGCCCCAGCTCTGGGCCATGTCGGCGAGCGTGCCGGCGGTGTGGCCGGGATCGGTGACGACCCACTGGGCGCTGGAATTGCCGGTGAACAGGCCGCAGGCGAGGACGAGGCCTGCCATGAGCGGGGTCTTGCGGAAGGACGGGCGGGTCTTGTGTTCAGTCTTCACGGGGCACCTCCAGTGCGGTCCAGTCAGAGCGAGTGTCTTGGGTGGGGGATGGGACGGCCTTGCGGGCCGTTCCCTTGATGCTAGAAACGGGTTAAAGCGCGATTCAGGACAGGAGTCAAGCGCCGACCGCCTGACGGCCGCCTCCGGACGACTGGCCGGGGCGTTTGCCCGAGCCCTTGCGGTTTTCGTAGAAGTCGTCGAGCCAGTCATCGGGATGCAGCGCGCCCTCGGAAACGCCCTTCCGCTCGGCGGTGCGGGCCAGGACCTGGTGCAGTATTTCGATGTTGTCGGTCGAGGCCGAGATCACCGCGAGCGAGTCGTCCATGCCGCGCAGGTTGAGCTGGCAGACGCTGGACGCGTGACCCTGCTTCACCAGGAAGCAGCGCGAGCGTTCGTCCAGGCTCTTGACGACCTGGTACTCGGCTTCGGTCAGCTTGAGACCCTCCACGTAGTCGTCGCGGTTGGCGTTCGGGTTGGGCAGCAGGATCATGGTCGCGGTCTGCTCAATCAGTGCCGCGGAAATCGAACTCTTGAGCGCGTCCTCCGGGCTCTGGGTCGCGAAGATGCCGAGGCCGTTCTGCTTTCGGATGGTCTTCTGCTTGTTCTTGGCGAATTCCTTCAGGCCGCCTTCGCCGTCGAGGATCTTCCAGAATTCGTCCATGACGTAGATCAGCGGACGGCCGTCGATCAGTTCCTCAAGACGGTGCAGCAGGTAGTTGATCACCGGCACGCGCACTTCGGGGTTGTCGATGACGTCGGTGTAGTCGAAACCGATGATGTTGGCCTTCTGCAGGTCGATGGTGTCCTGCGGGTTGTCGAACACCCAGCCCAGCGAGCCTGCAGTCGTCCACTTGCGCATGCGCGCGAAAAGCCCGTCGTCGCCCATGTTGGGCAGGCTCTTCTGGAAGTTGGTCATGCTGCGCAGGTGCTTCGGCGTGTCGAGCATGTTCTCGACCGCGCGAAAGATGTCTTCCTCGTCGCGGGAGGTGTATTCCTTCTTGCCCGCCAGCACCTTGACGAGGTCCGCGAGGAACTGCACGTTCGCCTCGTTGCGCTCGCACTGGAAGGGATTGAAGCCGGTCGGCTGGCCATTCTCGAGAGCGAGATAGTTGCCGCCGCAGGCACGGACGAAGATCTCGGCGCCGCGATCCTTGTCGAAGAAGAAGATCGTCGGACAGGGCTCGTACTTCTGCACCTGGCTGAGCAGGAAGTTGATCAACGCCGTCTTGCCGGTACCGGACTTGCCGATGACCATGGTGTTGGCGATCGCCTTCTCGCCGAGCGAATTCTCGGCCGGGTGCGTGGCGTGGAAATTGAAGTAGTAGGGCTGGCCGTTGGTCGTCTGCAGGGTCGTGACGCACTGCCCCCAGGGATTGTTCTCGCGCTTGCCGGAGGCGAAGTTGTGCAGCGGCGAGAGGCCGAGGAAGTTCAGCGAGCTGACGTTGGCGATCCGGGTGCGGAACTTCCAGTTGGTCGGAAGCTGCGAGTAGAACGACGAGGAGATCGCGAGATCCTCCTTCGACGAGACGAACCCGCCGTTGGACAGCTCGGCTCGCGTGGACGCGACGCGCTGGCTGAGGAGATCCTGGCTGTCGGCGTAGATCGCGATGATGAAGTGGTACTCGCCGAGGATGAAGTTGCCGGACGACAGCTGGTCCATGGCGTAGTCGAGTTCGACGATCTGGCTGACGGCCTTGTCGCCCGAGGAGATCATCATGCCTTTGGTGCGGTCGAGCACCTTGAGCGCGTCCTGACGCCCCATGGGGCTGAACGAATGGGTGATGACGTACTCGAAGTCCATGTACTTCAGGCCGTTGAGGATGCCCGGGTACGTGGCGTCGCAGTATTCCTTGACGTTGAGGATCGCGCCGTAGTGATTGACGCCGTTGGGCGTGGTCACCACGAAGTCGCCGCTCTTGGCGGAGAACATGTGCCGGCTCACCGGCAGGTAGTTGTAGATGGGCGCATGCAGCACCGGCACCGGCTCTTCGATGCGGTTCAGCACGTAACCGAGGAATTCGAGGGTTTCCGAGAAGACGACGCCGTTGGCGCCTTCGTACATGCCCAGGCGATAGGGCGAGTAATCCTTGATGACCGCTTCGACGTTGCCGGCGAGCTCCATCAGCTTGGTGATGGCCTGCTCCTCCTCCGCCTTGAGTTTGGCGTGGTCGGTGCTTTTCTCGACGAAACGCTTACCGCCCACGACCGGTCGGTAGATCATCGTCATGTACAGGTCGTTCTGCATGATCTTCTGCGAGGAGAGCGCGCCGTAGTAGGCGTCCGACATCTCCTGGTTGAAGCGGTGGCGGAACTGGCTCTTGACGTTGATCCGGCGACGGCGGCGGATGTCGTGCACCCAGAACGCGACGTTGACGAAATCGGGCGCGCGCAGGGTCTGCAGCAGGCGATTGAACGTGTTGTGCCGGTGTTCGATCTCCCACTCTTCGCGACCGACGAAAGGAAGCCCTTCGAGATGCCAGGACAGCAGGTAGTCGCCGTCCCGGGTCTTGATAACCGTGGGCGAGACGTGCGAGGAGAACGGGATGAATTCGCTGATCGGCGTATCGGACGTGAACATGCGGTCTTGTGCGGTCGGTGCTGCGGAGCGAGCGGCCAATGCCCGTGATCGGCATCGGATGGGGAAACAGCGGGTTGCCGACGAAGCATGGCAGCCCGATCACATCATGTGCGACGGCACGACCCGACCTCGGTAACGAGGCCGGGTCGTCGCGCCGGGACGACCTGCGGCGTCATGCGACGCCGCAAGCGGTTCACCTCGCCCGGGACATGCCCGCCTTCGGATTCGCCGGCCCGGTCATGCGACCGGAAATGTAGAACGGCCCCGAAAGACGGCGCGCTGCGCCGGGCTGCGTGCTGCGGTGGTTGTGCGGGCTGAACACCCACATGCCACCGTGTGCCTGCTGGTTCTTCGCCTTCAGCCGGAACTGCAGGTTGAGACCGAGCAGGCGGAAGATCATCTCGTCCCGCCGCGCCATCTGCCGCATCGCGAAGATGACGATCGGAATCAGCAGCAGGAACTGCAGTCCGAAGTACATCGCGAGCAGCAGCGACCCGCCCGCACCGACGAAGAACGGTACGTAGGGCACGCCCATGAACATCGCCGGGCGGGTGCAGCCGCGGAACAGGACGTTCTTATGCATACAGCGGCAGGACGGTGTTCACGATGGCGAAGATGTCGCCTTCACCGGTGCAGCCGGCGTCGGCGCTGTCGCCGAGCAGCATCTTGGCGATCTGGCCGGCAGCGCCGATCAGCAGGCCGCCGATCAGGATCGGAGCGACGTCCGAGATGCGCTTGTGGGCGAAGGCGATCTGGTAGCCGGCGAAGATGATGGCGACCGTCACCACGGCGAGCGAGATGATGTTCAGGATGCCGGTGATGTTCTGCATGAAGCCGCACGCCTTGCCGCCTTCATCGGCGAAGCCGGCGAACGCGAGATTCGGCAGGGCCAGGGCGGCGACGAAAACGAGGGCCGTCATCGCGGCGGACAGGTGACGCTTGGTGTCGTGGTTGAAGCTCTTCACGGGGTTTCTCCTTGGGGGTGTTGGTGGGGTGGAACCTGGGGCTTGGGTTGCCGGCCCGGGCCGGCTCGGGGGTTGGAAAATCCTGAGGGGCTAGGCTAGAACACGAAGGCGCGATCCTGGGCCGGTGCATTGAGGATCATGGCCCTGTCCTGTGTCGGCATCTGAGACACGGGCGCAGGTCGGGCGCCAGTCGCCGGCACGACGGCCGGGCCGGAAGCCGGACCTGCAGCAGGCGCTAGCGCGGCGACACCGGTCGGGATCGCGCGCGTGGCGTCCGCGAATGCAGGCTTCACGACCGCGCGCCCCGGGAAGTCGGCGGCCGGGTCGGATGGCATCGCCACGACGGTCGGCTCAGGCTGACGCGCAGCGGCCTCCATCACCTGTTCGATGGAAGGGGCGGCCGCGGTGCCGACGGGCTCGACGCGCGAGGAATCCGACACGATGCGGGCGGCCCAGCGCGGTCGCGGTGACGGGGCTGCGACAGGGGAAGGCAAAAGCGGAGATGCCGGGAGGATCGCCTGCGTGGCGGCGGTATCGACCTGATCAGGACGGGCCTGATCGGGATCGGCGCGGCTGTACAGGGGGTGGCGGTCCACCGGGACACTGCGTCGCGACTCGCGCGAAACGACGTCGATCGGCGCGGCCCCGGTGGACTCGTTCGTCTCCCTGCCCTGCCGAAGCGAGGCATAGATCTTCTGGACGTAGCCGTGGCGGAAGCCGGTGGAGAAGTTGCCGGAGTAGTAGCAGCTGAAGGACTTGCCCCAGTCGCGGCCGGCGCGGTGATAGCACTCGGCGAGAATCTTCGACCCCGCGCGCAGGTTGGCGCAGGGCTCGAAGGCCTCCTCATAGGAGTCGAGTCCGTACTTGTCGAGGTTGTAGCGATTGACCTGCGCGAGGCCGATCGAGAAGTTGAAGCCGCGCCCCTCCAGCATGCGGACGGTCGCAAGGGCTTCGGGAAGATTCCTGGGCTGTCGTACGAGCCGGCCGCCGACCACGCCGATGGCGTATCGGTTGTAGGAGGACTCGACCCGCACCACGTGATGCATCACTTCGGACGGTACGGCCAGTCCCTGGCAGCCCATCAATTCCATGCCGGGCAACAATGCACTGCCCTCCCGTATTGGGCGACGGCCTTCGTCGCGCCTCCAATGCCAGCAATGTGGGCCATCCCCTGTCCTCCCTATTGCCCGAGTCAATATCCACAGGGCCGCTTTGCATGTCAACGAAAAGGGCGCGCTGATGATACCCCAAAGCGCGCATTCCGTCGCAGAACGAAACCGTGGAGGCCGTTCGACGATGCGGCTGCGCATGGTAACCCGCTTTCGCTGGTCGCACATGCAGATCCAGGACGTGCAGGATGTCTCGAAAAGGTAGAGAACAGGCTCTAGGATCGAAGCCATCGATCCGGAGGCGTGCATGCAGGGACAGACCGTGGCGAAGTTTCATCCGAAACCATTCGCTGCGTCGGCCCATGCCCCTTTCAACCATGCAGGCTGTCTTCCTGAGGCATGCCCCGGGGCACGCATACCCGGAGACCTTGTCGCAACACTCCGGTACGATGCCCGACGCCGCATCGACGGCAGGGCTTGCCGCCCTCGCCCTTCCCTTCGCAGGCCCATCCACGCGCGTCCGTCCGGGATGCGCGTCCGGGCCGCCCGTTCACTGCAGGACGCCGCAACGTGAGCCAACAGAACACCAAAGCCAAACTGATCTTCCTCGGCGTGCTGCTCCTGGCCGCCCTCGTCGCCGGGTTGTACCTCTCGGGTTACATCCTGCTGATGCGGCTGAAGCTGCCGCAACCGCCGCCGCTGGCCTGGGACACCTGGCTGGGCTACTGGAAGGTGATCGACGTCCCGCAGGTCGCGCCCTATGTGAAGAAGATCAAGTCGAGCGGCGCGTTCGGCTTCGGCATTCCACTCGTGACATGGCTGGCGCTGCTGGTCCTGGCCCTGAAGCCCAAGGCCAAGTCGCTGCACGGCGACGCCCGGTTCGCGACCGGCGGCGACCTGTCCGAGAAAGGCTTCTTCAAGACCCAGGCCAACGGCATCGTGGTCGGCAAGTTCGGCGGCAAGCTGCTGCGCCTGGGCGGCCAGCAGTTCGTGATCCTCGCCGCGCCGACCCGCTCGGGCAAGGGCGTGGGGATCGTGATCCCCAACCTGCTCGACTACCAGGAATCGATGGTGGTCCTGGACATCAAGCAGGAGAACTTCGACCTGACCAGCGGCTGGCGCCAGAGCCAGGGACACGAGATCTACCTGTTCAACCCGTTCGCCGAGGACCGTCGCAGCCATCGCTGGAACCCGCTGACCTATGTGTCCAGCGACCCGGCGTTCCGCGTGTCGGATCTGATGAGCATCGCGGCGATGCTCTACCCCGACGGTGCCGAGGACCAGAAGTTCTGGGTCAGCCAGGCGCGCAACGCGTTCATGGCCTTCACGCTGTACCTGTTCGAGAAATACGAGGACGACCAGAAGATCGGCTTCCCGTTCTCCAGGCCGCCGTCGCTGGGCGCGGTGTACCGCCTGTCCTCGGGCGATGGGCAGAGCGAGCTCAAGCCCTTCCTCAAGGACCTGTCGCAGCGCCCGTTCCTGAGCAGCCACGCGAAGACCGCGTTCGCGGGCATGCTGTCGCAGGCGGACGAGACCTTCGCCTCGATCCTCGGCACGTTCAAGGAGCCGCTGAACGGCTTCATCAACCCGATCCTCGACGCGGTGACCAGCGCCGACGACTTCCTGCTCACCGACGTGCGCAAGAAGAAGATGACCATCTACATCGGCATCCAGCCGAACAAGCTGGCCGAAAGCCGCCTGATCATCAACCTGTTCTTCAGCCAGCTCATCAACCTCAACACCAAGGAGCTGCCGCAGAACAACAAGGAGCTGAAGCACCAGTGCCTGCTGCTGATGGACGAGTTCACCGCCATCGGCAAGGTCGACATCATCGCGACCGCCGTGTCCTACATGGCCGGCTACAACATCCGCCTGCTGCCGATCATCCAGAGCATGTCGCAGCTGGACGCGACCTACGGCAAGGACCTGTCGCGCACGATGATCACCAACCACGCGATGCAGATCGTGTATGCGCCGCGCGAACAGCAGGACGCGAACGACTACTCCGAGATGCTCGGCTACACCACGGTCAAGAAGGACAGCTTCACCCGGGGCCGCGAATTCAGCCGCAGCGAATCCGAGGAGCGCCGCGCGCTGATGCTGCCGCAGGAGCTGAAGGCGATCGGCTTCGACAAGGAGATCTTCTTCTACGAAGGCATCCCGCACCCGGTGCTGTGCGACAAGATCAAGTATTTCCAGGACAAGTACTTCACCCAGCGCCTGCTGCCGGCGGCCAAGGTGGAGCCCATGGACATCAAGGTCTGATCGAAGCGTGACGGACGCCACGGCACGCCACCTGTGCGCGCCGTGGCTGCTGCGGGGCGGTCGGTGCAAGCGGGAGCGCGGCATCCTATGATCGGGGGACGACCTCCGAGGACTCCCGCCATGACCCGACACGCGCTTTCCGCCGCCCTTGCCCTCGCCTGCCTCGCGCCGCTGGGCGCCTCCGCAGCGGATTACGCCCTGAACTGCGGGCGCGTGTTCGACAGCCGCAGCGGCAAGATGCTCGACGCACGCACGATCGTGGTGCGCGGCGGCAGGATCGCGGAGGTGCTGCCCGGTCGCGTCGAAGCACCGGCGGGCACGCGGGCGATCGATCTGTCCGGCCACACCTGCAGCCCCGGCTGGACCGATCTGCACGTCCACCTCGGCAGCCAGTCCAGTCCGCGCAGCTACGAGGAAGGCTTCCGCCTCAGCGATATCGATTTCGCCCTGCGCGGCGTGAGCTACGCGCGCAAGACGCTGATGGCCGGGTTCACCAGCGTGCGCGACCTCGGAGGCAACGAGGCACCGCATCTGCGCGATGCGATCAACCAGGGCCTGATCGACGGGCCGCGCATCTGGGCTGCCGGCAAGTCCATCGCCACCACCGGCGGCCACGCCGATCCCACCAACGGCATGAACTCCGCGCTGCAGCACCTCGTCGGTCCGCCGGGCCCGACCGAGGGCGTCATCAACTCGGTCGAGGACGCGCGCCAGGCCGTGCGCCAGCGCTACAAGGAAGGCAGCGACGTCATCAAGATCACCGCGACCGGCGGCGTGCTCAGCTACGCGCGATCCGGCGATGCCCCGCAGTTCACCGTCGACGAGATCCGCTCGGTGGTCGATACCGCAAAGGATTACGGCTACCGCGTCGCCGCGCACGCGCACGGCGCCGAAGGCATGAAGCGCGCCGTGCTCGGCGGCGTGACCACGATCGAGCACGGCACCTACATGGACGAGGAGATCATGAGCCTCATGAAACAGAAGGGCACCTGGTACGTGCCGACGATCTCCGCCGGCCGCTTCGTCGCCGACAAGGCGAAGATCGACGGCTATTTTCCGGAAATGGTCCGGCCTAAAGCTGCGCGGATCGGCGCGCTGATCCAGGACACCGCCGGCAAGGCGCATCGCAGCGGCGTGAAGATCGCCTTCGGCACCGATGCCGGTGTCGGTCCCCACGGCGACAATGCGCGCGAGTTCGTGCTGATGGTCGAAGCCGGCATCCCTGCCGCCTACGCACTGCAGTCGGCAACGCTCCACGCCGCCGACGTGCTGGGCGTCAGCGACCAGGGCGTGATCGAAACCGGCAAGCGCGCCGACATCGTCGCGATGCCGGGCGACCCGCTGACCGACATCACCGCCACGCAGCGCGTCGACTTCGTGATGAAGGACGGCGCGATCTACCGCCGCCCCGGGCAGGAGCCGTAAGCATGTCGATGGAATGGGCCGGCTACACCGCCGCCGCGATGACCACCCTCGCCTTCGTGCCGCAGGCATGGCAGACCATCCGCACGAAGGACACCCGCAGCATCTCGCTGGGCATGTACGTGGTGTTCACCGCCGGGATCGCGATGTGGCTGGTCTACGGCATCGCGCTGGGTTCCATGCCGATGATCCTCTCCAACATCGTCACCTTCCTCCTGTCTGCGACGATCCTGGGACTCAAGCTGAAGCACGGTTGAGTCGCGGCGCCAGCGCGACCCACAGCAGCCAGGCCACGAAAGCCGCTCGCGGTGCGAACGCCGCGAGCGCGCCCGGCCAGGGCGGCAGGGCAAGCAGCGGCACGGCGATGGCCATCGCCACCGAGGCGATGCGCAACCCGCGCGAAGGCGCCGCCCAGCCCAGCAGCAGCGCGCCGCTGGCGCCTGCGATCCACCACAGGGTCCAGGCCAGCGCATGCAACGCATTGGATGCCGCGCCGACATCGCCCGGATCCAGCGGCAGCAGGCCCTGCGCGGCGAAGGCAAGGCCGGACAGGGTCATGAGCTGGATGCCGATCCGCGCAGGCCAGCGCGCATCCGCCGAAAGCGCCGAGCGCAGGCGCCACATCGCGATCACAGCGAGCGCCCCCGGCACGACGAAGGCGCAGAGATTGAATGCCATCGCGCGCGGCACGCCCTGCGCGCCAAGCAGCGCAAGCGGGAACTCGCGGTGCGAGTAGCCGTCGAGCAGTAGCGCGAACACGACGGCCGCGCACAGGTGCAAGGCCAGCGCGACGGCGCCGATGAGGTTCGATCCGCGCATCATTCCGTCTCCTTCCACTGGAACACATCCTCGACGCCGACTCCGAATGCGCGCGCGATGCGGAACGCCAGCTCCAGCGAAGGCGCGTAGCGTCCGGCCTCGAGGGCGATGATGGTCTGCCGGGTCACGCCGCAGGCCTGCGCCAGCCCTTCCTGGGTCATCTCGCCATGATCGAAACGCAGCCGACGGATCTGATTGGCGATGGGAGGCGCGGTCATCGGCGATCCCGCCAGTGATGGAACACGGTGACGGCCGCCTCGAACGACATGGCGAACATTGCGCAGGCAATCGTGTAGAACGTCAGCCAGTCCGCTTCGCGCGTGATCGCTCCCTCCGGAACCGCCGTACCACTCATGATCATGGGGCTGACCAACACGATCACGATCAATGCAAAAAGCGCATTTCTCGCCGCAACTCCGGAAATGACCCGGTCGCGTTCATCCTCCTCGATGCCCTTGCGTCGACGCACTATTCCGTGCATCAGAAGAAACAATGCGACGAAGACATTCAGCATCCCGCGAATGCCATCCCAGCCCTCTTCGCCAAACATCTGTTCTGACGAGAACAGCTGCCAGCAGAGGTAGGCAAGAAACGCCATACCCAAGCCAAGACGCCACCATGCCGCCTGTTCATGCTTGTTCATTCGACCTGCCTCCGGTCACGCACGTGAAGGAACACGGTGACCGAGGCCTCCACCCAGATCGCAAATGTAAGGCATGCGTTGATGTAGAACTCCGCCCAATCCAGGCGAAACGTGACCGCCTCTTTCGCGCCCAATATGGCCTCGAAGAGTACGATCGGCGTCATGACGACAATCACGACCACCGCGATGAGCGCAACCCGGGTCGCGGTCATGGTGATCGCACGGTCGCGCTCATCCTGATCGATCCCCTTGCGCCGCTGCAAATACCATGCTGACAGCCAGATCAAGACGATGAAAGAAAGCATTGAAGCCGTTCGGTAATACATGGCAGTGCTGATGGCTTCCTGGTCTGCAAGGAACAGCACCCAGAGCAGATAGGCGCCATATACACCAGACAAACCCAGGCGCCACCACGCGGAAATCTCGTGCTTGCTCATGCCATCGCCCTCCTGTCACGCCAGTAGTACGCCAACGTCGCCGCGTACTCGCACAGCCAGCCCCACATCAGCGCGAACACCAGCAGGTTGCCGATCATCAGCGGCGTGGCCCAGTCGAGGCGGTCCGCAGGCGTGAAGCCGAGCATCACCGCGATGCCGATGATGCAGACGATCAGCGCGCCACGCCCCCAGCCTGCCGCTTCGACGGCGATCTCGCGATCGCGCTCGTCCGCCTCGACCACACCTTTCAGCCGCGATGCCAGCACCTGCGACAGGATCGTCCAGGCGATCAGCAGCAGCACGAGGTTGCGACCGACCGCGCTGGCGCCGTGGTTGTACGGAAACGCGGCATCGTTGAAGACGTGCATCTTCGACAGGAAATACGCGATGGCAACCAGGGTGAAGCCGGCACCGACCCGCGCCTTCCATTCGGCCGGCGACGCCGAGCGGGCCAGGGCCTCGCGCGGCAGGCGCGACACGGCGTAGAGCAGGCCCCAGGCGCTGCCGACCAGCAGCGCCATGCCCAATGTTCCGGTGTCCCAGCCGAACAACCGATCCGGCCCGGCCAGCAGCAGCCACAGCGCCACACCTGCCAGAACAATCAACCCCCAACGCCAGCCATCCCAGCCTTTCATGTGTCACTCCAAGCAGACGAAATGTAATGTAGAGATTACATCCGACTTTCCCCATGTCAAGTACACCAGACATTGATCGCCGACAGGCGGTTGGAATCGCTCGGATCGGCCTTGGAAATGCCTGTCGCTGGCACAATCTCGGGCCGATCACCTTCAGGAAGCCACCTTCATGTCCGCCACCACGCCCCACGTCTTCGATGCGACCGCCGAAGGGTTCGAAACCGATGTCCTGAAGCGCTCGATGGAGACCCCGGTCCTGCTCGATTTCTGGGCGGAGTGGTGCGGCCCGTGCAAGACCCTCGGCCCGATCCTCGAAAAGCTGGCCGACGAGTACAACGGCGCCTTCGTGCTGGCCAAGGTCGATGTCGAAGCCCAGCAGGAGCTGGGCGCGGCCTTCCAGATCCGCTCGATCCCGACGGTCGTCCTGGTCAAGGACGGGCAACTGGTCGACGGCTTCCAGGGCGCCCTGCCCGAGGGCCAGCTGCGCGAATTCCTGAAGCACCACGGCATCCTGCCGGGCGAGGTCGAACCGGCGCCCGTGGTCGAGGAAGCCCCGGCACCGGCTGCGATCGATCCCATGGCCGAGGTCACGCGCCTGCGCGAGGCCATCGCACAGGAACCCGACAAGGTCGAACTCAAGCTCGATCTCGCCCTGGCCCTACTCCAGGCCGGCGAGGCGCAGGAAGCCGGGCGCCTGCTCGACGCCCTGCCCGCCAACCTCGAGACCGACGATCGTGCCGTGCGCGGCCGCGCCCGCCTCGGCTTCGCCGCCCTGCTCAAGGACGCCCCCGGCATCGACGCGCTGCAGGCCGCCATCGCCGCCGACGAGAACGACCTGCACGCCCGCCACCTGCTGGGCGTGCACCACATCGTCGCCGGGCGCTCGGAGGACGGCCTGGAGCAGTTCATGGAAATGCTCCGCCGCAACAAGCAGTACGAGGACGGCCTGCCGCGGAAGGCCCTGATCGACGCCTTCCGCGTCGTCGAGGATGCCGATCTGGTCGGCCAGTACCGCCGCAAGATGTCGGCGCTGCTGCTGGTCTGACCCGGGGATGCTCCTGTCGCTGAAGCCACGCGCGCTGCGGCGCGTGATGAACCTGTGGCCGCCGTTCCTGTTCAGCGGCGTCCATGTGCATCGGATCGCCGGGGACTGGCGGTCCGCCGAGGTGCACCTGCGCTCGCGCCCGTGGAACCGCAACTACGTCGGCGTGCACTTCGGCGGCAACCTGTTCTCGATGACCGACCCGTTCTGGATGCTGCTGACGATGAACGCGCTCGGCGGCGACTTCATCGTCTGGGACAGGGCCGGCGAGATCGAATTCCTCAAGCCCGGCAAGGGCCGGGTGGTCGCCCGCTTCGTGCTGGACGACGCGACCCTGGACGAGATCCGGGCCGCCACCGCCGATGGCGGGAAGCACCTGCGCTGGATGGAGACCGAGGTGGTCGACGCAGCGGGCGATGTGGTCGCCCGCGTGCGCAAGCAGCTGTACATCCGACGCAAGCGGGACGACACCCGCAGCTGAGCTCGCCATCGCCGCCCCGCCCGACGCGACAGGGATCACCCGATCGCGCTCGTTCCGGGCAGCGGACCGGAAAAATGCGCCAAACGCTTCGATCGTCGGTATTCGCGCGAGGACTGGGTCACGGATTCACGCGAACCTGCCGATTCACTCGCCGTGCCGGCTTGGGTATTCTCGACGGGTGAGCAGGGGGAGTGCTACATGGGTTCCACACAGAAGGACAAGGAACACCCGCAGGAGCCGTTGCCGGAGATCACCGGCTACAAGCTCGTGCGGGTGCTCGGGCATGGCGGCATGTCGACGGTGTACCTCGGCCAGCAGCTGTCGCTGGGCCGGAACGTCGCCATCAAGATCATGCGTCCGGAGGTCGTCACCGACGATGTCGGGCGGCGACGCTTCGACAACGAGGCGCGCACCGTCGCGCGCCTCGACCATCCGCACATCGTGCGCATCCACGATTTCGGCCGCACCAAGGACGGGCAGCCCTACCACGTGATGCCGGTGTTCCCGCGTGGACACCTGGGCAAGCGCAACCTGACCCGCGACGAGGCGCGGATCCGCCAGATCCTGGAAGCCCTGCTCTCCGCCCTCGCCTACGCGCACAGCCGCGGCGTGGTGCACCGCGACGTGAAGGCCGAGAACGTGCTGTTCGACGAAGCCGAACGGCCGATGCTGACCGATTTCGGCATCGCGCTGCGTCGCGGCTACGGCTCGCGCGTGACCACGGCCGGCATGGCGGTCGGCAGCACCGCGTACATGGCGCCGGAACAGGCGCGGGGCACCGAGGTCGACCTGCGCGCGGACCTGTACAGCCTCGGCGTGCTGGCCTGGGAAATGCTGACCGGCAGCCTGCCCTATCAGGCGGACGATGGCCTGTCGATGGTGCTCAAGCACGCCCAGGACCCGATCCCGCGCCTGCCGCCGCACCTGGCGCACTGGCAGCGCTTCTTCGATCGCGCGCTCGCCAAGCAGCCCAACGACCGCTACAGCGATGCGCAGGAGATGCTGGAAGCGATGCGCAATGTGCCGCACGCCGAACGCGAACCGATGCGCGCCGCGATCGCGCGCCTGCGCGCCCGCTTCGGCCTCCGCCAGCTCGCCGTGGCGGCCCTGGTCGTGGGTGTGGTGGCCAGCGGCATCGTCGCGCTGTATCGCATGGACCAGCGCAATACCCAGGAAACCCTGGCGCGGATGATGAACGGTAATGCCTCCGCGACGTCGACCGACACGCCGGGCGTCGACCTCAGCCGCAGCGCGCCGCTGCCCGATCCCTCCGAAGCGATCCTGCGCGGCGCACCGGAATCGGCCGCGCAGAAATACATCACCGCCGCCGAGCAGCAGCTGCGCAGCGGCCGCCTGACCAGCCCCGCCGGCGGCAATGCCTACGACAGCCTGATGCTGGCCTGGCGCACCGATCCGAGCCACATCGCGCTGCCCGAGGCCAGCACCCGGCTGCTCACCGCGCTGGGCAACGACGCCGACCGTCGCCTGCGCAACGGCGAGGACACTGCCGTGCGCGACATCGTGAGTCGCATGCAGCGCCTGGCCGAACAGGACCGCGCGCGCGGCCTGCCGGTCATGGTGCAGCTGCGCAAGCGCATGGGCGATTCGCTGTCGTCTGCGATGACGCAGGCCGAAGCGCAATTCAATCGCGATGCCGCACAGAAGATCGTGACCTCCGCGAAAAGCCTCGGCCTGGACCGCGCCCAGGTGGCCGCGCTGCAGACCCGTGCCGGCAGCATCGCGCAACCGGGCGATCGCGTGGCCGATGCCCTGGGCGAGATGACCCTGGTTGCAGGCAGCGGCAACAAGCTCGTCGCCATCTCGCGCAGCACGGTGACCCGCGAGAACTACGCCGCATTCGCCAAGCTCACCCAGCGCAAGCCGGCGCTGTGCCGCGAAAAGGCCTCGCTGCTGCGCGTGCTGGCGCCGCGCACCTGGGAAACGCCCGGATTCGAGCAGGCGAACAGTCACGCCGTGGTCTGCGTGTCCTGGCAGGACGCCGACGCCTTCGCGCGCTGGCAGAGCCAACGCACCGGCCATCGCTATCGCCTGCCCACGGCGTCCGAAGCCCAGGCCGCGGGCTACGGCAGCGGCGGCAAGCAGGTCTCGGAATGGCTCGGCGAATGCAGCGGCAGCGGCTGCGTGCGGCGCATGGCGAGCGGCCGGAGCTGGCGCGGTGCCGGCGGCGGTCGCCCGCTGGATGCCGGACGCGGCTACGACGACGTGGGCTTCCGCCTGGTGCGCGAGCTGTAACCGCAGCACCGGCAGCGGGTCTCGCCATCGGCCCGCTGGGTTGCGCACGGCGCACGATCGGCCGGTCGCATGGCGCGCGCCTGCCCGTACAATCGCGCCATGTCTTCTCCCACTTCGTTCAACCGCCGCCTGCAGCGGCTGTTCATCACAGGCCTGCTCACCCTGCTGCCGATCTGGCTGACCTGGGTCGTGGTGAAGTTCGTGTTCCTGCTGCTGTCGGAGATCAGCCGGCCGATCATCGAGCCCATGCTCGCCAATCTCGCCACGGCCGGCGACCTGGCCTGGCTGGTGCAGCCCTGGGTACGCGGTGCGCTTGGCGTGCTGGCCACCATCGGCGTGATCCTGCTCTCGGGCTTCATGGCGCGCCGCGTGATCGGCAAGCGCCTGCTCGCCTGGTTCGAATCGCTGATCCAGCGCATCCCGCTGGCCAGCACCATCTACGGCAGCGCGCGCAAGCTGCTGGACATCCTGCAGACCAAGCCCGACGGCACCCAGCGCGTGGTGTTGATCGACTTCCCGCACACCGAGATGAAGACGCTCGGCTTCGTCACCCGGGTGATGCGCGAACACGGCACGGGCCGCGAACTCGCCGCCGTCTACGTGCCGACCACGCCGAACCCCACCTCCGGCTATCTCGAGATCGTGCCGGTCGAGAAGATGACGCCCACCGACTGGACCGTCGACCAGGCGATGAGCTTCATCATCAGCGGCGGCGCGGTCGCGCCGGACTACATCCCCTTTTCCGCGCCCGCCAGCCCGCAAACGGACACCACGCCATGAGCTTCCGCCTGTTCGACGACCGCGCGACCCGCCTGTTCATCGTTCTGGCCGCGTTCTTCTGCGTCAACACCGTCCTCGCCGAGTTCATCGGCGTGAAGATCTTCGCGCTGGAGGACACCCTCGGCATCGCACCGATGGAATGGAACCTGTTCGGCCAGACCGGTTCGCTCAGCTTCACCGCCGGCACCCTGCTGTGGCCGATCGTGTTCGTCTTCACCGACGTCATCAACGAGTTCTACGGCAAGCGCGGCGTGCGCATGATCTCCTGGGTCGCGGTCGCGCTGATCCTGTACGGCTTCGTGTTCGCGTTCGCCGCGATCCACCTCGCCCCGGCCGGCTGGTGGGTCGGCGCCGCCCAGGACCAGGGCGTGCCGGACTACCAGAAGGCCTTCGCCGCCGTGTTCGGCCAGGGCCTGTGGACCATCGCCGGCTCGGTGGTCGCCTTCCTGCTCGGCCAGCTGATCGACGTGTCGGTCTTCCATCGCATCCGCCGCGCCACGGGCGAGAAGCACGTCTGGCTGCGCGCCACCGGCTCCACCGCGGTCTCGCAGCTGATCGACAGCTTCGTCGTGCTGTACATCGCCTTCGTGCTCGGGCCGCAGCAGTGGCCGACCTCGCTGTTCCTGGCGGTCAGCTCCGTGAACTACGCCTACAAGATGGCCGCCGCGATCGCGATGATCCCGCTGATCTACCTGATCCGGCGCGGCATCACCGCCTATCTCGGCGCCGAGCGCGCCGCGCAGCTGCGCCACGACGCCGCGCACTGAACGCGCAGGCAGCCGCCGGCGCGTGACCTTTGGCCGATGCCCGCTCCCCCGCTCCCGGGGGACGCTTGCGCTCGTCCCGTCCCGGCCTCCCGACCGCCGACGGCCCCCGAACGCACGTTTCCGGAGCCCCGCATGTCCGCCTTCACCCGCCAGTCCCTGCTCGCGATCGCCGTCGCCGCGAGCCTGATCGCCATCGCGCCCGCCGCACCGGCCCGGGCCGCACAGCCCGCGCAGGCCGCGACCTCGGAATCCAAGGCCCAGCGTCTCGACCGCCTCTATGCCGAGTACTGGGAAGAGACCCTCAAGCTCAGCCCGATCCAGGCCACGCTGCAGGGCGACCCTCGCTACAACGACCAGATGCCCGATTTCTATTCGGCCCAATTCCGTACCGATGCCATCGCCTTCAGCGAGCGCTGGCTGAAGAAGGTCGAAGCGATCGGCCCGGCCGGCCTGCAGGGGCAGGACCTGCTCAGCTACGAGATCTTCGTCGAGGATCTCCGGGATTCGCTCGAAGCCGAGAAATATCCCGGCTGGATGCTGCCGGTGAACCAGATGGGCAGCCTGGTCACCTACGCCGCGATGTTCGGCTCGGGCACCGGCCCGCAGCCGTTCAAGACCGTGAAGGACTACGAGAACTGGCTGGCGCGCGGCAACCGCCTGCCGGTGCTGATCGACAGCATGATCGGCAACATGCGCGAAGGCATGAAGGCCGGCGTGGTGCAGCCGCGCGCGCTGATGGTGAAGGTGGTGCCTCAGATCGACGCGCTCACCAACGACGACCCGACCAAGACCCTCTTCTGGGGCCCGATCCAGTCGATGCCCGCCGATTTCAGCGAAGCCGACAAGGCCCGCCTGACTGCGGCCTACCGCGACATGATCGGCAAACAGGTCATGCCCTCGTTCCGCAAGCTGCGCACCTTCCTCGCCGACGAGTACATGCCGGCGACGCGCGACACGGTCGGCCTGGACAAGATCCCCGGCGGCGCCGAGTGGTACGCGTTCAACGTGCGCCAGAGCACCACCACCGACCTCACGCCTGCGCAGATCCACCAGATCGGCCTGGACGAAGTCGCGCGGATCCACGGCGAGATCCGCAAGATCATGGCCGAGGTCGGCTTCAAGGGCTCGCTGCAGGACTTCTTCAAGTTCATGCGCGAGGACAAGCAGTTCCAGTACCCGTCGGAAGAAGCGCTGCTGAAGCATTACCGCAGCCTGGAGGCGAAGGTGAACGTGCGCATCGGCGAACAGTTCTCGCTGATGCCGAAGGCCGGCTTCGAGATCCGTCCGGTGGAAGCGTTCCGCGCCAAGTCCGCCGCCGGCGGCTCCTACCAGGGGCCGAGCGAGGACGGTTCGCGCCCGGGCATCTTCTACGTCAACACCTACGACCTGCCGACGCGCAAGACTTGGGATGCCGAGGACCTTTACCTGCACGAAGCCGTGCCCGGCCACCACTTCCAGATCGCGCTGCAGCAGGAGCTTAAGGGCGTGCCCGCCTTCCGTCGCTTCGGCGGCGAAACCGCGTTCTCCGAAGGCTGGGGCCTCTACGCCGAATCGCTGGGCAAGTCGCTGGGCGTGTACGAGAACCCGTACGATCATTTCGGCTACTTGCAGAACGAGCTGTGGCGCGCGATCCGCCTGGTGACCGACACCGGCCTGCACAGCAAGGGCTGGAGTCGCGAGCAGGTCATCAAGTACATGCTCGACAACTCCGCCGAGAGCGAAACCCAGTCCACCGCCGAGGCCGAGCGCTACATCGCCTGGCCGGCGCAGGCACTGGCCTACAAGATCGGCGAGCTCAAGATCCAGGAACTCAAGCAGCGCGCACGCAAGGCGCTCGGCGCGAAGTTCGACGTGCGCGAGTTCCACGCGGAAGTGCTGAAGGACGGCGCAGTGCCGCTGTCGGTGCTGGAGGCGAAGATCGACCGCTGGATCGCGTCGAAGAAGGCCTGATGCGTCCACGCATCCGTGCAACCACCGGGGCCGCCTTGCTGGCGGCCCTGCTTGTTGTCCCTGGCGCGCGTGCCGCAGGAATCGCCGGACCGGAGCACACCGTGTCCTCGCTGTGGCGCGCGATGTCGCACGAGGCCGGTGCCGCGGCCGATGTCGTGACCCTGCGCGGGATCTTCCATGCGGACGCGGTGATCTTCGGCAGCCGCGTGCGCGAAGGACACCCTTCGCTCAGGCGCAGCAGCGCCGGCGACTTCCTCAAGGCGCTCGAACCGGTCGGCGAAGCCGGCTTCCATGAATGCGAGATCGCGCGCGACATCGAGACCTACGATCGCTTCGCCACGGTCTACAGCGTGGTCGAATCGCGCACCGACGCATCGGCGAAGACGCCCGATTTCACCGGCGTGAACAGCCTGCAGCTGTACCGCGACGACGACGGCTGGAAGATCGTGTCGCTCTACTACCACGTCGGCCCGGCCGGGCTGTCGATTCCAGGCGCGGATGGCCGCTCGGGCAACTGCCTGGACTGACGAAGCCGCTCAGCGCGACTTGCTGCCGCGCATCCGCAGCATGCCTTCCGGCGGCGCGAAGGCATCGCTGCGCGCCATCGCCCAGTAGTCGCGGAACACGGCGTGTTCGCTCACTCCGCCGGCGAGCAGCTCGCCCGGTTCGAGGAAGCGATACAGTGCGGCCAGCGAGCGGACTTCGATCGGCGACACACGGCGCAGGATGTGCTCGGGCCCCAGCTGCGAGGGATGTTCCAGTCCCGCCGCGCACAGCAGTTCCTTCAGCGCGTGCAGCGTGTGGCGATGGAAGCGATGGACACGCATCGACTTGTCGTCGACATCGAGGTTGCGCCAGCGCGAGGGATCCTGCGTGGCGATGCCGGTCGGGCAGCGGCTGGTGTGGCAGCTGTGCGCCTGGATGCAGCCCAGTGCGAACATGAAGCCGCGCGCGGCGTTGCACCAGTCCGCGCCCATCGACAGCGTGCGCGCGATGTCGAACGCGCTGGCGATGCGCCCTGCCGCGCCGATCTTCACCCGATCGCGCAGGTCCAGGCCGACCAGGGTGTTGTGCACCAGCATCAGCGCCTCATGCATCGGCACGCCGACGTGGTCGATGAACTCCGCCGGCGCCGCGCCGGTGCCGCCCTCGCCCCCGTCGACGACGATGAAGTCCGGCAGGATCCCGGTCTCGCGCATCGCCTTGGCGATGCCGAACCATTCCCAGGGATGGCCGATCGCCAGCTTGAACCCGGTCGGCTTGCCGCCCGAGAGTTCGCGCATGCGCGCGACGAATTCCAGCAGCCCGATCGGCGTGGAGAAGGCCGAGTGCCGCGCCGGCGACACGCAGTCGACGCCCATCGGCACACCGCGTGTCGTCGCGATCTCCGCGCTGACCTTCGCCGCCGGCAGCACGCCGCCGTGGCCGGGCTTGGCACCCTGCGACAGCTTCAGCTCGATCATCTTCACCTGCGGGTCGCGCGCGTTCGCGGCGAAGCGCTCATCGCTGAAGCTGCCGTCGTCGTTGCGGCAGCCGAAGTAGCCGCTGCCGATCTCCCAGACCAGGTCGCCGCCGTGCTCGCGGTGGTAAGGCGAGATCGAGCCTTCGCCGGTGTCGTGGTAGAAACCGCCGCGCTTCGCGCCGGCGTTCAGCGCTCGGATCGCGTTCGCCGACAGCGAACCGAAGCTCATCGCCGAGATGTTGAAGACGCTGGCATCGTAGGGCTGCGCCGATCCGCTGCCGATGCGGATGCGGAAATCCTCGGAGTCCACCTGCGCCGGCAGCATCGAATGGTTCACCCACTCGTACTCGTCGCCGTAGACATCCTGCTGCGTACCGAACGGACGCGTGTCGTTCACGCCCTTGGACCGCTGGTAGATCAGCGCGCGCTGCTGGCGCGAGTACGGCACCTCGGCGGTGTCCGACTCGATGAAGTACTGGCGCATCTCCGGACCGATGGACTCCAGCCCGTAGCGGAAGTGCGCGAGGATCGGATAATTGCGGCGCAGCGTACTGCGCGTCTGCAGCAGATCCAGCGTGCCGAGCAGCGTGAAGGCACCGAAGAGGCCGATCATCCAGGCCCAACCGCTGCCTCCGAAGACCGTGGCCGCAATCGATAGCGCGGTCAGCAACCAGGCAGCGGCATAGGTGGCATAGCGCGACATTCTGGTTCCCCTTCGACACGAGGGTGACAAACGCGTCGCAACGCGCGGACGAACCCCACGACCGGATTTGGTGTTGTGCCCGGGGTGGGACTCGAACCGCGCCTCCTCAGCAATAAGCCATGGTGGCGACAAACGCGTCGCAACGCGTGGACGAACCCCACGACCGGATTTGGTGTTGTGCCCGGGGTGGGACTCGAACCCACATCGCCTTGCGGCGGGGGGATTTTAAGTCCCCTGCGTCTACCGTTTCGCCACCCGGGCGGCGCGCATAGCGTGCCTGAGCGGCACCCAGAATGGAAACCACCTGTGAGAAGCGCAGGCAACAAAAAACCCGCCGAAGCGGGTTCTCGTTGACGCTGCTGAAACTTGGAGGCCTGGGTCGGAATCGAACCGGCATTGACGGATTTGCAATCCGCTGCATAACCACTCTGCCACCAGGCCGGTGACTGCATTGTGAGGCCGATCCGATGACGGAATCAATCCTCGTGGACCCAACTTCCCGATGGGCCCTCTTGAAACAACAAACCCCGGCGAACCGGGGTCTGCTTGAAACTGGAGCGGGAAACGAGACTCGAACTCGCGACCTCAACCTTGGCAAGGTTGCGCTCTACCAACTGAGCTATTCCCGCAGAAGAGATTGAAATTTTACAACGTTATTCGGCGCTGTCAACACTCTCCACTCGTTTGCCTTCGTCCGCCATCAGGGCGGGCCAGGCCGCCTTGAGATACTGCGCTCCGGACCAGAGGGTCAGGATCGCGGCGGCCGCCAGCATCCATTCGCCGATGTGGAAGATGGGCTGGCCCATCCATGGCATCGCACGCGGAGGCGTGTCCGGTGTCACCGAATAAAGCAAGCATAGCAGCGCGACCATCTGCGCAACAGTCTTGATTTTTCCGATGAAAGCGACTTTGACCGTGGCGCGCTGACCGATCTCCGCCATCCATTCGCGCAAGGCCGACACCGCGATCTCGCGACCGACGATCACCAGCGCCCAGAGGGTCATCCAGCGCGTGGGATGGCCCTGCACGATGAGGAACAGGGCGACCGCGACCATCAGCTTGTCGGCCACGGGATCGAGGAAGGCGCCGAACGCGGAAAACTGGTGGTAGCGACGTGCGATCCAGCCGTCGAGCCAGTCGGTGAACGCCGCGAGCGCGAACAGGCCGGCACAGGCGAAGTTGGTCCACCCGTAGGGCAGGTAGAACACCAGCACCAGCACGGGAATCATCACGATCCGCGCGAGGGTGAGGAGGGTCGGTACCGTCAACTTCATGGGAGTCCTTGCTGCGTGTCGATGCCGTGGAGGCTCGCGTAGATCCGTTCGGCGAGGGCGGCGTTGATGCCTTCGACGCGGGCGATGTCTTCGATGCCCGCCGCCTTCAGGCCGCCGAGACCGCCGAAATGCCGCAACAGATTAGCGCGTCGACGCGGTCCGATGCCGGGAATGTCCTCCAGTTTGCTCGTCGTGCGCGCTTTCTGGCGACGCCCGCGATGCCCGGTGATGGCGAATCGGTGCGCTTCGTCGCGCACCTGCTGGACCAGTTGCAGGCCGAGGGAGGCCGCGCCGGGGTGCAGTTCGCGGCCATCGGGCAGCAGCAGGGTTTCGTCGCCGGGGCGCCGGGCCTCGCCCTTGGCCACGCCGACGATCATCACACCGGTCACGCCGAGGTCGGCGAGCACCGCCTGGGCCTGGGCCACCTGGCCGGCGCCGCCGTCGATGAGCAGCAGGTCCGGCAGCACGCCGGCGCCGCTGCGGGTGCGTCCGGTCGCCGCCGCTTCGCCCTGCCCCTCATCTTCGGCAGCGGTCTCGGCGTCCTGGCGGGCCTCGACGGCGCGACGGAAGCGGCGCTCCAGCGCCTGGTGCATCGCCGCGTAGTCGTCGCCGGGCTCGATGCCTTCGATGTTGTAGCGCCGGTACTGCCCGCGCACCGGGCCATCGGCGTCGAAGACCACGCAGGAGGCCACGGTCGCCTCGCCCATGGTGTGGCTGATGTCGAAGCACTCGATGCGCTGCGGCAGTTCGTCCAGGCCGAGCATCTCGCGCAGCGCATCGGCACGTGCGCGCTGCGCGGCGTTGCTGCCCAGTTCGGTGGCGAGCGCCATCTCGGCGTTGCGGCGGACGAGGTCGAGGTAGCCGGCGCGTTCGCCGCGCACGCTGGTCTTGACCTGCACCTTGCGCCCGGCCGAGAGGCCCAGGGCTTCCTCGATCATCTCGCGCTCGGGGATGTCCCGATCGAGGACGATCTCGCGCGGCGGCGGCTGTTCGGCGTAGTACTGCGAGACGAACGCCCCCAGCACTTCCTCCGCGCTGTCCTCGCCGTTGGTCTTCGGGAAGAAGCTGCGGGTGCCGAGGTTGCGGCCGTCGCGGAACATCATCAGCAGGACGCAGGCCTGCGCGCCCTTCATCGCCACGGCGAGCACGTCCAGATCGGCGGCGCTGCCATCGACGTACTGGCGCGACTGCAGCTTGCGGATCGACGCGACGAGGTCGCGCAGGCGCGCGGCCTCCTCGAAATCCAGACGGGCGCTGGCCTGTTCCATGGACGCGGTCAGTTCGGCGGTGAGGTCGTCGCTGCGGCCGTCCAGCAGCATCGTCGCCTGGCGCACGCTGTCGGCATAGTCGCGCGCCTGCACCAGGCCCACGCACGGCGCGCTGCAGCGCCCGATCTGGTGCTGCAGGCAGGGTCGCGAGCGATTGCGGAACACGCTGTCCTCGCAGCTGCGCAGGCGAAAGATCTTCTGCATCAGGTTCAGCGTCTCGCGCACCGCGTACACGCTGGGATACGGCCCGAAATAGCGGCCGGGCAGCGATCGCGCGCCGCGATGGAAGGCGATCCTCGGCCAGGCCTCGCGGGTGAGCACCACGAAGGGATAGCTCTTGTCGTCGCGCAGCAGCACGTTGTAGCGCGGGCGCAGCGACTTGATCAGCTGGTTTTCCAGCAGCAGGGCCTCGGTCGGCGTGCGCGTGACCGTGACTTCCATGCGCGCGATCTGCGACACCATCACGGCGGTGCGCGTGGGCAGGGCCTTGGTGAAGTAGCTGGCGACGCGCTTCTTCAGCGACGCCGCCTTGCCGACGTACAGCAGGCTGTCGTCGGCGGCGTACATGCGATAGACGCCCGGCGCGGGCGTCAGCTCGCGGGCGTAGGCGCGACCATCGAAGCCGTCTTCGACCGGGTCGTCGGCCGTGCCGCCTGGCCCGCCGGATGCGTTGCCGACCATGCCGGACTCGGTCGCCGCGCGGTCAGTCCCCGATGGGGATCTGGCGCAGGCTGCCGTCGGCCGGGTCGAAGCGCAGCACGGCGTGGGCGTCGGTGTCGGCGATCCAGACGATGCCGTTCACCACCGCCAGGCCGGCCGGCGCGTGCAGGCGCTGCGGCAGGCTGATCGTGCTGACCTCGCCGCCACCCAGGCGCAGGGTGCGCAGCTGGTCGTTGCCGCTGTCCGCGACCCAGAGCACCGGCGAGGCGCCGTCCAGCGAGATCGCCTGCGGCTGCTGCAGCAGGGCGTCGGCGCGGGAACCTTCGAGGTTGCCGAACTGCCAGGCGCCCTGCCCGACCAGCGTGGTCACCTGGCGGGTGCGCAGGTGGACGCTGCGGATGGCCGAGCCGGCCTCGTCGCAGACGTAGAGGATCTGCTGGACGATAGCCAAGGCACTGGGCCCGGCGAAGCTGGCGGCGGGGCCTTCGCCATCGGCCAGCTCCATCCGGCCGGAGCCGGCGAGCAGGCGGATCGAGCGATCGCCCAGGTCGTAGGCCCAGATCCGGTTGTCGCCGGCGGTGGCGATGCAGACGATGTTCGAGGGCGAGACCGCCACGGCACGGGGCTGGTCCAGCGCGACCGCGCGCGGATCCTGCACCGGGCCCTCGGTCGGGGTGCCGGCGCGGCCGGCGCCGCAGAGGGTGTCGACGTCGCCGGTACTCAGCTTGATCCGGCGCACGGCATGGTTGCCGGTGTCGGCGACGTACAGCGCGTCGCGCTGCAGCCACAGGCCCTGCGGGTTCTGGAACGCGGCCAGTTCCATCGGACCGTCGATGAAGCCCGCGCCGCCGCTGCCGAACTGGCGGTGGATGCGCCCGGCGTGGGTGCACTCGAGCACGCGATGGTGCCCGGAGTCGACCACGTAGAGGTACTGCTGGTTGGCGGCGATGCCGATCGGGAAACGCAGCGGCAGGTCGGGCTCGCGGCTGCGGCGCAGTTCGATCGGGTCGGGATTGATCGATTGCGGGGTTTCCTCGGCGCGCAGCTTGGTGAACAGGCTGTCGAGGTCGCGGATCGGGCTGTCGCCGACCACGCGCTCGCGGATGCGGCCCTGGCCGTCGAGCATGACCACGGTCGGCCAGGCCTCGATGCCGTAGTGCTGCCACATGACCCAGTCGGCGTCATGGGCGATCGGGAAATCCAGGGTCTGGCGGTGCAGGCGCTTCATCACCCGGCGCGCATCGCGCTCGTGGTCGAAACGCGGCACGTGCACGGCGACGACATGCAGGTGTTCGCCGTGCCGCTTGCGCAGGGTCACCAGGTCGGCCAGCCGCTGCTGGCACCAGGCCGAACCGGCATTGACGAAGGCGATCGCGGTGATCTTGCCGCGCAGCTGCGCCATGCGCAGCGGGCGGGGAAGGTTCAGCCATTCGAGGCTGGACGGAAATTCGGGGGCGAGGGAAGGTTCCATAACCTGTGCAGCATCCGCAGTCAGGGCGCGAGCGTCAACCCGGCATTCGACCGGACGCGCCACGCGCGATCCGCGCGACGATGCCGGCCGCGGCGGCGTCGACCATGTCCCAGACGCGGCGGAAATCCTCGGGGCCGCCGGTGTAGGGGTCGGGAATCTCGGCAGCGTCCTCCGCATCAGTGCCCTGCCCGGCCCATTCCAGCAGCAGCGCCGCGCGCTCGCGCGCCTCGGCCGGCGCGGCGGCGCGGACATCGCGCAGCACGCTGCGGTCGGCACAGAGCAGCCAGTCGAAGTGGGTGAAATCGGCGCGGACCAGCTTGCGCGCGCGCTGGGCGCGGATGTCGACCCCGAACGAAGCGGCCACCGCGATGCTGCGCCGATCCGGGGGTTCGCCGGCATGCCAGCCGCCGGTGCCGGCCGAATCGACCTCGACCCAGTCCAGGCCATGGCGGTCCAGGTGCGCGCGCACCGCGCCCTCGGCCAGCGGCGACCGGCAGATATTGCCCAGACAGACCATCAGCAGCCGCATCGATCAGCCTCCCGCGCGCAGGGCGGCGAGATGGCGCTCGGCGCGGTCGAGGTCTTCAGGCGTGTCCACGCCCGGCGGGAACGGCGCCGGACTAAGGCGGACCGCGATGCGATGTCCGGCTTCGAGCACGCGCAGCTGTTCCAGCGATTCGATCCGCTCCAGCGTGGCGGGCGGCATCGCGGCGAAACGCGGCAGGAACCCGGCGCGATAGCCGTAGATGCCGATGTGGCGCAGCCAGTGCCCGCCGGAAGGCAGCGTGCCGCGATCGCGGGCGAAGGCGTCGCGCGGCCACGGGATCGGCGCACGGCTGAAGTAGAGGGCGTCGCCGTTGCCAGCGCGGACCAGCTTGACCGCATTGGGGTCGAACAGCGTCTCGACATCCTCGATCGGCGCGGCCAGGGTGCTCATCGGCGCGGCGCTGTCGACCAGCGCCTCGGCCACGGCGCGGATGCCCTCGGCCGGTGCGAACGGTTCGTCGCCCTGCAGGTTCACGACGACGGTGTCGTCGGACCAGCCGGCGATCGCCGCGCACTCGGCCAGGCGGTCGGTACCCGACGCGTGGTCCGGCGAGGTCATCGCGATGCGCACGCCGCTGTCGGCCAGGGCCTCGGCGATGCGCGCGTCGTCGGTGGCCACCCAGGCCTCGCGGGCGCCGGCCTCCAACGCTCGGCGGGCGACGTGCAGCACCAGCGGCTCGCCGCCGAGCAGGCGCAGCGGCTTGCCCGGCAGGCGCGACGCGGCGTAGCGCGCAGGAATGGCGACGACGAAATCGGTGCCCGGCATCGTTCAGGCGCCCCTGCGACGACCGGTGGCCACCCAGACCCAGCCCGCGATGACCGCGCCCAGCCACAGGAAACCGATCACGAGGCAGTCGACCGCAAAATCGAGGAAGGGGAAGGAGTTGAGGCGCGGCTGCTGCATCAGCGCCGGCATCAGTTCCAGCTCGGCGAACTGCAGCACGGTCCAGAAGCCGAGCCACATCGGCACCACCCAGCCGGCGGACGCGAGTGCGGCCAGGGCCCGCAGCCATCCCGCCATCCTCGCCTCGTTCCTGTTCACTGCGGTCCTGTGCATGTCTGCCGTGTTCACATCGATTGTCCTTGTGCGCATTCGCGCAGGCGATCCAGCAACATTACCCAGAATGCTTCGGGCAGTTCCGTGCGGATCGGCACGCTGTAGCACCGTTCGCCTGCGAATGGCGCGCATTTGACCGCATCCTTCGCGGTCATCAACACCGGCAGGTCGCTGCCGAACGCGAGGTCTTCGCGGGTGTAGCGGTGGTGGTCGGGAAAGGCATGCGGCACGACGGCGATGCCGAGGTCGCGCAGCAGCGAGAAGAAACGCTCGGGATGTCCGATGCCCGCGACCGCGTGCACGCGCTGGCCGGAGAACGCCGACAGCGGCAGCGCGCGCGCGCCGCGCAGCGCCTGCGCATCGCCGGGCAGCAGGCGCATCCGCCACTCGCCGAAACCGGCCTCGCCGGCTTCAGCGATCCGGCCGTCACCGGGCTCGGTGCCCGCGTTCACGACGTGGAAATCGCAGTCCGCACGACGCGACAGCGGCTCGCGCAGCGGGCCGGCCGGCAACAGCAGGCCGTTGCCGTAGCGGCGGCGGCCGTCGATCACCTCGATCTCGATATCGCGCTTGAGCCGGTAGTGCTGCAGGCCGTCGTCGCAGACCACCACGTTGCAGCCGCGTTCGACCAGCGCGCGCGCGGCGGCGGCGCGGTCGCGATCCACGCGCACCGGCACCACGGCCTCGCGGGCGATCAGCAGGGGCTCGTCGCCGGCCAGCTCCGGCGCGGTGTCGGCTTCGACCCAGCGCGGCGTGGTCGGGTCCTGGCGGCCGTAGCCGCGACTGGCCACGCCGGGGACCCAGCCCTCCTCGCGCAGGCGCTCGACGATGGCGATGACCAGCGGCGTCTTGCCGCTGCCGCCGGCGATGAGGTTGCCGACCACCACCACCGGCTTGCCCGGGTGCGTGCTGCGCAGCACGCCGTGGCGGAACAGCGCCGCGCGCGCGGCGACCGCGCCCGCGTAGACGTGCGAGAGCAGGCGCGCGGGCCAGGGCGGCGCGCTGCCGTCGAACCAGTAGGGCGGCGGCTGCGGGTGCGTGGAACGGGCTGTCGTCATGCGCTCGTCGACGCGCCGTCGGCGGCGTCGGGATCCCGGAACTGCATGCGATGGAGGTGGGCGTAGAGGCCGCCGCGCGCCAGCAGTTCGGCATGCGTGCCCTGCTCCACCAGATGGCCCTGGTCGAGCACCAGCACCTGGTCGGCATGTTCGATCGTGGACAGTCGGTGCGCGATGACCAGCGTCGTGCGATCGGGCATCAGCCGGTTCAGCGCGTCCTGCACGAGGCGTTCGGATTCGGTGTCGAGCGCGGCCGTGGCCTCGTCGAGGATCAGGATCGGCGCGTCCTTGAGGATCGCGCGCGCGATCGCCAGGCGCTGGCGCTGGCCGCCGGAGAGGCGCCCGCCCTTCGTGCCGATGTGGGTGTCGGCGCCTTCGGGCAGGCGCTCGACGAATTCGCTGGCGTTCGCGGCATCGAGCGCACCGCGCACCTCGTCGGCATCGGCCTCGCCCATCTCGCCGTAGGCCACGTTGGTGGCGACGGTGCCGTCGATCAGCATCACCTGCTGTCCGACCAGGGCGATCTGCCGGCGCAGGTCGGCCAGCCGGTACTCGCCCAGTGCGTGGCCATCGAGCAGGATCTCGCCGGATTCCGGCTCGTAGAAGCGCGGGATCAGCTTGATCAGCGAGGACTTGCCGCTGCCCGAGCGGCCGACGATGGCGGTGACCGTGCCCGGCTTCGCGACGAAGGACACGTGGTCCAGTGCTGCCTGTGCCTGGCCGGGATAACGCACGCCGACGTCGCGGAACTCGATCTGGCCGCGCGCGCGTTCGAGCGCGCGCGTGCCGGTATCGCGCTCCTCGTCGGCGTCGAGCACCGAGAACAGGCGCTCAGCCGAGGCCACGCCCTTCTGCAGCATGTTCTGCACGTTGGTCAGCTGCTTCAGCGCGGGGATCATCGCCATCATCGAGGTCATCAGCGCGACGAACTCGCCCGCTGTGAGCCGGCCCTTGATCGCCTCGCCGCCGGCGAAGAACAGCAGCAGCGCCAGGCAGATCGAGCCCATCAGCTGGATCACCGCCGAGGTGATGCTGCGCGTGGCCTCGACCTTCATCGCCAGGCGCAGGTTCTCGTCGGCGAGGCCACGGTAACGCGCCATCTCGGCCGGCTGCGCGCCGTAGACCTTCACTTCCTGCTGCCCGCCCAGGGCCTGGTCGGCGGCCTGCAGCAGGCGCCCACCGCTTTCCTGGATGCGGTGGCCGTAGCGCCGGTAGCGCTTGCCGACGGTGTCCATCATCCAGGCCATGATCGGTGCGATCAGCAGCACCGCCAGCGTGACCCGCCAGCTTGTGTAGAGCATCACCGACAGCATCGCGATGACCTGGAACGACTGCTGCAGCATGACCTTGGCGGCATCCACCGCCGCCTGCGCGACCTGGTCGCTGTCCGAGCCCAGGCGCATCTGCATGCTGCCGACCGGCTCGCGATCGAAGTGCTGGCCGGGCATGCGCAGGAACTTGCCGAACACCCGTACCCGCAGGTCGCGGGCGATGCTGCGCGCGGAGCGCGCCATGCACATGTCGGACATGTAGCCGGCCAGCCCACGCACCACGAAGATGCCGACGATGATCAGCGGCATCCGCCACAGCATGTCCGGCGACGGATTGTTCAGGCCGTCGGTGATCGGCTTCATCATGAAGGTGAAGGCGCCACCGGCGGCGGCCTCGATCAGCATGCCCAGCAGCGCCAGCGCGAGCAGGGCGCGATACGGCCGGGCGAAACCCAGCACGCGACGATAGATCGGCCAGGTGGGCGTGGTGTCGCGCTTGCTCACCGCTTCGCCGCTCCCCCGGCCTTCTGTTCGGGCGCGGTGGCGATGCTGATCTGGCGGAAGCCGAGCTGGCCCAGCGCGTCGAGCGCGGTGACCACGGCCTGGTGCGGCGTGCGCGCGTCGGCGCGCAGCAGCACGGGACGCTTGCGGTCATCGCCGGCGACCTCGACGATCGTGCGCTTCAGCGACTCCAGGTCGGTGCGCAGCGCCTCGCGATCCTGCACGAAATAGCGGCCATCGGCGTTGACCAGCACGCTCAATGCCTTCGAACTCGCCTCGGTCGGCGTGCCCTCGGCCTTGGGCAGCTGCAGCTTGAGCACCGAACGCGCGTCGAAGGTGGTGGTGACCACGAAGAAGATGATCAGCACCAGGATCACGTCGATCAGCGGCACGAGGTTGATCTCGGGCTCGTCGTCGCTGCGGAAGTCGCGGATCCTCATGTCAGATTCCAGGCACCGGCGGCGTGATCCCGCGCGCGCCGGACGCGGTCGGGGCCGAGGCGCGCGGCGCGTCGAGGGTATCGAGCAACTGGATCGCTTCGTGCTCCATCTCGACGATGTAGCCGGCGATGCGGCCACGGAAGTAGCGGTGGAACATCAGCGCCGGGATGGCCACGATCATGCCGGTCGCGGTGCAGATCAGCGCCTTGCCGATGCCGCCGGCCAGTTCGTTGACGTCGCCGATGCTGCCGTCGGAAATGGTGATGAACATCTGGATCATGCCGACCACGGTGCCGAACAGGCCGAGCAGCGGGCCGGCGGCGGCGATCGTGCCGAGGGTGTTCAGGAATTTCTCCATCCGGTGGACCAGATGGCGGCCCACGTCCTCGATGCGCTCGCGGATCTGGTCGCGCGGCCGGTTGCGCACGTCCAGCGCGGCGGCCAGCAGGCTGCCCAGCGGCGAGGTGCGGCGCAGGGAATCGATGTGGGTCGGGTCGAGGTTGCCGCGCGCGGCCCAGGCGCGGACTTCGTCGCCCAGTCCGGGCGGGAGCACGGTCTTGCGGCGCAGGGTCCAGAACCGTTCGAGGATGATCGCCAGCGCCGCCACGGTGAGCAGCAGCAGGGGAATCATCGGCCATCCGCCCGCCTTGACCAGTTCCAGCACGTCGCGTCCTCCGGCCCGGGGCCGTGTTGATTCAGGCACATAGCATAGCCCAGCCGTCCGGATGGGGGCTGCGGCCGGGAATGCAACGCGACCGGCATCACGCGCCTCGCGCAACGCCGCCCACGTCGCTCGTCACTCAGCCCGTTACTCCGCCCTCGCCCGCCGCGCTACGGCGTCCCAGAGGCGACGACGCCGCGTGCGCTCGTCCTCGTAGGCGATGCCCGCCGCCGTCAGCCGCAGGCGCTGGGCGCCGGTCTCGGCAGTCAACGGCGTGCGCGCCCCGCGATACCGCCAGCGCTCGACCACCGCCGGCTTGGGATGCCGGAACCGGTTGCCGTAACCCGCCGAGACCGGGGCGAAGCGGGCGCCGGTGGCGGCGACGAAACCGGGATCGGAGGAACCATCGCTGCCGTGGTGGGCCATCAGCACGACCTCGGCCCGCACCGCCGCCGGATCGTGGCGCAGCAGGCCGCGCTCGATCACGTGGCCGATGTCGCCGGTCAGCAGCACGGCACGGTGCGCGGTCTCGATGCGCAGCACGCAGCTCGATTCGTTGCGCAGGTACGGGAAGTGCGGCGTTGGATGCAGGACACGGAAGCGCACGCCATCCCAGGTCCACGCATCGCCCGCCCGACATTGGCGCAAGCCGGGCACGGCCGCAGGCCGGTTGCTGCCCTCCGGCGCGAAGACCCAGCGCATCGGGAACACCGCCGCCACCGACTCGAAGCCGCCGGCATGGTCGTTGTCGCCATGGCTCACCACGGCCGCGTCCAGCGCACGCACGCCCAAGGCATGCAGCGCCGGCACCACCGCCCGCTCGCCGGCATCGAAGCCCTCGGGAATCGCCGGACCCATGTCGTAGAGAAGATGGTGGTTCGCGGTTCTCACCAGCACCGACAGCCCCTGCCCCACGTCGAGCACGACGACCTCCACCTCACCGGGGTCCGGCGCCTGTCGATCCGGCCAAAGCAGCGGCAGCCACAGCAGCAGCGCCAGCGGCTTGCCCGGCAGCGCGCGGGGCAGCAGGCACCAGAACGCCGACAGCAGGGCCAGCGGCAGTGCATACCAGCGCGCTTCCGGCAGCCACCACAGCGCCAGCGGGCTGCCGGCCATCGTTTCGAACAGCGACCAGCTCGGATCGAAGGCCCAGGCCGCCAGTCGCCACGGCCATGCGCCCCACCCCGCATGCAGCGCCTCCAGCGCCAGGCCGACCAGCGACAGCGGCACCACGACCAGGCTCCACCACGGGATCGCCAGCAGGTTCGCGAACGGTCCGGCCAGCGAGGCCTGGCCGAACAGCGCCACGGTCAGCGGCAGCAGGCCGACCGTCGCGACCGCCTGCGCCGACAGGAAGTCTCGCACCGGGCTGCCGCCGCCGTCGGGCAGGCACCACAGCAGCCACACCACGCCGCCGAAGCTCAGCCAGAAGCCGGCGGTCAGCACCGCCAGCGGATCGACGACCAGCATCGCGACCACCGACATCGCCACCGCCGACCACGGCCGCCACGCACGCCGCGACAGCCGCGCGATGGCGACGACCGCGATCATCAGCAGCGTGCGCACCGTCGGCAGCGCGAATCCCGCCATCGCCGCGTAGATCGCGGCACCGGCGAGCGCGGCGAGCGCCGACGCCTGCACGCGTGGCGCGACCCGGCCGAGCAGCGGGAACAGCCACCACGTCGCGCTCGCCATCAGGGCGAAGAACCCGGCGACCAGCCCGACATGGAAGCCGGAGATCGCGATCAGGTGGGTCAAGCCGTTCGCGCGCAGCACGGACCAGTCCTCGTCATCGAGCCCGCGCGTGTCGCCCAGCGCGAGCGCGCGCAGGAAGCGCGACGACGCGTCCGGCACGGCGCGTTCGATCCGTCGCGACATCGCCTCGCGCCAGGCGTCGATGCCACGCGGCCCGCGCAGCTGGCGCGCGGTCTCCGGCGCACGCACGTAGCCACCGGCGACGATGCGATCGACGAAGGCATGCTTCTCGCCGTCGACGCTGCCGGGATTGCGCAGCCCGCGCGGCGCGCGCAGCTTCGCCGACAGCACCCAGCGGCTGCCTGCCGCCAGACGCAGCCTCGGCGCATCCGGCGGAGGCGTCTCGACATCGAAATCGTCGTACCACGCCAGCCGCAGCCGCGCGCCGCGCAGGGCCTCCGGCATCGCATCGACATCGTCGACCAGGAATTCGAAGCGCGTGCGCCGCGCCTCGTGGATCGGCATGCCCGACACCGTGCCACGCAGCAGGAAAACGCCGTGCTCCATCGACACCGGCAACTGGCTCGACAGCGACCACGAGGCATGCAGGCCGGCGAGCAGCATCCCCGCGCACAGCACCGCAAAAGGACGCCAGTGCGTGCGCAGCAGCGACACGACTGCCAAGGCCGCGATCATCGACAGCAGCACGGCATCGGGCGGCGCCGGGAGACACAGGCACAGGCCGATGCCGGCGAGCAGCCAGGCGGAAGCGGACAGGATGCTCATGCGTGATCGGAATTCCATGGGTCGGGATGCGCCAGCGTGTCGCAATCACTGCGCGGAAGATGTCGGCGGAGCGCGCGGTCTGCTGTAGGAATTTTCCGATCCCGCACAGCGCGTCGACGATCTACACTGCGAATCCCACGAACGTCCGTCGGCAGCGGACGCCCACCAGACTGCTAACAATGCCCCGCATCGGCGTGATCTCCGACACCCATGGCCTGCTGCGGCCCGAAGCCATCACGGCGCTGCAGGGCTGCGATGCGATCCTGCATGCCGGCGACATCGGCGCGGCGGAGATCCTCGCGCAGCTCGCGACGCTCGCGCCGACCACCGCCGTGCGAGGCAACAACGACAAGGATGCGTGGGCCTCCGACCTGCCCGAACGCGAGTGGATCGACATTCGCGGCGTGCTGATCCACCTGCTGCACGACATCGCCGATCTCGATGTCGACCCCGTGGCGAGCGGAGTTCACGTGATCGTGACCGGGCATTCGCATCGCCCGCACATCGAACAACGCGCCGGCATCCTCCACCTCAATCCGGGCAGCGCCGGCCCGCGTCGATTCAAGCTGCCGGTGACGGTGGCGATCCTGGAGATCGAACAGGGACGTGCATCCGCCCGGATCGTCGAGCTTGACATCGGGAAGTGAAGTCGATCGAACGCCTTGTCCGGCACACTCGCTCTTCGCTCACCCCAGATAGCGAAAGCAGAGATCGACAGTCACGAGCACCCCCAGCACGGCCTGCACACGATTGATCGACCTGTCGCCCGGCGACAGGGATGCATCGAAGCTGCCCCTGATCCAGAAATACAGCGGCACGGCGAGCAACAGAAGCCATGTGTATGCAGTGACCGCAGGCGGCGCCAGAAAGAGCCCCAGCATTGCGAGCACGAAGAGCAGGACGCGGGCAACGGCCCATGGGGTGATGGAGAGCGTCATGGCAGGCTTGGCCGGGCAAAGGACGGGTTGCTAGAAAAACATGCTGAAAATGATCAACAGCAGGATCGGCACCAGACCGATGAACAGGTTGAGCCAGACCGGAAAGCGTGGGATGAAAAGCACGAGCGCGGCGCACACAGCGCCGCATCCCGATGCAATAGCAACCACTCGCTCATACTTCAATCGCATTGCAGCTACATGGAGCGGCTCCGTTGCTGTGAGGATGAAGATGACCCCAATGAACAGGGCCGCCCAGACGAAACCGGACAGGAACGCCCAGCCGCACCGCTGCCTGCGCGACATTGACGGCAGTGGCTGGTCGGTGGGGCTGTCCGGCGGACGATAGGGGTTGCTCATCATTCGTGGCAGCGGAATGCCGTGGTTATTGATCCGTGGTTGCCGGCGACCGCGCCGACATCACACCTTCGATCCATGCGCGGTAGTGACCGAGGCGGACATTGCAGCTGATCTGGCCGTACTGCCCGAAAGGCACACGCGTCGTGCCCTTGTGCGGTGCAGTCCATGAGGTCAGCCCGGCCAGTCGCCAGGCCTCTCCGGTCTTGATCAGGATCGGGCCGCCGCTGTCGCCGGCACCGGATCCGCCTTCCAGCGGCAGCGCGGTGGCAGGCGCGTCGAACACGTAGCAGAACCAGCGGTCGTGGGCGCTGGTGACCTTGTTGTAGGCGCGGCGGAGCTGGGTGCGATGGGACGCGTCCATCCCGTAACCGGACACGCCATCGGCGGTGGCGCCCTTGCCGATGATCTGCACGATCTGGCCGAACTCGCCCTCGCCTTCGTGCAGGGCCACGGGGGCGACATCGGTCACCGGCTCGGCCAGCTTCAGCAGCGCGATGTCGTCCGACGTGGACAGCAGCGCGACGAACAGCGTCCAGTCCCAGGTCTGCATGGCCTGCTCTGCCAATGCCGGCGGCGGACTGCGGTAGCCGGAATGCACGACAACGCGCTCGACGTTGCGGGGAATGCCGTTGATCGTCACCTGCCTGAGCCCGGGCTGCCCGGCGACAGCATGCGCCGCGGTGACCACCCACTGCGGCGCGATCAGCACGCCATGTCCCTCGCCCGGCATGTCGGCGAGTGCGGGGAACTCGGAGGCCGGCAATCGATACTTCGCATCGTCGACATCGTCGCGAATGACGATTGCACTGGCTGTGGATGAAGCGGCCAGAAGCAGAAGCAGCCAGAGTCGAGTCAAGCGGAAATCCCTCGAAGAACGAACGACGGATCCGGATTGTGACATACGGGCAAATGCCCATGGCCGATCGCTCGAGCAAGTGGACCGTGCACTCTGGCTCCGTGCCTGTCCATCCCGTCCTCGGTGTCCGTCCACAGCACCGATTTGCGTGACCCCAAGCATCCCCCAAATCGAGGTGAAGATCATGCCGACGTCATCGCTGCCATCCTGGCTGTGCGCGCTCATCCTGCTGGTGCCCTTTCCTTCGTTCGCATTGAGCTGCGGCGACACCGTGACCTCGGATGTGCGGCTGACCGCCGACCTGCACTGCACCACCGGCTACTACGCGCTGCATGTGCCAACCTCCGGCGTCACCATCGACCTCAATGGTCATACCCTGAGCGGCGACATGCGCATCCCGGGCGTCAGCATCTACAACGCGAGCAGCGTGACCATCAAGGGACCGGGGAAGATCCGAGGCTTCTCGATCGGCGTGTACGGGCAGCGCAGCCATGCGCTGAAGGTCATGGGCGTGGATTTCGAGGACAACGTCGCCGGCGCATCGATCTCGCATGCGCTGTCCAATACCTTCGCCGGCAACACCTTCAGCCGCAACAGCGCCATCGCCCTGGCCTTCTACGACAACTCGACGATCGACCCGCGGATCGGCCCCGGGTATCACAGCATCGTCGACAACGCGTTCTCGGACGTCGATGGCGGCGTGCAGCTGTGTGGCATGGACACCGGCAGCAGCACGATCTCCAACAATGCCTTCGCGCGCTCGAAGGCGTTCGCCATCCGCCTGCTCGACAGCAGCGACCGCAACACGATCCACTCGAACGTGATCTGGAACGCCACCGAGTACGGCATCGTGGTGCGCTCCTCGAACATGAACAAGATCCACGGCAACGGCATCGACACCGGCAGCATCGGGGTCTTCGTGGATGCCGGACTCGGCAGCTGCAACCGCCCCGCCTCCGCAGGCGACCTCGCCTATTCGAACGACATCGAAAGCAACCTGATCCGCCAGCAGATCATCGCCATCCAGTTCGGCAACGGCGGCCCGGGCCGACCGGTCCGCAAGAACTTCGCCCGGCTCAACCAGTTGCACGACAATATCCTCGGCGTCTACTACAGGGTCGACACGGTGAGCAACACCGCCATCGCCAATGATGTCGCCGGCACCCTCACTCCCGTGATCGATGAGAGCGGAATCAACTATTACCATTGAGCGCGGGTTCGAAGCCCATCGCGCGCAAGCGGATCAGCGTGGACGACAGAGGTTACGCCCCCTTCTCGAGCCCGCAATGGACACATCGCCGTCCCAGCGACACCCAGGCGAACCACTTCGTGTGGAACCATTCGCCGCAGCGGGGACAGGCGAAGGAGAGCAGCCTGTACCACGCCACCGCCATCATCAGCATCCAGACGATGGCGAGCACAACTCCGGGGATGTCGGGCGAAACGAAGCGTTCGAGCAGCGCGACCGAGCCGCCTACGACAGGGATATACGCGATGAGGAAGAACAGCATCCAGCGTTCGCGCTTGCGGAGTTCGTTCCAACGGTCGGCATGGATGGTCATGAAGGACAGCGACCCTCTCGGAAGCAGAGAAGAGTATGCCTCATACCCCGGCAGCCGCCATGGCCGCTGTTGGCAAGTCCGGCCCGCCGCGACACCCTGCGGATGGTCGAATGCGCATACCGGGTGTGTGTGGGGGGGGGGGGGCGTCGCTTCCTGCAGTACGCGACTCCTTTTCGGCGGAGTTGAGACCGCTGTACGGCACTTTCGGCTTTGCCGGACCGGCTTTCTGCAGACAAATGGCGTGAATCAACACTCGAATAGCGAATCCTTACAGCGATGGTGCTACAACAAGCGGAAGGAACCATGCGATTCCTTCAAAGGAGACAACCATGCGCACTGTCTCAGGAGAACTCGCCGACGCCCTGAAATCCGGCGATCTGCACATTTCGCTGCTGGGCCATGATCGACCCTACAGCCTGGAGCTGGCTTACCGTGGAATCGGGTCGCAGAAGGGGCAGCCCGTCACGCTGACCTTGATCAAGATGCCCGGTTCGAACCCATCGCTGCACCCGCTGCTCGAATTCGAGGTGGAAAGAGTGGTGTTCATTTCCTTGCAAATCACCGACAAACCACCGGCCGAGCAAGACTCCCGGGGATGCGACGACACCACACGACGTCGTTCCAAGGTTGCCGATACTGCCTCAGACTGAATGGCATCCTGTCGATTGACTGGAGCCTCGCTCAGTCCGACGCGTCGTAACAAGCAAATAACATCACAAGGCGCAGCATGCACTGGCACTACGACGCAAGGTCGTAACGGCCACTCAGATGCGCCGCACCACTCCCCCACTCTCCGCACTGGGCATTCTCGCGTCCTGCCATGGGCAGGCGCCTTGGCTTCGGCCATTTCGAATCCGCGAACGGCGGGTTCGCTCGACAGGAATCAATAACATGAACACGCAAGTCAACACCACAGCACTCAACGTGCTCGATACCGCTGCCACCAACGGCTCGTTCAAGACCTTCGGCCTCGCCGTCGAGAAAGCGGGCCTCAGCGAAACGCTGCGCGGCCCCGGCCCCTTCACCGTCTTCGCCCCGACCGACGATGCGTTCAAGAAGCTGCCCGCAGGCCGCATGGAGACCCTGTTCAAGCCGGAAAACAAGGCTGAACTGGCCGCGCTGGTGAACTACCACGTCGTCAACGGCCGCAAGAGCGCGGAAGAAGTCGGCAAGTGGGAGAAGGCGAAGACGGCAAGCGGCCAATCGGCCCCCATCGTGATGAAGGACGGCAAGTTCAGCATCGATGGCGCCCATGTCACCTCCGCAGACATCGCTTCCAGCAACGGCGTGATCCACGGCATCGACAAGGTCAACATCCCGGGCAAGCCGCTGTAACGGTCTGTCCGTGCAATCCGAGAATGGCGGGGATTTCCCCGCCATTTTCTTTTTTGGCGGACGTTTACACCATGCCAGCATCGCAAGCATGCACAGCCAGGGCTCGGCCATGCCCGTGAGCCTGCAACGTTTGCCACGCGAGCCGGCCGACCGGTTCACGCAGGCGTTCGCACGTTTTCTCCGTATCGAAGCGGCCTCCGGAACCTTGCTCCTGCTGTGCGTCGCCCTCGCGCTGGGGCTGACGAATTCGCCCTGGTCTGCGGCTTATCTGGCTTTCTGGGACACGCCCATCGGCATCCGCTGGGGCAATGCGGAGCTCTCCCACACCATCAAGCACTGGCTGAACGACGGCGCGATGACGCTGTTCTTCTTCGTGGTCGCGCTGGAACTGAAGCGGGAAACCGTGCTCGGCGAACTGCGCGACCCGCGCACGACGGCATTCGCCATGGCGGCGGCACTGGGCGGAATGCTGGTACCGGCACTGCTGTTCGTCGTGCTCGACGGCAGCACGACCCCGCGCGGCTGGGGCATCGCCATGGCGACCGACACCGCCTTCGTCATCGGTTGCCTGGCCCTGCTGGGATCGCGCATACCGCGCAGCCTCCGCCTGTTCCTGCTGTCGCTCGCCATCTTCGACGACATCGGCGCCATTCTCGTCATCGCCATCGGCTACGGCGGCGCCCTGCACTGGGACTCGCTTGGCTATGCCGCAGCGGGGTTGATCGCAGTGGCGGGCTTCGGGTGGATGGGTGTCCGCGCCGTCGCCGCCTATATTGCGATCGGCGTCTTCATCTGGCTTTCGCTGTCCGAATCCGGCATCCACCCCACGCTCACCGGGGTGCTCCTGGGCTTCATGACCCCGGCCAGGAGTTGGGTCAGCGACAACCGCCTGCACGCGATCCTCGGCAAGGTCATGGCCTATCCGGCGGGCGCGCACTGGAGCGGCGACACCCAGGACCGCCGCGATCTGCAACGCGCCGGCATCGCGGCGCGCGAGGCCATCTCGCCGCTCGAACGCATCGAACTGTCCCTGCATCCCTGGGTGGCCTTCCTGGTGCTGCCGCTGTTCGCACTGGCCAACGCCGGCTTCCCGCTGGCGCTGGGAGAGGTCGACTGGCGACTCACGGCCGCGATCGTCGCGGGTCTGTCCCTGGGCAAGCCGCTCGGTATCGTGCTCTTCAGCTTCGTTGCGGCCCGGCTCAAGCTCGGCATCAGGCCCGACGGGCTTTCCTGGCCACTGATCGCCGGCGGCGCCACGCTCGCCGGCATCGGCTTCACCATGGCGATCCTCATCGCCGAACTCGCCCTCAGCCCCGATCGCCTGGGCTCCGCCAAGCTCGGCATCCTCACGGCCTCGCTCCTCTCGGCGATCTCCGGGGTGAGCCTGCTGCTGTGGCTGACCTCGGCCAGGCGCGGATCGAGCGAGGACACATAGGCGCCGGTGGTCGTCGGCACGCCACGCATGCGGCGCGAAACACATGGACGATGACCCGGGCGCAGGCAGCGCCCACGCCCGGGCAGGGATCAGGCAGCGTTCTCTTCCAGCGGGACCAGCCGATTGTCTTCGTCATATTGCAACCCGCAGAGCATCGCGGCCATGCCGCGCAGCGCGGCTTGCGGGCTGGCGCCGCTGGCTTCGCACAGGGCGATGAACTGAGGCGGGACTTCAACGATGAGGACGTTGGACGGCTGGAACTGCGGCTTGGGCTTGGACATGACGGCACTCCGTTTCGCCCGGCAGCCACTGTGGCCGCCGTTGGCGAGTCCACACCGCATCGCGCGCAGGCGCGTCAAGGTTTGCGCAGCAACTCGCCTCGACCTTGACGCGCCGAGCACGATGCAACACTGGGACGACAACGGTGGGCACCCACCTCACACCATCCGCGCACGCTTTTGCCTTTCGTAGGGCGCATAAGCCGAAGGCGTCATGCGCCATGATGCGACACCGATCATGTGTGATCTGAAGAAGGCGTATGGCGCATCGCTTATGCACCTTACACACTCCGCATTTTTCGCACATCAAGTTGCACGGCAAACGATAAGCATAAATCGCGGAAAATTGAAGCCTCGACCTGTAAGTTCGCGCAGTTTCTCCACAGCAAATCCAGCACTTATGAGGCTAGACAGGTAACGATGCAATGGATGATGGAAGTGCGTTGTCAACATCTGCGTTGACTGCCTGCGGATCTTGAACTCACTCTCAACCGCAATGCACTTATCGTAACGAAACTTCGGATGGGAAGCATAACCCCAGTACAAAGGCCAAAAGCAGGGGTGAGGTATCGTTACAATAAACAGTCCTTTCTCCCTAAGAATTTTTCTTGATGCAACAAAGAAAGCATCCAAGTCAGGCGAACTGCTAGCTGCCATATTCGAAATGGCCGCATCAAAAATCGGACGCAAACGACGACGAGAGTAATGCTCAACGCTATCAGCCAAGTACGTTATAGAAGATCTAGAGTGACGCACTTTGGCAAGTGAAACAGACTCTGAGCTAGGGTCTATTCCAACGGTCTTCTTTGAATATAACGACGCACGTGACGTGAGCCATCCAGTTCCGCACCCAATATCCACCAAATAATAAACCTTAGGCAACTCCTCGATTATCGCAGGAGCGAGCACGAAATTAGCGCTATGATCCTTGCCTGATGAAATTTGCTCCTCACGCAGGGCAGCAATTTCATCCCACTCGCGTGTCAAAATTTTGGGATTTTTCTTATTTTTTAGACTGATCATTTGCTATCCTAATTGATCGCACAAGGTCGCGCGCCATGGAATACATAGGATGCGACGAGTCAACCTCTTCAATCACATGATGCTCATTTGGCTTTTGACGACCAATCGCCACGTAAGACGAAGCAATATTGCCAGCATTGACCACGGTAAACCGAGTTATTGGCTCAAAGCCCAGTCTTCCATATTCAATGACTTCTGCCCCACGATCAGCCAATGCTTTGATTTCCGACGTGCTGTGATGAACAAGAAACGTCAACTCACCTCTTGATGCCTTTCCTTCAAGCAGGAAATGAATGCGTTTGTCTAATACCCAACTAGCATCTCGAGAACAAATCTCGCACCTTCCGCTATTCTTTAGCATTTCATACATATAATCATTTATCGCAGCAGAGTTTTTATATTTTTTAATGGCTCTCTTACGTTCTTGACGGATTTCAGAAAATGCAGCACCGCCAAATGTTATCAAAACTAAAATTACAACACCAACCTGCACTGGTGTGAGATCTCCATTCGGCGGGCGAAGAGTAAAAAAAAGACCTATCAGAGAAGCCGCTGCTGCCAACCACGTAAGCATAGACCTCATATGCTCTCTCCATTTAATCAGTTCCTTAACGAGGAAACAGGTCATCCTCGCAGTTTTATCACCTCGTAGCGACGCACATCAACTTGCCGTGAAATCCGCTTCACGCTCCATCCTCCAGAAAAGCGGCTTGCATTTCTCGTGAATGCGATTTGCAGTTCTTTTATTCGCCCCCAATAAGATGTGATGGTGGCTTGGGAACCTTGCAACAAGGAAGGGAAAACTTTTCTGTCGCACGGACATCAATATCGAAGACTGCGTTCTCCAAAAATTTCCGGCAGGCACGGATGCGCTCGTGAGAGAAATCTAGTCGCTTTCCGAGCAGATCTTTGAACTCAGCGAAACGACGCGCAGATGTAGCACCAACCACTCCTCGAGCATGAACGCATATGTTTCGCATTTCGACTAGAACAGCCGCTTCATTCAGATCCTTTGGTGAACCGAAAAGCTCAAACCCCATCTGACCCCTAAGACTATCATTCAGATCTCGCAGCCCGAGATATGAGAGGCGCTCGACCTTTTTCTCCGCGACTGCAGCACGCAGTTCGTCCATGCTCTCAAAATTCAGAACAAAATCTAGACGCTCCTGTTCGGACGATCTCAACATTTGCGGCTTCGTCTTATAAATAAGCGCAAGTAGATCACTCAGAAAGCAGAGAAAGTTGTCAACGGTACGCGTAAGAATAAGCTCTTGAAGCATTTCATCGTTGTCATCGGAGCCGTCTGAAGAATTTTCAACTCCGATGCTGGCATTTGCCTTATCCAAGAATGCCTGGGTCGCGAATAAAGCAAAGTCCAGAAGCCTAGAGTGTTCATTGACAAATGCCATAGCTGGCGCTGTAGCTGTCGGCACCATCTTGGTACCACCAGCTAGCCAGTAGAGATCATCGGAATGGGATAGCGGCATATGGTTGCCTAATTTGAAGCCCGTGTTGGGGCGCACTCAAAAGACTGCCACTACCCACAACCCCCGGTCAATTCAACAAAACCCTGTAACAACCAACAGGATCATCACTCCACCCTCCCCCGCGAAACCACCAACACCCCCGCAGCGACCAGCACCGTGCCCGCCACCTGCCACGCGCCCATCGGTTCATGCAGGATCAGCAGGCTGAGGATGATGGTGGACACCGGGCCGATCATGCCGATCTGTGCGGCGGGGCCGGAGCCGATGCGGCGGATGCCCATCATCGTGGCGAGGACGGGGAGCACGGTGCAGAGCGTGCCGTTGAGCAGGGAGAGCGCGTAGACCTCGCGGGCGAGGTCGGCGAGCGGCATCGGTTGCAGGATCAGGTACTGGCCGATGCACAGCAGGCTGGCGACGATGCTGGCGTAGGCGGTGAGGCGGACCGCGCCGATGCGGCCGACGAGTTCGCCGCTGCCGTAGAGATAGGCGGCATACGAGAGCGCGCTGCAGAACACGAGCGCGCTGCCGATGAGCGTGCCCTCGCCGTCCACGCGCAGGTCGTGGCCGAAGGCGAGCGCGACGCCGAGATAGCTCACGCCGAGCGCGATCCACTGCAGCCGCGAGGGCCAGCGCCGCGCGAGCAGCACGCCGATCAGCAGCACCAGCGTGGGCGTGAGGTAGAGGATGATGCGTTCGAGCGTGGCCGAGATGTAGGCGAGGCCGAGGAAGTCGAACAGGCTGGCGAGGTAGTAGCCGCAGGCGCCGAGGGCGAGGATGCGCCAGCGGTCGCCGGGCTGCAGCGGCGCGGCGCGGCGCGCGGCCCACACGCCCATCGCGACGAAGAACGGCAGCGCGACGATCATGCGCAGCGCGAGCAGCGTGACCGCGTCGACACCGTGGCGATAGCAGAGCTTGACGATGATGGCCTTGCCGGAAAACGCGACCGCGCCGCCGGCGACGAGCAGCACGCCGAGCGGATCGAGCCGGCGTACATCCGGCGTGGCGGCCTGGCTCATGCGCCGGCGTCGGCGCGCAATGCGGCTTCGATCAAGGACTGGATCGCGCGCGCGGCCGATGCGGCGAGCGCCTCGTCGTAGGCGAACGAGTCCTCGTCCATGTAGATGCGCTGGCTGATCTCCAGCTGCACGGCGCCGATGCCGTTCGCGGGATCGCCGTAATGCCGGGTGATGTAGCCGCCCTTGAAGCGGCCGTTGAGCACCCAGTCGTAGTGCTGCTGCGCCTGCAGCGCGGCTTCGATGCACACCTGGCGCGCGGGCGAACAGCTCGCGCCTGCGGCGGTGCCGATGTTGAGGTCCGGCAGGCGGCCGTCGAACAGGAACGGGCATTCGCCGCGAATGGAATGGCCTTCCCACAGCAGCACGCGACCGTGTTCGGCGCGCAGGCGGTCGAGTTCACCACGCAGCGCCTCGTGGTACGGGCGCCAGTAGGTGTCGACGCGCGAGGTGACCTCGTCCGGCGTCGGTTCCTGGCCCGGCAGATACACCGGGTCGCCGGAAAACCGCACGATCGGGCACAGGCCGGTGGTGTTCTGCCCGGGATACAGCGAGACATCGTCCGGCGGTCGGTTGAGGTCGACGACGTAGCGCGAGTACGTCGGCACGAGGATCGAGGCGCCGAGGTCGCGCGCGAAGGTGTAGAGCCGCGACACGTGCCAGTCGGTGTCGGGCGCGCGCCGCGCTTCGGGCGTCATGCGCGCGGCGAGATCGTCGGGAATGCGGCTGCCGTCGTGCGGCAGGCTCACCAGGAGCGGCGCGGTGCCGCGATGCAGGCTGCAGATATCCATGCCGGGGATTCTACCGGCGTGGCGTCACGGAGGCTTGGCGCTGTTCGTGTGCTGAGCGACTGCAGCAGCAGGGCTAAACCCATCCCCACCCCGGCCCTCCCCTTGAAGGGGAGGGAGAAAGGCGGCGTCCTTGGTCAGGTGCGGCAGGTGTTGATGCCCAGCAGCGTGTACAGCGGGCACCAGTTCAGTGCGGCGGTGGCCAGCGGCACCAGGCCGATCAGGCCGAGGTACTTGAGCGGCGCATCGAGCACGAAGAACAGCGCAAGCAGACCGATGCCGATGACGACGCGGAGGATGCGATCGACGGAACCTACATTCGCTTTCATGGCGAGCACTCCTGCTGGGGTGCGGCCAGTGTCGCGCTGCTGGGCTGCGCCGGCTTGATCCGGCGCAATTTCTCAGACGAAACGTTCCGGCCGGTACGGCGCTGGGTCGAGCGCCGGTGCGCGGCCGGCCATCAGGTCGGCTAGCAGCTGCGCGCTGCCGCAGCTCATGCCCACGCCCATCATGCCGTGGCCGGTGTTCATCCACACCCGACGCATGCCGGGCGCGCGACCGATCAGCGGCATGTCGTCGCGGCTCATCGGGCGCCAGCCGAACCACTGCTCGCGCACTTCGGGGCCGACGGGATCGTGCAGGTACTCCCGCGCGCCGCGTTCGAGCGCGCCGAGGCGGCGGGCGTTGAGCGTGTCGTCGAAACCGGAGAATTCCATCGTGCTGCCGAGGCGGAAACCGCTGCCCCAGGCGGTGACGCAGACCGAACGTTCGCGCAGCACCAGCGGGCGCTTCGGCACGCGGGCCGGCGCGCTGTAGGTGATCGAATAGCCCTTGCCGGGCTGGATGATGCGCTTGAGCCACGGCAGGCCGAGCGCGTCGGCGGATTTCGCGCTCCACGCACCGAGCGCGAGCACGGCGTTGCGTGCGCGGACCTGGCCGTGGTCGGTGAACGCGACAACACCCTCGCGGTCCTCGCGCAGGCCATGCAGCGCGCAGTGTTCGACGATCTCGCCGCCTCGGTCGCGGATGGCGCGGGCCAGTTCGGCGAGGTAGCGGTCCGGACGCAGCGCGGCATCGCCGGAGAAGCGCAGCGCACCGGCGACGCCGGGCTTTAGGGCGGGCTCCTCGGCTTCGAGGCGCTTGCCGTCGACCAGCTCGACCGACACGCCCAGCTCGCGAAGCAGCGGGATCTCGCGCTGGCCATGCGCGAAGGCGCGCGGGTCACGGAAGACGTAATCCTCGCCGGATTCGACGAATTCGCAGTCCAGGCCGAAGCGTGTGATCCAGTCGCAGAGACGGCGGCGGGAGTCGTCGAGCAGGACGTACTTGCCGCGCGCGCTGGCTTCCCAGTCGCGCCGGTTGCAGCGGCGCGAGAACCCAAGCAGCCAGCGCCACAGCAGCGGGTCGTAGCGCGGCGGGATGTACAGCGGCGCGTCGGGGGTGAGCGCCCATTTCAGGGCCTTGAACACGGTGCCCGGCGCCGCGAGCGGCGGCGCATGGCTCGGCGTGATGGTGCCGCAGTTGCCGTGCGAGGCGCCGCTGCCGAGTGTGCGCGCCTCGATCACGCGCACGCCGCGTCCGCTTTCCAGCAGGGCGAGCGCCGCCGTCAGGCCGCTGACGCCACCACCCACGATCAGGACATCGATTTCCGACATCGTTCCGTTTCTCTCCAGGTGCAGGCACGCACGTATGCCTGCGGCATCGTCAATCCGGTTGCTGCACCAGCGGGCCATCCCGATCTGCGCGTCGCATTGCCGGCCAGTGCAGATAGGTCGCTGCGCGCCACAGCCATTCCATCGGCCCGTAGCGGAAGCGCGACAGCCACCAGTGGCTGAAGGCGACCTGCAGCGCGAACAGCGCGATCGCGAACGGCAGCTGCCACGCGCGCGGCAACTGCTCGAAATATCCCAGGCCGTAGCCGTAGAAGATCAGCGTGCAGATCACCGACTGCGCGAGGTAGTTGGTCAGCGCCATCCGCCCGGCCGGTGCGGCCACGCGCAGCATCGGCGCCAGCGACGTGGACAGCCCGCGCTGGATCCAGGCCAGATAGCCCAGGCACATCAGCAGCGCGGCGATCATCGACAGCAGCGTGCCGAAGCCGTTGGCGAAGGTGATCGTGGTGAAATCGGCGGTGGGCATCAGCGCGAACGACACGAGCATCATCCCCAGGCCGACCGGCAGCGCGCCCCAGCGCAGCCATGCGTACAGGCGCGGGAAGCGCGCGGGATCGGCGATCGCGCCGCTGCGCACGAACCACATGCCGAGCAGGAACATGCCGAGGACCTGGCCGCCGGCGAACAGCAGGAAGAACAGCATCTCCGGCGCCTCGCCGGCACGATGCGCGACGGCGTCCGCAAACGAACCGGAGCCGAGGACCTGGCGCTCCGCCTCGATCTGCACCTGCACGCGCGCGGTCTCCGCCTGCATGACCTTGTCGACCTCGGTCGCCGCCCCCGGGACCATGCGAGCCATCGCGCCCATCAGCAGCGGACCGGCCGAGAACAGCCAGGCCAACGCATGGAAGCCCAGCGCCCACCCCGGCAGGTGGCTGGTGGGCACATGTCGGAACAGGGCCAGCAACACCAGCGCGATCAGGGCGTAGAGAGTGAGGATGTCGCCCGACCAGATCACGATCAGGTGCACCAGGCCGATGGCCAGCAGGGCGAAGGTGCGGCGCAGGTACAGCGCCGCGAACGGGCGCCCGGTGGCTTCGGCGCGCGCCATCATCACCGCGAAGCCCATGCCGAACAGCAGCGAGAACAGGAGGTAGAACTTGCCCTGGACGAGGATGTAGATCGCGGCGTCGACGATTCGGTCGGCACCCGTCAGGGTGGGATCGAGACCGGTGATCGCGACCATCAGCGGCCCGACGAAGGCCTCGATGTTCATCAGCAGGATGCCCAGCAGCGCCCAGCCGCGCAGGACATCGAGCACATCGATGCGCTCTTCGGCACCGACCGGCCGGAGCACGGGGGAATGGGTCATGCGGAAGTCCTCGACGTGGGCCGGCCATCTTCACCGAATCGACGCAGGCGGAAAACCCGCCGGATGCGCCCGGCCGACCGGAAACGACGACGGCCCGCTCGCGCGGGCCGTCATGGCGACCGGAAAGCGACCCGGGACGACCGGATCGCCTGCCGATCAGTTGCCGCCCAGGGTCGCCTTGAGCGAAGCGATCAGCTTGGAGGCCGCGTCGTTGTCGGCCGGGACGCCACGCGGATCGACGGCGGACACCTGGCTGCCGTTGCCGCTCTCGCTGACGCGGACCAGGAACTTCTGGCCCTGATAGTCCACGTCATAGGCGCCGAGCAGCTGGGCTCGGCTGGCCACGGTCAGGCCCGGGGTCGCGGCGAGGGCCTCGCCGACCTTGGCGAAGACGCTGGCCCGGTCGCCGGCGACGGTGAAGCCCAGGGCGCGGGCCTGGGTACCCGCGGCGGTCAGCGAGGAGCGGCTGACCGAGCCGGCGGCGGCATTCGCGCTGCGATCGGCTTCGGCCGCGTCGAACGCGGGCGGGAATTCCAGCGGGCGCTGGCTTTCGTCCTGCCCGTAGTACTTGTCCTTGCGGAACCACTTGCAGCCCGAGGTGCCGAGCACGGCGACGGACATCGCAGCGATCAGGGCGACCGTCGTGGCGCGGGACAGGGCTTGGCGGAGGCGGACACTGCGGGTCGGGAACATGGCAACTCCTGGTGGAAAACGGTTCGGGCAGGGCCCGGAATGCAGGCGGTGCGGCCGGCTCAGGCCGGACGCGCCTCCAGTTCGGCGATGCGGGCGACGATGCGATCGGCGGCATCGGCGTGGGCGGCGGACAGCTCGGTCAGGGGCAGGCGCAGGCCGTGGCCGATGCCCTGGCGCGCCAGCACGGCCTTGATCGGGATCGGATTCGGCTCGACGCCCATGAAGTCGAACACTGGCTGCAGCTCGGCGTCCAGGGCTTCGGCCTCGGCACCGGCACGCTGCCCGGCCCGGGCGAGGTCGCAGAGGCGGCGCATCGAAGCCGGGATGGCGTTGGAGGCCACCGAGATCACGCCATCGGCACCGGCCAGCATGGCCCTGGTCGCGGTCGGATCGTCGCCGGAGAGGACGGTGAAGGTCGGCGAGCGCAGGGCCAGCAGCTCGGCCATGCGCTCGGGCTCGGCACGGGCTTCCTTGATGGCGACGATGCGCGGGTGATCGACCAGCGCGGCGACGGTGGCCGGCAGCAGGTCGCAGCCGGTGCGGCCCGGGACGTTGTAGAGCACGACCGGCAGGGCGCCATCGTCGGCGACCGCGCGGTAATGGGCGACCAGGCCGGCCTGGGTCGGGCGCACGTACGGCGGCGTGACCACGAGCGCCGCATCGGCGCCGCAGGCGGCGGCGCGGCGGGTCAGTTCGATGGTCTTGGCGGTATTCGAGAGCCCGGTGCCCGCGAGCACCGGGATGCGTTTGCCCACGATCTCCACGGCACGGCGCAGCAGCGCCTCGTATTCGTCGTCGGACAGGGCATTGGCTTCGCCGGTGGAGCCGGCGACGACGATGGCCTGGGTTCCGGAAGCGAGCTGGGCGCGCAGCAGGCGCTCCCAGGCGTCGAAGTCGATGTCGCCATCGAGGGGGCCAGCCGCCGTGAACGGCGTGGCCAGCGCAGTGATACTGCCGGACAGATGCACGCGATTGCCTTGGGGAACGTGGGGGGACGGGGTCGTGAAGCGCGGGATGGGAGGCGCTGCGGACGAAGGCTCGCCCGGCATCGCACCGGGACGCGATGTTACTTGGGAAGCACTGAACACTCCATCCTCCGCACGGCAAGGCCGGCGACCGGGAATCAACCACTTGCAGGGGCATGTCGGCAGCTGGCGCGCAAAAAATGCGCGCGCTGCCGGGCATTCCGAGGTTTCCCTTGCGGCCCGAAACCGCCGACCAGTATCCTGACCGCGCATCCGGACACCCCGCGACAGCGGCCCCGGGACGCGCCTGCCTCCACTTCACGCCCCCTTGGCGGACTTCAACTTGAGCGATTCCTCGACCGTCTCCCGGCCCGCGCCGAACGAGAACTACCTGCTGATCAATGCCTACACGACGCATCCGCAGTCGCCGCTGCTGTCGGTGACCCGGCGGATCGCGGACAGCGGCTGCAACCTCGTCGACGCCCGGCTGTCCACCGTCGGCCGGGACGTGTCGGTGACCGCGCTGGCGATCGGCCCCTGGGACGCGATCGCCAAGCTGGAAGCCATGCTCAGCCGCCTGGAGCGCGAGGAAGGCCTGAAGCTGATGTGGTACCGCACCGGCCCCAAGCCGCTGCAGTCCAACCTGCTGCCGTACGTGGTCGAGGTGGTCGCCGCCGACAAGCCCGGCGTGCTGTACCAGCTGGCCGATTTCTTCGACCGGCAGGGCATCACCATCGAAAGCCTGCACTGCGCGCGCTACCGCGCCATGCAGACCGGCGCGGAGATGTTCTCGGCGCAGCTCACCATCGGCGTGCCGGCCGACATGCACATCGCCGGCCTGCGCGACGATTTCCTCGAGTTCTGCGACCACCTGAACCTCGATGCCATCATGGACCCGATGAAGTTCTGAGGATGGAGTACTGACGATGACGGCCCCCAAGCTCGGAAAACCGCTCACCAAGTCCACCCTCGCGCTGCCGCTGGCGCTGTCCGACGACCGTACCGTCAGGCTGTCGGAGTTCGCCGAGCGCTGGGTCATCCTGTACTTCTATCCGAAGGACTCCACGCCCGGCTGCACCACCGAGGGTCTGGAATTCAACGCGTTGCTCCCGAAGTTCGCGAAGCTCGATTGCGACGTGATGGGCGTGTCGCGCGATTCGATCAAGTCGCACCAGAACTTCTGCACCAAGCAGGGCTTCGACTTCCCGCTGGTCAGCGACGCCGACGAAGCGCTGTGCAAGGCCTTCGACGTGATCCAGGAAAAGAACATGTACGGCAAGAAGGTGCTGGGCATCGTCCGCAGCACCTTCCTGATCGCGCCCGGCGGCATCCTCGCGGCCGAGTGGCGCGGCGTGAAGGTCGCCGGCCATGCCCAGGCCGTGCTCGACGCACTGAAGGCAGCGCGATCGCAGTGATCCCCGTCGTCCCCCTCCCCGGCCACCGCCCCGCCTCGCGGGCTGCGGTGGTCTCGTGCTGTCCGCCTGATCCAGCGCGGCATCGCACGCCCTCCTCCCCCAGCATCGGCATACCGACCGCATGATGACCAAAGGCAAGCGCATCTACGTCCTCGACACCAACGTGCTGATGCACGATCCGACCGCGCTGTTCAAGTTCGAGGAGCACGACGTCTACCTGCCGATGCAGGTGATCGAGGAGCTCGACAACGCCAAGAAGGGCACGTCCGAAGCCAGCCGCAACGCGCGCCAGGTCAGCCGCTTCCTCAACGAACTCATCGAAGGCCAGGGCACGGACCGGATCGCCACCGGGCTGACGCTCAGCCGCCCGAAGGGCCTGCAACTGCGCGCGGCCGAGAGCATCGGCAAGCTGCGCTTCCAGACCAGCAGCTTCGATTCGGCCAAGCGCTTCGGCGCGGTGATGCCGGACAACCAGATCCTCGGCGCGATCCTGCACCTGCGCGAGACCGAGCCGGACGTGCCGGTGGTGTTCGTGTCGAAGGACATCAACCTGCGCATCAAGGCCTCGATCGCCGGCATCGCGTCCGAGGATTACGAGAACGACCGCGCGCTGGACGATTTCAGCCTGCTGTATACCGGTTCCACGCCGCTGCCGGAGGATTTCTGGTCGCGCTACAGCAAGGACCTGCGCTCCTGGACCGAAAAGGGCCGCACGTTCTACGAAATCCTCCGCAGTGAGGACGACGAGTGGTATCCGAACCAGTTCCTCTATCTGCCGGGCGACGCCGACACCGAGATGCGCGTCGCGCGCATCGAGGGCGACAAGGTCACGCTGCAGATCGTCGACGACTACCGCAACCACCAGCATGCCGTGTGGGGCATCGCCGCGCGCAACCGCGAGCAGAACTTCGCCCTCAACGCACTGATGGACCCGGAGATCGACTTCGTCACCCTGCTCGGCACCGCCGGCACCGGCAAGACCCTGCTCGCGCTCGCGGCAGGTCTTGCGCAGACCATGGACCAGCAGCGCTACCGCGAAATCATCATGACCCGCGCGACGGTCAGCGTCGGCGAGGACATCGGCTTCCTGCCCGGCACGGAAGAGGAAAAGATGACGCCGTGGATGGGCGCGCTGACCGACAACCTCGAAGTACTGATGCCCAACACCCAGGACGGTGGCAGCTGGGGGCGCGCGGCGACCAACGACCTGCTGGCCTCGCGCATCAAGATCCGCTCGCTGAACTTCATGCGTGGCCGCACCTTCCTGACCCGCTGGCTGATCCTGGACGAGGCGCAGAACCTGACGCCGAAGCAGATGAAGACGCTGATCACCCGCGCCGGCCCGGGCACCAAGATCGTCTGCCTGGGCAACGTCGAGCAGATCGACACGCCCTACCTCACCGAGACGACCTCCGGCCTGACCTACGCCGTCGACCGCTTCAAGGGCTGGGCGCACAGCGCGCACATCACCCTCAAGCGCGGCGAACGCTCGCGCCTGGCGGACTACGCGTCGGAAGTCCTCTGACGCGGCGACCATGTCGACGGACGCGCCATCGCGCCTCCACCTCCGCGCACTGGGCGCGGAGGATGCCGACGCCCTGCACAGCGCCGTCCGCGCCTCGCTGCAGACACTCTCGCGCTGGCTGCCGTGGGCGACCGAGGCCTACGACCTCGCGACCGCGCGCGCATGGATCGCGCATTGCGCGCGGATGCGCGAGGCCGATGAGGAGCATCATTTCGGCGTGTTCGACGACGCATCGGGCGCCCTGCTCGGCGGCATCGGACTGAACCACCGCATCCCGGCCTATCGTTCCGCGCACATGGGCTACTGGATCGCCGATGCCGCGCGTGGGCGCGGCGTGGCCGTCGCGGCCGCACGACAGGCCGCGCGCTTCGGGTTCGATGTCCTCGGCCTGCAGCGCATCGCGATCCTCGTCCAGCCTGACAACGGCGCCAGCCTGCGCGTCGCGATCAAGCTCGGCGCGGTCTGCGAAGGCATCTCGCGCGATGCGATCGTGTTCCAGGACGCGGCCTGCGATGCCGTGGTGTTTTCGCTGCTGCCGCGCGACCTGGCCCCCTCGCCCGCCGACGCCGGAGGCGACTGAGATGGGCGTGCACCTGCCGCGCTGGGTGTGGATCGGCGCCTTCGCCCTGTCGTGCATCGGCGGGATGGTCAACGTCGTCGGCTACCTGGGGTTCGAGCACCAGGCGATCACCCATCTCACCGGCACGACGACGCTGCTCGGCGATGCCCTGTCGATGGCCGACGTCGGCAAGGCCATGCACCTCGGCGGCGTGATCGTGGCCTTCGTGCTCGGCGCGATGCTCAGCGGACTGATCGTGCAGGACAGCACGCTGAAGCTGGGGCGTCGCTACGGCGTCGCGCTGGGCGGCGTGTCGCTGCTGCTGTTCGCGTCGATCCCGATGCTGGAGCGGCAGTGGATCCTCGGCGCGTGGACGGCGGCGATGGCCTGCGGCCTGCAGAACGCGATGGCCACCACCTACAGCGGCGCGGTGATCCGCACCACCCACCTCAGCGGCATGTTTACCGATCTCGGCATCGGCCTGGGCCATGCGCTGCGCGGGCTGCCGCTGCAGACCCGACGGCTGCGGCTGAGCGCCCTGATCATCGCCGGCTTCCTGATCGGTGCGGTGCTCGGCGCCTGGCTGTTCCGGCTGTGGGCCTATCGCGCGCTGGCGGTGCCGGCCGTGCTGACCGGCACGATCGCCATCGCCTACGTCGCGCACCGACACTGGAAACGGCACGAACTGTCGTAAATTCGAGGTGCGGAGCCCCCCGTTGCCGAGCGACAATCCCCGCATGCCCAACTCACGCCCCTTTTCCGTCCTCACCATCGCCGGTTCCGACTCCGGTGGCGGCGCCGGCATCCAGGCCGACCTCAAGACCTTCGCCGCGCACCGCGTGCATGGCCTGAGTGCGATCGCGGCGCTGACCGCGCAGCACACGCGTGGCGTGACCGCGGTGGAAGTGCCGCAGCCGACCTTCCTGCGCGAACAGATCGACGCCTGCTTCGATGATTTCAGGATCCAGGCGGTGAAGATCGGCATGCTCGCCAACGCCGACATGATCCATGCCGTGGTCAAGGCGCTCGACCAGCACTGCCCGCCCTTCATCGTGGTCGACCCGGTGATGGTCGCCACCTCCGGCGCGCAGCTGCTGGCCAACAGCGCGATCGAGGTGCTGCGCAAGCGGATGCTGCCGATGGCGACCGTGGTGACGCCGAACCTGCCCGAGGCGGAATTCCTGCTCGGCCGTCCCATTGCGGACCTCGACGCCATGCGCCAGGCCTGCGACGACCTGCTCGACCTCGGTGCGGGCGCGGTCCTGCTGAAGGGCGGTCACTTGGACACGGGCCCGGAGGTGGTCGACCTGTTCGCGGCACGCCGTGAGTCCGGCGGCCGCATGCACCGCGAGATCCACCACCCCCGGCTGGACATCAACGCACACGGCACCGGCTGCACGCTGGCCTCGGCGCTGGCGGCGCAACTGGCGCTGGGCCTGCCGCTGGACGAGGCCTGCCACGCGGCTTCGGCCTACGTGCACCGTGCCCTGAAGACCGGCACGCGCCCGGGGCGCAGCGACATCCTCGTGCTGGACCACTTCGGGGCGGCGGACCGCGCTTGAAATCGTCCGACGCGCTCGACCCCGAACGTCCCGACGAGGGCGACGGCCTGCCGGTCGAAGCCGGCGACGGCCATCGCTACCGGCTGCTGGTCCGACAGCCGGAGAGGCCGGTCGCCAGCCTGCTGTGGATTCCCGCACTGGGCGTCGCCGCCCGCCACTATCTGCCCTTCGCCGAGGCCCTGAACCGCTGCGGCGTCGCGGTGTTCGTGCACGAATGGCGCGGCCACGGCAGCAGCGACCGCCGCGCCGGCCACGACAGCGACTGGGGCTATCGCGAACTGCTCGACCACGACCTGCCCGCCAGCCTCGCCGCGATGCACGCGCGTGCGCCGGGCGTGCCGCACATCCTCGGCGGACACAGCCTCGGCGGGCAGCTCGCCGCCTGCCTGCTCGGACTAGTGCCGGACGCCTCCTCCCGGCTGTGGCTGGTCGCCAGCGGCGCGCCCTACTGGCCGGCGTTCCCGCGTCCGCGACGCTGGCTGCTGCCGCTGGCCTATCGCTTCCTGCCCTGGCTGGCCGACCGTCGGGGCGCCCTGCCCGGCCGCGCCATCGGCTTCGGCGGCAAGGAGGCCCGCAGCGTGATGCGCGACTGGTCGCGCACGGCGCTCAGCGGCCGCTATGCCGGCGCCGGGATGAGCCGCGATCTGGAAACCGCGCTGTCCGCCGTCGCGGTCGATGTGGATGCGGTGCTGTTCGCCGACGACTGGCTGGCACCGCGATCATCACTCGATTTCCTGCTCGGCAAGATGCACACGACCGGACTGCGCTGCCGCACGCTCGACGCATCCACGCTGGGCACCCGGGCCGATCATTTCGCCTGGATGCAACGCTCCGATGCCGTGGCCCGGGCGCTCGCCGCCGGTCTGGATCAGCCGTCCGCGTAGCCGTCGGGATTCATCGACTGCCAGCGCCAGGCGTCGCGGCACATGTCGTCGACATCGCGGATGGCGCGCCAGCCGAGGATGCGTTCGGCGCGCGCGGGATCGGCATAGACCGCCGCGACATCGCCGGCGCGGCGATCGACGATGGCGTAAGGCACCGTGCGTCCGCTCGCCGCTTCGAAGGCGCGCACCAGTTCCAGCACGCTGACGCCACGCCCGACGCCGAGATTCAGCGGCAGATGGCCCTGCACACCGTCCAGCGCTTCGAGCGCGTGCACGTGCGCCTGCGCGAGATCCATGACGTGGATGTAGTCGCGCACGCCCGTACCGTCGACGGTCGGCCAGTCGCCGCCGAAGACCTGCAGGCGCTCGCGTTTGCCCACGGCGACCTGGCAGATGTAGGGCATCAGGTTGTTGGGGATGCCGTTGGGCGATTCGCCGATCAGGCCCGAAGGATGCGCGCCCACCGGATTGAAGTAGCGCAGGCTGATCGCCTGCCATGCGGGGTCGGCGGCGCAGACATCGCCGATCAGCTGTTCCATCACCAGCTTGGTGCGGCCATAGGGATTGGTCGCCGACAGCGCGGCATCCTCGTCGATCGGCACCGAGGCCGGATCGCCGTAGACCGTGGCCGACGAACTGAACACCAGCCGGCGCACGCCTGCCGCCTGCATCGCCTTCAGCAGCGCGATCGTGCCGGCGATGTTGTTGTCGAAATAATCCAGCGGCTTCTCGCACGACTCGCCGACCGCCTTGAGCGCGGCGAAGTGGATCACCGCATCGAAACGGTCGCCGGAAAACACCCGGCCGAGGGTCTGGGCATCACGGATGTCGATGCGGAGGACGTCCGGCGCCCGGCCGGTGATGCGCTGCAGGCGTTCGGCGACGACTGGCGAACTGTTGCAGAAGTTGTCGACCACCACGACCTCGTGGCCGCGTTCGGCCAGCGCCACGCAGGTATGGCTGCCGATGTAACCGGCACCGCCGCAGACAAGGACTCGCATCGAAGAGGATTTCCGTTCGTGGACAGAAGCCGGGGCAGGCATGATGCATCGCCAGATGGCGATCGCATCGTGGAATGGCCGGATGAACGCACTTTCCGCGTCCCTTCTGCCAACGCCCGTCACGGCGGCGGCCATGGTGCGGCATCGCGCCGTTGCCGGCAACCCGACTGCTAGACTTTCCTCCCACACGTTCAAGACTTCCCGGAACAGCGCACGATGCAGGCCGTACTCCCCTCCCTGGACCCCAGCAGTCCCGATCGCGTCCGCATCGCCATCATCGGCCTGGGGTATGTCGGCCTGCCGCTCGCTGCGGCCTTCGGCAAGCGCTATCCGGTGGTCGGCTTCGACATCGATACCCAGCGCGTCGCCGAACTCAAGACCTTCCACGACCGCACCCTCGAAACCAGCGAGGACGAACTGCGCGCCGCCGACCAGCTGTCCTTCAGCTGCGACGCGACGGACCTGGCAGGCTGCAATGTCTTCATCGTGACCGTGCCGACGCCGATCGACGAGTACAAGCGCCCCGACCTGCGCCCGCTGGAATCGGCCAGCCGCACCGTGGGCCGCGCGATCCGCAAGGGCGGCATCGCGATCTACGAATCGACCGTCTATCCGGGCGCGACCGAGGAAACCTGCGTGCCGATCGTCGAGCGCGAATCGGGCCTGACCTTCAACGTCGACTTCTACGCCGGCTACAGCCCCGAGCGCATCAACCCGGGCGACCACCAGCATCGCCTCGAAACGATCATGAAGGTCACCTCCGGCTCCACGCCCGAGGTCGCCGATTTCGTCGACGCGCTGTACGCCAGCATCATCCGCGCCGGCACGCACAAGGCCAGCAGCATCCGCGTGGCGGAAGCGGCCAAGGTGATCGAGAACATCCAGCGCGACGTCAACATCGCGCTCATCAACGAACTGTCGCTGATCTTCCACCGCCTCGGCATCGACACCCACGAAGTGCTGGCCGCCTCGGGCACCAAGTGGAACTTCCTGCCGTTCAAGCCCGGCCTGGTCGGCGGCCACTGCATCGGCGTCGATCCCTATTACCTCACGCACAAGGCGCAGCAGATCGGCTACCACCCCGACGTGATCCTCGCCGGCCGCCGCATCAACGACGGCATGGGCCAGCACGTCGCGCAGTGTACGATCAAGGAAATGACCCGTCGCGGCCTGCCTACGGCCAACGCGCGGATCCTCGTGCTCGGCCTCGCCTTCAAGGAAAACTGCCCCGACCTGCGCAACACCCGCGTGGTCGACATCCTCGCCGAGCTGCGCAGCTACAACGCACAGGTCGACGTGCACGACCCCTGGGTCGATTCGCACCTCGCCCACGAGGAATACGGCCTCAGCATGACCGTCGAACCGGACGAAGGCGCCTACGACGCCGTGATCCTGGCGGTCTCGCACCGTGAATTCGCTGATCTCGGCGTCGAGGGCATCCGTCGCTTCGGCAAACCCGGCGCCGTGCTGTTCGACGTGAAGGGGCTGCTGCCCCGCGATCAGGTGGACGGGCGGCTGTAAGGCAACAGCGAAAGGCAAATCCCCCTGCCCCCCTTTTGCAAAGGGGGGAACGCCTCACAGCCGCCGAAAAACGCGACACCATTTGCGGAAAGCCGCGCAACCTTGGCGGAACTCGCCACGCTCCGGCGACACGCCCCCTTTGCAAAAGGGGGGCGACAACGCGCAGCGTTGGCGGGGGGATTTACGTGCGACGCAGTCGTACGCCCGCCCCACGGTTCTACAATAGACGCCGGTTTCCCAGAGGCATCCCCATGCGCGTTCTCGTCACCGGCGCCGCCGGCTTCATCGGCTCCAAGCTCACCGAACGCCTGATCGCCCGTGGCGACACGGTGCTGGGCTACGACAACCTCAACGACTACTACGACCCGGCCCTGAAGGACGCACGTCTCGCGCGGCTGACGCCGCTGCCCGGGTTCTCGTTCGTGCAGGGCTCGCTGGAGGACCGTGCGACGCTGGAAGCGGCGTTCGACAGCTTCAAGCCCGAGCGCGTGGTCAACCTCGCCGCGCAGGCCGGCGTGCGCTATTCGCTGGAAAACCCGCACGCGTACGTCGACAGCAACATCGTCGGTTTCCTCAACATCCTCGAAGCCTGCCGTCATCGCGGTATCGAACACCTGGTCTACGCTTCGTCCAGCTCGGTCTACGGCGCCAACCGCAAGCTGCCGTTCGCGGTCGAGGACAGCGTCGACCATCCGGTCAGCCTGTACGCGGCCAGCAAGAAGGCCAACGAGCTGATGGCGCACACCTACAGCCACCTGTTCGGCCTGCCGACCACCGGCCTGCGCTTCTTCACCGTCTACGGCCCCTGGGGCCGCCCGGACATGGCACTGTTCCTGTTCACGAAGAAGATCCTCGCCGGCGAACCCATCGACGTGTTCAATCACGGCAGGCACACCCGCGACTTCACCTACATCGACGACATCGTCGAAGGCGTGATCCGCACCCTCGATCGCGTGCCCGGCCCCGACCCGACCCACGACCCGCTGAACCCGACGCCCGCCACGTCCTCGGCGCCGTACCGTGTCTACAACATCGGCAACAACAACCCGGTGCAGCTGCTGCGCTACATCGAAGTGCTGGAAGACTGTCTGGGTCGCAAGGCGACCATGAACCTGCTGCCCCTGCAGCCCGGCGACGTACCCGACACCGCCGCCGACGTCAGCGCCCTCGCCCGCGACACCGGCTATTCGCCGGATACGCCGATCGAGGTGGGGGTGAGGAATTTTGTCGAGTGGTATCGCGGGTTCTACAAGGTCTGACGAACGCAGGCGACCTCCTTTCCTCGACACGGATCGAATCGACATGCATGTCCCACGCCGCCGCTTCATCGCCGCAACCTCTGCATTGTTCGCCGGCGCCGCGATTCCGGACGTCTTTTCCGCCGGCAAGTCGACAGGAGCAACCGATGCGCTCGACAGCGCCGCCCTCGATGGATTGCTGGACAGCGCCATGGCGGACCGGAGTTCACCGGCAGTCTCGCTCGCTGTATGGCAGGACGGCCGTGAACGTTATGCACGCAGCGTCGGCATGGCCAACCTGGAAACCTCAACACCTGCATCCAGCGACAGCGCGTTCAGGATCGGATCCCTGACCAAGCAATTCGCCGCAGGCGCAATCCTGAAACTGGTCGATGCCCGCGAGTTGTCGCTCGACGACAAAGCCGGCAGATTCCTCCCGTCTTTCGGCTCCCATCCTTCGTTCACGATCCGCGAGTTGCTGAATCACACCGCTGGCCTGCACGAGGAGGCCGATGTATCGATCGCATCGGCCAGCTCACAGGTCGAACTGGCGGACAGGATCGCGAAGCAGGCCACCACGTTCGACTTCGAACCCGGCGGCGCCTGGCTCTACAGCAATGCGAACTACATCGTCATCGGCGCGATCATCGAGAAAGTCACGGGCACACCCCTCGCGACGGCTGCCAGAGCGCTCTTGCTCCATCCGCTCGACCTGCACCGATCCGCATTCGACGATGCCTCGGAGGTGGTGGCGGGCCGTGCCAGCGGCTATTCCCCAACGGAAAGCGGCACACCGCCGTTCGTGAACGCGATGCACCTCGACGTGACGCAGGCAGGTGCGGCAGGCGCCATGCGCTCGACCGTTCGCGACCTGTGCCGATGGCATGACGCATTGTTTTCGGGGCGGGTAGTCGCGCCCTCATCGCTGACAGCGATGATCACGCCGGGGAAGCTGCGCGATGGCCGCAATTCGAGTGAACATCGTTTTTCCGAACGCGACAGTGCAATGGGCGAGACGCAGTACGGTCTCGGGCTGTTCCTTGACCGTTCGACCCGGGACGGGAGTCTGATCGTGCAGCATCATGGCGGCATCGCCGGCTTCACCGCCTTTCTCGCCACGCATGTGCCTTCGCGCCTGACCTACGCCTGCCTGTTCAACGTCGACGGTCATCCTGGCCTGCCACTGCGCGGGATCCGGCGCAGCGTCTTCCGACATCTGCTGAAACCTTGAACACTCGCATGCGCATCTACCTCGACGACGAACGCGCCACGCCCGAGGGCTGGACCCGCGTCTACTGGCCCGATGAAGCGATTGCATTGCTCGATACCGGCAACGTGGTCGAGATCAGCCTCGACCACGACCTCGGCGACGACGCGCGTGGCACGGGTTACGACGTGATCGCGTGGATCGAGGAAGCCGTGGTCACGCGCGGCTTCGTGCCGCCCGTCGTGCGCGTGCACTCTGCGAACCCGGCCACACGCGTGCGCATGGAGGCCGGAATCGCGGCGATCACGCGACTGGCATCGGCGTCCCGCGCTCCGTAGGCGGGCCTGCGACCTGAGTCCGCGCCGATGCGCTCTCGCGCAGGAAATCGATCGCTAGCCGGTTGAACGCATCGGCCTGCTCGAAATTCGCAACATGGCCGGCCCTGTCCAGGATCTCCAGTCGGGACCCAGGCAGCAGCGCATGCATCTGCTGTGCGCAGTGCAGCGGAATCGCCTTGTCCTGCCTCCCCCAGACCAGCATTACCGGCACGTCGAGAGACCCGAGCGCACGCACCTCGTCGGACAGCTTGTCGAAGAAATCGGCGCGCTGGATGCCGAAACCGGCCGTGACCGAGCCCGCGATCTTGTGCGCGCGGACGACGTTCGCGTAATAGTCGTCGGTGATCCTGGAAGCGTCGTGGATGAAGAGATCCTTCAGCGCCATCCTGCGGAACAGATCGGTCTTGCGGGTCAGCAGGAATTCGCCGAGGCCGGGCAGGTTGAAGAATTTCGCCATCGCCGGCAGCGGGTTGGGCATGCCTGCGGCATCGACCAGAACCAGTCGGTCGACGCGGTCGCGATGCTCGACGCAGAACTTGATCGCCGTGCCGGCCCCCATCGACTGCCCGGCGATGGATGCGTGGGCAAGCCCCATCGCATCCATGAACAACCGCAACTGCTCGGCATAGAGCGCGTAGCCGTAATCCATGGGGTCTCGCGTGCTGTAGCCGCAGCCCCACAGGTCGAGTGCGTACACCTTGAAGTGTCGCGCCAGCGCATCGATGTTCTCTGCCCACAGATAAGTGTCGTAGAAGAAGCCATGCAGCAGGATCAGCGGTGGCCCTTCGCCCTTCTCGATGTAGTGGGTGCGATACCCCGCCAGTTCGATGGTGGCACCGCGCGCGTGCCGGCGAGTCCAGTCATCGAGCGACTGGCTGTCCCAGGGTACGAATCCCGACATGTGTCGTTCCTTCCAATGGCGGCCGGCATGGCCGGCCTGTCTTCCGCGTCCGCTGCGGCTCTGCGGCCCGCGACCAACGCCGGGGCTGAGCTACCGTAGCATGGGACACTGCCGCTTCGTGCAGATGCAGCCGCTACAGCAGATGTCGGACTGCCGGCAGGTATTTCTCCGACGACCCGGTATTCACCGCGACCACGCGTTCGCCTTTCTTCAGCAGGCCGCGATCGAGCAACTGCGGGATCGCGGCAAGGCAGGCGGCGCCTTCGGGGCTGATCCACCAGAACCTGTCGCGCCAGACGCGCTGCAGTTCGGCGCCGGTGTCGGCTTCGCTCACCGCGACTGCGGCGCCGCCGCTGCGGCGGATGATGTCGAGCACCTTGAAGTGCCCGACGCCGCCGGGCACGTTCAGACCAAAGCTCATCGTGCTGCCGGCTTCGACCACCGTGCTGTCGTCCGCGCCTGCATCGAAGGCACGCACCAGCGGCGGCGTGACTTCGCTCTGCACGCAGAGCATGCGCGGGCGGCGGCTGTCGATCAGGCCCAGCGCTTCGAGTTCGTTCCAGGCCTTCCACATGCCGAGCACGCCGGTGCCGCCGCCGGTGGGATAGATCACCGCGTCGGGCGGGGACCAACGCCTCTCTCCGGGCAGCGGCTCGGCCAGTTCCAGGCCCAGCGATTTCTTGCCTTCGATGCGCCAGCCCGGTTCCTGGAAAGTGGCGACCGAGAAATAGCCCTGCGGGATGTAGTGTTCCTTGAGATAGGCACCGGCCTCGCGGATGGTCGGGCCGATCAGTTCGAGCTTCACCCGGTCCGGATGGCGCAGCGCTGCAGCGGCGACATTGCCGAGGATCGGCGCCGGCGTGTCGTCGGGCATCGCCACCACGACCGAGAGGCCACCGGCGAGCGCGTAGCGCGTGAGCGAATCGCCGGCGTTGCCCTGCGTGGGCACCGCGAGTTTCGTCAGGCCGAGGCGGCGCGCCTGCGCGACCACCATCGCCATGCCGCGATCCTTGAAGCTCTGCGTCGGATTGGCGCCGAACCCCGGATGGGCCTTGCCCTCTTCCTTCACCTGCAGCGCGAGTCCCGCCGAGACCGCGAGCGGATGGTCGCGATAGTCGAGCAGCGGCGTGTGGCCTTCGCCGAGCGCGACGATGTGCCGCGCGTCGTCGGGATTCGCCATGTCCATCGCCATCAGCGCGCCGAAGCGCCAGAGGTCGCGACGCGACGGCTCGTACCATGCAGCATCAGGCTTCTCGGCCGCCAGGCGTTCGAGATCGAGCACCATCTCGACCGGCCGGCCATCGACGGGATCGAGGTTCATCGGGACGTCGGCCGGGTATTCGACACCGGAAGCGAGACCTCGCAGACAACGCACGTACGACATCGGACCGACTTCCCTGAATGAACGAAGCCGCGATGGTAGCGGAGCGGCCACCAGCGACGGCCTGCCGCAACGGCGAATGAATCTCGACAGCGCGTCTTCAGGCGTTGCGGGCAGAATCGGCACATGGACACGACATCGGGCACGACGGCATTCGAGGACTGGGACGGCAGCATCGCTGGCGCACGCGCGCTGCAGGCGGCGCTCGCGCGCAAGGTGCGGCTGGAAGACGACTTCGCCTCGCCGCCGCGCCTGATCGCAGGCTTCGACGTCGGCTTCGAGGACGGTGGCGAAACCACGCGTGCCGCGGCCGTACTGCTCGACGGCGATTCGGCGGAGTTGCGGCATGCATGCGTCGCCCGCGTGCCGACCTCGATGCCCTACGTCCCCGGCCTGCTGTCGTTCCGCGAGCTGCCGGCCCTGTTCGCGGCGCTGGCACTGCTGCCCGAGACGCCCGACCTGGTCTTCGTCGATGGCCAGGGCATCGCCCATCCGCGCCGGCTGGGGATCGCGGCGCACTTCGGCGTCGTCACCGGCCTGCCCTGCATCGGTGTGGCGAAGAAGCCGCTGGTCGGCACCGCCGACGGTGTGCTCGGCGACGAACGCGGCGCACGCGTGCCGCTGCGCCATCGCGGCGAGCAGATCGGCTGGCTGCTGCGCAGCAAGCCGATCTGCCTGCCGCTGGTGGTCTCGCCGGGGCATCGGGTGTCGATGACCACCGCCGTCGAGATGACGATGCGCTACGTCGGCCGCTACCGCCTGCCCGAACCTACCCGGCAGGCCGATGCCGTGGCCTCGCGCCGACCGGGGGCGGCACCGGTCGTTTGAGCATCCTGCTCATGTAACGCTGCGTTCTTGTTTGCCCTTTTAATATTTGCATTGACAAATATTGCAAGGGTCAAAATAATTCGCACCATGAACGCAGCCTCCCAGACCCCGCAGTCCGGCTCGCAGCTCGGCCTGCTGTTCCGCCAGGTCCGCGACGCCATGTGGGCGCGCATGGAACGCGAACTCACCCAGGCCGGGCACGACCTCACCTTCAGCCAGTACATCACCCTCAAGCGCCTCGCCGAAGGTGAGGCCGGCGCCAGCGAACTGGCCCGGGCGGCGGACCTCAATCCCAGCGCGATGACCCGCCTGCTCGACCGGCTGGAAGAGCGCGGCTTCACCACCCGGATCGACGATCCCGACGACCGCCGCGCGGTGCGCGTGGCCCTGACCGAAACCGGCCGGGCGATGTGGGCCGACATCCACCAGTGCGGCCTGCGCGTCCGCGAACGCGCCCTGCGCGGGCTGTCGGAAGCCGAACAGGAAACCCTGATGCGCCTGCTCGGCCAGGTGCGCGACAACCTCGGTGGCGAGGACTGACATGACACGCGACTTCCGCTTTCCTTTCCTGCGCTTGCTTCCTGCCGTGCTCGTGGCCGCAGTGCTGTCGGGCTGCGCAAGCACCCATGGCCTGGCGCCCGCATCCACGCCCCGCGACGCCGATACCCTGGCCGTATCGAAGACCTTCGAAGGCCGGCTGTCCGACGCGGCCTGGCCCGCGAGCGACTGGTGGCATGCCTGGGGCGATCCGCAGCTCGACGCCCTGATGGCCGATGCACTGCGCGATGCGCCTTCGATCGACGCCGCCGAAGCCCGCGTGCGCAAGGCACAGGCCCAGGCCGGTCTGGCCGACGAGGCCCGCCGGCCCGGCGTGCGCGGCACGGCGCAGTATTCCGGCGCCTATCTGCCGGAAAGCCTGATTCCCGAGAACGTCGGCGGCGGCGAATACACGGGCGTGTCGCTGATCGACCTGTCCTTCGCATACGACCTGGACCTCTGGGGCGGCAAACGCGCCCGCTGGGAAGCGGCGGTGGATCAGGCGCATGCCGCCGAGGTCGACGTGCAGCACGCACGGCTCATGCTGACCGGCAACATCGCACGCGGCTATGTCGCGCTGGCGCAGGCGCACGACCTCGTCGACACGGCGGAACGCGAGCAGGCGCGTGCGCAGGGCATGCTCGATCTCGCCCGGCGTCGCGTCGGTGCCGGTCTCGATAACACGCTCAACCTGCGCCAGGCCGAAAGCGCGGTCGCCGCGGCACGCCAGCAGGCCGACGCCGGGCGCCAGCGCATCGACGCGCTGCGCAACGCGCTCGCCGCGCTCGCGGGCCAGGGGCCGGATCGCGGCCTGGCGCTGCAGCGGCCGCGCCTCGGTGCATCGGCCGATGCCGCCCTGCCCTCGCTGCTGCCGAGCGAACTGCTCGGTCATCGCCCCGACGTGGTCGCCGCGCGCTGGCGCGTGGAAGCCGCCACGCGCGGCATCGACGCCAGCCAGGCCGAATTCCGTCCGAACGTGAATCTCAGCGCCATCGTCGGCCTGGCCACGGGCAAGCTCGGCGACCTGTTCGACCCGAAGTCCGCCTTCGCCACTGGCGGCCCGGCGATCAGCCTGCCGATCTTCCAGGGCCGTCGCCTGCGCGCGCAGCTCGCCGGCGCCGATGCCGACTACGACCTCGCAGTCGCGCAGTACGACCAGGCCGTGCTCGGCGCCCTGCGCGAAGTCGCCGACGCCCTGCAGGCCTCGCGCACGCTGGACGCACAGATCGCCTCGACCCGCGAGGCGCGCGATGCCGCCGCCCGCGCGCGCGACGTGCTCGCCAGCCGGCATCGTGCAGGCCTGGGCACGCGTATCGACGTGCTGAACGCCGAACGTCCCGTCCTGCAGCTCGACCAGCAGCTCGCCGCACTGCGCGCGCAGCGCGCCACTGCTTCCGCCGACCTCGCGATCGCCCTCGGCGGCGGCACCACGCCGATCTCTCCTTCCCTGTCTTCCGCATCGAACACGCCATGAGCACGCCGACCTCTCCCGCTCCCGCAACTCCGGCGAACGCGCAGTCCGCCACGCCAACCCAGGCACCGCAGGGCAACGGCAAGCGCCGCCGCGCGCTCACCGTGCTCGGTGCCGTCGTCGCGATCTCCGGCCTCTCCTGGTTCGCCTGGCACATGATGGTCGGGCGCTGGCACCAGGAGACCGATGACGCCTACGTGCAGGGCAACATCGTCACCATCGCACCGCAGACCACCGGCACCGTGGTCAGCATCCTCGCCGACGAAGGCGCGCGCGTCGAAGCGGGTCAGCCGCTCGTGCAGCTCGATCCGAACGATGCACGCGTCGCCTTCGAGCAGGCCGAAGCCAACCTCGCCGGCACCGTGCGTCAGGTCCGCGGCCTGTTCAACGCGGTGGATGCCGGCGAAGCCGACCTGCGCGCGCGCGAAGTCGCGGTGAAGCAGGCGCGTGCCGACGTGGCGCGGCGTGCGGGCCTCGTCGCCGAAGGTGCGGTCTCGGCCGAGGAACTCGCGCATGCCCGCGCCCAGCTCGACGCCGCAGAAGCCGCGCTGTCCTCCTCGCGCGGCCAGCTGTCGCGGAGCCGCGCGCTGGTCGACGACACCACGGTGATGAAGCAGCCGCAGGTCGAGGCCGCCGCCGCGCAGCTGCGCCAGGCCTACCTCAACCTGCAGCGCGGCGCGATCCTCGCGCCGATCTCGGGCCACGTCGCGAAACGCAGCGTGCAGCTCGGCCAGCGCGTGCAGCCCGGCACCACCCTGATGACCGTGGTCCCGCTGGACCAGGTCTGGGTGGACGCGAACTTCAAGGAAACCCAGCTGCGCGACATGCGCATCGGCCAGCCGGTCGAATTGGTCTCGGACGTCTACGGCGACGACGTGCGCTACATCGGCCGGATCGCGAGCATCGGCCTGGGCACCGGTAGCGCGTTCGCACTGCTACCGGCGCAGAACGCCAGCGGCAACTGGATCAAGATCGTGCAGCGCGTGCCGGTGCGCGTGACGCTGGAGCCGAAGCAGCTGGCCGAACATCCACTGCGCGTCGGCATGAGCATGTCGGCCGATGTGTCGCTGAAGCAGCGCGACGGCACGACGCTCGCGACCCGGCCCGCGACGAAGCCCGTGCTGGTCACCAGCGCCTATGCGAAGCAGCTCGCCGAAGCCGATGCGCTGATCCAGCGCGTCGTCCGCGACAACCTGCCGGGTGCGTCGCGCTGATCGCGCGCGCAATCCCGACGCCCGGACCCACGCCATGACCACCGCAACGGCCACCGCCGACGCCGCACCCGCTGCGCCGCCACCTGCGGCGCCGGGTTTCCTGCCCGCCAGCGTGCCGCTGACCACGCTGGGCCTCGCGCTCGCGTCGTTCATGCAGGTGCTGGACACGACGATCGCCAACGTCTCGCTGCCGACGATCTCCGGCAACCTCGGCGGCAGCGCCAACCAGGCGACCTGGGTGATCACCTCGTTCGCGGTGAGCAATGCCATCGCGCTGCCGCTGACCGGCTGGCTCAGCCGCAAGTACGGCGAGCGCAAGCTGTTCATGTGGTCGACGCTGGCCTTCGTGATCGCGTCCTTCCTGTGCGGCATCGCGAGCAGCATGGGCTTCCTCGTGTTCGCGCGCGCACTGCAGGGCTTCGTCGCCGGGCCGATGTATCCGGTCACCCAGGCGCTGCTGCTGTCGATCTACCCGCCGCAGAAACGCGGGCAGGCAATCGCCCTGCTGGCGATGGTGACGGTGGTCGCGCCGATCGCGGGGCCGATCCTTGGTGGCTGGATCACCGACAACTACAGCTGGGAATGGATCTTCTTCATCAACGTGCCGATCGGCATCTTCTCCAGCATCGTCGTCGGCCGCCAGCTCAAGGGCCGGCCGGAGCGTCTCGAAAAACCGAAGATGGATTACATCGGCCTGGCCACGCTGGTGCTGGGCGTGGGCGCGCTGCAGATCCTGCTCGACCTGGGCAACGACGAGGACTGGTTCCGTTCGCAGCTGATCGTGGTACTCGCGATCATCGCCGCGATCTCGCTGGCGGTGTTCGTGATCTGGGAACTCACCGACAAGGACCCGATCGTCAACCTGCGCCTGTTCCGCCACCGCAATTTCAGCGCGGGCACCGCCGCGATGGTGGTCGCCTATGCGGCTTTCTTCAGCGTCGGCATCCTCGTGCCGCTGTGGCTGCAGCGCAATCTCGGCTACACCGCGATCTGGGCGGGCTTCGCGACCGCCCCGATCGGCATCCTGCCGGTGCTGCTCACGCCATTCGTGGGCAAGTACGCGAGCCGCTTCGACCTGCGCATGCTCGCCAGCCTCGCGTTCGTCGCGATGTCGTTCACGAGCTTCGCACGATCGCACTTCAACCTCGACGTCGACTTCAACACGATCGCGCTGATCCAGCTGTTCCAGGGCATCGGCGTCGCGCTGTTCTTCATGCCCGTGCTGCAGATCCTGCTGTCGGACCTGGAACCGCACGAAATCGCGGCCGGCTCGGGGCTGGCGACGTTCATGCGCACCCTCGGCGGCAGCTTCGCGGCCTCGCTGACCACCTACGCCTGGACCGAACGCGGCGCCGTGCATCACGCGCATCTCACCGAGCGGGTCTCGGCCTACGACCCATCCACGATGCAGCAGGTCGCCGCGCTCGGCGGCGGCGACCCGCAGACCGGCGCAGCGGTGCTGGAACGCATGATCACCCAGCAGGCCGCGCAGATCGGCTTCAACGAGATCTTCCATCTGCTGGGCATCATCTTCCTGTGCGTGATCGCGTTCGTCTGGTTGGCCAAGCCGCCGTTCGGCGCGAAGGCGGGGCCCGCAGCGGCCGGCGGTCACTGACTCGAGACCCGTTGAATCCAGTCGCACCCCGACCGCGCCGTGTCGGGCACGCGAACAACCGCAATCTCGATCGTGCATGCTGGCGCCGCCCCCGCCAGCCCCGCATGCCATGTCCCCTCGCCTGACCGCCGCCCTGCTCGCCCTCCTGCTCGTGGCAGGATGCAAGACCACGTCCCATCCGCAAGCGAAGCCCATGCCGCCGACCTCCGACAACCGAACGCCGCCGCTGGTCATCGGCCATCGCGGCGCCAGCGCGCTGCGTCCCGAGCACACGCTGGAAAGCTACCGGAAGGCGATCGAGGACGGCGCCGACCTGATCGAGCCCGACCTGGTCAGCACGCGCGACGGCGTGCTCGTCGCGCGCCACGAGAACGAGATCTCCGGTACCACCGATGTCGCGTCGCGTCCCGAATTCACCGGCCGACGCACCACGCGCAGCATCGACGGCGAGCGCGTGACCGGCTGGTTCACCGAGGATTTCACCCTGGCCGAACTGAAGACGCTGCGCGCCCGCGAACGCCTGCCCGAGCTGCGCAGCACGGCATTGGACGGCCGTTTCGAGATCCCGACCCTGGCCGAGATCCTCGATCTCGCCGCCGCCGAATCCGCCGCGCGCGGCCGCGTCATCGGCCTGGCGCCGGAGCTGAAGCATCCGACCCATTTCGCATCGCTGGGCCTGGCGATGGAAAGCAGATTGCTCGATGCACTGAACGCGCATCCGCACACACGCACTGCGCCCGTGGTGATCCAGTCGTTCGAGACCGCCAACCTGCGCGCGCTGCGCGAGCGGATCCCGCGTCCATCGAATCTGACGCTGCTGCAGCTCTACGGTGACCCGAACGAGAAGCCCTTCGACACCGTCGCCGTCGGCAAACCGCGCAGCTATGCCTCGCTGGCCACGCCCGAAGCGCTGCGCGAAGTCGCGACCTATGCCGATGCCATCGGCCCGCATTACCTCGCCATCGCACCGCGCAAGGCCGAAGACGGCACATCGCGCAGCCCGCTCGTCGACGCCGCGCATGCCGCCGGGCTGCAGGTGATCGTCTACACCTTCCGACCCGAGAACCACTTCCTGCCCGGCGACTATCGCGGCACGGGCGGCCCCGCCGCGCGCCACGACGCCGGCTCGATCCGGCAGATCCGCGACGCCATCGCCGTGGGCATCGACGGCTTCTTCACCGACGACCCGGCCGTCGGTCGTCGCGCAGTGGACGGCGACTGAGATATGCTTTTTGCCACGGGTCGACGCGGAGTTTGCGGATCGAAAGCGATCTTCATCACCGAACAGATTCGCGTGAATCCGCATCATCCGCGGCGGAAAAAGTACACGCGGCAACGAAAAAGCCCGCCGTCGCCGGCGGGCTTTTCGATGATCCGGGCAGTGGATGCCGGGAATCAGAACGGGATGTCGTCGTCGGAGAAGTCGTCCATCGCCGGGGGCGGGTTGTTGGCCGGGGCCTGGCGCTGACCGCCGCCGTATCCACCGCCGCCACCGCTGCGCTGGCCGCCGCCGTAGCCGCCGCCGCCTTCCGAACGCTGGGCGCGCTGCGGACGTTCACCGCCGCCGCCATCGCCGCGACCGCCGAGCATCTGCATCTCGTCGGCGATGATGTCGGTGGAATAGCGCTCGACGCCGTCCTGACCGGTGTACTTGTCATAGCGGATCGAGCCTTCGACGTAGACCTGGCTGCCCTTGCGCAGGTATTCGCCAGCGATCTCGCCGAGCTTGCCGAAGAAGGTCACCCGGTGCCACTCGGTGCGTTCCTGGGTGTTGCCTTCCCTGTCCTTGCGCACCGAGGTGGTGGCCAGGCTGACCTTGGTGACGGCCATGCCGCCCTGGGTGTACTTGGTTTCGGGATCGTTGCCGAGGTTGCCGACCAGGATCACCTTGTTGATGCCGCGTGCCATGAAGAGTTCCTGCTGAGTCGCCGTGGGTGGCGAAGGACATTCCATTATAACCGGGGCCTCGGCGGCATCAGGCAACAGGCCGTGACCGGGTCGGAAAATCCCGCATCGCAGGGTCGGGCAAGCCCGACCCGGTGTCGCCGGCCATTTATAATGGCCGCTTCGCCCGCCTGGACCCCACATGGAAGCCACTTCGGTGCCCGCCTCGCTCGACCTGCCCGCCATCCTGGCCCTGGCCTCCCCGGACATGGCCGCCGTGGACGCCCTGATCCGCCGTCGCCTGGGCTCGGACGTGGTCCTGGTCAACCAGGTGGCCGAGCACATCGTCTCCGGCGGCGGCAAACGCCTGCGTCCCATGCTGCTCCTGCTCGCGGCCCGCGCGCTGGGCCACCAGGGCGGCGATGCCCAGCAGCTGGCTGCCGTGGTCGAGTTCATCCACACCGCCACCCTGCTCCATGACGACGTGGTCGACGAATCCGACCTGCGCCGGGGCCGCAAGACCGCCAATGCCGTGTTCGGCAATGCCGCCAGCGTGCTGGTCGGCGACTTCCTGTACTCGCGCAGCTTCCAGCTGATGGTCGAGCTGGAGCGGGTCGAGGTGATGAAGATCCTCGCCGACACCACCAACGCCATCGCAGAGGGCGAAGTGCTGCAGCTGCTGCACATCCGCAACCCGGACACCGACGAGCCGGCCTACCTGAAGGTGATCGAGCGCAAGACCGCCGTGCTGTTCGCCGCCGCGACCCGCCTGGGTGCCCTGCTCGCGGGCGCCGACGCCGCCGTCCAGCAGAAGCTGCACGACTACGGCATGGCCCTGGGCTATGCCTTCCAGATCGCCGACGACGTGCTGGACTACAGCGCCGACGAAGCCGCACTGGGCAAGCACCTCGGCGACGATCTCGCCGAAGGCAAGGCCACGCTGCCGCTGATCCACGCAATCCAGCATGCCGACGCGGCTACCCGCGAGCGCCTGCGCACGATCGTGCAGGAAGGCGATGTCGATGCGATGCCCGAAGTGCTGGCAGCGATCGCGGCGACCGGGGGCATCGACTACAGCCGCAAGCGCGCCGAGGACTATGCGACCGCCGCCGAAGATGCCCTCGATGGCCTCGGCGACAACGACGCCCTCGCTGCGCTGCGCGGCCTGGCGCGTTACGCGGTGCAGCGCGATCGTTGAACCATGGGATTTCCTGCCGACCAGCGGACCCTGCTGCTCTCGCTGAAGGGCGTGGGCCCGACCGTGATCGATCGACTCGAACAGATCGGCATCGATTCGCTTGCGCTGCTCGCGGACACGGAAGTCGATGCGATCCTGCAGCAGGTCGCCGGCATGCTCGGAACCACCTGCTGGCGCAACAGCCCGCAGGCGAAATCCGCCATCGCCAATGCAGTTGCGGCTGCGCGCGCGGCGACCGCAGGCTGACCCGACGCATCGACTTCGGGTGACGAAAGGCAGGGGCACGGGGTGACGATCGACCCCTGATGCCATCGGACGCGCATCGCCAGACTGGAGGCCTGTCTTTCGTCGCCTCCGGAGCCACCATGTTGCGTCGCCTCGTCCTCCTCGTTTCAGCTCTGGCCGCCTTCGCGACCGCGCACGCTGTGCCTCTCGCCGACGGCGTCGGCACCTTCACCACCGACGACGGCGTCGTCCTGCACTACGACATCGCCGGCACAGGCGCGCCTGCGGTGTTCGTCCATGGCGGTCCAGGCTCCGGATCAGCGGGTTTCCAGGCCGTCGCGGGCGACCTGTTCGAACGCGACTTCCGCATGGTCTACCTCGACCAGCGCGGCAGCGGCCATTCGGCCAGCGCCGGCAATGGTGACTATTCGCTCGAGCGCCAGGTCGCGGATCTCGAAGCCCTGCGCCGGCACCTGAAGATCGAACGCTGGACCGTGGTCGCCTATTCGTTCGGCGGACTGATCGCGCAGTCCTATGCCGTGAAGCATCCGGAGCGGGTGCGCGCGATGATCATGGGCAACGTGCTGCTCGACCTGGGCATGTCGATGCAGAGCAGCTACACGCACGGCCTGGCCCTGATTCCCGAAGCGGCGCGTCCGAGCTTCGACGACGCGATCCCGTTCCCGCAACGCTACTTCACCGTGCTGGGCATGCTGCAGAAGATGGGCCTGTCCTGGCAGCTGCAGTACGCATCCGAAGCCTCGAAGCGCGCGGCGGAGGCCAAGGTGGCAGGCCATGACCTCGGCAGGAACCGCGACATGGGCACGAAGGTCTTCAGCGGCCACCCGGGCAGCTACTTCAACGACCTGATCCCGTCGACCGCACAGGTGACGGTCCCGGTGCTGGTGATCGACGGCCAGGACGACCATGCCGTCGGCCCTCAGGCGGAACGCTTCGCGTATCCGACGATGACGCGCGTCACCCTGCCCGGTCGCCACAACCCCTTCATCGACGCGCCCGATGCCTATCGCGACGCCGTGCATGCCTTCGCGAAGCGACACCGCCTGCGCTGATCGCAGGGCGTCCCCATCCCCCTCGAACGACAAGGCCCGGCAATGCCGGGCCTTGTTGCATTCGTACTGTCGATCCGATCAACCGCGCAGGGAAAAACCCGATACGTCGGTCAGGGCCACGCGGAAGAAGCCGAGCTTGCCGCCGGCGGCCTGCGCATCACGCAGATGGATGTAAGCGACGTCGTCGTCGAAATCATCGTCGTCTTCGTCTTCCTCGTCGCCTTCCTCCGACGCATCCGCATCGGACTCGCCCTCGGCTTCGGCATCGAGTTCGAGATACGCACGGGTCAGCGCATGGCTGGACATGTATTTCTCTTCGCTGACCACATGACCGGTGACGAGCATGCCGCCGACGATGAGCGAGACCTCGGCTTCGACCGGGGTCTCGGCTTCGGCGAGTTCGATGAGGTGTTCGAGCAGGGGATCGTACATGCGGGAGTCCTCCGGAGGATGCCGTGATGGCGAAACCCCAAGGATATCGCAAGCCGCGCGGCGATCAGGCGATGCCGAGTCCCGGAATCGCGGTGATCGCCTCGGGATCGAATCCGGCGAGTGCGGCGAAGTGCCGGCCGCGTTCGGTGTAGTCGCGATAGCTGCCGAAACTCGGCGCGCCCGGCGACAGCAGGACCACGCCCTCCCCGCCCAGCGCGGCACGCGCTTTCGCGACGGCGTCCGGCAGATCGACCGCAGCGACCAGCGCGAAGCCAGCCTCGTCTGAGACCGGCGCCAGCAGGTCGTGGATCTTCGGGCCGTTCTGGCCGAGGGTGACGATCACGGCCGGTGCATGGCGGCGCATGGCCTGCGCGAAATCCGACCAGTCGATGCCGCGGTCGTGCCCACCCGCGAGCAGCGCGACGCGACGCGAGCGGAAGCAGTCCAGCGCGGCGAGACTGGCATGCGGTGTGGTGCTGATCGAATCGTTGACCCAGGTCAGGCCATCGCGCGTGCCCAGCGTCTGCAGGCGATGCGGCAGCGGCTGGAAGGTGGCGGCATGTGGCGCCAGCGCCTCGGCATCCAGGCCCAAGGCCTCGATCGCCGCGAGCACCGCGCAGAGATTGCTGCGGTTGTGGCGACCCGGCAGCGGCACATCGGCGGCATCGAACACCGCACGCTCGCCGCGATGCACGACATCGCCGCGCAGATGCCAGCCGTCCTCGCCGCCGACGAAGCGGACCTCGCTGTGCGGCAGCGAGAGCGCGGACAGGCGCGGATCGGCACCGTTGAGGATCGCGATGCGCGGCGCGGCACCGGTGAACAGCGACAGCTTGTCGGACACGTACTGCGCTTCGCTGCCGTGCCAGTCGAGGTGCTCGGGGAAGATGTTCGTCGCCACCGCGATCGACGGGCGCACGCCGGAGGCGGCGACATCGCCGGTCTGGTAGCTCGACAGCTCGATCGCCCAGAATTCCGGCGGATCGTCGACGTCGATCACTTCGAGCAGCGGCAGACCGATGTTGCCGCACAGCGCGGTGCGATGCCCGCCGGCGCGCAGCAGGTGCGCGAGCAGCGCGGTGGTGGTGCTCTTGCCCTTGGTGCCGGTGACGCAGATCGTGCGCGCATCGGCGTGTTCGGCGAACCACAGCGCGGTGCCGCCGATGAAGCGCGTGCCGCGTTCGGCGGCAGCCAGCGCTTCCGGCTTGTACGGGCTGATGCCCGGCGACTTGATCACGACATCGAACGCCGACAGCGCTTCGGCAGTGGCATCGGTGCGCGCAGTGAGCAGCGCATCGCCGAGCGCGTTCGCATCGGCCAGCTCCGCTTCGCTGCAGAACAGGGTCAGCGACAGCGCCGGCAGGCGTCGGCGCAATACGCGCCACGCCGCGCGGCCTTCGCGGCCCCAGCCCCAGAGCGCGACCTTCAGGCCCGCCAGCGATGCGATGTCGAGCATCGACTCAGGCCGCGAAGCGCGCACGCAGGCGCTCCCAGATCGCGGCCGGCACGCGGTGCTCGTCGTCGATCGCCATCAACGCGTCGACATCGAGTTCGGTCGCATCGAGCTGCGGCCGGATCTCGCGGACGAAGCGTTCGACGATGTCGTCCTCGCGCCATTCCGGACGTTCGGCCAGCGCCGCCATCGCCGCGCGCGATTCCCGCCCCTCGCCCACGCACTCGAACGGCTTGTGGTCCTGGAATTCGAGCAGCGCGTCGTAGCCGGCGGTCTGCACGGGATCGTCGAGCAGGTTGCGGCCGAAGATGCCGACGAGGCGCGGTTTCGGCATGAACGGCGCCAGCGCGAGGAACACGAAGTGGCATTTCGGGCAGACGCCGCACCAGCGGTTGACCGGGCGCTCGCCGAGGATGTGGAAATTGCGGTTGCAGCTGGAGAAATGCGCGTCGTAGTGGTCGCTCTTCGCGAACTGTCGCGCGACCGCCAGTTCGCTGAGCGGGCGCAGCAGCGAGTAGTAATGCAGGTCGGCGGCGATGCGCGCGTGCACGTAGTCGCCGAAGTCGCGCTCGAAGGCCCAGCCCTTCGACCACTGGTGGTTCACTTCGCCTGTGCCTTCGATGAGGCTGCCGTAGCTGGCGGAACGCTCGTTGGAGAACACCACCTGGTTCGCACCGGTCAGGATCGCGGCAAAGACCATGATCGCCGAATTCACGGCGGTCACCGGGATGTGCCCGTTCCACGCGCCCTGGCGGTTGTACTCGAACAACTGCGGCGCGAGCTGGCGGCCGAGGTTGAGCGTCGGCAGGCCTGTGCGCTCGGCACAGGCCTTGATGAGCTGCGAACCGCCGATCCACGTGACCGTCTGCGCGATGTCGATGCCGCGCAGCGCCTCGATCGAGACCAGCGAATCCTTGCCGCCGCCGATGGCGACCAGCGCGTGTTCGGGGAGACCGAGCGCCGGGGCGCTCGTCGCGACTTGCGTCGCTCCCACGGGGAAGCGGATGCGGCCGCGCAGGTTCAGGCCATTGCGGTACGCGAACTCGCCGAGGCCGTTGAGGTAGACGCCCTCCAGCAGCGCGGCGGTGTCCGCATCGATCGCATAACCGTCGATGCGGATCTCCTCCGGCACCGCCGCCTTGTAGTAGCTCACGCCGGCGATCAGGTGCAGCAGGCGCAGTGCGCGTTCCGCAGCCTCGGCACGCGCGCCCTCCAGCACGAACGGCGCGCCCGGCACGGTCACGGTCTCGACCAGCTCCGGACCGTCGTCGAAGGCATAGACCAGCTGCGCGATGCCGGCCTGCGCGTCGAAGCCGCAGCGGACGAAACGGAAGGCGCGAATCTCGTCGCGTTTGAAGTCTTTGGCAGGATCAGACATCGATGATTTCCTCTGCCGGCAGCGCCCGCAGGTTGTAGGTGTTCGCCATCGCCATGCCGTAGGCGCCGGCGTCGGCGATCAGGAACACGTCGCCCTCGGCGCTGGCGGCAGGCAGCATGCGTGCGCGACCGAACACATCGCTGCTTTCGCAGATCGGGCCGACCACGTCGAAGGCCGAGATGGCGGCGTCATCGATGCGCGAGAGGTTGTGCACGCCGTGGTAGGCGCCGTACATCGCCGGGCGCATCAGCACGTTCATGCCGCCGTCCAGGCCGACACGGCGGATGCCGTCCTTCTCGATGACCTGGGTCGCGCGGACCAGCACCACGCCGGCCTCGGCGACAAGGTAGCGACCCGGTTCGATCGCGAGGCGATACCGCCCGTAGCCGGCCTTGATCTCGTCCAGACCCGCACGCCACGCGGCGATGTCGAAGGGTCGTGCATCGGCGGTGTAAGGCACCGGCAGACCGCCGCCGATGTCGATGATGTCGACCGTACCCACCTGGTCGGCGAGGCTGGCCAGGTCGGCGAACACGTCGCGCCAGTGAGAGGGGTTGTCGATGCCGCTGCCGAGGTGCGCGTGCAGCGCGACGATCTTCGTGCCGAGCTTGCGCGCCTCGGCGACGAAGGCGTTCACCTTCGCCACCGGCAGGCCGAACTTGGCGTCGCTGCCGCCGGTGCGCACCTTCTCGTGATGGCCATCGCCGCGACCGAGGTCGAGGCGCAGCCAGATCGCGCGGTCGCGGAAGCTCTCCGGCCAGCGCTGCAGGGCCTCGACGCTGTCGACGGTGACGTGGATGCCCTTGGCCAGCGCCGCGTCGTATTCGGCGCGGGGCGCGAAGCTCGGCGTGAACAGCACGCGCGCCGGATCGATGCCCGGCAAGGTCGCGAGCACGTGCGCCACCTCGGCCAGCGACACGCATTCGAAGCCGAAGCCTTCGGCCTCCAGCGTGCGCAGGATCGCCGGGTTCGGATTGGCCTTGAGTGCGTAGAACCGCAGGTCGATCGCGGTCGTCTCGCGCAGCGCACGCGCGCGGGCGCGCACGGTCGGCAGGTGGTAGACGTAGCGCGGCGTGCCGGCCTCGGCACGCGCGACCAGATCGGCCACGTGCCCACGCCACCACGGCGTTTCGCGCTGGGGCTTGCCGTGCGCGATCTCGGTCCAGCTCGGACCGAACACCGCACCATCCTGCACCGGCATCGCGCCGCTGCGGATCAGCTCGCCATGCAGGTGCGGCAGCAGGCCGTCGGCATCGGCTTCGTCGATCACGAAGGTGAGGTTGAGGTCGTTCGACGACTGCGAGATCAGATGGACGCGCTCGCGACCGAACGTCGCCCAGACATCCGACAGCTTGTGCAGCAGCGAGCGCATGCCGCGACCGACCAGGGTGATCGCCGCGCAGGGCGCGATGACCTTCACGCGGCAGACTTCGGACAGATCGGCCGACAGTTCGGCCAGCACGCTGCTGCTGACCAGGTTCTCGCTCGGGTCGAGCGACACGGTCACGTTGGTTTCCGACGAGCCGATCATGTCGATCGACAGGCCGTGGCGCTTGAAGCGCTCGAACACGTCGGCGAGGAAGCCGACCTGCTGCCACATGCCCATGCTTTCCATGGACACCAGGACGATGCCGTTGCGTCGGCTGATCGCCTTCACGCCCGGCACGGTGGTGGCCGTGCCGTCGATGCGCGTGCCCAGCAGTTCCGGGCGCTCGGTGTCGAGAATCGCCATCGCCACGCCGGCGTCGCGGCACGGCGCGATCGAACGCGGATGCAGCACCTTGGCGCCGGTGGTCGCGATTTCCTGCGCTTCTGCGTAGTCGAGGCGGGCGAGCAGGCGCGCGTCGGGCACCTCGCGCGGGTTCGCGCTGAACATGCCGGGCACGTCGGTCCAGATCTCGACGCGCGACGCTTTCAGCAGCGCGCCGAAATACGCCGCGGACGTGTCCGAGCCGCCGCGACCGAGAATCGCGGTCTGGCCATCGGCATGGCGGGCGATGAAGCCCTGCGCGATGAGCGCGCGCGTCGGCTGCGCGGCGAAGCGACTGCGGACATCGTCGAGAAAGGCCTTTTCGCCGAGATACTGGCAGTTCACCGACAGCCGCTGCGCCCAGGCGCTTGCATTGGGCAGCGACACCGCAGACAGCCAGTCACGCGAATCGCACCAGCCGATGTCGAGTCCCTGCGCATGCAGATAGGCCGCACCGATCGTCGACGACAGCAGCTCGCCCTGAGCCAGCACTTCGGCCTGCCAGTCGAGCGCACGCGACGCGGCGCGCGGATCGGTGCCGAGCGCGGACAGGATCGAAAGACGCTCGCCCAGCACGGCATCGGCATCGAGATCGAGCTCCACGCAGAACGCGCGGTGCCGTTCGATAAGCGCGGCGATGCGATCGTCGATCTCGCGACCGTCCGCGATCGCGGTCAATTCGTTGGTGACGCCCGACAGCGCAGAGACCACCACCAGCACGCGACCGCCCGTGTCATCCATCCGTTTTTTCGCCAGCCGGCCGATGGTGTCCCAGCGGTGGCGACGCGACACCGAGGTGCCGCCGAACTTGAGCACGACCCAGGCGCCTTGGCGGGGGTCGGCAGGATGCGTATCGGGCATTGGTCTGCTTTGAGGAGAGGGAATTGGGGGGATGTAGACTGCGTGGTTCCGGCGCTCGGAACCGCCCACGGGAGCGGCGCGTCGGAACCCCACATTCTAAGCCAGCGGGAGCAGTGGAGAGATGGTGCTTCGTTATCTGCAGATGGACGTGTTCGCCGCACGCCCCGGTATGGGCAACGCCCTCGGCGCGGTGATCGACGGCGAACGCTTCGACCCGGCGCGCATGCAGGCCTTCGCGGCCTGGACCAACCTCTCCGAAACCATCTTCCTGCTGCCGCCGACCACGCCCGAGGCCGACTACCGGGTGCGGATCTTCACGCCGCGCAGCGAACTGCCCTTCGCCGGGCATCCCAGCGTCGGTGCGGCCTGGGCCGTGCTGGAATCCGGGCTGGTCGCGCCGGAGCGGACCAGCCTGGTGCAGGAATGCGCCGCCGGCCTGCTGCCGGTGCAGATCGAGCATCGCGACGGCCGCCGCCGCACCGCGATCCGCGCGCCGCGCGCGCGTCGGGTCGGTGGTGAGGAACTGGCGCCGGCATTGATGGACGCAGTCGCGAGCAGCCTTCGACTCGGCGCGCTCGAGCCCGCCCTGTGGGACAACGGCCCGAAGTGGTGGCTGCTGGAGCTGACCGATGCCGAGGCCGTGCGCAGCCTCCGTCCGGATTTGCCCGCCATCGCCGCGCTGACCGAGGCCACCGGTGCCGTCGGGCTTGCCGTGCATGCGCCCGAGGAACGCGACAACCACCATCTCGTCGTCCGCGCGTTCTGCCCGGCCGATGGCATCTCGGAGGACCCGGTGACCGGCAGCGCCCAGGCCGGCATCGCCGCGCGGCTGGCCCATGCCGGACGCCTGCCCGGTATAGCCGGATGCTACGTCGGCAGCCAGGGGCGCGAGCTGGGGCGCGACGGCCGCGTCGAGGTGCAGGTCGATGCAGCCGGCGATGTGTTCATCGGCGGCGACGTGGTGCCGGTGATCGTCGGCACCGTGGCCTGGTGAGGGAGACGGCATCATGATCCACGCCCCAAAGATCCATGCGATGCAGTACGAACTCCGTCCCGCGCCGCACAGCGCGGATGCCGGCGAGATCGGCGGTGCGATCGCGACCAGCTTCGTGCGTGCGGACGATGCCGACGCCGCGCTGGCCATCGCCCTCGCCTACTACCGCGACAGCGATTGGGAGGTGGTGGCGCAGGAGCAGCCGCCGCAGCCTGTCGAGCGCGCCGCGTGCGAAGACGATCCGGAATGGCTGGACGCCTACGACGAAGCTGCACGCGAGGGCGAATGTCACCTGTTCGATCTGTGGTCCGCCGCAGTCGATGAAGGTGATGACACGGGGCACTGATTGCATCTGAAACTTTGGCAAAAACTGCCAAAGAATCGCGGGTTTTCAGATTATTCGCGATGATCGCGCGGCGCATGCGCGTTGCGTGCCGCGCGCTGCTAAGCTGCGCGGCCCCGATGCCCGGATGCAGTCTGCAATGAGTCTCCGTCGTTACGTGCAAGTCGATGTCTTCGCCGACCGCCCCGGCGCCGGCAACCCGCTGGCGGTGGTGCTCGATGCGGAGGGCCTGAGCGATGCGGAGATGCAGGCCATCGCGAAATGGACGCGCCTGCCGGAAACCACCTTCGTGCTGCCGCCGGTGAGCGACGACAGCAGCTATCGCATCCGCATGTTCAGCCCGCGCCGCGAAGTGCCCTTCGCCGGGCATCCCAGCGTCGGCACCGCGCACGCCGTGCTCGAAGCGGGACTGGCCACGCCGAAGGACGGCCTGCTGGTGCAGGACGGCATCGCCGGCAAGCTGCCGCTGCGCGTGGACGGCGAAGGCCGCACGCGCACCATCGCGGTGCGCACGCCGCGCGCCAGCGTGCGCGAGGTCGCCAGCACCGACGACCCGCGCCTGCGCGACGTGCTGAAGACCCTGCCGCTCGGCGCATTGCCTCCCGCGCTGATGGACGGCGGTCGCCGCTGGTGGCTGGCCGAGCTGGAAAGCGAAGCCGCTCTGCGCGAAGCCACACCGCCGTGGGACGCGATCGGCACCCTCGCGCAATCCACCGAGAGCATGGGCCTGTGCGCGTTCGCGCGCAGCGACGACCCGGTGTACTACCTCGCCGTCCGCGCCTGGGTCGGCGCCCCCGCGCAGTTCGAGGACGCCGCCTCCGGCGCCGCCAATGCCACCCTCGCCGCCTGGCTCGCCTCGCAGGACGCCCTGCCCGGCGACAGCGGTTTCTACCGCATCAGCCAGGGCCGCGAAGTCGGCCACGACGCGATCATCGAACTCACCGTCGACGATGCAGGCGACGTGTGGTCGGGTGGACGGGTGTGCACGGTGGTGCGCGGGGAGATTGATTGGCGCTAGTGTTTCAGCGGACAAATCTCTACGGATGCAGGCGCCGACCACGCTCAGGAGAACGCAACGCATGAACACCACGAAGACGCTCTGCCTGCTCGCACTTGGCCTGCTGTTCCAGTCGAACGCCCACGCGCTGGAATCCTCCGCATCAGTCAAGACCACGACACTGATGAAGACCACGTCGAGCTGGGACGGGACGCCCATCGCCTATCCTGCGGGTCAGGCGGAAATCACCGGCATCCTGGTCGAGATCGCGCCCGGCGGAGAAACGGGCTGGCATCAACATCCCGTGCCCTCGTTCGGCATGCTGCTCGAAGGCGAACTGGACGTGCGATTGAAGGATGGTTCGGTCAAGCGCCTGAAGGCCGGCGACACGCTCGCCGAGGTGGTGAACACCCTGCACAACGGCCGGAACGCCGGCACCACGCCGCTGAAGCTGGTCGTGTTCTATGCCGGCGCGGTGGACAAGCCGCTGTCGGTCAAGGAAGCGCAGTAGGCAGCTGCAAGACCTGTCGCATGCAGGCCGAATCAAACGCCGACTTCAGAACGACGAGAACTGCGCGCCCTCAGGAAAGAAGTAGTCCAACAGAAAGACTTCGACTTCGGCAATCGAGTCCAGCATGACATCGATTTCCGGCTGAGCATCTTCCTCCAGCGAACCCCACAATTCGACCCACCACTTTTCCTCGGCCGGAGAGACTTCAGCGGATCGCCCATTGCAGACGATATAGAGAAATCGTCCCGCACCAGACCCTCGTATCGATACGAGGGATGACAATGGCGACAGGCGTTGCACAAGATGACCAAGATTCGCTTCGACTGAATCAGCGATCATGGATAAAAACACGCACTGATGTCTCGACAGCGTCGAAGACAGTGCACCACGCACGCGCGTGTGAATTGCGATTTCACCCGAACCGCCCCAACGGCCCACCGGCCAGCAGATGCATGTGGATCTGGAACACCGTCTGCCCGCCGTGGTCGTTGCAGTTCATGACGATGCGATAGCCGTCTTCGGCGAAGCCCTCCCGCTTGGCGTAGTTCGCGGCGGCGACGGCGAGGCGGCCGATGATCTCGGCCTGATCGGGCTGCACGTCGTTGAGCGTGGGCACTGTCACCTTCGGCACGAACAGGATGTGGATCGGTGCCTGCGGCGCGATGTCCTTGAAGGCGATGATGCCGTCGTCCTCGTAGACGATGGTCGCGGGGATCTCGCGGCGGATGATCTTGTGGAAAATGGTGTCCGACATGGGCGTCTCCTGTGGTGATGCCCGGATTGTAAGCGCATCCCGAAAACCTACGGCGGCTGCAGGCGTCGCGACTCGCGTCGCTCCCACATCCGGGGCCGGATGATCAGATCGGCATCTCGCTCCGCGAGCCGAACGCATGCGACAGCGTGCCGCGATCGACGTATTCGAGTTCGCCGCCCAGCGGCACGCCGTGGGTGAGCCGGGTCGGCTTGACCTTGTGCTGGCGCGCGAGCTGGGCGAGGTAGTGCGCGGTGGCTTCGCCTTCGACGGTGGGGTTGGTGGCAACCACGAGTTCCTGCACTTCGCCTTCGGCCAGTCGTGCGGCGAGCGCGTCGAGACCGAGTTCGCGCGGGCCGATGCCGTCGAGCGGGCTCAGGCGGCCCTGCAGGATGAAGTAGTAGCCGCGATAGCCTGTCGCCTGCTCGATCGCGAGACGATCCACCGGCGACTCGACCACGCACAGCAGATGCGCGTCGCGCGCAGCGCTGGCACAGATTGTGCAGACCGGGGTTTCGCTGAAATCGCGGCAACGCTCGCAATGACCGACGCGCTCGACCGAATCGGCCAGCGCATTCGCCAGGCGCTGGCCGCCCTCGCGGTCGCGTTCGAGCACGTGGTAGGCCATCCGCTGCGCGGTCTTCTGGCCCACGCCCGGCAGCACGCGGAAGGCGTCGATGAGTTGTTCGAGGAGGGAAGCGGTCATGTCAGGCCTGTAGAGCGGGTCGAAGACCCGCTACACACCTCTCCGGAGAGTGGGCAGCGGGTCTTCGACCCGCTCTACAAAACGAATGAGGGATCAGAACATCCCCGGGATCTTCATGCCCGGCGGGATCGGCATGCCGGCGGTGGCGCCGGACATCTTCGCCTGCGATTCGGCGTTGACCTTGTTCACCGCGTCGTTGATCGCGGCGGCGATCAGGTCTTCGGTCATCTCCGCATCGGACAGCACGCTCGGCTCGATGCGCACCTTGCGGCATTCCATCTTGCCGGTGAGCGTGATGCTGACCATGCCGCCGCCGGCGCTGCCGGTGACTTCAAGCTTGGCCAGTTCTTCCTGCGCGCGCTGCAGGTTTTCCTGCATCTTCTGCGCCTGCTGCATCAGTTGGGCGATGTTTCCACGCATGTTGGCGTTCTCTCAATCTTGGTAGGGACGGATGGAATCGGGCACGAGCTTCGCGCCCTGGCCTACCAGACGCTGCACGTCCGGATGGGCCACGAAATTCTCTTCGGCGGACGCCTGCTTCTGGTCGCGCTGGCGTTCGTTGCGCTGGTGCAGGGTTTCGGCGTTCGGCGCCTGGCCGGTTTCGAAACGCAATTGCACGGTTCCGCCGAGCTGCGCGTTCAGCGAGTCGGTCAGTGCATTGATCAGGCCCGGCAGGCGCAGGTGGTCGTCATCGGGTGAAAGCGCCAGGCGCATCACGCCGTTGGCATAGTCGATGAACGCGGCATGCGCGGCCAGTTCGCGCGCGGGCCCACGCAGGCCGCAGTTGGCGACCAGGTCCAGCCAGCGGTCGCTGTCGATCGCGATGTTCGGCGGCGGCGCCTCGGCGGAAGGGAGGCTCGGTGCCGGGGCTATCTGGGCGGCCGGCGGCGCGGTCATCTCGATGCGCGGCGACGGCATTGATGCGGGCGCGGCTGCGGGGGGCGGTGCCGGCTGGGCCACTGGCCTGCGCTCCGGGGCAGCCGGGTTTTCCCGTGCCTCCGGCGGCAGCGGGCGCGACATCGAAGGCGCGGGCTTGGCCGCTGCGCTCTCGAAGGCGGCGGCACGCGCGGCCTCGGGACCACGAACGCCGCTGGCCGCTGGCCGTTCGACCTGGGCGCCACCGCCCTCGGCCGGACGGAAGGCGAGCATGCGCAGCGCGGTCATCTCGAACCCGGCGCGCGGGCTGGGGGCATAGCCCAGGTCGCGGCGGCCATGGAGTGCCATCTGGTACCACAGCTGGACGATTTCCGGCCGCAACTGGCCGGCAATCGCATCGATATCGACGCCATCGGCTTCGATCTCCGCCGACGGCACCAGTTGCCGGACCTGCACGCGATGCAGGGCCTCGGCCAGGGCATCCAGCACGCCGGCCCAGTCGGGCGAGAAGTCGGACAGCGCCGCGATCTCGTTCATCAGGGCAGCACCGTCGCCGGCGACAAGGGCACCGAGCACGGCCCCGACCCGCATCCGGTCGACCGTGCCGAGCATGGTCGCGACCCCGGCATCGGTGAGCGGCACGCCCGCCCCACCTTCGTGGGTGGTGCTGGCGCCGGTGTAGGCGATCGCCTGGTCGAGCAGCGACAGACCGTCGCGGAGACTGCCATCGGCGGACTTCGCCAGCTGGCGGATCGCGCCCGGTTCGGCGGGAATGCCCTCGGCTTCGAGGATCTTCGCCATTTGCCCCTGGATCTGGCTTTCCTCCAGGCGCTTGAGGTTGAACTGCAGGCAGCGCGACAGCACGGTGACCGGCAGCTTCTGCGGATCGGTGGTCGCGAGCAGGAATTTCACGTGCCCCGGCGGCTCCTCCAGCGTCTTCAGCAGCGCGTTGAACGCCGACTTCGACAGCATGTGGACTTCGTCGATCAGATAGACCTTCACCCGGCCGCGCGAGGGCATGTACTGGGCGTTGTCGATCACCTCGCGGACGTCGTCCACGCCGGTGTTCGAGGCCGCGTCGATCTCCAGCAGGTCGATGAACCGGCCGGCATCGATGTCCCGGCAGGCATTGCACTGGCCGCAGGGCTCGGCGGACGTGCCCTGCTCGCAATTCAAGGACTTGGCGAAGATGCGGGCGATGGTGGTCTTGCCCACGCCCCGGGTGCCGGTGAACAGGAAGGCGTGGTGGACCCGGCCGGTGTCGAGGGCATTGCTGAGCGCGCGGACCACGTGCTCCTGCCCGACCAGTTCGGCGAAACGCTTGGGGCGCCACTTGCGGGCGAGGACGAGATAGGACATGGGCACATTCTGCCATGCGCGCCGTTCGGCCGGACCCGGGCGGGCGTTTCCTTGTCTCATTAAAGGGATGAAGCTAGAATTGGCGCCCCCGAGACGGCTGGAAAGCCGCCGCAGGGCAAAATCCGGAGAGGTGTCCGAGTGGTTGAAGGAGCACGCCTGGAAAGTGTGTAAGCGTCTAAACCGCGCTTCGGGGGTTCGAATCCCCCTCTCTCCGCCAGATACGCGAAGGCCCCCGCAAGGGGGCTTTTGCGTATCTGGCGGAGCGCAGCGGGTGAGAACCCCCACGGGTTCGACGCATCGGCAGGACTGCCGATGCGCACGGCGAAGCCGCCCATCGGGCGAGGGCCATGGATGGTCAGAGTGCATCCCACCCTCCGCCAAGCTTTCAGGCAAGGCCCTGATCTTTCAGGAATTTGCTCTATCCGGGACATGGCCGCCACGCCACAGCCCTCGATGCGGGTCATCAGGCCCGCTGCACACATATAGATGTGTCTCGATCAGGAACCCGGGCTCGGATCACCGGCAGTCGCGCAGGATGTCACGCAAACGCTGCAGCGCCTCCCGATGCAATTGCGATACCCGGCTTCGACTGATCCCCAGGCTGTCGGCGACATCGCTGAAGGGCACGAATTCGAAGTAATGGGCGATCACCACGTCCTGCAGGCGGTCCGGCAGGCGGTCGACGGCGGCCTTCAGGCGCAGATGCGTCTGGTCGCGCTGCACGTAGGTCGACGCGTCGATCGTCGCCTCGCTGGCGGCATGATCGAGCAGGAAGCCCATGCCCAGCGCGATCACCGCATCGACCACGGTGTCGAACGCATCGCCCTCCGCGTCGCGGTGATGGGAGAGTCGCTCGGCATGGCGCTGGTCGTCGTTGGAAATGCCGCGCTCGCGCAGCATCGATCTCACGCCATTGAAGACGGCGCCACGCACGCGCGCACGCGCGAAGGCGCGGAAGTCGACGCCCCGCTCGGGCTCGTAGCGCGAGAGCGCTTCCAGCATGCCCAATTCGGCGTTCTGCACGAAATCGAGGGTATCGAGACTGAAGATGCCGACCCGTCGATAGACGCTCCTGGCGATCGCCGCCGCCCAGGCCATGTGCAGGCGGAAGAGATGATCGCGTGCCACGAGGTCCCCACCCTGGCGAAATCGTCGCCAAAGCTCGGCTTCCTCGGCGACGAGATCGATCGCGACCGACATGCTCAGGACCAGTAGCTGCTCAACAGGGCGCGGGAAACCAGCACCCAGCCATCGATCAGGACGAACAGCAATATCTTCAGCGGCAGGCTGATGGTCGCTGGCGGCACCATGATCATGCCGAGCGCCATGAGCACGGAGCCGACCACGAGATCGATCATCAGGAACGGCAGGAAGATCACGAAGCCGATCTGGAAGGCCGTCTTCAGCTCGCTGAGCAGGAACGCGGGCGCGAGATGCCGCATCGCGATGTCTTCGATCGACTTGGGCGCGGGCGCACGCGCCATCTCGAGCACGGCGCGCAGGTCCGACTCTCGGGTCTGGCGGATCATGAACTGGCGGAGAGGCACCGCGCCACGCTCCAGCGCCTCGCGGGTATCGATCTGCTCAGCCAGGTAGGGTGTGAGCGCGACCTTGTCGATCTCGTCAACCACCGGCGCCATCGTGAAATAGGTCAGGCAGATCGAGAGCGCGACGATCACGCTGTTCGGCGGTGTCTGCGGCAGGCCGAGCGCGTGGCGCAGCAGCGACAGCACGATGACGATGCGCGTGAACGCGGTCATGCCGATCAGCATCACCGGGATCAGGGACAGCATCGACAGCGCGACGAAATTGCGCAGCACGGGCGAATAGTCCTGCTTCATCACGCCACCGACCATGTCGACCGGATCCGCGGCGAAGGCGGCACCGGCCACGCAGCACAGGCTGGCGAGGGCAAAGACGCGCCACGGCAGGCGGCTGCCCTGTCGGCGCGAATCACTGTTCATCGTCATGTCCGTCATCAAGGGAAGGCGCGTCGTCTCCGTCGCGCAGGGGATGCAACCGCGCATTCGCGGCGATGGATTCGACCAGCACGTAACGACGCTCGCCATCGCGGATGCGGTAAAGCATGGTGCGAGGACTGACGCGCAGGGCCTGCTCCACGCGCATCGCATCGTGGCCTGCCCTGTTCGCCGTCGCACCGACAGGCCCGGACACGATCCAGCGATCGAGCAGGCCGCGCGATTTCGCGAGACGCAGCACCACCACGAAGACTGCGAGCATCAGCACGGTGATCGCCAGCACACCGATCAGCGAACCGCCCGCTGCGCTGCCTTCCTTGCGGTAGGGAATCGGCGCGACAGGGCGTTCCGGCACCATCTTGGTCGTGACGACGGGCGCCGGAACGGTCGTCGCCGGTGCCACGGAACGCGCCGTGACGGCCGGCTCGGCGGCGGTCGAGGCCTGCTGCATCGTTCAGGCCACTTCGAGGATGCGGATGCCGAAGTGGTCGTCGACCGCGAGCAGTTCGCCGCGCGCGACCGGCTTGCCGTTGAGCATCAGCGTCAGCGGCGCCTCCAGCAATTCGTTCATCTTGACCACGTCGCCCGCCGCGAGCGAGAACAGCCGTTCGACGGACATCGTCACCGTGCCGACCTGCGCGGTCATCGAGACCTGGACATGACCGATCAGGCCGATGTCCCTGGACAGCCCGGCTGCCGCCGTCATCGGGGCCGCATTGTCGAAGGCTGCACTGGCCGTCGTGTCTTCGGCGAGATTGCTTTTCATCGTGATGTTTCCTTCTTGAAATGGAGTTGGGTCACCTTCAGCGCGCGGTGCGCGCCGTCGGCCACGAGCGTGCCGCCGAGGATGTCCTCGCCGCGCGAGGAGACGAGGCGCAAACCGGCGCTGACCGGGATGGCGGTCTTGAGCACCTCACCCGGCTTGAGCGACAGCGTGTCGGCCAGCACCGTCTGCCCCAGGTCGAGCACGGCATCGAGGGTCGCATCGACCGGACCGATGGCGGCGCGACGGGGCACGAGGGGCTCGCGTGCGATCTGCACCGCCGGCACCAGGCGAGCGCACAGGACCGCATTCGCGCAGAGCTCGATGCGGATGACGCCGATGGAGAGCTGCATGCCGAACGCGCCGAATCGCGATCCGATGTCGGACGGCGCCGGTGAGCCGTCGATGGCGATCAGGCTGGTCGGTGCCTGCGCGCCGAACAAGGACCGCATCAACGCCGTCAGCGCGCGCTGGCCCAGTCCTGCCGATAATCCAGCGTCGTCGGCCGTCGTCGTGCCCGCGAGCAGGCAACCGAAATGCTCGAAGGCGCGCGGCGACAGGCGCATGCTCAGGAGGGCGTCGCCATCGCGGAGCGTGTACCAGCGCCCTTCCCCGCCCTGGTCCGGACGGTGGTCCGCCGGCGCATCCACGGCAACACCGGACGCCTTTGATGCGGACATCCATTGCGACGCCCATTCGGCGATGCGCGCATCGAGCAGCGCGCGCAGGGCATCGGCCCGCGACGCGCCCTGCCAGCGCAAGGGCAGCACGTTCATCAGCCGCCCCGCGTGCTGTTGTAAAGCTGTTCGAGCATCTCGTTGCTCACGCTCATCACGCGCGAGCTGGCCTGGTAGCCGCGCTGGATGATGATCATGTCGGCGAACTCCTGGGTCAGGTCGACGTTCGACATCTCCAGGCTGCCGCCGGCGATGCGACCGAAGCCGCCATTGGTGGGGCGGCCGATCTCGCGTTCGGTGACGGTGACGCCGGAAATCAGGCGGCCGCCATCGAGACGCAGCGAGCTTTCGTTCGGGAAACGCGCCAGCGCCAGCTGCGGGCCGCTGCGACGTTCGGAAGCCGAGTAGACGAATTGCAGGATGCCCTTGTCGTCGAAGCTCATCTCGACCGCACCCAGCAGGCCGTGGCCATCGACCACGCGCGAGCTGAGGTTGGTCGGCGAACCCTGCAGCGAGTACATGCCGTCGGTGGTGCCTGCGGTGCCCAGGTTGAGCGTGATGACCTGGTTGTTGCCGTTCGGTCCGGGCAGGGTGACGGTCACGGTGTTGCCGGCGGACGGCGTGCCGTTGGTGAAGGTCACCTGGCCGGTACCGACGGACGTGCCGGCGGCATTGGTGACGTTGACCTGGAACACGCCGTTGCCGTTGTTGGTGAAACGCACGGCCAGCTGCTGCGAACCGCCCTGCGCGTCGAAGACGGTGATGCTGTTGACATCGGTCGTGGTCGACGTGGTCGCGATGTTGCCGGTGATGCGCACGGAGGTCGTGGCGACGGGCGGAATCGTGCGGTAATCGTCGAAATCGATCGGGGTCAGCGCGCCCGTGCTGTTGAACGCCATGACGCGATGGCCGCTGACGGAATCGACCAGCAGGCCCTGATCGTTGAAGCGGAACTGGCCGGCGCGCGTGTAGTACACGTTGCCCTGTTCGTCGCTGAGGATGAAATAGCCTTCACCCTGGATGGCGACGTCGGTGACGTTGCCGGTCTGGCGGATGTCGCCCGCCTGCGTGCGCAGGCCTTCGCCGCTGATGCGCGTACCGCGTCCGCCGGCCACGTTCGAGAAGAACGAGTCGCTGCCGCGGAAGCCCGGGGTATTCATGTTGGCGACGTTGTTGCTGACGGTATTGAGGCTCCTCGAGAAGCTGAAGAGGCCGGAGAGGCTGTTGAACAAGGCTTGGAACATGGCTTACTCCTCGTGGAATCAGGGCGTGACCAGGGTGACCTGGGAGAGACGGATGCCGGTGCGCACCGTGCCGGTGGTCGGCGTGACGGTGAGCTGCGCACCGCTGCTGGAGAAATTCACTGCGGTCACCGTTCCGATGAACGGCGTGCCGCCCGCGTTGACCTCGACGCGGCGATTCAGCAGCGACACCGCCTGGGACGTCGCGTTCATCGACAGCAGGTCCGTGGTGTTCTGGCTGGTCTGGCGCGACTGCTCGAGCGCGGTGAACTGCGCCAGCTGGGACAGGAACTCGCGATTGTCGACGGGTTCGAGCGGATCCTGGAATTGCAGCTGGGTCAGGAAGAGGCGGATGAACTCGTCCTGGTTGATGCTGCTGCTACTGCTTGCGTTCGTGTTCTGGGCGTTGAGCACGCCACCGATGGCATCGACCGGCATGGATTACTCCCTGTGTCCGGAAAAGGCGGCGAGTTGGGGGTTGCGCCAGAGTTCGCGGCCGTTCACGACGATCCGTTCGAGGCCGACGCCCTGCGACTGGGCGAAACTGCGGAGGCCTTCGACGACCCGTGCGGCCTGGTCGTCGTCGATGCTGAAGTCGCGCAGCCAGACCACGGCGTCACGGCCATCGCGCTCGATCCACTTCATCCAGCGCGCCAGCCATTCGGCGGCAGCGGGCGCGTGCGACGACATCGTCTTCAGCGCGGCGACATCGTCACGCGTGCGATTCGCAGACTGCGAAGTCGATGCCGCGATCACGGCTCCCGTGTTGTCGAAGGCAGGCAAGGACCCGCCATGCGACGCGAGCGGAACGCCCGGCGAGGCGGTCGCGGAAACAGCCTGCGCATCCAAGCCTGCATGCGCTCCGCTCGCGACGGAGAGCGCCCCGGGCATGCCGGCCATCGCATTGGCATGCGCGAGATGGCCGCTGGCCATCAGGCGCCACGGCATCGCGACGACCTCGCGCTCGCCCTGCGGATTGCGCACGTGCAGTTCCAGCGTTGCAGCGACGAAGTCGCGCCAGCGCGTCGAATCGAGCATCAGGCTGGTGGAATCGGACATCAGCCCCGCAGCGCCGCGCGCGTCGGGGACACTGCCTGCGGCATCGCCCGGATTGAGGACGAATCCCTGCGCCATGAGCGGATCGCCCACCATGGGATCAGGCAATGCAGTCGATGCCTGCGCGTTCGCGCCAGCGTCACCCTGCCCCGGCTGCATCCACGGCAGGAACGATGGCGTGCCCGGCGCAGCCTCCTGCTGTGCGGGCGAAGGCCCCGGCTGGGGCATCGCGATGTTGAGCAGCGGATCTATCATGCAGCTTCTCCCTTGTACGAATCGACGGCGGTGGCGACCAGCAGGGACGCCATCTGGTCGAACAGTTTCTTTTCTTCCTGATCGCGCGCTTCGGCGACAACACGGTCGCGACGGGTTTCCGCGACGCGCGTGCGCGTGCGCGCATCGACATGCGCAGCGATCGCCTCGTCACGTTCGCGCTCGCACTGGCGCAGGGCATCGCGACGCCTGGATTCCTCGTCCCGCGCGAGACCTTCGAACTCGGCAACGGCCTGCAGCAGCGTGAGATCCAGCGCACCGGCCGACAGCAGCTCGTCCCGACGTCGTGCGATGGTCTCGGCGACGGCACTCGCCTTGTCGAGCGCATCGTTCGCCGCCAGCACACGTGCGGACGCCTGCTGGCAACCACGCTCGGCCAGCGCTTCCTCGAAGGCGCGCCAGCGAACCAGCGTCGAGATCGCGGGTGCGTAGCGGGCACTCATGCTCCGCCCCTCTGGCGCAGCGCGGCGGTGAACTGACGCATGGCCTCGGCGCGACCGGAGAACTCACGCGGCGTCTGCTGCAACACCTTGTCGAGCGGCGCCTTCACGTCGATTGCCGCATCGAGCGCGGCATTCACGCCGCGCTGATGCGCACCCAGCTCGATCAGGTCGCGCGATGCGGCATAGACCACCATCTGTTTCTTGACGTCGCGGGCCGTCGCCTGCTCGGCGTCGCTCGCGACATGGGACATCAGTCGACTCGCGCTGCGCAGCACGTCGATCGCCGGATGGTGTCCGCGCGAGGCCAGGTCGCGATCGAGCACGATGTGTCCGTCGAGAATCGCGCGCATGTGGTCGGTGACCGGCTCGTTCATGTCGTCGCCTTCGACGAGCACGCTGTAGATGCCCGTGATCGCGCCACCGGCACGCAGCCGACCGCAGCGTTCGAGCAGCGTCGGCAGCTTGCTGAACACCGAAGGCGTGTAGCCACGGAAGGTCGGCGGCTCGCCGATGGCCAGGCCGATCTCGCGCTGGGCCATCGCGAACCGGGTCATCGAGTCGACGATGAGCAGCACCGACTTGCCCTGGTCGCGGAAATACTCGGCCATGGCGTGCGCCGCGTGCGCGGCGTGCGCACGGACCAGGGCTGGCTCGTCCGAGGTGGCGACCACGACGACCGAGCGCTTCAGGCCCTCCGGACCGAGCGCATGGTCGAGGAATTCGCCGACTTCTCGGCCGCGTTCGCCAACGAGCGCCAGAACGGTGACATCGGCCACCACCTGGCGCGCCAGCATGCCGAGCAGCGTGCTCTTGCCGACGCCGCTGCCAGCCATGATCCCGACGCGCTGTCCGTGGCCCAGCGTGAGCAGACCGTCGATCGTGCGCACACCGGTTTCGAGAACGGTGTCGATCGGCGCGCGCGCCATCGGATTGATCGGTTCGCGATAGAGCGGGTATTCGGTGTCGAAGCGAATCGATTCGCCATCGTCCAGCGGCCGGCTGAAAGCATCGACCACGCGACCCAGCAGGGCATCGCCCACCGGGACGGTCATCGGCCGGCCCGTCGCGCGGATGATGCTGTGCGTCGAGATACCCGCCAGATGCGCATACGGCATCAGCAGGATGCGTTCCTGGCGGAAACCGACCACTTCGGCCATGAAGCCGCCATCCGGATCATGCTCGGATTCGATCGTGCACAGCTCGCCGAGCCGCGCCTCCGGGCCGATCGCCTCGATCACCAGGCCGTTGTACGACACGATGCGGCCGAGCTGGCGTCCCACCGGCATGCGGCGGATATTGGCAAGGAGACGGTCGGCGAACGCGTTCACGCGCGCGGCTCCCGGGAAGCGTCGAGGCTGGCCAGCAATTGCTGCCGAAGCGCATCGAGGCGATGTTCGAGACTGATGTCGTAGAGTCCCTTGGCGCTTTCGACGCGGCATTGCGCGGCAGCCAGGCGGGCATCGCCTTCCACGCGGATCTCGGCATCGGCCAATGCATCCTTCACGACGGCCAGCGCACCCGGATGCACGCGCAGCACGATCGGGCGCATCGGGTACTCGGCGAGGGCCTCGCGGCAGTAGCCGAGCACCAGCGTATCGTCGCGCGCGGCATCGGCGACCACGCGGGCGGTCGCGGCGAAGGTGGCCTGCACGGTCAAGGTCTCGACATCGCGCTCGAGCGCGGATACGGCGTCCGGCAGCGACTGGATCAACGCTTCGAGACGTCGCGTGGCATCGGCGAGGCGCTCGGTTTCCTTGCGGTACTTCTGCTCACACACCTGTTCGGCATCGCGCGCGCGGGCCTCGATGGTCTTTTCCGCATCGCGCATGCCGGCGGCCAGGCCTTCCTTGCGCGCTGCCTCGAGCACGCGCTGGCGCTCCTGCTCGATCAGCACGCGCGGATCGGGCTGCGCCGGAACGACGACGGCATCGGTCGGCGCACTCGCCTCATCGTCTTTGCGGACAGGCACCGGGCGCGGCTTGAGCAGATCCGACAACCCGACGATGCGCGCATCGGCAGCGACGCGTTCGATAGGGGACGACATCAGGCGGCCTCCCGGGACGCCAGCAGCGCGACGACCTCGGCCTTGATCGCATCAGCGACCTTGTCCGGCATCGGCCCGATGGCATCCAGCTCGCGCTTCACCTCGGCGGCCCTGGGCGCATCGAGGAGCGACAGGCAGAAGTTGCGATCCACGCCCGGCCACGCGACGAGCGCACGCGCGAACCACGCAGGCGGCAGGCGTCGCGACAGCGCGACGATCTGGTCGAGTTCCAACGAGTTGCGCGCCGTGAGTCCCCAGACCTCTTCCGCCAGCAGTTCGTCGGCCAGATCGGCGACGGAAAACGGCATCGCTTCGAGCTCATCGACCAGGCGGCGCACCGAGACGGCCATGACGCGCGGCAGGCGCGACAGCAGCCGGCGTCGGTCCTCCTTGCGCATGGTCATCAGCAGCAGCGCGGTCTTGCGCTGTCCCTGCGTGGTCGGCGTGGTCATTGCGGCAGCGTCCCTTCGGCCAGCCATGTGCGCATCTTGCCCAGCACGGCTTCACGCTCGGTCGGTGTCAGCTTGGCGGGACGGCGCTGCAGCGCCAGCGCGACGGTGACGCCGAGCACGAGCCCGACGACGATGAGCAGCAGCATCTTCGACCAGGCCGGCCATGCCTGCGCATCGAAGCCGACGCGAACCGGCGCACGGGCGGACACAGCATCGGCACTCGCCTCCTCGGCGGTGACGGGCGGTACGGCCTCGCCTTCGCGCTGCGCGAAGCGCAGACCGCGACCGAGGCGCGAGACTTCCAGTCGGTCGCCACGCACCTCGTCGATGCCGGCTGCGGTGGCGATGAGCGATTCGATGCGCGCCAGTTCGCTGTCGTCCATCGACATCGGCAGGATCACGGCCACCGAGACGCGCTGGACGCGGCCCGGCGCGAGCGCGATCTCTTCGCGCAGCGTGCCATGGCGGAACTCGACATCCTCGTTGTTCTGGCGCGGTGCGTCGCTTTCGGCATCCGCATTCGAATTGGAATTCGTCCGCTTGCGCACCACGACGGCATCGTCGGTCATCGGCCGCTCGTTGACGCGACGCACCGCATCGAAGTCGAGCTGGACATCCACGGAGACGCGGTAGTCGCCCTCGTTCAGGACCTGGGCGAGCAGGTCGTTGACCTTGGCCTGGATCCGCGACTCGACCCGGGATTCCTCCTCGTCGCGCGCATCGAAGCTCTGCCCGGTCGTGCCGTCGCCGCCGGCCAGCAGGTTGCCGGCCGCATCGAGCACGGCGACCTGCGACACCGACAGTCCTTCCACCGCCGCCGCGACCAGGCCACGAATGCCGCGCACCTGGTTGCGGGTCAGCTGCTCGCCGGGACGCAGGGTCACGGCGACCGACGCCTTCGACTGCTCCTGCTCGCCGACGAACAGCCCGGGGCGGCGGATGGTCAGGTGGACCCGCGCGTTCTCGACCGCAGGCAGGGCCGCGATCGTGCGTTCGATTTCGCCCTGCAGCGCACGCTGGTAATTGACCCGCTGCGCGAACTCGGTGACGCCGAAGTCGGAATCGTCAAACAGCTCGAAGCCGACAGCGCCGCCACGCGGAATGCCGGCGGAGACGAGGCGCATGCGCGTCTCGTACATCATCTCTTCGGGTACGGCGATGCCGCTGCCGCCATCGACGATCGTGTGCGGCACCTTCCATTCGTTCAGCGCCTCGACGATCTCGGCGGCATCGGTTTCCTTCAATCCGCCGAACAGCAGCTGCTCGCGCGGCGACATCAGCCACCACAGCATGGCGGCAGTGATCAGGACGATGACCAGTGCGCCGACGGCGAAGCCGATGCGCGCGCCGCGTTCGAGGGCCTGGTAGAACTTGAGGGGATTCATCTCGGAGGATCCTGGGTGAAAAGATCAGCGGGCCGTCGGGGACGACCGATCGGACGCTTCGCGGCGTCAGAGCTGCATGCGGTTGAGTTCCTGGTAGGCCTCGACCAGGCGATTGCGGACCTCGACCACCAGCATCAGGTCGAGACGAGCCTTCTCCATCGAGATCATCACGTCGTGCAGCGGAATATCGTCGCCGGCCGCCAGGCCGCGCACCTTGGCATCGGCATCGCGCAGGCTCGCATCGACGCGATTGAGGCCGGCGCCGATCATGTCGGCGAAATCCGCGCCCGGAGTGCGCAGGTCGATCGTCGGCGAAATGCCGGGAGCATCCGTGACGGCAGCGAAGGGAGAGACGGAGGCGACTGCTTCGATGGACATCACTTGGCTCCGATTTCGATGGCGCGCAGCATCATGTTGCGCAGGAAGTTGAACGAGCGGACGTTGGCTTCGTAGCCACGGCTCGCGGTCATCATCGTGGTCATTTCCTGGACGAGGTCGACCTGCGGGTAGCGCACCATGCCTTCGGCATTGGCCATGGGATGGCCCGGATCGTGGACCTCGCGTGTCTGCGCTTCGCGCTCGCCGATCACCAGATCGTCGGGCGATCCGGCGACGCGCGCGAAGCCTCCGGCAGCGACACCGCCGTCCACGCGCCACAGCGTCGCCGCCTTGCCGTGCGCCACAGGCACGTTGGCATTGGCGATGTTGCGGCTGGCCGCATCCAGGCGGAGGCGTTCGTAATCCATGCCGGCGCGCACGGCTTCGAGTGCGGAATCGATCGCCATGATCAGATCCTCCCCGCGATGGCGATGCGCATCAGACCGAACTGACGGTTCAGGGCTTCTGTCAGCGCCTGGTACTCGACGCCTGCGGCGGCGATGTCGCCGATCTCGCCGTCGAGGCGGATCGCGGCGCCCTCGGTGGCGGGCTCGATGCCGGCGAGTTCCTGTCCGGCCGCCGTGAGGAGATGCGAGATCTCGACTTCATTCCCGGACCGTGCCACTTCGCGCAGCGCCGCCTCGACCTTGGCGAAGTCGACGCGCAGTGCCGTGGCATCGGGCTTGTTCGCATTGGCGACGTTCATGCCGGCCACGCGCGCACGGATATCCTGCATGTTCAGCGCGAGGCGCACGGCATCGATGGTGTTTTCTGTGTTCATCTCGTGTTCGTCCTGTCCGTTTCGGATGACCGGTGACTGGCGGGCCAGTTACTGGATGATCAGTTCGCCGTCGAGCGCGCCCGCGGCCTTGATGGATTGCAGTACTGCGATCACGTCGCGCGTGCTCAGCCTGATCGCGCGCAGGGAGGCGACCAGGTCGCCGACAGAAGCGCCTTCCGGGACGCGCACCAGCGGCGCTTCGCCCTCGCCCACGCGGATCGATGTCTGCGGGACGACGACGGTGCCGACATTCGCGCCCGGGCGTACCAGGATGCCGTTCGGCTGGGACACGCTGTAGTCGGTGCGGATCTCGACCTTGAGGCTGCCGTGCGAAATGCTGACCTCGCCCAGGCGCACGTCGCCACCGGCCACGATCGTGCCGGTCCGCTCGTTGACCACCACGCGCGCGCGGCGCTGCTGGTCGATGGCGATGTTCTCGATCCGCGCGATCTCGGCGACGATGTTCTGCGGTGCGCTGCCGTAATCGACGACCACCTTGCCTGCATGCTCCGCATGCACCTGCGTGGCAGGCAGCGCGGCGCGGATCGCGGCCGCGACACGGTTCGCGTTGGTGAAGTCCGCTTCGTTCAACAGCACGCTGAGCGAACGCCCGTCGCCGGCAACGCGCAGCGGCGAGGCCTGCTCGACGGTCGCGCCGGAAGGCACGCGGCCCACTGTCGGATGATTCTTCTGCACCGACGCGGTTTCGCCTTCGAACAGGTAGCCACCGTTGAGCACGGCGCCCTGCGCCAGCGCGTAGAGCCGACCGTCCGGACCCATCAGCGGCGTCTGCATCAGGGTGCCGCCGTTCAGGCTGCGCGCATCGCCCGACGACGCGACCTGCACATCCAGCGACTGACCGGGTTCGGCGAAGGCCGGCAGGCGCGCGGTCACGATGACCGCAGCGACGTTGCGGCTGGCCAGATCGGCCTCGCTCACGTTCACGCCGAAGTTGCGCAGCGTATTCGCGATCGACTGCACGGTAGCGCGATTGCGGATGGAATCGCCGGACCCGGCCAGGCCGAAGACCAGGCCGTAGCCGGTCAGCGGATTGTCGCGGACACCCGCGATGCGAGCGATGTCCTTGATCCTGACTTCGGCCGCATGCACGGGCGCGATACAGCCAGCGACACCAGCCAGAACGAGGGACGCCGTGAGCGATGCGGTAAAGAAGACGCGGGGAAGATGCATCACAGCAACCTCAGCCATTTGAAGACGCGATAGAGAATGCTCTGGCGAGTCGATTCGCTGACGACGCCGACGCCGAGCAGTTCGATGTCGGCGTTGGCGATCCGGTTGGACCAGACCGCGTTGTCGGCGCCGATGTCCTCGCGCCGGACCACGCCGGACAGGCGTATCTTCTGGCGCTCGCCATTGACGATCAGCGACTGCTCGCCGGAAATCCGCAGTGCACCATTCGGTTCGACACCGACGACCTGCGCCGACATCTGCGTACGCAACTCGCCGACACGCGTGGTCTGCGCGCCCGAGGCGTTGCCGCCACCGAGCCCCAGGCTGGCGCTGTAGTTCGTCGAAGGCGCAGCGAGGCCGACGTTGAGATCGAGTTCGCTGCCGGCTTCGGTCGCCGCCTGCGACTTCGCGCGCGTCGCTTCCAGCACATTGATCATCACGATGTCGCCGGTGCGATAGGCCCGATGGTCGGCCGCGAGGCCGCGGTACTGGTTCGGATCGATCAGGCTTTCGCGACCGGCGACCGGCGGGCCATCGGCGGCCTGCACGGCTGCGCCGGCGGCCAGCAGCATCAGGCATGCGAGCCGGCGCATGCGCGATGGGGCGCGGTGTGGTTCAGTCCATCTGTTCATTCGAGAATCACCTTTTGTTTATCGATCACCCGCGCCTTCACCACATCGGTCGAAGCGTCAGGACGCACGGACACGATCTGGCCGATGCGCGCATCGCCGAGCGCGATGCCCGTCGTCGTGACCCGCACCGTGCCGCGCACGACTTCGATCCCGACGCTCTGCCGTTCGGCGACATCGGGCATCGGTTCGAAATCCGACTGCAGTGCCGGCTCCCCCGCACGCACCGCACGCCGCACGCGAAGACCGGACAACGCATCCGCATCGACGACCTGCGCATCTCCGCAACATGTCATGTCGACGTCTCCGGGCACGAGATGCAGGGTCTCGGCCGGCGATCTGGCGGACGTGTTTTCCGCGTAGGTCGGCACGCTGCGGACATCGCTGAGCGACACCCAGGCCGTCAGCGTCCGCACGTTGCGGCCATCGATCAGCACACGCACCGGAACGCCCGCGCGTGCGCGCGGCCAGCGTCCGGCGATGCTGCCGACCTCCAGCTTCACGCGCCCGGCAGGCAGAACCTGGTCGCGCAGTCCTTCGATCGCCACCACGCGCGCCTGGCTGCGTATGTCGCGCAGGCGCGCGACCACGGCCGTCTCGACCTCGCGCTGCAGGTCTGCGACGGACACGGTCTGCGTCTGCTTCTGTGCCTGCATAGACGTCGGCGAAGCCGCGGCGATGAAGGCGAGGACGATGGCCAGGGAAGCGTGCATGCGAATGGTCGGCGTCGGAGTCAGCGACGGAGGTTGTTGATCGTTTCGAGAATCTGGTCGGAGGCCTGAAGCACGCGCGCATTGAGCTGGTACGCGCGCTGCGCCAGCACGAGCGCGGTCATCTCCTCGACCATCTCGACGTTGGCCATTTCGACGTAGCCCTGCTGGACCTTGCCGAAGCCGGTGTCGCCCGGGCGGCCGTAGGCGGGCGCACCCGCCGCCTCGGTGGCCGTGAAGCGGTTGTCGCCGATCGCGACCAGCGCATCGGAAGCCGCGAACGCGGTCAGCTCGATCGCGCCGAGCAGCGTGCGCTCGGTCTGCCCTGCCAGCAGTGCGGTCACTTCGCCGTTGGGCGCGACGCGGACCTGCGTGGCGTCGGCGGGAATCTGCACCGGGCGCGACAGGCGCAGGCCCTGCACGTTGACCAGCTGCCCCTCGGCATCCAGGCGGAACTGGCCATCACGGCTGTAGACCAGCGTGCCGTCCTCGGCCTCGAATTCGAAGAAGCCGCTGCCCAGGATGGCCAGGTCGAGCGGATTCTGCGTCGCGCGCAGCTCGCCTTCGCCGAACATGGTCGACGTGGAGTGGATGCGCGTGCCATTGCCCGTCGACTCGATCTGGCTACCCGTGGCGGCAGCGACGCCCGCGGTGGCGACCTCGACGAAGTTGACGCGCCCGCGCTTGAATCCGGGCGTGTTCATGTTCGCGACGTTGTTCGAGATCACGTCGATCTGCTTCTGTCCGCTGCGCAGGCCGCTGGCGGAGATGTAAAGTGCGTCGATCATGTCGTGTGTCCTGTGTCGAAAGCGGTGTCTTGTTTGAATCGGCGGATCAGTTGCCGCCGATCTGGTTGATGCCGGTGTCCATGGCCTTGTCGTAGATGCCGATCGCGCGCTGCACCGATTCGGCATGGCGGGTGAGTTCCATCAGGCGCACGGTTTCCTCGGCGGCATCGACGTTGGCGTGCTCGACCGCACCCTGCACCACGCTGCCCTTCCATTCGGCCAGCGGACCGTCGTAGGCATAGGCGCCATTGCCGACCGCGCGCAGTCGCGACGCGTCGCCCACCGCGACGATCTGCAGCTGTCCGACCGGTGCATCGCCGACGAACACCTGGCCATCCCGGCCGAAACGCGCCTTGCCGGCCGGCATCTGCAGGGGGCCGGCGTAACCCATCGCGAGATCGCCGGCGACCGTGGCCAGGCGCCCTTCGTTGTCGATCCGCAGCGAACCGGCGCGGGTCAGCAGCATCTGTCCATTGCGTTCAACGACGAGGAAACCCTCGCCGCGCAGGGCAATATCCAGTTCGCCGCCGGTCTGCGCCAGCGCGCCGTCGCGCTGGTCGATGGCGGTCGCGAACCTGCGCTCCGCCGATGCCGCATCGGGCTGGAATTCCGGAATCGCGCGCACTGCGCGATAACCGGGCGTATGCATGTTGGCGACGTTGTGGCTGACCGTGGACAGCGTCTGCACATCGTTGCTGAGGCTGCGGGCGATCGCTTGCAGGGTATCGGTCATGGTGTTCTCACGCGGCAGCGGCCTGGATGGAGGCGAAGGAACGGACGGACTGGTTGACGGGAATCTCGTTGAGACCGATCACCGTGACGTAGGGCATGGAGCGCTGCAGCATCGCGCGCAGCGGTCGCCGGATCGGCGCCGGGCACAGCACGACCGGCGCGAGGTTGCGGCCCATCATGGCCTCGACCTGGCGGGTCAGGTTCTTCATGAACGCATCGAGCTGGCCCATTTCGGTGAACAGCGAAGAGCGCTGTTCGCCGCGTGCATTCGTGAGCAGCGCGCGCTCGAAATCAGGCGCAAGGGTCAGGACGTGCAGATCGCCCTGCGCATCGCGCAGGCCCTGGCAGATCGCGCCGCCCAGACGCTCGCGGACACGCTCGGCCAGCTCTTCGGCCGCCTTGGTCGTCTTGCCTGCGTCGACCAGGGTTTCGAGGATGGCTTCGAGGTTGCGGATGCTGACCTGTTCGCGCAGGAGATGCTGCAGCACTTTCTGGATGTCGGAATAGCTCATCACCGCCGGCACGAGTTCCTCGATCAGCGAACCATGCTGTTCCCGCATCCGCTGGAGCATGCGCTCCACGCCGGCGCGCGTGAGCAGTTCCGCAGACTGACGCTTCATCAGTTCGCCCAGGTGCGTCATGAGCACGGTATCCGGATCCACGATGGTGTATCCGGCGGTGCGCGCCGCCTGGCGCGACTGCTTGGAGATCCACTGCGCAGGCAGGCCATAGGCAGGGTCTCGCGTCTCCGGCCCCTCCAGCTTCATGCGGCTGCCTCCGGGATTGATCGCCAGGACGTGGTCGAGCATCAGCTCGCCACCGCCGACGCGACTGCCGTGGAAGTGGATTTCGTAGGCCTTCGCCCCGAGTTCCATGCGCGGCACCACCTGCAGCTTCGGCATGAGGAAGCCGAGATCCTGCGCGATCTGCTTGCGCAGGGTCGCCACACGTTCCTGGAAGTCGCTGTCTGGCCCCGAGAACAGCGACGACAGATCGGCACCGTGGCGGATTTCCAGCGGCTCGATGCGCATCCACTGCTGGATTTCATCGCTGGCCTTGGTCTGCCCCGTACTGCTCGCAGCGTCGGCCTCGCCTTCCGCTTCGGCTTCCTTCGCGGCACGCAGGCTCATCCAGATCAGGCCGGCCAGCGTCAGCAGCACCACGAACACCGGCACCTTCGGGAATCCCGGCAGCAACAGCGTGAGGAACAGCGCCACGCCGACGATCATCAGGGCCTTCGGATTCGCCAGCACCTGGCGCGGAATCTCGGTGCCGAGCTGGGCATCGGCCGCAGCACGCGTGATGATGACGCCGGTCGCGACCGCGATGACGAGGGACGGGATCTGGGTGACGATGCCGTCGCCGATGGTCAGCAGGGTGAAGCGCTGCACGGCCTCGCCCCACGGCAGGCCGAGCTGGGCGATGCCGATCGCGAGTCCGCCGACGATGTTGACCAGGATGATGATGATGCCGGCGATCGCGTCGCCCTTGACGAACTTGGTCGCACCATCCATCGCGCCGTAGAAGTTCGCTTCCTTCTCGATCAGCGCCCGTCGACGCCGTGCCTCGTGCTCATCGATCAGCCCCATGTTCATGTCGGCGTCGATGCTCATCTGCTTGCCGGGCATGCTGTCCAGGGTGAAGCGCGCGGCCACTTCCGCGACACGCTGCGCGCCGCTGGTCACCACCACGTACTGCACGACCACGAGGATCAGGAAGACCACCGCGCCCACGACGTAGTTGCCGCCCACGACGAACTCGCCGATCGCGTTGATCACACGCCCGGCGTCCGCACCTTCGAGGATGAGGCGCGTGGCCGAGACGTTCAGCGCCAGCCGGAACAGCGTCGCCAGCAGCAGGATTGTCGGGAAAGTCGAGAACTTCAGCGGCGTCTCGGTGAAGAAGGTAACCAGCAGGATGAGCAGGGCCATGCTGATGTTCGCCACCAGCAGGAAATCCAGCAGCATCGGCGGGATCGGCACGAACAGCACGATGAGGACGCCGATGACCAGGCCGATCAGCATCAGGTCGCGCTTGCCGCGCCACAATTGCAGGAACAGTTCCTTCATGCGCCGGTCTCCCGTTGCGCGGCCCAGAGTTCACGATAGACAGGCGCCAGTTCCGCGTAGCGGTCCGCTGGCACCATGCCGTCGATCTCGCATTCGCTGTACAGCGCCCGCGCCAGTGCCGGGACGCGCACGATCGGCACGCGATGCCGCGCGGCGAGCCTGCGGATCCGGCTGCTGAGGAGCCCCGCCCCTTTCGCCAGCACCACCGGCGCCAGCGTTTCGCCAGGGCGATAGCGCAGCGCGACCGCGACATGCGTCGGATTGGTCAGCACCACGTCGGCCTCGCGCACCCGCCCCAGTGCGCGCGTCTTCTTGAGCAGCTCGCGGATCTGCTGCTTCTGTTTCGACTTGACCGTCGGATCGCCATCGCGCCGCTTGATCTCGTCCTTCAGCTCGCGACGACTCATGCGCATCTTCTTCATGAATTCGCGCCGTGCGAACAGCAGATCGATGAAAGCCAGCAGCGCCAGGACCATCAGCACATAGACCGATGCCTTGATGAACGCGGACAGCATCAGCGAGCCGATGCGCCTGGGCAGGGTCATCGCGACCGCCTCGGCCAGCGCCGCGCCTTTCCAGACGAAGATCGCGCAGATCGCACCGAGCAGGATGAACTTCGCGGCCATCTTGCCCAGCTCCCACAAGGTCCGCATCGAGAAGATGCGCTTGATGGTCTGCATGGGATTCATCCGCTTGAAGTCCGGTTTCAGCGGATGCGTGGTGAAGATCGGGCCGGTCTGCAGCAGATGGCCCACCACCGCAGTGACGAGCAACCCGAGCACGAGGGGCGTCAGCGCCTGCCAGACCGGCGCATAGACGTTCGACATCCAGTCGAAGAGTGCGCCATCGATCGTCGAGACCTCGCCGGACACCGCAATCATGCGTCTCGTGGCGTTGGCGAGCTGGTACGCGACGCCCGCGCCGGTCAGGCCGATGATCGCGGCGGCCACGATCATGATGAGCGTGCCCGGCACGTCGATGCTCTTCGCGACCTCGCCGCGCTTGCGCGCTTCCTCCAGGCGAAAGGGAGTCGGCTCTTCGGTCTTGTCCTTGTCAGCTTCGGACACGTCAGCCTCCCAGCATGGCAGGGACGCGCGAGAACGCGTCGTGGTAGAGCCGCAGCATCAATGCCGGCACGTAGCGGAGCGTGGCCACCAGCAGCAGCACGGCCACGAGGACCTTCAACGGCAGCGCCAGGAAGTACACGTTCGCCTGCGGCATCGACCGCGTGGCATAGGCGACGCCGACATCGACCGCGAACAGGCCGAGCAGCACGGGCGCCGCGATCATGAGAGCGAACAGGAAACTGCTGCCGAGCAGACCGAAGAAGGCCTCCATGTTCAGCCGCGCTTCGTGCCCGCCTAGCGGCAGCACCTGCATGCTGCCGACCAGGCCGCGATAGAGTTCGAGATGCAGATCCAGCGTGAAGAACAGGACCGTGGCCAGCAGCATCAGCGCCGTGCCGAGCAGGGACTGCGGGTCGCCTTCGGCGCCGGGATTGAACAGGGTCGCCGCACCGAGACCCGCCTGGATATCGATCAACCAGCCCGCGCTGTGCAGCGCAGCCTGCGGCACCATCACCACCAGGCCGAAGACCATGCCGATCGACAGTTCCGCAAGCGCGGCGACGATCCAGCCTTCCACGCCGCGGATCGAAAACCCCGGCACGGATGCCGGCATCGCCAGCACCGTGAGCCAGGCGAGGCCGAGCGCAAGCGTGATCCGCACCATCGCCGGCGCCCAGCGCAAAGGCGAGAAACCGGGCAGCACGACTGCAGGCACATAGCGCAGGAACGCAAGTGCGATCAGGCCGGCGAGCTGCTGCAGACTGTCGATCGACGCCATGCTCAGAGGCTCCCCGCGATTTCGAACATGCGCCTGGACATCTCCATCGCAACGGACAGCATCCAGCCGCCCAGTGCGAGGCAGACGATAATGACGACGATGAGCTTCGGCACGAATGTCAAGGTCATTTCCTGGACCTGCGTCACGACCTGCACGATCGAAATCAGCAGGCCGATGACCAACGTCGTCAGGAGAATGGGCGCTGACACTTTTGCAGCCGACAGCAGCATGTCCGTCAGCAGACGGAGAGCGAGATCTGAATCCATGGGGGTCTGGAACCGTCAGCGATTTCCGCTGGTCAACGTGCTCTTGAGCCGGTGCGCGAATTCGCTCACGGGCATGCTTGCGAACAGTCCGGTCTGCGGCAGCAGCTTCGCGATCTGCGCTTCGGAACCTGCGGCATCGCCGCGCGCTTCCATGAGCAATGCCTGTGCGTAGCGTGCGGTCGCAGCGTTGGGGTCCAGACGCAGCGCGCGCCGGATCGACAGGTCAGCCTCGTCGTACTGGCCGCGCAATGCGGCGATCAATGCGAGGCCGCCATGCGTGTCGCCGAAGTTGCGATCGACTTCGTGGGCGCTGCGATAGCTCGCCTCCGCATCGTCGATGCGCCCCATGAGCAACTGGCACCACGCCAATGCGTGCCATGTGCCGATGTGGTTCGACATGGTCCGCGAGGCATGCGCAAGCACCTCACCGGCGCGCGGCAGCTCATTGCGGAGCATCAGCAGTTGGCCGTAACCGGAGAGCGCACGACCGGAGTTCGGATGACGTTCGAGCGCACGCTCGAACAGCGGTTGCGCGGTGTCGACATCCTGCTGCCAGAGGCAGAGTGTCGCAGCGACCAGCAGCGCCTCATGCTGGTAGGGATCGATCTCGAGCGCAGTGCGCGCGGTGTAGGCGGAAGCGTCCTGCTCGCTGCCATCGAACTGGGCCAGCGCCTTGACGCCGAGCGCGACCGGGTCGCCTGGACGCATCGCAAGCGCTTCATCCGCGCTGGAGACCGCAAGCGCGAAGTCGGCCTGCATCAAGGCAATCCTGGATTTCAGTATCAGGAGTTCGGGCGTCGCGCCGAAGGCGTCGAATGCGGCCGACAGCGTGCGCATCGCTTCGTCCGCATGCTGCATGCACAGTTGGGCGAAGGCGAGGTCGTGTCGCAAGGCGACGCCGTCGAGCCCTTCCTGCAGCATGGCTGCGTGGATCGAAGCAGCATCCGCGTACTCACCCGTGGCCAATGCGCAGCGCGCCAGGCGAAAGCGTACACCCGGAGCGAGCGCGACATCCTGCGGAAGGGAATCGAGCACATCGCGCGCTGCGATCACCTCACCGAATGCGAACAGGGCATCGGCAAGATCGCAGGCGAGGTCGGGATTGTGGGGATCTTGCGCCAAAAAATCGCGCAGGCGCGCAGCGCGCACTTGATGGGTACTCATCAGGCGTGTGTCTCCGTGGGTTTGTATACCCAACACCCCTCATCCCCATGAAGGCACGTCGAGTCCTTGCAGCAACATGAACTACGCGAAGTTACCGATCCATGTGCCTTGCTTCCTGTAGTGAAGCCGTGTGATTCGCGTCTCTCTTTTTTACGCTAACCGACCGAAAAGACGGTTGTCAACAAACCCTGCAATGATTTCTGATCATGACTGCAGTTCCTCGATCAACTGATTGAAAACATGAATGAATCGCTCGTCGCGCTCCAGCGCATGCGCGATCGCATCGATCATCGGCTGCCACTCCGCGTGTTCACGAAGCGACGCGCCGAACTCCCACAACAATATCGCCTTGACAACCTTCGGGCGGACATGGTTCACGGCGACGGCATCGCCGACATCCACGCCCTGCACCAGTGTCGCCAGCTGCCGTCTCAGAGATTGCGAATCCGGGCGTGAAGTTCCCGTCGTGGAGGATGCCTCTTCCGCATCCTCCATCCGCGGTCTGCGTCGCGCCTCGCCCGACTTCTTCGCCAGCTCCGCGCGCAACGCAGCGAACTGCGCGGACAGCGACGAGAGCCGATCGATGGTCACTCGTCGTTGCCGCTACGGCCGTACCCGTAGCCTGCGAGATAGGCAGGCGCCGGCGCGATGTCCGAAGCCACGGCCGGCGCTTCGATCGTGCCAGGCAGGTTCTGGCGCAGGTTGTCGCTCAGTCGACGCATGTCCACGGCCAGTGCGGGAATTTCCTGCGGCAACGCGAGTCCGGCTTCGAGTTCGCGAATGCCTTCTTCCGCGTTTTCAGCAGCGATCGCGGCCATCCCGCGCGCATAGGCAGCCAACGCATCCGTGCCGTCGAACAGCGGCGACATCACCTCGCGAACCTCGTCCGCAGCGCCCTTCATCGTGAGCAGCTGACCCAGCTGGAAACGCGCGACCGGGAAGTCCGGCGCCAAGGCCACCGCAGCACGGAAACCCGCTTCCGCGCGATCGAACATGCCGAGCTGCGCATGCTGCGCCGCGAGCAGGAACGTCGCATACATGTGGTCTGGCTCGCGAGAAAGAATGTGTTTCAGCATCGAGATCGCTTCTGCATCGCGATTGCCGTTGATGGCTTCCAGCGAGAGGCGCAGCAGCTCTTCATTGTCGAGATTGTCGAGGTTCATCGAGGGTCCTGATGCGCCGGGCGGCGCGTCGTTCATGGTGGCATGCCCCGTCCACGATCGCGTGGACAGGGCACGAAGAGAAAGTATGGGATTCATTGCAAGGAGATCGACCGGTCGCACATCCGACCGGGACGGCGCCACCAGTCGAGCCCTGCGAAGCAGGTGACTCGGGGCACTCCCGGAGACGAGAGTCGCCGTGGTGTGACAGGGGATACGGCGTGCCCCGAGTCACCTACCCTTCTCATCCCGGCATGGAGGGGATTGTTTAGGGTTAATTTCTGATGAATTCTACTTCTGGATGAGCTATTGGATCCACAAATGAAACAATCCCCCCCCCAAAAAAAAAACTGAAACTGAACTGGGACACCCACAGCTCAGACTTTACAAAACGGGGACACCCACAACTCAGATTTCCCCGACACCCGGATCAGCAGTTCCCCGACATCCCACCTGCCCCGCCTCAAGGTGTCAAGGTGTCAAGGTGAAACGGGGACACCCACAACTCAGACTTCCCCGACACCCGCATCAGCACTTCCCCGACATCCCACCCGCCCGCCCTCCGCGACACTGAGGCATGACCCGGCCTCGTTCGCGCATCGCCCCGCATCACAGCCCTGGCGCCTTCCACTGTGTCCAACGCTGCGTGCGCCGTGCCTTCCTCTGCGGCGTCAGCGGGCAGTCCTTCGAACATCGCCGGGGCTGGATCGAAGACCGCATCCGACTCGTCGCCGAATGCTTCGCCGTCGCGATCGACGCCTATGCGGTGATGAGCAATCATCTGCATCTTGTGTTGCGCATCGACCCAGGCGAGACGCTGCGCTGGTCCGAGGACGAAGTCGCCGCGCGCTGGGTCCGCCTGTTTCCGCCGCGCGAGGACAGCGACGCCGCGATCGAGGCCAAATGCCTGCGTTTGCAGGCGAATCCCGAGCGGATCGAGACGCTCCGCGAGCGCCTCGGCAGTCTGTCCTGGCTCATGCGCTGCCTAGTCGAACCCATCGCTCGTCGCGCGAATCGCGAGGACGGCTGCAAGGGGCGGTTCTGGGAGGGCCGCTACAAATGCCAGGCGCTGTGCGACGAGCGCGCGATCCTCGCCGCCATGACGTATGTCGACCTGAACCCGATCCGCGCCGGCATGGCCGATCGGCTTGAAACTTCGACCTACACCAGCGCAGCGGAACGTGTCACGCAGGTGCGCGAAGATCCGGCATCAGCGACTTCACCACTGAAGCCGATCGCGGGCAGGCTGCGTCCTACCGTCGACATCACCACCGCCGATTATCTGCACATCCTCGACTGGACCGGTCGCCAACTCGCGCCGGGCAAGCGTGGGCGAATTTCACCGGATGCACCCGCCGTCCTCGCGAACATCGATCGCGACGGGACGCGCTGGACCACCCGCGTCGCCGCCTTCAACAGCGGCTGGCATCGCGCCGCAGGCTCGGCGCAGGACCTGATCGCTCTCGCCGAACGGATGGGGCAGCAGTGGTTGGCGGGTATCCGGCTGGCCTTGAAACTGGGGGTGAAACATCGCGAGCGGACTGGACGCCCGGCTGGGGGGATGGCGCGTGGGTGATGGTTCATATGCGCTGCCCACGCGGCCTGGGAAGGCAGCGGACGTTGGATATTACCCTCGTCCGCTGCGGTAGCAGGAAAGAAAGTGGGTGTCCCGGATTTTCCCGATTTTCCCCACTGCGGCAAGCCCGAGCAGCATCCATACGAACTGCTGCTGGCGATGGAAGGCATCGAACACCGCAGGACGAAGATTGTTACGCCGCGCACCAACGGCTTCGTCGAACGCATGAACCTCACGCTGCTGGACGAATGCTTCCGCGTCGCAGGGCGCCAGACCTGGTACATCACGCCAGCCGAGATGCAGCGCGACCTGGACACCTTCCTGCGCTACTACAACCTCGAACGCAGCCACCAGGGCTATCGCCTGAGGGGCAGAACGCCCGCCCAGGCGCTACGCAAAACGCTTGCGATCGAGGCCCTGCCATCCATCGTTCCCGAGAACGAACCCGACACACTCGCCGCGTAACCGCCACTGCCGAGGCCCGAGTGTCGGGTAATTACCCAACTTGTACAAACATACCAAGAAGAGTGGATGTCCCGGTTTACTTGCCCACGCGGCCTGGGAAGGCGACGTTGGATATTACCCTCGTCCGCTGCGGTCGGTAGCAAGAAAGAAAGTGGGTGTCCCGGATTTTCCCACCCATTTTTTCTCAAGCCCTTCCCAAAATACGTGCGGCAGATCCCACCAGCTCAGTGATATCCGTTCTATTCCCACCTCCAGCCGTGACAACACGGTCTCCCGTCAAGTAAATATCAACAATTCTGTTTATCTCGTCCTTTATTTCAACAGGAACCAATGGATATTCTTCTGCGCTCCCATGGTCAATTAAATAATTCATCATGAATAATGCCGAAACCCTGGGGGGAATTTCATTGGTGTTTATCCACGCCAAAAATTCTTTCATGGAATCATGCATGATTAAAAATACCTTGTTTTGAACAAATCGAAAATCTTTTCCTTAGTAACAAGATTGTTCTCCAGCAAGTATTTTGCCACAGCATAGTCGCCAGCCTTGACTGCGGCCCCGTGAGCGTTTGCACTAGATTTTGGCGTCGTCAGCACATCGTAGTCAGCTAAACTCATGCGCCCAACCCTCTCAAATTCGGCTGCAACAAGCTTAACCTCTTTCGCTTCATGCGTGAATACAGCGATAGTTCGAGCATCACTCCTCAACACATCACGACTAAAATAGACATTGACCATACCACTCTCTTCTGCAACGGATAGAGTTCGACTTCCCGGCCACAGATCAAATTCCACGAGCTGATTAAGTTGCCATGATTCTGATAGTGACGTTTGCGGGCCATAAAATGCTTGCGCGTCATCACTAATTCTTTTCATGTGTTCAGGACTGACCGCAACAAACCTGAGAAGATCTCTATCAATTTCTGCACCGTACTTATTCGACAGCTCAATCGCACGATCGATGGCTGCGGGTATGTCATCCGGCAGGTCTCTAGTCGGCGAGAAGTACTCAGTTTTTTCAAAAATCTGTCCGTAACTCTCTCTGCGCCCATATGATGCGGTTCCGCCAACCAACCTTCCGCCACCGAAGTCATCCATTGCCTCAGCACGCGCCGCTCTTTCCGCTCCTGCCAAATAATTGATCTTACCCAACTTTGCAACGCCAGAATATCGCGCCAAAATTTTCTCGGGCGCAACGACAACAGTCACAATATCAAGATACATCTTTGCCCGGTCCTGCACGGACCCATCTTTCTGCGACCACCATTCAGAAACCGCACGCCCGGCCTGCTCCCTACGTCGAGCGGACGTGCCCATAAAGCCATACTGATCGAACTCAGTATACAGGCCGCTCAATTGTGAGTACTGGCCCCACGCCGTCGTCTGAGAACCCAAATCCCACAGCTGTCCAGGCACGGCACTCACCCAATCAGCGACACCGATAGCCGCCTGACCCAGACGATATTCGCCAAGCTTGCTGTCACTCAGCCAATCAATAACATTCTCACGAGCACTTCTCTCTACCGTACTGAAACCGGAGCCAGAGCGACTAGATATTGATGCGAGATTCCGTCTTGATATGACATCAGAAAGCGTTGATGGCGCCGGCTCCTCGAATTGACCAAGCGTCCGACTCATTGCCTCTGCCTTGTAATTGCGAGGCGTGCCGCCTAACAGGCCAAAAACATATTGTTGATGCGCTAGATCATTGGTCTGTTGCAACCGCTTCGCCCGCTCCAATTCCGCAGCGCGCTGCAACTCGACCCTCCTCTTAGCCGCCGCCTCTGCCCTTGCTTTGGCAGCCATATACTCCGCCTGCGTTCTGGCAAACCTAGCCTCCAACCTAGTCTGACCATTCTCTATGCGAGCCATGGCCTGATCGGACAGCTCTCCATCCTGCAACAGAACGGTTCCATGCTCATCATTGAACTGGTTCTGCAGCTTTGTACTGATGTCATTGCTGATCGCAGCAGAGTGCTCTTGGATTAGAGCGATTCGATCCTCAGCACGTCTCGCACGCCAGCCATTGATCGCGCGACCAATAGCGTTGCCAGCAGCGTTCGCGAATGCGCTTCCAAAGATCTGGGCATAATCCACCTTGTCATCAAAGCCGAAGGCTCGGCGCACATGCAGATTGATTGATCCGTCAATGAATCCACCAACAAGGTCGGACCCGAACCCTGCCGACTGCAGCGGTGTGGGCAAAGTGCCGACAGCACCGCTTATCGAACTACCGACAACACTTGCTGCCATCGCCTTCCAACTGAAGCTGGTGGGCATTCCTGCAATCTTGTTGGCAGCGGTCTTTCCTGCATAGTTGATCGCTGCCGCGGCCATCCGCCCCCAGCCATTGAGAACCCGCGTGCTTTCCCCTGCAGCGTCCGCAACGGTTTTCCCGAGACCAGGCACACTCGGAAGCCCATACGCAACACCCATCGAAAGAGCGGTCGTAATACCATCTACTGCAACCTGCCTCCAGCTGAAGCTGCCGTTGCCCGTTACGCTATTGATGCCCTGACCGATAGCACTACCTGCAGCACCGGCGATGAAACCTGCCGCCATCACACTGCCGATTGTGGCCCCTGAATATGCCAGAACACCTGTAGTGATGGCTGCTCCGCCAAAATATGGACCCAAGATAGGTGCAAGAACAGGAACGAAGACACAAACGACGATAGCGATCACAAGCATGACGATCATCGCCGCCGTGCTGCATCCACCAGCGTTAGCATCCGGGATGTAAGGCAGGCTCGGGCTCGTCGGGCCGATGGCTTCGTTGGGGTTGTACGGCTTGAACGTGTTCGCGTCGTTCGCGGTGACGCTCACTTCCGGGGCGCGCAGCTGCAGGCCCGGGGTCAGGGCGGCGCTGGCGGTCAGGCCGTTGGCTTCGGCGAGCACGTACCAGTAGCGGCTGCTGCCGTACACGCGTTGCGACACCGCCTGCAGGTCTTCGCCTTCCAGCACCGCGACCATGCCGCCACCGGCACTGTAGGTGCCGCCCTGGCCGGCTGTGCCGTTGACCTTGGTGAAGGCGTTGACCTTGCCGTTGGCCAGTTGGGCACGTTGCACCCACCATTCTCCTGAGGTCGGGCGCTCCAGAAGCAGACTGACCTGCATCCCGCCACCCGCCTGCAGCTGCGCCACCTGCTTGCCGCCGCTGTGCACGAACTGGAAGTTCTGCGGCTTGTCCGCCAACTGCTTGAAGCGACCATCCCACCAGCCGTCGCGGCGGCTGTGCACCATGCCGTCGCCGGTGTAGGTGTACACGCGGATCTGGTCATGCACGCCGTCCTTGTAGGTGTGCTGGCCCTGATGAACGATCCGGCCCCAGGCGTCGAAGCTGATCCGGTTGACGGTGTTGCGATACGCTTCGTTGGTCGAGGTGCCGTACACCTCACGCTCCTGCCAGCTGCCCCAGCCTTCGTAGGTCATCGTGAAGGTGTGCGTGTACGGCAGGTCACCGTTGATCGCCTGCGTCGAACTGTAGCGATAGCTCTTCAACCGCCCCGCCTCGTCGTAGGCCGAGGCGTTGTCGCTCAGGTCGAAGTCGTTCCACGCCGGGTTGGTGCCGTCGGCTTCGGTGTAGTCCACGCGGCTGATCAGGCGCAGCAGCTGCACGTCGTTGTACTGGTCGCCGTCGTCCGGGTGGACGTTCTGCCGGCCGTTCATGCCGCGCTGGTACGTGGCCTGCAGCAGCGCACGGCCGTCGGCGTCGTACTGCATGTTCTCGGCGCCATCGAGCCAGCCGCCGACATTCACCTCCTCCGACACCAGACCGTCGCCAGAACTCTCCGGCGGCACGATCGTCCAGCGCTTCTCGCCCAGGGCGAACCGGCTGCGCGTGGCGATGATCTGGCCCGCTTCGTCGTAGCGGAACTCCTTGGCGATGCCCTTGTAGTCGCCGCCCACGCGCTGCTCGTGGAACTCGTACGTGCGCTGGCCGCGCTGGTCGTACGCGGTCACCGTCTGCATCAGGTGGCCGTCCTTGTCGCGGTGGTAGCGCACGGACACCTGACCGATCGCGTTGTAGGTCAGCATGTACGAGTCGGTGCGGTCGTCCTTCTGCTCCTGCGTCGCGGTCGCCTCGTCGAGTTCCGGCACCACTTCGATGTACGCGTCCGCCGCGCCGGCCGTGCCGACCAGGCGACCGGCCACGATCGTCATCCGGTTCTCGGCGTCGTAGGTGAACCACTGGTCCTTGGTCTTCGTCGGCAGCGTGTAGATCGGCGTGCTCGGCGGCGGTGCGGCACCGCCCTCCCCGCCACCGGACTCGGTCGTGGACTCGGGCGTGCCGTAGACAGGACCGGTTTCGTAGTCGCCGGCATCGTACTCTTCCATGCCCATGTCGAAGCTGTAGCTCTGCGACGTGTACAGCGCACCCTCGGTCTCGCCACCGCCCCAGCCGTTGTTGCTCGCACCCTCGCGCCAGACCGTGAAGCTGCCGCTGGCGGTCAGGCCCGCCGTATCGTGCGCAGTCACCGTGATCGTCCAGCTCAGGAACGCCGCGCCCGTCGGCGGCGTGCCGGTGAAGCGACGATCGCCTGCGTTGAAGCTCATCCACGCCGGCAGGCCGCTGGCGGTGTAGCTCAGCGTGTTGCCGTCAGGATCGGTGAACGCGTTCGCCGGGAACTGGTAGTTCAGGCCGTAGGTCGCGTCATGGTCCTGCAGCGTGTTGTTGTACACCGGCGCGCGGTTCGCCACGGGCGCGGCGACCGAGAACACGAAGGTGGTGCTGGCCGTACCGCCACGGCCATCGGTGGCGCTGTAGGTCACCGTCCAGCTGCCCTGCGTCGTCGCCGTGCCGCTGATCGTGCGGTCCTGCGCCCTGAAGCTCAAACCCGGCGGCAGGTTCGACACGCTGTGGATCAGCCCATCACCGTTGGGATCGGTGAAGGCCGGCAGCACCAGCCACACCGAGCCGTTCTGCGTCGCGGTCTGGGTCAGCACCGTCGGCGCAGACGGCGGCGTGTTGGCTTCCACGCCCAGGGTGAAGGTCACCGAGCTGGTCGACAGGCCATCGTGGGCGCTGTAGCTCACCGCCCAGTTGCCGGCCGTCGTCGGCGTGCCGCTGATCGTGCGCGTGGCGGCGGTGAAGCTCAGGCCCGGCGGCAGGTTCGACACGCTGTAGGTCAACGTGTCGTCATTGGCGTCGGTGAAGGCCGGCAGCGCGAAGCTGTAGCCGAGGTTCTGCTTCGCCACCGGCGTGGTCACCGACGGCGCGGTCGGCGCTGCGTTGGCGTGCACCGCGAACGTGCCCTCCGCCGTGGCGCCCGTCGGGTCGCTGGCGACGATCTTCGCCTGGTAGTTGTAGAACGTCTTGCCGCTGGCGCTCAACGCACCGAGCGTGCCGCTGATCGTGCCGTTGGCCGCGATCGACAAGCCTGCGTTCGACGGCTGCACCCACTGTGCGGCCACATTGCGCACATCCCAGGCCTGGTCCTGCGCGTTCCAGTAGGTTTCCTCGTGCGCCGGGATCTGCACCCAGAGCGCATAGGTCAAAGTATCGCCGTTGGCATCGGTGAAGGTGTTCGCCGGCAGCGCCCACGACACCGCCGAGCCCGCCTGCGCACTGCGATTGGGCAGCGTGGTGGTGTACAGCGGCGCGGTGTTGCTGACGGTGATCGCGAACGTGGCGCTGGCCGTGCCGCCCCGGCCATCGCTGGCGGTGACGGTCACGCTGAAGGTGCCCAGCGCGCTCGGCGTGCCGCTGATGAGGCCGGTCGCGGCGTCGATGCTCAAACCCGAAGGCAGGCCGGTCGCCGTGTAGCTCAAGGCATCGCCATTGGCATCGCTGAAATGCGCAGCGGTCGCCAGCGACCAGGCCTGATTGCGACCGATGGTCCTTGCCGCGATGGTCGTGGCCTGCGGCGCGGTATTCGGCGTGCTCACCGTGAAGCTGGTGCTGGCACTGACGCCTGCAGTGTCGGTCGCGGTGAGCGTAATGGTCCAACTGCCCACGGCCGAAGGCGTGCCGCTGAAGGTGCGATTGCCGGCAGTGAAGTTCATCCACGACGGCAGGCCACTGGCTGTGTAGGTCAGGGTGTCGTTGTTGGGATCGGTAAAGGCCGGCGCCTGGAAGGACCAGGTGCCGCCGGCGGTCGCAGTCTGGCCGCCGATGCTGGCGGGTACGGGCGAGCTGTTCACCACCTGCAGCGTGAAACTGGTGCTGGCAGTGCCGCCACGACCATCGCTGGCGGTGACGGTGACGCTGTAACTGCCCAGCGCCACGGTCGGCATGCCGGTGATCGTGCCCGTGCTGCTGTTGAGCGACAGTGCCGGCGGCAGGCCGCTCACGCTGTAGGTCAGCGCGTCGCTGTTCACATCGCTGAAGAACGACGACAGCGGGAAATTCCAGTCGACGTTGCGACCAACCGACTGTGCCGGAATGGCCTGCACCGTCGGCGGGGTGTTGGTGACGTCGAAGGCGAATTGCCCAACACCGGTCCCACCCTGCGGATCACGCGCCAGGATGCGGGCCTGGATCGTGCTGCCGATGAGGTTGGTTGCCGTGCCGCTGATGCGGCCCGTGACCGCATCGATGCTCAAGCCGATCTGGCTGATGTCGATCCAGTTGCCGCCGATCTGCACTTCTGCGCTGTAGCTCAGCGGGTCGCCATCGGGCTCGACGAACGAGGCCGAGGGCAAGGGCAGATCCACAGCGCCGCCGTGGACGAGCGTCTGGTTGGTGAGCTTGCCGTTGACGTACTGAGGTGCCGTGTTCGACCAGGCCTGGAAATTCAGGACGATATCGCGATCGTTCACCTGGCCTGCAGCACCGAGGAACTGGCGTTCCTGTTCGCTGATGGCATTGTTGCGGCCGGTGTTGTCCCAAGCGGCGAGTCGGATGGTGATCGACGAGCCGGCGGCCTGGTTCGAGGGGACCGTGCCAGTGAACGTGCGGGTGCTGGCGTCGTAGCTGATCCATGCAGGCAATGCCTGCAGATCGACATGATGGATCCGCGCGTTCGGCCCGTTTTCAAGATCGGGTTCGGACTCCTGGATCGCCAGCTGCGGCAGGATGGTGATGGCATCGCCATCCGCATCGACGAAGACATCCGATGGCAACGTGAAGCTGAAGCTGCGTCCGATGCTGAGCGCTTGGTCCGGCAAGGCGGTCGTGCTGCGCATGGGCGCATTGTTGTCGCGCACCAGGATGCTGCCGGCGATGGTCGAATTGCTGAGCGCCGCGTCGATGGCCTTCAGCGTGAACGGCTGGCTGCCCAGTTGCGACGGGCCAGTCGGCGTTCCATGGAAACGCACGGTGCCTGCCGTGTGGTTCACGCTCACCATCAGCCAGGTCGACAGGGCAATGTTGTCCGGCAGGTAGCGCAGCGCGAATGCCTCGCCTTCGGGGTCGATGAACAGGCTCGACAAGGGGACCGTGTAGTCATAGGCGATGTTCAACCGGGCTTCCGGGAGCGCCAGGCTCGAGACCTGCGCGACGGGCGCCGGATTGGCGCGTACGGTGAATACCAGCGTGGTGGACACGCTGCCGCCGTTCGCATCGCGCGCATGCAACTGGATGTTGTAGACATTGCCACCAGCCTCGGCCGGCGGCACCGTGCCTTGCAGGCGCAGGGTCGGCACCGGCAGGTCGATGCGATCGAATGCCATCCAGCTGGGCAGGCCGGTCGCCGTGATCTGCAGCGGCAATCCGCCGCTGAACAATTCGCCCAGCGGCTTGGACCACTGCATGCCATGGCCGACGGTGGCCTGGATCGGCGCAGGCGGCGCGACCACCGCAGGGCCGGCATACGCAGCGGCATTGATGGTGACGGAACGTTCGGCATGCGCGCCGCGCGAATCCGTGGCGCGCAATACGAACGTGTAACTTTGCTCGGAGGGCGGCGTGCCCTGCAGGCGGAGGCGTCCGCCGACCGTCTCGACCTGCAGCCATGCCGGCCAGCCGACGCCATGCGCGCTGAGGGTCAGCGATTCGTTGACATCGAGGTCGATGAAATGCGCGTACGGACTGATCTCGTGCAGGAAAGCCTGCCCGACGATGGCGGCGGGAATCGCCGGCGCATCGGCACGGGCCTCGGGCGCCATGTTCTGGCGCACCTTGACCGTGAATGTGGTGCTGATGGTGTTCGTGCTGTTGGCGGTCTCGAACGCCGTGAGCTTGACGACGACTTCGGAATCCTGGGCTCCTGCTGGCGGCGAGGCCACGAGGACGATCTCGCCGGTCTGCGCATCGCGACTGGCTCGCAGCCACGAAGGCAGGGGCGAGCCATCTGCCAACGTGATGGTCAGTGACAGTGCGTCGTTCTCGGGATCGCGGAAGATATCGCTGAACAGCAGGCGGATCTGCGAAATTTCACCGGGACGCACGCCGCTGTCGCGTGGCGGATTGATCAGCACGGGGCCAGCGTTCGACACTCCGACCGGGGTGACGCTGTTGCCGTAACCGGATGTCGACTGCACGCGACGACGGTTGCCGTTGGCGTCGTAGTCGTAGCGCAGGTCGAAGATGCGCTTGCTCGGCGTCACCGCCATGTCGTCCTGGACGACGCGCAGGACACGATTGTTGCTGTCGTAGGTCGTCCGCGTCACCGTCCAGTGGCGCGTGCCCTGACGGTCGGTGGCATCGACCTCTTCCACGGTACGGTTGCCGGCCGCGTCGTACTCGTAGCGACTGGTCGAACCACCGCTTTCGGTGATCGTGCGGATGCGGCCATTGGCGTAATAGGTGTATGTCTTCTGGCCGTTGGCTGCTGCCTGTACATACTGGTTCAGGACAGGGTCGATGGTCATCAGACCGAAACCGCCGGCCACGGTCTCGCTCATGAGCATGCCCGACAGCGGGTCGTACTCGTAGTTGCTGTCGCGTGCGCTGAGGTTGTTGTGATCGATGACGCGACCGAAAGCGTCGTACTCCCAGCTCAGCGCGTTCAGGCGAACCAGCTTGTTGTCGCGATCCGTGTGGGACGGATTCACCTCGCTGAAATGATTGGTTTCGAGGACCTTCCGCCCCTGGACATCGTAGGCGTAGCCTTGGACCACGTTCATCGCCGTCTGGCTGCGGATCATCCGCCCCTGACTGTCGTAGTCGTATTTCGCAGTGGCGTTCAACGCATTGGTCGTCGCAAGGCGATCGCCGTTCTGGTTCAGGCTGTAACTCTGCAGCACATGCTGCGATCGCACGGCGCCATTGGCCATGAAGTCGCCGATCGAGGTCACGCGGCCAGCACGATCAAAGGCCTGCCATGTGATGTGGCCCAGCGCATCTTCGACCATCCGCTGCTGGCCAAAGATGTCATAGGCCTGGCGCGTGATATTGCCAGTGCCATCGGTCATCGAAACCTGCTGGCCCACGACATCGTAGGTGTACTGCCGCAGGTTGCCATTGGCATCGCGCATGCCGACCAGACGGCCCTGTGCGTCGTGATAGCGGTAATGGACCGGGCGCTGCCAGCTGCCCGCACCGTTCTCGGCCACCACCCAGACAAGCGGGCGGGTCTCCTTCACCAGCTGGTTCTGATCGTTGTACTCGTAGTCTGTCTGGTAACCGCGCGCATCGATGATGCGGACGACATTGCCCCAGCGATCATGTGTCTGCAGGACCGTGGAAGCGGCGGCCAGATCGGTCGTATGCGTGGGCAACACCACCTTGGTCGTGCGCCCCAGGCCATCGACGATCATCGTCGTCGACGCTTCCACCGCAGCACTCGCGGTGTCGAGCCTGATCCAGTGGGATTCGCGGGTCTGTTGGCCGGCCAGGTTGTAGGCGTACTTGCGGATCGCGCCGGTACTGTTGTCGCTGACCATGCGGCCGGCGTTATCGTAGGCATAGGTCAGCGCGCCGACGACACCGGCATAGGACTTGCTGAGGATCTCGCCGAAGGCATTGTAGGCCACGATCTCGTGCTGGTCGGTGCCGACCGTCACCTCGGAACCGATCGCCGTACGCTCCACGCGGGTGCTGAGCTGGCGACCGGCCGCGTCGTAGGTATACCAGCGGTGAATCATCGTGTCGCGGCTATCTGTAGAGCCTTCCAGGCGCGACCAGCTGTGCAGCAGATTGCCGTTGGCATCATAGGCCGAGTAGGTCCGATGCAACTCCGGCGTGGTGGAATTCCATCCCGATGCACTCTGCGTCATCACCACGCGATCCAGCGCATCGTAGACGCTGAGCATCACCTGATCGCGCGCGTCGTCGATGGCAGGTGGATTGAGCCCATCGTGACCATTGGCATGGCGGCGCGTGGCGATCACGCGGCCAAGGCCGTCGTAAGCCATCGTGGTGTATGGGGAACGCAGCTCGTACAGGCTGGACGACGCCAGATTGTTCGTGCTGTTGGCCTGCAGGGCAGCATCCGCCGTATTGGTCAGCACCTGGCGCGCGGGCTCGCGCACCGAAGTCACCTGCCCGAGTGCGTTGTAGGTGGTCGTCGTGGTGCCGGCGGCATTGGTCAGCACCGTGACGCGGTCTTCGGCATCGTAGCCATATTGGCTGCTCAGCAACTGCCGCTGGACGTTGCCGTCGACAGCGCGCACATGACGCACCATGGTCTCGGACGCCTTGCGTCCCAGCACGTCATAAGTCCACTGAGTCTCGCGATCGTAACCACTGGCAGCATCGCCTGCCGCAGGCGCGGTGGGCGGCGTGCTCGTGGACAGGCCCAAGGTACCGGAGTAGTGGCTCAACACGGGGGCGCCGGGAACATGCGACGGCGCGTTGCGCACGGCAACCGCGCGGGCGTATTCGATCGTCTTCAGCACTTCGCCGGTGGCGTTGTACTGCATCGCGGTCATGTAGCCTTCGGCATCAACCACATGGGTCATGCGGCCGGCCTGGTCGTAATAGCGATAGGTCTCGGCCCAGAATCCACCGCCGGAGTTCGGGTCCGTGGAGCCGGACACCAACACCTTCTCATGCACGACTTCGCCGTAGGCGTTGTACTCGTAACGTGTCGTTGGTGTACCGCTGCTGATGATGCTGCTGTTGTCGAGATTGCGGTAATCAACGGCAGAAAGCGTGACTTCGGCCTTCTGGCCCAGACGGTTGTAGACGGTGTGGATCTGGCGATTCAATGGATCGACAGCATTGACGCCCGCAGAAATCTGCGACGAGCTGATCGCCTGCCCTGCCTGCCAGTTTGCGCCGGAGAACGCGACAACGCCTGTGTCGAGCCTCGCAGCGTAGCGCTGCAGCATGATCTGTTCGCCGTAGGCGTTGTATTGATAAGTGGTGACGTTGCGTTCCGCGTCGACCTCGGCCTGGACGCGACCGAAGCCATCGTAGACCTTGTAGCTGTAGTGGTTGTTGGCATCCTTCTGCACGACGGCGTTGCCCAGCGCGTCGTAGGTGATCTCCACCGTCGGTGCCGGACCATTGAAGACCAGGTTGCCAGTGCCCGGATCGATGCTGCCCGGATGCGGCAGCGTGGTCTTCACCAGGCGACCGACCCGGTCATAGGCGTAACTGGTCGTACGAGCGCTGGAAGCATTGTCCGCGTCTTCGGTCTTGCTCGCGACCTGACCCAGCGCATCGTAGACATAGCGGGTCACCACCGGTCGAGATGCTGCCGAGAGAGCGCCCTGCGTGGTGATGCCGTAGACCATGACCTCGGGGCTGATCTCGGCAGTCTTGCGGCCGGCGGCATCGTACTGGTACGTCCAGATCGCGCCGGCGCGATCGGTGCGGCTCAGCATCCGGCCCGTACCGTCGTAGGTAAAGATCTCGCTGTTATTGAGCGCGTCGGTACGCGTAACCAGACGACCCGCGACATCGTAGGCAGTCGTCACCTTGCGCACGTTGCTGCTGACCTGCGTGTTCGCCCATTCAGCAATTGCGTTGAGATCGACGTTGACACCCGCCCCCGGGCGCAGACCGTAACTCCGCGTCTCGACGACCTGACCAATCGCATCGTAGCGGCGCTCGCTGAGCGCGCCCGTCGGGTCAAGCACGAATCGCAGCTGACCGGCTGCGTCGTAGACATAGCGCGTGGTGCGACTGTCAGCCTGTCCAGCCAGCACGGACGACAACTGCGAAATTTCCTGTCCGGGCGTATACGCGATCGGGGCGCCGTAGCGCGTTTCACTCGTCGTCCGCCCTGCGCCATCATAATTGCGCTCGGACACCGACCAATCGCTGAAATTCCTTTGCAAGGCAAAGCGAACCCGACCGGAAGCATCGTAGACCTGCGCTTCGGTACGCGCGCTCGATTCGTTGGCCGTGACAAAGCTTGCGAAATCCGAATCTATCGTCAGGCCATTGACCAGCTTAGCCGCAAGCGCGCTGTCGAAGGCCATCGCATCGCCGTACGCACGCGACAGGACTTGGCGTCCTACACCGTCGTACAGCATCTCGGCCAGTACTGCTGTGCTCGCAGATGTCATATCGACGGTGTAACGCAACTGTCCGGCTGCGTTGTAGACGCGATAGAACGTTCCCTGATCCTGGTCGCTGAACACCAACATGGTGTCCAGCTGGGCGGCCGTACTCTCGTCGCCCAATCCTGCCGTATCCAGACGTGTAGCAAACCGGCGACTGGCAACCATGCGGCCCGCACCGTCGTACCAGCTCCGCGCGACCGCGCCGGTGGCATCAACGCTGAAAACCGCGTTCCCAGCCGCGTCATACACCGTTCTCATGGAATGCGCCGTGGATGCGTTGGCGCTCACGAACGATGCGAAATCGGCATCGACGGCCGTCCCATCCATCAGGCGCGAAGCCAGCACGGGATCGATCGTCATCGTCGTGGTGTAGGCATCCTGACGGAATGCACGACCGACGCCGTCATAGCGGACATGTCGAACCGATGCCGTCGAGGCGGAGGTCATCTGCACCGTATAGCGCACCTGACCGACTGCGTCATGTACTTGGTAACTCAATGCATCCGAGGCGTTCTGTACCTGCAACGCATCCAGTTCTTGGACCGTCGTCGCATCCGTCAATCCCTCCAGGTTGGCCGTCGAAAGACGGGTCGCAAACGTACGGGTGCCCAGAATGCGACCCGCACCATCGTGCCAGACGCGAGTGGATGCCCCCGTAGCGTCGATCGTATAGGCTACCCGGCCAGCACGATCATGCAGGTAGCGCACATGCTCGTCGCTGGCAGAGGCCACCACCATCGACGACAGCTGTTCCACTGTCGTTGCATCGGTGATCGCCGACAGATTCAGTGCTGTTGCCGCCTTGCGCACCGCCACGACCCGATCTGCATCGTCATGGCGATACTGGATGTATCCGCCTACACCATCGACGGTGTAGGTCGCACGCCCCGCCATGTCGTACACCGTACGCGTCGCCTGCGCCGTCGCCGGATTCGCGGCGACGAACGCGGCGAGGTCGGACTCCACGCCGTTGCCGCCGGCGATCTTGCCCGCCGTGGTCAGATCCAGCAT